>NZ_CP097478.1 GCF_024029915.1 Fructilactobacillus ixorae
ATGAATCACACCGAACTATGGAATCAAATTAAAGCCAAATTTAAGGAAAACCCTAAATTTGACGAAAATACGTATGCTACTTGGATCAACTCCGTTACCCCAATTTCATACGATGGTCACGTCTTAACCCTCGAACTTCCAACTGCGCTGCACCGTGACTACTGGGAACGCCAGTTAAAATCAACGTTTATTGAATACGCTTATGCAGTTACCCAAACGGATGTCCGCCCCAATTTAGTTTTAAAGGGCGAAACCGGACCGAACACTGACAATCTCGCGCAGTTTCAGCAAAATCACGCCAAGCCAACTACGCCGCACATTGATCCCCACCTGAATCCGCACTACACCTTCGATACCTTCGTGATTGGGCAGGGGAATCAAATGGCGCACGCCGCGGCCCTCGCGGTTTCCGAAGATCCCGGAAAGGTTTACAATCCACTGTTCTTCTATGGTGGCGTTGGACTAGGAAAAACCCACCTAATGCAGGCGATTGGTAACAAGGTCTTAAAGACCCATCCCAACGCAAACGTTAAGTACGTTACCACGGAAAAATTTACCAATGACTTCATTGATGCCCTGCAAAACAACAAAATGCAGGAATTTCGGCGGGTGTATCGCAACGTCGATTTACTATTAGTTGATGACATCCAGTTCCTTGCTAATAAAGAGGGAACCCAGGATGAGTTCTTTAATACTTTTAACGCCCTTTACGAAGAAAACAAACAAATCGTGATGACGGCCGACCGACTCCCAAACGAAATTAACTCGCTCACGGATCGCTTAGTCTCCCGGTTTAAATGGGGATTATCCGTTGACATTACGGCGCCCGATTTGGAAACCCGAGCTGCCATTCTGAGGGCTAAGGCCCAGTCGGAAGGACTCCAAGTCGACGATAACATTATGAGTTACATCGCCAGTCAAATTGATTCAAACGTCCGGGAACTAGAAGGTGCGCTCTCCCGCATTAAAGCCTTTGCCGACTTAAAGCAGGAACCAGTAACCATGGACCTCGTTTCCGAAGCGCTAAAACCCCTAAAGCTCAACAAGGAAAAGAGTGCGCTCACCCCCGAAACGATTATGAAAGTAACTGCGTCTTATTACCACGTCACGGTTAAGGAGCTGAAGGGGAAAAAACGGGTAAAAGCCATCGTCATTCCGCGACAGGTCGCCATGTATCTCTGTCGGGAACTCACCGATAATTCCCTCCCCAAAATCGGAGAGGCCTTTGGGGGCAAGGATCACACCACGGTAATTCATGCGCACGAAAAGATTACCAAAATGGCTGCTTCCGATGCCGAACTCCAAAAACAAATTGCCGATTTAAAAACTGAAATTCGGCACTAAGCGAGCGGGGGCGTAAGTGATCCTGGAAAAATGGTATAATGCTAGTTGTGGATAATTATTAAAAAACTAGGGCACTTACTAACAAACTTATCCACAGTGGATAACTGATTAACCACTTTGCTCTTTAAGAGTTATCCACAGAAATCACAGGCCCTACTACTACTACGATTTTTGTTTTAATTAATTAAATTAACCCACCGGCCCTGAAGGAGGAACTGAAGTATGCAATTTTCCATTAATCGACTTTCGTTTATTAAAGCCTTAGGAATTGTTCAACGAGCCATTTCAAGCAAGACAACGATTCCCATCCTTACCAACCTGCTGATTGATGTTTCCAACAGCAACATTCAATTAACGGGTAGTAATGCTGACATATCCATTCAAACCACGATTAGTGGGAATAATCCAGATCATGAATTAACCATTAGTTCAACTGGGAAAATCACGTTACCCGCTCGGTTTTTCAGTGAAATCGTTAAAAAACTCCCGGATCGGGAACTCTCGGTGGAAGTCGGTGATAACTTCCAAACCACCATTAAGTCAGGAAATTCTGAATTTACAATTAATGGATTGGATGCTAATGGATACCCACACTTACCTGAAGTTGATAGCGAACATCCCATTCACCTTCCAGCTGAAATTTTTCGGGAGGTCATTGGCCAAACTGTAATCGCGGTTTCTAAACAAGAAAGCCGCCCGATTTTAACTGGAGTTCACTTTACGTTAGACCACAATCAGCTACTGGCCGTTTCTACCGATAGTCACCGGCTTAGCCAACGGAACGTGGAATTACCCAAGGAAGCCGAAGGTGACTATAACGTGGTCATCCCGGGCGAAAGTCTAAAGGAATTAGCTCGGATGCTAGATGGTGAAACGAATGCCATTGACATGCATTTGTCGGAAAATCAGGTGCTCTTCACCTTTGGGGCGACTCGGTTTTACTCCCGACTCCTTGAGGGCAACTATCCAGATACCTCGCGGCTGGTCCCAACTTCCTCAGAAACCCAGGTCAAGTTTGCAGCAACTGACTTACTCGCTGCCGTGGAACGGGCGTCCTTGCTCTCCCATGAATCCCGCAACAACGTCATCAAATTTACAATTAAGCCTGCTGATCAAGTTGTAACGATCACGGGGAACTCCCCAGACGTAGGGAAAGTGGAAGAAGAGTTAACGCCCGCTACCCTTAGTGGGGCGGACTTGGAAATTTCGTTTAATCCGGATTACATGAAAGAAGCGCTCCGCGTCTTTGGTCCGATTGACGTTGAAATCGCCTTTACTTCGGCCTTACGACCGTTTACGATCACCCCGGCCGATAACCACACGAACTTTATTCAACTGATCACTCCTGTACGAACTTTTTAACCTAAAATCGCACTAAAAGCCCATAATTTAGTTTATGGGCTTTTTTGGTGCTTTAACGGTTTAAATGTCTAAATGACCTGAACGGGCTGAAACGGCTTATAAATGCGAGCTGGGTGTACTTTTTGAATTTTAAAGGTTATAATTAGAAGTAATGAAAGCAGGTGGCAAGATGAAAAAAGAGGTTTTAATTACAACGCCGTACGTGACGTTAGGCCAATTGCTTAAAATGGAAAATGTGATTGCTTCAGGCGGACAAGCAAAGTGGTTTTTACGCGAAAAAACCGTTTACCTAAATGATGAACCAGAAAACCGACGCGGGAAGAAGCTGTACGACGGTGATGTCGTCCGGGTTCCCGAGGTGGGTTTGTTTTTTATTAAGGCAAAGTAGGCCATTTCATGCGGATTGACGAACTAAAACTGCGAAATTTTCGTAATTATGAACGACTCGACGTCGCTTTTGCTCCCGGCGTCAATGTTTTGATTGGGGAAAACGCGCAGGGCAAAACGAACCTCTTGGAGGCGATTTACGTCTTAGCGTTAGCCCGCAGTCATCGCACTTCTAATAACCGAAATTTGATTACATGGGAGTACAAAACGGCGTCGCTCTGGGGTAAGATTCGGCGCGCGGCCGGCCCCACTCAGTTGGAACTGCGGCTTAACCCGAGTGGGAAGCAGGCGAAGGTCAATCACATTGAACAGGCGAAACTCTCAACTTACGTGGGACAGTTAAACGTGATTTTGTTTGCCCCAGAGGATCTGAAACTCGTTAAGGGTGCGCCACAGGTACGCCGGCGGTTCATGGATATTGAATTTGGGCAGATGAGTAACCGGTATTTATACAACGTGAGTCAGTACCGCCGGATTTTGAAACAGCGCAATGCTTACCTCCGCCAGTTGCACTTTCAAACCGCGCACGATCGGGTGTACCTCACGGTTTTATCGGATCAGTTAGCCGCTTACGCTGCAGAAATCATTTTTCAGCGCGTGCAACTGTTGCGGCGCTTGCAACACTGGTCGCAAGCATTGCATGCCGAAATTTCGCAGCATCGCGAGGAGTTGCAGTTTCGTTACTCGACGGCGCTTCCGCGGGAGCAACTGGCAAGTGTTGACATGATTTATCAGGCCCTATTGCAAAAGTTCGCGGATAATCAGGCAAAAGAAATTCAGCAGGGGACGACCCTCTACGGACCGCAACGGGATGATCTCCGGTTTTTGGTTAATGGTAAGGACGTTGCGACCTTTGGATCACAGGGACAACAACGGACTGCAGCCCTGGCCACTAAACTGGCGGAAATTGATCTGATGAAGGATGAGACGGGGGAGTACCCGGTCTTGCTCTTAGACGACGTCTTGTCAGAACTAGACGACATCCGGCAAACCCATTTGTTGACGGCAATTCAAAATAAAGTGCAGACGTTTTTAACGACAACTAGTCTGAGTGGGGTGTCAGCGGAGTTGATTCATGATCCCCGCTTGTTCCACATTCACGGCGGAAAGATTGACCAGTAGGAGGATGAACATGACAGAGCATTCGAATGAGACCAAGGCAGAACGAGCAAATGAGTATGATGCAAGTCAAATTCAAGTCCTAAAGGGACTAGAAGCGGTGCGGAAACGGCCGGGAATGTACATTGGTGCGACCAATTCGCAGGGGTTGCATCACCTCGTGTGGGAAATTGTTGATAATGGAATTGATGAGGCGCTCGCCGGCTTTGCCGACCAGATTGATGTGGTCATTGAAAAGGATAACAGCATCACGGTCACGGATAATGGTCGGGGGATCCCGGTTGACCAGCAAAAAGAAACCGGTAAGTCAGCGTTGGAAACGGTGTACACCATTCTGCACGCCGGTGGAAAGTTCGGCGGTGGCGGTTACAAGGTTTCTGGTGGATTGCACGGGGTCGGGGCCTCAGTGGTTAACGCGCTCTCCGAAAACCTCTCTGTGGAGGTGACTCGAAACGGGAAACGCTATTACATGGACTTTGTGCGTGGACACGTGCAGACGCCTTTGAAAGTAATTGGAACCGCCCCAGCTGAGACCCACGGAACGAAGGTTCACTTCTTACCCGATCCAGATATTTTCACGGAAACCACGGTTTATGACATGGAAACCCTGACGACCCGGATTCGGGAGTTAGCGTTCCTAAATAAGGGACTGCGGATCACAATTAAGGATAACCGGCAGGAACCGCCCGTTGAACACGATTTTCATTACGAGGGCGGGATTCGGCATTACGTGGAATACCTAGACCGGGATCGGACCGCGCTGTTTCAGGATCCCATTTACGTGGAAGGGGTCGAACACGACATTACGGTGGAAGTTTCGTTGCAATATACGGATGACTACCACAGTACGTTAAAAACCTTTACGAATAATATTAATACCTACGAAGGTGGAACCCACGAAGAGGGCTTTAAGCAGGCGTTGACTAGGATCATTAACGTCTATGCCCGCAATAACCACCTGCTTAAGGATAACGAGGATAACCTTACGGGACCGGATGTCCGTGAGGGGCTAACGGCCGTTGTGAGCGTTAAACACCCGGATCCGCAATTCGAAGGCCAGACCAAGACAAAGTTGGGAAATTCGGACGCCCGGACGGCCACAAATCACGTCTTTAGCCAGGAATTTGCGAAGTTTATGGATGAACATCCGCAGGTGGCCAAGGAAATCGTGCAAAAGGGGTTACTAGCAGCGAAGGCACGGTCAGCAGCCAAACGAGCTCGCGAAGTCACCCGGAAAAAAAGTGGACTAGAAATTAACAGCCTCCCGGGGAAACTTGCAAACAATACTAGTAAGGATCCCGCAATTTCAGAATTGTTCATCGTTGAGGGGGACTCGGCTGGTGGGTCTGCTAAGCAGGGGCGATCCCGGTTAACCCAGGCGATTCTACCCATTCGGGGGAAAATCCTGAACGTGGAAAAGGCCACCATGGATCGGATTTTAGCTAACGAGGAAATTCGGTCGTTATTTACGGCGATGGGAACGGGCTTTGGTGAAGAGTTCGACATTACGAAGGTGAACTACCACAAGTTAATCATCATGACCGATGCCGATGTCGATGGTGCCCACATCCAAACCCTGTTGTTAACCTTAATTTACAACTTTATGCGGCCGATGATTGATAAGGGCTACGTTTACATCGCTCAACCACCGCTCTATCGGGTGCGGCAGGGGAATAAGTTCCAACGCTACATTGACTCGGATGAAGAACTACAACAACTGTTGAGTTCATTACCCGCTGCCCCCAAACCGCAAATTCAACGGTACAAAGGGTTAGGGGAAATGGATGCCGAACAGCTGTGGGAAACCACGATGAATCCGGCTAACCGCCGCCTACTCCGGGTAACGTCTGACGATGCTGCCGCCGCAACAGCGGCCTTCCAGATGTTGATGGGAGAAAAAGTGGGCCCCCGCCGGCAATTTATCGAAGAGAATGCTAAGTTTGTTGAAAACCTGGATGTTTAACTTTGTTTCATGTGAAACAACCGGGAAAAGAGTTACCTAGAGGGAACGGAGGCAAGTTACGTGGCTAACGAAATGGAAACGCCAGAAACTAGAATAACCAACGTCGAATTGTCGAAAAAAATGAAGTCCTCATTTTTGGACTATGCCATGAGTGTGATTGTGGCGCGGGCACTACCAGACGTTCGGGATGGCTTAAAGCCCGTGAACCGGCGAATTTTGTACGGCATGGATCAACTCGGAGTCACGCCCGATAAACCCTACAAAAAGTCTGCCCGGATTGTCGGGGACGTTATGGGGAAGTATCACCCCCACGGGGATAGCTCCATTTACGAGGCGATGGTGCGGATGGCGCAGGAATTTAGCTACCGCTACCTACTAGTTGATGGGCACGGAAACTTTGGCTCCGTCGATGGCGACGGCGCCGCTGCCATGCGATATACCGAAGCCCGGTTAAGCAAGATTTCACTAGAAATGTTGCGGGATTTGAATAAGGATACCGTTGACTTTGCCCCGAACTACGACGGTACGGAACGGGAACCAGTGGTCCTCCCGGCTCGAATTCCGAACCTGTTGCTAAATGGAGTAACCGGAATTGCGGTGGGAATGGCCACGAACATCCCCCCGCATAATTTAAGTGAGGTCATCTCGGCCATTCACTTGCTGATGAAAAAACCAGCAGCCAAGGTTAACGAGTTGATGGAAGTGCTGCCTGGGCCTGATTTTCCAACTGGCGGCATCGTAATGGGGAAATCGGGGATTCGACATGCCTATGAAACTGGTCACGGCAACATCGTGGTTCGGGCTAAGGTCGATATCGAAGAGGACCGCCATGGAAAACAAACCATCGTTGCAACCGAGTTGCCATACATGGTTAATAAGGCGAAGTTAATTGAACGAATTGCGGACTTAGTTCGGGATAAACGTATTAACGGGATTACGGCAATTAATGACGAGTCCGACCGGGAAGGAATGCGGATTGTCATCGAAGTGCGCCGGGATGCCAGTGCCGAAGTGGTACTCAACAACCTCTACAAGATGACGTTGATGCAAACTTCGTACAGCTTTAACATGCTGGCAATCATCGACGGAGCGCCCAAGGTGTTGAGCCTCAGAGAGATTTTGAATAGCTACTTGGATTACCAAGTAGATGTCATTACCCGTCGGACCCGTTTTAACCTGAAAAAGGCGGAAGCCCGAGCACACATTTTAGCGGGATTGTTGGTGGCGTTAGACCACATTGACCAAGTAATTCAAATCATTCGGAGTTCCAAAACGGGTGAGATTGCCAAACAACAGTTGATTGATAACTTTGCGTTAGACGATAAACAAGCTCAGGCTATTTTAGACATGCGGTTGGTCCGGTTAACCGGATTGGAACGCGGAAAAATCACCGATGAACATCAAAAGTTATTGGAACAAATTAATGACTATCGGGATATTCTAAATAGTCACGACCGGGTCACAGACATCATCTATAACGAGTTGTTAGAGACGCAAAAGAAGTTTGGCGATGCCCGGCGGACGGAATTGATGGTGGGGGAAATTACCAGCATCGAGGATGAAGACCTCATCGAGGCCAAGAATGTCACCATTACGTTAACCCATAACGGGTACATCAAGCGGATTCCGACCGATGACTTTAAGGCCCAAAACCGCGGTGGTCGTGGAATTAAGGGAATGGGTGTGAACCAGGATGACTTTATTGAACACTTACTGACCGGTTCCACGCATGACCAACTGCTGTTTTTCACTACGGCAGGGAAGGTGTACAGCCTAAAGGCCTATGAAGTTCCGGAATACGGACGCTCGGCCAAGGGAATTCCGATCGTCAACCTCTTACAACTGGGTGAACACGAAAAGATTCAAACCGTCTTAGACATTAGTGATACAGAAGATGTTGCTCACAAGGATCTCTTCTTTACCACGAAGCTGGGAACGGTCAAACGGACCCCGTTAGCTGAATTTGTCAACATCAGAAACAATGGGCTCAAGGCCATTAATCTGCGGGACACGGATGAAGTAATCAAGGTTTCGTTAGTAAGCGAAACCGATGATGTCATCATTGGAACGCACGCGGGTTACGCCGTGAGTTTTAAGGTCAATGCCGTTCGGTCAATGGGCCGCTCCGCCACTGGAGTTCGAGGTGTGAAACTTCGGGACCAGGACTACGTAATTGGCGCTGACGTGCTTGTTTCCGGTGGAGATGTGTTTGTAATCTCAGAAAAGGGTTACGGAAAACGAACTCCGATTGCCCAGTATCCAATTAAAGGCCGGGGCGGTAAGGGGATTAAGACGTCCAACGTTACTGAGAAAAACGGACCAGTCGTTGGTCTGGGCGTTGTGCTCGGCGATGAAGACATCATGTTAATTACCGACCAAGGGGTTATGATTCGGTTCGCAACGGAAAATGTTTCGGAAACGGGCCGGGCCACCATGGGGGTTCACCTGATTCGGATTGATGAAGATTCGAAGGTGGCCACGATGGCGATCGTCACGAAAACGGATGATGAACCGGCTACACCGGTAGCAAATGCATCAGCACCTGATGACGAATAATTAAAAACGAAAAAAAGATGCCACGTTGGCATCTTTTTTTACGTAGTTAACTAAGTATCGGTAAATCGCATTCGTGGATTGTCAACGGGCCTAAGCAATGCTATAATGTAAAGCTGTAGATTGACTCTGAGTCAAACTGCAACCCTTGCTCTTCAAATCGTTGGAGGGCCGAAAGTCCATAAGGAGGTGCAAATTCATGGAAAACAAATATGAAATTACTTACATCATCCGTCCTGATCTTGACGACGCTGCTAAAACTGCTTTAGTAGAACGGTTTGACAAAATCTTGACTGATAATGGTGCCAAGTTGATCGATTCAAAGGATTGGTCGAAGCGGCGGTTTGCTTACGAAATTGATGGATTCAACGAAGGAATCTACCACGTTGTAAACTTAACTGCGGAAGACAGTCGAGCAATTGACGAATTCGACCGGTTGTCGAAGTTTAGTGACAACATTTTACGGCAAATGACTGTTAAACGTGATAAATAAGCTATCTAAGAACGAGAGGAGCGTTTCAGTATGATTAATACCGTGGTCCTAACTGGACGATTAACACGAGATGTCGATTTACGATACACCCAAAGCGGGGCAGCCGTGGGTTCCTTTACCCTGGCCGTTGATCGCCGCTTCACCAATCAAAATGGTGACCGGGAAGCTGACTTCGTTAATTGTGTTATTTGGCGGAAATCAGCTGAAAACCTTGCCAACTTCGTTCATAAAGGGTCATTGCTTGGGGTAGAAGGCCGCCTGCAAACGCGGAACTATGAAAACAAGCAGGGCCAGCGAGTTTATGTAACGGAAGTCGTTGTTGAAAACTTTACTCTGTTGGAACCACGAAATAGTGGTCAACAAGGCAACAACGCTGGCAACCAAGCTCCTCAACAAAATCCATTTGGAACTCCGCAATCGAATAACTTCGGCGGCCAAGCTGATCACAATGGTGCAAACCAGAGTAATCCTAGCAATGGGAATGATAATTCTGCCGATCCGTTTGCCGGTTCAGGAGACCAAATCGATATTTCCGATGATGATTTACCATTCTAAAGTGGGACAAATCTGATTAACGAACGAGGAGGGGATTACACATGGCTGAACAAAGACACGCAAGAGGTAGAAGAGGTGGACGTCGGCGTCGGAAGGTTGACTTCATCGCTGCAAACCACATTGACTACATCGATTACAAAGATGTTGATTTATTAAAGCGGTTCATCTCAGAACGGGGTAAGATTTTACCCCGTCGAGTAACGGGAACTAGCGCTAAGAACCAACGGAAATTAACAATTGCCATTAAACGGGCTCGGATCATGGGCTTGTTACCATTCGTTGTTGAAGACTAATGGGTAATTGCAAAGAGTTTCTCAGAGATGAGAAGCTCTTTTTTCTTTGCTGCAATTAGGCCTGGTTCGGCAGATCGGATTCGCTCCTTTTTAGGGGAGAGTTTGTGATAAAATAAAGCGTAATAGATCCCCATTGAGTAAAGGAGCAAATGATGAAAAAGGAAAACACAACGCTGGCGTTGCCACCTTTTATGCATAATCGACACCTGCGTAACATCGCCATTTTCATTTCCCTGAACTTGGTCTTGGGTCTGGTAATTGCGTTTGTTTACAACGTGTGGGTTGGAGGAGTTCTCCTGCTGCTAGCCTGCGTGGGTCTCTTCTTTGTAAGTAAAGAACTAAACGTGGTCGAACAAAAAGCCAATAATTACATGGACAGCCTCTCGTACCTAATCAAACGGGGGGAACAAGAATCAATGCTGGAAATGCCGTTGGGGGTTTTAATTTTAGATAGCCAACAACGGGTTAGCTGGATTAATCCGTATTTGCAACCCTATTTTAAAACGGATCGGGTGGTAGGTAAGCAGTTGGAACAAGTTGCCCCCCACCTCGCGCAGGTGATTCAGACCAACTGGGAACAGGATGATCCGTTTGAAGCCACCTGGAACGGTCGGTACTTTAACCTTTTGATTCAACGGCAGTACCGAACCATTTATCTCATGGACATCACGCACTACGCTGAGGTGGAAGTTCAGTATGAAAACGAGAAAGTGGCCATTGGGGAGATTTACCTTGATAATTTTGATGAGGTTAGTCAATCCATGTCGGACCAAGAAATTTCAAACTTGCGAAATTACGTCACGAATAAGCTAACCGAATGGGCGCAACGGTACGGGATTTATCTCAAACGGATTGATGCCGAGCACTATTCAATTATGATGTACATGCGCTCGTTAACGGCGGTTGAAGCCGATAAATTTAACATTCTCGACACGATTCGGAAGGGGACGGTGCAACAGAACTTCCCAATTACGTTGAGCATTGGGATTGCGTATGGTGATACGGATTTGAACCAACTGGCCGATTTAGCCCAAAATAATTTGGATCTCGCACTTGGTCGGGGTGGGGATCAAGCCGTGATTAAGTCTAAGGACGGGAGGGCCGTTTTCTTCGGGGGCAAGACGAACCCGATGGAGAAGCGGACCCGGGTCCGGGCGCGGATGATCACGCACGCTCTAGTGCAATTAATGGGCACGGCCGACCAGATCTTTGTGGACGGTCACAAACAGCCGGACATGGATTCCTGGGGGGCAGCCTTGGGGATTCGCCGGATTGCGCAAATGAATGGCAAGCAGTGTTACATTGTCTTTGATGATCAAGACGTACACACAGACATCCGGCGGCTCTTGGATAAAATCAAGGACTACCCAGACATCGAAGCGTCCATTATCAGCACCGATGAAGCGGTGAAATTAGCAACCGATGATAGCCTAATGATCATGGTTGATCACTCCAATCCAAAGATTGGCGTCGCTCAGGAGTTGTACCAGAAACTCGAAAACCGGGTGGTCATCATTGACCATCACCGGCGCGGCGAAGATTTCCCTCCGAATCCTTTGCTGGCGTACGTGGAACCCTACGCTTCGTCTGCGTGTGAATTAATCACGGAAATGTTTGAATACCAGTCGCAGTCTGCTGATCCAATGAACGAGTTGGAAGCAACCGCGATGTTGACTGGGATTGTGGTGGATACCCAATCCTTTACGGTTAAAACCGGAACTCGGACGTTTGATGCGGCCAGTTACTTACGTTCGGCGGGTGCCAACGTGGAGGAAATTGCCTCGTTCATGAAGGAAAACGTGAAAAATTACATGGATGAGAACCATCTGATTTCGTTGGTAAAATTTGAAAGTGATCACATTGCCTTAATTACGGCTGAAGACGAGGTAGCGTATGATTCGGTGACCGCGGCGAAGGCGGTTGACTCCTTGCTGTCGGTAGACGGGGTTGAGGCCTCGTTCGTGGTCTTTCGGCGTCAGGATGGCAACGTTGGGATTTCAGCTCGCAGTACGGGGACGATTAACGTCCAATTAATTATGGAGCAACTGGGCGGTGGCGGTCACTTAGGTGCGGGAGCCACCCAGTTGACCGACCAAACTGTTCCAGAAGCTAGTGAATTGTTAAAAACGACGATTAAAACCAGTCTCTCCGACAATCCACCAACAGACGAATAGCATGAATGCAGTAAATTTGTTACATTAGACCAAAAGGAGTGAAGGATTATGCAAGTGATTTTTTTAGAAGATGTGCGTGGTAAAGGAAAACGGGGCGAAATCAAACAGGTGCCAGCTGGGTATGCCCAAAACTATTTGATTAAGAACGGCCTCGCTGAACCAGCAACTAAATCAGCAGTCAGCCGGGTAAAAGCGCAACAAAAACACGCGGCCGAAAATGCCGAAGAAGAATTAGAAGAAGCACAACAACAACAAGCCTTTTTGGAAAAGGATGACACGGTGGTGGAACTACGGGCTAAATCCGGTAAAGACGGGCGGTTGTTTGGCTCCATTACTAGCAAACAAATTGCGCAGGCACTGGCCGCACAATACCAAGTTAAAATTGATAAGCGTAAGCTTGAACTTGCAGAACCCATTAAAGCAATGGGTTACACCAACGTTCCCGTAAAGCTGCACCCCAACGTGACGGCTAGAATTCGGGTCCACGTTGCCGAAAAATAAAGCAATGCGTCACATTAGAAAAGGGTTAGAGCATGAATAACGATGTGTTAATGGACCACACGCCACCGCATAGTATTGAAGCGGAAAAGGCGGTCCTGGGTTCACTTTTCTTAGCCCCTGCGTCGTTGCCTGAGGCCATGGAAATTTTACAGGCCGCTGATTTTTACAAACGAGCTCATCAATTAATTTATCAAGCAATGGTCGACTTAGCGGATCAGGATGAAGGAATTGATGCCGTAACGGTGACCGACCGGTTAAAAAGTCAGGATCAACTAGAAGACGTTGGGGGCGTTTCAGCGATTGTCGAACTCGCAGAATCGGTTCCAACTGCCGCTAACTTGGGGTATTACGCCAAAATCGTGAGTAAAAAGGCGGTCCTGCGGCGGCTAATTCAAACGGCGACTAAGATTGCTACGGATGGTTACGATGAGGATGAAGACCTAGACACGCTCCTAGATAACGCGGAACGGGAAATCATGGATGTGTCGGAGGATCGCAATCAGAGTGGCTTTCAACCCATTCGCGATGTCTTGACGCAGGCCTTTGAAAAGATTAACGAGTTGTCTGAAAATGGTGGTGACGATGTGACCGGCCTGCCGACCGGTTACAAAGCCTTGGACCAGATGACCACGGGACTCCATCCGGGCGAATTAGTAATCTTAGCCGCCCGGCCCGCGGTCGGGAAAACGGCCTTTGCCCTAAACATTGCCCAAAACGTTGGGACGAAGACCAATAAGACGGTAGCATTGTTCAGTTTGGAAATGAGTGCCGAATCGCTGGTTAACCGGATGCTGTGTGCGGAAGGCAGTATTGATGCCAACCACCTGCGGACCGGGGAACTGAGCTCCGACGAATGGAATAGTTTAACGGTTGCTATGGGAACGTTATCGAACGCCAAGATTTTTATTGACGATACTCCGGGAGCGCGAATTGCCTCCATCCGGGCGAACTGTCGGCGGTTGAAGAAGGAAGCCGACCGGGATCCCGATGGTGGCTTGGGCTTAATCGTGATTGACTACCTGCAGTTGATTGAAGGCAGTACCCGGGAAAGTCGGCAACAAGAGGTGTCTGAAATCTCACGGCAGTTAAAGAAACTTGCCAATGAGTTACAGGTGCCAATTATTGCCTTGTCACAACTGTCCCGGGGCGTGGAACAACGGCAGGATAAGCGGCCGGTGCTTTCCGATATTCGAGAATCTGGTTCGATCGAACAGGATGCAGACATTGTCGCCTTCTTGTATCGGGATGATTATTACGAACGCGAAGGTGCAACCGAGGACGAGCAGGGGGCGAATGCCCCGGCTTCCGATGATGATAATGTGGGTGAAGTTGAGATTATCATCGAAAAGAACCGTTCGGGTCCCCGTGGCACGGTTAAACTCTTGTTTGTAAAGTCGTTTAATAAGTTTTCTTCAATTTCATATGCACACGAATAACAGGATCCGAGGGGATGCTGTTTTTTTGGTTAATTAATTGACTATTGCAGGTGGCTTCGGTATGATATGGAAGGTCCGCGAATGAAAGAATTTAAATAAAGATTAATGTTCGTGAATAGGAGAGAAAAGCATGGAAGTATTTGATTATAATGACATTCAATTGATTCCCAACAAGTGTATTGTCAATTCCCGGAGTGAATGCGATACAACGGTGGAATTTGGGGGACGACAGTTTAAACTCCCCGTGGTTCCGGCGAACATGCAAACCGTGATTAACGAAGAATTGGCCGTTTCGCTAGCACAAAACGGGTATTTTTACGTAATGCACCGGTTCCAACCGGAAGCCCGGCACGATTTTATTAGACGGATGCACGACCAGAATTTATTTGCGTCAATTAGCGTCGGCGTAAAGCCCGCTGAATATGATTTCATTGCGAGCTTAGCGGCCGATGACTTACAACCAGAATACATTACCATCGACATTGCCCACGGGTACTCCGATTCCGTCATTAAAATGATTAAATACATTAAGGAACAGTTACCCACGGCGTTTGTAATTGCCGGCAACGTGGGGACTCCTGAGGGAGTTCGGGCCTTAGAAAATGCTGGAGCTGATGCCACCAAGGTGGGCGTAGGTCCTGGGAAGGCTTGCATTACAAAGGTCAAGACTGGCTTTGGAACTGGGGGCTGGCAGTTAGCGGCGATCCGGTATTGTGCTAAAGCTGCGCAAAAACCAATTGTGGCCGATGGTGGAATTCGGACGGATGGCGACATTGCGAAGTCTCTACGGTTTGGAGCCACAATGTGTATGATTGGCTCGCTGTTTGCGGGGCACTTAGAATCACCCGGAAAAGAAGTTGAAGAAGCTGGCCAGAAGTATAAGGAATACTTTGGCTCGGCGTCGGAATACCAAAAGGGTGCCTACCATAACGTGGAAGGCAAGAAATTACTGGTGCCGTATCAGGGGAGCATCTACGATACGCTGCAAGAAATGAAGGAAGACTTGCAATCTTCAATCTCCTACGCCGGTGGTCGTGATTTAAAGGCGCTCCGGACGGTTGATTACGTAATTGTGAAAGATACGATTTATAACGGTGATTAGGTCGGGCGGTTTGTTTCATGTGAAACAAACCGACCCGCTCAGTGAAAAGAGCATCCCAGTTATGGGGTGCTCTTTTCGCTGAATTTGCAATTTCCGCATTTTTTTTGTATTTTGGAAAGGAAGAGGAGAATCCAAACCAATGAAAAAATCATTAATATACGTTTTACTTTCAACGGTGTTATTTAGTTTAATGGAAATTGCCTTGAAAGCAGCGGGGAACCAATTTAACCCGATTCAGTTGAACCTGATTCGGTTTACCCTCGGGGGCTTGGTGATCCTGCCCTTTGCCGTCGCGCACTTAAAAAAGCAACGCCGGCGCATTAAAATCGCCGATTGGAAGTTCTTTTCTCTCACCGGTTTTTTGTGTGTCGTCATTTCCATGACGCTCTACCAACTGGCGATTGAATACGGAGAACCGGCCATCGTCGCCGTTCTGTTTAGTTGTAATCCGGTCTTTGCGTTAATCTTTGCGTACCTGATTCTGCATGAGAACGTGTCACGAACGGACATTATTTCGTTGGTTCTCTCCGTGATTGGGTTACTGGTAATCGTGGATCCTTTTAAGTTAACGGACCCGCTCGGAATTTTCTTTGCCATCCTGGCGGCCGCAACGTTTGGGTTTTATAGCATCATGTCGCAAGCTGCCTCCCTGCGGGTGGAACTTGACGGGGTCGTAATGACCAGCTTCACCTTTATTGCAGGAGCACTGGAGTTACTGGTGATTATTCTAATCACGAAACTACCGCCAGTGGCGGCGGGCATGCGTTCCGTGAGCTGGTTAAAACCATTTGCGGCGATTCCCATCCTTACCAACGTGAACTTACCAAACCTCTGGATCTTACTGTTTGTTGGGGTCGCAGTTACAGGTGGGGGCTTTGCTTTTTACTTCCTCGCCCTACAAGAAGGGGGCGTTACGATGGCCTCACTGGTGTTCTTCTTTAAACCGGTGCTCTCACCAATCTTCGCCTTCTTCCTAATCGGGGAAAACATTAGCTTGCCAACCATCATCGGGGTTGCCATTATTATTGTTAGTTCGTTGATTACCCTGTACGGATATCGGATTGACGTGAAATCAAGCGAATAAAAAAGCGTGTTGCAGTTTCTGCAACACGCTTTTTAGTTAGACCTGAAACAGGATAAAAATGATGGTGGCCACCACGACCGCGAGGGTAATGGCAATGTCATTGCGAATTGTCAGGACAAAGGTTTTTTCTTTACTTTGCACTGCCCAGAAGCGGCGGGTATTTTTGATTACTAACGGAATCGTCACCACGACTAGAATCGTGGAAAACGGTAACCAGTTCAGGCAAATAGCGGCAACCACGCAAAGATAACCAATCAGGTAGTTAAGGGCGTAGAAACGCAGCGTTCCTTCTTTTCCGAGGTAATTAACGCTCGTAAAGCGGTGAAACTTAACGTCTTCGTCGTAATCGCAAAGGTTGTTAGCCAGACTGATGTTAGCGATGGCACACACGGCAATGCCGGCCACCAGAATCATTTCACCGGCAATGCTCCAGCTGTATTGGCCGGCGGAAATGTTAATTAAGACGGCGGCGAGCGAGATGATGTAGCCCATAATGATCCCAGAGGCGACGTCACCGAGGGGACCATTTTGAATGGGGTGCGGGCCCCCACTGTACAGGTAGCCAACGGCTGCCCCAGTTAACCCGAGCAGTAAAATGACGGGACTTGTCCGCAGCACCAACCAGAGAGCCAATAGTGCGCCCAAGGCGGTTAGTCCGTAAATGGCCCACTTTAAATGCCGAGCTTCAGTCTCATCCTGAACCTTGGTGAAGATTCCATCCGCTTTTTGGTTGAGGTGATACTTGACCGCCTTTTTGTAGTCCTTATAGGTATCAAAGAGGTTAACGATAATCTGCATCAGGCAGGTAATTAAAAAGAAAATAACACTGTTTAAGACGTTCAGTTTTTGGTAGCGAAAGAGGGCAAATAAGATCCCCAGGCAAAACGGTAGAACGGATGCGATTAACGAGTGTAGGCGTGTGATTTTTGCAATTTGCTGCCACTTTTTCATGAGTTGGTTCGCTCCTTTTTAAAATTAAAGTCCCTTTTATTGTAACCCACCCGGTTGGCTAGCGAAAAATGAGCATAAAAAAAGAACGACCATTATAGTCGTTCTGTAAAATGGGCAGTCAGGGGATCGAACCCTGGACCCACGGATTAAGAGTCCGTTGCTCTGCCAGCTGAGCTAACTGCCCAAATCAAAAGTACATGTATTATATTAGCATAGGCACATTAGTGGTGCAACACTTTTTTCGAAAAAAATCGCAACGGCGATGGACCGACTTGGTCGCAAAGCGGAGCCTGCTCTAGAGGTGTGATATACTAAGTTTTGATTGAGCAGTTAAATAAGTCTTGATCAATTCTGGATTGAAACCGAAAAAATGGTAGGAGCATTGATAATCATGGCCAAAATATTAGTTGTTGATGACGAAAAACCAATTACAGACATTGAAAAATTTAGTTTAGAAAAAGAAGGATACGAGGTTATCGTCGCCTACGATGGTGAGGAAGCCCTCGCCAAGGTCGAAGATGATCATCCGGACCTAGTGATTTTAGACCTGATGCTGCCGAAAATGGACGGGCTAGAGGTCGCCAAGGAGATTCGCAAGACCCACGACATGCCCATCATCATGGTTACGGCTAAGGACTCGGAGTTAGACAAGGTCCTGGGCCTAGAAATTGGGGCTGATGATTACGTGACGAAACCCTTTTCTAACCGCGAACTGGTTGCCCGGGTGAAGGCGAACTTGCGTCGCCAATCGGTGGCAACGGAAGCCGCGGGTCCCGCAGCGGGAGAAAATCAGGACCTGACGATTGGCAACCTGACCATTCACCCCGATTCCTATTCGGTAACGAAGGACGGGGCGCCGGTTGATTTAACCCACCGGGAGTTTGAACTAATTCACTACCTCGCTCAGCACAGTGGTCAGGTGATGACCCGGGAACACCTCTTACAAACGGTGTGGGGCTATGACTACTTTGGGGACGTGCGGACTGTGGACGTTACCGTCCGTCGGTTACGGGAAAAAATTGAGGATGATCCTAGTCATCCGCAGTGGTTGGTAACCCGGCGCGGCGTTGGTTATTACGTCCGCGATACACCGGACGCCCAGTAATTTAAGCACTGATACTGAAGGAGCAGCAGAATGGCTCAAAAATGGAAGTTCTTTAAATCCATTCACTTTAAAATTGCGCTGGTGTTCGTGCTGATGATGCTGCTAACGCTGGAAACCGTGGGCGCCGTGTTTGTGCGGCAGTTGGAGTACCAAAATCTCAACACGTTTAAAGCATCGTTGCAACTGAAACCGTACATCAATACGTCGTTAAAAAAACAACTCGCCAGTCGCAACCAAATTAAGGCAAATAAGCAAATTCAAACGATTCTGCAGGATGCCGATATTAGTAATAACGCAGAGGTCACTGTGGTTGATGCCCGGGGTAACATCCGGGGAACTAACCAAAATAACGAACAGTCGTTGGTCGGACAGAAAAACACCGACGGCGACGTTAAGAGTGCCCTGTACAGTAGTAAGACGATTGAAAAAACGACCTCGAGTAACAATAATCGGTATTATGTGTTGGTAACGCCGCTGATTAACAGCGCTAAAAATCAGAACAATATCGAGGGGGTCGTTTACATTCGGGCGAACCTTAGTCAGGTTTACCACAACATTAATAACATCACGATTATTTACCTGTTTGCCGCGGTGCTGTCGATTATTCTAGGGTTACTATTGACCCTCATTATCTCGCGGGCAATCACGAAACCGATTGACGAATTGAAACGCCAAACCGAACAAATTGCCCGGGGGGATTATTCGGGGCACGTGCAGGTCTACGGCAACGACGAATTAGGCCAACTGGCGCATGCCGTTAATAACCTGTCGGTACAGGTGGAAGAGTCTCAGGAATCGACAGAGTCCGAACGGCGCCGACTGGATTCCGTGTTGGATAACATGACCGACGGCGTGGTAGCTACCGATCGGCGTGGCCTCGTTACCATCGTTAACGACGAAGCGCTCGAGTTACTGGGCACCACCAAGCAGGCGGTCGTTGGCAAACCAATTTTGCAGGTGTTAAATTTACAGGATCAGTTTAACTTGCGGGATTTAATTGAAGATCCGGGGCAGGTGTACCTAGACTTTTCGACTCCAGAACGGCGCTTGATTCTATCGGCGCACTTTTCTTTAATTCAACGAAAGTCCGGCTTTATTAATGGGTTGGTTTGCGTGTTCCACGATGTTACCGCCCAACAAAAAATTGATGAGGACCGCCGCCAGTTTGTGTCAAACGTCTCCCACGAACTGCGCACCCCGTTAACCAGTGTGCATTCTTACTTAGAGGCGCTCTCGGACGGGGCCTGGGAAGATCCCGAATTAGCACCGAAGTTTTTAAACGTGACGCAGGATGAAACGGATCGGATGATTCGGATGATTAATGACTTGTTGACGTTGTCACGGATGGATTCGGGAACCCAGAAGTATAATACCGAGCTCGTCAACATTAACAAGTTGTTTAACTACATCCTGGACCGGTTTGATATGATTGTGAAAAATGATGCTGAGAAACCCTACCGGATTAAGCGCGAATTTACGCACCAAGATTTATGGGCCGAGGTCGATCCCGACCGCTTCACCCAGGTGCTCGATAACGTGATGAACAATGCGGTGAAGTATTCGCCGGACGGGGGCACGATTACTTGTCGGCTGTATGAGAATCATAATCGGATCGTCTTGAGTATCAGTGACCAAGGCCTCGGGATGCCCCAGAGTGCGTTAAAACACATTTTTGACCGGTTCTACCGGGTGGATAAAGCGCGGTCTCGGGCGCAAGGGGGCAGTGGCCTCGGCTTAGCGATTTCAAAGGAAATCATCGAATCGTTTGGTGGTGACATTCGGGTAGCAAGTACGGAAGGAAAGGGTTCGACTTTCTATATCTCCCTTCCGTATGAACCAATTGAGGAGGATCTCTGGGATGATGGAGAAGCTTAAACGCTATTTTTTACCAGTTGCGCTAGCAATCGCCGTCCTGATTAGTGTCGGTCTGTCGGTTTCTTTACTGACGAATCCAGCTCGCTTTAGCAGTCGGACTCATCAAAATCGGGCCGTTGCTCTTCATAACGACGCGAACGTGCGCCCGCTACAGGACGTATATTCTCCCCTGCGGGTCATCAAAACGAATCAGCACCACCAACAAACCATGTTGACGTCATCAACTGTCAACCTAGTGGGGACGATTGTAAAACAGCTCCGGGGGACCCAGATGACCGATTTACATCGGATTAGTACTAAGCATGAGCAGCGGTATTTTGACGTCTTAAACCAGCCGAATTCAATCATGTTGAATTACAATAACGCCCTCGCGGGACAGATGTTAGGACAGGTTTTAAAGCAACCGCAGCTCTTTGCAAAGCAGCTGAAGGTGCAACGGATTGTGATTCCGCTGAACGAGAAGGGGAAACTTTACTTTTTAACCGATCAGAATTATCAAGTGTACGAAGCCTCCGTGCAGCAACTGAACCTCGCCCGCCTAAAACGGACGTTGCAACATGACGTAGCTAGTAATCGGGTGGAAATCCGGGCCCTTAACAACAAACCATTCTTGTACTTCCCGCACGCTGTCCAGCTCAAAGACTACGGGTACATGCTGCAGGAACAATCCCAGTCCACCTACCTAAGTCGAATCATTGGCAATAGTACGGATACGACTGTCAAACACCATCAGGGTGAAACGACCTATGCTTCTGCGAACCAGGAGCTGACCTTTTCGGCCAATGATGACGTTACCTACAATAACTTTCGGCCGCAAAAAGCGGTTAAAACGGAGGAAGATGCGCTCCAGGTGGCGTACCACAACGCGGTTCAGCTTGGGGTCCCCCTAGCGGCATCGCAGTTTGATGCTTACCAGGCGCAGAATAAGACGGTCAGCTATCGCTCCTTTATCGATGGCTTCCCCATCTTTGGCAATCAGCAACTGGGGAATTACGCCTATCAGTATGTGAACGGGGCTTCGGAACGTTACCAATTCTCCCTGCGTGATTTTCAAATTCCGGTGCCAACTGATGAACAGCAGACCACGCTTCCGAGCAGTAAGACCATGTTAGCCCAACTGGCCCAGGCTAATGTTGACACGAAGCGGATTAGTAACGTGCAAATTGGGTACCAAATTGTGCCCAATGACGAGCATAAGTTACTAGTACTGCTACGACCCAGCTGGTTCGTAAAGTATGATAACCAGTGGGTTAATTACGTCGACTTGCAACAGGGGAACGTTACTAAGGCCCGAAAGGAGAGCTTCTAATGAATTTTAAACGAATTCAGGGAATCTTCTTAATTGCTTTCATTGTGATTGACGTTTTTTTATTCATGATGACTAAGAATAGTAAGGTTCAAGATGACAGTGCGAACGCTGGCAATGTGAATACCACCATTATCAAAGACATGAAACGGGACAACATTACGGTGGGTTCCTTGAGTACGGCTAAGCACACGGGTTACTATTTGTCGGCTGAACCGCAGACGGATTTTGGTCCCCGGTTGGCAACGTTAAAAAATCAGAACGCGCGCAGTGAGAACGGGACAATCGTTAGTGATTTGCGGACGCCCGTGAAGGTTGCTGCAACGCATCCGGAGCGGACGCTCACCAAGTTGCTGCGGAAGCGGCCCGGGTTTGTGCTGGACGCTAAGCAGTATCGGTATGATCCGGATTTATCCACCAAGACCAAGGTGGTTTATGCCCAACAAAGTCCAGCGGGCCCCTTCTTCTCTGCAAACGCACAACTGACGTTTAGCATTGTGAACCAACGGGTGATTGGTTATACCCAACGGGAACTTGGAAACGTCAAGATTCTGCATGATAAAGCGGACCTAATTACGGAGGAACGGGCGGTGATTAGTTTGTATCAATATAACGAGTTACCGAATAACGCCAAGATTTTGTGGACCAAGCTAGCGTATACCCGCTTCTTAGAATTAAGTGGTAAGGAAGTTTATATTCCGACCTGGGTCATTGCGATGAACACGAAGTCGAATCCGAAGGTGCAAATTAAACGGATTAATGCCCTGAACGGGGCTTCGTTTAATACGGAAAAGGTGCAAGAACAACCAAACGGAACTGCGAAAGTGGAAAGCGTGAAAAACGAATGAATGATGAGTTTAAAATCAGTGTGTTGTCGAGTGGTAGTGGGGGAAATTGCACGTACATTGAAACGCCCCAGCACAAAATTATTCAAGATGCGGGGCTCTCGGGAATTCGGATTAAACGGTTAATGGAAGGCATCGGGAAGGACCTTGCCGATGTCGACACCATGCTCGTTACGCACGAACATACGGACCACGCTAAGGGCGTTGGAATTTTAGCCCGAAAATATGGGATGAACGTATATGCAAACGAGGCGACCTGGAAGGCGATGGACCCAAAAATCGGCGCGGTGCCACTGGAGCAAAAGTTTGTGTTTGATCCCAATACCACCGAATTATGGGGTGATTTGGACGTCGAAAGCTTCACGGTCGCCCATGACGCAGCGCAGGCGCAGTTCTATAACTATCACCATCACGGAAAAAGTTTTGTGATCATCACGGACACCGGGTCAGTTTCAGACCGGGTCGCGGGTTTGATTCGGAATGCAGGTGCGTATTTATTTGAGTGTAATTATGACCCCGACATGCTAATGAATGGGGATTATTCGTATTCCACGAAACTGCGAATTAACAGCGACACCGGTCACTTGTCTAACCAGGCCAGTACGGAGATTTTAATGGACGTGATGGGTCCACAAACCAAGCGTATTTTTCTGGCGCACCGGAGTCATCATAACAACACTAAAGCGCTCGCCCGCCTGACCGTGGCGTCGGTCATGAAGAATCATGGATTTGGAGTTGGCCAAGCTTTTGAACTCTTTGATACGGATGTCGAACAACCCTCTCCGTTAATTAAGTTATAATAAACGACACGGTTCTATTTCAGCGATGAACCGTGTTTTTTTAATGGCGTGCAAATGGTTGATTTTGTTGAGCGGAAGTCCGGTCAAAGTTTCCAGTAATTCCGAACAAAAAAAGTTTCACAGCGCCGAAATGCAAGAAATTATAACACGCGTAGCTGATAGGGGAAATCACTGTTGATAAGTTTGTGGATAAGTTTTTGGTGCTGAGAAAAAGCGCGCTCCGATGCGGAATAATCTCCGTGAATAACTTTTTGAAAGTTATCCACAGGGGCTGTTAATAACTTTATGAAACATTTTTGTTCGATTTTCAAAGCCTGTAATAACGGCGTTTCACGGTCTTTTTTATGTGTGTTAACGAACAAATGTTGCTGTGCTAACTGTGGATAACTAAAAAACTTGTTGACAGACCTGGGAAAAAGACAGGTGGTTAAATTTCCCCGAAATTGCGGAAAATTAGCCACTCCTTGTGGATAACTTTGTGGATAAACTGTTGAAAGGCGGGTAGTTATGAACATCAAACTGGTAGTAGTTGGAAAACTAAAGGAAAAGTACTTTGCGGCGGCCATTGCTGAGTACCAAAAGCGGTTATCGCGCTTTTGTAAGGTTAAAATGATTGAAGTCCGGGATGAAAAAGCTCCAGAATCATTAAGTTCTACTGAGATGGAGCAGGTGATGGCGAAAGAGGGTGACCGAATTCTATCCAAAGTGAGTGAGCGCGAGTACGTGTTTGCGTTAGCGATTAACGGGACCGAACGCACGTCAGAGACCTTTGCGCAACAGATTAAAGATTTGACGACGTATGGTCATTCGGACCTTACCTTTATCATTGGCGGTTCACTGGGATTAGCTCCAGCGGTCTTAGCGCGGGCCAACGATCAGCTATCGTTTGGGAAGTTCACCCTCCCCCATCAGTTAATGCGAGTGGTCTTATGTGAACAAATTTATCGGGCCTTGATGATTAATAGCAACAGTCCATACCACAAATAGGAAAGAAGGAATGGTTTTGAAAAGAATTCAACCCCGCAGCACAGTTAAATGGTGGTGGTTACTAGTAGTTCTAGTCGTGGGGCTCATTGCCGTTTTATTGACCCATTACGATGCGCCGCTATACAGTCAGACCGTGGCTGAGGTCCAGCAGGTTAAAAACGGCCCGCGGATGAAAACTACGGATGAGTTTCGTAATCAGGATTACCAGCAAAATCAAACGGTGACCCTCAAAATCCTCAATGGGAACAAACGGTGCCAAACGGTGCGGGTGCAAAATCAATTTTCGCGCTCAAATGCCACCGATCAGGAATATCACCCGGGCCAACAGGTTTTTTTACATCTGGGTGGGAACGCTCAGCGCAACCGGTCTGGTCTCATTAACGGTTTTAAACGGGATACCGTGGTGGTCTTTTTGGTTTGGTTAACCGTGAGTCTGCTGTTACTCATCCTGAAATTTCGGGGGTCAATGGCACTTCTAAGCCTGGTAGTAAATGCCTGGTTGTTCATAATAGTCGTGGAGTTAGATGTGCACACAGATTGGAATCCCTTTGTGCTGTTTAGTCTCCTTGCGGTAGTGTTTACGGTCGTAACCGCTTTGTTAATCTTTGGGCGCTCTAAGGAAACCCTGGTAGCCATTATTGCCACCATTTTGGGGACCGCCGCGGCATTGATCATTGCCTGGTTAGTGCTAACTGTAACGCACCAACGGGGCATGAAGTTTGAAATGATGGACTACGTGACTCAGCAGCGGCTCCCCCTCTTTTTTGCGGGGAGTATGATTGGCTCGCTCGGAGCCATCATGGACCTTTCGGCCGATATCACGTCGAGTGTGTTTGCAATCTATCGCGAGCAACCGACCATGCGGTTTGCCGAGTTGTTTGCGAATGCCAGAAAGATTGGCCGCTCCATCATGGGTCCCCTAATTAACGTACTCTTTTTGATCTTTGTGGCTAGTACCTTTCCCATGATGGTGCTGTTTTTAAAGAACGGAAATAGTTGGGGCTATTCGTACTCAATGATTATGTCATTAGGAATCGTCCAAAGTTTGATTAGTGGAATTGGAATTGCGCTAACCGTTCCAATTACGGGGTTGTTAGCCGGTGGTATTTGTGAAATGAAGGTGTGCAAATGAGTACGATTAGTGCCCTAGTTTTGGTATTACTAGGAGCGATGTTACTAGCTGGTGGTAAGCAGGGGCTCGTTTCATTTCTCGGGTTGCTGTTTAACTTTGCGGTGGTCTTTTTATCCGTAGTCTTGATTTCCTGGGGGATTCCGTACCTGATTGTGACGTTGTGTAACGCGGTGATTATCCTCGTAGTTTCCATTTATTTTGGTAATCAACAGGGACGCAATGCTGACATTGCGTTTTTAACGTCCATCATCGTGGTTGGCTTAGTAATTTTATTGATCATCCCGATTGAACACTGGGCCCAGGTGCAGGGCTTTGGAGTCGAAAATACGGAAGACCTGGAAGGACTCTCCCTGCAACTAGGGGTCCGGTTTCTAGATGTTTCCTGTGCGATGACGATTTTAAGCTGTCTAGGAGCAGTAGCAGAGGCCGCCGTGGCGGTTGCAACCGGGTTAGTTGAGCTGGAGGATCACGATGCTACGATTAGTGAGCAGCAGTTAATTCGCACCGGAATGCGCGTTGGTCAAGAAATCGTAGGGACGGCTTTTAATACCCTGTTCTTTGGATTTTACGGGGAACTCCTCGGCCTCTTTATCTGGTTTGCCCGGTTGCACTACACGCTGGGGATGATTATTAACGATAAAATTTTTGTCGCCGAACTGATCATGACAATCATTTCCGCCATTGGGGTCATTTTGACGATTCCCATTACGATTGGCGTAGTGCTCTACCATAAACGGCATCGGGTCAAGGGCTAACAGGGCAACCGTCCGAATGACTACGCCCGCGTGCAGTTTGTGAAGTAAAAAACTAGTGGTGAAGAGAGGATAATTTGTTGTAAGCGGTTTCAAATAGTGCTAAGCTAACAGTAAGAAATGGAGGGAATCATTATGAAAGCTGTAAACAAAGTTCCTGCTGCAGTGGCAATGCTCAAGGTCCTCGAGGCCTATGGCGTGAAAGATGTGTACGGTTACCCAGGTGGGTCCATTAACTCGACGCTACACGCCCTAGACGTTGAAAAAGAGAACATTAACTACGTGCAGATTCGGCACGAACAGGTGGGCGCGCTCGCAGCGGCTGCTCATGCGAAACTAACCGGTCACATTGGGGTGGCCTTTGGTTCGGCTGGACCAGGTGCAGTTAACCTGTTAAACGGATTGTACGATGCAAAGGAAGATAAAGTCCCAGTGTTAGCACTGGTAGGTCAAGTTCCGCACACGAACATGAACTATGACTACTTCCAAGAATTTCCAGAAGTGCCCATGTTTGAAGACGTTTCGGTTTACGATCGAGTAGTAATGAGCCCGGAAAGTTTACCGCACGTAGTTGATCAAGCCATCCATGCGGCCTATGCGCACAAAGGGGTTGCCGTAGTGGTAATTCCCAACGACTTTGGGTTTGCCGAAATTCCAGATGTGCGTTACGATTCGGCTTCAGCAACCTACGAGAAGCCGGCACCGCAACCAGTTGCGACTGATGCCGAAGTAGCTCAATTCTTAGCCATGGTGAAGGAAGCTAAACGTCCAGTTATCCACGTTGGGCGCGGGATTAAGGCTGGTGGTGACAAGTTAATTGAATTATCAAAGAAACTCCAAATTCCGTTAATCATGGATGGATTGGCTCAGGGTTACGTTGACAAAGGTTACGAAGGAAACCTTGGAACTGCTAACCGGGCGGCTTCGAAGCCAGCGGATGAAATTTTGGCAACTGCTGACTTAGTAATTGCCATTGGTGGTGACTTTGCCTTCGCTCACAGCGTTTACGCTAGCCATGACTTTAAGTACATTCAAGTTGATAACAACACGATTCAATTAGGTCGGCACCACACTCCGGACTTTGCCATTTGGTCAGATGCCACTCAGTTTGTGGAAAAGGCTTTGGATCAATCAGAACCAGCTCCAGAAAGCTCATTCTTCAAAGCTGCTGTCGCTGACATGCAAAACTGGAAAGAATACATCCAGAAGATTATGGACAGTGAAGCTGACAGCTTGAGTCCAGCTCAAGTTTACCAACAAATTAACCGGATTTCTGAACCAGATGCTGTGTACTCCGTTGACGTTGGTGACAACATCATCAGTACCTTCAGATACTTGAACTTCAATGACCAAATGAAGTGGGTCATTTCCGCCTTATTTGCAACGATGGGTTCAGGAGTTCCCGGGGCCATCGCGGCTAAGTTAGATGAACCGGACAAGCAAGTCTTTAACATTGCTGGAGACGGAGCGCTGTCCATGGTAATGCAAGACTTAGTTACGGAAGTTAAGTACCAGTTACCAATCATTAACATCGTGACTCAAAATGGGGACCTAAGCTTCATTAAGGGTGAACAAGAAGACCTGGCCATGCCATACTTTGGCTTGGATTTGCAATCCCAAGACTTTGCAATGATTGCCAAGGGAATGGGCTTAGACGCCGTTCGGGTTTCAAACTACGCTGAATTACCAGCGGCCTTTGATCAAGCCGTTGCAGCTGTTAAAGCAGGACGGCCGTTCTTGATTGACATAATCATTAACGACAAACGGGCCTTACCGGTAGAAGACTTAGTGGTTAAGATTGAGGATGGCAAGGTAGTTGAAACTGTGAGCCCGAACTTCCGCAAGGATAAGGGAGACCAACAGCAGTATAGCTTGGCCGACTTCTTTGCAATCTATGATGGTGAAGACTTACGACCACTGCAACACTACTTTGACGAATACCAAGTAGAACTGTAACGTAGATTTGCGAAAAGCACCTCCAATGAGGTGCTTTTTTAGTTAATTTTATCCAATTGATTATTTATACTATAATGAAACAGACAGAGCGGTAAATTAACTTACAAAGAGGGGTTTAGAGTACATGATTTTACAATTTATTTTCTTATTAGTGGCGGGGATTGTGGCAGGGTTAATGGCGACGATTGCCGGCTTGGCATCAATTGCCTCCTATCCAGCGCTCCTGATGGTGGGGATTCCACCGGTAATTGCAAACGTGACGAATACGGTTTCCCTCATTTTTACCGGGGTGGGCGCCATTCCAGCGTCCCTAAAGGAACTGCACGGTCAGTGGCGCCGGGCGCTGGGGTATACCATCCTGGCGGTGATCGGAAGTGTGAGCGGGAGTGCTCTCTTACTGGTTGCCCCGGCGTCTACCTTTGAAAAAATCGTGCCATTCTTTATCTTAGTAGCTGGGGTAATGCTCCTGCTTTCAGGACGAGGAAAGGAACTGAAAGAGGAAGAGCGCTTACGGCGTGCGGAAATGCATCCTACGCGGCACAAGGTCCTAACCCTGGCTAGTTACCTCGGAATTGTATTAGTAGGTGGTTACCTCGGGTACTTTGGAGCTGCCGGTGGGGTAGTGTTATTAGCGATTTTAGCGGTGATTACCCGGGAAAGCTTTGCCAAGTACAATGCCGTCAAAAACGTGATGACGTTTGCTTGTAACCTTTGTTCGTCAGCGTACTTTATCATGACGACGACGGTGGCTTGGTATGCGGTTTTACCGCTGGGCATGGGCTTGCTAATCGGCGGGTACTGCGGACCGTTAATCGTGCGGCGTGTCAACATTAAGGTTCTCCGTTTCCTAATTGCGATTGCGGCATTCTTACTCGCGGCAGACTTATTTGTCAAGGCTTACTTTTAAATAAAATCAATGTTAGAATGTGAATAATCTGAATGAGGAGGATCCCCGATGAAGTTATTTTACTGGTTGCTTTCGATTTACTGGATTATCACGTTGCTGTTATTTATGGCATTGCCCGATGGGATGATGATTTCAATGTACATGATGATCTTTGGGATGTTAGCCCACAGCATTGCCTGTGCGTTAGAACATCATTAAGGTGTAGCTCACAAAAAAGAACCTTTCTACTAGAAAGGTTCTTTTTTAATTGGCTAAGGTCATTGCGGGGACCGTTGTTGTTTCATTTCGTAACTAACTACCCAAGTAATCAGCGCCGAACAGAACATGATGATTGCAACGATCAGGTAGGGCAGGCTCGGATTTTTATCCATTAACGTTCCGGCAAAAATGGGACCGGCGATGTTTCCGATGCTGGTGAGCGACATGTTCACCCCGTTGATCAGTCCCTGATTGTGCTTTCCAAAGCGCGTCAACAAGGTGGTAATCGCGGGACGTAGCACGTCAAAGGCACAGAAGATTAGCAAGGTGGCGACAATCACTTCCACCGCCGTGTGAGCAACCAAGATCCAGAGAATCCCAGCCATGCTGACTAAAAAGCAGATCCGCGTTAAGCCAAGCTCTCCGACCCAGTTCACCAGGCGGTCAAAGAGGACCACCTGTAAAAAGAGGGAGAAAATTCCATTGAGAATTAACACGAGGGCGATTTGATTGAGTGAGAAGTGGAAGACCTGGTTGACGTAGAGGGTATAGATGCTTTCAAACCCGGCTAAACCAAAGGAGGCCACTAGGATCATGAAAAATAAAGTAATAATCGACTTGTTTAAAAGTTGTTTGAAACTGCCGGTGCGGAGGGGCATGCCATCAACCAGCTTACCGTGGCTGCGTTCTTTGGGGTGGCTGGGCATCCCAAAGATAAAGACTAGGGCTGCCAAGATTCCAGAGACTCCGGCAAACCAAAAGGGCGTCTTATAACTTAAATTGGCAAGGATGCCCCCAATCCCGGGTCCAATGATGAGCCCCCCACTAAAGGCGGCGGAGATCCAGCCGATTACCCGCGCTCGTTCCCGTTCGCTGGACAAATCGGCTGCAAGGGCCATGGAGGTCGTTCCTACCATCGCTGCGGCCACCCCACCAATTAACCGGGAAAGGTCAAACCACAACAGTGAGTTGGCGAGGGCGAAGATAAACTGAGAAAAGGCAAAGAGAACCAGACCGACCGTTAAAATTGGCGCCCGGCCAATGCGGTCGGAGAGGCGCCCGATGAGTGGTGAAAAGAGAAATTGAGTAAACGCAAATAAGGACGTCATCATGCCCATTTCTCCCGCCGTTAAATGGTATTCATTTTTGATGAAGGGTTCGACCGGAATAACTAAACTCCACCCTAAACAAATGATAAAATTGGCTGCGATAATGATGAAAATCGCGCGTCTCGTTTCCTTGCTCATGCTGATTCCTCACTTAGTAAATTGGTTGTTAAAAGTTTATTATACGGCAAATTATGTTAGAAGAGAACTAAAGCGCAGCAAAACAAAATGGTTCCGAATAATCCGAAAATTGTGTACAATTAAGACAATTTATAACGCTAGAATCTTAAAGGAGTGGAAACGATGGCAGGAATTGAACGGTTTTATCCCCTGTTTCAACCGGAACACTATGATTTATTCATTGATGTTAACCGGGAACAGAAAACGATTACGGGAACCACGAAGATTCGTGGGAATGCTAGTCAAGCTAAGATAGCGGTTAACCAAAAGGATTTACAGGTTAGTCAGGTTCGGGCCAACGGCAACCCGGTTCCCTTTACGACTGATGATGAAGCAGAAGCGATTCGCATTGAGTTACCGGCTGCCGGCGCAGTGGAAGTCGAACTGGACTACCAAGCACCGTTGACGGATACCATGATGGGCATTTACCCTTCTTACTATGAAGTCGGGGGGGAAAAGAAGCAGGTGGTAGGCACCCAGTTTGAAACGACGTTTGCCCGGCAGGCTTTTCCTAGTATTGACGAACCAGAAGCCAAAGCGACGTTTAGCCTGGCACTGAAGTTTGACGAACACCCGGGAGAAACGGTGTTAGCCAACATGCCCGAAGAACGGGTTGAAAATGGGGTTCACTACTTTGCCCAGACCCTGAAAATGTCGACCTACCTAGTGGCGTTTGCCTTTGGAGACCTCCAGAGTAAGCTTACGACCACTAAGAGTGGGGTCGAAGTTGGCGTTTTTGCTACCAAGGCCCACCAACCCAAGGAACTCGACTTTGCCCTAGACATTGCTAAGCGCGCCATCGAATTTTATGAAGACTTCTACCAAACTCCTTATCCCTTGCCACATTCCTGGCAACTTGCACTTCCGGACTTTTCGGCCGGAGCCATGGAAAACTGGGGGCTAATTACCTACCGAGAAGCACTGTTATTACTGGATCCTGATAATACTCCATTAGAAACGAAGGAACTCGTGGCGACAGTCATTACCCACGAACTGGCCCACCAGTGGTTTGGGGACCTAGTTACCATGAAATGGTGGGATGATCTGTGGTTAAATGAAAGTTTTGCTAACATGATGGAGTACGTGGCCGTTGATGCCCTCCAGCCCGATTGGCACGTGTGGGAAATGTTTCAGACGTCCGAAGTGCCCATGGCCCTATCACGGGATGCTACGGATGGTGTTCAGTCAGTGCACGTCGCCGTAAATAATCCGGCGGAGATTGATGCGCTCTTTGACGGAGCAATTGTCTACGCCAAGGGAGCTCGGATGTTAGTGATGGTACGGGCTTTGTTGGGGGACGATGCCTTACGGAAGGGGCTCCGCCAGTACTTTGTTGCGCACCAGTATGGAAACGCCGAAGGGCAGGATTTGTGGCAAGCACTCGGTGATGCTTCGGGATTAGCGATTGGGAAGATCATGAATTCATGGTTGGAACAACCCGGTTACCCAGTGGTTTCTGCAACCGTGACGGATGATGGCCAGTTAACCTTACGGCAACAACAGTTCTTTATCGGAGGCGGAACGGACAAAGGCCGGCAATGGCAGATTCCGTTAGATAGTAACTACGCAGCAGCGCCTCAAATTATGGATAAACCAGCGCTAAAACTTGGTGATTACAAGTCCTTGCGAAAGCAAGCAGGGGTTCCGTTCCGAGTAAACGTTGGTAACAACTCCCACGTAGTAGTGCAATATGATCCAGAGTTATTGGCCGACATTTTAGAGGACGTTGAAACGTTAACGCCGATTGATCAACGGCAAATTTTACAGGACCTGCGCCTATTAGCTAGCGCCCAACGGATTGATTACGCGCGGTTAATTCCGTTGCTCCAACAGTTTGCGGGGAGTGAATCGGCGATTGTGAATGCTGAACTCTATGCCGTTGCAAACTCACTAAAGATGTTTGTAACGCCCGGTTCCCCCGCTGAACAAGAGCTCCGCGAGTTCTTTGGCAAGTTAGTGCACGCTAACGTGAACCGGTTAGGGTTACTACCCCGGGCTGGCGAATCGAACGATGATCAAAAGGTCCGGCCCATTGTATTTAATGCGGCTCTATATGCACAATTACCGGATGTCATTGAACAAGCCCACGCCATTTTCACTGACCACCACGCGGACTTAGTTGCTCTGCCAGCGGACGTGCGGGCTTTAATTTTGAAGAATGAAGTGCAAAATTATGGCAGTGCAGACCTCTTTGACCAGTTGCTGACGGATTACACGACGACGAATGACGTTAACTACCGAGAAGATTTAGCAGTTGCGGTTCCTAATGTAGCTGACCCCCAGTTAGCTGAACGGCTCGTTTCGCAGTTTAAGAATGCGGATGTTATTAAACCCCAAGATTTGCGGGCCTGGTACCGTGGGTTACTTGCTAATGAGTTAAACCAACAGGTAGCGTGGGATTGGATTCGGAATAATTGGGATTGGCTAGAAGCAACTGTCGGTGGTGATATGGAATTTGCGACCTTCATTACGGTAACGGCTCGGATTTTCCACACACCAGAGCGACTAGCAGAATTTAAAGCGTTCTTTGAACCAAAATTGGAAACACCGGGATTAGAACGAGAAATTAAGATGGATACGCGGACAATCGCTGGCAAGGTTGATTTGATTGCCGGGGAACAAGCCGCGGTCTTAGGAGAACTTACGCGTAACGTTTAATGTGATTTAATTAAGGAAAGGACTTGCTTTGAAAGCGGGTCCTTTTTGTGTGGCAGGGAGTCAAATAATTTTTTGACTTTTTTTGACTAAAGGGTTGACATTTAGAAGTGAGGACGATATAGTAGTAATCGTTCGTTAAGAACGGTCGGCTGACTTTTTGAAACTTTCGTGAGAATCTTCAAAAAGTGCTTGACAATGCTTAACAAACGCGATATGATTATTTATGCGCTGAAGAGCAGTGCGGAGTAGTTCTTTGAAAACTGAACAAGATTTTGATTACAAAAGTGTAAGGAATTTTTAAACGTGAGTTTAAAAATTAAACAATTGCGAAGTCAATTCGCTTAAAGCAACAAATCAAGGAGAGCTAGTAAAGTTCTCATTTAAAATGAGAGTTTGATCCTGGCTCAGGACGAACGTTGGCGGCGTGCCTAATACATGCAAGTCGAACGCGGTCTCCTAATTGACAACCCGTGCTTGCACGGGTTGGATTTTAGATTGGACCGAGTGGCGAACTGGTGAGTAACACGTGGGTAACCTGCCCAGAAGTAGGGGATAACACCTGGAAACAGATGCTAATACCGTATAACAACTAAAACCACATGGTTTTAGTTTGAAAGCTGGCCTTGGTGCTAGTGCTTTTGGATGGACCCGCGGCGTATTAGCTAGTTGGTGAGATAATAGCTCACCAAGGCGATGATACGTAGCAGACCTGAGAGGGTAATCTGCCACAATGGGACTGAGACACGGCCCATACTCCTACGGGAGGCAGCAGTAGGGAATCTTCCACAATGGACGCAAGTCTGATGGAGCAACGCCGCGTGAGTGAAGAAGGGTTTCGGCTCGTAAAACTCTGTTGTTAGAGAAGAACGACTGTGAGAGCAACTGCTCACGGCGTGACGGTATCTAACCAGAAAGTCACGGCTAACTACGTGCCAGCAGCCGCGGTAATACGTAGGTGGCAAACGTTGTCCGGATTTATTGGGCGTAAAGCGAGCGCAGGCGGTTTTTTAAGTCTGATGTGAAAGCCTTCGGCTTAACCGAAGAAGTGCATCGGAAACTGGGAAACTTGAGTGCAGAAGAGGACAGTGGAACTTCATGTGTAGCGGTGAAATGCGTAGATATATGAAGGAACACCAGTGGCGAAGGCGGCTGTCTAGTCTGCATCTGACGCTGAGGCTCGAAAGCATGGGTAGCAAACAGGATTAGATACCCTGGTAGTCCATGCCGTAAACGATGAATGCTAGGTGTTGGGAGGTTTCCGCCTCTCAGTGCCGGAGCTAACGCATTAAGCATTCCGCCTGGGGAGTACGACCGCAAGGTTGAAACTCAAAGGAATTGACGGGGACCCGCACAAGCGGTGGAGCATGTGGTTTAATTCGATGCTACGCGAAGAACCTTACCAGGTCTTGACATCTTCTGTTAGCCTAAGAGATTAGGTGTCCCCTTCGGGGGCAGAATGACAGGTGGTGCATGGTTGTCGTCAGCTCGTGTCGTGAGATGTTGGGTTAAGTCCCGCAACGAGCGCAACCCTTGTCTTTAGTTGCCAGCATTCAGTTGGGCACTCTAGAGAGACTGCCGGTGATAAACCGGAGGAAGGTGGGGATGACGTCAAATCATCATGCCCCTTATGACCTGGGCTACACACGTGCTACAATGGACGGTACAACGAGTTGCGAAACCGCGAGGTCAAGCTAATCTCTTAAAGCCGTTCTCAGTTCGGATTGCAGGCTGCAACTCGCCTGCATGAAGTTGGAATCGCTAGTAATCGTGGATCAGCATGCCACGGTGAATACGTTCCCGGGTCTTGTACACACCGCCCGTCACACCATGAGAGTTTGTAACACCCAAAGTCGGTTGGATAACCGTTAGGAGTCCGCCGCCTAAGGTGGGACAGATGATTAGGGTGAAGTCGTAACAAGGTAGCCGTAGGAGAACCTGCGGCTGGATCACCTCCTTTCTAAGGAATAATACGGAACCTTACACCAATCAAAGTCTTGTTTAGTTTTGAGAGGATTACTCTCACATGATATTCGCGCTTTTTGGGCCTATAGCTCAGCTGGTTTAGAGCGCACGCCTGATAAGCGTGAGGTCGGTGGTTCGAGTCCACTTAGGCCCATCGCCGACGGGTTCGGCATTACAATTTAACCTTTTGGGGAATTAGCTCAGCTGGGAGAGCACCTGCTTTGCAAGCAGGAGGTCAGCGGTTCGATCCCGCTATTCTCCATTGGTACTGACTTTAGTACCACTTGGTTCTTTGAAAACTAGATAATATTATTTTCTGTAAGAATTATATTGTTAATATAATTTCAACCGAGAACAACCATTGTGTAATTTGAGTTTTTTAATGTGTTTGATCGCTAAACTCAATGATTTATAATCCGTAGGATTATAGGTTAAGTTAAGAAGGGCGCATGGTGAATGCCTTGGTACTAGGAGCCGATGAAGGACGGAACTAACACCGATATGCTTCGGGGAGCTGTAAGTAAGCTGTGATCCGGAGATTTCCGAATGAGGAAACTCGATTAGTGTCATGACTAATCACTGCGTAGTGAATTCATAGCTGCGGAGAGGTAGACGTGGGGAACTGAAACATCTAAGTACCCACAGGAAGATAAAGAAATTTCGATTCCCATAGTAGCGGCGAGCGAACTGGGAATAGCCCAAACCGAACCTTCGTGGTTCGGGGTTGTAGGACTGAACATTTGAGTTACAAAAGAATTTGATAGCTGAAGCAGTTGGGAAGCTGCACCAAAGAGAGTGATAGTCTCGTAAGCGAAATTGAATTCCCTCAGTTCATGATCCTGAGTACGGCGCCACACGTGAAACGGCGTCGGAATCCGGGAGGACCATCTCCCAAGGCTAAATACTCCCTAGTGACCGATAGTGAACCAGTACCGTGAGGGAAAGGTGAAAAGCACCCCGGAAGGGGAGTGAAATAGTTCCTGCAACCATGTGCCTACAAGCAGTTAGAGCCCGTTTATGGGTGATAGCGTGCCTCTTGTAGAATGAACCGGCGAGTTACAGTTGCATGCAAGGTTAAGCCGAAGAAGCGGAGCCGTAGCGAAAGCGAGTCTTAAGCGGGCGAATTAGTATGTTGCCGTAGACCCGAAACCAGGTGATCTATCCATGTCCAGGATGAAAGTGCGGTAATACGCACCGGAGGTCCGAACCCGTGTACGTTGAAAAGTGCTGGGATGAGGTGTGGATAGCGGTGAAATTCCAAACGAACTTGGAGATAGCTGGTTCTCTCCGAAATAGCTTTAGGGCTAGCCTCGGAATTAGAATCATGGAGGTAGAGCCACTGTTTGAGCGAGGGGTCCGTCTTGGATTACTGAGTTCAGATAAACTCCGAATACCATTGATTTATGTCCGGGAGTCAGACGATGAGTGATAAGATCCATCGTCGAAAGGGGGACAGCCCAGACCGCCAGTTAAGGTCCCTAAATAGATGCTAAGTGGAAAAGGAAGTGGAGTTGCTTAGACAACTAGGATGTTGGCTCAGAAGCAGCCACCATTTAAAGAGTGCGTAATAGCTCACTAGTCGAGTGATTCTGCGCCGAAAATTTACCGGGGCTAAGCATCTTACCGAGACTGCGGACGCAACTACGTTGCGTGATAGGAGAGCGTTCTAAGGGCGATGAAGGCAGACCGGAAGGACTGTTGGAGCGCTTAGAAGTGAGAATGCCGGTATGAGTAGCGAAAGATCAGTGAGAATCTGATCCACCGAATGACTAAGGTTTCCTGGGGAAGGCTCGTCCTCCCAGGGTTAGTCGGGACCTAAGCCGAGGCTGAGAAGCGTAGGCGATGGATAACAGGTTGAGATTCCTGTACTAGTTAATTATGTTGGAACGATGGAGGGACGCAGAAGGCTAGGTTTAGCATACGATTGGAAAGGTATGTTCAAATCGTAAGTCAGGTGAGGAGTGAAATGCTTCTGACCGGGTTGACAAGCGATGATGAGGATCGAAATTAAAGTAGAGAAGGAACCGATGTCACGCTGCCGAGAAAAGCTTCTAGTTAGTAATTAACTACCCGTACCGCAAACCGACACAGGTAGTCGAGGAGAGTATCCTCAGGTGAGCGAGAGAACTCTCGTTAAGGAACTCGGCAAAATGACCCCGTAACTTCGGAAGAAGGGGTGCTGACCGTCAGGTCAGCCGCAGTGAAGAGACTCAAACGACTGTTTATCAAAAACACAGGTTTATGCAAAATCGTAAGATGAAGTATATGGGCTGACGCCTGCCCGGTGCTGGAAGGTTAAGTGGAAAGGTTAGCTTCGGCGACGCCTCGAAATGAAGCCCCAGTAAACGGCGGCCGTAACTATAACGGTCCTAAGGTAGCGAAATTCCTTGTCGGGTAAGTTCCGACCCGCACGAAAGGCGTAACGATTTGAGTACTGTCTCAACGAGAGACTCGGTGAAATTAAGATACCTGTGAAGAAGCAGGTTACCCGCGACAGGACGGAAAGACCCCATGGAGCTTTACTGTAGCTTGATATTGGGTGTTTACATAGCTTGTACAGGATAGGTAGGAGCCATTGAAACCGGGACGCTAGTCTCGGTGGAGGCACCCGTGGGATACTACCCTGGCTATGTGAACACTCTAACCCTGAGCACTTAGCGTGCTCGGAGACAGTGTCTGGTTGGCAGTTTGACTGGGGCGGTCGCCTCCTAAATAGTAACGGAGGCGCTCAAAGGTTTGCTTAGAATGGTTGGAAATCATTCTGTAAGTGTAAAGGCAGAAGCAAGCTTGACTGCGAGACTGACTAGTCGAGCAGGGACGAAAGTCGGACTTAGTGATCCGGTGGTACCGTATGGAAGGGCCATCGCTCAACGGATAAAAGCTACCCTGGGGATAACAGGCTTATCTCCCCCAAGAGTTCACATCGACGGGGAGGTTTGGCACCTCGATGTCGGCTCATCGCATCCTGGGGCTGTAGTTGGTCCCAAGGGTTGGGCTGTTCGCCCATTAAAGCGGTACGCGAGCTGGGTTCAGAACGTCGTGAGACAGTTCGGTCCCTATCCGTCGCGGGCGCAGGAAATTTGCGAGGAGCTGTCCCTAGTACGAGAGGACCGGGATGGACATACCGCTGGTGTATCAGTTGCGCCGCCCGGCGCATTGCTGAGTAGCTATGTATGGATGAGATAAACGCTGAAAGCATCTAAGTGTGAAACTCGCCTCAAGATGAGATTTCCCATTCCTATATGGAAGTAAGACTCCTGAAAGATGATCAGGTCGATAGGTTAGAAGTGGAAGCGTAGTGATACGTGAAGCGGACTAATACTAATCAGTCGAGGACTTAACCAAAGAAGTGCAATGGTGACTCAGCAGGAAATAATATTAGCTAGTTTTGAGGGAACGAAGTTCACTCAGTCGTGTGGTGGCGATAGCCTAAAGGATACACCTGTTCCCATGCCGAACACAGTAGTTAAGCTTTAGCACGCCAAAAGTAGTTGGGGGATCGCCCCCTGCGAGGATAGGACGTTGCCACGCCAATTAAACGGCGCTTTCGAAGTAATTCGAAGGCGCTTTTTTTGTATTTTTGTGAAAGCTAACTAATTATTGTATAATCAAGGCAATTGTTCAGAATAAAGGAGCCAGGATGATGAAACAGAAACATTTTTTTCGGATTACATTAGGATGGCAAATTATGCTGGGATTATTGCTGGGGATTATCCTGGGAGTAGTCTTTTATAAGAATCAAACGGCCATCACAGCGATGCAAAGCATTGGAACCATGTTCATTGGGTTAATCCAAATGATCGTATTGCCAATCGTCGTTTCGTGTTTAACGGTTGGGATTGCCAGTATGGGTGACATTCGGAAAGTTGGTCGGATTGGGGGGAAGACGTTAATTTACTTCGAATTGATGACGACCGTGGCGATTATCATTGGATTGGTAGTTGCTAACGTAGCCCATCCCGGATCGTTCATTGACGTCCACGCAATGCATTCCTCGGTCGATATTAGCAAGTACGTCTCGACCGCCCAACACTCTAAAAATGAGGGCTTGTGGTCGATGTTAATTGGTTTGATTCCCACGAATATTTTTGCTTCCCTTGCCAAGGGTGATATGATGCCGGTCATTGTCTTTTCGGTCTTCTTTGGGTTAGGAACAGCCGCGCTTGGGGAACGTGGCCAAATTATCATTGATTTTATGACGGCAGTGTCGCAGGTCATGTTTAAAATTACAAACTGGGTAATGCACCTGGCTCCAATTGGGGTCTGTGCGCTGATTGGAGTCACTCTCGCCGAATTAGGGATTGGGGCCTTATTACCCTTGGGCTACTTTGTATTGTTGGTTTACCTAACCATGATTTTCTTTGTCCTGTTCATCATGGGAATTGTGGCGCGCCTCTGTCACTTTAAACTGTACGAACTGTTAGTGGTCATTAAAAATGAAATTGTCCTGGCCTTTTCGACCGCTAGTTCAGAAGCAGTAATGCCGAAGATGATTGAAAAAATGGATCACTTTGGGGTGAGTCCCTCGATTGTTTCATTTGTAATTCCAACCGGATATACATTTAACCTGGATGGCTCAGCCATTTATCAATCAATTGCTGCCCTGTTTCTTGCCCAGGCTTATAATATCCAGCTCTCGCTCGGACAGCAAATCACGTTAATGCTCGTGTTGATGATTACTTCAAAAGGAATGGCAGGGGTCCCAGGGGCTTCATTTGTGGTTCTCTTGGCCACGGTTTCAACGATTGGAGTTCCGATGTCTGGGTTAACCTTTATTGCGGGAATCGATCGGTTTATCGACATGGGTCGGACCGCCGTGAACGTGGTTGGCAATTCGTTAGCAACCGTCGTGATTGGGAGTTCTGAGCATGAATTTGATGCCCACAAGGCGACGACTTATTACCAGCAGGTTAAGCAAAAAGCAGCGTCCTAACTAAAGAAAGATTGACATTTTTAGCTTTGATGATATGCTAGGATAAATTAAACCTTGTGGTGGTTGGCAATGTAACCAGCGCTTGTAAGTTAGTTCCGTGAAACTAACCAAGCGTGGGAGCCCAACGCCCACACTAATCTAATCAATTAATCGTTTCCGGTGAGAAACCAATTGAGGTTCAGGCTTATTATGAATTCAATTTAGCTACTCCCGGAGACCGTGGAGTAGCTTTTTTTATTGGAAAAGGGCAGAGGAGGACTTGTTGTGACAGCACGGTATTTAGTCTTAGAGGACGGCACGATTTACACCGGGACGGCCTTTGGTAGTGAGCGCGAGAGTATCGGCGAACTGGTTTTTAGCACGGGAATGTCTGGATACCAACAATCCATTACCGATCAATCTTATAACAATGAGATTTTGATGTTTACCAACCCGTTAATCGGCAATTACGGGGTTAATCGCGATAACTTAGAGTCACAGGTTCCAACCTGTCAGGGAGTGGTGGTTCGCGAAGTAGCGCGGCGCACCACGAACTGGCGGATGACGATGTCGTTGGCTGATTATTTGGCCCAACACGACATCCCGGGAATTAGCGAGATTGACACCCGGGCGGTCACCCGACACATTCGTCAATTCGGGGCAATGAAAGCCGCGCTCGTCAACGACGTGCAAGAGCCAACTCTGGCGCGGGTACGAGCTTGGTCGCGTGATCCGCAGGCAATCAATGAAAGTGCGACTCACAATGCCTACTCGGCCCCTGCAACCGGCCGGCGAATTGCCGTGATTGACTTTGGATTGAAGTATTCGATTTTGCGGGAACTGGCCAAGCGGAACTGTGACGTAGTGGTGTTACCACCAACGGCAACGGTTCAAGACGTTGAAGCAGTTTATCCCGATGGGGTCTTGTTAACTAACGGCCCCGGGGACCCGACAGCGGTTCCAGAACGGACCTTGAACATGATTAGCACCGTAGAGCAAAAATATCCCTTGTTCGGCATCTGCATGGGACACCAACTCTTTGCACTGGCGAACGGAGCGACCACGACCAAAATGAAGTTTGGGCATCGGGGTTTCAATCATCCAGTTCGAAACTTAGTGACCGGGCGGATTGATTTTACCTCGCAAAACCACGGCTACATGGTCGAACGGGACTCGTTAGCAGCGACCGCTCTAGATGTACTCCTAGAAGAGATTAACGATCACTGTGTGGAAGGCTTACAACACCAACAATTTCCGGCGTTTTCGGCGCAGTTTCACCCGGATGCTGCTCCAGGTCCCCACGACGCCGACTACTTATTTGATAAATTCATGGATCTAATTGATCAAAATCCCGTGCAGAAATAGAGAAAGGTGACGAACATGCCCCAAAGAACGGACGTTAAAAAAATCATGGTAATTGGCTCTGGCCCAATCATTATTGGACAAGCCGCTGAATTTGATTACTCTGGAACCCAGGCCTGCCTGGCTCTGAAAGAATTGGGCTATGAAGTAGTCTTGGTAAACTCCAATCCGGCAACGATTATGACGGATCGAGAGGTGGCCGATGAAGTGTACATTGAACCGTTAACCCTCGAGTTCGTTACGCGGGTGTTACGTAAGGAGCGTCCGGATGCCATTCTTCCGACCTTGGGGGGACAGCAGGGGTTGAACATGGCCAAGGAACTTTCCGACGCCGGGGTGTTAGATGAACTGCAGATTCAACTGCTCGGAACGGATCTAGCGGCTATCAACGAAGCCGAAGACCGGGAACAATTCCGGGATTTGATGCGCGAACTTGGAGAACCAGTGCCAGAATCCACGATTGCAACCACCACGGAGCAGGCCCTGGCCTTTGCTAAACAACACGGCTATCCCGTGATTGTCCGGCCGGCTTTTACGATGGGGGGCACTGGCGGGGGAATTGCCCACGACGAAGCGCAGTTGGCAGAAATTGCCGCCAACGGGCTGGAACTATCACCGGTGACTCAGGTCTTAATTGAACAAAGTATCGCTGGCTACAAGGAAATTGAGTTTGAAGTGATGCGCGACCATGCGGATAACGCAATGGTGGTCTGCAACATGGAAAACTTTGACCCGGTTGGCATTCACACGGGGGATTCGATCGTTTTTGCCCCCACGCAAACCCTCTCGGATGATGAGGTCCAAATGCTGCGGGACGCTGCGTTACGCATTATTCGCGCCCTAAAAATTGAAGGGGGTTGTAACGTTCAGTTGGCCTTGGATCCAAACAGTAGTCACTACTATGTGATTGAAGTAAACCCCCGGGTGAGTCGGTCCAGTGCGTTAGCTTCCAAGGCGACCGGCTATCCGATTGCCCGGATTGCCGCCAAAATTGCGGTTGGGTTAAACCTGGATGAAATCATGAACCCCGTCACGGGGACGACCTACGCTGAATTTGAGCCTGCCCTAGATTATGTGGTTTGCAAAATTCCCCGCTGGCCGTTTGATAAGTTTACCCAGGCAGACCGCCACCTCGGCACGCAAATGAAGGCCACCGGGGAAGTCATGGCGATTGAACGAACGGTTGAAGGCTCCATCCTAAAGGCCGTGCGGTCGTTAGACATCGATTTAAAGGATCTTGATGATCCCGCTTTGCATGCCTTGAGTCAGGCAGAGTTAGAAGCAGGGTTAGTTGCGGCTCGTGATGATCGCCTCTTTTACCTGTTCGAAGCCCTGCGCCGAGGGTTTTCCATTGACCAGTTAGCAACCCTGACGAAGATTCACATTTTCTTTTTGGATAAGTTGTTGCACATCTTGGAGCTTAGCCAAGCCTTAGCTGCGACACCGGGAGACCTGGCGACTTTAAGGGAAGCCAAGCGGTACGGCTTTTCCGATGCCACGATTGCCCGACTATGGGACCAGTCTGAAACGGCGATTCGGACGCGTCGATTGGAAAATGGGATTGTTCCAGTTTATAAGATGGTTGATACCTGTGCCGGTGAGTTTGAATCGCAAACGCCGTACTTTTACAGTACTTATGAATGGGAAAATGAGAGTCAGGTTAGTCAGAAACCAGCGGTCCTAGTCTTAGGTTCGGGACCAATCCGGATTGGTCAGGGAGTCGAGTTTGACTACGCTACAGTGCATTCCGTCGAAGCGATCAAGCAGGCGGGCTACGAAGCCATCATCATGAACAATAACCCGGAGACCGTTTCGACGGATGCTTCCATTTCTGACAAACTGTACTTTGAACCGCTGACGGTGGAAGAAGTGCTCAACGTGATTGATTTGGAACAACCCCTTGGAGTCGTGGTTCAGTTTGGAGGGCAAACGGCCATCAACCTCGCGGAACCACTGGCAGAGCACGGAGTTAAGATCCTGGGAACCAGCGTGGCCGATGTGAATCGGGCTGAAGATCGGGATGAATTTGACCAAGTTATCAAAAAGTTAGGTATTCCGCAACCAGTGGGAGGCACCGCTACGGATCCAGCTACGGCGCTCCAAATTGCTGATCAAATTGGGTATCCAGTGCTAGTGCGTCCGAGTTACGTGCTCGGTGGGCGGGCTATGGAGATTGTCCGACGGCGCGAAGACCTGGAAAATTACATGGAAAATGCGGTCCGAGTATCACACGATCACCCCGTGTTAATTGACCAGTATCTGACCGGAAAAGAATGTGAAGTGGATGCCATCAGTGATGGTAAGACGGTGCTGATTCCGGGCATCATGGAACACATTGAACGAGCCGGAGTCCACTCCGGAGATTCAATGGCCGTTTATCCATCCCAAACGTTGTCAGAACGCGTTAAACAACAAATCGTAGCGGATACGGAAAAGCTAGCGCTGGAGTTACACTGTGTGGGCCTCATGAACATTCAGTTCGTGGTACATGACGACCAGGCCTACGTAATCGAAGTGAACCCGCGGGCAAGTCGGACGGTTCCGTTCCTCAGTAAGGTCACCGGGATTCCAATGGCTCAGGTAGCTACTCAAGCCATTCTTGGCGAGCGGTTAGCCAGCCAGGGGTATCACTCGGGGTTGGCCCCTGAAGGCAAACTGGTGCACGTTAAAGCCCCAGTCTTCTCATTCTCGAAATTGAACGATGTGGATACGCTGCTGGGACCCGAAATGAAATCGACGGGGGAAGTGATGGGCTCCGATCGGACCTTCCCGAAGGCGTTGTACAAAGCGCTGGAAGCCGCCAAATTACACGTTCCTGATCACGGCCGGGTCTTATTAACTGTGAAGGATGAGGATAAGGAAGACACGGCGCAGTTAGCGCGACGGTTTGCCGCGTTGGGCTACCAGATTCTTGCTACGCCGGGAACCGCAAAGTACTTTGCGGACCATGGAATCACGGTCCAAACAGTAGGGAAGCTGGGCGCTGACCATGACTTATTGGATATGATGGTCGCTAAGCAAATCCAGATGGTCGTGAATACGGTCTCGAACACGCCGGGCAGTGAGCGGGACGGAGCCATGATCCGAAGCGCGGCCATTGCGGATGGAGTCCCATTATTCACCTCGCTGGATACGGTTTCGGCCATCTTACAAATGTTGGAGGATCAATCGTTTACGACTGAGAGTCTGTAATAATGTTTCATGTGAAACAATAAGATAATCATTAATTAGTCACCTAGCATATTGGGCTAGGTGACTAATTTTAGTTGGTCGTGACTGGGAAGCCGCATAATTATTTTTACAATGTGTTAAAATTAAAATTTATTTTCAAACGAGTAAGAGAATACGGATATAATTATAAAGTTAACTTAATCTTACCCAAAAGAAAAGATAGACCATCAATAAGAAAAAGTAAAAATTTACCTTTATCTAAATGTAGTATTACATTTAGGATTACATCACCTAGTACAGACGCATTTATTTACTAATCAATATCATTTGACAAATAGACATAATAAAAAGATGGCTCTTCCTTTTTGTATAATTAGTGAAAATAAAAAATAACATATCGGATACCCACGATATGTTCCCATCCTCTAAAAGGTGTTAATTGTTATGAATGTGTAATAACAATCAAAGAGATATTACCGTGAAACAAATAACTAAAAACTTTGTTATCTCGACGAATACCGTTATGATACAAGCCGAAAGCTTAGCTAGGTATCATAAAACTGGTTATCGATATTTACCCCAACATATTGCCTTTGACGATTTTAAATCAGGTAAAATGTCGCTAAGCGGAATGAGCATCGCACTGATGAACTTAGACACACACCAACTAATTGATATCATTCAAAGCAGACATGGTAGATTATTGGAGGATTATTTTCTAAGATATTCATCCTTACCTTAGCTAGAGCCGCCGTTAAAACGGTAACCGTAGATTTATTTTCTCCCTATCGTGGCATAATCAAAAGTGTATTTCCTAAGCTCAAATCATAGCGGACCGCTTTCATGTTGTTAACCAGGCCTACACGGTTAAATAAGGAACTAATTAAAATCATGAAAGAGTATGTCAGTAATAACCCTAAATACCGCCAATTAAAAAGTTTATACAAGTTGCTTTTTAAAAAGGTTGAAAAATTAGACTATCAGGTTTTCAAACGAAGAAGAAACTATCAATATGCTTGTTTGACTGATACGGAAGTTGTAGAAAGATTACTCTCCTTATCACCATCACTTCGTGATGCTTATGACTTCTATCAAGATATGACTCAGATCGTAACCAAAACGCATAATCAGCAGGAGTTAGCCGATCTGCTTAATTCAGCTAAGCATCAAGATCAATATCAAAATCTTCCTGAAGCAATGAAAAAGGGCAGACGTACATTAAAATGCCATCAAGAAGAAATTGAAAATAGCTTTACTTATTCCTTCAGTAATGGTCCTTTAGAAGGAATTAATAACAAAATCAATGTTATCAATAGAACCGCTTATGGTCATCGTAGTTTCAAGAATTTCAGACTTAGAATTCTCATCTCATTTTCAAACAACTATTTCTCAAAAAATTATAAACAAAAGGCGACAGAATCCTTTAAGGATTCCATCGCTTAGGTTCAGACTCATTTATTAAATTATTTACTCATCATTACCATTTGACCAAGCGCCAAAAAGATTAATTTTGATTGAGCATCAAAATTAATCTCTAATAAATACATATTATTTATAATTCATTTTTTATTTTCCTGTAGTAATTTGACCAATTGTTTTTAGTGGACTTTGTTATCGTTTTGCTTAGCAAATACTCTAATATGTTTTTCTTGTTCGTATTATCTAAAAAAGTATATTTTTGGGGAGCATTGAAATTATCAAATTTCTTACGAAGTGTATTTAATTTTATTGGATGAATTTGGTAAACAGCTATAATTGGAATGATAACTCCAGTATTCTTTTCTTTGAAGTAATCAAAAATATCATTATAAGAATCATTTTCAATTATTGACCCAATATTTGCTAGTTTTTTTGCATCACTAATAATAGGTTGATCACAAAGTATAAATGCTTCAATTCCTCCATTTTTGCCACTTGTATAAATAAAAGCTTGAAATGGTTCTTTAAAAAAAGATTTACGATATTCAACTACCTTATATCCTTTTTTTATTTCTTCTACGTATTCTCTGTGAATGGATATTAAAAGAGTGGGTAAAAGAGGATTATATACTTCACTAATTTTATTTATCATTTTTAATTATCTTCTCCAAATAATTTCTACAAAAATTTTTTGTGTCTTTTACCCAATTTTCCATTTCATTATATAAATTAAAAAAATATTTTTTATCATCTAAAATAATATCACTGTTTAAAAAGTTCTTATATTTTTTGTCATAATATTCATTATTTATATATAATGACTTAGATAATTTTCCTCCATTTTCATCTAATATTAACGGAGAAAAAAGTCTAAAAGGGATACTACTTTCACCTAATCTTAGCAAACCTAATATACTTACCCTTTCATTCCAAAGTCCTGACCAATCAGATGAATCAAACATAATTGTGAAATCTCCACTAATCGTTTTTAAGTAGGTAAACAAGCTAAACTGAAATCAAGCAAACCACGGTTTAACAGATTATGGATGGTGGCCATAGCTACTTCATAAAAACAGTTAATCAAAGCCGGTGATCACGTTAATTTCAAATGATTCTCCACAACCTGTTTTAACGAAGCGGTTAATTGGGTTTTTCTGTCACCTTTTTTACCGTTTACAATCTGCATCAGCTTGAGTTAATAACGGATTATAAAGAGTTACTCGCGATGGTTCATAATGAATCGTTTATTTAGGAAAAACTAGTTTATCAGCCATTTCATGAAGTGAAAGGCTTTCATTAACTAATTGTGCTAACTTACCGCAGTCAGAAAATGTTAAAAGGTAATATCTCCTTACTAGTATGTTTGGTCACTACCATTTTAATCTATTACTTTGTTTTTTTATTTTATTTAGTGTTCGAAACAATTATAGAATTTGCACTAATTATAAAAAAGGTACTAACCACATTCACATTAGTTAATGGCATCAGTGTCAAAAATACATTTACGAATTTTATCTAAATCACTTGACCAAATGTATTTTTGATAATATTAACCATTATAATTAAATTTGTAGTCCTCATCGGTTACTTTTTTTATTTTGATTATTGCGAGCTGAGTCACATGAAGCTAGAGTGAGCGTTATCGTAAGAAAAGCATAAACCGTAATTAAGCCTTTTTCATGTTATTCTCATTTATGGTTATTATGATTCACTAGCCCGCACCCGGAAATTATCCGGTTCAGTAGCATGATAGGGGTCGTGGTCTTTCAGATACTGAATCATTAAGTTCGGGATTGTTTCGCTGGTCTGTTTGACGACCTTATCAATCGAAAACATCTGATAGTTACCGCCGCCGATGGCCCGGTAGTTGTTCATGGCCACCGTTAATTCCTGTTCGTCGGTTACTGGTTGACCGTGATAATTGAGGTTAGTAACACGATGCCCTAGCGGTTGTGCAACGTCAAATTCGTAGTCAATGCCACTGTAAACGTCGTAGTTATACAGTTGTAACTTTGGTTTCACGAATTCCTCGTTGATGACAATGTGCCCGGCCTGGACGGTGAAAAAGGTGGCTGATTGTTCCAATGCGGCTCGCAACTCTTTTCCCGTGATTCGTTCGGCAACGGCCACGTTTGGAAACGAATAATTACTGATGATTTCGCGCATGGAAACGTGCGGGCTCAGTCCAGTAATTTCATTATTAAACAGGGCAGTTCCAGAGATGTCCGCGCCAAGTGCGTCCATTTGGACCTGATTAATTAAGGTGAGGTATGGATGACCGTGCAAGCGGGCTTGCATCGGATCATGAATTTGCAGGTCGGCTCCGGTAACCGTACCCACGGGGGCTTCGAGCCAGGTCTGGACCTGGTTTTCGACCTTGGGATCCGGAAGTAACGTTTCATCAATGGCAACGTCTGCGGTTTTTAAGAGTGCGCTTGTCCCATTGATTACGTGATGATCATCATCGAGATTCAGGGTGATTTGGCCAACGTAGCTGCCCCGCACCCCGGGTTGGGTGAAGGGGACGTGGTTAATCGTCCCAGCTAGTTCCCGGTGTTGGTGTCCAGTGATCAGGGCGTCAATGCCGGGCACGGTCGTTAAAAGCCGGTAGCCCTCGTTTTCGACCGTTGCTGCTTCGGTGGGCTGACCAGTCTTTGGATCGGCTTCTAACCCCCCGTGGTAAGCGACAATCACCACATCAGCTTGGAGCCGGAGGTTTGGCACCACATCCTTTGCAACCGTTAAAATGGAATCAAAGGTTAAACCCGCAATGTTTGCGGCTTTTTCCCAGTTCGGGATAAAGGCCGTGGTTAAGCCTAAGATGGCAATTTTAACGCCCTGGATTTCAATGATTCGATAGGGAGCATCGGCGATGTGTTCGGCTTCAGCGCCGGTAATGTTGGCATTTAAAAGAGGATAATTACGGTCTGCTTCTGCAGCTCGGAGGTACTCTAATCCATAGTTAAATTCGTGATTACCCAAGATGCCGGCATCATAACCAATCTGGCTCGTAATGCCGGTGAGAAAGGCAGTTGGAGCTTGCGGGTGGTCAGCTAAGTAACTGGTGAGCGGGGATCCCTGGATTAGATCCCCATTTTCCACGGCTAACACGATTTCGTCTGGTTGCGCCTGTTCGCGGGCTTGCTTGATGATGGTTCCGGCTTTTAAGAGGCCAATGCCCGTATAGTTATCCTTGGTGCTGTAGTTGGTCGGGTAAACGTAGCCATGCACGTCACTCGTGGATAGAATTTTAATTGTTTTTGGCATAACGTGGGTGTCCCTTCCGTAGTTGTTTAATTGACATCATGACAACGAAGCTCACGAGATAACAACCACTCATGAAGACGACCACCATGGTAATCGTCGAAACGTCCATGATGAACCCGATTAGAACCGGGGTAAAGGTTCCAATCGTTTTAGCAATCGACATGATGGTGTTGTTGGCTGTGGCCCGGTTCTTGCTGGGGTAGAGGCTACTAACTACGGCCCCATATCCGCTATACATTCCATCGGTCAGAAACCCGACGATGGTACCGGCGGCCACAAATTCGATTTTAGTTTGCGCCATGATTAAGAGGTACACGGAGGCAGCAGACCCTAAGAGATAGATTCCAAAGGCCAAGCGACTGCCAAAGTGGTCTTGTAAGTAACCAAAGACAGAGATCCCGACGGCCATGCCGATGATGGTGAAGACCATCCACACGGACGAACTAGCCACGTTCACGTGCATTCGTTCCTGGGCAATCGTGGGGAGCCAGTTCATCACCGTGGTGTAACCGGCAATGTGAATCAGAAACATGATGATGATCCGAATTGATAGTGAGGCTTCGTGTGGCGTGGAAAAGAGCGACCATACGTCACCGAGCTGGACTTTTTTGGTTTGCGCTAATTCGTGATTGTGCTTAAAGTCAGCACTTTCTGGCAGGTGAAAGCGAATGAACCAGGCTAAGATGACGGGGAAAATGCCGACGAAAAAGAGCAGGTGCCAACCATAGTGAGGGATGATGAAGGCCGCTAGGAGCGAGGCCAGGACGGCTCCAAGTTGACCAGCGACTCCCGCGGCGGACGAAATCCGCCCCATGTATTTTTTCGCAAAGGCTTCACTGAGCATTGTGAGCGCGATTCCGTATTCCCCACTGGTTCCGATACCGATGATGATTCGGAACAAACACAGCATAAAGAACGAATTAGTTAACCCCATGCCAGCCGTTCCAAGCGCGTAGATGAAGATGGACCAACTGAGGGTTTTGACCCGGCCAAATTTATCGGCTAGGATTCCAAAGCCAATGCCCCCAAAGAGGGAGCCGATGGCAGTAATCGAGGGAATTAAGCCCCCTTCGGCCTTGGTGATATGTAAGGTAGCGATGATGGACGCTAACGCGAGTCCAATGAACGCGGAGTCCATCCGTTCGAGAACAAACCCGATGCCCGTGGATAGGGACACCCGCTTTTGGTATTTCGTAAACTGGTTAAAGTGCATAAGACTTCCTCCAAATCAAAAAGTGATTAAGGCAGGGTCTGAAAGTTCAGCGCACACAAAATCACTTTGGTTATGGAGTTCAATTGCTGTTAAATAACCGTGCTTGTGGTTTCTCTGAACCAACTTAAAGCTCTGTCTTTTTTCTAAGAATAGCACTTTTATTAGAATTCGCAACGTCTGGTTTCGCCAGATTAATTTTCGCTTGGGTTAAAAATCGGTATAATAGGAGCTAAAATCTTTTTAAAGAAGGTCAATTATGCTTGCTACCATTTTAACTGCCATCGCCTACTACGTGTCGACCAACATGGATTACATTTTGGTCTTGGTGTTACTGATTCACGCCAACCATCAGGATGGCCCCGTGCTAGCTGGGGATGTGCTTGGAACCAATGTTTTGATTCTACTGCCAATGGCCTTGGCAGCGATTGTCGGGGCGGTCACCCAAACCTGGATGATTGGCTTCTTGGGCTTATTTCCCCTGTACTTTGGCATCCAAGCGCTCTTTTTCCCAGATTCTGGGAACCAAATGAACGAAACCGACCACGGTTCGCGGTGGAGAACGGCCCTGCACACTGCGATTATTACCGTGACGGCCTGTGGCGCCGATAACATTGCCGTGTACATCCCGCTCTTCGTGCACCGCTCCTTGCAACAGCTAGTGGTGATTTACATCGTGATGATTGGGATGGCAATCGTCTTTTTCCTGATTGCCCTGCTGATTAGTAAGAACAAACAGTTGGAACGAATCTTGAATCGCTATGGTCGGTATCTAGCGGGAGTCATTTATATTTACCTGGGCCTTTCCGTGTTAATTGGGAGTGGGACGATTCAGCATTTTTTGAAATAAGCCAGCTTCTAGAAGACAATTCCCAGGATAGGAACGTAGTTTCATTTCAAATCGAACCAGGCTCGGTATCCATTTTGAATGGGTCCGGGCCTGGTTTTAAATTAGCAACGAATGTGCGTTATGCAAAGCGATTTTCCCGCAAGACCTGCGCATAAAAAGCAAGCTCTTGTAGCATGCGTTCCAACCGGTCGGGATAGCGTCCCGCTGCTGGGGCATCAACTGGCATTTCTCCGTCCGCCGTAAAGTTTTGCGTTACCCGCCCGATGATGGTGGGCTTTGGTAGCACCCAACAACCGAGTTGGTTCAGGGTTGGTAATAGGGCTAAAAAGGCAAACTGACCACCTTGAGCACTGGGAGCATACGTAAGCACGCGGACCGGCTTTCCTTGCATTTCAAAGGCGACGTAATCCAGTCCGTTTTTAAGCACGGCCGGGATGGAGTGGTTATACTCCGGCGTCAAGATCACGTAGCCATCGCCCGCTTGTAAATCGTTAAGCCACTGCTGTTCGGGAGGCGTTAAGGTCCGGTTGGGATTATCCATGGGCGCCGCTGGTTCATTGAAAAAGGGTAAGTCGTAATTCGCAATGTCCATGAAGTTAAGCTGGACGTCAGCAGGATTGGTAAAAGTCGGTTGGTGGGTTTGCAGGTAAGCAAAGAGGTGGTGGCCCGCGGCGTTAGCGCGGGAACTGCCTAAAATCACGTTAATGGTAATCATTGGGACACACTTTCTAATCATCTAATTTTCGTGGGTTGGAATCACTTAATTATAAGGCTTTTACGTTGACAGTAACATGATTTTGTTATGTACTAGGGTTGGAATCATTTACATATAACTTTACGTAATAGGAGGAACCTAACATGGCAGATAAATTAACGACCGAAGCAGGTCAACCGTGGGCGAACAATGAGCATTCCCAAACGGCTGGAGTTCGTGGCCCCGTTTTAATGCAGGACTACCAACTGTTAGAAAAGCTCGCGCACTTTAACCGGGAACGAATCCCAGAACGGGTGGTGCACGCAAAGGGTGCCGGAGCTAAGGGAGTCTTTAAGTTAACGCATGACATGAGCAAATACACTAAGGCCGACTTGTTTAACGGGGTTGGCAAAGAAACCCCACTCGCCATTCGGTTCTCGCAGGTGGCTGGTGAATCTGGTTACCCAGATACAATTCGAGATGTCCGTGGTTTTGCTATCAAGTTCTACACTCAAGACGGAAACTATGACATTGTGGGGAACAACACTCCCATCTTCTTTGTCAACGATCCATTAAAGTTCCCCGACTTCATTCACTCGCAAAAGCGGGATCCCAAGACGCACTTGCGGAGTGATGAAATGCAGTGGGACTTCTGGTCCCACTCACCAGAATCAGTCCACCAAGTGACCTACTTGATGGGAGACCGGGGTAATCCAGCTAGTTACCGGACGATGAACGGGTATGGAAGTCATACGTACAAGTGGGTCAACAAGGCTGACGATGTTTACTGGGTTAAATACCACTTCATTAGCCAACAAGGAGTTGAAAACATGACCGACGAAACGGCCGCCAAGGCTGCTTCTAAGGACACGGATTACTTGATGCACGACCTCTACGATGCGATTGAACAAAAAGATTACCCGTCCTGGAAGGTTTACGTTCAAATTTTGCCGTACCAAGAAGGGATTGACTACCCAGCCGACATTTTCGATGTGACCAAGGTTGTTTCCCACCACGATTACCCATTGCAAGAAGTGGGTGAGTTCACGTTGAATGAAAATCCAACGAACTACTTCGATAACGTGGAAGAAATTGCCTTTTCACCGGCCAACTTGGTTCCGGGGATTGAAGCTTCTCCAGATAAGTTGTTACAGGGACGGCTCTTTGCGTACAAGGATGCTGAACGGTACCGGTTAGGCGCTAACTATGAACAACTGAAGATTAACCGGCCCGTTAATGAAGTCCACAATTACGAACGAGACGGCTTCATGGCTGATAATCAAGGTAGTGAAGTTAACTACGAACCTAACAGTAAAAATGGACCGGTTGAAGATCCGCACGCTTCGATTACGCCGGAACAATTACAAGGGGCAACCGGAGCTTACCGGCCCTACGACCAGGATTATTATTCCCAAGCTGGGGCTTTGTACCGGTTGATGAGTCCGGAAGAACAGGATCGGCTGATTAAGACGATTAAAGGTGGCTTAGGCTCCTTTGATAACCATGAAATTCAAGTGTTGGAAACGAAGCAATTCTACAAGGCGGATCCAGAATACGGAACGCGGGTTGCAGCAGCACTCGGACTTGATGTAGACGAAATTAAAGACTAACCCAACTTAAGAACGGCATCTTTATAGTGCCGTTCTTTTTTTGTGTGTTTCTCCAGCAGTGGAAGTGGTGGTAAAATGAGAGTAGTTAAGGTGACCGAGAGTCATTTCAGTTGCATTTGTGCTGGCTTCCCTTATCATCAGTAGTAGTGGGAGCGGGTTTAATGCTCCGATAATTTTTAAAAGTGAGGTTCAAGGATGACAGGTGCGAAACCCAAATTATTTTTAGACATGGACAATGTGATGGTCAATACCCTTCCCGTCTTGAACGAATTAGCCAAGCTCCCCTTTACCAAGCCCAAGCCCGATCAAATCACGGGAGTTTTTCGGGATTTGGCACCGTTGCCAGGCATCCTAACGAGTGTACCGAAACTCGCAGAGCACTATGAGATGTACGTGCTCTCAACGGCTCCGTGGGACAATCCGAGTGCGTGGCAGGATAAGCTCGCCTGGCTGCAACAGTACTTTGGGGTCGGGGCAGAGAATCCTTTTTACAAACGGGTAATTATTGCGCACGACAAGGGTTTGGTCCATCGCACCGGGGGATTACTGGTTGATGATCGTCCATACCACGGGGCGAGTGCTTGGGTGGACCCAGCGGTTCCAAGCGCCTGGTTGCAATACGGTGCTGACGAGCGCTTGCAGTGGCAGCACGAACTAACGAACTTCCTCTTAGACATTGCCGAAAACCAGGCACAGGGACAGGCGTTACCAGCTGCGATCACAACGGCGAACGCGCGTCCCAACCCGTATCTCGTTCACGGTGATTTAAAGGATTTTCAGGCAGCAACGTGGGAATAATAAAGGAGAACAACTAATGATTACAAACAGTACGGAAATGTTACAAGCCGCCCGGGCTGGGCACTACGCCGTTCCAGCCTTTAACGTGAACAACTTGGAATGGGCCAAGGCGATTTTACAAGCCGGAGAAAAAGCCCAATCACCCCTGATCTTACAGGTGACCAGCGGAGCTGCTAAGTACATGGGGAGCTTCCGGCTCGCCTACGATTTAATCGTTGACATGCACGATGCCTTACACATTACCGTTCCGATTTCCATTCACTTGGATCATGGAACTTACTTTGACTCACTTAAAACGCTAGGGATTAGTTACACGTCAATTATGTTCGATGGATCGAGTCTACCCCTTGATGAAAACTTGGAGAAGACCGCCACACTGAGAGACCTCACCAAGGATCAGGACGTTAGTTTAGAAACCGAAGTTGGGACAATCGGTGGCGAAGAAGACGGGGTGATCGCTGATGGTGAAATTGCGCCGGTTGATTCCGCGGTGGCCATGGCGAAAGCGGGCGTTGATATGTTAGCAGTCGGCATTGGGAACATTCACGGTCAGTACCCGAAGGACTGGAAAGGGCTCAACTTTGCGCACTTGCAAAAGATTGATGATGCGATCTATGACGCGTTAGGCAAACGGATTCCATTAGTACTACACGGTGGTTCTGGAATTCCGGATGACCAGGTACGCAAGGCCATTCAGCTGGGAATTGCTAAGGTGAACGTGAATACCGAAGGACAACTAGCCTTTCACCAGGGTTTGCGGGATTACATCCTGAGTGATGCGGACTTAAAGGGTAAGCACTATGATCCTCGGATCCTGCTCACGGCTGGAACCGACCAGTTGGTTGAGATGTGCTTAGACCGGATTCGGGTCTTTGGTTCGGGAAACAAAGCCTAGTTAAAAACCGTGGCTAGAAAAATTAGTTTCTAAATAAAAAATAGCTGGAAGTTAAGCTTAACTTCCAGCTATTTTTTATATGAACGATTATTTTTCCAGGTCTCTTTGACAATGGACCTTTAATTATCCTTATGCTTAATGTTGACGTGTTTTAAGCTGACATCGCCAGTATCAGCATTAATTTTACTGTGGTTAATCTTGGCATTTTTAATCTGAACAGCACCACTATCGGTATTAAGCTTAACTCGGTCGTAGGTGATGGCTTTTTGGTTATCAATTGCTACATTTCCAGCCCCACTGTTAAAGTCGAGGTCTTTTGCAATTAAATTATGAGTTTCAATGTCACCATCATCGGAGCTAAGGGTGATTTTAGTTAAGTTGACCTGCTTCATGTTAATGTCACCCGAATTACTGTTGATTTTAAGTGGCTGCTTTGAGTCAACTTTTTCAAGCAAGACGTTCCCAGCTTCTGATTCAATCTGGGTAGCTTGCAGCTTGGTGTTGCGTAAGTACACGTTGCCACTTTCCGACTTAATCATGGTCGTCCCGAGCTGGCTGTCATTACTATTTACATCTCCACTTTCGCTTGCTAGTTTGGCTTGCTTGAAGTTAGCCTTGCTTATTGTCATGTCCCATGCGTTACTATTAGCTTGAAAGTTCTGAATGGGAGTGGGCGTTTTAAAGTCCAGGGTTCCAGCGTTAATTTTGACCGACTTGGGATTAGTGACCTGGGGCAGGGTGATTACAACCTTATGCTTAAGCTTGTCACTGTGACTGTGGTTCATTTGATCCCAGAGCTTTTGGTCCTTGATGTTGATCTCAATTTGATCACCTTTTTTGGTAACGTGGGGTTTTTGCTGGTCCCGGAAGTTAGATTGCACTGTAAATTCGTTACCCGCTTTTACTGTCACCTGGGCGGGAACGTTTACTTTTAAAGTATCAAGTTGAGCGGTATTTTTGACGGTCTGGGTTTGGCTAGCGGCCGTTGCTTGTGGTGTGAATGCAGCTGGTAAAACTGCTAGGGATAACCCTAACATTGTCAATCCAATGATTTTTTTGTACATATGAAACATCCTTTCTTAGGTTATCTAACCTAATTCCATGATCAGCGCTAGAACAATAATACCCAGCGCTAGTAACAGACTAAGACAAACGGGAATGCCAATAATTGCTAATTTCATTAAATCAAACTCCTTTAGTAATCGTCGTCACCATCATCGTCATCACTAAAATTAAGCGACATGTGAGTTGAAGTGTGGGAGTACGCCTTTTCTAAGCCGTGTGTTCGACCACCACCATAAAAACCAATGACACCCATTACTAATCCAGACACAGATAGTATGATTCCAGTGATTAGCATTCGTTTCATGAATTTAGCCATGATAACCATCCTTTCTGTTAGTCAATTTAGCTTGTGAATACCGATAGATTTTCTTGGTCCAGTTCGCCCCAATTTGAATAATAAAGCGAATTACAAAGTACACGATGGGTGGAATCATCAGCAAGACCCCCAAAATTAATAAGCCAAGTCCTAGTAGGCTGAGCGCAATGATTCCCTTGCTGGCAATGGTCGTAACCCCGACCCAAATTAGGAGGCCGGTGGCAAACAGGGTGGCAAACAGGAAGGCTGCCATGGTAACCACAAAGATAAATAGCATCAGTAAGATCAAGCCCGCAATCCCGAGCAGCAGGGGGGAGGCAAGGGCTGCCAAAATGGTAATAATGAGTTTAACGTTGTGATTAACGCTCCCCTTTGTCGGTTGCTTTTCGTCCTCTGAGATGGAGTAATTCGCGGCAAGTTGGCGCGCTAGCTGCCGGGGCGTCCCCAGGTTTGCGACAATTTCTTTGTAGTTACTAAGTTGACCGTCTTTGAGATAGTCGAGGTAGTAGGTCGCGGCCTCATCGCGTTCCTTAGTTGGAATGTTTTTTAGGTAGTACTTAAGTTCCGTGATGTATTGTTCTTGATCCGTTGGCATTAGGCATCCTCCTTAGGCATTTGATTGTTAAAGACCTGGTCAACGATGTGCTTGTGATGATTCCAGTCGGTCTTGACCTTTTCAAGTTGGGTTAATCCGGTCTCCGTAATTTGATAATACCGCCGGTTACGACCGTCAAAGGGCTGGTCGTAAGTGGTGACCCAAGCTTCCTTTTTTAGGCGACGTAAAATCGGATAGAGGGTTGAGTTTGAAATCGGAATAAACTGTTTGACTCCCTGGGTTAAGGCGTAGCCGTAGTAATCTTCCTGGGCGAGCAAGGCTAACACGATGCCTTCCAGCACTTCTGAACTAATTTGAATGGCGATAATGATCAGCTCCTTCACTTTCATTAATATTATACATCGTATAATATAAAAAGCAAGTAAAAAAAAGACCATGAATTTTCATGGTCGTTTTTATTATGCATCTGCCTGTAAGCGTTTGGCATAGTGCGCAATGTTTTGCACGGTCGCCGTCAACTTGTCGGCATAGTATTGTTGTTCGGACGTCGCTAAATCCGGATTCAAATCTCCGGTTTCAGTAAAGATGTTTTGAATGAAGCGGAGGTTCAGATTCCGCGGGACGCTTACCAAACTTAAAACTTGGAAAATCGGCAACCAGGCCATGGCCGCCAGGATGCCTCCAAACGACCCCATGGAGTAACTGATCGTTTGAATCGGGGTGTCGCTAACGCCGGTTCCGAGGTAGTCAAAGGCATTTTTTAATGCACCCGGAACCGAGTAGTCATATTCAGGGGTGAGCAGCAAGATTCCATCGCCATTCATCACGTCGGTTACCCAGCGATTGGCATTTGGAGCCAGATTCTCTGGATAATCGGGAGTTCCCATTGGGGGAAGGGGTTCGGCATAGGCAGGTAACTGATAGTCACTAACCTTTAAAAATTGCAAACTAACGTGCGTGGTTTGCTCTAATTCCGATTGGTGCTTTTGGAGATATTGAAACAGGCGGGCTCCCATGGAAGGTTCGCGGACACTTCCGAGAATTACGTTAACAGTGGTCATAATGATCGACTCCTTTATAATTAGTACACTTAGTATAACCACTTATTTTTAGTAAGTAAAGATAAAAGCTTCACGTCCAAAAAAACCTCACCCGGATGAGTGAGGTTAACCTAGTTAATTAGGGTTGAGAGAGGGTCGCGACCCAGTTTTGGTAAGCCGTTTCCTCCGTGGTGGGTTGGTAGTTACCAGCTGCAAATTCATGCTGGAAAAGGTTAGTAGCTTCGATTTCCCAGTTTCCCAGCGTGGTCGCGTTGGCAATCAACTGCAGGGCATATTCCGTCCCCGTCCGGGCGACGTGCACTTTAACCATTCCTCCCGGATTGTAGACCGTCACCACGTGGTCAAAGTCGCCCTGGTCATGGTTTAAAACGTAGGCCAAGCTCGTGGCCGTCATTCCGGTTCCACAGGCGTTCGTGAAGCCGACCCCCCGTTCGTAAGTTTTCACAAACAAGCGATCGGGACCAAGAATTTGGGCAAAGTTGAGGTTCACCCCGTCTGGGAAGTACGGATTTTCTCCGTTTAAATAGGGCCCCAGTTGAGCTTGTAATCCACTGGTTAAGGTGTCATGGTCCATAAAACTAATTAAATGCGGATTGGGCACCGCAATGGCCGTAAAGTCTAGGTCAGGTGCTAACCGGGGTAAGGGTCGGTTCAAAATCGTGTCTCCTCCCAGCTCGGCAAACGGAAAGTCAGCAGCGTGAAACCGCACGGGGGCGATTTCGACTCCGTAGGCAGGGACCGCGGGTGCCAACTGGGGGGCTTGTTCCACGTGTAAATCGGCATCCTGAGTTTCGACCTTAAACTTAGTGGTTCCCGTCTGCTCGGCTAGGTAGCGGGCGACCGTTCGCAGCCCGTTGCCACACATGGAGGCGAGACTACCATCGGCATTCACGACCGTCATTTTGCCTAAGCACCCCGGATGATCCGAAGCATCTACGACTAAAATCCCATCGATGTCGTTAAAGGTCTCGTTGGCACTCTGTTTAAGGCGCACGGCCAGGTTGGCAATTTGCTCGATGGTTGGGATAGTGGTAAATTGGGTCCGATCTAAAATGAAAAAGCGGTTTTCTGAACCGTGAACTTTGCGTAGCGTTACCATGAAATGACCTCCCGTTAGTCGGTAAAAATGCGGTTATTGTCAAAGAAGTGTTGGTAAATGAGTTTGACCGATTGTTCCGCATCGGCTTCATCAGTGCCGAGCATGATCGAAATTTTTGACGCCCCTTCGTTAATCATGTGAATGTTAATGTCATGGTCGGTGAGCGGGCGAATAATTTTTTCGATGGTGTTCGGACTCAGTTGCATCCCTTCGCCGACAATCATGATGATGGCGTAGTGATCGATCCACTCTAATTGATCAGGGTGGAGTTCCGTTCGAATGTCTTCACACATTGCCTGGACGGTTTTCGGCGTGAGCTCGCGATTATCAAAAATGATGGTCAAATCATCAATTCCAGACGGCATGTGTTCGTAGGAAATCCCGTATTTGTAGAGGATTCGTAATAGCCTTAGCGTAAACCCAACTTCCTTGTTAAGCAAGTATCGGTGCAGGTATAGAGCCGAAAAGCCCTTGGAACTGGCTACTCCAGTGACAAGGCCCGCGGGTTGAAAGCCCTGTTCGGGGACAATTAAGGTGCCGGGAAGGTCCGGATGGTTCGTATTTTTAACGTTAATTGGAACTTGGGCCTCAATGACCGGGAGTAACGCTTCGTCGTGAAACACGGAGAACCCGGCATAGGAAAGTTCCCGCATTTCCCGGTAGGTCATTTTACTAATACTCTTGGGATTGGGAACGATGTGGGGGTCCACCGAGTAGATGGCGTCAACGTCCGTAAAGTTTTCGTAGACTTTGGCGTGTAAGCCCTTGGCAACGATCGAACCGGTAATATCGGAACCCCCCCGTGAAAAGGTGGCAATCGTTCCGTCCGCTTCGTTAATGCCAAAAAAGCCCGGAAAGACTAAATAATCAGTACTAGTTTGGTAGGCAGCGAGATGGTCGTAAGTTGCAGGCGTGACCTGGGCATCATTCACGGGTCCGGCGACCTCAAAGCCCACGGTCCGCGGGTCCATGAACTTAGTTGGCAGGCCTAATTTTGTTAAAATTTGGCTAAGTAGGTAGGCGTTTAGGAATTCTCCATGGGCTTTAAAAGCAGCCAACTGGTGGTCTTGATCCGTAAAGGATTGGCGAGCTAAGCCGGTGATGACCGCCGAGATGTGTTCCATCACAGCGTCCGGAACAGCAAAGTGGCTGGCAATGTTTCGGTAGCGATCAATGATTTCGGTTTGAACGTCTTCCAATGGTTCGTGATTGCGAACGGCCTGTGCATATTGAATTAGCAGGTCAGTTACCTTAATGTCGCCCTTAAACCGGGTTCCGGGAGCGGATACCACGATGGCCCGCCGCTCCGGATCCTGCTGAATGATATGAATAATTTTTTCGAACTGGGTGGCATCGGCTAACGAACTGCCCCCAAATTTAACTACTTTCATGTTCGTTTGACCTCGCTCGTTTTATTATTAGTGAAACTATCATCATTTTTTTGATTTCGCAACTCAATCTGGAAAAATAACGGACATTTTTAGAAAACTTTATATAGAAATAAAGAAATTTCAGTAAGTTAGTTTGGAAAAGGTTGACGCTGATTGGCTTTTTCGGTATGCTAAACACAAATCAAATAGAGGTCGCAAGCAAGAAGAGTACGTGGGGGAGTTGTCATCCAGCTTTGAATCCGCCGAAAGGATTGGTTGCCGAAGTGCTAAGGGGGATGGACCTTAGTTAACTGGGACGTAACTTAAGAGGTTACGGACTGTCGGGAATACTGTTCTCGGGGAGCTATGGATAAAATTGATTCTAATCGGCGACAATAGGGTCTTTTGGACGGAGCTTCCGTGCCAAAAGGCCCTTTTTTAGTACAAACCAGGACCCGCCGGTTCGGAAGATTGAGGAGGAAAACAGGATGTTAAGTAGCGATGAAGTGCGCAATAATCAGTTGGTGATCGGTGGCATTCCCGCCACGGAGCTCGCTGATGAATATGGAACGCCGCTCCAAGTGTATGACGTGGCAAAAATCCGGCGCCAGATTCGGGCGTTTGCACGGGTCTTTGTGGAACAACACGTTGATTACGCCGTTAGTTATGCCAGTAAGGCTTTTGCGTGCGTAGCTATGTACCAAATTGTTAATCAAGAACATGTCCACATTGACGTGGTTTCTGCTGGTGAATTAGCGACCGCGTTAGCAGCGGACTTTCCGATGGAGCGGGTTAGTTTTCACGGGAACAACAAGTCCTATGAAGAGTTACAAATGGCGATGCACCACCACGTGGGTACGATTATCCTCGATAACTTCTACGAGATTGGGCTCCTTGCCCAGGTTCTCGAAGCAGCGGACGCGGAAGTAAACGTGATGCTACGGGTTTCTCCTGCCGTTTCCGCGCATACCCATGAATTTATTCAGACCGGTCAACAGGACAGTAAGTTTGGCTTTGACCTGCTGACCGGGCAGGCTGACCAGGCCTTGCAACAGGTCTTGGCGGAACCGCGGATGCACTTACAGGGAGTTCACTCTCACATTGGGTCCCAGATCTTTGCGACCGACGGTTTTAAGATTGAAACGCAGAAGCTGGTGCACCTGATGCAACACTGGCGGGATGAATATGACTATCTTCCCCAAGTGATTAACGTCGGCGGGGGCTTTGGGATCCAGTATACAGATGCCGATCACCCCATTCGGCCCGAAGCGTTTGTCGAACAGATCATCACCACTTTGAAGACGGAAACGGCCGCGGCCAACTTACCCTTACCTGCGGTCTGGATTGAACCAGGGCGTTCGATTGCTGGACCGGCCGGGGTGAGCCTGTACCGGGTTGGTTCGCAAAAAACAATTCCAGCGGTTCGCAAGTACGTGGCAGTTGATGGCGGGATGGGTGACAACATCCGTCCCGCGCTCTATGGGGCTGCTTACGAAGCGGTCGCTGCTGACAACGTGGCACCGACCGAAACTGAAGTGGTAACGGTCGCCGGGAAGTACTGTGAATCAGGGGACATCTTAGTAAAGGATGCCACGCTCCCGCCCGTGCAAGCTGGGGACGTGATTGCGGTATTGGCCACGGGAGCCTACGGGTACTCAATGGCATCTAACTATAACCGGAATCCCCGGCCCGCGGTTGTTTTCGTTGAAAATGGCAGCGCCCAAGTCGTGGTTAAGCGGGAAACCCTAGCTGATTTAACCCGCCTCGACGTGAAACTAAGTGATTAAGGAAGCAAAACTACTACTGACAAGCAAGGAGACAGAACATGGCGGAAATGAACGCACAAGAAATCATTCAATTCATCGGAAATGCTGAAAAGAAAACCAACGTGAAGGTGTACCTGAAAGGCCAATTAGCTGACCTTGATTTTCCGGACGCGCTTAGACCATTTGTGAACGACCAAACCGGGGTTGTTTTTGGGGACTGGAAAGACGTGCAACCATTCTTAGCAGCTAACCAAGCCCACCTTACGGATTACGAAATTGAAACCGATGGTCGCAACTCAGCGGTGCCGTTATTAGACACCAAGAACCTCGAAGCGCGGATCGAACCCGGTGCCATCATTCGGGACCAAGTTAAAATTGGGAAAGACGCCGTCATCATGATGGGCGCCCTCATTAACATCGGGGCTGAGATTGGGGACGACTCCATGATCGACATGGGGGCCGTCCTTGGGGGCCGGGCCATGGTTGGTAAGCACTCGCACATTGGGGCAGGCGCTGTGCTGGCTGGAGTGATTGAACCGGCCAGTGCTAAACCAGTCCAAATTGACGACGACGTCTTGGTTGGGGCCAACGCGGTCGTGATTGAAGGCGTTCACGTCGGGAAAGGTGCCGTCGTGGCCGCGGGGGCCGTGGTAACTGAGGACGTGGCTCCGTACACGGTCGTAGCCGGCATGCCTGCTAAAAAGGTGAAGGACGTGAACCAAAAGACCCGCGCAAAAACCAAACTGGAAGACGATTTGCGGGGGTAAACCATGACACTCGACTTACACAACCTCTACCGCGAATTACACCAGATTCCGGAACTAGCGCTCCACGAGTTTCAAACGCACGACCTCTTAATGAAGCAAATCACGACGTTAGCCACTGATTGCGGTTTCGTTGAGGTTCAGGTCCCAGAACAGTTACCGACGGCAATCTTAGTGTTACTGCACGGCACAGATCCGACCCGCACGATTGGGTACCGAACGGACATTGATGCGTTACCGGTGACGGAAGCGACGGGCTTGCCGTTTGCTTCGCAGCATGAGGGACGGATGCACGCCTGTGGTCATGATGTGCACATGACCGTGGCAATGGGAGTGCTGGCCCACTTCGTTGCGCATCAGCCCACCGATAACCTGTTATTCTTCTTTCAACCCGCTGAAGAGAGTCAAAACGGGGGCAAGCTGGCCTACGAGGACGGCATCTTTACCGGTCAGTGGCGTCCTGATGAGTTCTACGGCCTTCACGATAATCCGCAACTTCCCGCCGGGGCGATTGGCTGCCGGATGGGAACGCTATTTGCGGGGACCACGGAAGTGGACGTTCACTTTACGGGAACTCAGGGGCACGCGGCCTACCCGCAGTTTGCAAATGACATGGTGGTTGCCGCGAGCCAGTTCATTGGACAGGTGCAGACGATTGTGTCGCGAAGCGTGGATCCCATCGAAGGGGGCGTGATTACCTTCGGGCAGTTTAACGCCGGAACGATTCGGAACGTGATTGCCGGAGAAGCAGAGCTTCACGGGACGATTCGGGGGTTAACCCAGAAAATGATTGAACACATTGACGATCGCTTACGGGCGGTTGCCAATGGTATTGCCGCGAGCTATGGCTGTCAGGTAGACCTTCAGTTAAACCAGGGGGGCTACCTGCCGGTGGAAAATAATCCCCATCTCACCGCGGACTTCATTAAATACATGCAGAGCGCGCCGGATGTTCAGTACCTTGAAACGGAACCAGCCATGACAGGCGAAGACTTCGGGTATTTACTGTCTAAGTTTCCCGGAACCATGTTTTGGCTGGGAGTGGGAGATCCTAACCACCAGTTGCATTCGAGTGAATTAGTACCGAGTGAGGCCGCCATTGAACCGGGGATTAGGGCGATTACCGGCTGGTTACAACAACGCATGACAGAAAAGGAGTAAGCAAAATGACTGATTTTACACAAACTGACATTATTACCGCATTAATCACTCCGTTCACTGCGGAGCAAGAGATTAACTATCCAGCGTTAGAAACGTTGACGGAGCGGCTATTGCAAGCAGGGGGCAACGGTTTTCTAATCGGGGGCACGACCGGGGAAATCCCCACGCTTACCCACGATGAAAAGCTGAGTTTGTACACGAACTTCGCCCAGTTTGTGAACGGCCGGGTTCCGGTCATCGCCGGAACTGGGAGTAATAACACCCAGGCCACCATTGATTTTACCGAAGAAGTGAGCCACATTCCGGGCATTGACGCGGCTTTAGTGGTCGTTCCTTACTATAATAAGCCCAACCAGGTGGGGATGAAGGCCCACTTCCGGGCCGTAGCGCGTGCCACGAATTTCCCAATCATTATCTACAACATTCCCGGCCGGACGGGCGTTAACATGGACGTCGAAACGGTCGTCGAACTCAGTCAGGAACCAAACATCATTGGCATTAAACAGTGTGGTTCAATGGAGGATTTTGAAGCAATTGTGGCACAAACTCCCGCTGACTTCCTGGTCTACACTGGTGAAGATCCACAGAGTTTGTTTGCAAAGAGCGTGGGTGGCAACGGGGTTGTTTCCGTCGCTTCCCACCTCTACCTGCCCGCTATGCGGCAAATGTATGATTTGCTGGATCAAGATTTAGCCCACGCTGGTCAATTACAACGAGAATTAACGCCGAAGATGCAGGGCTTATTCCTCTACCCCTCACCATCGGCCGTGAAGTTTATGTTGACTAGAAATGGCTTAGACGTCGGGGGCTGCCGGTTACCAATCACGGATCTGACTGCCGTTGAACAAAGCTATGTTTTAGAAGCCCTCGGAGAAAAGGAGTAACCCATGACAACGACCGTTTTAGTAGCTGGTTTTCAAGGAGCGATGGGCCAAAAGGCCACCGCGATGATTGAACGCGATCCCGAGTTAGCATTAGGCGCTGTTTATAGTCCCCATGCGTCCACGACCAACCCGGCTGCTTATGACTTACCAGCCACCACGCAGGTATTTACTGATTTAACTGAGCTTAAGACTACCGCCACGGTGTGGGTCGACTTTTCGACGCCCACGGGCGCCTTTGCCAACGCTCAGTTTGCGTTAGAACACGAAATGACCCCCATTATTGGCACCAGTGGGCTCAGCGACGAACAGGTTGCCCAGTTAACGAAACTGGCGGATGAACAGCACCAGGCCGGGTTGTTAGTGCCGAACTTTGGGCTCTCGGCAGTCTTGTTGATGCAATTTGCAAAGCAGGCGGCGCAGTACTTCCCGGATGCGGAAATCATCGAAATGCACCACGCCGATAAGCAGGATTCCCCGTCGGGAACGGCCATTAATACGGCGAAAATGATTGCTGCGGGGCGGACGCAAGCGCCAGAAACGGTGGCAAATCCCGTTGAAACGTTGCCGGGAGCACGGGGAGCTAACTACGAAGAAGTTCCCATTCACGCGGTCCGGTTACCGGGGTACGTTGCCCACGAACAGGTCTTGTTTGGTGGTCCCGGTGAAGCCTTGACGATTCGCCAGGATTCCTTTGACCGGGAATCATTTATGCACGGGTTAAACATCACGATTAAACAAGTGGGCCGGCTATCGGGGTTTGCCGTTGGCTTAGAAAACGTGTTGTAAGGAAAGGATTTTTTCATCATGAAGCAGTATAATGTAGCAATTTTAGGGGCCACGGGGGCTGTGGGAACGCGCCTAATTCAGCAATTAGAACAGTCTACGATTCCCGTGAACCAGGTTAAGTTATTGGCGTCGCCGCGGTCGGCCGGAACCGGCTTACAATTTAAGGGTCAGGATATCACGGTCGAAGCCACGACGCCCGAGTCCTTTGACGACGTTGACATCGTCTTGGCCTCCGCTGGGGGAGCAGCTTCCAAGCAATTCCTCCCGGAAGCCGTGAAACGTGGAGCCGTAGCCGTTGATAATACCAGTGCCTTTCGGATGGATCCAGAAGTCCCGCTGGTGGTTCCCGAAGTAAATGAGGAAGCGCTCCAACAACACAAGGGCATCATTGCGAACCCAAACTGTTCAACCATCCAAATGGTGGTGGCGTTGAAGCCCATTATGGATGCGGTGGGGTTGAAACAAATTATTGTGTCGACCTATCAAGCTGGTTCAGGAGCCGGGCAAATGGCCATTAAAGAGTTGGATGAGGAAGCCCAACAGCACCTCAATGGAGAACCAATGACGGCCAACATCTTCCCGGTCAAGGGCGCAGCACACCATTATCCATTAGCCTTTAACCTGCTGCCCCAAATCGATGTGTTTGAAGAGGACGGTTCCACGCACGAAGAGTGGAAGATGGTGCACGAAACGAAGAAGATCATGGCTGGCGATATGAACGATCCTAAGCTTAAGGTTAACGCCACCTGTGTGCGGGTTCCGGTCGTGATTGGGCACGGAGAATCGGTCTACTTTGAAGTCGAAGATAACGCTAACTTGGATGCACATAAGGTGCAAGCCTTACTACAAGCGGGCGCAGGCGTGGTACTGGAGGACGATCCAGCCCAACAACTTTATCCGCAACCAATTAACGCGGCTGGGCACACCGAAACGTACGTTGGGCGGGTGCGCGCTGATCCCGAAAATCCAGGCGCTTATAACCTGTGGGTTGTGGCCGATAACTTGCTCAAGGGAGCGGCTGCAAATACCGTCGAAATTGCCGAAAAACTGGTGGAACATGATTTAGTTCAGGTGCCAGCTGATTACTACGGGAAAGAATAACGAAGGTTTCGTTCCCCGAAAATAGCAACAAATGGTTGACACGAACAATCAACAGGGTTTAAGATACACGATAAAGATATGCACGAAAGAGTAACCTAACTTTCAATCTACAGAGAATCGCGCTGGAGTTGAGAAGCGATAATTGGAACTAGGTGAACCACACTCGTGTTCGTCAGGAACTTTCTAGAAAAGTCTCGGGTTGCTCCGTTACGAGCTGTGCCTCACCGCGGTGAGGTGCCTGAGTGGCTAGTAGTAATGCTAACCAAAATAGAGGTGGGAACACGAGTCGGAATCGTCCTCAAGTTATCAATGTTGATAACTTGGGGACTTTTTTTATGGCCAGCCGACTGGTGGCAGCATCCAATCATCAAAGGAGGAAATCATGAATTACATTAACCAAGTTTTACCCAGTTTACTAGCGGGGTTAAAAATGACGCTGGGCGTGTTCGCTTTGACGTTAATTGGGTCATTACCACTCGGGGTGGTGGTTGCGATCTTACAGAAATCACCACTAAAGGTGCTCCGGTGGCTAATCGACGGCTACATCACGGTAATGCGCGGGACACCCCTGTTATTACAAATCGTGTTTGTTTACTACGGGTTGAGTTTGGCCAACCTGGTGACGTTGCCCCGGTTTGAAGCGGCTGTTTTCACCTTCATTTTGAACTATGCAGCCTACTTCGCCGAAATCTTTCGGGGAGGGATGCAAGCCGTTCCAGCCGGACAGTACGCCGGGGCCAAGGTACTCGGATTCAGCCGCCTCCAAACCCTGTGGTACATTACACTGCCCCAGGTAGTTAAGACGGTGATGCCGTCGGTTGGAAACGAAGTGATTAACCTGGTCAAGGACACCTCCTTGGTATACGTAATTGGACTGGGGGACTTAATGCGGGCCGGAAACATCGCTGTTTCGCGGGATGTAACGCTCGTTCCCTACCTGCTCGTTGGGGCAATGTACCTAGGCTTAACCATCATTTTGACAATTGCAATGCGCTACATCGAAAAACGGCTAAACTATTATCGGTAGGAGGGAAAGCACATGTTAACGATTAAAAACCTTAAGAAATCGTATGGCGATCAGGTGGTCTTTCAAAAGCTCAACATTACCGTTCCAGACGGGGGCATCCTGACCGTGGTGGGACCTTCTGGAATTGGGAAAACCACCTTTTTAAATATTTTAGCCGGGTTAATTGCGGCCGATGCCGGGACCATTACCTTGAACGGCAAACAACTGGAACTGAGTCCCAACCGGAAGGGTACAGACGTTGGGGTCATCTTTCAGGACTTCAACCTGTTTCCCCAGTACACGGTCGCTGAGAACGTCACCCTAGCTCCCAAAGTGGTTAAAAAGGAAAAGAAGGCGCAGTACCAGGATCAGTGCCAAGCATTGCTGGACGAGTTGGACTTAACTAGTAAGCAGGACGCCTATCCGTTCCAACTCTCGGGAGGCCAGAAGCAACGGGTTGCGATTGCCCGGGCCCTGGCTATGAAACCAGGGGTGTTGGCTTACGATGAACCGACGTCCGGGCTTGATGAAGCCTCGACAAAGCGGGTAACGGAAGTGATCCAGAAGTTACAACAACGCGGGGTGACCCAGATCGTGGTGACTCACGATTTACCCTTTGCCCACAGCTTGAACGGCCAGGTTTTGGACTTTGGCACGGACGTTGACCGTTAGAAAGGAGGGCCTGAGATGAAGGCAAAACAAAAGCTCATCATTGGTAATCTCCTGGTGTTGGTGCTTCTCGGGGTATTCCTCGGGGGCGCCTACTACCGGTTTAACCACCGGACGGATAGCTGGCAGAGCTTGCAGCACGAAAAAACCCTGAAGATTGGAATTGATGATACCTTTGTCCCGATGGGCTTTCGGGATAAAAATAACCACCTAGTGGGTTATGACGTTGAAATGGCCAAGGCTGCTTGTCAAAAACTCGGTTTGAAGCCCGACTTTCAGGTGATTGACTGGTCCATGAAAGAAACGGAGTTAAATACCCACCACATTGATGCAATCTGGAACGGGTACACGGTGACGCCCCAACGAAAGGAACACGTAGCCTTTACCAAGGGTTACCACCGGACTGGTCAGGTGTTGCTAACCCGCGCGGATTCAGGGGTTAACCAACCTGCTGATCTGCGTGGAAAGCAGCTTGGCGTGCAGTCTGGCTCCTCCGGGTATACGCTGTTTCAAGCGCACCCGCAGGATTTAAAACGCTTCTTAACGAAGGCCCCGATTCAGTATGATACCTTTGATAAGGCCATCAATGATGTTCAAGTTGGTCGGCTCGGAGCTGTTTTAATCGATGAAGACTACGCGCGTTATTACCTAGCGCACAGTCATCAGAAGGTTCCGTTAAAGATTGTTTCAACCAACTTCCCGCCGGATGAAATGGCGGTTGGGGTGCGAAAGGAAGATAAGACGCTCCGTCACAAGTTGAATTGGGCAATTGCAGAATTACACCGGGATGGAACGGAACAACGGTTGGCAAAGAAGTACTTTGGGACGCCGCAACCACAACGGTAAGCTAAAACAACCACCAATTACATGTAATTGGTGGTTGTTTATTTGCTATGCTTGTTGTTTTTGTTGGTGATTGCGATGCAACTTAACCGCGTACAGCGTGCCAATCCAGATTAGGGAGCCAATCAAGGCAAGTAACGAACTAATCCGGAAGAGCAGGACAATGGCGACAAAGACTAAGAAGATTAACACGATGTAACTAGAAAATGGGTACCACGGCATTTTGAAGGTGAGTTGAGCTTCCTTACCAGCGGCATCGACTTTGCGCCGGTATTTCATTTGGGCCAGAATAATTAAGGACCACATGAAGAGGAAGAGCGTTGTGGAAATACTAGCGATAAAGACGAAGACCCCCTTGGGAATGAAGACGTTTAGGAGGGTCGCCGCCGCAACGACTAACGTGGAGAAGGTAATCGCATTTTGCGGAATCCGGCGGTTCGAGAGGGTGCCCAGTTTCTTCGCTAGTTTTCCGTTACTCCCGTTGGTCAAGCTGAACATCATCCGACCAGTCGTGTAAATAGACGAATTACAAGCGGAGGTGGCGGCCGTTAAGACCACAAAGTTCACGATTCCGGCAGCCCCATTGATTCCAATGTTTTTAAACACTTCCACGAACGGACTTTGGTTTGGAGTAATCGTTTGCCAAGGAATCACACACATAATGGCAGCCAGGGCTCCAATGTAGAACAAGATGATCCGGAACGGCACGGCGTCGATTGCCTTGGGAATCACGTGAACGGGATCCTTGGTTTCTCCAGCGGTCATTCCGACCATTTCGACCCCGGTCAGGGAAAAGACGACCATTTGAAAGGAGAGGGCAAAGCCCTGCCACCCGTGACCAAAAAACTTGTGTGCGTACAGGTTTTAGAGGGAAGCGTGCCCAGCGGGAGTCTTGTAGTTAATGAGGACGAGCACGCTTCCCACGATAATGATGGCAACGATGGCAATCACCTTGATGAGGGCGAACCAAAATTCGGTTTCCCCGTAGGCGGCCACGTTAATCGTGTTGAGCGCGTAAATGATCCCGAGGATGACTAATCCTGTAAACCACGAGGGAATCCCAGGGAACCAAAAATTAATGTAGATTCCCGCGGCGGTAACCTCTGCGATGGCTCCAATGATCCAACACATCCAGTAGGTCCACCCAGCCACAAAGCCCGTGGTGGTGCCGAGAAAATGGGCGATGGGTTCAATGAAGGAATTCGCTTCTAGGTTTGAGAGCAGTAGGGTTCCAAGCGCCCGCATGATGAAGAAACAAATAACTCCAGTAATTGCGTAGGCCAAGAGGATGGACGGTCCAGTTAAACTAATCGATTCTCCGGACCCTAAGAAGAGTCCCGTCCCAATCGTCCCTCCGAGGGCAATCAGTTGAATGTGGCGGTTTTTTAGGCCCCGATGCAACTTACGATCATTTTGTTCTGGCATAATGATGCTCCTTTGATTAGTAGTAAAATTTTGTACAGTTTGACGTTATACGATTAATTTTACCATTTACCAAGGGCTCGTGTGATGGATTGTGACATAAAACTAAAAATGTTGAAATTTATTACTAAAGCAATGACCTTTAACCATGCAGAGCGTCCAGCAGACGGATTGGATACATGTGATGGTAACGAAAAAAGGGCCTCGTAAGTAATTACGAGGCCCTTTTGGGGTGATGATGTTACTGGCGTTTCTGTAACTTACCGAACCCGAAGAGTCCAGCTAGGGTCGTTAGTAGCATTCCAAGGAAGCCAAGGAAGTGATTTTGGCTTTGTCCCGTTTGCGGTAACTGCGTTTGCGGTTGAGCGGCTTTTGTTGGTTGTGAGGCAACCTTGGCGTACACGGCGAAGGTCTGCCCCGCTTTAGTTTGAAATTCTATGAACTGGTAGCCTGGAATCGTTGGGGCTTGGGGATGCTTCGGATCCGTTGGGTAAGCGGGTCCTACTGGATTCCCCTGTTCATCGATTGGTTGAATGGTAATTTGATCATCTTTGGTGACCGGGGTGTCGTCCTTGGTGTAAACGGCAAATGTCTTACCATCCTTGGTTTCAAAGTGATTAAACGTGTAGCCCGGAATCGTTGGAGCCTCGGGATGCTTCGGATCCGTTGGGTAAGCAGGTCCTACGGGGGTCCCATTCTTATCGATTGGTTGTACAATCAAGGGGTTCTGGGTGTAGGTGACTGTTTGGTCACGGTTTTGGCCGAGCGTGGCAGTCATGGAAACCTGGGCTTGATCCGGTGTGTAACCATCAATCGTCGGCGAAGCAATTGTAACGTCAGGACTATCGACGGGGGTCCAATCACTGTAGGTTACTTGACCAGTTACCATGTCAACTGTAACTGTCCGAGTGAATTTAACCGTTCGGGTAGAATCTGGGGCAGCTTGACGACCATCGTCATATTTGTAATGAACGGTAATCGTACTTTCCGACTCTAAGTCTTCAGCAGCAGTCTTTTCGGGCCATTTGGGTCCGTCAGGATTGTTTGGATCAATGGGTTGACCCGGGTTTCCAGGCTTGTCTGGCGTTCCTGTAACTAAATCATGGGTTACGTGAATTTCATAAGTTTGTTCCGCATCAGGGCCGAAGGTCGTTGGCACGTTGTTATTGCCAATCACATAACCCTTGTTTTTCAAAGCCTGCAGGTCAACTGGGTTAGTTAATTGCTCCCCAGTTTTACCCGTAAGCGGGTGAGTTTCAATGGTTTGACCAGTTGTGTCGTCAATGACCTTTACGGTTGCTTTGACGTCGTTGGCTTGGTAAGTAACCGTTTGGTCATTGTTTTGTCCAGCCGTGGCCGTTACGGAAATCTGACCTTGATCCGGCGTGTAGCCAGAGATTGCTGGGGAATCAACGGTCACGTTAGTGCTTTCAACTGGGGTCCAGTCACCATAGGTAACTTGTCCAGTAACCGCATCTACCGTAGCCGTCCGGGTAAAGTGTACCGTTCGAGTAGCATCTGGAGCCGCTTGGCGACCATCTGCATACTTGTAATGAACGGTAATGGTACTTTCCGTTTTCAAATCTTCGGCAGTGGTTTTTTCGGGCCATTTCGGACTATTAGGATCACTAGGATCAATTGGTTGCCCGGGAACACCCGGATTATCGGGGGTAATGGTTTTAATGATGTGTTTTAATCCGATAGTGAAAAGCTGATTTCCGTTACTATCAATGGGGGAACCTTCACCAATTTTGTAAATCAAGTTGGGATTGGTTAGTTCATAGCCACTTGGAATTCCGGTTTTAATTTGATTGGTGATATCAGTTCCTAAATCGAGATAACCAAGGTCATTGGTCGTTCCGACCTGGACATTATTATTATCGTTATCAACATAGATAACATGCGTGTTAACGGTTTGAGCCCAAACATATTCATATGGATGCGGTTGGCCATCTAATAATCCCTCGGCCGGAATCCAGGCCCCCTGTGGATTTAATTCTGAGCCAGTGCCAACTAATTGCCAACTAGGACCAGCGACTTTCTTAGTGGTGCCAGGAATCGTTTGCCCAGTAGTTGGATTTACAAGTCCGGCATCGGAGGAGAGAATGGTATCTGCTCCAAGTTTGATTTCCCAAAGATTAGGCATGTTATTAAACATATTAGTCATCCCATTATTGGAGAAATCAGTTTTTCTAGTGTTAAACATGGAAATATCTAAATGAGTTAGACTAGTTGCACCATCAAACATGTTGTTAAAGTACGTAGCATTAGCAGTATTCCAACCGGCAAAGTTAACGCTAGTTAATGAACTACAGTTAGCAAACATTGCTCCAAATGCTCCGCGCCAGGAATCTAAATCGGTCCCAACTTTAGAAACATCCCAGCCTGACAAGTCTAAAGTCTTTAAAGCAGTATCATCAGCAAACATGCCCGTCATATTGGTTACATCTGAAACATCCAGGTTACTAATATTAGTAATATCTTCTAGATTTTTTAACCCTGCAAAAACATATGAGGCAACACCAATACTATTAGGTTCTTTGGTAATGCCTACTTTTCCGTTGAAAATAATGTGTTGAACATCTTTAAAGGGGATGGTACTAGTTTTAGTAGCACGATCTCCGGTGGCAATTTGACCACCGCCTAAAAGAGTTAGCGTTTTTGTAGCATCATCGTAGGTATATTGAGCCGTTCCCCACGTTCCGGTTTGGATTGCAGCCGGCGTAGGGGCATTCGCTGCTAAATTAGTAGTGATATTAGCAACTTGTGGTTGATTTGTGGTTGCATTTTGTTCAGGCTGCGTTACTTTTACCTGGTTCATTGAAATTTGATTCGAATTTGGTGTTTCAGAATTAATTTCTTGTGAATTAGCAGTACTTTCTAGCTGATTGGTACTATTCATTGAAAATGAAGTCGTTGATTGAGTTGTTTGTGAAGTGGCATTCTTTTCATTATTATTTGCTACTTCAGTGGCAGAAGTGCTTGTTGTGGTTGACGTAGGTTCGGTTGCAAAGCTTGGCTCACTAGGAGTCTGGGGATTAACTGACTTATTTGCAATCGTTGTTGACACTGGTTGCGCGGTTGACGATTGATAAGCATCAGTTGTAGTTACGCTGGGTTTGCTAGTTTCTTGATTTGCTTGACTTTGATTAGAAGTGGGATAAGTGGGTTTACCCAGATTTCCCATTATTAACGTAATAAAGGGAAGCATGGTGATATACTTTAGAATAGGTCTTAAGGCCCCATTTAGTGATACTTTCTACTTTGGGAAAATAGGATGGATAACAATTAAATTTTAGGAGTAAAAGATGAAATTTGGTTATGCACGAGTTAGCTCAAATAGTCAAAATTTAAGTCGCCAAATTAAAGCTTTACGGCAAAATGGATGTGAATACATTTATCAAGAAAAAATATCGGGAAAAGATTTAGCACGTCCCAAGTTAATGGAATTATTGGATACCATCCACGTTGGAGATGAAGTAGTTGTCCTCGACTTAGATCGGTTAGGTAGAAATAATAATGATATTACAATCGTGATGAATCAAATCCGCGAAAAACAAGCAGTGTTTAAAGTACTTTCCTTGCCATCATTTGATGGAATCTCTGATCCCAATTTAAAGGCCTTGTTAAATAATTTGATTATTGAAATTTATAAATATCAGGCTGAAGCGGAACGAATTAAGATTAGAGAGCGACAGCGACAAGGAATTGAAATTGCTAAAAAAAAGGGAGTTTACAAGGGTGGCGTCAGTAAGTATTCTTTACGTTCGAAAAATCCGCAGGGCAGACTGGTTGCCAAAGAAATGATAAAGATGTTTCGCGAGGGAATTGGCAACAGTGAAATCGCAAGAACCTTAGGGATTAGTCGTAAAACGGTATTTTTAAAACGAAAGCAGTATATAGATAATCACACCTTTTAGAATCCACTGATAAAATAATTTAATCTTTACAGTCGTTTTATGATTATCACCATTTGTTTTCATTTATAAATGTATTATAATTATCATATACAAATAGATAATATTTGTATGCTAACTTTTATTTTTGATTTCCTATAAGGAGGAAGAAAATGGAAAACAAAATTCATTACAAGATGTATAAAGCTGGTAAAATCTGGCTGTTTGCGTCAATTTCAACTGTTGCTTTGGGAATTGGGTTATTTGGAACTCCTAATGCAAGTAAGGTTCATGCTGATGTTTCACCGGTCACAACTAATCAGGAACCCGGGACTACTTCAACAGAACCAAAATCACCTAATTCTGTTACTAATGAGAGTAGTCAGGGTAAACCCACTTATCCCAACAAAAACCTCTAAATTAATACATAATTTGCATACCAGCTTCTAGCAATCACCACGGAGTTGGAGGAATTTCAAACAATTAAAATTGAACACGCACATTTTGGATGTTAAAAGTTAGCGGAAGTTAAATCATGATTATGAATGTTTTTTGTTAATGGTGGGATTTAATTAATTAACACACCTTGAATATCCTAATGGGAATTTTAAATTGAGGCTGATTAGTGCTTTAAAAGTAATACTTCCCCAATTAGGAAACATTTATTAAAAAATGGGGTTTCATAAGAACTGGATAAAGTTTAATTTTGGGTTCTGACCACCGTCACTTAGTAACGGCGGTCAGAACCCTTTTTGTATAATTAGTGCAAATAAAAAAGAACATATTGCTCGTCACCGATAGATTCGCCCGTCAAGAAGGAGTTAATGATCATGAATGAAATAACAAACAAAGAGATATTAGGTTGTGCAGAGCCTAACATCATCGTTGCTGATATTACGAAAGCAAGCACACTTGTTAAAGTAAATGGTGTTAGTAAAAATGCTGGGTCATTAATTCTAGCTTACAAATTAAGATGAAAAATTGCGGAGATTGCTGGAATAAGAATGCTGTAAACTTATTACCCGCAGGCTTAGCAGGGAGAGTCCACATTGTTAACATTGCCTATACAACCTTAAACAAAAAGCGATAGAATCCGTTAAGGATTCTATCGCCTAAGGAAGACTCATTTATTAAATTATTTACTTATAGGACTAATTGATAAAGAACTTTTTCAGCTTGGCGCTGATGGTTATTGTTCTTTGTACCATGGATAGTGGAAGCTTCCTGGACGGTCAACCCGTTCGTAAGTGTGAGCACCGAAGTAGTCACGTTGAGCTTGTAACAGGTTAGCAGGAAGAATTTCAGCCCGGTAAGAATCAAAGTAGGAAACAGCACCGGCCAATGATGGAACTGGAATTCCGTATTCAGTTGCGAATGCCAGAATTTGACGAGCTGCATCTTGGTACTTGTTGGCGATGTCACCGAAGAATGGATCCATTAACAAGTTGTTCAAGTCAGGGGTCTTTTCAAAGGCTTTCGTAATTTCGTCTAAGAATTGAGCCCGGATGATACAACCTTCACGCCAAATTTGGGCTAATTCGCCGTACTTTAAGTTCCAGTTGTGACTGTTAGAAGCCATCCGCATTTGTTCAAATCCTTGCGCATAACTCATAATCTTACCGAAGTAGAGGGCTTGACGCATGTCTTCAACGATATCACTACCGTTGTAAGCTGGTTTGTTAGCTGGTCCGTGTAATACCTTGGCAGCGGCCATCCGTTCGTCTTTCAACATTGAAACGAAGCGGGCGTAAACTGATTCGGTAATTACGGATTGTGGAGCACCTTCATCTAAGGCATCCTCTGAAGACCACTTACCAGTTCCTTTGTTAGCACCCCGGTCGAGAATCATGTCAACGATTGGCTTGCTCTTGTCAGCGCCTAAGTCGTCTTTACGAGTTAAGATGTCAGCCGTAATTTCGATTAGGTAACTGTTCAATTCACCCTTGTTCCAGTCGGCGAAGATCTTAGCCAGGTCATCAACGGAGTATCCAGCGGCGTTTCTTAGGATGTTAAATGATTCGTCAATTAACTCTTCATCACCGTATTCGATTCCGTTGTGGACCATCTTAACGTAGTGACCAGCACCATCAGGACCAATGTAAGCCACACATGGCTTGCCATCTTTCGCCTTTGCAGCAATTTTTTCCAAGATGGGAGCAACCCGGTCATAAGCTTCTTTTTGACCACCAGGCATCAAGGAAGGACCTTCTAGGGCACCTAGTTCACCACCAGAAACTCCCATTCCGATAAAGTTAATTCCCGATTTAGCTAATTCCTTGTTCCGGGCAATCGTGTCGTGGAAGTTCGTGTTCCCACCATCGATTAACGTGTCACCCTTATCAAGTAATGGGAGAATTTCGTTAATGACGGCGTCGGTTGGAACACCAGCTTTCACCATTAATAAAATCGTCCGGGGAGCTTCAATGGAGTTCACGAAGTCCTTGATGTCGTATGAAGGAATCAAGTTCTTGTCACCGTGATCTGCCATTACTTTTTCTGTTTTCGCAGCAGAACGGTTGTAGATGGCAACCGTGTAACCGCGGCTTTCGATGTTAAGGGCAAGGTTCTTACCCATAACGGCCATTCCAACAACTCCGATGTTTGCTTTCTTGTCAGCCATAATATACCTTCCTTTTTGGATATCAGTTTTGTAAAATCCTACAATCATAGTTTATCATTAGAAATTACATTTGTGAAATGGTTTTCATTATATTTTGAAACCGCTTTATTAGTGAACGTTGTGAGGCCAATACCACTGGTTTCCGTCGCGAGCGAGCAGGTCATCAGCAGCCTGTGGACCCATTGAGCCCGACTCATAGTTGGGAAAGTCACCGGGTTCTTGATCCCAGAGTTTTTGAACGGGATCCACAAACTTCCAAGCAGCAGCAACTTCTGGCCAACTAGCGAAGTACGTTCCGTCGCCAGTTAAAATGTCATGGAAGAGACGTTCATATGGAAGTGGGACTTGAGCGGCCCGGTCGGCACCTTGCAGGTAATTAAGGTCAATGGTTTCCGTGTGGAGGCCCTGTTCCGAATCCTTGGTGTTAACACTCAGCGTTACGCCGATTTTAGGATCGATGTAGAAGGACAACACGTTGCCTTGTAACTCTGCTGGTTGCTTAGTGCCCTTGGCAAAGATGTCCACCAGCGGCTTTTTGAACTCGATGTCAATCCGGCCTTGCTTGTCAGCTAACTTCTTTCCAGAACGAATGTAGAACGGTGTGTCACCCCAGCGGTGGTTGTTGAAAACAATCTTACCAGCTGCGTAAGTATCGTTGTTAGAGTCACTAGGCACCCCTGGTTCTTCACGATAGGGAACGGAGGCTGGACCAGCGCCATACTGACCCCGGACAAAGTTTTGTTTAACGCCTTCGGCATCGTAGATTTCCATGCTTTCTAAGGCCTTCACCTTTTCCCGTCGAATCTCCGTATCCACAAAGGAGTTTGGTTGATCCATCGCTAGATAACTCACAATTTGGAGGGTATGGTTTTGAATCATATCCCGCAGGGCACCCGCCGTGTCATAATAGCCGGCACGATCTTCCACACCAAGCTTTTCGGCGAGGGTTACTTGCACGTCTTTAATGTATTCGTGATTCCAAACGGCTTCTAACATCGGATTCCCAAACCGAAGCACGGGAATGGCTTGGGTCGTTTCCTTCCCGAGGTAGTGGTCAATCCGGTAAATTTGATTTTCGTTAAAGGCACTGGTAAGGGCATCATTTAGTTCTTTGGCGGAAGCATAGTCCCGACCAAATGGTTTTTCAATGACTAAGCGGTTGAAGCCCCCGTTGGTTGAGAGGACTCCTTGGTCATGTAGACTTTGAGCAACGATTCCAAAGAACCGGGGAGCCATTGATACGTAGAAGATCCGGTTTCCTTCAGTAGCGTATTTTGCCTCTAGTTGGTCAGCTAAATCGCTTAATTCGGAATAGTGATCGTTGTTAGTTACGTCATGAGATTTCCAGTAAAAGTGACTAGCAAATGCTTGTGCTTGTTCGGGTTGGTCAGCTTCACTTGAAACTGACTCGATAATCTTAGCCCGAAATTCATCATCGGTTAGTTCTTTTCGGGAGAGACCTATCAAAGCGAAGTGGTCGTTACTTAAACTGCCCTTTTTGTAAAGATTAAAAATGGCAGGGTACAACTTTCGCAATGCTAGGTCACCAGTCCCACCGAACAGCATGAATAATGCTCGAGTTGGTGTTCCAGTTGCCATAACATTCACTCCTTCAAAAATTGGTTAGATACATAACCAAGAATAACCCATATTTACCTAGAATGAAAGGGGTTTGTTTCCCCGCCCACTCTAAATGAAACCGCTATCTTAAAGGCCAAAATTACCGGTGAATGTGTCTCCAAGAGAACAAAGATCGAGGAAGAATAGTAGCAGGCAAGAGTGGTTATAAGATTAGCTAGCTAATATAGAAGAAAGCTTGCGAAAGGATGGCTTATGCAAACACAACACCTGGTCTGGTGGCAGGACGAAGTGATTTATGTAATTTAGCTGCGTGCCTTTGAAGACATTGCTTCATTGAAATGACTGTTATCGGTAACGGGTCCACGACCAGGCTGGCAATCTCTAACTGGGAAACCTAGGATAACGTGTAGGGGGATGAAACCGCGACGGGTTGGTTTAATTACACTGTTGCACCACCGGTAACAACGCAAGCAATTACGAAATTGCCCTACCAGGCGCTGGGTTTATGATAACTGTAATCTAAGATGAACCGAGGTACCGGGCTGTAAACTAGTGGTTTGACTGGATGAGAGCGGGGTTGCAGGAATTTAACGTAGGTTTCGTAATTACAGAATGTGTTATGAATGTTACAGCATTACAAAAGTAGCTGCTTTTTTAAACCGGCTGTAACATCACTGTAACAATGAGCCGTTAGTATAGGTACCGTTAACTGATTCAGTAATCACTTAACGGAACTCAAGAATTCGTAACTTAATGTTGATAATTATTTATTTAATTAAGGAGAGATTTACTCAATGAAATTTAAAGGACTAAAAACTGCTGCTGCCATTACCGCTGTTTCCGCTGGTGTTTTGTTTGCCGGTGCTAACAACGCTGACGCTTCTACGAACGTAACGGTTAAAGCTGGAGACACGCTTTCACAAATCGCCCAAGACTACAACGTAACGGTTCAAAGTTTAAAGGAAGCTAACCAGATCCAAGACATTAACCGGATTTACGTTGGTGAAACGTTTGTAATCGGTGACAATGGTGACGTTCAAGTGGCTGCTCCGCAAGCCCCAGCTGCTCAACCTCACTACGAAGTTAAACAAGCAACTGCTCAACCAGCTGCTCAAACTGAAACTCCAGCTGCGCAACCGGTTCAAGCACAAGCCCCAGCTAAGACTGAAGCCCCAGTTGCGCAACCAGTTCAAGCGCAAACTCCAGCTCAGCCAGCTGCAAAGCCAGCCGTAGCTGCCCAACCAGCACCAACGCAGGCTCCAGTTGCTGCTTCACAAGCAAGTAACAGTGCTGCGGTTGAAAACGATGGTTCCTTAGACTCCATCGCTGCCGTTGAATCTGGTGGTTCATACGCGGCTCGGAATGGTCAATACATTGGTAAATACCAATTGTCTTCAGCATACTTGAACGGTGACTACTCACCAGCTAACCAAGAACGGGTTGCTCGTCAATACGCAATCAGTCGTTACGGTTCAGTTGCAAACGCCGTTGCTTTCCGGAGCACTCACAACTACTGGTAAAAAGTAAATTAAACTAACGAAAAGGACGCTACTTGAGTAGCGTCCTTTTTTGTGGGTTAACTTTAGGAGAAATTCATGATTAAACAAAGTCTATCGATTTTAGCTAAAATTTTTAGCGTTGTAAAACCTTCAAGCACTAATGTTTTTTTAGTTATCTTACTTTCTATTATTATTTGTTTTCAAGGATTTATGCCCAATTTTTATAATACTAAAATTCACTTTTTAGATTTTATGAATTCTAATAGATATGGAGTTAATGTATAGGTTTTTGTGATTTTATTGTCAATAATTATATTTGAAATATTTGATATCATTTTTTACTATCTAAATTTAAAAAGAGCGTTAAAAAAGCTCCCCCACATAGAATTAGATGGTTGGCTAATCTTGTGGGAGAGCTTGTTTTTTATGCGTAAATTTATTTATAAATAATGGCAAAGCCGCCAGGGCCTACGTGCGTCATAATTACTGGGCAGGTGAGGCGTACCAACACGTGAATGTCCGGCCGGGCTTCCTTAATCCGGTTGGCAACTACGTCAACGTCTTCCGTCGAGTCCACGTAAGAGAGACCGACTTCCTTCACCTTCGGATCCTTGATCAGGGTTTCGGTAATTTCGTCCCGAATTTTGTGCATTTTCTTGGCGCCCCGACACTTAGCCATAATGGCTAGCTGGTCATCCTTGAGTTCTAAGACCGGTTTGAGTTGAATGAGGGAAGAAATAAAGCCAACGGCACGACTAGCGCGGCCTCCCTTGACTAGGTAGTCAAAGCTATTTACGAACACGTTGAGGCTGATTTCTGGAATCATGGCCACCACCGCTTTTTCAATTTCATCCGGGGTGCTACCTTGCTGGGCTAAGTTAGCGGCTGCTAAGACTTCAAACGCCATCCCCCGATCGGTGGATTGACTATCGATAACCCGGATGTCGCCATTCACTTGTTGGGCCGCTGACCGGGCCGTTTCCACCGTTCCACTGATAACGTGAGTGAGGTGAATCGAAATAATGCTACCGTTTGGATCAGCTTTGAGAATTTGTTCGTAAGTTTCTACGAACTGCCCTAATGCAGGTTGACTGGTTTTGGGAAATTCCGTTTTATCATCCTTTAGCATGTCGGAAAACTGTTGCCGGGTGATGTCAACGTTATCACGGTAGGTCTTTCCTTCAAAGCTGACCTGTAAGGGAATGACGTGTAAATCATTTGCGGTGATCTCTTCTGGAGTTAGTTGGGCGGTTGAATCTGTAACGATATGAATCATAATGGGGACTTCCTTTCGGATGGTTAATTTTGCTTAAAGTGTGGCTGGGTTGCTAACTAAGTAATCATATTTTACCACGCTTTAAAGCGCGGGCTGTTCCTTTTTAAACCAGCTGGTTTATGCGAAAATAGAAATAATGATCAATGATAGGAGGAACTGCGTATGAGCCGAGCACCTCGTTCTGAAATTCGGTTAACTTCGGTCTTAATTTATTCGTTACTACTTAATTCGGGGGCGTCCTTGATGTGGCCGTTAACGACCGTTTATATGCACGATACTCTGCACGAGTCGCTCACGGTCGCGGGCACGGTGTTATTCATCATGTCCTGCTTCATGGTGTTAGGTAACTATCTGGGAGGACGGTTGTTTGACCGCTGGTCGCCCTACCAAACCGCCATCATTAGTATTTCGATTGCATTAATTGCGGTTATTTGGTTAATTTTTGCGCATGGCTGGCCCATGTTCGCCATCCTCCTGTTTGTTTACGGGTTGGGCGAGGGATCCAGTCTGACCTTGTTAAATGCCTATGCAGCCAAGGTACAAAGCAAAAGTACCCGCCAGGTGTTTAACTCCGTTTATATTGGTGTGAACCTGGGCGTGGTAATCGGCACCACGGCAGTTGGTTACCTCATGAAGTATGGCGTGGCCGTCGTCTTTACGGTCGCCGCGTTCTTCTACATCATCCTGCTACTCATGACGATTCTTGAGTTTAACGTTAAATTTCCTCCGGTGCAAGCCCATTTGCATGCGGCAGGTGACCACGAGGTTGATATGGGAACCACTCCCAGCCCGCAGCCACGCTTAATCTGGTTAATTTGCGGCATGGTCTTTTTTGTCTATTTAAGTTACACATTGTGGGAAAGTGTCATGCCAGTTCACATGGGGGACTTGCACATTTCCTTTGAAAAATATAGTTTAATTTGGCCCATCAACGGGTTGTTAATTGTAATTGGGCAACCAATCGTGAATCGGATTGGGTTACATTTCCGCATGGTTCCCCAAATTGCGTTTGGGGTAACGGTATTTGCGGCAACCTTCTTTATGTTAATCTGGGCGCGTGACTATTACTGGTTTGTGATAATCATGGTCGTCTTAACCCTTGGAGAAATGAACGGACTCCCCGCTATTCCAGCCTGGATTGATAGTTTGGCGGATGCACGGTCAAAGGGTCAGTATCAGGGCATGTTTAACATTTTCATGTCGCTGGGGCGGGCGGTAGGTCCCTTGTTTGGCGGACTAATGGTAGAATGGTTTGACTATTCGATTCTATTTGCGGTTGCTGGGAGCTCGATTTTACTGGCCTTAGGCGCGGTCTTATTCGCTAATCGGCGGACGACGACATAATTACGGGAATAGATGCAGAAACCAGTAACGTATTTTAACTTATTGGAGCCAAGCAACAGTTCTTTGGAAAAATCAATTAAATTTCGACTCGGATCTTTAGTTAGAACCGGAAGGGGATTTGATTGCGCTGTTAAGCTGCACTTGTCTGAGCGAAGCCCACCTGATTCCCACACTGATGGTTCGAGCTTTGACAACCTATTTACAATATAAAAAATAATTAAAAACAACAACTAGCATAAAGTCATCACTTAAAATTATGGAAAAGCTGATTTTAACGATTGACGCACTGCAGTTGTTGCTTTTTTAGTTATTTATCATAACATAAACTAATTTCACACAATTTTAACGCAATTTTTATTTAATTATAAAGATTGTTTAATTAATCCAAGTGTGCTACTTTTAAGTAAAGAACTGAAGGGAGAGCTGGCAATTAATGCAAGATCAACGAATAAAATTGACAATAAAAGGAAGAAAAAAATGGCTACTTAATGCACTGACATTAACCATTTTCAGCTCAGGAATTACCGGAATGGGCTTCATTGTAAATGCTAAAGCTGACTCGGAACCAGTTGCTACTATCGCTAAGAATGAAGCTCCAAATCCACAGTACAATAGTCAGATGGCTGAAAATCAAGTCGCTGGTGAAACGAATTCAATTCAGACAGGGGGAGAAAGTAATAATCAAAATTCTCCCGTTAGTACAGTGACTTCTGCAAACGATGCAGGAGCTTCCGAATCGATTAGTAATACGAGTGCAACTACGACCAGTACCAGTTCTTCAGTTCTAACAACACAACCAACACCGGCCTCATCAATGGTGACAACTCCAGCAACTTCGGATAAAGCATCGATGGCTTCAATGTCAACTCAAGATAATCGGGAGGGCGCTGCAACGGCTGGGTCAACTGATGACCAACAGGTTAACCTCGATGGTTCTTCAGCACAGCAAGTGAGTGCTGCATCGTCATTACAGGGCAGTGTTCAACAGTTAGATAACAATGATCATCTATTTCAAACCTTGGTTACTAATCAAGATGGTGATTATAAGGCAGTAATTAATGATCCCAATTATCCCAATGGAGTCTGGTTGGATCCAGATCCAAATCATTATAATTTTGGTTGGATTGATGTTGTAAATGGTGGGAAAGTTAGTTATCTAAATTTTTCGACGAATCGTGCTGGTGATGGAGTCGTTTTTGTTCATGAAATTGATGCAAATGGGAATTTACTACAAACGTATACGTTAAATCAAAACGGACAAAAAATCACCTCTAGTAACTATGGTGGACTTTACTCTAAATTTGATAATTCTTCTTTTAGTGTTTCTAATTCTAATGGTGGTGTTTCGTTTAAAAGACGCTGGATGTACAATAACTATGATAGTTCTAGTGCTTACAGTGGGGTTTCGTTTTTTGCCCCAATCCAAGTTAATCAAGTTGTAAGTTTCAAAGATCAAAAAACTGGGCAAATTGTTGCCAGTCGAACACAAACGGGGATTTCAGGTCAAACTTATCAAGTTGATGGGGTTCCAAGTGAAATATCTGATGATTATATTGTTAATACACCAGCGAATGCTACCGGCGAGATGTCCTCCTTTGGGGTGGTTGGTAATACTTGGACTAATTATTTTGGCGGTGGCTCGATTAGATTAGTTTTTACGGAAACAGATAATCATGGTGGAATGGATGTACGACTGTATAATAACAATGGACAGCTAGTTAAAACTAAAAGTGGGCAGGATTTTTATCATATTGATGCGAACTATGATGGAAGTAAAGGAACCGAGTACTGGGAACTTCCACAAGGTGGTCGGATTTCATTGGCTAAAATCTATGTTCCCCAGTCGCGGGACGTTGTATTTACAGTTAGTCAAAAAGCCAGTTCAATCCCAGTTGATGCAAGCACCGGTCAAGAACTCCCGCATTCTGGTCAAGACTTTCCTAAATTTAGTAGCAATCCAGGGGATCAAGTGACGATTGATCCGAAGGATTTACCGGATTTGCCTGGCTACACGAAGCCGCGCGCCCCGTTTACGGTCACGATTCCGACAGACGGGAGTCCAGTGAACATTCCATACGTAAAGGATACGCCCACGCAACCCGTAGATGGACAGGGGAATTTAATTCCGACGGATGCGAAGTTCCCGGATGTTAGTGGAAATCCAGGGGATCAAGTGACGATTGACCCGAAAGATTTACCGGATTTGCCTGGCTACACGAAGCCGCGCGCTCCGTTTACGGTCACGATTCCGGTTGCTGGTCAAGCGATTATGGTGCCATACATTAAGTTGAAAGAATTTATTTCAGTAACACCATTTAATGAACAAGGCCAAATTATTGCGCCAGCTTTCAGGATTAAAGAACTAAATCCACCAGAAGTTAAGTTGATGGGTTATCAGTTTGTTGCGTTTAAAAGTGAGAATGGCAAAATAATGGCAATTTACCGGCAAGTTGAACAGCAACCGAACAAAGGCGGATCTGAAGCCAGATTACCGGAGACGGGGCAGCAGGTTAACTTGTTGAACTTAGTAGGAATATTTTTAATGACCATCATGAGCTGGTTGGGCTTTAAAAAATTTAAACAAAACAAATAGACCAAAAGATCCTTTAAATTGGAGAATCCAATTTAGGGGTCTTTTTGTTTAATTTAAAGATAGATTTTTAATTTGATAAGATATAATTATGGCAGAAACTAAGGAGGAAAAAAGCATGGAACCTGATCAGCACCGAATGCCGCAAGTCACCAACTCACGTTTTCAGCAGCACTATCATTTGATTCCACCCCAGGGTTGGATGAACGATCCGAACGGCTTTACTTACTTTCAGGGTTACTATCATCTGTTTTATCAGTATCATCCCTATGGAGTGGAATGGGGACCCATGCACTGGGGGCACGCCCGTAGTCGTGATTTAGTTCACTGGGAAACGTTACCACCAGCACTGGCACCAGATAGTGCCGCCGATGAATCCGGTTGTTTTTCGGGCAGTGCAATTGTGAAAGATAACCGCTTGTTCCTCATTTACACGGGGCATCACGTTCCAGATGCCGACCATCCTGATGACTTTTGGCAGACCCAAAACGTGGCTGTGAGTGACGATGGGCTTCATTTTTATAAGCTGGCTACGAATCCAGTCATTGCGGAGCCACCGGCGGACAACAGCCACCATTTTCGCGATCCGAAAGTGTTTGAACACGATGGAGCTTACTACCTCGTGTTAGGCAGTCAAGTGGCGCAGACCGCCACCGGCCGGGTGTTGCTCTATCGGTCGCAGAACCTCGTGGACTGGCAATTTCAGGGGGTCATCACGGCCGCCGAGTCCCCGACCGCGGGCTTTATGTGGGAATGTCCTGACCTGTTCCGCTTGAACGGGCAGGACGTCTTAATGATGTCACCCCAGGGGATTCCGGCAGGAAAACAAACTAATTTAAACCTCTACCAAACGAGCTATTACATGGGACAATTCGACTTTGCCACGGCTCATTATACGCATGCTCAACTTCGGGAACTGGACCACGGTCATGATTTTTATGCCGCCCAAACCATGCTGGCTCCCGATGGGCGGCGGATCGTGATTGGCTGGCTGGATATGTGGGAAGCGCCCTTTCCAGAACAAGCCGACGGGTGGGCCGGGACAATGACCCTCCCGCGCGAACTAACCAGCCACCATGACCAGTTAATGATGTTTCCGGTGGCTGAGGTGCAACAACTGCGTACGCAACAGCTCCTGGATGAACACTGGCAGGGCACAGAACGATTGTTAGCGGTTCCAGACGCCCGGCACTTAGAACTGCACCTACAAACTGAATTGAATCAGTGGCAAGGGACTCAGATTACTTTGCGGTTGCACGCGGGACAACCGGATTTACAGCTCACGTACTACTCTCACACGCAGCAATTAGTGTTACAACGGGCCGGGGCGGATGCACAACGTTTTGCGCAACTCCGGCCGACAGCGTTGCTTGACGTGCACGTCTGGACCGATACCAGTTCGGTCGAGATCTTTGTAAACCATGGAGAAGCGGTGTTTAGCGAACGATTTTATCCCGAAGTGAATCCGCAGGTGACCCTCACGGCGGATGCACCAGTGAACGTAGACCTAACTGCTTATCAATTAGAATAAAAAAGACCTTGAGGGCTCCCTCAGGGTCTTTAGATTACCTAGTCACCTAGGTGGTGGGCCACCGTTTTGACCGTAACGGCAGTATGTCGATTTCGTTTGTCCGTGATGAAGTAGACAAAGTCACCGATGGCGTACCGCCCGGCGCGATCCGGTCCCGTAACCGTGGCACGGTTAAGCTGTTCGTCGATCGCAATTACATTATTACCAATTACTTTAGCAATAATCTGACCGCCATCGGATTGGATTGCTATCGTGACCATACCAACGCTGACACTGCGGTAGGTGGGTTCGTGATTCCGCATCGTATCAAGCTCCTTTCTGCAGTTTTCAAAGAACAATTGGGCCACGGTTTCGTGGCACCCTCATTATAGCATGAAAAAACCCGGCGCGCGCTGAGCGTGACGTCAGGTTCTTAGTTAGTTAAACTGGGTATTAACGATTTGTTGGTAATTAAGCCAGAGAGCCGTATAAGGCGTACTACTGCCGGACTGCCAAGGTTTGGGTTTCCCGCAAAAATGGATGATGGCGGTCTTGGACATGACCCAAGCCAGGTTTTCGGTGCCCCCGCTGCGGGTTAGATAGAGCAATGATTTACGGGCGTCAAAGTTCCAAAGCGCTTCTGAAAGCTCCTTGGTATCATTACTATAGAGGTAGTTTAGGATGTCTTGATCCGGTAGAATGAGGTAATCATGATACTTCTCAATCGTATGAACGAGCTCGGCAACCTGAACCTTGTGGCGCATCTGATCTAAGTCCATCAGCATGACACCTGAATTGTAGTAGCCACCGTCCGTTCCGAGGCGGAGGTTGTTGACGGAGCGCATGATGTCTGTGAGTCCCTTATGGACAGCGGCAGCGAACATTTTGCCGTTTAAATCAAGGTTCCAGAGCGGACGCAGGTCGTTTGTGACCAGCAGGTCAGGATCTAGGTAGAGCACCCGATGAAGCGTAGCGGGTAACGCGTTGGCACACAGAAGCCGGAAGTACATTTCTTGTGGATAATGATAGGCACTCAAAAAGGACGCGGGGAGTTCTAGGTGTTCGTCCATCTGGATGATGTGAAGCTCCAACTCAAGCTGGTTAGCATAATTGTGAAGGGGTTCGTTCGTGGTAGCATCGGGGTCTGACTGTAAAAACCAGACTCTAACGGGCACCCTCGGATTATTTAAGCGTAGCGAGTATAACATTACCCGCAGGGGAGGAATGTAGCTTTGGTTACAAGTAACCAAAATATCAAGTGGATTAGTGGTAGACATGGATAGACTTCCTTTCGTTCGGCCGTTGCTTGCAAACTTGTTCCCCATTATTATTACCAAATGTTGCTGAGAAGACAACTACGACTTTCAGAAGGGCTGATTGAGAACAACCGGACGCAGGTATAGCAGAGACTGGAGGATGAAAATGATGAAACGACAAGGGGTGCTGTTGGGTGCGAGCCTAGTCATGGTGGGACTTATGCTTGGTTCATTGTGGTGGGATTTACCCCTGAGTCAGGCCGTAGTTAACTACCAGAGCTTCTGGGGAACGGTGGGACAGACCATTGGTTCAGCTCCCCTGTATCTCGTGTTAGTGGTAAGTGGTGAAATTGGAATGGCCGTGGGATTTCGCGAGCGCCGACGTTGGGTGGGTTTATTCGAGTTGCTTGGCGGTTGGGTACTGGTTGTCTGGCAGGTAAGGAAACTAGTCAACGAAACCAGTTCCTATGGATTACTGGCGCTTACCAACGTCCGGTTCGGCTTGCCAGTGGGAACGCCCAGTCAGGCTTTAAACGATGGCAGTCAGAGGGTCGCTAGTTGGGAACTTAACCTTATTTGGGCGGGGCTCGTGCTCTTGGTAACGTTACTGAGTCAGCGGTGGTTAGCTCACCAGTCAGAAGCGCGGCTGCGCCAGTTATTTTTGGTCGCCATTTGGGCCAGCCTAACCGTGGTCCTAGCGGCAGCCGTCAACGTGGGTTTGAAAACCATCTGGGGTCGGTATCGGCCGTATGAAGTGTTCGGCTACCTTCAGCATTTTACCAGTTGGGATCACATTAACGGTCCTAACGGTCATCATTCATTTCCCTCCGGTCATACCATGGCCGCCACGCTGTCCGTGGTTTTTTCCTGGTTTGTTTCCGGAAGATGGCGTCGGTGGGTCTGGGTTCTGGGCGTCAGTTACGGCATTGGGATTGGAATTAGTCGGCTTGTAATTGGAGCCCATTTTCTCTCAGACATTACAGCGTCGTTCTTTTTAACCTTGGCAATTGTGGATCAGATGGCGAATTGCTTGCAATGGCAATTAAACAACCGGGCTCAGAAGTAGTCGATTAAGAAGAGCACGATGTTTGGAAAAGGAGGAACCGGAATGGCATTTCCAGTGGGCGTTGAAATTTCAGCCCAAGCAACGCCGGCAGCGAACCAAGCCTGGCTAGCTCGGAGTGGGCTTGGAACAACGGTACGTCCGACGTTTGTGACTGTAACGGACCGTACTGGAGGTCAAGTATTAGCGCCGGAATGGGTTGACATGGTTGCGCGACTTACAGCTGTCCAACTCCCGGTGATGCCCCATCTAACGGGATTATACCAAACCCCCTGGGGTCTGAAGCAACGCGTTCAGACTCTGGCAGGATTAGGAGTGCATCACTACTTGGTGTTACGAGGTGATCGGAACTCCAACTGCCGGCCAACCGGATATTATCCCCATGCTACGGACTTACTCCGCGTACTTCACCGAGTTCCCCAGTTAGAACTCGGTGCGGCTGCGTACCCGATGCGCCATCCGGAATCGGGAACTTGGGGGGCGGAATTGTTTTACTTGCGCGCCAAGGTTCAGGCGGGAGCTCAGTTTTTGGTGACCCAGTTTTGCTTTGATGACTCTGCCCTCGTGGCATGGTTGGATCGACTACAGACAGCTCAGCTGCGGGTCCCGGTAATTGTGGGGGTTTTACCGCTGACCAGTCGGATGCGCTTACGCCAGGCTGAGCAGTTATTGGGGGAACCGTTACCCGCAGCGATTCAACAACAATTTGCTACTTGTCTCGATGAGCAAGCTGTTTTCACCCAAGGGCTACGTCTAGCAAGAGCTCAAATTAACACTTTACGTCAGTACGGAGTAGGGGTGCAGGTCTACACGTTTAACGACGTGGCACTAATTCGTTCCTTAAATGAGTTAATTAATTAGTTAAAAAGCGTCCCGCGAGAATTTCTCGCGAGACGCTTTTTAATTGTGCTGATGAATTTGCTTTACGGAGTACCAGTGGAATTAACCGTCCAGTTTAGGGTTGCGCCGTAATCCTGATGTCCATTCTCGGGAACATTCGGGGTTTTTCTAACGTTTAGTTTTAAACCGGTGCGATCGTTCCAAACGACACTCTTTAAGTCGGGTAAGTCATCACCAGATGAGTAGACCAACACGTTATCGTTATTACCAGGCGTTAGCGGATGCTTGGTCCCATTACCATCAAAGAAGAATAACTGGAACGGGGAGGCATCGTTGCCGATAATATCAGCGGTCTTGAGTTGGTTCCGACCAGCGCTTTGGCTATTATCATTAGCCTGTGAGAGACTAACTTTGAAGTCTTTGCGCGCAGCGCCCTTTCGGGTATCTTTAATCGAGAAAGCTTGGTAACCGCGACGAGGATTGATGCGCGGTGTAGTTGGAACGGGATTTCCAGCTTCGTCAAAGGTATAGGTATTTTGTGGTAACATATACGAATTTTCTTCGAAGAAGGCGTGGGTCCCATATTCAAAACTATTCGGTGTAATCTGAATGCTTCCGGAATTCAAGTTATAGATTTCCTTGTTTCCGTAGTATTTAACAAGTTCTGAATTACCATTAACCTGCCCAGTTAACGTAGGGGTGCTAGCAAAAACCTTTCCTTCATTAGCGCCCAGATTCACATTGGCAGTAATGTTTTTGATGGAATAGGCATCGAGCGTTGGTAAGCCTTTAATCACGATTTTTTTAGCATTTTTGTAGGTCTTTCCATCGGTTTGCTTCACGTTTTCATTACTGATGGTGTAGTGTAAGCCGGTTGCGTTATCACTGGCATCATAAGGAATGTCTTGACCTTCAAATTGTAACTTTAGATTGTTTGGATCGTTGTTCTTAACGCTTGGTAGGAAGAAGGTATACTGACCATTAGTTAAGGGAACCTGACTAATGTTGTATAAAGGAATTCGGTAGTTAACGTTATCGAAGTCACCAACGTTATTTAACGTAGTAGACCAATCGGTCATGTTTTGGGTGACATCTTGCATCTGGTTATTAATGTAAAACGAGGGCCTTCCAGGCGGACGGTGACTAGGAATTACTTGAACGTCACTTGATTCAATCGGGGTCTTATCGGCAAAGTTTGAACCAGAAGCCTTAACGGTGTTAATAACGGCTTGTTGTTGTGGATCATCAAATTGGTCAGAAACCAAGGCGGCCTTGAACCCATGTGATTGAGGCGTTGGACTTTCAGTATCTTTTTTAATCGGCGGAATATCCGGATAGTACAAATCAACATCTTTGCTTCCATCCAATAGCCGAAGCTGTGGGGGAAGATCATCAGTAACATGAACATTGTACCAATGATTGCCAAGATCCGGATTTTTTTCATTGAAGATACTGTCATAGTAGTTATAGATATCAGACCGATATAAGAAGATATCACCAACGTCCGCATCGTAAATTTTATTCCGAAAGACGGGATACTTATTGCCATCATCACCCGTAAACTGCGCATCAAACGGTAGCGCGTGCATTAACTCTTCGGACGTTAATGATTGATCATCCGGCATTAAGGCGCCAGGATCGTTTTTAGAAACAACTTTTCCACCGTCGGCCTTACTAATCCGTAATCCTTGCTTCCCAAGTTTAGTTAAATCGGCAGCGGTTTTACTTACCCCGGGAGTTCCCGGAATATTAGAGGCTGAAATAGCACTAACCATGTAGTTAGCCCCCGTCGATCCAGTCATCCCCCAGTAGGCTTTTTTTTCGGGTCCAAAGGTGTCGGCAATGTTAACCATTGGAGAAGAAAGATTTAATTGGGAGAAGCCTTTCGTATTTTTACTTGCATTCGAATATCCAAAGGTAGTTGTTGCTTGCCCAATAACTCCGTTTTTATCCGGGACCCAATTATATACTACAGGTTCCCAGCGTGCTTTTCTGTCAGAATAATCATTTGTGCTTCCAACTATATAGGGAGCTGATGTTGCACCATACCCATCATTTTTTGCAGGATAGGGATATAAGGAATCATTGGCATCTGTAGCGGGATCATTAAACCATATATTATTATTACTATAATGATTAATACCCATGAAATAATTTTTGGAAGACTTATGAACATTAATGTGATTAGCGTCCGGTATTGTGAAAGCAATATGTGATCTATCATCGGAATTTCCAGGTAATTGATATGCATCTGAATAGTCCGAGTTAAAATATGTGTCGAATTCTAATGAAAAGGAATTTTTAATTCGCTTTGACGAGTTATATGAATATTGGGCCTGATTTAGTCGAGTAGTATTACTGAATCCTTCTCCTAAGATAGGTTTACGCAAATCACCATAAGCCCCTAGAGATTCTCCATTAGTACCAACTGCAACTGATCCTTCCGGTGCTAATTGTTCTTGATCATTTTGTAATGTGAAAGTCAAGCCATCAGCTGCTTCCTCTGGTTTTTCAGAAGCTATATAAATGTAGAATTTTAGAGTAAATGGTCGTGTTAAATCTACTTTATTCTTCCACCATATTCCCCTAGATTGGTTCTGAATATTATCAGTTATTACCTGTACGTTTGGATAATCAACCGCAGCGGGTGGATTACTCTTATACGTAAAGTTGCTCATACTAGGACCGGATTCTGGGGGCGCCGGGATGTTTAACGTGTTACTAGCCTGAGCCGTTAAGTTAGCGCCCCCCGAAAGTAAACTACCCACGGTGACGAGTGCGAGCGCAGTGCTCACTAGAAATTTTTTCAGCATTGTAATTAATTAACCTCCTTTCTGTAAGATGTTGCGAAATCACGAGCATTCGAATCAGTTCAGGCTCTGTTTCAGCACGAGGTTCCGATGTAACGTAGTGGCTTGGGTCTTGTTATGAAGCTTCAGCACCACTTGGTATTTTCCTGCGGCCATGTGCTTTGGTGGCAAGGTGAATTTTACCGTTGAATTGGGTGCAATGCTAACATCTTGGAGCGGTTGGGTAAGAATCGTTCGCGTTCCTTGGCGCACCATGATTTTTCCACGGAGATGTTGAAATAATTGAGGCTTAGCGTTTTTAACTTTTGCCACGATAATGGTCCCATCTGAACGTGGTTCAACCGTGGCTTGTTGGAACGTTAGCGTCTTTAAAACAGGCCGCTTCGGGTTATGATTCAATGCAACTCCGGTGACAAAGGTCACGTTATTTTTGATTTCTTCTTTGCGGTCAACCATGGAGGTTGCGGTAATGCCACCCAATGTAACCCCAGCCCCTTGGCGACCAGTGTTAATTTTATAAGTAACGACCTGGTTCGAATGGGGGGCTAACGTGAGTTTTTGTGTGCGGGGACCAATTAGTTTGTTAGTTAGGCTGTCACGACCCCGAGGTTCAGCGCGTCGGTCATTGTAACTAATGGTTCCATTGTCCGCGGTAATCGCATTATTGAAGCTCGTAGTTACTTTCATTGGGAGGTCACTATCGTTTTTCACTAGGATGGGAAGCTGGTACGTCGTATGGTCAAGAGACCGAAGCGCAAAATAACGCTGCCCTTTTTGTAACGGTAAATCGCCTAGGAGGGGACTCACCGAAAAATTATCGGGAGCATTCGGCTGACGGTTTGCAAAGGCCAGCGCTGGGCTACCAACTAGGAACAAAACGGTGCAGAGCAAACCAATGAAGTACTGGATCCGGTTATTGGTCATTTTGGTCATATAAGGCTTTTAACTTTGCCTGAAAGTGACTGTTGATCACAATCAAACTGACTAGGAACAGAACCACAATCCCAGTTGCGGTCACGCCAACGTGTAAAAATTGACCGGTTTGGGGCAATTGAGCCGCTGGGGCTGGTTTAACACTGGCCATCGGGTTCTCCTTAACCTCGTTGTCATGGTTAGTGGCTGGTTTTTTTGGTGATGGTTGATGTTCATCCTTTTTTGGGTGGTCCTTCTTTTGATGCTTTTCGTTGGGACTAACGGCTAGGGCCGCTGAGCTCTGCTTGGAAGTCCCACTACTAAATTGGTTATCAGCGTAAATACTACTAGTCCCAAAAATCACCGCAATTAAGGCTAATCCCAAAATGGCAAATAAGAAAGCTTTTTGTTTATCAAATTTCATCTAATCACCTATCTATTTAGTTCGGTCGTTTAGAAGCTCTTTTTGTTTGCGCTTTTGTCTGTAAATTAAGTACAGCAGTAGCAAGATGATTAAGAAGAGGGCGATAAGCAGTGCAATCCACCACCAGTTGTTGTTGTTGTAAATGACTGAATCCTTGATGGAAACATTAAAGTCCTTTTCAATTTTCCAGTGATTACCGTTCATATCGTGAGCCCGAAGACTTAAGTGATATGTACCTGGCAGTAAAGCGTTCTTTCCAAAGTCATTTTGCATTTTGAAATTGGAGTTCGGTGCCATACTTAATTGATATTGATGGTTTTTAGCGAGGGTCTTTTTCGGGTTGCCCTTCCGGTAAATTCGGTCTTTGACTTCCAATCCCTTGATCGTGGTTGGCCGTTCGTTGGCTAGCGTGGTGTCAATAATGGTTTGAGCACCACTCTTATTTGGCGCAATCTTTGGAACGGTTAGTTTAGGATTAACTTTTTTATCTTGGGATTTGATCATTAGTGGCATTACCAGAGCCACTTTGTTGTTTAAGTTCACATTGTTGGAGTTGACATTGTCGTTTTTGTTTTCTGTTTTAATGTACAAAGCACCAAGAATGATTCCTTTGTAATCCTTTTTAGGTGGATTGACGGTAAAACTAACCGTCTTGGTTTGGTTAGCGCCAAGGGTCACGGTCTGCTTCTTTTCTTTCACTAAATTTCGCATTTTGTACTTTAAAGTACGATCGTACGGCATTTTACCTGGTTTATAAGTAATCGCACCATCCTTAGATGTATATGCTGTCGTGGGTTCGATGCTTAAAGTCTGCGAGTAGTTAGCCAAGTTTGCTAGATCCACAGTAATTACCTGAGGTTCACCCGGCTTAGTCTTAAAAAAGAACGATCCACTGTTTTGGATTTGGGTACTGGGATAGTTCGGTTTTACCGCCACTCCAGGTCCGGGGGTCGCGTGGGCGATTGGTACGAACAAAGCAAACAGGAAGGAAAAGAATGCAAAGCCAATTAATAAGCGTAATTTATGGTTTTTTAAAATCATATTCTTCCTCAATTTCTATCTAAATTATTAAAAAAGGGAAACACTCATCCTAATAAGTGGTTCCCTTTTTGTAACTATTGAAACATTAGTTAACTCTTATTCTGTAGGGTTAGTAGGTGTTCCAGCAGCTAACGTCCAAGTAATTGGGGCGTTGTATGCACCTGGGGTAGTACCAGCAGGAACTACTAAACTTGCAACGTCTCTACCTTGACGACTGTAGTCAATCGTCGTGTTTCCAAGCCCTTGACCGTTAGTAGCAGTAATTACGTTTGCACCTTCGCCACCAGCAGTAATCCGGGCGTTTGAGTTAATGTTAACCCGTGAACCTTGGCTGTTAGTGTAACCAGTGTTGTTCAAGTTAATTGCCCATGCAGCAGGGTTAGCAGCAGCTTGGCCAGCTTCGTTGTTGAATTGACCTAAAGCAGCATCTAACGTCCAACCGTTTTGAGCTTCTTTAGTGTTCCGGCTATCAGTAACTGAGATGACACTTTGACGGGAACCAGTGTTGTTGTTCAACAAACCTTGAGTTTGGTTTGAATCTGATTGACTGGTTGGGGCAAAGTTCAAGTCAGGAACTGAGTTTAAAGATAAGTAACCAGTTTGAACGGCTACGTGAGCGTTTGAAGTAGCAGATACACTACCTTTTGTATCGTTCATCGTGGTACTAGTATTTTGTGGCAGTTCGCTATTGTTAACTGCTGGAGCGGCGTGTACAGCAGGAGCTGCAGCGGCTAAACCAAGCATAGCAGCAAATGAAGCAACTCCACTAAGGATAAGCTTATTCTTCTTCATAAATGAAGACCTCCTAAAATATTAAAATGTAGTTCAGCCTTGAAAATTCAAGGCACAAGTAAAGATTGACTTGTAAAGCACGTAATTATTATAACCTATAAAATTAAAAATGAAAATAAAAACATTAAAAAGTTGAATGATTCTTTCTAATTAAGTTGTTCATTAATGAAATTAAAATAAAGCACCCGATTTATGGAAGGGTAGTTATTCACTTTCAGTCTTGTAATCATTCAACAAGATGGTCTCTTCATAGTTAACGTTTTGTCGAAGGTGTAAGCCCATATTACGCGAAATGTGGCCATTTTCGATCAACAGTTCAATGGCCTTACGTTCCGCTTCGAGGGCTTGAGTTTTAAGTTCCAGAACCTCGCGTTCGTACTTTTGTTCTTCTTGCTCTGTATCACCAAACGATTTTGCTTCTTGAATTTGGTTTTGGTAATACACCTGTAAGAAATGGACGTTTTGAGCTGAAAAATCCTTCCGGTTGATGTCATCCCGGTTCAAGAAGCGGTTTAAGGCAGTAATGGCTCCTTGGGAACCAACCTTTTGGATCAAGCGTAAATCGGCCTTGGTTTTTTGACTTTCTTTTTGGTTGGACTGCCAAAATTTAATAATTCGTAAGAACCGTAGTAACGAACTCAGATGATGAATCTTGATTTTGGTTTGTTTAGTTCCAGTGGCCTGGGAAAGCCGGAATTCCTCTTGGTTCAGCCGACGGGAGGAAATCCAGTAGGCATCTGATCCAATTAGCTTTTGTTTGTACAGTTGTTCAATTGAATTCCGTTCGCCCCGCAGGGCTACCCGCCTCAGGGCGATGGTTTCGTTTAGATTCTTGGTCATTTCGGGCCGGTTATTAAAGCGGCGTTGTTGCTTACGAATTGCCATTTCGTAGTCCATGATGATATCAAAAACGGCGCGTTGGTTTGATTCGGTTTTGTTCGATTCCAAGTATGCAATTGCGGAATTCATCATGTAGAGTTTTGCTACCCCGTAACTAACATATTCATTGTTGGCTTTTTCGCTTGCTTCCTCATTATCGTCTTCTGGTTCATCGTCTTTGATGCTTGAGGCTCGGGTTTCAAGTGTTCCTTGCCCCGGTGCAATTAACGGAATGGTCACTGCGGCCGCCACTAAACTAATCACGATCACTCCGGCGGCAATGAAGAGCATCAAGGCGCGATCAGGGAAGGGGGCGCCGGTATTGATGATGGTGGGAACGGAGAGCACCCCGGCCATGGTAATGGCGCCCCGCACGCCGGAGAGTCCGGCTAACAGGCCGGTCTTAAACTTCGGTTTTTTCTTTTCCTTCTTGGTAATGTAGTATGAAAAGGATTGGTAACCTAAGATCCAAATAACTCGAATGGCCAGAATCAAGAACCAAATTAGAAAAGCATACCCAATGGACTGGAGGGTTCCATACTTGTTCCCCTTAATCACACTCTTCATGGCCAGGGGTAACTCGATTCCGAGGATCAAGAACACTACTCCGTTTAGACAGTACACAATGATGTCCCACGTCCGGTTGGTAAGCAGGGTAATTTCAGGCGTTTGGCCCGCCACCCGTTTATTTTGGACGTGATCCAAAATTCCAGCCGTCACCACCGCGATTACACCGGAGGCATGGAGGAAGTCTTCAGCGACCACGTAGATTAAAAAGGGAGTTAGTAACTGCAGGACCACGCTAAAGATGGCGTCATGGAAATGAACACTGTCAAGTTTGTTACGAACCCACAGGAGGACCAGCATGAGGAGCCACCCGATAAAGAGACCCATTAGGGACATATAAATGAAGTCACCCGCGGCCTTGTAGATGGAGAAATAGCCGGTGACCACGGCAGCCACGGCGTATTTAAAGGCAATCAGCCCACTGGCATCGTTGATTAAGCTTTCACCACTAACTAGATGCAGGATGCTTTTGGGTAAGTTAACTCGTTTGGAAATTGACTGCACCGCCACCGGATCGGTCGGTGAAAGGATCGCAATTAGGGCAAAACAAACGGCCAGGGGCATCGAGGGAATTAACCAGTTGACGACAAACCCACCGACAAACGTGGTTAAAAAGACGAGCCAGATGGCATTTTCAAAGATGGGACCCCGGAGCTCCCAAAGTTCCTTTTTGGGGAATTCACGGCCATCGTTATAGAGCAGTGGGGCGATGAAGAGTAAGAGGAACCAGGCGGTATTGAGCTCAATTTTAAAGTTGAAACAGAGGGCCATTCCAACCCCTAGTGCGATTTGAAGCAAACTAACTGGCACCAAGGTGATGTAATGACTGGCGACGTTGGAAATTAACACTAGACCGAGCAAAATAAGCACGGCTTCTAAAATGCCCATGGAAAGTCCTCCTATTTAAAGATAATTAATAATTCAATTATACCGAAGAATGCTGGGTTTATGAAATATAATTGTGGGGAAGCGATTTAGCCGCGAATGATTGGAACATAAAAACCCTCATCTTACGTTACGATGAGGGTTTTAAGGTCATACAGATTTAGAAAATGAGGCTACTTTTTGATTATTCATATTCAATGGTTGCAGGAGGCTTGCCCGTGATGTCATAGAGCACGCGGTTAACGCCGGCAACGTCGTCGACGATGCGTTTGGATACTTTTCCCAGCACTTCCCAAGGCACTTCCGCAAATTCAGCCGTCATCCCATCGACCGAGGTAACGGCCCGAATCGTCACGGCTTCGTCATAAGTTCGTTCGTCCCCCATGACTCCCACGCTGCGGATCCCAGGCAGGGCCGTGAAGTATTGCCAGACGGTTTGGTTCAGTCCAACTTTTGCAAATTCGTCTCGAAGAATAGCATCGGAATCACGCACCATCCGTAGGCGTGCGGGAGTAACTTCTCCGATCACCCGAATGGCTAAGCCTGGTCCAGGGAACGGTTGCCGCCAAACGAGTTCCTTTGGCATCCCCAATTTTTCGCCGAGTTCGCGAACTTCATCCTTAAAGAGCTTGTTGAGTGGTTCAATTAGTTGGAACTGGAGGTCAGCTGGTAACCCCCCCACGTTGTGGTGCGATTTGATGGTTTGTGCTGTATCGGTCCCTGATTCAATTACATCAGTATAGAGGGTTCCCTGCGCTAAAAAGTCCACGGCTTTAAATTTACGGGCTTCATTGGAAAAAGTGTCGATGAATTCTTTGCCAATGATTTTCCGTTTTTGTTCGGGATCAGTAACGCCCTTGAGCTTCGTGAGAAAATGGTCGCTAGCATCGACGAAGTCAATGTTGAGGCCGAAGTCTTCACCCAGGGATTTGAGCACTTGACGGGCTTCGTCTTTTCGTAACAGACCATGATCGACGAACACGGGGATTAACTGATCACCGATAGCCCGGTGTAACAGGACTGCCACTACGGAGGAATCCACTCCACCAGAAAGACCGAGCAACACCCGTTTGTCGCCCACGGTGTCCTTAATGGTTTGAATTTCATCTTCGATAAAGTCATCCATCGACCAGTTGGCTTGAGCCCCGGCAATGTCAAAGACAAAGTGCCGGAGCATTTCCCGACCTTTAGCGGTTAGGTTTACTTCGGGATGGAATTGGACGGCGTAAAAGCCTCGTTTTGGATCAGCCATGGCGGAGATTGGACAGTTGGCACTAGTAGCAGTTGCCGAGAATCCATCAGGCACCTTGGTAACAAAGTCCCCGTGGCTCATTAAGACCCGTTGGGTGTTGTCCATGTCTTTGAAAAATTCGGAATCATGGTCGGTGACATCGATGTTAGCTTGCCCGTACTCGCTGTTTTCAGCAGTGACGGTTTCGCCACCAGGAAGATCGTGAGCCATCAATTGCATTCCGTAACAAATCCCTAGAATGGGAATCCCCAGCTTGAAAATTTCTGGATCCACCCCTAGGGCGTTCGGGCCGTTAACGCTGTTGGGTCCTCCGGAGAAGATGATGGCTTTCGGGTCCATTTTTTGGATGGCTTTAGCCGACATGGTGTGGGGTTTGAGTTCGGAATAAACCCCCATTTCCCGAATCCGGCGGGTAATTAACTGATTATATTGACTCCCGAAGTCTAACACAACGACGGAGTCATATTTTTTAGTCGGGTTTGGCATCTCGTTCCTCCTATTTATGATAATTAGGGGCATCTTTGGTAATTAGGACATCGTGGGGATGTGATTCACGGAGGCCGGCATTACTAATGCGCACGAATTGGGCCTCTTTCATAGCGGCAATGGTCGGAGCACCTACATAACCCATTCCGGCCCGTAGTCCACCCATCATTTGGTAAAGGATGTTAGAAACATCGCCTTTATAAGCTGTTTTTCCTTCAATTCCTTCCGGAACAAGCTTCTTTTCTGATTTTACTTTACCTTGGAAGTACCGATCAGACGAGCCCTTTTCCATGGCTGGAATGGAGCCCATGCCCCGGTAAACCTTGAACTGTTTGCCATCGGCACTTTCCAGAATTTTACCCGGGGCTTCCGTGGTTCCGGCCAGCATGCTACCGAGCATAACGGCGTCACCACCAGCAACAAGGGCCTTAGCAATGTCACCAGAATACTGCATGCCCCCGTCAACGATGATTTGTCGACCGTATTCTTTGGCAACTTCGGCACACTCAAACGCAGCGGTGATTTGGGGCACGCCTACCCCGGCGACTACCCGGGTTGTACAAATTGATCCTGGACCGATTCCGACTTTAACCACATCGGTTCCGGCTTCAAAGAGCGCCCGGGCTCCCGCTGCCGTTGCGATGTTTCCAGCAATCAGGGTTTGGTTGGGGAATTGGTTCCGAATTTCTGCGATTTTAGTGAGCACGCCTTTCGAGTGGCCGTGGGCGGAGTCCAAGACGATGGCATCAGCGCCCGCATCAAAGAGCGCTTGGGCTCTAGAGAAGGTTTCGTCGTTAATGCCAACGGCCGCAGCGACTAGGTAGCGTCCCTGGTCATCAACCGCGGCCTGGTCACCGGTGACTTTTGCAGCCTTGACGCGAGCCGCCTCGGCGGCTTGTTCCGCCGTGGCCATGTTTTTGTGGATTACCCCCAGCCCACCTTGTTTGGCCATTTCGATGCCCATGGCCGCTTCAGTGACCGTATCCATCGCGGCACTAAGAACCGGAATGTTTAGCAGAAGGTTTTTGCCTAATTTTGTTTTTAAGTCGACCTGGTAGGGCAAGACATCACTTGCTGCCGGTACCAAAAGCACATCATCGTAGGTAAGTGCTTCGTGTTGGCCAAACTTGTTTTCCCAATTATTCATGAAATCCCCCTAAGTATTAAGTTGTCGTTATTAATATCTTAGAATAGCAGAAAGGGTGGGGAAAATCAAAGAAAATCACGAACACTAATTTCTATTTTACCAAAAAATGTACGTCCCCATTTTGACGGGTTCAGCGGTGGAATTTGGGAATGGGATTATTAAAAACGGTAGAATAATGGTAGAATTTAACTAAACAGTTCAAAAAGAAAGTTGGTTGAAGGAATGGACGGAAAATTTAAAAGAGTCCGTGGAATGGAAGACATCCTGCCGGCGCAGACGGCAATTTGGCAACGGATCGAAGATACAGCTCGGACCGTTTTCGCCCGGTATAACTATGCCGAAATTCGGACGCCCTTAGTGGAAAAGACGGATGTTTTTAGTCGTACATCTGGGGATTCGTCTGATATCGTGACAAAACAAATGTATTCATTTGAAGACAAAGGGGGGCGGAACATCACGTTACGTCCAGAGGGAACTGCGGGAATTGTGCGTTCCTTTGTGGAAAACAAGTTGTTTGGTCCCGAGCACCCGAAACCCGTTAAAACGTATTATATGGGACCAATGTTTCGATATGAACGTCCCGGAGCCACCCATAATCGGGAATTTCATCAGATTGGTTGTGAAACGATTGGGGCGGTTAGTCCCCAAATCGATGCTGAAGTCATTCGTCTGGCGCTTGACATTTTTCAAGGATTAGACATCCAGGATCTTCGGGTAGAGCTTAACACCCTGGGGGATGATGAAAGTCGGGCTGCGTACCGAGCGACCCTGGTGGAGTACTTTCAACAGTATCGAGATGAGCTTAGTTCAGACTCACAGCGGCGCTTGACGCAGAACCCACTGCGGATTTTAGACAGTAAGGATCGGCATGATCAAGCAATCGTGGCGGGGGCCCCGAAACTAGCGGCGAGCCTGAATGAACGGTCACAACGGTACTTTGCAGCTTTAAAGCAGGCCTTAGACGTGTTACACGTGAACTATACCGTTGATGACCGCTTGGTTCGGGGATTAGACTACTACACCGACACGGTGTTTGAAATCCAAGCGAAGGCCCCAGCCTTTGGGGATGGATACACCACGATTTGTGCTGGCGGTCGGTATAACAACATGGTTCAGGAATTTGGGGGCCCCGAGATGGGTGGAGTTGGGTTCGCGTTTGGAGAAGAACGGCTCGCGACGGTGGTCCAAGCTACTGCAAAGGAACATGTCGTTGACTACTTTATTTGTACCGACACGAAGGGTCAGGATCCAGAAACCATCAACCGAATCTTCGATGATGCGTTAGCACAGGCCGCCCAGTTACGAGCAGCTGGAAACGTGGTCGAGGTTAACTTTCAGGTTCGTAGTATGAAGAGTCAAAAGAAGGAAGCATTCAAATTGAATGCTAAAAACATTGTGGTCGTTGACTAAGAAGCCACCCGGCTTAGTTAGACCCTAAGTAAATCGAAACCCCCACCTAAGAATTTAGGTGGGGGTTTTCAGTTGGCTTCGTAACAATCGAAAAAGTTACTTAGTAATGTTAATGGAATTAGTGGGTTTAATTAAGTCACCAGAATTAGGGTCATAATAGCTGGTGGTTCCATCAGGGTTAGTAACGGTTTGGCCCTTTGCTTGGATTCCATTTTGATCGAAGTACAGGTGGTGACCGTCAATGACCTGCTCTCCGGTGACCGCGTTTCCAAGTTGGTTCAGGTACATCCACCGGCCGTCGGGCAGTTCAGCAAATTGATTGCTTAACTTTTCACCGGTTTGACCTTCGTAGTAGTTAATCGAACCATCCGGATTAACCACGCGGTCTCCCTTGACTTGGATTCCGTTTTGGTCGAAGTATAGGCGGTGACCGTTTATGGTTTGGGCGCCAGTGACGGCGTTCCCATTGTGGTCCATGTACATCCACCGGCCATCGGGGAGTTCGGCAAATTGGTTGGTTAACTTGGTCCCGTTTTGGCCTTCGTAGTAGTTAATCGAGCCGTCCGGATTAAGGACTTGATCTCCCTTGACCTGGATCCCAGCCTGGTTAAAGAACATCTTCTGACCGTTAATGGTCTGGGCTCCGGTGGCCATACGACCGTCACTTAGGAAGTAGCGCCACTGGTTACCATCGATTTGGAGGAAGCGGGATGCGACCCGTTCTCCGCGTTGGTTGAAGTAGAAGGTACCATCCTGGTTACGAAGGTAGGAATCCCGTAATTCAGCGCCACTAGGTAAAAAGAAGTAGGTTTGGTGATTAATCGTTTTTTCACCAGTAACCATTGCTCCATCAGCATCGAAGTAGTACCAGTTTCCCTTGGCTTGAATAAATTGATTTTTGGCTTCGTAGCCACTGGTTGAGAAGTAGTGCAGCTGGCCGTTAATTTGTTTAAAGCCAACGTCCGATTTTTCTCCCTGAATTTGCTTAGGAAGAAAACTACTGTCACCAGTCACCGTAAAGTACTGGTTCGTGGCTTCGTCTTTGAGCACGTATTCTGCCCCCCGGTGTTGAATGTTAGAATCGTTAAAGTACTTGGCGGACCATTCGGTGATGCGTTGGCTCGGATCCATGGGTTGGCCCGTAGAAATTTGCTTTACTTTAAACAGTTCTGGGTACTTGGCTTGCAGTTCTTTCAGGAATTTGCCTCCATATTCTTTTTGATACTTTCCACCACCAACGGTTTTTGAGTCGTATAACGTATGGTTGATGGAGGCATCGGGGATTTGATTTCCAAAGTTATCGGTTCGACTCGCCGTGACAATTTCTTCTCCAGGAAGATTGTAAATTTGATCGGGAACCCAGTCATTGATGGCTTGCAAACCTTGTTGATGGAGAGCCCGCAGCGCATTCAATAGGTCATCAGTAGTTCCGTATTTAGTTGGCGTGTCAAAACCAACGTCATAACGATCCGTAAAGGCGTAGCCATTTTGAACAATGGAATCCAGAAAACTAGTGTCAGTACTCGAGCGGTACTGGGGCGCAAGTTCAAAACTAGTAATTCCTAAGTACTTAAAGAATCCAGCATTTTGGGCAATCAGGCGGTTAGTTCGTTCTGCTTCCGTGGTAGGCATGGCTTGAAAATTCGAAAAGCCTTCGTAGATTAGTTGTGAATCAAGCGCAGCGTTGGAATGAAAGACTTTGCCGTCGGTTACTGGAGCCGTTGAACTTTCCGTGCGGGCGTCTTGGTCGGCTGGAGCGCCCACTGGAACCCAAACTGAGAGATAGCCGGATACCTGCGGATCAGTTACGCTGAAAAGTTGCGCGCCCGTTAAGATCAATTGCCCCTGATCGTTAGTGTAGAGAAGGGGGGCCTGATCATCGGTTTGATAAATCCCGAGACCGGTTCTCGTTGTGTTTAAGAGGGCCCGATAAGCCTGGTTGCGATGAGCTAGTCCCATTTCTAAGATAACCCGAGCGTTTTGATCAAGGATCAGATGCGGGTCATTACTAATAACTACTCCGATTCCCTCGGTGCGGCTGGTAGCCGGTCCCAGTTGGGTGCTCGTTTCAATGCCCTTGCCGTAGCGAACAGACGTTAAAATTCCCGTGGGCGTGCCCGTCTTGGAGTTAACGTATTGCACGTTCATCCGTTGGCCACCAGCGACGTATTTAATTCGGTTTTTCAATAATGCGACTAGGGCCTCATAGTATGGTGATTTAGTTGCCATGTACTGGCCATCGTCACTGTAAAGGTCACCGTAGTAAACGCGCGGCACCGTGTCCTTGTTAGTTAACATCAGCGCATAGGAAGCGGGGATGTTGTAGGCAGTGTATTCCTTATTGGCCTTCTTTTGGTCGGCATCATAAATCTCAAAGGCCTGTTTAATTTCTGCAGGGGTCACGGTTAACCCGTCTGAATTGGGATTGATTTTGTCCTTAATAATTTGGGCAATGACGGTTTGCACTTCACTATCATGAGCTCGAATGAACGAGTAGTTTGGTTGAGCCTGGTTTTCAGTCTTGTTTTCACCAGTCCGATTGACAATGCTGGTGGTTAAATTGGGTTCGAGGCCACTCCGTTGGTTTGCCGGGATGTTAAGGGAATATTTCCAAGCCAGGTGCATGGGGAAATCCATGGTTAATTGATTATTATCGTGTTGTTTAACGTAATCGGCATCATAATTTTCCCAGTCTTCAAGGATGGATAGGTGGTGGTTTGCGGTCGCTTCGTCAGCCTGTAAATGATAGGCAGCTTTGGCATAGTCAGCGGCAATTTGTAATAAATCAGCGTCAACGTTGTCAACCGCATCCACCCGGTAACCGTCGAAGTTAGCGCTCGGATCATTGGCCACGATGGAACCAATGTTCATCATGTAGTGCAACCAGTTTAACTGTTCGGCCTGCACCACCGGATTGGAATTATCAACGTCATTGGCTAGTAGGTATTCAAAACCACCGGTACTGCCAGTTTGTGAGCTTCCAGTTTGGTTGGAAGGCGTCCGGTTAAGGAGGCGGTAATCTGAATTAGCGTAGGGGGTTAAGTCACTATTTTCATAGCGTAATGCTCCACCTTGGAGGTGATCGCTTCCCTGGTTTTCGGATTCAATGTTCCAACTGGGTTGGGAATTAATGAAGTCATTGATCAAGTCATGAAACCACACGGTGTCTCCGTGGTTCGCGCTGATTCTGCGTTCAATGTTTTTTTGAATTTGAAAGGCATAGGCGCTTAGTAAGCGTTGATTATTGGGAGTGATTTTGAACTGCCGGCCCAGGAAGTTATTAGTTTGCATGTAACTGAGATAGTTCATTTGAACTAGTTGGTTGGGCCACCAGGTCATTAACAGGGGCCGAAAGTCAGTGACCTGTGATGCCTGCCAGGGTGTTCCGTCACGGAGGATTTCCTTTGGTCGGTACCAGGTGTTAGCGGTTAAGTAGCCGTTGACATTGGTAAATGATTCGGCATGAGCAGAATAGGCCGCGTTGTTCGGAATGAAAATGGGATTGAGCTTATTAATTTCCGGCATGGTTTGGGGAACCAGTTTTCCGGTCTCACGATCAAAGGTGAAGGGGTGGCCGTTGTCGTAGACGGTCAGATTTTTAACCACCTGGCCCTGATCATCGATGTAATAGTAATCATTTCCCCGTAATTGAATGTGGGAGTCAGTTGGCTTGAATTGGGGCGTGGCGTTCGCCGCTGGTTGTGCGGAACTTGGTTGGGCCACTAGTGTTATCACTGGTGATTCCTCTGGTCCAGCAGGTTGCGGTGCAGGTTGATCTGGATGCGTGGTAGCCTGCGTTTCAGTCTGTTGTGACTGGTGATCAGTAGTCACTGTGTCGTGGTGCTGGTCCGAATGATCTGCTTGGTCGGTGGTTACATCCTGGTGATCTGACTGATCTGAAACTGGAGCAGGGGCCTGTGGCTGACTAGCTGGTTCCTGCTTAGTCGAGGTGCCGGGCTGCTCCGTTGGTTTTAGACCAGGATTTGGAGTTTGCGGGTCCTGGTTCTGGGCAATAGTTGTCGTTGGTGCCGGGTTATGGTCTGGCTGGGCCTGCTGTTGCACTTTTGAGTTTGTAGCAGTTTGCTTCTCTGGGGCTGCTTGCTTTGGCTGCGCGGTGGAAAGTTGCGCAGGGTTTTGTTCTGATTGGGTCGTTGGTTGCTCAGCTGGTTGTGCTGGGGCAGTCGCCACCCCGGCGGTCTTAGGGATGGTCGTCTCGGCATGGGCATCACTAGTCAGTAAGACGCCAGTAGTCAGGATTGACATGCTGGAGAGGAGGATGGCTCCAAAAACCAGCTTTTTGCCGGATTTATACATCTTGTAATGTAAATTAGTGTTAGTTCTTTTCACGATTAGCTCCTTTAAGTGGGATAGTTACCAAGATTAATTCAGTTCGGATCGATCCAGATTTGAATTATTCCAAGCGTAGCAATTTTATTTGGATAACTGAATTTGATAAATTCTAATTGTCCGCGTTAATTTTTATAATGATTAAGTAACTAGAAAGGAGCGAGTCGCAACCGGAGACTAATCGCAAAAAGCCCCCGCACGGGCTAAACCATGCAGGGGCTGGGGACTACTGGTGCTACTAGAAATTAGGAACGTTATGGAGACGCACGAATTGGGTTAAATTTGCTGGAGGAACTTCGTTAACTCCCTTTCAAAAATCTCGATTTCGCGGGTTTCCGTATATTTGATTGTGTACATTGCTTCAGAAATCGTGGGGATCATGGTGCTTTGAATTTGTTTAATGTTTGTTTCATCTGCTTCAAGGGAGAAATCCGGGAGGTAGGCCATTCCGTCTCCATCGGCAATGATCGATTTAATCACCTCTAAGTCATCAATCCGGATGAAGTTCGCCTTGGGATGAAGCTGGTGCAGGGTTTTTTGAGCGCGGGCGAGTGAAAGTGGCTAAAGACGATGTCGTACTTAGTAAAGCCTTCGTTGATGTTTGTTAACCCAGCCGGAACGGCGAGTTTCATGTCGTACTCATAGATTTTTTGGACGTTTTGCTGACTCTGCTTGCTAATTGATTTGGTGATGTAAATATCGCATTCACATTCGTTCATGTTGCAATCATTTACAATCATCGAAATCTCAATCTGCGGGTTTTTCCGAATGAAAATGGGGATGAATTTTTTCATGAGGGGGACAAATAGCGAATAGGTCGAGATGTACAAACAGGAAGCCTTCTGCTCCTTGAAGAGCTTCATTTCGAGATAACCATCGTTATAACTTGCCACGATTTTTTCAGCAATCGGAATCAAGCGGTTTCCAGAGGCGGTGAGGCGAAGGTGGCGGCCCTGTTTGGCAAAGAGGGTGACCCCTAAGTGAGCTTCCAGGTTTTTAATTTGGTGATGTAGAGATGGCTCGGAGAGGTGGATTTGTTCGCTCGCTTTTCGATAATTCAAGATGCGAGCCATGGTTAAAAAAGTTTTGTACCAGTCGATATTCAAAAATATCACGCTTTCTAGAAATTGGTTGTGCAGAATACAACTACACCCAAGTAATCATGTATTCTATATTAACGTATATTTTTTAAATTAGTATTAGAAATAAACTTGATAATCATTAGTTAATTACTAATTGTTTTTTGATCGTTTTTGTACCAAGGTTACAATTAGAGCCAACCAAAAAAGCAAACCCCTTCGAAAAGGGGTTTGCTAATGCTAAGAACGTGGTTGACCAGTAGGCACAATTAAATTTTTTCTTGTTGGTTGGTAGTCATGTGATTTAATTCCTGATATAAATAGCCACGGGTATCTTTGTGGACTAGAAAAATTAGATTATCACCCGGTTTAATTACCGTGGCGCCGTGGGGCAGAATGGTTAGGTTTCCCCGTTTAATCGTAATTAAAATGGTATTCGCCGGCCAGGTAATGTCTTTGACCTGGTGGTTAGCGACCTCACTGAAGTCAAAGACGGGAACCTGTAGTTGGTCGGTGGCTTCCAGGGAATCTAAGTAGCGTTTGACGCTGGTTAACCGTTCGGCGAGAACCTGATAGATGGGTTGGGTTCCCAGTAGGTCACTCGTGAGGTAGGCAATTAAGACCACGATGGTAAGCGACATAAAGTTCCGGGTACTACCGACTAGTTCCGTGATCAAAATGATTGAGGTGAAGGGATCCTTACAAACGGCCGTTAGACAGCCGGCCATGCCAAAGATCAAGAGGTTGTTCATTAAGCCCGCTGAGAGTAGGCCGAACTGATTCATGACGCTCCCGTAGATGACCCCAATTAACGCTCCCAGGGTCAGGATGGGCATGAAAAAGCCCCCTGGGAGTCCGGCTCCGTAAGAAACGAGTCCAAAGCCAAACCGGAGGGCCAACCAGGCTAACAGCAAGATTACGGCGTAGTGGTTGTGGGCCACTAACATGATTGTTTGACTTCCCCCTCCAATGGTTTCTGGGAAAAACACTCCAATGGGGATGATTAAGAGGAGGGGAACCACGCAGTACAACCAGCTCGGGATAACTTTGAGCTTGGCATACCAACTCCCCGCGTTCAGGATACCGAGGTTATACCAATGCCCTAACAGACCTAGGAGCATGCCTAGAGGCAACAATTGCCAGTACATATTCGGCTGAAAGAGCATGTGATAAGAAATTGGGAGGACGGGAGTTAGCCCAAACACCTTTTCAGAAACAAAGTTCGAGCATAAGGAACCGGTTAAGCACGAGATCCAGATCGACGGTTGAAAATTCCGATAGATTCCCTCCAGCACAAAAAAGGTCCCAGCCAAAGGAGCACTGAAGGTGGCCGATAGACCTGCCGCTGCGCCCGTGGCGATTGAAAGCCGGCGCGCCCCACCTTGTTGCTTTAGTCCCGCTGCGATTCCCTGACCGAGTGCGCCCCCTAATTGGATGGAAGGACCTTCCCGGCCCATGAAAACCCCGGTGGAGTTCGTGAGCACCCCTGCGACGAATTTTTTCCAGAGAATTTGGGGCCACGACATTTCTAAATTACCTGCCAGTTGGGCTTCAACTTGGGGAATCCCCGATCCCCGGATGTTTGGTTCCGAGCGGACGAGGAGCCCGACTATGCAGGCGATGATCAGGGCCGCCGGAATGACGATCAAGAGGGCGGTCCACTGCTGATGCAGGCTTTGATAGAGGGAACTGCTAAGCCGCATGCCGTGATCAATTAAAATTCGGAAAGCAGAGATGATTCCTCCGGTAATGATCCCAATGATGGCACTGATTCCAACTAACTTTAGATTTGTAAATGAGAGTTGGGACGATTTTTTCATGATTTTAAACCCCTTCATTTTCAACTGGTATTCATTGTATCATTTTTAGTTGGGGTTCATGGATGTGGTAAAATGGGACTTAGTCAATTAAAAGTGCCGTGGCTCGTTGTCCCCAAAGATTGCTAGCTTGAATCAGCAACTTGGACCGGGGGAGCAGCCGGCAACATCACTAAAGTGGGCGTACGGAAGGAGTGCGCTTTTTCGATTAGAAAGATAGGTAGACATGACAACAACTAAGCAGCCAAAACCAAAACGGATCTGGCCCCGGGTCCTAATCAGTGTCCTGGTTATTTTGATCATCATTGGGGGCGTGATGATCTATTTCCTCTTTAACTTTGCCTTCCAACGGGGTGGATTTGCCTCGCGTCAGGAACAAAACATTAACACTGAATTTTATGACCGGACGCCTTCCCAAACGTGGACGCAGAAAACCAAAGATGGCTTAACCCTCAAGGCTCACTACTTCACGGCGGACCAGCCGACAAACAAGACCATCGTGGTGGTGCATGGCTATGGGGGTTCAGCGCGGAAGATGAGTTCCTACATTCGGATGTTTCATAACGATGGTTACAACGTGCTAGCTCCTGATAACCGGACGTTTGGCCAAAGTCAGGGGCATTACATTGGGTACGGATGGTTAGATCGAAGCGATTTGGCCCACTGGATGAAGCAGTTAAACCAGTATAATCCGCATGCAGAAATCGGAATGTTTGGGGTCAGCATGGGCGCCGCCGAGGTGTTGTACACTTTGCCACTGGCTCCACATAACGTCAAGTTTGCGATTGCCGACTGTGGGTACACGAGCATTAGTGCCGAGTTAGCCTACCAGCTAAAGACCATGTTTAAACTGCCGGCGTTTCCAATTCTGCAGATTGCCAGTGTGTACTCCAAGCTCTTTGCTAAATATAACTTCCAACGGGCTGATACCAAGCAAACGCTACGGCAGAATCAAATTCCGCTCTTCATCATCCATGGGGATCAGGATACGTTTGTGCCCACTAAGTTCGCGTACCAGAACTTTCGTAATAACGGTGGGAAAAACAAGGAACTGTGGATTGTGAAGGGAGCGGGTCACGCCCAATCCCGCTCGATGGAACCCGAACAATACCAACAAAGAACCCAGGCCTTCGCAGAACGGTGGTTTAACTCCCAGCCCTAGAAGCAGTCCGGTAAGTAGCGCCGCGAGCCAATATTTACAAAAGGGCTGAGAATTGGTATGCTAAAAGAAAGTTTTTGAGGTTCAAACAGCATTGTGGCGTGGTTTAGCGCTGATGATTGCTAGAAAAATAAAAGGTGGATTAGAAAATGAAAAAAGTTACCAAAGCGGTGATTCCCGCCGCGGGATTAGGAACCCGGTTCCTCCCAGAAACCAAGGCCGTACCGAAGGAAATGTTACCGGTCATTGATACCCCAACGATTCAATACATTGTAGAAGAAGCCAAGGCTTCCGGGATTACGGACGTTGTCATCGTGACCGGAAGTGGCAAGAATGAAATCGAAGACCACTTCTCACCGAACTTCATGTTAGAAGATAACCTGGAACGTAAGGGCAAACTCGAGATGCTAAAAGCAGTTCGGGCGACTGACGACGTCAAGGTTTATTTCGTCCGGCAGGGCTATCCTAAGGGCTTAGGCGATGCCGTGTTAACGGCGAAGAGTTTCATCGGAGACGAACCGTTTGTAGTAATGCTCGGTGATGACCTGATGACTGACCAAGTTCCGTTAACGAAGCAACTCATTAATAGTTACGAAAAGACGGGAGCTTCAACGTTAGCCGTGATGCGGGTCCCACACGAAGATACTTCAAAATACGGGGTGATTGATCCCGTAGAGAAGCTCGATGATGAAACGTATCAAGTCCGGCAATTCGTGGAGAAACCGAACCCTGATGATGCCCCGAGTGATTTGGCCATTATCGGTCGTTACCTATTTACCCCGGAAATCCTCGATGTGTTGGAAACAACGAAGCCGGGGAAGGGGAATGAAGTCCAGTTAACGGATGCGATTGATACTTTAAACAAGTCCCAAAAGGTCTATGCGCACGAGTTTAAGGGAGAACGGTTCGATACTGGGAACAAGCTGAGTTGGTTAGAAACGAACATCCGCTTTGGATTGAAACGGCCCGAACTAAGTGCTGATTTGAAGGACTACATTATCAAGTTAGCGCACGAATTAGATCGCTAACCTAACAAAAAAGCCAATTGTGAAATTCACAATTGGCTTTTTTAGTTGAAAAATAAGAAGTTTAGCCCTTACCGTCTTTGAAAGCAGGGTAAAGAGTCATTCCACCATCAATGTAGAGGGAAACTCCAGTGATGTAACTAGCTTGATCAGAAGCTAAGAAAGCGGCACCAGCAGCTACTTCAGCAGGGGATCCAACTCGGTTCATTGGAACCATGGAAACCGTTGAAGCGTATTGTTCTGGATCAGCAAATTTTTTGGCGTTAATTGGAGTATCAATCGCACCGGGACAAATTTGGTTAATCCGAATGTTTTGGTTCGCGTATTCCATTGCAGTTGTTTCAGTAAAGAGCTTAACCCCACCTTTACTTGCAGCATAGCTTGCGAAGTTAGGCCAAGGAATTTGTTGGTGCACGGAAGAAGTGTTAATCACAACTCCCTTTTTCTTGTTAGCTAACCAGTAGTCAAGAGCAGCTTTGGTTCCTAAGAAAGTCCCCGTTAAGTTAACGCCTAAGACAGTATTCCAGTCGTTAAGTTCAATTTGATCAGTAGGACAACTTTTTTCCATTCCAGCGTTGTTGAAGAAGACGTCCATGCCACCAAAGGTATCAACGGCTTTTTTAACTAACGCATCAGCAGCGGCTTCGTTACTGATATCGTGTTGGATGATGGTTGCTTTACCACCGGCAGCTTCTACTTTAGTAGCGGTGTCATTAGCAGCGGCTTCGTTTTTGTGGTAGTTGATTACCACGTTCATGTGTTCTTGGCCGAGTCGTTCAGCAATTGCTGCTCCAATCCCAGAGTCTCCTCCGGTAATTACAGCAGTTTTGCCTTCAAGATCTTTGTACATAACCATACTAGTTCTCCTTTTCTGTTTGAGATAGCCTAATTTTAACACATTTAATTTTGGAATGGAGCGGGGAGCCGTTAGAATTTGAATTGTTGAAAATTAAATTTTGTGAGCTAAATATTAGGGTTCAGAAATAGAAGCTGTTAGAATAAATTAGTAAGCTATTTAAAGGAGGAATTATTATGAACTTAACGATTACGGATGCAGCAATGGACTACATCAAAAAACGGTTAGCAAACGCAAAATATTACCTATTAGCAACTGACGATGGCTCCAACCAATACTCTAAAGGTGGCGGTTCTTGTACAGTTGGTGATACTTTCCAAGTGGTCGGGGTATCAGAATTAGCAGATCCTTATAAGATTAAAATGGACAACAACCAGGATGCGCCATTCTACACGAGTGAAAATGATATGTCCTTCTTTGATAAGGGAATGAAGATCGACTTTAACCACAACTGGTTACAACTAAAGAGTGACAGTGAGTTGTTAGATGGTCAAATGACCACGAACGACGCTACCAAAGGCGTTGATGACACCAAGATGGACGGTGTGATTGGCTGCTAATCGATTAACTACCAGCTACTAGTTGGTGGTTTGTTCAACTAAAAAGACGATGCCACGGCATCGTCTTTTTTTATTTGGTTGCCAGTTTTTGCAGGAGCCAATTAGCACCGCTGAAAAAGATGGCCATAAAGACTAGTAAACAAATTATTTCCAACCAGTTTCCCTGGAAGATACTATTTCCACCTAGCGCATAGATGATGGAAAGTGGAATGGTTCCTAAACAAGCGGCCACCGCAATTAGTTGGGGACCGAATTGTTTCTCACCATTAGCAGCCTGTAAATCGACGAGGTAGGAAGGGATGATGGGAAGCGCATAGCCAATCACAAGCGCCATCAGGGGGTTCTTACTGTGCTTAAGATGATTAGCGAAACGATTGTGGCGGTACTGTTTTTCCAAATCGTTTTTCATGAAGGTGATTAGCCGTAATGCGGTTAGGTTCCCTAGGCCAATGCTGATGGCATTCATGATTGTGCCCGGGAGGGTTCCAAAGCATAAGCCTGCCAAAATAGCGATCGGTGCAACTGGAAGCCCCGGAACCACCGTTCCAAGGTAGAGTAGCAACATTAAAAGACCGAGGTCAGTTGCTCCATGGTTCCGAATTTCATGAATGGCCTCGGGACGTTCCGCGGGATTGAACATCATCTTAAGCTGGGGCTGATAGTCTTTAAAGACTATCAATAACAGTAGGAGCCCGAGTAAAACGGCGCCCGTTTTTAAGAGGGTAAGTTTACGAAAATGGGGAAAATGCATAACTAATCCTTTGGGTCTTCGTTATTTAACGGCGTGTTGTAAAACTTGTTTGGCAATGAAGGTAGCATACTTCGGGCTCCCAGCTTGGTTGGGATGAGCCTGGTCATCATAGAGCCAGTCAGGATGCTTAGCAACGTAATCATTCCAATCAATAACATAGAAGTGAGGCTGTTTTTGTTGCGTTTTTTGGAGCAACTCGTTGTTTTGATTTTGCCAAGGTTGGGAAGGAATGTGATTATTAATCCAGAAAATGTGGCGGTTGGGGCCGGCAATTTGACAAACTTCACTAAGCGTTTCTGGTTTAATTGCTCCATTAGTTCCTAATCCAATGATAATATTCTTTCCCAGTAATCCCTGGCTTTCCATTGCTTTTAGGGAAGCAATGGCGGCATCCGGCTGGCGTGAAACCTGCGCATCAATGTAGAGTTGCGGGAAAATCTTTTGAAGCTCATCGCGTCCCGCTAACATGACGGAGTCACCAACGGCACTTCCGGAAAGTTGCTGAGCCTGTTTTAACTGTGCCTTAGTCAGGCCGTCTTTTTGAATCTTGGCTGCGTCAGTTGAGGTCCGTTGAACCTTTTTCCCGCTTTTAATTTGCTGGGCCAGCTTTTGGTTATACTGCTGTTCCTGTTTGCTATTCTTCTGAATGTGCTTGGCAAGGGGGGAGTGGTTGGCAACCTTTGGATCCACAGTGGTTGATTGGATGACACCCACGCTTCCACACACCAGAATGAACGCTAGGAGAGCCCGTCTGAAGGTGATTTGGGTAAAGAAAGCGGATAAGCGACGGAGGGCACTACGGTAGTCATAGTGACTGAAGGGCACCTCCACGTACCGATATGATAGTTCTGAGATAACGAGGATAAGCGCTACTTCAATTCCGGCGTACAGCCACTGGTGAGCGGCGAGGTTTGGCACCTTATCACCGAAAAAGACAAAGACGGGGAGCTGGTAGACGTAGATTTCATAGCTGCGTGACCCAATCCAGTTAAAGACCGGATTAGTTAAAGCGCGGTTCCACATGCCAGTGATGGCAATCATGGCCCACATCGCGAGCAGCGTTAAAACCGAGAAGAGAAACATCCCACTCCGGTAGAGGAACGCCGACTGAGCGCCGACCGTGAGGATGATGAGCGCCATCCCACCGATTCCAAGGCCACCAACCAGGGCAAAGAAGCGGCGTTGGTGGCGGTTGGGGTGCGCAAGCACGTGCTTACTAGGCCAGAGCACGGCGAACCCGGCTCCGAGTAGCAGCGAGAACATTCGGGTATCCGTTCCGTAATAAACCCGACTAGGGTCCACGCCCGGGTGGAACAGGAGCGCCATTAACAGGCTGGATCCGAGAGAAAGCAGGAGCGCCATTATGAGGACACTCCGATTGCTTTGGCGCCGGTTTTTAAACCAGCGGAGCAGGAATAAGACGATCAGGGGCCAGATTAGATAAAATTGACCTTCGATTGAGAGCGTCCAGAGGTGCGTAAACGGAGACTCGGAACCAGCGAATTTTTGAAAGTAGGATTGCCCGTTGGCGATCTCAAACCAGTTGTAAACGTAAGTTAAGTTGGTTAAGATACTCTGCCACAGGTTGGCAAGTAGATTCCGTTGAAAGAACGTAATGTAACTGGCAGTTGCCAATAACATGACGATCAAAGTGGGATAGAGCCGTTTCAGACGTTTATACCAAAAATGACCGTAATGAAATTGCCCCGTGGTGTGGTATTCATTTAAAAGGTGATCGGTAACTAGGTAACCGGACAGGGTTAAAAAGACCGGGACCCCTAGATAACCACCACTAAAAATGGTGGGATTAAAGTGATACAGAAGCACGCAAATTACTGCTAGTGCCCGCAGGCCGGTAAATCCAGTAATAAAGCGATAGTTAGGACGCTCGGTTGGCATAATTGGGGGAACCTCTTTTGCAAAATTTATTCGACACGCCTTTAATGATATAACCGTACGAACGCCGTTACAATAGCAAACGGAAAATTAAGGAAAAAAAGAACCCGTCGCGAGACGAGTTCTTTTTCAAGTAATTTTAATCATTATTTAGTTGCTTTTTCAGCAACGTGGTCTGCTTCAATTCGTAACGTATTGTTTTCCTTATCAAGAACGGCCTTGATGTCTTTCACATCTTGGTGATCAAGGTAGTACATGGCAATCTTGTCACGGAGTTGTTGTTCAATGACACGCCGCATGGGACGAGCACCCATGGCTTCATCGTAGCCTTGTTCCATCAACCAATCCTTCACGTCTTGGGAGATAGAAAGCTTCATACCCTTACGTGCTAACGTGTTGTTAAGGTCTTCAATCATCAAGTCGACAATTTGACTCAAGTCTTCCTTAGATAGGTGCGAGAACTCAACAATGGCGTTAAACCGGTTTAGGAATTCAGGACGGAAGAAGGGAGCTAAGCGATCCATGATGCTTTGGTTCTTAGCTTCGTCATTTGACATGGCGTTGTTACCAAAGCCGGCGTTGGAAGTAGCAATAATCACGGTGTTCTTAAAGTCCACCACGTTTCCTTGCCCATCAGTTAACCGACCATCATCCATTACTTGGAGGAGGAGTGTGATTACTTGTGGGTTCGCTTTTTCAATTTCGTCCAGTAACACGATTGAGTATGGATTCCGACGAACCCGTTCCGTTAATGTGTTACCGTTATCGTTGTAACCAACGTATCCAGCGGTTGCTCCAATCATCTTAGATACCGCAGTTTCGTCTTGGTATTCTGACATATCAAGGCGGATGATGGAGTCTTGGTTGTTAAACATGTCCTTAGCTAATTGCTTAACCAATTCCGTTTTACCAACTCCAGTCGGTCCAACGAAGAGGAAGGAACCAATTGGACGGTTGCCTTCGTCAAAGCCCGCCCGGTTCCGACGAATAGCGTTAACTACAGCATCAACGGCTTCATCTTGACCAATGATGTGTGATTTGAGCCGGGAACCCATGCCTTTCAGCCGTTCCATATCATCAGAAGTCATTTGTGAAACTGGAATTCCAGTTAATCGTTCTACTGATTCAGCGATGTCAGCTGGTTTAGCAACGGGAGTTTCGGAGTTGTCAGATTGATTATTGAGTTGTTTTTCTAACTCTTCAATCTTTTCCTTATCCTTAGCCGCAGCTTCGTAGTTTTCAGCCTTAGCATCAGCGTCTTTTTGTTCTTTAGCGGCCTTGAGTTCTTTTTCAAGACTAACCTTGTCAGTAACCGGGTGCTTAGCAGCTAGGTGAGCAGCCGTCATATCAACTAGGTCAATGGCCTTATCTGGTAACGAACGCTGGGGAATGTATTGTTCGGAGTAATCAATCGCAGCCTTTAGAGCGTCATCGGGTAATTTAACCTGGTGGTGATCTTCGTAAGACTTACGGATGCCTTGCAAGATTTCAAAGGTAGTTTCTTTGCTAGGCGCGTTCACCGTAACATCGTTGAACCGCCGCGCTAAAGCAGCGTCCTTCATGATGGTGTTTCGGTATTCGTCTTGGGTAGTAGCACCGATTACGGAGATATCACCACGCGACAATGCTGGCTTCAGAATATCTGACAGGCCCTTGCCTCCGTTTTCATCGCCAGAAGCACCAGCCCCAACGATTTGGTGAATTTCGTCAAAGAAGAGGATGACGTTTTTACGTTGTTCAACTTCTTTGACTAACTTTTGAATGTTTTCTTCGTAAGCACCCCGGTATTGAGTGCCCGCTTCTAACGAAGATAAATCAATCGAAATGATGTCCTTGTCCTTAATCGTAGCAGGAACTTCACCCTTCACAATCTTTTGGGCTAAGCCTTCGACAATCGCGGTCTTACCAACTCCGGCATCACCAACTAAAATCGGGTTGTTTTTAATCCGACGACTTAGAATTTCTGCCGTTTCTTGAATTTCTTGATCACGGCCAATAACAGGATCTAATAAGCCCTGCTTAGCTTCATCAGTCAAGTTACGACCGATTTTATCAAGGTAACTTTCTTGTTTTTGATTTGTTTGATTGGCTTGGTTAGTAGTAGCGTTATGCTGACCAGTTTGGCCGGGAATCCGGCCCGTCCGGCGCATTTCGGCAACTTGTTCAGGGGTAAGCTCGTGCCCGTTAACCACGTAACGTGCGTTCGGGTTGTTACCCATGTTGTTAAAGAAGCTGTTAAATAAGTCATCCATTCCACTGTTTCCAAATGGATCGTTTCCAAAATTGCTTGCCATAGAAAAATCCTTCTTTCCTAAGTTAGTTGCCAGGCAGCTTTTAAGCACTGCCGTCTGAGGTTTATCTCAACCTCTGATATAATTTTAACCAATTTTAACCAAAAAGAACAGGATTTAGCTCAAAAAGGTCAAAAAAGGTCAATTTTTTTGGAATGGTAAAAATAACACAAGTTGATGAGGCTCGCAAGACCCGCGGGAATTGAATGTTTTAAAAAGTGCCGTAGTTTGGTAAACTGTAAGTATTGTCGTTTACAGATAAGTAGATAAAGGAGATTTTCAGGATGGAAGAAAGTCGGTTACAGCGAGATCAACAGCCGAAGGAATCGCATCATACTAGAAATATTATTTTGACAATTATTCTGGTCCTGTTGTTAGGGATAGTAGCATTTGGATCCTACAAATATTTCGCCGTTAAGAACGCCGTTGACAAATCTTATACCAGTGCAGGAATGAAAAAAGAACGGGACACAAAGGCCCTCCTTAAGAACAAGCAACCCATTTCAATTTTATTGATGGGAACGGATACCGGTGAACTAGGCCGGACGTACAAAGGGCGAACGGATACCATGATGGTGGTAACCATTAACCCGCAGCAACACAAGACGTTAATTACCAGTATTCCCCGGGATACGGCCGTTAACATCCCCGGCTTTGCTGATCAATCACCCGCTAAAATTAACGCGGCTTACGCATACGGAAGCACCAAAACTGCCATTCAAACGGTGCAGCAAATGTTAAACGTGCCGATTGATTACTACGCCATGATTAACATGAGAGGCTTGGTCCAAATCGTTGATCAAGTTGGGGGCGTAACCATCGAACCGGAATTAACCTTTGATTACGAAGGCTATCACTTCACGAAGGGCCAACCAACCAAGATGAACGGGAAAAAGGCGCTCGCTTACTCCCGGATGCGGTACGATGATCCCCGGGGAGACTTTGGCCGGGAACAACGCCAACGCCAGTTGCTGGAGGCAGTCGTTACCAAGAGTGGTTCGGTTACATCATTGTTAAACCAAGGTTTCATTGATTCAATCGCGAAAAACACCCAAACTGATTTACAGTTTTCTGATTTATCGGCAATTGCGACCGGTTACTTATCCGGACGGAAAAACATTGAGAATACTTATTTAAGCGGTCAATCAGGTGAAATGATTGATGGGCAGGATATGGAAGTTACCCCCCAAAATGAGTTGCAAAAAACTACCGACCGGATCCGTAACAGCCTTGATTTGCCATACGCAACCACTGGAAAGATTGCTTTGAATTAAAGAGAGGTTAGTAACAAATGGAATATTCAAAATTTCAGTATTTATTGTTTCGATTGGGTGGACTGCTTAATAATAAGCTGTTCATCGCGGCCGTCTTTTTAGTTATCATTGCTGGTTTTCTGCTCTTTTTGTTCTATGATTACAAAACTAACGGACCAATTTTAGCTAGTTCTGACGTTGATAATGACCAAAAACGACCGGGATTAACTGGCAAGCACGCTAAAAAAGAGTGGAAAAATAGTAAAGTGACGGAAGTTATCTTAGCACTGATTCCGTTGGTACTATTGTTACTACTGTTTATCTTTAAAGGGAAATTAAGTAACGTTGATGCACCGAACCAACTGGTTACAAGTGGAAAACCGGTGAAAGTAGCCACTGGGAAAGTAATTTGGATTAATAATGAAAATGGGAAAGTAGGAATTACAACTTCTGATCTTGACCCTAGTAATCCAATTGTAGCCGGAGTCAATGCACGCACAGTTGGTCCAAACGATAACTTGATTACAATGTACGAAGGAACGCACATTAGCAATAACAATCTGTTGGATTTACACGTTGGCGATTCAGTTGAAATTAAAACCGATAAATTTAACTGGAAGTACCAAAATCACGACCAGTACCCAGATCCAACCAACATGAGTAGTAAAAAAGCGTTGTTGAACAAAGCTGATGTTAATGGTGAAGTTTTTAAGGTTAAACAGAAACAACGCGCGACCGAACCCGAATTACGGACGCCCAGAAGTGCCGGAATGAGTGTTAATAGAGCAGAATAACGATAACTTCCGACGGAAGATTAATTGTAGGGAGATGGTTGATTTTTGATTAACTTTAAACGTTCCATTAATTATAGTAGCCTAATCTTTTTAGTGGCGTTCGTGATGTTGATTTTAAGTGGAACCCTGCGCATGACCATGTTTGTGCCACAATATCGTATGATTGCCAGAATGTGTACCTTATTTGATTACTTACCATTACTGCTGGTAACCGCAAAGGTTTTACTGTTAGATAAGCTCGCTAATCGCAAAAAAATGGTCTTTGTGCTACTCGGGTTAATCTTGTTGTACTCCTCCTATGTCTCTAAATATCATGATTTGACGAACTCCTATTTCATGATTTGGGGGTCCCTAGGGGTCAGTTTGAAAAGAATTTTTAAAACCTCATTTTTTACAATGTTAAGCGTCCTAGTCCTGACCGTGTTAGGGTCACTACTAGGTTTGATTCCGGATTTAATTTACCTACGAGACGGAAACTTTCGAATTGCGGCGGGGACCATCTACCCCACCATTTTTGCTTCAATGGTCTTTTTCACCATGGTGGCTTACCTCTGTTGGCAGTTTAAAACGACCAATAAAAAGGTGATTATGGCTGGCTTTGGGGCGATGGCCTTGGTAGGATTAATTGTGTACATCATCACTGATACGCGGAATGACTTTATCTGTATTGAATTGTTGGCGCTGGTAACGCTGTGGCGTTACTACGGAAAGGCGCTTAAATTTAATCTGGTTAGAATGATTATCTTAATCATGCCTACCGTGGTCTTTTTATGGACGGCAGTTTCGGCCTTTTTCTTTAATCCCAGCAGCATGCTCTGGAACTTTTTTAACCAACTCTTTAGTAATCGCTTGTCGTTGGTTGCTTATGCAGCCAACCGGTATTCGGTGCAATTGTTAGGTCAAAGCTTGGTCGAACATGGAAATGGGTACAGTTTAAAGCCCGTCCGACATTATTTTTTTATTGATTCATCCTTTTCAAGGGTCATGCTATTAAATGGAGTAATCGCATTTATCATCGTTTATTTAGCGATTCAAGTGGCTTTTTATTTAATCATCAGTAAAAAACAAGTCTTTTTAACGGCCTTTCTGTTGATTTTTGTCGTTACCATGATTGAAGGAACATTTTCCACATTATTTATGACGGTGGCATTTAACGTTACCCTGTTTGCTTTGAAAGTTTTATTACCTAGTAAGGAGAAATTTGGTTATGACTGATTATCTAGTAGTTGGTTCGGGATTATTCGGCTCAACATTTGCATACGAAGCAGCAAAACGCGGCAACCACGTGGAAGTGATTGAAAAACGGGATCACGTGGCCGGCAACATTTACACCAAAGAAGTAGAAGGAATCCAGGTCCACCAGTTTGGGGCTCACATTTTCCACACTAAAATGAAAGATATCTGGGAATACGTGCAGCAGTTTGCGGAATTTAATAACTACATCAACAGTCCAGTGGCCAACTATCATGGCGAAATTTACAACCTACCTTTTAATATGAACACCTTTAACAAACTGTGGGGGGTCCGGACGCCCGCCGAAGCCCAGGCTAAAATCGAAGAACAAAAGCAGAGCGCTAACGTACCGGAGAAACCGACTAACCTCGAAGAACAAGCGCTCTCCTTAGTGGGAACGGATATCTACGAAAAGTTGATCAAGGGGTACACCGAAAAGCAGTGGGGACGCAGGGCAGTTGACCTGCCGTCGTTCATTATTCGGCGGATTCCCGTCCGGTTTATTTATGACAATAATTACTTTAGCGATCCTTACCAGGGAATTCCCAAGGGTGGGTACACGCAAATCATTGAAAAAATGTTAGCCAGTGATCTAATTGACGTAAAGGTTAACACGGATTTCTTTGACCACAAAGATGAGTATCTGCAGTCCGGGAAACGGATTATTTTCACAGGCATGATTGATCAATTCTTTGAATATGCCCTCGGTGAATTAGAGTACCGGAGTTTACGGTTTGAAACCGAAGTGAAGGAAGTCGATAACTACCAAGGGAACGCGGTCGTTAACTATACGGATGCAGAAACGCCCTTTACGCGGGTGATTGAACACAAGCACTTTGAATTTGGCAAAGGGAACAAGGGCAAAACGGTGGTTACCCATGAATACCCGAAAGACTGGAGTCGGGGTGACGAACCATACTACCCAATTGATAACAAACAGAATCGCTCTTTATACAAGCAGTATACAGATTTAGCCAATCAGGCAGCTGAGAACGTGGTCTTTGGGGGTCGCTTAGGGCAATACCGGTACTACAACATGGACCAAACGATTATGTCAGCCTTACGCTTGGTCAAAACGGAATTTGGTGAGTAATTAGGATGAAAGTAATTAAAAATTACTTATATAATGCTTTTTATCAAATTTTTATCTTACTGGTACCATTGGTCACTTCCCCTTATCTAGCCCGGGTTTTAGGACCAAAAGGGGTCGGAATCAATGATTTTACGAATGCCGTCATTCAATTTTTCATTATTTTCGGAAGCGTGGGGGTGGCCCTCTATGGGAATCGCCAAATTGCCTATGTGCGCAATAACCGGGCGAAGCTGACCAATACGTTTTATGAAATCTTTTTCATGCGGTTAATCACCATCGGGGTAGCCTACATTGCGTTCTTCATTTTTCTATCCCTGGTGCACCGCTTTCAGGTATATTACCTGGCTCAGTCGTTTTCGCTGTTAGCAGCCGCCTTTGATATTTCGTGGTTTTTCCAAGGAGTGGAGAATTTTTCGATTACGGTTTTACGGAACCTGTTGGTTAAAATTATCACCCTGATTAGTATTTTCACCCTGGTAAAATCATATAGTGATTTAGCGACCTATATTTTAATTTTGTCACTATCTGCATTAATCGGGAATCTGACGTTATTTCCAAGTTTACGCAAGTATATCGGCTTGCCAGATTGGAAGCATTTCAATTTGTTCAAGCATTTTTATCCCACGTTTGCGCTTTTTATTCCCGAAATTGCCACGCAGATTTACCTGTATGTGAATAAGTACATGCTGGGAATCATGACTAACGTGACCCAGTCAGGGTACTTCGGCCAGTCTGACAAAATTGTGAAGATGTCGTTAGCGGTTGTTACCGCAACCGGAATGGTAATGTTACCGCACGTTGCGAATGCCTTTCAAAAGGGTGAATACGAGAAAGTACGTCGGTATCTATACACCACGTTTGAGTTTGTAACGGCCATTTCAATTCCGTTAATGTTTGGAATTGCCGCAGTGGCACACACTCTAGTTCCGTTGTTCTTTTCTCCTAAGTTCACGCCGGTGATTCCGCTAATGATGTTGGAATCGGTGGTTATCGTTCTAATTGCTTGGAGTAATGCCATTGGAGTGCAGTACCTAGTCCCCACGGGACAAAATAAAGCGTATAACTATTCGGTAATTATTGGAGCAATTGTGAACATCATTGCAAACGTGCCCCTGATTTTAACGATTGGAACGGTGGGCGCCACGTTAGCTACGGTGCTTTCTGAAGTTTGTGTAACGGTCTACCAAGTTTATTCCATCCGCAATCAGGTTAGTTTAACCGATTTGTTTACAGGGTACTTCAAATATTTTATCGCCGGGTTGGTAATGTTTATAATCGTGTTTGTGATTGACATAAAATCCCAGGATACTTGGTTGGTCTTAATTGAAGAAATTTTCATTGGGATGGTATGTTACGCCATCATGTTGTTATGTTTACGACCACGGTTGATCAAAACTACGTTAGCACAAGTAACCCATAAATTAAGTCAGCGCCATTAAGCGAGCAAAGTTACTAACTAGTCCGGCTGGGTGCTGGAATGAGTACTTTTGCCAGATCTAAGGAAGAATAAAGAAGAGGTTTTGCGATGAAAGCCAGCGTTTTTATTGATAAAGCGGTTAACGATATCGTGTATATCCCCATTTATCAGGTTAAATATAAGCGTAAATATAAAGAGTTTGCGATTGCAACCATCCAACAAACAATTGATGCAATTGTGGATAAGCAAGTTTCGTTAAGTCGGTTTGGCGACGGTGAATTTAAATGGATTCACATGATCGAACAAAATTCCTATGAAAAGGAATCCCCAGAGCTTAGTAAACGATTGCTGGAAGTGATGAATACCAAGGACCCACGAGTGCAGGTTGGACTTCCCCAAGCCTTTCGTGATCCCACCGTTTTAACGGCGAAAAAGTACTGGGAACGAGAAATGGGAAAGTATGGAAAGCAGTGGACGAGTGATCCGGATCCCAACAAGCAGTACTTGAACACTTCGGTAACCCGACCGTACATGGACTTAATTGATAAGTCTGTGGCAGATTATGTTTTTGCTAAATTCAAGGGATACCTAAAGCACAAAACGGTCCTAATGATTGAAGGAAGCGCAACCAAGTTTGGCGAAAATAATGATTTATTAAGTCAAGCTAAACGAGTGGTTCGGCTTACCTGTCCGGACCGCAATGCCTTTGAATCCTACGCCACCATTTTTTCTACGGCTGTTCAGAAAATGAAAACGGAGGGCATTGACTTGGTACTGGTCGCGTTGGGACCGACTGCTACCATCCTCACGTACGATCTAGCCCGATCCACCACCCAACAAGTTTTAGACGTTGGTCACATGGATATTGAGTATAGTTGGTATTTAAATGGTGACACCAAGCGGGTTCCGGTTGCTGGCAAAGCGGTTAATGAAGTTGAATAAGCGTTAAAAAGAACTTAATGTAATGCGATGAGCTAGCTAAAAAACACTACATTAGGTTTTTATTTTGGAGTAAAGTGGGTTAAACAAGGACGAAGCAACAACCGTAATTTTTAACTGTTTTTTCTTTTACCGATTTTGTATGATATAATTAGAGCGCTTTACATCGGTAATTATTAGGTTACTGAGGACTGATTTTTAAGAAAAAGGTGATTAGATTTGACTGATGAACAGATCTGGCTTAATCCAGCAAAAGTACAAAATCGACCAGTTTATTTTTCTGTGAAACGGATGATGGATGTACTTTTAAGTGTTTTAGGTTTAATTTTAATCAGTCCACTGTTATTAGTGATTTGTTTGCTAGTTAAATTTGATGGCTCGCACGGAAAAGTGTTGTATGTCCAGGAACGAGTTGGCAAAAATGGCATTCATTTTAAGATGCTTAAATTTCGGTCAATGGTTCCCAATGCGGATCAAAAACTAGCAGAATTAAAAAATAAAAATGAAGTTGAAGGGGCCATGTTCAAAATTAAGGATGATCCCCGGATTACGAAAATTGGGAAATTTATTCGGAAATACAGTTTGGACGAACTTCCCCAGTTATTTAATGTAATTAGTGGGAGTATGTCGTTAGTTGGACCACGCCCCCCGATTCCGAGTGAGGTAGAGGAATATACTGATTACGATAAACAGCGGTTGCTGGTAGTCCCTGGTTGTACGGGACTCTGGCAAACCACGGCGCGTAATAGTTCTGACTTTAATGAAATGGTCAATTTAGATTTAGATTATATTCAAAAAAGTTCCTTTTCGTTTGATTTAAAGATGATGTTTGACACTGTCAAAATTATGATAAAGCCGAACGCTGCATACTAATCGAAGTGAATCAGTTTTGATTCACTTTTGTTTTGTCAACGTGATTGTAAGGAGACCTTCCCATGAAAACCAAAATTTTAGTTGCTACCCATAAGGCCGCTCCGATGCCAGCCGACCAACAATTATACTTACCAGTCCTTGTGGGTGCCACCTTTAACGACACCGGACAAACGGGCTTTCAGTTGGATAATCAGGGTGACAATCTTTCTGCGAAAAACCCCAACTATAACGAACTAACGGCGGTTTACTGGGCATGGAAAAATTTGCAAGCGGTTGATGCCATTGGATTAGTTCATTACCGACGGTTTTTTAGTGAAAGCCACCGGCGCAGTTTAGATGCAGTGTTAACTGCGTCGCAAGCTGATGATTTACTGAAGCAAGCGCCCGTTGTGTTGCCCAAAAAAAGACATTATTACATCGAAACGATTCAATCGCATTACCTTCATTCGCATTATCAAGAACCACTGGATGTAACTCGTGCGGTAATCGCACAACACGATCCAGATTACTTAGCGGCATTCGATGCGGTGATGGCAAGTCGCTCTGCCCATATGTTTAACATGTTTATTATGCAAAAGAACTATTTTGATGCTTACTGTAAGTGGATGTTTGGCGTCTTGTTTGAGGTGGAAAAGCACATTGACATCACGAACTATTCGACGCAGGAAGCCCGGGTATTTGGCTACCTTTCAGAATTGTTGATGGACGTATGGATTAACACTAATCAAGTGAAATATGTGGAGTGTAATTGGATTCAGATTGGGGACCGTCAGTTAGTGAAAAAGGCCTATGGTTTTTTGAAGCGGAAACTATTCAGTAACGTTGGTAGTGATAATACCCATTATTAGGAGATTGATGAATGGCTGAATATGATGTTAGTGTGATCTTAACGACTTATAATGCAGAACAAACGCTAGCGCGCGCGTTTACTTCAATCATTCAACAACAAACGGGGCACTCGTTTGAAGTCATTGTGGTGGACGATGGATCGACTGATAAGACCGTTCCAATGATAAAAAAGTATGCGAGTCAATATCGCAACGTTCGCTATGTGTTGCAGGCCAATGGCGGACCATCGGCAGCTCGGAACACGGGGATTGATCATGCGCAGGGAGAATTTCTGCTCTTTTCTGATGACGATGACGAATATCGCCCCGATTACATCGAAAATGCAATGCAACAAAGCCCTAACCAGCAATTGGTCATTGTTGGAATTGAGAAGCATCTCCAAAACGGTGAGGTGCTGACTGAAACCCATTCAGCACTTGAAACGGCGCGGAGTAACGAACAACTGATTCAAACCTATTTAGTTAATAATCAGGAGTTAGATGTTGGACCATGGAATAAATTATTCCGCGTAAGTTTAATCAGAAAACATCAGCTGTATTTTGCCAATAAAATCTTTGAGGATAGCCTGTTTATTCTGAAGTACTTAAAGCTAATTAACTATAATGAAATTGGTTTTGTGCACCGATCTGAGTATCTGCTATACAAACGAAATGGTTCGATCACTAATTCATATGAGCAGCAGCTGTTAAGTCGCTGTGATGATTACATTGCCGCGGTCGCAAAACTTGTCAAAACGAAGCAGGGCTTACCGAGGTACTTTGCTAGTTTTAAAGCCCGCATTTATTTGTACTATGTGCACAGAAATATTTTGACGAATGCGGCGTGGACCAGTAATGAGCAATGGCAGTTTTTACGCACTCGAATTAATTGGCAATCGTTTCTAGCTTTAGATAATAAGTATCGCTTAGCACTTGGGTTAGCCCGATTTTGGCCTAAACTCTATATCAAAATGTATCGACAAAAAAATGAGTGACTAGGGAGAAGAGGAGCTTTTTTGTGAAAAAAAAAATTGATGTCATTTGTAATATTGAGCCGGGCGGAATTACCACCGTGGTTAAGCACTTGCTGACTAGCCCAGCATTTTTGCAAACGTTTGATTTATCTCTATATGTATTCCAGCACTCTCACTACACAGAAGCACTTCAACAAATCGGCCAGCACGTCCCAATTACGAACTCAGCTAGTACATCTAAGCGCCGAAACCTAGTGGCGCTATTTAACTTCTTAGTGCACTATGAGGGGGCTGCGTTAATTATTCTGGGACCGCTCCAAGTAATGTTGGCCCGGATGGTAAAGGTCCTGTTTAGGAAAAAGTACACCATTATTTCGTGGATTCAGGTTTCGCAAAAGGATCCGGGGATTGCCAAGAAATTTTTTGCGCTAAAGTATGCGGACTATCACCTGGCAATTTCTACGGGGATTAAACAAGAATTGGAACAATTGGGAGTTGCCGAGCAACGCATCGACGTCATTTATAATCCCGTTGACCGGCAAACCAAAGTAATTAAAGCTACTACGCCATGTAAATTTATTTACATTGGCCGGCTTCTTTTAGATGGTCAGAAAAATTTGCGGCAATTACTACGTTGTTTTGCAGCCTTAGATGGTAATTGGAAGTTAGAAATCTTTGGCAATGGTCCAGATGCTGAAGGCGTGGCGACGTTGATTGCTCAGGATTCCCGCTTACGGGCGAATGTTCAGCTCCATGGTTGGGTTGAGAATCCACTACAAACAATTGAGACAGCCAATGCCCTAGTTCTAAACTCTAATTATGAGGGGTTTGGAATGGTCTTAGCGGAAGCAATGAGCTATGGGATTCCCTGCATTTCCTCTGATTGTCCCGTGGGCCCTAGTGATATTATTCAGCAGGGACAAAACGGCTTTCTATATCAGTTAGGGGACTACCAGGCATTAACTACGAATTTACGCCAGTTTGTTGCCGGAACCACGAACTTTGATCCCCAGGCCATCAAAAATTCAATTCAGTTCATGTATACTGATGAGTATGATCATCGCTTGTTAACAACGCTTGAAAAAATTGTGTAATTGGAGAGGAATTTGCTAATGGTACCCATGGTGGACGTGATTGTTCCGGTTTATAACGGGGAGCAATTCTTACAAAAGTGTTTAAATTCATTGGAGCAACAGACATATCCCAATTTGCATCCCATCCTGGTTGATGATCATTCTAGTGATGGTTCAGTTGCAATCCTTCGTGACTATCAACATCGGTCTAAGTTTGAGGTCACGGTGTTGGTGAATGAGGAAAATAAGGGGGTTTCGTACTCTAGAAATCGAGCGCTTGAGCAGCTCCAGGGAACATACGTAACCTTTGCGGATGCCGATGATTTGTTGTTGGAAAAGCACGTGCAAAAACTAGTAAAACTCATTGAAGCCAATGATGTCCGGATTGCGGTTACCGGGGGTGGCAGCCATTTAAAGCTCAACCCGAAGAATTTCAAGTGGCCCCGGGTGTACTCGTTTAACGATTCCTTGTGTGAATTGCTTGGTTCGCGGGGGGTAGAGGGCTACCTGTGGAATAAGCTATTTTATACGAGTGATATTAAACAATACCAGCTGAACTTTGTTCCTAACATTTTTATGGGTGAAGATCTGTTGTTCGTGTTTAAGCTCGCAGTTGAAACTCGAACCAAGTTAGTTTATGGACCACGAGTCACTTATTATTATCGCCCCAACCAGGATAGCGCCATGCGAAAAAATCGGAGTGTCGCCGGGGTGTTGAAAAAGGGACAGAATTGGTTAAAAACGTACCACGAGTTACAGACCATTGCAGCTAAAAATCTTGATCCGCACGCCAATAATAAGGTGTTTAAGCTATTAGACCTGCAGTATTATGGGTCCATTAACGATTTTATGTATGATTTATTTAAGGTTAACGATCATAAAGATGCTGTGCAATTAAAGCCCGAGTTCCAGCACTTCGTAACCCATGATTTTATTCGAGTCTTGTGCAGTAAGTATTTTTCGTCCAGAAGAAAAATTGGAATTTTCAAAAAAACCCGCCAAAACCAACGGGATTTAAAAACTAAGTAATGAGGTAGTTTATGAGTAGATACATAATTAATATGGTTCGTGCTGACGGCAGTTCTGGTGATAATAAGCCCAAAGCAGATGCAGGACGGATTTTAGCCGATCGACTCGCATTTCAGCCCGTAAACATTAAGCAGTATAAGCATAGTCGGATTGATCAAAATTGGCTAATCCACAGTCGAATTAAGCACAAATTAGGTCCCCTCCATTTGACTGCTGATGACGTTGTTTTGGTGCACTACCCAATCTATACGGGCGCAAAGTTTGAAACTTATTTACTAGAATATTTGCAAAAACACGGGGTAACAACCATTGCATTAGTGCATGATCTTGACTCGTTGCGGTTTAACTGGAGTATTTTTGGTGACCTCCAAAACGAAGTGAACTATTTGAACGGGTATGATTTTGTGATTGCGCACAATCCTAAAATGACCGAACTGCTCCGACAGACGGGACTGACGACCAAGGTTGTTAATTTAAGGATTTTTGACTACCTTGCGAAACGGAACGAAGTTGCAAATTCGAGCCAAACTAAAAATCAGGTCACCTTTGCTGGGAATCTGAATAAAGCACCTTTTTTAATTAATTTGCAGGTTCACAATCCAGTTAAGTTTGAATTATACGGTAACATTGATGATGCTAGTCAACTTAATCCATCGTTACATTACCACGGGAGTGTTTCGCCTACGCAGTTGGCAAAGGAAATGGGCCGTGGATTTGGCCTGGTTTGGGATGGAACCTCAGTTAACGGCGTAACTGGCTCCGTTGGAAATTATTTACGATACAATAATCCTTACAAACTGTCTGCTTACCTCAGTGCAGATATGCCTGTGATTGTGTGGGAAAAAGCAGCCATTAGCGATTTCGTTAACCGCCATCAAATTGGAATTTCCGTTGCCCGAATTGATGATTTGACGGATGTTTTATCCCAGCTTGATGATGCTAAGTTTCAGCAGATGGTTGCTAATGCCCAATCAATTGGGGCGAAGGTCCGCAATGGCGATTATCTCTACGCAGCTGTAAAACAGTGTTTAAAACCAAATTAATGTAAAAAGAAAAAACTGCTCTTGGCGAAGCTTGGTCGAGAGCAGTTTTTTCTTTAAGTTCCTAAGGGAGGATTTGCTTAATCAGTTTAACTTTACGAACCCAGTAAATGATAGCGGCACCCACCACATAAGTTACAATTGGCATTAGCCAAACATAGCTGAAACTATTTGGAAAGGGTTTGAAACTAATTTCAAACAGTTTAAAGAAGAGGGGGTGAAGGATATAAATGCCTAGACTAGTTGAGGCCGTGGCTGCAATCAACTTTTCGTGATTAGAGAAGAAAGCAGTACTTTCGCTAACTCGCTTGACCAATAAGTAGAGACCGACGGAGTAGAAACAGAGCAGGGGCCCACCGAGCGCAAAGCGGTCTAACTTTACGAGACAAAGGAGCAAAGAAATGACCAGAGCCACTCCACCGAGCGCCATCAGGATGTTTTGCAGTTTAACTGAAAAGTAATCAGTTTTAAGCAGGTAACCCATGATGAAGAAGCCTACAAATTCAGAGGCAATTGGATTAATCTGAACCCCAGTGGCCCCACCAATAATGGGGAGATTCAAAGCTTTAGCAAAGTATAAATATACGTAGGTTCCGATGAAACTTAAAATTACTAGATAAAGCAGCAATTCTTTATGGTGCTTGGCTAGAATTGCCAGCACCGGAGTTAACAAATACAGTAAAATGATGGCGTAGAAAAACCAAAAGATATTATTAATGTTATTGTTTAAAAAGCTAAACAGGAAGTCTTTGATGCCCGGATTGGGATGGGGAATTGGTCCTGGAAAAGCAGTGAATTTTATATCATAAAGATAGTAAATAACGCTCCAAACGACTAGGGGAATGCCAACCCGTTTCATTCGTTTTATGAGAAAAGTTTTAGTTGAATATTTTTCCCGATAGTTTAATAAGGTCGCCCCTGAATTCATAATGAACAGGTAAACAGCCGGAATAAAAATTGCTTGAATCAGGTCATTCTTGACGATAATCCCCTTGTTGTTAATGAATTGGGAAGAATGCAGCATTAAAACGGAAAAAATGGCAAGCATATTGATGAGATCAATGTAAATAATTCTTTTTTTCATAATCACACTTCCTTGTAACTGAGTAATCATAGTTATAATTATGCCATTGATTGTGATAAATGTCATTTTTAAAAAGATTGCTAGGGGAGATTTCCTTAATTTCTTGCTATCTAATTTCCAAGTACCTTATAATTAAGCATAGACCGACTGAGGAGAATGAATATGTTTAAAATAACTGTGTATAACGTACGTGAGGTCGAAACCCCACTGTTTGAAAAAATTAATAAGGATAATTATGACCTAACGTTGGTAGCGGAACGGCTCACACTTGATAACGTGGATCGGGCCGAAGGGGCTAATGCGGTTATGATTACGGCCTTTGACGATTGTGATGCCGAAGTGGTAGAACGGTTAGCCAGTGCAGGGGTGAAATACATCTACACCCGGGTCGTGGGTGTAAATAACATTAACGTTAAGGCGGCCAGAAACCTGGGGATTCAGGTTGCCAATGTGCCTAACTATTCCCCGCGGGCCGTGGCAGAATTGTCCTTGACGCTTGGCCTAACGTTATTCCGGAACGTGTCCAAGTCCACTGTAAACACGCATGATGGGGATTTTCGGTTGCTGCCAACTTACTATGCCAATGAAATTCACAGCGCAACGGTGGGCATCATTGGGGCCGGCAAGATTGGGATGACCGAAGCGAAACTGTATCGTGGCTTAGGCGCTAAGGTCGTGGCTTACAAACGGAACCCCACTCCAGACAATGACGTGGTTTCCTTTGTGGATTTAGATACACTGCTGCGGACTTCTGACATTGTGTCACTCCACATTCCGTACATTCCGGGGCAAACTGGAAAGTTAATTGGTGATCCTGAAATCGCGAAGATGAAGGACCAGGCTATTTTGGTGAACACTGCCCGGGGGCAAGTCGTTGATAACCAGGCGGTGGCGGATGCGGTGCGTAATTCGCACCTCGGTGGTTATGGAACGGACGTAATTTTGGATGAAGATGCCATCATCGGGAAACAATTTGATTCACTGGATGACTTGCCCAACCCGCTTAATCTAGAGTTAATGAAAAACTATCCTAACGTTTTAGTAACTCCGCACATGGGCTTCTTTACGGAGCCAGCGGTTGAAGACACGATTCGGATTAGTTTTGAAAATGTTGCTAACACATTAACAAAGGGTGCTCCATTGTACCCAGTAAGCGAATAGAAGGGGATTAAGCATGGCTAAAATTACGGTTTATAATGTTCGTGACTTGGAAAAACCGCTGTATCAAGAACTCAACCACGATCGCTTTGAATTAAAATTAATTGAAGAACCCTTAACGACGGACAACGTTGAAACTGCTAACGGGGCCGTCGGCGTTTTAATTGATGGGACGACTAACGCGGACGCAGAATTATTAGCAGCGCTCAAAAGCTTAGGGATTAAGTACTGTTTCACTCGCTTTGTGGGGTACAACAACATTGATTTAGATGCTGCGAGTGCTCGTGACATTATGGTGGCTCGGGTTCCAAGTTACTCACCATACTCAGTAGCAGAATTAGCGTTGACCCTGGGCTTGGACCTGGTGCGCCACGTTACGGAAGCAACCGACAATACCAACCAAGGTGATTTCTTACTGCATCAAGGCTACTTTGCCAATGAAATTGACCATCTAACGGTGGGCATCATTGGAGTTGGGCACATGGGAGCAGCCGAAGCAAAATTGTGGCACAACTTAGGTGCCGAAGTGTTGGGATACCAACGCACCCCCAACGATAATCCTGACGTTGATTTTGTTTCCTTAAACGAATTGTTGCTGCAATCAGACATCGTCTCGATCCACGTTCCCTATATCCCAGGGGAAAACGACCTTATGATTGGGGCGATTGAGATTGGAAATATGAAGAATCAGGCCGTCTTAGTGAACACCGCCCGGGGTGAACTGGTCGACACGGCTGCCGTGGCCGATGCCCTTGCTGATGGTAATCTAGCTGGCTATGCGGCTGACGTTATTCCAGATGAAAATGCCATTGATGGCCAGCAGTTCGATAGTTTAGATGACATTCCGGATCCAGAATTACTGAGTTTGATGAAACACTACCCGAACGTAATTATTACCCCGCACATGGGTTATGATACGGAACCAGCTACCAAGGACATGATTAAAGTTAGTTTACAAAACTTTCAAGATGCCATTGATACTGGTGCAACTGAAAACCAAATTAAGTAGGAGGAACCTTCGTGAACACCCAATTATTAGATTTAATGAAGCAACGGCGGACGATTTATCATTTGGGGAAAAACGTCCAGTTCGACCAAGCGGAGCTTTATCGCTACATTAAGGAAATTGTCCGCAACACCCCGTCGGCATTTAACAGTCAACCGGTACGGGCCGTTGTGTTGTTTAACGAACACCACGCAGCGCTGTGGGACATCGTGGAAACCACGCTTGAAGAACAGGTCGCCCCGGATGCTTTCTTACGGACAAAGGCAAAGATTAGTAGCTTTCGGGATGCCTACGCCTCGATTTTGTTTTACACTGATATGGATGTTGTTAAGGACTATACGGATAATCCAGCGTTAGCTACCTATCAATATCAAGAATACAACTGGTCGGAAGAAGCGCAGGGAAACGCCCAATTTGCCGTGTGGACGGGACTCGAAGAAAACGGGTTGGGAGTAAACATTCAACACTACGATCCGTTGATCAACGCAGCGGTAGCTTCCCGATTTGAGCTTCCCGCTAGTTGGCAACTCCGCGCCGAAATGAACTTTGGTTCGATTGAAAAACCAGCGGACGCAAAGGAATTTATGGATGATGCGGACCGCTTTAAGCTCTTTCAATAGTTTCTGTAGGAGGTTCACATGACGCAAGCACAAATTGAGCAGCGCTTGTTAAAACTGCGTCACTTGGCGAACATTACGATTACGCCACTCTGCTTAGCGCTAATCATCACCTATTTAGTGCAAAAAACGGTGACGCCATTAGTGATCTTGTTAGCTGTACTAGTGGTTTGTACCTATTTACCGTACGGACTTGTGACGCTCTACTACGTTTTCAAACGCCGCCAACGTTAAAATAACGCCCCTCGCTCATAATGGTGAGGGGTGTTTTTTTGGTGTAAAATGGAAAAGTCGGAAATACGAAAGGAGGGATGACGACATGCGAAAGTTCCGTGAATGGGGCCTAGCAATGTTGCTGATTATTGTGGCAGCGGGCTTGATCATGTTAATGCAGTGGCAAAAACACACCGTCATCCTCGGATACGATACGTTCTTTCATTTCAATCGAATTTATGATGCTGCTCAGCAATTGCAAACGGGGCGGTTTAACTACTTCATGAGTAACTATGGGTACCAACAATCAGGTCAAATGATTAATGCGCTCTATGGACCGTACTTTGCGTATGTATTAGGGCTGGTTTTGTGGCTGACCGGTAGTTGGTTTAGTTTCCAACTAGTGACCGGCACCCTGATTTTAGTGGGTGCGGGAGTTAGTGCGTGGGTGCTATTTTGTCGGTTACATGTTCATCGGTCCTTAGCAATTCTAGGGGCCCTCATTTATTTAGGCCAGAATTTTATTACATATTGGATCACGAGTGCGGCCTTTCTGGATTGGGGAGCGATGATACTGCCCCTAGCAGTTCTAATGGGGTTGGGGTTACTGGACGGGCGCCCGACGAAAATATCATGGGGCCTTGGGTTGGTCATCGCGCTTTTAATCGAAATGCACACCTTGAGTGCAGTGATGACCTGCTTAATGCTGGTTCCCTTTGCCCTCGTCGGTTGGTGGCGGTCGAAAACGAAGGGGCGGTACCTTGGACGTTTAGGGTTAAATGCACTTGGCGCGCTCGTACTAACTGCTAATTACCTAGTGGTATTTGTGAACGTAATGCTGCATAACCACTTGGTGGCGCCGTTTGCCGTGAAGAGTTTAGCCCAGGGAGCCATGCATTTTTTAAGCCCGAATTGGATGCAGACCGATCTCGGAATTGTGTTTATCGTAATTATTAGTGGACAAATTGCCTTGTTATGGTTAGTGCGCCCGCAACGGCGCTTAAATTACTTTCTAACTGGAATTGGGCTCGTCTTTTTCTACATTTCCTCAAATCTCTTTCCCTGGCGGTTGGTGGGGCGGTACTTGCCGTTTCTAAACCACTTTCTCCAGTTTCCTTCCCGCTTTTTTTCCTTTGCAGCCTTATTAATTCTGGCGGGCTTTTTAATGTCACTCACAACCGTGCTGGACATGCCCAAGTTGCATTGGGTGCATGGGTCCTTGTATGCCCTGGTGGGGTTACTAACCGTCATGACCGTGATGTTAGGGATGCGTAATGTGAAATTTCAGGCCGATAATAACTGGCACGGACAGACCGAACCACCCCAAGTTGGGGTTTATACTCCGGTCAAACATCGTCATGATTATTACCAACCGGGGGTTACCAACGCCCGTCTCAAAGCGGACTTTGCCAGTTCTGATCTGAATAGGCCGTTGTTAGACGAACGGCGGGGGATTACTGACTATTTGCCTAATAACAGTGGTCGTGTTAACGTTCGCCACTTACAAACGCAGTATCAAACTCAGATTATGTCGCGGTCGTCCCGCTTTACTAAACACGTTGATCGGCAGGGACAGTTACATGTGGCCTGGCGTGAATCCCAAGCTGCGGTGACTACCATTCCGGTGGTGGCCTATCATGATACGCGGGTCCGGCTGAACGGGCAAACGTTACAGCGCGGGCAACACGCGGATGCTAACCACTTTTCCGTAACCGAAATTGGCGCCATTCAGGTGCTTACCCGGTCAGGTGCCAATCAAGTAACGGTTTCCTACCAACCGGCTTCGTGGATTACGGGAGCGAGATTAATTTCACTAGGAGCCTGGTTCCTAGTGTTTGGCTGGGGATGGTGCTTGTGTTTTCGTTATCTGTTCAAGCGCTGCTGGTGCGGGTTAACTAGGTTTTAATTGCTAAATGTGCTAAAATAGCAAGCATATCATTGGAACGAAACGAGGAGTTATTTAAATGCAACGGTTATACTGGGATGCAATTAACATCAATGACCAAAAGGTCTTTTATACGGTTACCGATGCGGGACTCAATTTTGTTAGTTCGCCTGATTGTGGGGTTTCACAGGTATTGCGGTTTTATGCAGCCCCGTTTGAATACAGCCATGATCACCAACAGACGGATGGGTACCGAAAAGCCCTGAAACGGTATTTGAAGGGGAAGAGTGAGTCCTTTGGCTTTCCCCTGGATTACTTGGTGGATGGGACTCCTCAACAAGAAGAGGTCTGGCAGCTGATTAGTGCAATTCCCTATGGAAAAACTCTGAAGCTGGCTGACCTTGCAGCACAATTACGCGTTGACCCAGCCACCGTGCGGGCGGCCATGCAGGCCTGTCCGCTGTGGTTAGTGGTTCCCCTCCATCGGGTGGTGGAACTAGGCGATGATTGTGGCTATCGTACTAACGCAGCCATGCGCACCTATCTGCGTAATCTGGAGCAAAGTCCAAAATCAGAGTTAAGGGAGTTATTATAACCGTCATTAACTTTGAGAGGAATTTAAACAGATGAATAACCGAAAATTAACTTTAATTTCGTTAGTATTGATTATCTTTACTTCGATTTTTAACTTTGTTAACATTCCACGGGCCTTTTACTTAATGGGCTATGCCTCCATTATTTTTTATCTGATTGCAGCCGTTTGTTTTTTCTTACCATTTGCGTTTATGGTGGCGGAGTTTGGGTCTGCATATCCCAGCGCCAAAGGGGGAATTTATACGTGGATGGCGGCGTCCGTTAACCCCCGGTATGCCTTTGTGGGGATTGTGATGTGGTATACCTCCTTCATTACGTGGATGCTGAATACCAGTTCCATTATCTGGATTCCGATTTCTACGGCCATCTTTGGGGTGGATAAAACCCAGAGCTGGCATCTGTTTGGCCTTAACGATGTTCAGACGCTAGGGATCTTAGCAGTGTCCCTGGTGGCCCTCGTGACCTTTGTGGCTAGCCGGGGGTTAAAGCAGTTTAAACTGATTACCTCCATTGGGGGAACGGCCATGCTACTGGCCAGCTTCATTTTGATTGTGGGGGGAAGTATTATCCTGCTCTTGAACGGACATCCCCTTCAGCCGTTGAGTTTGCTGAGCTTCTTTAAATCCCCCAATCCGGATTACCAGACGGGAATTGCCGTGCTTGGTTTTTCCGTTTACGCAATTTTTGCCTTTGGGGGGATTGAAATTATAAGTGGGCTGGTTGATCAAACCAAGCAGCCCCAAAAGACCTTTCCCCGGGGTATTGCGATTAGTGCTAGTTTAATTACGATTGTCTACGCCCTCGGGATCTTTGTGACGGGGATGTTTACGAACTGGAACCAGGTCTTTAATGCTAATGGAGGTCAGCACGTCAACATTGGCAACGAAGCCTTTATTGCCATGAATAACTTTGGTTACCAACTAGGCCTCGCGTTGCACTATCCCCACGCTGTTGCCGTCCAAATGGGCCTCTGGGTGGCTCGCTACATCGGCTTGTCCATGTTCTTGGCCTTAATGGGTGCCTTTACAACGGTGGTCTTTTCGCCAATTAAACAACTGGTCGAAGGAACGCCGGCCCACATGTGGCCAGCATGGTTACGAAAAGTGAAACAGGACTTACCGGTGAACGCCATGAAGATACAAGCCCTCATTGTGATGGCGTTCATTTTACTGGTCTCCTTTGGTGGCAAAGATGCTAAAATGTTCTTCCAGATTGTCGTTTCTATGACCAACGTGTCGATGTCACTCCCATACCTGTTTGTGGCCTTTGCGTTCTGGCAGTTTCGCAAGAAACGGGTTGCCCATCCATTCGTGTTCTTTAAGAGCTATCCCGTGGCGCGCTTAGCGTCGATCGTGGTCTTAGTAACCGTAGGGGCGGCCATCTTGTTTACGTTGATTGCACCAGTGATGAGCGGACAGTGGTCCACTACGTTATGGATGATTCTTGGTCCCGGCCTTTTTATTACGGTGGCGCTACTGTGGTCGCGAAAAACCGACTAACTTATTTAAATTACAGAACAAAAGAAGCTTGTCAGGTGGATTACTGACAAGCTTCTTTCCTATACAAATAAAATGGTCCTGACGGGAGGTAATGATTTCAGTGATGGGGTTATTACAACCGATAGCCCCAACCAGTGGCCGTCCCGGCATATTTCATAATGAGGAAGCTCCGGTGGCTCAATAAAAAAGGAGTGGTCTGAGACCACTCCCGTTAAATCGTTGTTTAGAATGAACGAACGACCAACAAAATTCCGAAGAACATGAGGTAAAAAGCAATTAAGAAGAGGCTGGTACTGACCCCTAATATCGGATTGAATAACAGCACAATTCCTAAGATTAAGCCGATTACTCCTAAGATAACCGTAAACCAGAAGTAACCCTTGTGGTTTTTGCTGATGTACCGGCTTGCCCAGAGTTCAAAGAGTGAATCAACAATGAACGAAATGGATAGAACTACCCAGAGGTAGATGCCACCCAAACCAGGCATGAAGATAATCAAAACCCCAAGGATCAAGTCAAGGATGGCACTGATAATCATCCAAGTATTGCTGATCCCCAGTGTCTTATCAATGGCACTTAAATCAGCTAACTTGAAGATCCCTTCCATAATCAAAGCAAAGGCAATGATGTAAGCAACGACCATCAAAGAACCGTTGGGGTATTTCAAAATTACTAACGACAGAATCGCAAACAAAATCCCTACGACTAACGTAAATGGATCAAATTTTCTTTCTGAACTAAACATAGTGTTTCCTCCTTATGGTGTCCTTAATACAATCTTAATTATATCATATTTGGTAGGCGAGCTCGGTTTTATAGTAAAATAAAATTGACGGCAATTTATCCGAACCGATAATCACAGAAAGTGTTGAAGTTAATGAATAAGCAATTGAAGCCCCTTCTGGGCTACGTAGTGGCTTTTCTCATGCCTATCGCCATTGTGATCGTGGCGTTTGCGGGTCGTGGGATTGCTCCCGTGGGGAATCACAACCTCTTGGTAAGTGACTTAGCCACCCAGTACTTTCCCTTTTTTAATTTTTTGCGCACGCAGTTACAGCATGGGACGATTAGTACCTATTCCTTTTTATTCTCCCTCGGAGATAATACCATTCCGGTCTATACCTACTACCTGATGAGTCCCTTAAATCTACTGGTCGGACTGGTAAAGGGCGCCCAGATTCCCTTACTCATGGAAGCGCTAATCATGATTAAAATTGGCTTGATTAGCCTCAGCATGGTGATTTTTCTCCGTGTGCATGAACACCGATTTGAGTGGCGCCAACTAGTAGCGGGAACGGCGTACGGACTTTGCGGATTCGTGGCCATGTATTTTTACGATTTTATGTGGCTCGAAGCGCTGATGGTCCTACCGTTCTTAACCCTTGCGCTTGACCGGCTCTTTACGAAAGGTAAATGGGGGTGGTACACCTTTACCTTACTGGTCGGAATTCTTTTGAATTATTACATGGGCTACATGCTGTGCGTCTACTCCGTGATTTACTTTATTTACCTCCTGCTCTTACATCAGCCGCAGTCCATGAAGTTTTGGGCGTACGTCAAGACGCAGGGAACTATCCTAGCTAAATACATCGTTAGTTCGCTCCTTGGTGGCGCCTTGTCAGCAGTCCTCTTAGTTCCGACCCTCGTGGGGATGCTGTCCACTGGTAAGGGGAGTTTAAACTTCGTTAGTTTCCTGCCCGTCGTTCGCTTCCTCCCATCGGACTTTTTGAGTCTCGGTGTGGGAGCTACTAACTTTGTGGGTCGCTTAAACCACGAGCCCTCGTTATTCGTAGGTAGTTTTTTTGCGTTGGGGATGCTGGTCTTTTGGCTGAGTCCCCGGATTACTCGGCACGAAAAACGGGCGTCCGTCTGGTTAGTCGGCGCCATTTTTATCGGCATGTTGATTGCCACCTTTGATACCATTTGGCACATGTTCCAAATGCCCGCGGGGTTCCCCTTCCGGGAAGTTTACATGTTGAGCTTTGTGATGATCTGGTTGGGGTACCAGGCCTGGCAGCGGGGGGCGTTGCGATCACGCGCCGTGGTGATCAAAGCAGCCATCATTTTAGCTGGACTCTTGACGCTGGGGTACGGAGCGGCCTGGTTAGAAATCCGGATTGCCCGCGCCTTGCACTGGGCCACCCCGTTTTACGTTACTAGTTACTGGAACTGGATTGTCGCGCTCATCTTTCTGGGAGTGACGGTCGGGGTAATTTTGTTGAGCCAAAAGCACCCCCGATGGTGGCCGTTGATCCTCGTGGTTGTGGCCGTGGAAATGGGCACGAACTTTTGGTTAGCCCTCGGGGGGACCAACGAATATGGCAATCAACCCCGGTTTGCCCGCCACTTTCAGCAATCCGCTCGGCTAGTTGAAACCGCCCGACGGACCAAGCGCTTTACCCGGCTAGACGTTAATAATCAGCTCTATACGCATAGTTTTAACATTAATTATAACCAGTACAATGACTCGCTCTTATTTAACTTTTATGGGGTTAACAGTTACACCTCATCATTAAATGTGCACACCCACGATGCACTCACGAAACTCGGCTTGTACAGTCGTAACGAACGGCGGGTTAGTGTTCGGGGGCTAACGCCGGTTACGGCACAGCTGTTAAGCGTGGGACGGCAGGTTGAGATTGATCGGCAGGGGCACCGCACCATTACGGAAAATGCGCAAAATACGGGACTGGGCTATGCCGTTGCAGCCCGCAGTGCCCACGTCCGCTTGATTAACCAGGACGTGTACGGAAACTTAAATCGCCTTTTCCAGGCGGAAAGTAACACGAAGCAAACCGTCTTTCACCCTAATCAAGTTCAAACATTACAAGGACACCGGCAGGGGAGGCAATTTAAGTATCGGGTTCGGGTCACGCCGGCCTTGCCAGGCCCTCAGTACCTTGATTTGCAACGGGTTAGTCCCAACCAGCAACTCCAGTTAGCGGTTCATGGAAAACGCGTGGCGAGTCGCTATCCACAAAACGGTGCAGAACTCATTTCGTTAGGGAAGCAGTCTAAGCCATTTGTGGTGACCTTGATGAGTAATCGGCAGTTAACCGCCCAGGATTGGCGGACGACCTTTGCTAGTTATCAACCAGAACCAGTGCAACGGTTTGAACAGGCAACCAAACCCTACCTGCTCCAGGTTGATAAGCCGCAACAGTTGGCACTGCACGGGGACCGGTTGACCGCGCAAGTTCGCACGACCAGGGCCCGCCCGGTAGTCCTGATTAGCATTCCATACGACCGGGGTTGGACGATTACAGCCGATGGGAAACCTGTTAAAATGAAGAAGGCGCTAAACGGGTTGTCACAAGTTACCTTAACGCCCGGGCACCATCGCTTAGCGTTTCATTATCAAACTCCGGGACTTAAAGTCGGGTTACTTATTTCCGGATTTGGCCTTCTAGGAGTGTTACTGGCTAGTTGGTGGTGGAAAACGCCCCGGACGGTTAGGAGAGATAAAAAATGGTAGTAACAGCATATTTAGTGAGACACGGACAAACTTATTTAAACCTGTACAACAAGGTGCAGGGCTGGATTGACTCTCCCCTTACATCCAAGGGGATTCAGGATGCCCAAGCTGCGGGTGCGCGGTTAGCTAAGGTGGGCTTTGACGCCGCCTTTACCAGTGACTCTGGCCGTGCGGTTGCGACGGGGCGGGAAATTTTACAACAAAACCCCCGGGGGATGGACATCATTACCTACCAGTATCCAGAACTGCGGGAACAATTCCACGGCTACTTTGAAGGAGAAAATCTCGATCAGATGTGGCAGTTTGTCGGCGAGCAGGTCGATATCACGAACGAAGCAGGAGTTCTAGATCACTATGGGCTAGAACGGGCGCGGGATTTGATTGCGAAGGCCGATTTGTATAACAATGCCGAAAACAACCAGCAATTTTGGGACCGGTTAGACCGGGGCTTTAACCAGATTCGCGAAAATACGACGGACGGACAAACTATCCTGATTGTGTCACACGGGATGACGATTCGGTCGATTGTTGATCGGTATGCTCCGGAACTTGACGATGGGCAAGCAGCTAAAAATGGGAGTATTACCAAGCTCCTAATCCATCCAGAGACGATTGAAGTTGAGTACTATAATAAATTAGATCGTGATGTGTAAATAAGTCACCGTAGTTAATTAGCGATTAGACAGAGAAAAGTTCCTAGGTCATCCTGGGAACTTTTTAGTTTGATTAAAATTACGGTTAAATGTGACATAGTTATCAAAATGTCACATTTTTGCGTAAATTTATTATAAAATTATTAATTTACTGGTTCTTAGATTTTAATAAATTAATTAATATGATATTGTAATGATTTTGACATATGGCAGTCTATTTCTGATTTAGGATTTTCCCTTAGTTTGTTACAATTCAAATATTCCGAACGTTGATTTTTCGAATGAGGGAGCGAATGCACATGCAGAAAAAAGTACACTACAAAATTGATCGAGTTGGAAAGACATGGTTCTTTACTGCCCTTACCACGGCGACGCTTGCGGGAGTAGTTCCGTTAGTTGGGAATCGCGTTTATGCGGCCACTGATGCGACCACGGTCGGCACCAAGCCAGTGCAAGCGGACGCACCAGTGCAAGCTGCAGCCCAGCCAGTGCAACCAAAGGAAGCGGAGCAGGCGACAAAGCCAACGGCTTCGACTGCAGAAGTGAACCAGGCTGTTCCGTCCACGCCGACGGCGTCTCAACCAGCTAACGCCTCCGCAACTGGTCAACCGAAAGTGGCTACTTCGGAAATAACGCCAACTCAGGCTCCAGCTCCAGCTCCGTCCCCAGCCCAGCTCACGGCAGCTCAACCGACGAGTGCAACTCCAGCCGGATCTGCTGAAAAGACGGCAACACCGGCCTCCACGACCGATTCCGCACAACCACTGCAAAAGTACCTAGTGCAAACTACGGCTGTAACTACTTCTGAGCAAACATATCAAGCGCAAGCCGAGCAGTATCAACGTGACTTACAAGCGTACCAAGCCAAGGAACGCGCTTATCAGGAGGCGGAGCAACGTTACCAAGCGCAGAAGGTGGAGTACCAACGCGATTTACAGAACTACGATGCCAAAATTGATTATGCCAAGCAACACGGTGAGGTGGATCCAACCACGTTGGTCAATAACTTTGTCATGAGTCATTCACCAGCCGCCCAGGGTCAAATTATTTATCAAGGCAATGGGGTTTTAATTAAAGTGGTTTCAGAAGCGATCCCGAATTCCAATACCAACCACCAGCCCACTCCCCACTTTCAGATTGTGTGGACGAGCGGGCAACTGCATGATGTTAATGGTTATCATGATTTGATCGCAACGATTAAGTTTTCAAACTTAAACGGGTACTATCTAAATTCTGAAACGGGGGTCCGGACTCCGGTGGTGGGGGCAATGGAGACCTTTTAAGCCCCTTCAGATGGACTGCAAACGTTAGACGTTTACTTTGATCCCACGCAGGGCTTTGTCTTTGGAAACGGGGGATTGCAGTCCGGGATCAAAAATAAATCAATTAGAATGCAAATGACGTATTTTGATGCCAACGGTCAACCAATTAACTTTGTTCCCGGAACCGCTTACGCAGAGATTGAATCACTAAATAACTTCGCTAGTGATGGTTCAGAACCAGAGACCGCAACCGTTAACTCGGGAGGTAGCGCGATTACAATCGCTGGGTCCTCAGTAAAAGCGAAGCAATCAATGTTGATTCCCAACTTTAATTCGGGATTACCGTGGCCCTCGGTTCTAAAGGGCGCTTTAACCTGGAACTACCTACCGGGTACCGTGATGGATCAGTTGAAACAGGCCCTTGATCAGTATAATCAGACTGGAGATGCGAGCGGGTGTGAAGCATGGATTCAGCAATATTATGATCAATATAATTGGGATAAAACCACGTCGCCATACAACTACTTTGGCGCGGGGTTAATCCAATTTAGTGGGAGTGTGTTTGACGTTACGTATGCTGCAACGAATAATCCGGAATATGGTTGTTGGGAAATCTCAACGACGAATACGAAGCAGTCCCATTTAACCAAACCTCAGGCGCCGATTGCCCCGATTCCACCCGTTGCCCCAGTTCCACCGGTAAAACCAACTCCGACCGTGGTTCCACCGCAGGTTCCAGCTACGCCAGTGCAACCACACGAACCTGCAATGCCCGGAAACCCACCGCAACCGGTGCAACCAAATGGTCCCGCACGCCCAATGCAACCGGCCACTCCGTCTCAACCGCAGCCGCTGACCGGGACGCCGAAAGGGCGGACCCAGCCTCCGGTTCAGCAAACTTCCCAACCAACCCCGGTTGTTTTGAAAGGAGCGCCTGAGCAATCGCGGCCACGCTCTGCTGTGTTACCAGCCACCGGGACGAAGGCAACGAATTGGCTTCAACGGCTTGGAATGCTGTTGCTAAGTGGGGTTTTACTGTTGCTTGTGACGGTTAGCAGAACCCGGCGCCCCAAATAATCCAAAGCTAAAGCAGCCAAAAAGCTGTCCGATGATTACTCGGACAGCTTTTTTAGTTTATGGAGTTGATGATTGGAGGAGGCGCTGGTAGTCACGCAACAGGGCGGACTGGAAGGCCTCGGTTTAAAAGGACATTGACGGTGTTCAGGATGATCTGTTGTTTCATGCGGTTAAAAACGGCAGGATCAGTTACATCCGCTCGGCAGGTGAACCCCCGGTTCGGTGGTGCTTGGTGAAGGCGAGAATTCGGGCGACCAAGTAGCGCTGGTCCGGGGTCAACTGGTGCTGGTTAGGAGCTAGTTTAGCTGAGGCAGTGTTGTTAGGCATGGGGCGCCGACTTGCTCTGGAGGTGCCAGTTAGTAAAGGCCAAAATCGTAATTAGCACGGCAATCACGAATAACAGCGTGTAGTCCAAATGGCCACCCCTGATGGTCGCCGTGATCTGAGCAGCAGCACCATGAGCTTGATGCTGGTACAGTGCTAACCCAGAGGCCAAGAGACTGGTTCCCACCGAACCAGCGTACTGTTGCAGCATGTTGAACAATGAGTTAACGTCAGCTGATTGGGTCACTGGGGCCAGCGCTTGCGCGTTGGAGAGGAGGTTTGCAAACGCCAGATTCATCCCAATGCGGAGTAGGGTGAAGAGGAGCATAAAGTATACGGGAGTTGCCCAGGCGCTTGAGATACTGAATAAAAAGGTTGCCGTTGTGAAGATGATCATTCCCGTGAGAATGGGTTTAAAGGCACCGTAGCGGTCGTAAGCGAATCCAGCCACCGGAGAGATGGCGCCCCCGATAATGGATCCGGGAAGTAAAATCAACCCAGCCACGAGCGGGGTGACGTGAAAGACGACCTCAGCGTAAATGGGAATCACAAAGGAAATACCAATGTTGACGAACATCAGCATCATGTAAACGATGGCGTTCATGGAGATGCTTGGAACTTTAAGGGGATGGAGGGAAAGTAGCTGGGTGTTGCCGTGGTTGTTGGTCCACACAAAGAGGGCCAAGCTCACCAGCCCGATTAAGCAGGGGAGCAACCAGGGCAACAATTGACCGTGGGCACTTCCCAGTTGGTTAGTGGCCCACACAAAGGCAAAGAGGGTGACTGCTAATAACCCGAGGGCCAGAAAGTCGAAGCGCTTGGTTACGCCCTGAGGCTGTAAGGTGAGGGTTCGAGTCCCGAGCAACAGGGTGAGAATGACAAATGGCAAAATAACGATAAAGATATAGCGCCACGAAAGGAGCGAGGAAAGGGCTCCTCCGTACGTTGGTCCGAGTGCTGGAGCGAGGGAGATTACCATCGAAGCAATTCCAACGTAGGTTCCGATGCGCCGTTTGGGAATCAAAGCAAAGATGACCTGATACATCATTGGCATTGCCAATCCCGTGGAACCGGCTTGAATTAAACGGCCGAGCAGTAAAATGGGAAAAGCTGGGGCGAACAGTGACAAGACATCACCGAGAATAAACAGGGTACTGGCAGCGATGAAAATCCGTTTCACCGGATACCGTTTTAGTAAAAAGGCCGTGGTTGACATCGTCATGGTAACCACGAGGAGGTACCCCGTGGTAATCCACTGGATGAGATTCAAGGAAACGTGCATTTCGCGTGCCAGTTCTGGAAACGTGACGTTCATAGAGGTTTCAATTAGAACCCCCGCAAACGAAAGGAACGCCGTCGCTAGAATGGCTAAGTTGGTCTTGAGTGAAATGGTCGAATGATTGGTATTTGACATGGCAAAGCCTCCCTTTCAAAGAAAAAAGACGCTGAGCGTCTTTGGTCGTGTTAATTAGTTCCGTTAGCTTGATTAACGGCATAGTTAATGGCAGCCCGAAAGCCCTTTTCATCGAGGCCCACGACTCCTTTAATGGTTGAACCACCAGGAGAAGTGACCTGATCTTTTAAGGCGTCGGGAGCGGCGCCCGTTTCAAGGGCTAACTTACCGCTGCCATAGACCATGCTCGCCGCCACTTTAGTCGCGGTGGGACGATCCAAGCCATTTTGCACGGCGGCATCCGAAAGGGCACTTAAAAAGATATCAACGAAGGCGGGGCCACAGCCAGCCACCGTCCCCACAATCCCAAGGTTAGCTTCAGGAACGGGAATTATCGTGCCTAGTTGGTGCAAAATGGTGGTGACGCGGTGCTGATCATCACTCGTGGCGGTCTCAGTGGTAGCCATGGCGATGCACCCGGCGTTTACGGCCACGGGAATGTTAGGAATAATGCAGACTACGGAGTTTTCGGGAAAAATCGTCTTAAGTTGCGTTGGAGTCACCCCCTGAACCGCGGAAATTAAGGTTGTCTGTGGATTAAGTTGGATCCCGTTTAAGATGTTGATGGTGACCGCTGCCGGGGTTGTAATGAACAGGACGTCTACCTCCTGTAACTGCTCGTCAGTTAAGATCTGAAAGCCCAGCTCACGTTGTAACGCGAGCAGTTGGTCGTTAACATGGTGAGCTTTGACATAAAGCTCACTGGAGTCGTAACAATTGCAGAGGCCCTTGAGAATGGCAGTTCCCATGTGGCCGATGCCTAAAATTCCAATTTTCATTAGCTTGCTCCTTTGGATATGATAGTAGTTTGGCTGAGTGTGGTTATCTGCGCTTAGTTAGTGGGGGTGGTCATGAGCGCCGCATCAACATCGTCATTGGTGATTGTTTGTAACGCTGTTTTGGTTGGGTGGGCTTGAAAGGCGACCCGGCGCGCCTGCGCTTGGAGCATCGCTTGGTAAACATTTCGGCCCCACCGGGCGTTTCCACTGGGATGGTGTTGGTTAATAAACGCGGTAACCACCTCAGTAAAATAGCTCTGATCCTGCAGGTTAACCACTTGTTCTTGCTTAATCATGTTCAGGATGATCTGGGTTAATTCGCCCGTGGTGTAGTCCTCAAAGTGGACCCGGTTGGGAATCCTTGACCGCAATCCAGGATTATCGTTTAGAAAGGTTTCCATTTGCTTAGTGTAGCCCGCTAGAATCACGATTAAATCGGAACGGTGGTTCTCCATTCCGATGATTAGTTGGTCGATCGCTTCGTGACCAAAATCAGTAGGACTGTCTGGATGGGAGAGCTGATAGGCCTCGTCAATGAATAACACGCCCCCGAGAGCCGCTTGAATCACCTTTTTGGTCCGGTCAGCGGTGGTTCCGGTGTAATGACCAACAAGATCGGAACGATCGGTTAGGACGAGCTTATTTGCCGGAATAATGTGGTTTTGGTAGAGGATAGTGGCAAACAACTTGGCGACGGTGGTTTTTCCCGTCCCGGGGTTTCCGGTGAAAATCATGTGATTACTCAGGCCCGCAGGCACTTTTAAGCCCTGTTCCTTGCGGAGTTGATTCATCTTAGCGATGGCCACCATGTCGGTAATTTGGTGCTTGGCTTCCTCCAGCCCGGTTAGGTTAGTGAGTTCGGTGAGGGCATCTCGCTCGGTATCGAGGGTTGCAACGTTTAGACTTAAATCGTCGTTGGGACTGGATTCTGCATCCGCATCGGAGTGCTGATTGCCCGTCGATTGTTTGCTGGGTGCTTTGGCATCCAGCCTCGCTAGGTCACTGAGGTCTAAGTCTGCGTATGGATCCTGCTCAAAGAGCTGGGTAGCGTGGCCATAATTGGCTTGAAACTTGCTAATGTCAACGGTGGCAATTGAAGAGACCTCATCGGTTTCGACGCTAACGACTTCAACTAAGGGCAATTGCGTTTGTAAGGCCGCCACCGTCACCGGTTTTTTGATGGCGAAATAAAGCGACATGGTCCGTTTCTTAAAGTTTAGTTGAAAACTAAATTTGCTCCCGAGAAGTTGATGCAACAGGTTATATAGCAAAATTAGATTGTCGGTCCAATCGGTGGTTCCGCCCGCGTCATTGGGTTCGCGTTGGTAGGCTTTAATGTTGTTAATCTTAAACACTTTGGTTTCTAGATTGCGATCTAATTTGTAATTTTCGCGGTAGAATAGCTGACCATATTCCTTTAACTCTTCAAAAGTCATGGCTACACTCCCTTTCCGTTGGCAGATTTGGTTCTAACTTGTTTATTTTATAAGTAACAATAGTAATTGTAAACAAGGAACCTCCAAAAAACCGGATTATTTCGGGATTGCTAGGCGTAGAGATAAGCAACGGGCATGTTCAGGGTTTCTACACCGGGCAGCTACCACAGGCCAAACTAAAAACCACCCACCAGCGCAGGCTGGTCAGGTGGTTTTAACGTCGGTTAAGCTGTTGCTTCGTGAAGTAATTTTTGATGGATAGCGGTCACGTAGCTGGCTAAGCGGCGGGAAGCAACGGCTTGGGAATCAGCTTTTACCCCCACGTAAAACTTAATCTTTGGTTCAGTTCCGGACGGGCGAATGGCCAGCCACGTGCCGTCTGCGAACCAATACTTCAAAACGTTGGATTGGGGTAAATCAATTGGCGTTTGGGTTCCGTCTTTATCAGTACGAAGGGAGGTCTGGAAGTCTTCTTTGGCCACTACGTCAACCCCGTTAAAGGTGGTCAGCGGGTGATCTCTGAAGTCGGTCATTAAGGTTTTCATGGTTGCTTGACCATCTAAGCCGACAAATTCCTTGGAGACCGTTTCTTCTTCAAAGTAGCCGTACTTTTGATACAGAGATTGTAACCCGTCGTACAGCGTCATTCCCTGTTGTTTGTAGAAGGCTGCCACTTCTGCCAGCAACAGCGTTGATTGGATGGCATCTTTGTCTCTGACAAACGATTTAATTAGGTAGCCAAAGCTTTCTTCGAATCCAAACAGGAAGGTGTGATCGTGGTTAGCTTCAGCGACTTGAATCTGTTCGGCAATGAATTTAAACCCAGTCAACACGTTTTTCATGGTAACGCTGTAGTGCTTAGCAATGTCAGTAGCCAATTCAGTGGAAACAATTGATTTAACTACCATTCCATCCGCCGGGAGGTCATGAGCGGCCTGCTTGGCTTGGAGGATGTAGTTTAACAAGACGCTGGCAATTTGATTCCCGGTCATAAGTTGGTAGGTGCCATCCGGTTGGCGAACCGCTGCCCCCAGTCGGTCGGCGTCGGGGTCGGTGGCGATGAGGACGTCAGCGTTTTCCCGCTGCCCTAGTTCAATTGCTAGGTCAAAGGTTTGGGGGAATTCAGGATTGGGAAACGGCGTGGTTGGGAATTCGGGATCCGCAATGGTTTGTTCGACCACCACGTCGTAATTTTGAAATCCGGCATCCGAAAGGGCACGCCGGGCAATGATTTTTCCGGTTCCATGAAGGGGGGTATAAACGAATTTAAGGTCTTTTCCCACCGTTTGAATTAATTCGTGGTTCACGTTGACGGTTTTTAGTTGGTTCAGGTAAGCGACGTCGACGTCTTCTCCCACCATGTTAAGTAAGCCTTTTTGGCGGAGTTCTGGTTCTTCAGCCACGGGAATTGTAAATAAATCGGTAACCTGGCGCACGTACGATGTCATTAAATCTGATTCGCGTGGGGGCATCTGCCCCCCATCGGCTCCGTAAATTTTGTAACCATTGTATTGTTTGGGATTGTGACTAGCCGTAATCATAATTCCCGCGTACGTATGTAAGTGGCGAACTGCAAAGGATAATTCTGGAGTTGGCCGGATTTCGTCAAAGACAAAGGATTTAATCCCGTGAGCCCCTAAGACGCGGGCAGCTTCGTGAGCAAACAACTGGGAGTTGTAGCGGGGATCAAAACTAATGACCACGCCGCGTTCCCGTTCAGTCGTAGGGAGGGTTTCCATTAATTTAGCTAAGCCCTCGGTGGCTTGGCGCACCGTATAGATGTTCATCCGGTTGGTTCCCGCGCCCAGAACCCCCCGCATTCCGGCCGTTCCAAACGATAAGGAAGTACCAAAGGCATCGGCAATGGCGGCTTCGTCACCAGTGAGCTGGTGGAGTTCGGTACGTAATTCGGCTGGCAGGTCACTAGCGTGCAACCATTCGGAATAACGTTGGTTAATTTCAGTTTTGTTCATTGAGTAATCTCCTAAATAAAGCCTGTTGATGAGCATTAATTCAAACCAAATTATAGTTATTCAGCCGTTAATAGTCAATGAGAGCCGTCGTTGCAAGGCTGACCAGCTAGCTCGGGTCCTAAACTAGATATGCTATAATACGGTAAACGAATTAGAGGGGGAAGAAACTATGTCGTTTTTATTTGAACCTGGTCGGTTCTATCAAAATGACGCGGCCGGCCAGTTAGTGGCGGAGGTAACGTTCACCGTTACTGACGATGTGTTAGCGGTTAACCATACCTTTGTCGCTCCCAGTTTGCGGGGTCAGGGGATTGCTAGTCAATTAATGGTTGCAGTGGCTGAGTATGCCCGCGAGCAGCATGATTGGATTAAACCAGTTTGTTCCTATTCACAACGGTTTTTTCAACGAGCTGACCAATACCACGATTTAATAAAGGAGTAAGAGACAATGGCAGTTTTAGTTGCTGGAGGAGCCGGTTACATCGGCTCACACATGGTTGATCGCTTGATTAACGAGGGTTATGACGTAGTGGTCGCTGATAACTTGTCAACGGGCCACCGGGCTGCAATTCATCCACAGGCCCGGTTTTATGAAGGGGACACCCGCGACGCCCACTTTTTAGACGCTTTATTTGCGCAAGAAGACATCGAGGCTGTGATTCACATGGATGCTTTTTCGTTAGTTTCGGAATCAATGCAGAAACCGTTGAAGTATTTTGATAACAATGTGATCGGGATGATTGTACTCTTAGAAGCCATGCAACGCGCCGGGGTTAAATACGTGGTCTTTTCATCAACGGCGGCCACCTATGGTAACCCCGAACGGATTCCGATTCACGAAGCCGATCGTAAGGATCCCATTAATCCTTACGGGGAAAGCAAGTTAATGATGGAACACATTATGAAGTGGGTCGAACAAGCCGACGGGATTCACTCCGTGGCCCTGCGCTACTTTAACGCGGCGGGTGCCAAGGCGGATGGTTCAATTGGAGAAGATCACCAACCAGAAACCCACTTAATTCCGATGGTTTTGAAGGTCGCAGCGGGGCAACAGGAACAGTTGAAGATTTTTGGGGATGATTATGACACCCCGGATGGCACGAACGTCCGGGATTACATTCACATCTTAGATTTAGCGGATGCCCACATTTTAGCCATGGAATACCTGAAACAGGGAAATCCGAGCGAAGTCTTTAATCTCGGCTCCTCGACCGGTTTTTCGAACCGCGAGATTTTAGAGGCAGCCCGACGGGTAACGGGCCGAGCAATCCCAGCAGAAATTGCCCCCCGGCGGGGTGGGGATCCGGATACGCTCATTGCGGATAGCCACAAAGCCCGCGAGGTATTGGGCTGGAAGCCGCAGTATGATGACGTGGAAGAGATTATTAAAACCGCCTGGACGTGGAAACAAACCCATCCGCACGGTTACGCAGACCGATCCTAATGACAGTACGAATGCAGCAATCCCGAACCTACCTGGGGGTGTTCCTTGCAATTGCAGGAGCCTTAATGTGGGGGATTCAGGGTCCCGTTTCTCAGTTTTTATATCAGGATCATAGCTTTTCCACGGAGTGGCTCATGGGCGTGAAAATGCTCGTTTCGGGCGTTTTGATTCTGCTCTTTGTCCGGTTTGGCCAGCGGCAACCAATTCTAGCGATTTGGAACCGATCCAATTGGTTAAGTTTGGTTCTATATGCGCTCTTGGGATTAACCGGCGTACAGTATTTTTTCTTACTAACCGTGCGCGCCAGTAATCCGGCGACCGCGACAATTATGCAAAGCTTGGGAACCGTGATGATTGTGATCCTGACGGCCCTGATTTATCACCAGTTGCCAAGTCGACCGGAGGCCAGTGCGGTGCTCGTGGCTTTAATTGGAACGTGGTTACTGGTTACCAAGGGGGATCTGACCCAGTTGGCGATCAGTCCCACGGCTTTTGGACTGGGTCTGACCGTCGCCCTAGCCGGAGCGTTACAAACGATGCTACCAGTCCGCTTGATTCAGCACAACAACACGCTGGTCGTGGTTGGCTGGGCGATGCTGATTGGGGGCGTGATCTTTAGCCTGATTCATCCCGTCTGGGTGAATCCGCCCCACCTCAGCGTCGGGGTTGTGCTGGGCGTCGGCTTCATCGTGATTTTTGGCACGATGCTGGCGTTTATTTGTTTTATTTCCAGTTTGCAATACATTTCACCGACCACCGCGGGGCTGTTAGATACGTTCGAGCCCCTGTCAGCTACGCTGGGAACGGTCGTGTGCTTTAATACCAGTTTCAATGGATCTGAAGTGCTCGGTGGCTTGTTAATTCTAAGTACGGTTTTTATTTTGGCAATCCCAACTAGGAAGCGTCCTTCATGAGAAGGAGGCTTCTTTTTTTTACAATTAATTGAACACCGTGTTGACTTAATAAGCAAAATGAGTACAATAGAATTTGATTTAAAAAGTAAGGGAGGGGCCTCGATGACAAAACAAACGCGAAAAACCAGCACGGTGGCTGATATTCAAACAGCCCTGATTCAGTTAATTAACGAAAAGGGACTGCCGAATTTGAACGTCACCGATTTGACCCGGGCCGCAGGAATTGGCCGGGGGACGTTTTATACCCATTACACCGATAAAGCGGACCTGGTTGAGCAGGTAGAAACTGATTTATTGCAACGGTTACAGGCTGATTTAGCCCACATCATGCCGGATGCGATGAAGTGGTTGATTAGTTCCACTACCGAACCGGCCCCTTTTATTACGGAGACGTTAAATAATTTTTATGAAAATCAGCGTCTCATTGCGGCCTTGCTCAGTGAACAGGGGGATCCGTATTTTTTGAACCGGATTAAGCAGGTGGTGTTTGCCGATTTAGATACCGCCATGGCACAGCTGGGGGATCAATTTCAGAGTCGGAGCGACCTGCCGGCCGACTATGTCAGAGAATTTATCATTGATGAAATTATGGGCGTGATCTTGTACTGGATTAAGAAACCCCAGCCAGAGCAACCCGCGGAAGTGGCCCAAATCATTACCGAACTCCAACGCACGGCCCCCGCACAGCTATTAAGGAAAACAAAGGAAAAAGGAGCAACCAAAGATGAATAAATTTATCAAGAAATATAGTGGCGTAGCCCTCCTCTGGTTAGTCGCGGTGGTCGCGGCGGTTCTTTTTTTACCTAACATTGGAAACCTCGAAGCCCAAAAGGGACAGACTAAGATTCCAGCGACCATGCAAAGCCAGGTAGCGGATAACATGCAAAAACACTGGGGTCATCACATTAGTAATACCCGCCAGGTGGTGTTGGTCTATAACAATGGTGAAAAGCCACTGACCAAGGACCAGCAACAACGCATTAACCATCAGGTGCAAAAATTAGAGGACCATGCCCAGCACTATGGGATTAAGGGCGTGACCTCAATTGCCAACACGCCTGCCGCTAAGCAGCAGTTGCTGTCAAAGGATCGAACGACGGAAATCGTGCAACTGAACGTTTCAAAACGGGATCCCGTGGAAACGATGAACCAGAAATTACAAACTGGTTCCAAGGTTAGGGGCTTACATTCCTACGTTACTGGTGCGGACGTTTTAAACGATGACATGCGGTTATCGATGGTGTCTGGCATTAAGAAGACCGAGATCATCGCTACAATCTTCATTTTAATTGTGTTGATTCTAGTCTTTCGCTCCCCCATCGTGCCGCTGATCTCGTTATTAACGGTGGGAGTTTCGTTCATTGTTTCTTTGAGCGTGGTGATGAACCTCGTGCGGTGCTTTAACTTCCCCCTCTCGAACTTTACCCAGGTGTTCATGGTGGTAGTCCTGTTTGGGATTGGAACGGATTACAACATCCTCCTGTACGATCAGTTTAAGGAAAACCTTGCGGCCGGCATGGAGCGGATTCAAGCAACCGTGGCGGCTCGGAAACAAGCGGGACGGACGATTCTTGACAGCGGAATTTCGGTTTTAATTGGGTTTGCAGCGCTAGGATTAGCTAACTTCTCCATTTATAAGTCCGGCTTTGCCGTGGCCGTTGGAGTGGTGGTCCTGCTCCTCGTGCTGCTAACGTTGAATCCCTTCTTGATGGCCATTTTGGGGCCGAAGCTGTACTGGCCCAACCAAAACTTGGCCGAACAAAGCCAAACTAGCCGACTCTGGGGTTGGCTTTCTAGTAAAGCCGTTCAGTTTGCAGTTCCGGCACTCGTAATCGTGTTAGCAATTCTACTGCCCCTGATTTCTTTCGGTCATGGTAATTTGAGTTACGACAGTGCGGTCGAACTTAGTAATCAGGTTCCGTCAAAACAAGGGTTGAATGTGGTGGAGAAACACTTCTCGAAGGGAACGGCAGAACCATCAACCGTGTACATTCAAGCCGATCATTCGTTGAATAATCAAGCCGATTTAATGAAGATTGATGAGGTTACGAACCAGTTACGGAGCCGAAAGGACGTTGCGACGGTGGCCTCGGTTACCCAACCAGGGGGCCAACCGATTAAACAACTATACCTAAAGGATCAGTTACAAACGCTGACTGGAAAGCTGAACCAGGCCGACCAGGGGGTTCAACAATTGCAAAACAGTGGGAACACTCAGAGCTTTAACGGCGACCAACTCCGAGCAATTGGCGAATCGGCACAGGCAATTGGGCAAAAGTTACAGACCATTCAGGCGAGCGCAGGAAACCAACCAAGCGGAGAGCAAGCCGTAGCGGCCATGCAACAACGCGCGACTGCGTTAGGGTCGCCTCTGAACCAAGCTCAGCTCCAGGTGATTGCGGGCGCCTTGCAACCGGCCCAGGCCGGGCAAAGTAACGTTGCAGGCCAATTAAATGGCATTGCAAGTGATACGCAACAAATTGGGAATAATGCCCAAGCCCTCGGCCAACAGTTACAAGCCCTACAGACCCAAGCGCAACAAGCCCAGCAAGGACTCGGACAGCTCTCAGGTGGCTTAGGCCAAGCTAACGGCTACTTAACATCAGTTCAGGGCTCTGCCGCCGGTCACACCTTCTTTATCCCAGAACAGGTCCGTCAGAGTAGCGAATTTAAGCAAGCCACGCAGAACTACCTATCTGAAAACGAGCGGACCACAAAGATTATGGTGGTCTTGAAACAAAACCCGTCGAGCGCCAAGGCCATGAAGGCGGTTAATGACATTCAGGATCAAGTTCAACAAAATCTAACGGGAAGTAACTTAGCCCATGCCAAGGTCGCTGTGAATGGCCAAAGTGCTTTGATTTCTGATACCCAAACGATTGCCTCAGGCGACTTCTTCCGGACGTCCGTGATCATGTTGGGTGGAATCTTAATCGCATTAATCTTTGTAACGCGTTCCATTTTACAACCGCTGTACATCGAAGGAACGTTATTGTTAGCCTACTTTGGAGCGCTAACGCTGACCCACTGGATTAGTAGCCTCATTCTGGGGCAAGCCATGTTAACGTGGAACACACCGTTCTTCGCGTTCATCATGATCATTGCGCTCGGAGTGGATTACAGTATCTTCTTGATGCGCAAGTACCAAACCATTGCACCAACTGAGAGCCCAGCGCACCGAATTGTGGCCGCCTCGAAGTTTATTGGCGTGGTCGTGCTCTCAGCCGCCTTGATTTTAGGGGGAACCTTTGCCGCCTTGATTCCATCGGGGGTCTTAACGTTGATTCAAGTGGCGATTGCGGTCATCACCGGGCTCGTCATCCTGGTAATTATTTTGCCAGTTGTTATGGCAGCCACCGTTAAACTGACCTATCCGGAAACCCCACAAGCTAACGACCAGGAAACAGAATAAGACCAAACAAGTCACGCAAATGCGGGGCTTGTTTTTTTGGTTACCTGGGGGGACAACTGGCCAGTAAAAAGCGTATGATAGACCTATTGGAAAATTTAAGGTTGAAGGGGAATAATCATGGAAAAACAACCGGTAGTGCAACATAAAAACATTACAAAAGGGATTTTTTGGGCGACCTTAGCCTCGGCCTTTTGGGGAATTTCGGGGACGATTCTGCAGTTTGTGTCCCAGAACGCCAACATTCCAGCGGCCTGGTTTTTATCCGTCCGCACCCTTTTTTCCGGGATAATTTTGCTCTTTATTAGTGCCATTTTATACCGGGGAAAAATCTTTGGAGTGTTTCGGGATGTTCATTCAATCCTGCTCATCTTTGGCTATGCGATCTTTGGATTGGGGGCCAACTTACTCTCATTCTTTCTGAGTGTGCAGACGGGGAACGCGGCTTCGGCCACCATTTTGCAGTATCTGGCCCCGCTCTTTATTTTGTTAGGGGGCCTAGTGTTTAAACACCGGATTCCTAGTAAGATTGACGTGCTGGTGTTTGTGATTGCCCTAGTGGGAGTTGTCCTCTCGATTACCAAGGGTGATCTTAGTCAGCTGTCCATCCCACCAGTTTCCCTCTTTTGGGGAGTGATTTCGGGGATCACGGCTGCGTGTTACGTAGTCATCCCGCGGCCGTTGATGGCGCAAAACTCGCCATTGACGGTGTTAGGCTGGGGAACCTTAATTGCGGGGTTCTTCTTTAACCTCCACCAACCCGTGTGGGAAAACGTTCCGCCCCTAACCACGGGGAGTGTCGTGGGAATTGCCGCCATCGTGGTCTTTGGGACGGTCTTGCCGTTTGCCTGCCTCTTGTACAGTATGCACTTTGCTAGTTCCGAAGATGTTAGCCTGGTCGATGCCGTTCAACCAGTCATGACCTTTGCTCTGAGCATTATCTTCTTGCACACGCAAATTAGTGTCATGGAGATTGTCGGCTCCGTCTTGGTGATCATTGCCATTTACATTCTGCAAAGTTACCGGCGTAAGGCCGACCAAGCGGCCACCCGGATGGAGTAGCTGATGGGAGCACAATATCGGGTGTTACGGTTGGTAGGAGTACCGGTGGTGCAAACTGTGAACGGACAGTATGCCATTAAGCGGGATCACAACCAGCACTTTAAACTGCACGAGTGGCGGATTGGTAAGCATACCAAGGGTCATTATCAAGGACCGGGCCAGCTTTTTTTGACGGAACAACAAATGCGAGTTGCAATTGTGGCAGCGTTTGAGGTATCTTTTAAAAAACGCCATCGGTATCAGCCAATGGCTCGTTTTTTAACGGACGGTGTTTCCGCTGAGGTCATTGCTGAAGCCCAAGCACAGGGAGCACAACAACACTTAATCTAAAAGGAGCGCACATGTTTGCATGGTATCGAAAGTTAAATAACAACACGAAGGGAATTTTGTTAGCCGGTCTGGCTTCTGTTTCGTGGGGGATTGCTGGGGTGATTACCCAGTTTGTATCGCAAAATGAATCCATCCCAGCGTCGTGGTTCTTATCGGCCCGGACGACGGGAGCGGGTCTCATTCTAATTCTGGCGAGCGCCATCATTTATCGCGGCCGCATCTTTGATATTTTTAAAAGTTGGAAGTCAATTGCGATTCTCGTTTGCTACGGGCTATTTGGATTAGCAGCCAACATGGGTAGCTTTTACGTTAGTATTCAAACCGGGAACGCAGCTGCGACTACGATTTTGCAATATTTAGCGCCACTGTTCATTGTCATTGGGGCCTTCATCTTTGAGCACCGCAAACCGGTGAAAATGGATTTAGTTATTTTTGTGATTGCCATTGTGGGAGTGGTGCTCTCGATTACCAAGGGTGACTTGAGTCAATTATCCATTCCCTTAGATTCGTTTCTCTGGGGGTTGGTAACGGGGATCACGGCCGCTTTGTACGTGGTGCTACCCCGGCCCTTGGGAAAAACTAACCCACCGATTGTGGTGATGGGTTGGGGGACGTTGATTGCCAGTTTGGCCTTTAACTTGAACCACCCAGTGTGGCGGGACGTCCCCCCGTTGAGCACGGGGGCAATCCTGGGCGTGTTAGGGATTATCTTCTTTGGGACGTTACTAACGTTTTCAACTTTGATTTACGCGTCCCGCTTTACTTCATCTGAAAACATTAGTTTGATGGATGCCCTCCAACCGGTTTCCACGTTCATTTTAAGTGTCATCTTCTTTAAGGAATCACTGAGCTTGGCGGAAGTAATTGGTGCCATCATGGTCATTATTGCCATTTACCTGTTGCAGTATACGCAACGGAATAATCACCTCCTCGATAGTTAATTAAACCCCGCTTTCCTAATGGAAAGCGGGGTTTAATTTTGGTATCAATCCGGATCAATTGACTGGTAACCGGATTGACCATTTGTCAGCTGAATGATTAACAATTGAATTTAAAGTAAGTTACTACCGTTCATTTAAAATTATGGCCGAGTTCGGTATAATAAATGGGATTTTGAATTTTTAGTACGCGGAAGGAAGCGAATCGTTTGAAGAGTAAGCAGCACGGAGTTTCCCTAATGGGCTTAATCATGCTGGTCATCAGTGCCTCCATTGGCGCGGGAATTTATAATGCGAGCGAACAACTGGCCATGGTAGCTACTCCCGGACCGGCGCTCGTGGCCTGGTTGATTACCGGAATTGGGATTTTAGGACTCACGTTGAGTTTCAAAACGCTTAGTGAAACCCATCCAGAGCTAAACGGGATGGTGGAATACGCTCAAACTGGTTTTGGCAACTTTGCCGGTTTTTTGTCCGGGTGGGGGTACTGGTTATCCTCCTGGGTCGGCAGTGTCGCCTTTGCGACGATGATGATGTCTGCGGTGGGGTATTATTTGCCGAGTTTTCGCAGTGGGAACTCACCGATTGCCGTTTTGACCGCCTCGGTCATTTCATGGCTGTTAACCTTCCTGGTGATTAACGGGATTGAGTTGGCGGCCTCGATTAACGTTATCATCACGGTGTTAAAACTAATCCCCTTAGTGGCTTTCATTTTGCTTGGGATTGTTTTATTTAAAGCCAACGTGTTCACCGCCCACTTCTGGGCCAACTTCACGAGTAATTTTCAGTACTACCAAGCAACGCCAAAGGGGATTTTTGCCCAGATGAAAGGCTGCATCATTACGATGATGTGGGTGTTTGTCGGAATCGAAGGCGCTACCATGATGACGGACCGGGCCCAAAAGCGGTCGGATGCTAGTAAGGCCACCATTATCGGGTTTCTAGCGCTCTTGACCATCAACGTGGTCATTTCGATGTTACCCTACGGTTATCTGACTCAAGCTCAGCTAGCGCACGTAAGTAATCCGGCACTCACCTACGTTGTGCAAGATATGATTGGTCCTGTTGGGGGAGCGTTAGTTAGCATTTCACTGATTATCACGATCACAGGGGCCTGGCTCTCCTGGACGATGCTGCCCGTAGAAGCAACCACGCAGATGGCCGAGAAGGGGTTATTGCCCCGATGGTTTGGACATTTAAACCGGCGCAAATCACCGTCGCACTCACTGTGGATGACCCAAATTTTGCTGCAGTTGTTTTTGATCTCCCTCTTGTTTTCCAGTCAAGCTTACAACTTTGCCATCTCGCTGTGTACGGCTGCGATTGTGGTGTGTTATTCCCTGGTTGCGGCTTATCAAATCAAGGTTGGGTGGCACCGGCAGTCGTTTGGATTAATCTTGCCAGGGATTTTGGCCCTTGCCTTTGAACTCGTCGGCATTTCCTTTGCTGGGCTGCAGTACGTGTGGTTGTGTACCATTGCGTACGTGTTAGGCTTTGTGTTCTACATTCGCGCAGCACACGAGCAACATCGGCGACTTACTCGGCTGGAAATTGGGCTGATGATTCTGATTACGCTAGCAGCCGTTGCTGCCATCATTGCCATCAGTACCGGGAAGCTGTCCCTCAGTTAAGCCTTCGGGCTAGGGCTTAATCCGGCAAATAATTAAAGCTACTAAAAAATCCTACTAACTAGTAAGTTAGCAGGATTTTTTTAGGTTATCGAGCGGAGCGTCGAAAGCCCGGCAGGGTTAACATCGTGACAAAACTAATCAGGTAGAGCACCGAGAGGAACAACATGACGATCAGTAAGTTAAAGTGCTCCATTAACAATCCGATGACTAGGGATGACATGCCCCCCACGGCGCGCCCCACTCCAACGATGATGTTGTTAGCACTCGACCGAACGGACGTGGGATACAGTTGACTCACTACAGCTCCGTAACCACCGTACATTCCGTTGGAAAAGAACCCGACGATGGCCCCAATCACTAGTAAGAGGCCGGTCGAGTGGGCGAGAGCAATGCTGTAGACCAGAACGGCCGAGGCTAGTAAAAAGATTTCAAAGGCTAATCGAGGTCCGAGACAATCCAAGATGGTCCCAAAGGTTAACATGCCAACGCTCATCCCGCCGATGGTGGCAAGCATCCACAGCGAGGAACCGGCCACGTTTAAATGGCTTTGCTTTTGTACGATCGTTGGGAGCCAGTTCATAAGACCAAAGTAACCGGCAATCTGAACCGTGGTCATAATCATGAGGCCAACCGTCGTCCAGGTTACCCGGGCGTTTGTAAACATGTACCGGCGAATGGCGGAAAATGGTGGCAGGGTTTCTCGGTGCCGCGCTGCGACAAACGTGGGTGATTCCTTTAAGTTCCGGCGCACGAGAAAAACGAGGGCGATGGGGAGCAGACCAAACAGGTAAAGGGCGTGCCATCCGAGGCTAGGGATCACTAAGGCTGCCAGAATGGCGGCGGCCACGGCTCCGAATTGGCCACCGATTGCGGCAATGGAAGCCAACTTCCCGAGGTTGCGTTTAGGAAAGGCCTCCGCAATGAGGGTGATCCCAATGCCGTACTCACCGCCGGCTCCAATTCCGGCTAGCAAGCGAAAGAGGTAAATCCAGTAGATGTTCGTGGCAATGCTCATGAGTGCGGTGGCAAGCGCAAAAACAAAGATGGTGTGGGTAAACACCCGGACGCGACCGTACCGATCGCCCAGCATTCCAAAGAGGATGGCACCGATGAGCATCCCCCAGTTGGTAATGGTGCCGATCAACCCCGCTGCGCTAGGGGAGACGTGCAGAGTGGTGATGATGGAACTGAGCGTAAACGAAAGAAACAGCACGTCCATGTTTTCGAGTCCAAACCCAGAACTAGCGGAAAACAAAACTAGTTTTTGGTTGGCTGTCATCGGGACTTGCTGTTCGGGTACTTTTGACATGTTGATTCCTCCAAATGGGGGTTCACAGACCCCGGTTATTTGTTCCTTTAATCAGTGTGCCATAAAGACTTCGTTTGTACAATCTTCATTTTTATATTATAATGCGAGAAATTAATTAAATGGTTCAGAGAAGCCAGATTAAAGCACAAGTTAATTAACCAGCGATTAGTGGGCCTTCTCGACCGTAGAGAAGGCTTTTTTTGGCTTCTTTTGAACCCGAACCCCGGGAGGTACCAATGACAGATTCACAAGCGACGCACCCACTAATGATTGCCTTAGATTTTCACACTAAGGAAGCAGTGCAGACTTTCTTAGCCCAGTTTCCTGATCAATCCCACCTGACGGTTAAAATTGGCATGGAGCTGTTTGACCGTTACGGTCCTGCGATTGTCAAAGAAATTCAAGCCAGGGGCTGTGCCATTTTTCTAGACCTAAAACTGTTTGACATTCCCAATACCGTCGAGCGGGCGTTGACCCAACTCGGAGAACTCGGGGTGCAGTACGTGACGGTGCATACCCTCGGGGGCTCGGCCATGTTACAAGCGGCGCACCGGGGCTTGGTTGCTGGTGCTAATCGTGCCCACGTCGCGGTTCCCCATTTGTTAGGGGTAACGGAACTGACCTCGATTTCGCCAGTCGGACTACGGGAAGAACAAAACTGTCGGCTGACCATGACAGAGCAGGTGGTCGCCCTTGCAAAGCTTGCCCAGCAATCTGGCTGTGATGGGGTGATTACGTCTGCACTGGAACTACCAGCGCTAGTTGCCGCTGTCGGTCCTGAGTTTGAATACGTGGTGCCGGGGATTCGCTTAGCTAGTGATGCGGCCGGAGACCAGCAACGGGTTGCAACGCCCCAAACCGCCCGGCAGGCCGGGGCCACGGCCATTGTGGTGGGTCGACCCATCAATCAGAGTAAGACGCCGAGTTCGGCGTACGCACAGTATCAAACCGCTTGGAACGCCTAAAAGGAGCAGATAAATGATGGAAAAACTTGCAACACAAATTTTGACACAGATGGTCGCCGATGGAATTGTCCAACTCAATGCCCAACAACCCTTTCAGTTTGCCAGTGGGATTCAATCCCCCATCTACACGGATCTTCGCTTAACGATTTCGTATCCGGAGTTGCGAACGAACTTAGCCACGGCGTTAACGGAGTTGATTCAAACCCAGTATCCGAACGCCACAGTGATTGGTGGGGTGGCGACGGCTGGCATTCCCCACGCCGCCTTGGTGGCGAATGCGTTGAACTTCCCCATGGTCTACGTTCGTTCCCAACCGAAAGATCACGGGACGGGGAAGCAGATTGAAGGTCGGCTGACTAAGCAGGATCAGGTCGTGTTAATTGATGATTTGATTTCAACTGGTGGCAGTGTGCTTCAAGCGGCTCAAGCAGTGCAACAAGCTGGTGATCACGTTGCCGGAGTAGTTTCAATCTTTTCCTACGGCTTTCCCGACGCAGAAGCGAACTTTCAAGCGGCCGGAATTCCCTTTACGCCCCTGCTTACCTATGCCCAATTAATTCAACAGTTGCGAGCACAACAAGTCATCACTCCCGAGCAATATCAGCGCTTCAATCAGTGGCATCAGGATCCTTGGAATTGGTCCCAAGGCTAAGCAAACCCCAATTGACTAAACTTTTGTAAAGGATTCGTAATACAGGCGAATCCTTTTTTATGCTAGAATGTGGGTTGAAACCCGCTTAAAATAAACTTAAAAATAATAAATTGATTTACGAAAGGACCGATAACATGGAGAGATACACTAAAGCCCATAATCGAATGGCTCTAGCAACGGGAGAAACAAAAACTAGAGCAAAGCTTACGAAGTCTAAGCACGGTTGGCTAAAAATTGCCATGGGCTTAACCTTTGCCTCAACCTCAATGTTTGCGGTTACGCATCAAGTTCACGCTGAAGTACAAACGCCGGTCCAAGCAAGTGTTCCAGCTGACCAAACAACGAGTGCTACTGCTGAGCAGACGGCGACTCCGAGTGCCAATGCTAAACAAGCACCAGAAACTAATTCTGATGTGAAACCAGTGGCAACGTCGGCAACTGAAAGTGACCAGTCAACTACTGCTACTGATGCACCAGCGGCTCAGACGGTCACGACGCCGCAAACTGAGCAAGCGACAGCCAAAGGAACTGATTCAACTACTCAAGGACAGCCGGACCAAGCCAAGGTTAACTCCCAGGATGCTCCTGACAAGGTCCAAGCGGAGACTACTGCTTCGGGAACGAACTCGGATAGTAAGGCTACTACCACGGTTGACCAACCAGCCGCTACCAGTAGTAAAACTGATGCGGGCACAACGACGACTGATGAAACCACGAAGGTTAATGAGCAAACAGCCACTGATACCAAAACGAGTACGGATGCTGTAACCAGTCAGAAGGCGGATGCAACTTCTGATTCCGATCACTCGGTCACTACTGCAACCAAGCAAGCCGATACCACTCCGCAGGATGCCGTGGTCGCTAAGGCTGCAACGGAGACTAAGGCTACGGACGCTAGCACAACGACCCCTACTGCAGATGAACACCAAGCAACTACCACTCAAACTTCTGACGTGAAGGTTGCTACACCAACGGTGCGCTTCGCAATGCAAACGTCCGCTAACCTGAACTTGTCAACCGCTAACATGACGCCACAAACGGGAACGTACACCGCTTCGTGGACGCAAAACGTCCGGGATGGTGCTAGTTTGTCCGCTGGAATTACCGGTCAACTCCAAAGTGGGGATAGCATCAATTACGATGGAAAAGTTCAAGCTGACGGTTACACGTGGTTGCACTATTACAACTATGAAAACAAGGACCGCTGGGTGGCTCAGTTAGCCAGCGCCACAACGAGTCACCAACAATTCATTGACTCGCTGTCTGCTGGAGCAATTGAAACTTGGAAGAAGTACGGTGTTTTACCAAGTATTTCGATTGCTCAAGCCATTGTTGAAAGTGCCTGGGGGCAAGCAGCACCTGGGAATAACTTGTTCGGAATTAAAGGTTCCTACAACGGGCAATCAGTGACCGTGCAAACCCAAGAATGGGTCAACGGGCGCTACATTACCATCTATGACAAGTTCCGGGCTTACCCAAGTTTTGCAGAAAGTATTCAAGACCACGGGGCCTTTTTATACCAAAACTCACGGTACGCCAACTTATTAGGAAACCGGGATTACGCTCAAACCGCTTGGATGCTCCAAAACGATGGTTATGCGACCTCACCAACTTACGCCAACACTTTGATTAGTGTCATCCAATCCAATAACTTGAGTCGGTTTGACCAAAACTTGGATAACCCGGGTGTTCCTAATAACTCAGATAATAATTCTACAAACGTGGTGCAGGCCAACGGAACGTGGACCTTTAGTTCGGACGTAAACGTGCGAACGGCGCCCAGCCTTTCAGCTAGTGTTACCGGAGCCAAGTACACCGGTCAACAAATTACCTATGATGGGTTAGCTGATAACGATGGTTACACGTGGATGCGGTTTAAGGACAGCAATGGGGCGTACCGCTATGCAGCCCAAATCGGGGCTAATGCCGATGTTCCGGCGTCAACTCCGGATCAAGATGGAACCAACCAAACTACTGGGGTTTACACCGTTAGTGGGTGGCAAAACGTTCGTAACGGGGCTAGTCTGAGTGCCGGAATTACGGGTCAATTGCAAGATGGCGATACGATTTACTACGATGGTACTCGGGATGCCGATGGGTACCAGTGGTTACACTACAAGAACTACGCGGGGCAAGACCGGTGGTTAGCCAACCTGAACAACGGTGGACAAACCACGCCGGCTCCTGACCAAAACCACAATGACCAAGCAACGAACAACGAAGTAGGGGTTTACACGGTCAATGGGTGGCAAAACGTTCGTAACGGGGCTAGTTTGAGTGCCGGAGTTACGGGTCAATTGCAAAACGGAGATACGATTTACTACGATGGCACCCGGGATGCCGATGGCTACAAGTGGTTACACTACACGAACTATGCTGGTCAAGATCGCTGGGTCGCAGATTTGAACAACGGTGGTCAAAGTACTCCCACTCCAGCACCAGAGCAAGGGAACCAAACGAGTAACCGGGAAGCTGGAACTTACACAGTGAGCGGGTGGCAAAACGTCCGCAACGGCTCCAGTTTGAGTGCCGGGGTCACTGGTCAACTACAAAATGGTGACACGATTTACTATGACGAAACCCGGGAAGCTGATGGTTACAAGTGGTTACACTATACCAACTATGCCGGTCAAGATCGCTGGGTCGCAGACTTGAACAATGGTGGGCAAAGCACCTCCGCTCCAGCACCAAGCACCGAAGCAACGGTGAGTGGTAGCTATACAATTAACGGGTGGCAAAACGTTCGTAACGACGCTAGCTTGAATGCCGGGGTTACCGGACAACTGCAAAACGGGGACACGATTTACTACGATCGGACTCGGGATGCTGACGGTTACAAGTGGTTACACTACACGAATTACGCTGGTCAAGATCGGTGGGTGGCCCAGTTGGACTTTGCTCAGGTTCCAAACGTTAACTTGGAAGTAACTTCGAACCTGAGCCAACGGGCGCTCCAAATTGCAAGTGCCCAAGCCGGCCGGCCATACGTTTACGGTGGGACTAATCCCCAAACCGGCTTTGATTGTTCTGGTTTGATTTACTACGCTTACCAACAAGCTGGGAAAACGTTACCACGGACAGCAGCTGCTCAGTACGGTGCTACACAACCAATTAGTAAGAGTCAGGCGCAAGCCGGAGACCTAGTGTTCTTTGATGATGGTGGGATTTACCACAACGGAATCTACCTTGGGAATGGTCGGATGTTAGATGCCCAAAACAATGGTGTGATCTACAATGACCTGCTTGTCTACTTCTCAGGTAACGTTTACTTTGGTCGAATTTACTAATCGACTTCAGGAATAAAATCACGGATTATCTACTTGATAATCCGTGATTTTTAGTTAGCGCACAGGTAAGGTATAATTTAACCTGACGTTATGACCGCATTTAAGAAAGGGAAAGCATGAAAAGCCCCAAATATTACATTGAAATCCCCACTCAGGTGGTGCAGGAATTAAAGGTAACCGCTGGCGAGAAATTTGCGCTCCAACTTGATAAAAATGGGATGCAGTTGGAAAAGCAGGACGTCAAACGAGCCTCGTTGTGGGACGTGTCGTACTGGTGGAACATTATTCCAGCCGTGGCAATGGCCCTGTTATTCTTTGCCTACTGTGCGGAAAAGGGGCAAAAATTAATTCCTTTGACCGGTAGTTTTTCAATTGCGACGGGGACGATTGTGTTAGGTACCATGATGGGGTCGCTCCTGTTTACCATTTTTTTCATAAAAACGCGTAATGATTCGGTTAATTCGGTCTATCGCAACATTTACTGGCGGAATCTGCCCACCATTGTCATTGCTGTCTCTCTAATCTTACTGGGAGCGTTACTGGGGATCTTTTGGATCTTTGCCCGGGTGTTTTACGGGGCGGCGTTTGACCAGTACACGGCCGCACTGATTCTTTTAATGTTTGGACTGATCATTAACACGATTATGATTAACGTGGCGGATAACATTACCCCAACTGTGTTGGTAGACCTGTTAATTCTGACCATCATCGGCGGTCTCTTAATTTCAATGCTAGCCAATGGGAATAAGCAGTGGTGGAAACATAACATTAGTTTTTTGGGAACGGCCAAGGCAATTGATAGCTGGCAGTTTAATCTGACCTTTATCTTCTCGGCGCTTTTGATGCTGGCCCTCGTGGATTATTTGTTTGTCTCAATCAAGCCCCTCCAGCGCCCGAAGCTACCAACCTTCATCCTGCGGAGCTTGTTAACGTTATTGGCGCTCGAAGCTTTAGGGGTTGGGTTGATTGCGAATAACCGGCAGATCCCCTGGATGCACTACTGGCATGATCGGTTTGCCTGGGCCATGGCGGTGACCATCATCATTTTAATTGGGGGGATCAAGTGGTTGTGGCCCGGGCTTCCCAACCGTTTTGTCTGGAATTCGTACCTGATGGGGAGTTTGATCATTATCGTGAGCATTCTGTTTGGCGTGGTTCACTATTTCTCGTTGACCGCGTTTGAGATTTTTGCTTCGGCGCTCGCCTTTTCGTGGATTGTGATGCTGTTTCAGTACCTGTTGGATGAAGTGAACCAACAAACCAAACAGGTGACCGTGCAGTTACAGTTGCAGAAACCAAATAAGTGAAATTTCACTCGGACCCGCCTATAATGAAAGTGGAGGTGCTGATAATGAAATTAAACTTAGATTCAACCATTACCCTAAACAACGGAATTGAAATGCCTTTATTGGGACTCGGAGTTTGGAAGAGTGATAACCAAACGGCTGCTCAATCAGTAAAGTGGGCCTTGGCAAATGGCTACCGGGCCATTGATACGGCCAAACAATATGGCAACGAAGCTGGAGTTGGTGAAGGACTCAAGCAGGGTCTGGCTGACAATGGTTTAAACCGGGAAGACGTCTTTTTGACCACCAAGATTTTTAATGGGGATCAGGGTTACGAAAGCACCCTGAAAGCCTTTGAAGGTCAATTGGAACGGCTTCAAACTAGTTACGTTGATTTACTGTTGATTCACTGGCCAGTGAATGGCAAATACAACGAAACTTGGAAAGCTATGGAAAAACTGTACCACGAGGGCAAGGTTCGGTCGATTGGAGTTTCAAACTTTAACCTTGACCGGTTGTCAGACTTACTGGAACACGCTTCGGTTAAGCCCGTTTTGAACCAAATGGAATTCAATCCCGTGGAACAAGAAAAAGACATTAAGGACTACTGTGATCGGCACCACATCTGGATTGAAGCTTGGTCTCCCCTCGGACACGGAGAAGCATTGAACAATCCAGCTGTCAAAGAAATTGCTGCTAAATACAACAAATCCACCGCCCAAGTAATCTTACGGTGGGAATTACAGCGCAAAGTAATCACGATTCCAAAGTCCACTCATGAAGAATACATCAAGCAAAATGCAGACCTGTATGACTTCGAATTGAGTGATGCGGACGTGGCGTTAATCAATAGCTTAGACGTTGATCAACGTTCACTCTGGTATGGCGCCTTCAGTTGGAATGGTAACCCAGCCGGAATTGTAGATGCCGTTGATGAATGGGATCACTAAACCACGATTAACAAGGGACTCGACTTTAGTCGGGTCCTTTTTTTATTTAATCATTTCTTAAACTTTGCTATACTAAGAATAATTAAAATTGATGGAGGTTGCTATGATTTCAGATGTAATGAGTAAGGCTTACACCACGGTGAAGCAAAACTTCTGGACTTTGCTGGCCATGGTGTTACCAGCCCTGTTAGTTTCGTTTATTGGTGGCGGATTATCGTCAGCGGTCAGTAGTTTTAATTCTGTGGTAAATTGGGACATGATGAGCGGGATTCCGACCACGTCCCCAGTTGACTTGGGTGGTTCCTTTGTTGTGCTATTAATTGTGGAATTGGTTTCGTTCCTATTAATGCTATCCTTTGAATTAGGGTTGATCGTGAGCCTACAATCCGGTCACTTTAAGTTTAAAAATGCCTTTGTGGTTTTTCACGGCTTAACGTGGCTAGTAATGCTTGGGATTTATGTGGTTTTTGCTGCCATTATGACGCTGTTAAGCCTGTTCTTCCTCTTGGTTGTAATTGGGTTTGCAATCGCAGCTAATCAAAGTGTCTTTTTCGGCGTCCTAGCATTTGTAGTCGCCGTAATCGGGGTGGTCGTGATTGCCTACGTAATGTTAGGGCTCCGGTATGTATTCTTTACGTACTTCGTGGCTAAAGCACAGGATGACATGAGCTTCTTTGCGGCCTTTGTCGCTAATTGGAAAATGATGAAGGGGCACCGGTGGCAATTATTAGGCTTGATCCTAATGCAAGTGCTCATTGGGTTAGTCATGGTCTTAGCAGTTGCGATTATCGCAAAGTTTATTTTCGTTATTCTCGGGGTCATTGGTAATCCGGGCCTACGGTTAGTGGTTGCCGCCATCCTAATCATTATTGCGGTCGTTCTCTTTATTGCCGTGTACCTGTTCTACGGGTTATGGTGTTCGATGGCGCACGCCCAATTTTTCTTAAAACTACGCAATCAAGACGCCGTGACGGATGGAGCCAAATAATTTTTCCGGAAATTGCCGCAGAATATGGTAAAATAAAACTGTTTCAATTAATTTTAGATGAACTAATGGAGTGGTGAAGATGGCTGAACAAGCAAATAAAGATCAAATTTTAACAGAAATCAAGGATATCGTGGTGGATCAAACGGATCTTGATCCCGCAAAAATCACGTTAGACGCGAACTTCAAAGATAACTTGGACTTAGATAGTTTGGATATCTTTGAAATCGTGGATGCCTTAGAAGATAAGTACGACATCGAAATTGATGGTGACGAAGGCATGGAAACGGTCCAAGATTTAGTTGATTACGTAGCTAAGCAACTAGACGAACAAAAATAAGCTGGTAGGAGGCGGTTCGTGTGTTGAAATTCAAAACCGGACGGCTCACCGACTTACAATATCAACCGTATTATCGTCAGTTTCACATCGAAAATAAGCAACGCCAACAGCAGGAAGTTGTCGGGCGGATTTTACTAGCTAAACTGATGGAACTTCCGGACGACGCGTTATTAGCTGACGATGAGTTTACGACGATTGCGAACGGGAAGCCGTTGTTTGCCAAGCGAACGACGGCTTTTAATGTTTCGCACTCTGCGGATCTGGTCCTGGTGGCCATTTCCGACCGGCCGTTAGGGGTTGATGTGGAGAAGGTGAAACCGGTCCAGCTGAACCGGCTCAAGCGAGCGTTTACAGTTGCAGAACTGGCTTACTTAGAGCAGCTACCACCGGCGCGGCAGTCACTGACCATGTTGCGGCTGTGGACCGTGAAGGAAGCAGTTCTGAAGGAAACCGGGGTCGGCTTGCCGGGAAAACCCCGGACGGTGAGTGTCAACGTCCCCCGCATGGATGTCGCCGAGCAACACGGACAGCCGTTTGCAATCAATTTCCTAGCGATTCACGAAGATTACCTGGGCACGGTAGCTCAGAAAAAAGCATAAGACCACTTGTGGTTAAAAACTAGTCAAACAGCACGGAATGAATTCATTCCGTGCTGTTTTTGGTAGGAAAAACTCGTGAATTACCGGAAGTGGCAATTAGTTTTAAATAACATTAATTATTAGGTGGTGGACAGCCTAATAATTAATGTTATGATAACAAGTAATCTCGGTTAATAATCCACTGGCTGGTAAGAGCACGTCCAACAATGGTCCAGTCAACCCATAAGGAGAAGCTGTTATGAACGTATATTGGAAAAACTCTACCTTCCGGGCCTTAGCTAATTCGAGCTTTTTGAGTGCCATTGGTTCGACGTTGTTTAACTTGGTATTTTTGGTGTATGCGCAGACGTTACCGTTTAAAACGCTGGCCGTCTCCATTGTTTCGGTTGCTAATTTAGTTCCCACCTTTTTCATGATTTTTAACGGGTACTGGGCCGACCACACGAATCCGAAGCATCGGTTTCGCTATGTGATTGGTCTGCGTGGGATTCAAGGATGTTTGTATCTGGGGTTAGCAATTTTATTGCATTATCCGGGAACTATGGGCTTATTTGCCACGTTAGTCGTTATTAACGTGGTTTCCGATTTATTATCGGACTACACCATTAATCTCATCATGCACTATGAAAAGATGATTCTGCATGGGCAAGAGGAGCTGCAGTCCGCCCTTGGTTTTTCCGCTGGAATGCGGAATGTGATTTCGATGGTATTTCAGGCCGCTGGTGCCAGTCTGATTGTCCTGCTTCACAATAATTTTTCCCTGTTTGCAATAATTAATTCGCTTTCCTTTTTTATCGCCGGAATTGTTTTAGTTCACGATCGTCGTTTATTTCGAAAGTTGGATCGAGCAGCAGCAGCCGAACTTGATAATCAAGCATCCAAAGAGGGGATGCGAGTTAGTTTAGGTAAGTCACTAAGGACGATTTATGCGAACCACCCGTTATTCATCATGTTACTCTTAGCTCTTGCTTGTAACTCGCTGGGCGCTTCATTAGAGGGTTTAACAGCGGTTTTATTGGCTAACGTACGGACCCTGTGGTTGGGGAATTTTGCGACCACGGTCGCAGCGGTTAGCATCTTTGGTTCATTATCAATTACCATTGCAGCGCTGTGGACCAAAGACGGGTTACAACATTTTTCGCTTCCGAGTCTGACCACCGTTAGTATGGCCTTTTTAGCTATTTTTGCAATTAACATGTTTTGGTGGCAAAATTCGATTTTGATGTTGGTGACAATGGCGATTGCTAGTTATCCAATTGGAAAAATCAATCCCCGGGTTCAGAGTGAGATTTTTACCCTAACCGATGCCCAGCATCTCACGGCAACCATGTCGGTAATTTCCACCGTCGTGTTGCTGGGGGCACCACTAGGCAATGTGATTTTTCTGGGCATTGCGAACCTATTTAATCCACAGTTAGCCTGGATTATGTTTGGAGGAGCTGCTGTTTTAGTCGCACTTGGAGCCTTTCTTTGTGCTTGGCAATGGCCAAAATTGGTGTCCAAACAGGAACAACAAGTTAAAGATCATGATTAAAAAAGTCGGTTCCAAATTAAATAATTTGAAACCGACTTTTTAGTTTAATTAGCGCCGGTGGGTTTGTTCCCGATCCGGACCAACTGAATACCATTCAATGGGAACCTGAACGAGCTTTTCCACCGTCTGGATGTAGTTTTGGGCGTTGGCCGGTAATTGGTCAAAGGTGGTGCAATTCGTGGTACTTTCCTTCCAACCCGGAAGGTCTTGGTAAACTGGTTCGCAGTTTTCCAATTCATCAAGGTTCGCAGGATAGTAATCAATGATTTTTCCGTTAAGCCGGTAGCCCGTGCAGACCTTGATGACGTCTAGTTCATCTAAAACGTCAACACAGTTCATGGCCAAGGCTGTTAAACCAGAAACCCGAGCGGCGTGGCGCAGTCCCACTGTATCAAGCCAGCCAATCCGGCGAGGGCGTTTCGTGACCGTTCCGTATTCATGGGCAGTGTCTCTAATGTGATCCCCAATTTCATTTAATAATTCCGTAGGGAAGGGACCTTCACCAACCCGCGACGTGTAGGCTTTGCAGACTCCAATTACATCAGTTACTTTAGTTGGACCTAAACCGGCACCTACGGACGCTCCACCAGCAACGGGATTCGAAGAAGTAACGTACGGATAAGTTCCGTGATCGATGTCTAGCATGATTCCTTGTGCCCCTTCAAAGAGAACATTTTGGTGCTTGGTAACGGCCTCGTTTAAGAGGACGGAAGTATCAGTGACATACGGCTTCATCCGTTCTCCGTATTCTTTATACTCAGCGTAGATGGAATCAAAGTCCAATGGTGCTACTTCGTACAGTTTAGTTAATAATTCGTTTTTTTGCCGCAGTGTTTCTTGTAGTTCCCGTTTCAACGTTTCCGGGTTCACTAAATCGGCCACGCGAATTCCCACCCGTGCGATTTTGTCCATGTAAGCAGGGCCGATTCCTTTGTGCGTAGTTCCGATTTTATTCGTACGGTGTTGTTCGCTTAGTTCGTCAAGCAGAATGTGGTATGGCATGATAACTTGTGCGCGTGAAGAAATCCGCAGGTTATCAGTCGAAACGCCATTTTCGTTGAGATAATTAATTTCTTGAAAGAGGGACTTCGGGTTTAATACGACCCCGTTCCCAATGACAGCCAGTTTATCGGCGTAAAAGATCCCCGATGGCAACAGTTGCAAGCTAAACTTGTGCCCGTTAAAGACAATCGTGTGACCAGCGTTATCGCCACCCTGGTACCGCGCAATTGCATCGGAATCTTTACTGAGATAATCGACGATTTTTCCTTTACCTTCATCGCCCCATTGACTACCAACAACCACAGTTACTGACATATAAGCACCTCGTTAAATTTTTTTACCAGTAGCAAGTTTACCAATCTTACCTAGTTAAATCAAGAACTTAACTGATTTTTAATGTTCTAAAGTTCGGATTTTATTTCGATTAACGCTCAACCGGGTAACTCCCATTTTTAGTCGGCGGAAGCATTGATTAGCTCGTTTGTTTGATTTTTCCCCCTTAGTTAACTAAGGACAGCCCGACTGTTTAAGAATGAATCCCCCCGGAGCGTGAGCCGGCGAATCAAGCGGGACGGAAATTGACAAATGGCTAGAAATCGTTAGAATTGAGGTATTTAAAAGTGGAGGATGGAACAATGATTGAGCGGTATACCCGGGCACCAATGAAGCAAATTTGGAGCATGCAGAATCAGTATCAATCGTGGTTAGACGTTGAGATTGCGATTGACGAAGCCTGGAACAAACTGGGCTTAATTCCGGATGCGGACCTCGCTGCGATTCAGCAAAAGGCCAAGTTTGATCCAGACGAAATTGCCCGCCTGGAAGCAATTACGCACCATGATGTGGTGGCCTTTACCCGCGATGTGTCGGAATCGTTAGGACCAGAAAAGCGCTGGATTCACTACGGCGTCACCAGTACGGACGTGGTGGATACCGCGCAGGGACTCCGCTTAAAAGAGGCGGATGCCGTGTTACGCGAGGATCTAAACACGCTGTTAGCCACCATTAAAGCGCAGGCGCTCAAGTATAAAAATACGGTCATGATGGGCCGGACCCACGGAGTTCAAGCAGAGCCCACTACCTTTGGACTGAAACTTGCCCGGTGGTATTCAGAACTCAAGCGTGACCTTGACCGGTTTAACCACGCGGCCGCTGGGGTCGAAGCTGGGAAAATTTCGGGCGCGGTGGGGACCTTTGCCAACATTGATCCCGCGGTGGAAGAATACGTTTGTCACAAACTGGGGTTACGCGCCCAAGAAGTTGCTAGTCAGGTGTTACCGCGTGATTTACACGCTGAGTACCTGGCAACGCTGGCTCTCATTGCCACTAGTTTAGAAAACTTTGCTACGGAAATCCGGAGCTTGCAAAGGTCTGAGATCCACGAGGTTGAGGAGCACTTTAATGCCGGCCAGAAGGGCTCATCGGCCATGCCACATAAACGGAATCCGATTGGTTCGGAAAACATTTGTGGGTTAGCCCGCACGATGCGGGGCTTAATCACCCCGGCCTACGAAAATGTCACCCTGTGGCACGAACGAGACATTTCCCACTCCTCCGCTGAACGAATCATTTTGCCCGAAAGTACGACGTTGCTTGATTACATGTTGAATCGGTTTAACAACATCCTTCAAAATCTGGATGTCTTTCCGGACCGGATGAAGGCTAACATGAACATCACCCACGGCTTAATTTACAGTCAACGGGTGATGTTAAAGTTGATTAAGACCGGCTTGAGTCGGGAAGCAGCTTATGATTTAGTACAACCCCTAACGGCGCAGTCCTGGGAGCAGCAAACCTCCTTTAAACAGCTCGTGGAAGCCAGTCCAGAAATTACGGCCCGCTTGAGTCCTGCTGCGATTGAGGATGCATTTGACTATCACTACCACCTTCGTCATGTGGATGACATCTACCGGCGGGTGGGATTAGAAGAATAAGTTGTAATTAGATTCCATTGACGTGGTAACGTGAATGGAATTTTTGCTACGTGGCCAGCAGCGCGAAGCGCCCAGCTTGAACTAACGAAAAGAGGTTACTTTTATGGCAGAAAAACGAACAGAATATGATACGCTTGGCCCCGTTGCGGTACCTAAAACGGCGCTGTGGGGAGCGCAAACGGAACGCAGTCGGGAGAATTTCCCGGTTGGACCGTTAATGCCCGTGCAGGTGATTCGGGCCCTCATTGAAATCAAACGGGCAGCAGCGCGGGTTAATGCCCATGCTGAAAAAATTAGTGCCGCGAAGGCAAGGGCGCTTGAAGCTGCCAGTGATTATTTGCTAGCGTTACCGGATCAGGAACTAATGCACTCCTTTCCCCTCCATGTTTACCAAACGGGGTCCGGAACGCAGACCAACATGAACGTGAATGAAGTGCTGACCCACGTGGTAGCCAATCAGCAACCGGAGCTCCGCGTGCAACCGAACGATGATGTAAACGCGTCGCAGAGCTCTAACGATACCTTTCCAACGGCGATGAACATGGCGGCCTACCAGGCAGTGCAAGCATTACTGCCCCAGTTAGAGCATTTAATGACCACGTTAAAACGGTTGGAAACGAAGTACTGGCAGGTGGTTAAGATTGGCCGCACTCACCTGCAAGATGCCACTCCGTTGACCTTTGGCCAGGAAATCTCAGGGTGGCTGAGTACGCTAGAGCGCGATACGGAGGCTCTCCACCAAGCTGCCCAAGGACTTTTAAAGCTTCCCATCGGGGGGACGGCAGTCGGAACGGGCTTGAATACGCCACCGCACTTTGATGTGGAAATGGCGGCGGAATTAAGCGCGGCTCGGGACGTTCCGTATCAGGTGACGAATAAGTTTGCCGGGTTAACGGCCCATTCTGACTTACTGACGACCCACGGCGTAGTGCGAACCCTCGCTTCGGATCTCTTAAAGATTGCCAATGACATCCGCTTTTTAGCCAGTGGGCCACGGGCCGGGTATGGAGAACTGACCATTCCAGCCAATGAGCCTGGTTCTTCAATCATGCCCGGAAAGGTGAACCCGACCCAGGCCGAAGCTATGACGATGGCGGCCACGCGGATCATGGGTAACGATACTACGCTCACGGTGGCCAATAGTCAGGGTAACTTTGAAATGAATGTGTACAAACCGGTGATGATTGCAAGTTTCTTAGAATCGGTGGACTTGCTCACGGGCTTGCTCCCGAACTTTACGGATAAAATGGTTGCGGGGATTCAAGTTAACCAAGCCCGCATGAAGCAGTTCGTGGACGATTCGTTAATGACGGTGACGGCTTTAGCTCCGCACATCGGGTATCACGAGGCGGCTGCAATTGCGAACCAAGCCCTAGCAAAGCACGAACGGTTACGGGATGCGGCACTTGCTTCCGGATTGGTGACGGCAGCTCAGTTTGACCAGTGGGTGCAACCGTTACAAATGACTAATTATCAACGGAACTAAAAAAGACGATGCCTAGGCATCGTCTTTTTTAGTGGACTTTATTTTTGACCCGCGTTTTGGTTGTTCTTAGCGCTGGTGTTGTTAACGGGGGAGTTCTTTAAGTCACCACGTTTGTCCCGCTTTACCATTTCGGCGATTAACATCCGGTATTGCGACCGGTAATCGTTGTAGGCTTTTTGGGAAGCTTGCATGTTGTGTTCCGTGTCTTGAATCTGCTTAATTAATTCCCGGTTCGTGTAACCCGCGAGGTGCATTTGCATGTCCAGCGTCGAGTTATAAGCTTTCGAGAGGGAGTTGTAACCAGATTTGGTAGCCTTGGTAACTCCGCTTGCCAAGTTCTTAACGGTTGGGTGCCCACTAAGCTCATCGATGTAATCCATCGTAGGCGTACTAATACTCCGGTCCCAGAAGGAGATTAGGGGACCGGCGAAGAAGGCCACGATGATGGAAGCAAATCCAACTGGTCCGTGGACCAGCACGGCGGCAATCAAGAAACAAATATCTTGAACCACCCGGGCCGTCTTGTACTTACAATGAAGCCGGGCCGAAGCAATCGGGGCGATTGCATCATATGGGGCCACCCCCAAGTCGGGAGCCATGTATAACGAACTTCCGGCAGTAAAGAGCAATAATCCGAGGATTAAGTCGGCGACCAGCACAAGGAAGTTAACGTGGCCGGGGAATAGTTGGTGATAAATCGATGAGAACCATTGAATTTCAAATCCAACGAGGACCATGTTCATGATGGTTCCGATTCCAATCTTCTTGCGGTCGAGCAACAGCACGAAGATGAAGATGACGAAGTTTGCACAGAGTTGGTAAACCCCGAGCGAAGTGTGCAGAATGGTTGCCATCCCGGTATTCACGGCCGTGAAGGGATCAAGTCCGAGGATTGGCGAGGACTTTAACAGCGCAGCCCCCATTGACAAAATCGCAATCCCGACAAAGGACATTAACGTCCGTAACGAAATGTTAATGACCTTTCCAAAGAAGGAAAAGTTTTGTTGCGGCGCGGTTGTTGTACCCTCGCTCCCATTATTTTCAGTATTCATAAGTTCAGTTAAATCCTTTCAAAAAATTTTAATTGCACCAATTATACCATAACGCAAATCAAGTAGTGATGGTCAATTTAATTGTGAAAAAAGACCAATCCGGGCGAACCGTGCGCTCCTTTCCAATTTATATTATAATCGAGATAACAAAGGGTAACGGTAACTAACGAGGGTTAGAGAAGGACGGAGGATCCGCATGCGACTAATGAAGTTAACGAAGCAGGATTTTACGGCGTTGGGAAATTGGCATAAGCGTGAACAGACACTACTAAACGTCCATCGGTTGGTGCGCAAGGGTCGCCCCCGGTCCTTTAATCTGAATGCCCAACAACTGGCTTTGTTTTTGCTAGCTCAATTAAAATACTAAGGACAAAGTCCCGGCTCACTTTGTCTTTTTTGCCGTGGTCTGCTGGGTTCTGATTGTTGTTCTGTTACTGATTATTTAATGTGTAACTAGAGTAACAAGGGGCGGAAATAACCAGAAGCGCGGGGTTTTAGCGCTCCTTTCTAGTTACGGAATTTAGAGTTAATTGCAACTCGGTTCCGTTTTCTTGAGAATAGGTGGAGTAGCCAACCAACATTTTAGGAATTGAGGAGTAATAACGATGGCAATCATGAATGCAAAAGAAATTATGGAATTAATCCCGAACCGATATCCGATCCTCTTCATTGATCGGGTAGAGGAAATGACGCCCGGAGAGTCGATTGTGGCCACCAAAAACGTCACCATTAACGAAGAATACTTCCAAGGACATTTTCCTGGCAATCCGGTAATGCCCGGAGTCCTAATCATTGAGTCAATGGCGCAGGTTGCTTCGATTTTAATCCTGAGTTCGCCCCAGTTTGAACACAAAACGGCCTACCTCGGGAGCATTAAGAACGCTAAGTTCCGGCGGATGGTTGAACCGGGTGATGTCTTAACCTTCCACGTTACGATGGATAAGGTCCGTGATCGGACCGGTTCCGTTTCTTGTGTGGCCTATGTTGGTGACGAAAAGGCTTGTGAAACGAAGTTAACCTTCATCGTCGATCGGCAAGAAAGAGCTTAACATGGCAAGTTACGCGATTAAGGCGGCGGCCCGCGCGGTTCCTGACCGGGTTGTTACTAATCAGGAGTTAGCGCAAATTATGGATACTTCTGATGCTTGGATTCGACGTCGAACTGGGATTAAGCAACGCCACATTGCGACGCAGGAGACCAATGCCTCGCTGTGTCTGCAGGTTGCTCGCCAACTAGTTCACCAAGCCGAGGTTGCCGTGGATGAACTGGACTATATCATTGTAGCCACTATGTCCCCTGACTACCTAACCCCGGCAGTGGCGGCCGAAGTGCAGGGAGGATTGGGGGCAACGAATGCCGTTGCCTTTGATGTTAATGCTGCCTGCTCGGGGTTTGTGTATGCGACCCAGGTGATGAATTCCCTCTTGGCCAAGCTACCCGGGGGCACGGGAATCGTAATTGGGGGGGAACGGCTGAGTAAGTTGGTGGACTGGTCGGATCGGACAACTGCCGTTCTGTTTGGTGACGGAGCAGCGGGAGTGTTGGTTAAAAACGATGGGACGCCTTCCCAGGTGCTTGCAACGGACTTACACACGGTTGGAGAGCTGGGCTCAGCTCTGACAGCTGGGCAACTCGCAGCGCAGACTCCCTTTGGAACCGGCACGCCCGCGACGGATCAGCGCTACTTTGCCATGGATGGTCACGAAGTGTATAACTTTGCCACGCGACAAGCTCCTGCTTCAATTCGGCGGGCAACAGCGCAGGCAGGGATTGATCTAGATGCCATCAAGTACTTTGTGATGCATCAAGCCAACGCCCGGATTGTGAAACGGGTTGCCGACAAATTGAGGCTACCCCAAGACCGGTTTCCCATTAACATTGCTGAGTATGGGAACACGGCGGCGGCTAGTGAACCACTATTATTAGCGGAACTAATTGCACAACACAAGTTACGCCGGGGCGATTACATTGCGTTAACCGGTTTTGGTGGCGGACTGACGGTCGGAACTGTTATTATTAGATATTAGATTAAGCTGTATTTAAAAGGAGAAAATCAATGAGTGAAACTAGTAAAGAACAAATTTTAGCTAAAATTAAGGAAATTGTTGCGGATCAAACCGATGATGTTAAGGCTGAGGATATCACCTTAGAAACTAACTTTAAGGAGGGCCTAGATCTCGATAGTCTCGATGTCTTTGAAATTGTGGATGCCCTCGAAGACGAATATGACATTGAAATTGATGGCGACGAAGGTCTTGAAACCGTGCAACAACTGGTTGATTACGTTGCCAAACAAGTTAACGACGCTAATTAGGCATTGAATTAGATTGAGGGCTTTATGACGAAGATAGGTTATTTATTTAGCGGACAAGGAAGTCAGTTCACCAACATGGGTCTGGACCTCTATGCACAAGAACCTGAGTACCGGGCTGCACTTGATCAGGTTTACACTACGCTGGGAATTGACTTAACCGATCCAGAACAACTAAATCAACCAAACAACGTTCAGGTAGCAATTTTGGCGATGAGCTATGGAATTAGTCAAATCTTAGCCGCGGACGGGATCACCCCCCAGGCCATGATGGGTCTCAGCTTAGGGGAATACAGTGCTTTAGTTGCAAGTGGCGCATTTCAGTATTCAGATGCGTTAGCATTGGTGAACGATCGTTCCCGCTACATGGAAGAAGCTGGGGCACGCAACCCCGGCGCCATGGCGGCCGTGTTAAAACTAGCCCCAGCTATGGTTACAGATGTTATTGCCGAGCTACCAGACGTGTACCCAGCCAACTATAATACGGCTAGTCAAACTGTGATTGGAGGGACGATTGCCGGGGTTGAGCAGGCAACTGGTGCCCTTCAAGCGGTGGGGGCAAAACGGGTGGTACCCCTGCCGGTCTCCGTTGCCTCCCATACGCCGTTGATGCAACCGGCTAGTGAGCAATTACAACAACGCTTGCTGACGATGGCGGTACATGAGTGGACGGTTCCAGTGATCAGTAATACGACCCAGGCACCGTTTAACTCGGCGAGCTTAAAAGCAACGTTAGCGCAACAACTAGTCCGCCCGACGCACTTTCAGGCTGATTTAGAGTATTTACACGCCCACACCGACGTTGATACGTTGATTGAAATTGGGCCAGGTGACACGCTCACTCGGTTTGCGAAAAAGACGGTGCCAGCCCTTACGACCTACCATGTCGATAGTTTGGCGACGCTGGCAAAGGTGCGAGCAGAATTAAGCACGACGGAGGTTAGCAAATGACGACACCTAAACAAGTAGCTTTGATTACCGGTGGAACCAAGGGAATTGGGTTAGCGATTGCCAAGGATTTGGCTAACAACGGTCAATACCAAGTGGTGATTAATTCCCACCGAGAATTAGATGCTGACGCTGTTCGCGCGTTGCAAGCCGAATTTTCTAACGAAGTTGGCATTGTGACCGGTGATGTTGCGCAGGCAGAGGATGCAGACCGAATGATTCAAACCGTCGTGGCTCAATATGGTTCGTTAGCGGTCTTAGTTAACAACGCGGGGCAAACTCAGGACAAATTAATGACGCGGATGACGGAAGCGTCCTTTAAAGATGTCATCAATACGAACCTTGTGGGGACGTTTAACATGTCCAAATTTGCGTTGAAAGTGATGCAAAAGCAACGTGCCGGGGTCATCATTAACCTGTCAAGCATTGCTGGACTGCACGGGAACCTAGGTCAAGCTAACTATGCTGCTAGCAAAGCCGGGATTGTTGGTTTGACTAAGACCACGGCTCGTGAAGGAGCTTTACGCGGAATTCGGTGCAATGCCGTGGCGCCAGGGATGATCAAGACGGATATGACGGCAAAATTAAGTGATAAAATCGTAAAACAATTTGAAAATGAAATTCCGCTCAAGCGGTTTGGAGCAGTGCAGGAGATTGCCGAAACGGTTGCTTTTTTGGTTCAAAATGACTACATTACGGGGCAAGTAATCACCGTTGATGGTGGACTAACGATGTAGTTCTGCATTTTTAAAGGAGGAAGTTTGTGAGTAATCGAGTAGTTGTAACAGGAATGGGGGTTGTTTCTCCCGTTGGAAATACCGCCACGGAATTTGTGGATAACATTTTAGCGTCTAAAAATGGAATTGGACCGATCACGAAGTTTGATGCGAGTGAAACGGGAATTTCACTGGCCGCTGAAGTTAAGGATTTTGATCCTGGCAACCGGTTGAGTAAAAGAGACTATAAGCGGTTAGATCCATACGCGCAGTATGCCCTTTATACTGCAAAGGAAGCCATGGATCAAGCTGGATTAGTAGTAAACGAAAGCTACCAACCAGAAGAGCTCGGCGTGATTTACGGAACTGGAATCGGTGGGATTCAAACCATTGAAGAACAACTCCAAAAGGCTTATCAGAAGGGGCCTCGGCGGGTATCGCCATTATTTGTTCCGAAGGCCATTTCTAACATGGCAGCTGGAAACGTTTCGATGTACTTTGATGCGCAAAACACCTCAGAAACGGTTGTCACCGCGTGTGCTTCGGGAACGAATGCCGTGGGAGATGCATTTGAACACATTAAAAACGGGAAAGCCCAAATCATGATTGCAGGGGGCACGGAAGCAGCTGTTAGTATGATGGGAATTGCTGGTTTCGCAGCCCTCACGGCGTTATCAACAGTTGCTGATCCGGATAAAGCCTCGTTGCCGTTTGATGTTAACCGGAGCGGGTTTGTGCTCGGCGAAGGAGCAGCTTCTCTAGTTTTAGAAGACTACGAACATGCCAAACAACGCGGTGCCCACATTCTGGCTGAAGTAGTAGGATATGGGACTACCAGTGATGCATACCATTTGACTGCCCCTGATCCGGATGGTAAGGGGGCCATCATGGCCATGAAGCAGGCGCTTAACGAAGGTGGGATTACGCCAGAAGAACTGGATTATGTTAATGCTCACGGAACGGCCACGCATGCCAATGATGTGGCCGAAGGTTCTGACATTGAAAAGTTATTTAAGGACAACGATCACGTTAAAACGAGTTCGATCAAGGGAATGGTCGGGCACTCGTTGGGAGCCGCTGGAGGTCTAGAAGCAGCCATCTTAGTGGGTGCCTTGCAACGCGGTCAAATGCCCGTGAACGTGGGACTGTACGAACAAGATCCAGAAATCCACATTGATCTAGTCAACGACGATAACAAACAAGCGCCCATTAAAACGGCCATTAGTAATTCGTTTGGTTTTGGGGGGCACAACGCTGTAATTGCAATGAGAAAGTGGGAAGAAGATTAATGAATGAAGCTGATATTGAACGGTTATTAGCCAAATTTGATCAATCAAGCCTTCAAGAACTGAAAATTGATGGGGACGGGCTGAACGTCTACTTTAGTAAACAAGCAACTCCGCAGCAGCAAGCGGCACCCACGACGAAAACACCGGCTGCACCGGAACAGGCGTCTAATTCGCAGGCAGCCAATGCTCCCTACCGATTGAAAGCCCCAATGGTGGGCATCATTTATGTTGCTCCAAGTCCAGATAAACCGGCGTATAAAGCAATTGGTGATCACGTTAAAAAGGGCGAAACAATCTGTGCCATTGAAGCCATGAAGTTGATTAATGAAGTGAAAAGTCCTGTAACCGGAACGCTTAAGAAGTGCTTATTCACGGATGGTGAAATGGTGGAATATGACCAACCGCTGTTTGAGATCGAGGAGGATTAAGATGGAATTGAATGTAAATGATTTTATCCCCCAACGCTATCCCTTTGAAATGATTGATAAAATCGTGGCGGTGACGCCCGGGGAAAAGGCGGAAGCCCAAAAGAATCTCACGACCAACGAGTGGTACTTCGCAAACGGGAATCAGTTCACCCTTCCGCATCCAATCATCATTGAATCACTAGCTCAAACTGGCGTCGTGGCCATTTTGGCGATGCCTGAGCATCGTGGCCACAACGTCTTTTTTGGGGGCATTAAACAAGCCGAATTTTACTCCGAAATGCGGCCGGGCGACGTGTTACAACTTAAGGTATCTCTGACAAAGTTAAAACGGAACGTAGGAGTTGGCCATGGAGTAGTTCTGCGTGATGGAACAGTGATTGTGGCGGCCGATTTGATGTTTGCTATTGAAGCATAGGGTGACGAGATGATAAAAAAGGTTTTAATTGCCAACCGGGGTGAGATCGCCGTCCAGACGATTCGAGCCCTCCATGAGCTTGATTTACAGGCCGTGGCGGTCTATTCCACCGCGGACCGGGACAGCTTATTTGTCGAACTCGCGGACCAAGCGGTTTGCATCGGGAGTGGTCTACCCCAGGATTCTTATTTGAACATGGGCGCCGTCCTCGATGCCGCCGTCCTAACCGGGGCAGATGCCATCTTTCCTGGGTATGGTTTTTTGGCTGAAAATAGTGAGTTTGCCGAGTTGTGCCAGGATTATGGTATCAAGTTCATCGGACCAAGTGCCCACGTGATTGAGTTGATGGGGAACAAGGCGAATGCTAAGGCCACCATGCAACACCTCGGCGTACCGACGATTCCAGGCTCTGATGGCTTCGTGGCTTCCCTGGACCAGGCCCAACAAGTGGCAGCCCGCATTGGGTACCCGGTGATGCTAAAAGCCGCGGCTGGTGGTGGTGGCAAGGGGATTCGCCAGGTTAATAACCAAGCCGAACTGGCGACCTCCTTTACCGAAACCAAGCGGGAAAGTCAGCTTTCGTATGGCGATGATCGCTTATACTTAGAAAAAGATTTATCCGATGCCAAACACATCGAAATGCAGGCGATTGCCGATCAACATGGGCACGTGGTTTATTTCCCCGAACGGGATTGTTCCTTGCAACGCAACCACCAAAAAATCATTGAAGAATCGCCCTGTTTGCAACTAAGCGACCAGGAACGGGCAACAATGGGGGCTGTGGTCACGAGGGCTATGAAGGGGATTAATTACGAAAACACGGGGACCTTTGAGTTCCTGATGGATCGTGACCACCAGTTTTACTTCATGGAAATGAATACCCGCCTGCAGGTCGAACATACCATTACCGAAGAAGTGGCCGGCGTGGAACTGATTAAAGCGATGATTCAGGTCGCTGACGGAGAGAATTTGCCGTTTCAACAGGCTGACTGTGGGGTACATGGCTATGCCCTCGAGTGCCGCATTAATGCCGAGGCCCCAGCCCGTAATTTTCAACCCTGTGCTGGAAAGATTACGGCGCTCCACTTCCCCGTGGGGACGTACGGAGTGCGCATTGACGCGGGGGTCGAAGCTGGGAGTGTGATTTCTCCGTTTTACGATTCGATGATTGCTAAAATCATCGTGCACATGCCAACGAAGACCCAAGCGGTACGCAAGCTCATTCGTGTGCTACAAGAATTTCGCATTGACGGAGTTGAAACGAACCGTCAGTTTTTACTTGATTTGCTGCACGATCAGCACTTTCAAACGGGGGATTTTAACAACCTCTACATTGAAAATGTCTTTTTGAAAGATTGGATGAAACAACATGGAGCAAAATAACGCAAAGCAGCCAAGTCCCGCGGAGTTACAAAAACGCATGGAACAAATTCCAGACGTGTGGACGAAGTGTCCCATTTGTGGGGAAATGATTTATAAGAAACACTTGGATCAATTCAAGGAGTGTCCTAACTGTCATTACGGGTTCCGGTTAGGGGCGCAAGCGCGAATTGCGTTACTGTGTGATGATTTTCAACCGGTTAACGACCAGTTACAGGCGCCCAGTAAATTTCAAGATCCAAAATACCAACAAAAATTACAGCAAGCCCGCGCCACAACGAAACTAAATGAAGCGGTCTTAACTGGAACGGGCACGATTGCGGGGCAGCGCGCGGCAATCGGAGTGATGGACTGGCGGTTCATCATGGGGAGCCTCGGCACCACGACTGGGGAGTTACTCGCCCGGCTCTTTGAATTAGCAACGAAGGATAACCTCCCGGTGGTGATTTTTACCGCCTCGGGGGGCGCCCGCATGCAGGAGGGAATTGAATCCTTGATGCAGATGGCGAAGGTCTCAGAAGCGGTCGCTGAACACAGTCGGGCCGGCTTGGTCTACATTAGTTACCTCTGTGATCCGACAACTGGGGGCGTGACCGCTAGTTTTGCGATGGAAGGGGATTTGCTCCTGGCAGAACCGCATGCCTTAATTGGGTTTGCGGGTCGGCGAGTTATTGAACATACAATTCAACAAATCCCTCCCCGAGACTTTCAACGAGCAGAAACATTGTTAAAGCACGGCTTCTTAGATGCCATCGTGCCCCGGCGGGAAATGGTAACAACGCTCGGACAAATTTTAGCGATTCACGAAGGTGGTGATTGGCGTGGCTAAGACAACAGCCTTTGACCGGGTGTTACAGGCTCGGTCACAGGATAAAATTAGTATCCGGGATCTCGTCGCTGGACTCACGGATAATTTTTTGGAGTTACACGGTGATCGCGCCTATGGTGATGATCCGGCCGTCTACGGCGGGATTGGCCAACTGCAGGGTCGTCCGGTTACCATCGTGGGGATTCGGAAGGGTGATGACCAAAAGAGTGCCGCTGACGTCCACTTTGGTTCTGCGGAACCAGACGGCTATCTCAAGGCGCTCCGTCTGATGAAGCAGGCGGAAAAATTTCACCGCCCGATCATCACGTTGGTGAACACCCCCGGAGCCTATCCCGATGTGGAAGCTGAATACCACGGGCAGGGCTACCTGATTTCGCAACTAATCCTGCAGGGGATGCAGCTGCGGGTGCCCTACGTTTCAATCATTGTCGGCGAAGGGGGTAGTGGGGGCGCCCTTGCCCTCGCGGTAGGAGATACCGTGTGGGCGTTTGAAGAAAGTATTTATTCGGTCTTATCGCCGGAAGGTTACGCCACGATTCTTTGGAAAGATTCGAGCCGGGTGCAGGAAGCTGCCGAGGTTATGAAGCTCACCCCAGAGGATTTATTGCAACAGGGGATTATCGATCAGATTATTCCAGAAGTTCGGACTGATTCGCAAATCGAGCAGTTAAAAACCAAATTATTTGGTAAAATAGAAGAGATAAGTGCAATGTCGACAACCGAAATGCTCCAAAAGCGGTTCGCTCGGTATCGTAACTTTTAATTGAGGGGCTAACTAATGGGATCTACCTGTTAGTTAGTTTTGTGTTTTTTTAATTAGAAATTGAAAGGATGACCAAGAACCATGGCTGCTAACTTATTAGAAGGTAAAAAGATTGTCATCATGGGAGTGGCAAACAAAAAAAGCATTGCGTGGGGTTGTGCCCAAGCGGTTGCTGCGCTCGGTGGTCAAGTAATCTTGACCTATCAAAACGAACGGATGAAACAGAGCTTATCCCGCTTTGTGGCTCCAGAGACGCCGATGTTTGAGTGTGATGTTGCAGAAGATCAGAACGTTGAACAAACTTTTTCTGCCATTCACGATCAGTTTGGCAACATTGACGGGGTAATCCACGCGATTGCTTACGCCGACAAAGAAACGCTTCAAAACGGTGTGATTAACACCAAAGAAGCTGGTTTTAATCTTGCCCAGGATGTGAGTGCTTACTCCTTAATCTCGGTAACCCGTTACGCCTCAAAGATTATGAACAATCCGGGGAGTATCGTGACGATGACTTACATGGGTTCCACTTACGCGATTCGGAACTACAACATGATGGGAATTGCGAAGGCTTCCTTGGAATCATCCATGCGGTACCTAGCCGTTGAACTGGGTGACCAAGGGATTCGGGTCAACGCTGTTTCGGCTGGGGCCGTTCGGACCTTAGCCGTAACGGGAGTGAAAGGACACGGGGAACTGCTGAAAGAATCAGAGGCTCTTACCACGGACGGCAAGAGTGTGTCGAAGGCCGAAATCGGGAATACGGTGGCCTTCTTGGTTAGTGACCTAGCAACTGGAATCACCGGTGACGTGATTTACGTTGATAAGGGAGTGCACCTGTTTAACACTTAGCTCATGACACTAAATAAGCAACTGTTAGCAGCGACAACCGGGTTGCCGGTCAGTCATCTGCATCTGTTTACCCAAGTTGATTCGACGATGACCGTGGCGGAACAAACTAAAATGACGGGGTTTCATTTAATCGTGGCGGAGCGGATGACGGCGGGTCGCGGGCAACGGGGACATTCGTTTACAGCCCCTCAGACGGGGATGTACGTCACCATTGTCACGCCCGTGTTACCCCCGTTTTTAACGCAACCGGGATTACTAACCATGGGAGTGGCAGTGGCTACCCACCAGGCCATTGCCCGGGTCTTACACGTGACCACCCAGTTAAAGTGGGTTAATGATTTGTACTATCATGACCACAAGGTGGGGGGGATTCTAGTCGAGGTGAAAAATAATTCCCACAATCAGCCCGAAAATTATCTGATTGGGATTGGCTTGAATTTGGCGCCCCACCGGTCGTTAGCGACGGTTCAAGCTACAGCGCTAACAACTGATCTGCACGCCCGTGATCAGTTAATTGCGGAAGTCTACCGCCGGGTTGTGGCGTTTCTGTGTCAGCCCAAGGTTCAGACGGTGCAAACCCTATATAACCAACACTTGTTGTGGCGGAATCAAGTGGTTCAGGTGACCGTAAATCACCACCTGTATCAGGGCTTAATTCAGGGTCTCGACCAGCAACTAAGGTTAGAACTGGTTGATCAAGATGGGGACTTGCACCAGCTCACGGCTGAGGCCGCGAGCCACTTACGTCCAGTTCGGTAATCGCCGGAGGAGGAAGGGATTTTGCATCCAAAACGAGAAAAAAAGCGGGAACAAACCCGGCAGCAAATTATTTCGGGACTGTTAGAGTTAATGCTCGAAAAACCCTACGCGGAAATCACCGTGAAGGAACTCTGCAAGCAGGCCAAGGTCTCTCGGATGACCTTTTACCGGAATTTTCATACGAAGGAAGAGGTGATTGAGGGGCAATTTGCGATGGTCTACGCAACTTTCATCCAACGCCTGGTGGCCCAAAAACGGTTTGCCTTTTACGACGTAGCGACGACCTTCTTTACCCTCATTAAGGAAAACCAACTGATGATGGAGGCCCTGGTGCAAAACAACCTGACGAACCTCCTCTTAGACGCTCTGACTAACTACGTAAAAACGTTGATTGAACAGCAAATTTTGATTACTCGGGAACAGTCCTCTCATTTTTTAGTGGCCATGATTTCTGGAGGATTAACCGAAGTGATCGTGGTGTGGACGAAGAATGGGATGCAGGAACCGGTGGAAGAGCTGGTTCTGTTTGCATCGAAGTACATGCATTTAAAGACTAATTAAAAAGGCACCCATAACGGGTGCCTTTTTTAATTGCTCTGTGAAAAAGAAGCTACAAAAAAACACTCACAAGTGTGAGTGTTTTTAAAAGTTAATTAACCTTCAACGGGAGTAACGTTAGCAGCTTGTGGGCCACGGTCGCCATCTTCAACGTCTAAAGTAACTTTTTCGCCTTCGTCAAGGGTTTTGAAACCGTCCTTGTTGATAGCTGAGAAGTGAACGAATACGTCACCATCGTCAGTTGTAATAAAACCGTAACCCTTGTCAGCGTTAAACCATTTAACAGTACCTTGCTTCATAATATGAAACCTCCATAAAAAAATATATTTAATGTTGCTCTAGTTTGAATCTAATAAGGAAGTCATTCTATATAAAACAAAACAAGAAACCTTAAAAACTCGAAACCTATCACACATTGGTATAAGTATAACATGGCACCTGGGAATGTCAACCACTATTCCACATTTTTTGGAGAACCGAGCAGGGTGCTTTACCGGCTTACGCGAAAAAAGTACAATAAAAGCTAACGAAACGGAGGGAACAAAGTGAAAACCTTAGTAATTGTGGCTCATCCCGAATACGCAGATTCGAGCACCCAAGCTTTTTTAAAGCGGGGGCAGGCAGGGTTAGAAAACGTAACGTGGAAACGGTTAGACTCCAGTCAGTGGCCGTTAACAGTTGCTGCGGAACAACAGGCACTGATTGCAGCGGACCGGGTGATTTTCCAATTTCCTCTATACTGGTATAGCGCACCGGCGCTACTGAAACAGTGGGAAGACGACGTGTTAACCCGGGCCTTCACCTTTGCTGGTGAACGGGGTTGTTTAGCCGCCAAACAGCTTGGAATCGTTACCTCGTTGGGCTCGGCTGAACAGGAGTTTCAGGCAGGTGGGACCGAGGACTTTAGCCTGTCGGAAATTCTGACACCCTATCGGGCCATCGCACACCGCGCTGGGATGCAGTTTTTAAAGCCATTGGTGATTGACCAGTTTGGCTACCAGTCAGAGGCGGAACAGGCCGAATTATTGATCAAGTACCAGCAGTATCTAACTGCTCCGCAACCATTGTCCTTTGAGCAACGCGTGGCCTGGTTAATTCAGCAGCTCAAACGGTGGCAGACGACACAACCAGCAGAACGACAGCAACGCTTAGCGTTGGTGATTAACCAACTAAGCGCAAATCAGGAGCATTTAGATGACCTTAAGGATCAGATTAAATTGATTCGTCAAGCAGAGGAGGGCTAGCAATGGAAACCGAACGGTGGTTATTAGAAACCCTAACTGAGTTAGAGGCGGAGGCGGGACCACTGCCTGTGACGACCAGTGCCTTACTGGCAGCGACCCGGGCGGCCGTAACACAGCAGGCGCAACGAATTGACCAAGCCGAAGCGGAACTGGATGGACGCATCTGGAGTCCAGCGCAGTGGTAAATAAAAATCCCACGAAAGTGAGCTGCGTAGCTCTGCTTTCGTGGGATGGTTAAGAAGTCGCCCAGTGATTAATGGGTCCAAACTGATGGCCCACGTTAATTCCGTTCTTAATGCAGGCATCCACGTAGGCCTTCGCGTTTCGAATGGCAGTTTCAACGGAGTGACCGAGTCCAAGTTCAGCCGTGATGGCGGCCGACAGGGTGTCCCCCGTCCCGTTTTTATGGGTGGTTTTGTAGTATGGTTCTGTGAGTTCAAAACTAGTTCCGTTTTCAAGGAGGACGTAGTCGGTAACGGTCGTCTGGTCAGCTTGATCATGGCGGCCCTTCACCATTACGTTGCGAGCGCCCAGTTGTTGGAGCTGATGGGCTGCTTGGGCTTGAAAGTCCGGGGTCTTTGGATCGATCCCAGTTAGTTTCACGGCCTCAAAGAAATTGGGCGTGAGGACTTCAGCCAGCGGTAAGAGGCGCTTGACTAACGTTTCAAAGGCAACCTGTTCTAACAACTGGTCCCCGTGCTTGGTGATGATGACCGGATCCACCACGAGGGGACCAAAGTCGTACTTTTCGTAGTTATCGGCCACCGTGTTAATAATGGTAGCGTCCGCTAACATTCCGGTTTTAGCGGCCCGAATGTGGAAATCAGTCGCGAGGTCGTGGAACTCCTGACTAATGAAGTCAGCGCTCATGTTAACTCCAGCGTGAATCCCAAAGGAGTTCCCTGCAACACAGGCCGTGATGATGGTTGCCCCGTACACGTGCTTGGCAAAAAAGGTTAACAGGTCGGCTTGCATGCCGGCACTACCATCACTATCGCTACCGGCGATGGTGACGACCTGGGGATAATCGTTGAGCATAAAGGCTCCGCCTCCTTGAAGAAATTTGATTTTTTCACGTTGGGTGTATTATAATACAAGGAGCTGTTATTTGTAAGTCTAAAGTAAAGGAGTGTTCATCATGAGAATTTGTCATCCAAATGGTGTCCAAGGTCGGCGACCAATTGACCAGAAAAAACGCAAAAAAGAACAAAAAAGAGTAGCAGATTTACAAAAGTTCTTGAAACAAAAACCTGCTGAAAAGTAAGTAAAAAAGGGAGTTACGCCTTAACGCGTAGCTCCCTTTTCTTTTTTGGCTTTCGTAGCCTTCACAATTTCTTTTTTCTTCAATTTTGACATGGCCCGCAGTTGGTCTTTCAACTCGTTAATTTCTGCGGCGTGACTCTCTTTCCACTTCGCAAAGGAATTACTTGAGTCCGTATCCGCCGGTTTTAGCCCGGTATTTAACCAAAACATTGCTTCTGAAAGGCTGTTAAAATTCCGTAACCAGAGCGTTTGGCCGTTTTCAGAATCAAAGGCAACGTAGGAACGGGGCTTCTTTTTCAGAAACGTGTGCCGTCTAATTTTAAAAGCTTCTCTTTTTCTGGTTAAATAGTAATCAGGTAAAATAAAGCTTCCAGCGGAAATTAATTGAGGAAAACGTTCATTGCGTTTGGCGTGTCGATCGCGCAACATTTTCATGGCTTGATCAGCCGTGATTAGTTCGATATTAAGCTCAGACATTATTATTCTCCTCCCACTTATACTATTATTTTTACATAAAAAGCACGTCCTGCAAAGGATTTAGACTGATTAATTATAAATTACCACAAAGGAGTCTCGTGATGACTAAAGCAAAAAAATATTACGCTGTAAAACGAGGGCGCCAACCAGGGATTTATTCCACTTGGGCGGCTGCGAAGGCCCAAGTAGAGGGATTTTCGGGAGCTCAGTATCGGGGGTTTGCGGACCAGGCAGCGGCTCACCAGTATCTAAATGACGCTGAGGCGCCCCATCCTACGACACCAACAGCAACAACCAGTTCCGCTCGGCCGACCATCGTGGTCTTTACGGACGGCGGTTCGCGCAATCACGGCAACGTCGCCGGCGGGCACGTGCAGGCCAGTGATCCAGCCGCCTGGGCCTATCTAATCGACTATGCGGGCCGGCAACACGCCGCCTCCGCTGGTGAGTGGGGGGTGACTAACAACAAGATGGAAATCACCGCCCTGGTAAAAGCGTTACAATGGTTGCGAGCGCATGATTTTCAACGCGAACAGGTGGGCGTTGTTTCGGACTCCCGGTACGTGTTGAATGCGATTCAAAAGGGCTGGTTAGCGGGCTGGCAACGGCGTGGTTGGAGGCGAGCAGCCGGGGAACTGAAAAACAAGGAGTTGTGGCAACAGCTTGCCGCTTTACTCACTGAGTTCCCGCACCTGCAATTGGCGTGGACCAAGGGCCATGCGACGAACCAGGGAAACGTGTACGTTGACGAGCGCTTGAACCAAACGATGGACCAAATGGAAAGGGAGCGGGCACATGACGACTGAACGAGCTAAGATGACGGCGGGAGAAGCCTTCAATCAGTTTGACCCGGAACTAATCAAACGGCGGCTTCTGGTCCGCCAGCAGTTACAAACCATTAATAATACTCCAGATAATGAAAAGCGAAATGCGCTGGTAAAGGAGTTACTGGCCGCGACGGGACCGGAATTTTTTGTAGAAACTGACCTTCAGTTTGACTACGGGTTCAATATCTACATTGGAAATAACTTTTTTGGCAACTATCACCTGACCCTCCTAGATTCGTGTCCCATTCGGATAGGGCAAAACTGTTACATCGGGCCGAACTGCGGCTTGTACACGAACATCCATCCTTTAAACGCCCGTGACCGGATTCACGACGTGGAGCTCGGGGCGCCGATTACGATCGGGGATAACGCCTGGCTAGGGGGCGGCGTCACGATTCTTCCTGGGGTCACGCTCGGCCAAAACGTCGTGGTGGGGGCCGGCGCGGTGGTCACTAAATCGTTTGGTGATGACGTAGTCCTCGCGGGTAATCCGGCGCGGGTGCTCAAAACAATTGATAATCATGATTTAACTGAACGTTAAAAGTGTTATAATCAAATAAAATCATTCAGATGATGGATACCGCTATGAGGTTCGCTTTTCGATCACGCTAGCGGTATTTTTTGTGAAATAAAAGCCGAACCGCTTTCTGGAGGAACACCATTTTTAACCATTTCAACATTAATAAGTTCGTATTTATTCCCACCATGGTTATTTTTGTGGTGGCGGCAGTCATTTTAATTGCCGGTGGTCAGCCACTGCAGGGTGAGTTAGCTACTGCATTGACCTGGATTACCAAGCAGATGGGGTGGGCTTATATGATGGTTTACATCATTAATTTCGTGTTCTTTTTGTGGTTGATTTTTAGTAAGTACGGTTCGATTAAACTAGGAGAGGCCACCACTAAACCCCAGTACAGTAGTTTGCAGTGGGGAAGCATGGTGTTTGCCACCGCAATTGACGCTAGTATTTTGATGTTGAGTATGGTGGATCCGATTCGCTACGTCTCCCATCCCGCCTTTGGCATTCAGCCCTTTTCAACAGAAGCCTATAATTATGCCCACATGCTCGGTCAGTTTGACTGGGGGCCGATGGCTTGGATGATGTTTGCCCCGGCGGCCGTTGCAATTGGCTATATTTTGTTCGTGAAGCACACCAAGGTCCAACGTCTGAGTACGGCAATTAATTTTTTGCAGGGGAATGCTAAGTGGCAGTATGTCGGGCGGCAACTGGTCGATTTTTTAGTTGTCTTTGGGATTATGGGGGGCGTGGGCTCCTCCGTCGGGATGGAGCTTCCAATCATCTCAAATGTCTTAAGTGGGCTTACCGGCTTACCGGATAACATGGCACTCAAACTCGGGCTGTTTGCCATGTTGTTTGTGATCTTTGCTTGGACCGTCTGGCACGGCTTAAACGGTGGGATTGACCGCTTAAGCGACATGCACATCTGGACGGCAATCATCTTCTTAGCGTTCGTTCTGTTGGTCGGACCAACGATTTACATTTTAAGTTCAGAAACTAACAGTCTGGGGCTCTTAACCAGTAATTTTGTGCGGTTGAGTACTAACACGGTGCCCAATGGAACTCCAGACATTGCTAACTCCGAAACGATTTTTTACTGGGGGTGGTGGTTATCGTACATGCCGGTGATGGGACTGTTTATCGCCCGCATTTCTAAAGGGCGGACGATTCGCCAGGTCTTACTTGGGATGCTCATGTACGGCTCCGCTGGTTGTTTGAGTTTCTACGCCATCCTTGGAGGCTACTCTCTGTGGCTGCAAAAAACCGGCACCGTGAACCTGGTGCACATCTTGAATGTCCACGGGCAAGCAGCGGTGATTACCGCGGTCCTCGGGACGTTACCTGTTAAAGGGATTGTGTTTGCCGTCTACTGCTTATCGTGCTTTATCTTTCTGGCGACCACGATCTCTTCGTCGGCCTACATCGTTTCGTCGTTTACGAGTTTGCAGTTGAAGGATAATCAGGATCCCAGTCAGGTCAACCGGATGACGTGGGTCGTCGTCTTTGTCCTCTTTGCAGTCGGAATCGTGGTTGTAGGGGGCTTTACCACCATTCAAACCTTCTGTGCTATTGCCGGGTTCCCGTTGATGTTTGTCTGTCTCATGATCCTGGTCTCGATTTATCACATGGTCAAAACGGATGAGGGAATCGTGCTTAAGGCCAAGGGGATGGAAGACCTGCGGGTCGAAAAGAAAAAGGAAAAAATGCGCCGTGTGCGGGCCCAACACATGATTTCCAAGTTAAACACGCATGATGATGTCGACTGATCACGGGCATGTTACTTGGAGTTGCAATTTGCCGAGCTTAAAGGCCAGTTTCATGCTATGATATTAGCGAAGGGAGGTGAAGAAAATGACGGAAGTAGAACCATTGGCGTTCAAACGCATCTTATTGACAATTGATGCTGACGATCCTAGTGCGAACGAAGCCGCATTACGCTACGCGGTGACCCAGGCCAAGACGTTTCACGCTGAACTCGGGATTTGTTCGGTATTAGAGGGTGATGACATCAACATTTATGATTCTCTGACACCGAAGAAATTAGACGAGAAGCGGGCCGCCTTAAACCAGGTGATCGATCACTATGTCACGATGGCTGAGGACTTTGGCGTTAGCGATGTGACCGCGATTGCCAGTGAAGGTGGCGACATTGATGATGAGATTCTCGACACGATCATTCCGAACTTTAAACCGGATTTGTTAGTGTGTGGGGCCGATAAGGATGGCGAACATCATTTTTACAGCATCAGTGTTAAGTTAGCGAAGAAGGCGAAGATTTCGGTGATTGTGGTCCGGTAATGAAGACTACATGGGAGTTTGAAGGTAGGTAAACACGGTGACAGAGCGGCTACGGCGGTTTTTTGCAACGGGAACTACGGATGAGATTACGCAACGCTTGTTAGGCAAGCTGTTGGTGTACCACTCACCGCATGGGTTGATGAGTGGCTACATCACGGAAGCAGAAGCCTATTTGGGCCAACGGGACTCCGCCGCCCATGCCTATCAAGGGAAACGAACGCCGGCAAATGAAGCGCTCTATGGAGTTCCAGGGACCATTTACATTTATTCGATCCACTCTCGCCTCTGTCTGGATGTCGCCACGCAGGCGGAGGAGGTCCCTGAGGGAATCTTGATTCGGGGGTTAGAACCAGTCGCGGGACGGGCGGTTATGGAACAGCACCGGGCCAAGCATGGTTATGAACTAACTAACGGACCAGGCAAACTGATGGAAGCCCTCGGAATTACCGATAAGCAACTGAACGAGCGTGAGTTTGGCGAGACGGCTCTAGACATTGATTTAGAGCACGGCAAAACGCCACAGAAAATCATGGCGAGTGGTCGAATCGGCGTTAGTGACCGGGGCAGTTGGACGAATCAGCCGTATCGTTTTTACGTGGCCGGAAATCCGTATGTTTCGAAGCTCCCAAAACGAGATTTTGACCTGCAGAAGCACGGGTGGTTACCAGACTAAACTCTAGAAAATGACAAGCGTAATTCCAGTTGGAATTACGCTTTGTTGTTGCTAAGGTCATTTGGTCCTGCGGTAAGATTTGTGGTATGATGAACTAGTAGTAAAAATTACCGGGATATAGCTCAGCTTGGTAGAGCGCATGCTTCGGGAGTATGAGGTCGCAGGTTCAATTCCTGTTATCCCGATTAGAAGGATAATTAAAAAAGGTTGCTAGCCATCGGCTAGCAACCTTTTTGGTTTTTCTGAATTTGAGGGGAGCACGAGTAACTCCGATTAAGGGATTATCGTTTTCTTCTGTCGATTACTTTCAAACCGACAAATAGTAACAATGACAATCCAACTAAGGTCTGTGCAAGCACTAACAACCGTCGATTTTGGGCTTGCCCAGTTGCCGGTAAGTGATGCTGTGTTTGTTGCTTAGCTGTTGAAACGGTTGGAAGCGTAGATGCCTTACCGGCAAAAATTTCAGGATTGGAAGCTGATCGGTTGATGCCATTATTAGCTTTGGATTGAGATTGTTCATCTTCGTGCCTAGGGATAACATCAATGTCAATATGCTTGTCTTGGGCACCTTCGGTAAGGGGGTCATTAGTTGGCTGCTCTGGTTGCTTGGGATTAGGCTTTTCAGTAACAGTTTGCGCCAAAACGTGAACATAAACCGTTTTACTAAGCCCGTTTGCCGCGGTGATAGTAACCGGATAACTACCGGGCTTGGTTACGTCAACCGCGCTAGTATCAAGGGTAACCGGTAGGGCACTACCATCCATAGCAGTCGCAGTTGCGCCAAAATCAGCTGCCGAAGGGATGGCGTCATTCACATGAATGGTAACGTCATGGCCGGCGATGGAACTGTGATCGACCACTTTTTGGTAGACGTAGGTTACAGCTTGAGCGGTATCTGTAAAGGTTCCCGTCGGATTGCCGACCACTTGTTTTAGCGAATAACCCGGAAGGTCTTTAGCCGTCGTGGTATAGGGCGTATTAATAGTTCCACTTAAACGATCGGCAGGCGCGATTTCATTTCCATTTTCATCGACGTACTTAACCGTGACCTCAGCTCCTGCTACTGGTTGATTTGCTAATACGTGAACATAAACCGTTTTACTAAGCCCGTTTGCCGCGGTGATAGTAACCGGATAACTACCGGGCTTGGTTACGTCAACCGCGCTAGTATCAAGGGTAACCGATAGGGCACTACCATCCATAGCAGTCGCAGTTGCACCAAAATCAGCTGCCAAAGGGATGGCGTCATTCACATGAATGGTAACGTCATGGCCGGCGATGGAACTGTGATCGACCACTTTTTGGTAGACGTAGGTCACAGTTTGAGCATTATCTGTAAAGGTTCCCGTCGGGTTACCGACCACTTGTTTTAGCGAATAACCCGGAAGGTCTTTAGCCGTCGTGGTATAGGGAGTATTGAGATCCCCTGTTAACCGTTCCGCTGGGACGAGGTCAACTCCGTTTTCATCAACATACTTAACCGTGACTTCAGCTCCATTGACCGGAAGCGTAGTTGCAACAGTGATATCTTGACCAATGGCGTTACCACCAAAATTCCAAATTCCATCCGTCTTATAATCATCGCTTAAGAAGGCTGGTCGCCATTTAAAGAGCGTTAAGTTAGCAAAATCACTTTGAGACACACCGTTGATTACGAAGGCATTATTTTTCAAAGTTGCTGTGACCCACTTGCCATTATAATTAACTTGAATTTCTTTGGTTGGATAAGCGAGGGATCCATCCGGGTTAATTATCAAATCCTTTAGCTTGCTAAAGGGTAAGGTTAATTGGTTTGTTTCAGAATTATAATCAAAGTCATCGCGCGTTAGAGAATATGCTGACGTAACGACTTGCCCAGTGACATTAATTTTAGTGACGTTATCTAAATTTATATTTTGCCGTAAAACATTGAGATTTTTAATTCGATTTCTACTAAAATCAATTGAAGTAAGGTTCGGATGGGCAAGTTTAACCGCTGCAAAATCTGCCAGGGAATCAACATTGGTGCCGATGATGTTTAGGGAAGTTAAATTATGACATTGTTTTAAGACGTTAAAAATTGAATTATCAATGCGGTCAGGATGGGTGGCCCAAATGTCACCACCGGTATTTTGGTTGATTGATAATATTTTTAACGATGTCAACTTGCTTAGGTCGGGGAATTGATCAGTTGTAAACGGCACGGCCGAAAAATCTAAGCGTTCTAATCCAGTTAATTCTCCGATGGCAGAAAAATCAATTTTAGCGGGGATATCTGTACTGCCGGCTCCATTAATAAAAAGATATTTTAAGTTAGTACAGTATTGAATGCCGGCAAAAGTTTGGGGCAAAGCGCGATTTCCCGAACTACCAAAGGAGGGAAGATTAATTGTTTGAATTGCCTTCATATCTTCTAACGTTATTTCTTCAATTGTTTTCGTTGTGCTGGGATAAAAGCTTTGATTATAAGCATCGGTAATTGCCTTTTGTAACGTCGGATCTGGGACAACGGATGTCATCATTGTTGGGTCAGCAGTAACGGCTAGCTTAACTAATGCACCGTGATCAAATTGAGATTGTGGCGCTTGATAATTTTGTGGAGCTGCAGTAGGTGTAACTGTCTCTGGAGCAGTGCTTTCAGTCGGTTGAGCACCATTAGAAACGGACTCATTAGATGGAGTAGCGGTTGTGACTGGCTGGGATTCGTTAACTAGGGATAACTTAGCCTGGCTACCACTTGCCTGGCCCGGTTCATGAGGTTGGTTAACAGCTACAGCTTGGTCACTAGGAGTAGGATTCGAAGTTAGTTCACTGGTTGAGGGACTAGCAGTAGCTGGTTTGCCTGTAGTTGTATCGGTGGTTAAGGATGGTGCGGGCTGCGATTCTGGGTTAGTAACTTGAGGTGTAGTTGTAACCACCGGTTGATTAGGTGGAGTTGGTTGCGAACTGGGAGCTAATTGCTGGGGTGTCTCACCGGTTACAGCCGTGGTGACCGCAGTTGCATTTTCGGCGGGGGAATCGAGATTAGCCTGGGCGGTTAAATATGTAAAGGACATGATGGTGGCGCTTGCTAATGAAGCGACAACCCATTTTTTACCAGCTTTATACATCTTATAGTGACAACTTACATTTTTATTTACTTTTTTCACGTAATCCATCCTTTCTTTGTTTGTATGTATTTGATTTAAATTGGTGAAAAATAAAAAGATCACATTGCTCATAAGTATAATTGTAACATAGTCAGATTCTAAATAAGCAATAAAAATAACTGATTAAACATTAATTGGAAGCTAACTAATCGGGTAGTAGTTGATTAACGAAAGGCGCAAATGAAAGCTCATTTTCTTAATATAACCGTAATTTTGTGTAACTTAACACAAAATTATGTTTCACGGGTTTGGAACCGTCAGAATGCGTTATTGTAGTCTTTTTGCGGTCTGCTTTACTATTTTTTAATAATTAAAATAACTTTTTAGCGTTGACATGTGAACTTTTGAACAATATAATAGAACCGTAAAGTAAAGGTTTGGAAAGGGGAATAAAAGATGAAAGCAGCTGTTGTTCGGTCCAATTCAGATGGGTACGTTGACATTAAGGATGTTAATCTCCGTCCGATTGATGAGCATGAAGCACTAGTTAAGATTGAATACTGTGGGCTGTGTCACACCGATTTACACGTGGCCGCTGGTGATTTTGGTCCAGTTCCCGGGCGGATCATCGGTCACGAAGGCGTGGGTAAGGTTACCCAAGTTGGGAAAGCCGTTGACAACTTAAAGGTTGGCGACCGGGTCTCAATTGCCTGGTTCTACTCGGCCGATGGAACCTGTCGCTACTGTATTACCGGAAACGAGACGCTCTGCCGAAACGCTAAAAACGCTGGCTTTAGCGTAGACGGGGCCATGGCGGAAGAATGTATTGTAGATGCTAAGTATGCGGTTAAAGTTCCCGATGAACTGGATCCAATTCAGGCTACGTCACTAACTTGTGCGGGAGTAACGACCTACAAGGCGCTAAAAGAAGGCAACACGAAGCCCGGTGATTGGGTTGAAATCGTTGGAGCCGGGGGTCTCGGAAACCTTGCCGTTCAACTGGCGAAACACGTCTTTGGCGCGCGGGTGGTAGTTACCGATGGTGATCCTGCTAAACTCCAAGCGGCGCAAGAAAACGGTGCTGACGTGGTGATTAACCGGCACGATGATGATGCCACGGAGCAAATCATCAAGGCCACGGATGGGGGCGTTGATGCTGCCATTGTGACGGCCGTTAGTGCCCCGGCCTTTACGAACGCTGTGAACGCCTTGGCTCCCAACGGAACGTTAGTGGCGGTGGCCCTGCCGAAGGGTGACATGGCCTTAAACATTGACAAAACCGTTTTAGATGGCATTAAAGTCGCTGGGTCCTTGGTCGGAACGCGCGAAGACCTGCGTGAAACCTTCCAGTTTGGCGCCGCTGGTGAAGTTAAACCAATCGTTAAGACCGATAAGCTGGAAAACATTAATCACGTCATTGACGAAATGAAGGCCGGTAAGATCGTGGGCCGGGTCGTCTTTGATTTCACGGGCGCCCCAGCCTAGAAAAAGCATCAACCGGCAACCAGGCGCTTTGTAAGCACGCACGCACCCCTGTAACCCAGAAGAACATCCGGAGGGAAAAACATGTCTGACAAAAAAGAAGTACAAGAAAACCAAGCAATTGATGCGAAGATTAATGAAATGGTTAAAAAGGCGCACGTCGCCTTAGATGAAATGAGTCACTTTGACCAGGCTAAAGTCGATGCAATCACCCACGCCATGGTAATTGCCGGGGTGGATGCCCACCAACGGTTAGGCAAAATGGCGTACGAAGAAACCGGACGGGGGGTCGCTGAAGACAAGGCCATCAAGAACCTGTTCGCCACCGAAGAAATTTGGCACGACATTCGCAACGACAAGACGGTCGGGGTTATCGACGAGAATTCAGAAGAAGATTTGATTAAGGTAGCCGAACCCCTTGGGGTGTTAGCCGGGATTACACCAGTGACCAACCCGACCTCAACCACCCTGTTTAAGGCAATCATTTCCATGAAAACTCGCAATGCCATCATCTTTAGTTTGCACCCGCAGGCCTTACAATCCTCGATTGAAGCCGCGCGGATCATGCGGGATGCCGCCGTGGCTGCTGGAGCGCCCCAGGATTGTATCCAATGGATCGCCGAACCAAGTCGGGAAGCCACCAACGCCTTGATCAAGAACCCGGGAGTAGCATGTACCTTAGCAACCGGGGGGCCTGGCTTAGTGAAAGCCGCTTACTCAACTGGGAAACCAGCCTTGGGGGTTGGACCTGGAAACGGTCCCGTTTACATCGAAGCCACGGCTAAGATTCCAGAAGCCGTCAACGACATTGTGTTGTCAAAGACCTTTGATAACGGGATGATTTGTGCCACGGAAAATAGTGCGGTCATTGACGACCAGATTTATACCGATGTGAAAGAACAACTCGAACGCAACAACGTGTACTTTGTGCCGGAAGCTGAGCACCAACAACTCACCGATGCCATGTTTGATAGCACCCGGTTGAGTGTGAAAGGTCCCATTGCTGGGGCAACTGCAAAGCAAATTGCTGAAATGGCCGGTATTAAGGTTCCAGAAGACACCCAAGTGCTGGCCGTCGAAATGACAGGCATTGGGCCAAAGTACCCGATGTCTGGTGAAAAGCTGTCGCCCGTGATCTCGGTTTACCACGCTAAGGATCATCACGCGGCCTTTGAAATCGTCAACCAACTGTTGGAATACGGTGGGTTAGGGCACACCGCAGCCATTCAAACGACGAACGAAGAACTCGCAACGCAGTTCGGCGTGTTCGTGAAGGCGTCGCGGGTAATCGTGAACTCTCCCTCTGGACTTGGTGGAGTCGGAAACCTCTACAACAACATGACGCCGTCCCTCACGCTCGGGACCGGATCATGGGGACAAAACTCAATCTCACATAACGTGACGGACTATGACCTGTTGAACATCAAAACAATCGCAAAGAGAAGAAATAATATGCAATGGATTAAACTACCAAAGATTTACTTCGAAAAGAATTCCGTGCGTTACCTGAAGGACATGCCAAACATCCAAAAGGCTTTCATCGTGACGAGTCCTTCCATGGTTAAATACCACTACGTTGACAAGGTGCTCGATGAATTAAACGCCCGCGATGATGGCGTGCAATACTACATCTTTGATGACATTCATGGCGAACCAACCACCGAAACGGTTGATGCCGGTGTAATGCAAATGCGGGGCTTCCAACCCGATACCATCATTGCGCTTGGCGGTGGTTCACCACTAGATGCCGCTAAGATGATGTGGTTAATCTACGAAAACTCTGAAACGGACTTCTTTGGGGCTAAACAGAAGTTCTTGGACATCCGGAAACGGGCCTACCGCTTCGAAAAACCAAGTAAGTCGAAGATGGTGGCCATCCCTAGTACCTCTGGAACTGGTTCTGAAGTAACGCCGTTCTCCGTGATTACGGATGCTAAGCTCCACATTAAGTACCCACTGGCAGACTACGCTTTGACTCCAGACGTGGCCATCATTGATCCGCAATTTGTTAAAACGGTGCCCAAGAGTACAATCGCTGCGTCGGGATTAGATGCCTTAACGCACGCGATTGAATCCTACGTTTCTGTGATGGCCTCTGATTACACCCGGCCGTTGTCACTGCAAGCCATTAAGATGATTTTTGCGAACCTGACGGCTTCTTACAACGGGGACTCCGAAGCGCGCGACCAGATGCATACGGCTTCCACGATTGCCGGAATGGCCTTTGCAAATGCTTTCCTTGGGATTACCCACTCAATTGCCCACAAACTTGGGGGTCAATTCGGGATTACCCATGGAGTGGCGATTGCCATTACCCTGCCACACGTGATTCGGTACAACTTCAAGCAACCGAAGAAGCTGGCAACGTGGCCGAAGTACGAATCTTTCCGGGCTGATCAAGATTATGCTGAAATTGCTCGCTACATTGGCTTACCAGGGAACACGAACGAAGAACTGAAGGAAGCGTTGGTTCACAAAGTGATCGAGCTGGCGCACTCCGTTGGCGTAACCTTGAGCCTGCAAGCCCAGGGCGTTGAGCGCCAGGAACTGGAAGATAAAGCACAACGGTTAGCAGAACTGGCTTATGGGGATCAATGTACCACGGCTAACCCGAAGGAACCGTTGATTGCGGATTTGAAACAAATTATTCTCGATGAATACGATGGGATTGGCGTCGAAACGGAAACTAACCGCGAAGTCTAAGTCCCACAGAACTGCTTAAAAACCACTGGTTCGTTGAACCGGTGGTTTTTTTGTGGCCGAGGGACTGAAATTGGCGCGGGAACCACTGGGGAAAATGGTATAATGCGCTTAATTAACCGACGGAGGGCCAACTAATGCCAGCATTCTCACGTTCCCAAACCAATTTAATCGTCTACTTAACGTCGTTCTTTTTGTATAACTTTGCGCGGGTGCTCCCGCATGCTGTGTTAACCGTAATCCTGCTTAATAAGGGGATGAGTGTCGGGCAAATCGCGGTGATTCAGAGCTTTTTCATGATCGCGGTATTGGGATTTGAACTGCCATCGGGACTACTGACGGATTCCTGGTCAGAGCAACGGGTGTACGAATTGTCACTGCTGTTGCTAGCACTTTCGTACGGCTTAATCATGTGGTCCCATTCCTTTTGGATCCTGAGCGGGTCCTGGTTTATCTACGGGATTAGTAGTGCGGCCATCGGTAGTTCGCTAGAAACCTATTTTCTACGGCAGTACCAACACAACGAGTCGCTGATCAAGCAGTTTAACGTGCGCTTTAACAATACCAAGCTTTAACAATACCAATTTGCTGAGTAGCCTGCTCGGTGGGGGACTGGGCTCCTTTATCTATGCTTACTTAGAGAACGCCCTGTACATTATCTCGATTGGGTTGATTGGCGTGGCCCTCTGCTTAATCTTATTCGGCTTTCACGGGACTGCCATCCAAGCCGCAGAACAGCGAAAGACCTTGCGCGAGTTAGTAGCTTTACTGAGAACGGGCTTAACGGCCCAGTTATGGTTGACAATCGGGCAGTTAGCCGTGTTACAAATCGTGGCCCAACTCTTTTTTCAGTTCTGGCAGGTGTTGTTTCTCGGCGCCGGAGTTAAGCAAGCCCAGTTTGGCTTGTTTTACGTTGGGTTTCAGCTAATCGCGTTAGGTAGTAACTGGGTGTTTGCCCGCTAAAACTTTCGCCGGGGCGAACTAATCCTAGTCTTACTGATGGTGGGCCTGTTTCTAAGCGCCTTGGCCTGTCAGCATTGGCAGTTCGGGATGGTTAGTTTAACCTGCCTCTTCCTCGTGCCCTTTAATATTTACAGTACCCAGTTACTGGTGAATCTCCAACGCCAGGCCCCGGCGCGCTCCCTGGCGTCGGTGACGGCGGTTTCCGGGACGCTGGGGAGCGTGGTGTCGTTGTTACTACTGTGGGGCGTCGGGGCTCTGGACCACTTCCAATCGTTTCCGGTCGTGGCGGTGGAAGCCATGGGGCTGTTTGTGCTGTTGTCCGGGGGTGGCTATGCCTGGTTTGCGTGGTGGAGTCGGAGGATGAATGAGTAGGGAGGGAGGAATCTGATGCTGAAATTCACTAAAATTGGTACCGGAATGCCAATTATTTTTTTACATGGATATGAACTAGATCATACTAGCCTAATGCAACTAACCGAACCAGTGTTTAAAAAGCTCCTTTTAGGTTATCAACGGATTTATATTGATTTACCGGGAATGGGGTGTTCTCGTGAACTTGAATTTATTGATGCCACAACGACGCTTCAAGAACTTGTTCAAACATTACGCTGGTTAAAATTATCACGGTTTCTAGTGGTGGGGCAATCATACGGCGGATATTTAGCGACGGGATTAAAGAAGGATTTTCCCCACGCAATGAAGGCCCAGTTGTTGGTAGTGCCAATGGTGGTTCCCAAACTAGCAGAGCGGACCTTGGATAACTTAGACCACCCGTACGTTGGACCTAATCCAGCCCAATTTACGGATGATTTTAAAGCGGTAAATGTAATTTTGAACCACCTAAAATTTGCATTATATCAACTATTTATTGAGAAACCGTTAACCTATAATCAAAGTGTAAATTTGACTAAGATAATGAATTCGGACCTTTACGCATTGCCAAACTGGTTAAATGCGATTGAGCCAGTTGCTACAACAGTGTTAGTGGGACGCTACGATAATATTGTTGGACACAGAGACCCAGTTAAGTTATTAACCCCCAAGTATCCGGAGCTAGAAATTAAACAGTACGGAAATTCAGGCCATAACCTGATGATCGACGAAACTGACCGGTTTACTGCTGATTTAGTTCAGTTTGTTAAAAAGTATTCCGAAGCTTCTGCATCATAATTGGAGTGGATTTTCAAACGAGTACTGGTCGTAATGATCCTAAGTGATGACAATTTAATTTTAAATGAATTTTATAATAATGATTTGTACATGATATAATAATGATATTAACTAATTAGGAGGTAATCATGAAAACAGAGGTACCGTATAACGTGGGGCTGGATATTGGGACCAGCTCGATTGGTTGGGCCATCACGGACGAAAATAACCGGTTAATTTCGGTTAAGGGTCACTATGGAATCGGGACACGCTTGTTTAAGGAGGGCCAAGCCGCGGCCGAGCGGCGTGGCTTTCGGACCACGCGCCGCCGCTTATCGCGTAGAAAGTGGCGGTTGCGCCTGTTAGCAGAAATTTTTGATGCGCCGATTGCGGAGGTAGATCAGAGTTTCTATGCGCGGTTACGGCAATCCAGCGTGTCGCCCCGTGATCCACAGAAAAAGCAGGAGTTTGCCGACAAGATTCTGTTTGCGGATCCTGATTTTACCGATCAAGATTATCACCATGACTATCCAACGATTTATCATTTGCGGCATGCCCTGGCTACGGAACAGCACCAGTTTGATGTCCGGTTAATCTATTTAGCGGTGCACCACTTGCTTAAATACCGAGGCCATTTTCTAAACAAAGGGGCTGCCAACAAGTTCAAGGCGGGCGAAATCGATTTAAGCACGGACTTTCAGCAGTTAAATGATATTTTCACCCAGCAACAACGCGATGATGTGCAGTTAAAAACCACGGACGTCAATCACCTAGTGAAAATTTTGACAGATACCAACCAGAGTAAGAGTGATCGCCAAAAGCAAATTGCAAGTGAAATTTTTGTGAAAGGGGATAAGGACCAGAATCAGGTTAATAAAAAGCTTGCCACGGAAATTGTGAAAGCAATTGTCGGTTTAAAAGCCAAGTTTGACGTGATTTTTGGGCTACAGGACGTTCCGAATGCGAAGGAGTTTTCGTTAACCTTCAATAGTGATGATTTTGATCAAAAATTAGCTGATTTAGGCTCTCAAGTGACGGATGATGATCAGGAAATCGTGGCAATCTTGCAAAAGCTCTATTTCGCCGTTGATTTAGCGGGTCTCCTCCAGAATCCAGTCACAGGGAAGCTGTTCTCGAGCATCTCAGCGGCCATGATTGATCGGTATGATCGGCATCACGATGACCTAAAGCGATTAAAACGCTTAGCGGCACAGTTGAAGGCAGCCGGGAAAACGGAACAAGCTACGGCCCTGAAACAGGCGTATGCGGACTACGTTGATGGAGAAGTTAGTAGCTATAAGAAACTCCCGCGCGATGAATTTATGAAGCGGGTGGAAAAGCAACTAGATGATTCTGCAGTGGCGACTGAAATTAAAGCAGCGCTTGAGACAGGTCAATTTATGCCCAAACAACGTTCCAAGGAAAACGGGGCGATTCCATATCAACTGCAACAACAAGAACTCGATGCCATTATTGAGAATCAGGGGCAGTATTATCCTTGGCTCCGTGAAGCTAAAGAACATCTGGATGCATTGATTTCCTTCCGCGTGCCTTACTACGTCGGTCCGATGGTTGATCCAGAAGAAGTCAGTGCGGAAAACGGGAAATTTGCGTGGATGAAACGCAAAGAACAGGGGAAAATCACGCCGTGGAACTTTGCAGAAAAAGTTGATAAAACGGCTTCGGCAACGAACTTTATTAAACGGATGACCGCTACCGATACCTACCTAATCGGGGAACCGGTATTGCCCAAAGATAGTTTGTTGTACCAAGAATTCACCGTTTTAAACGAGTTAAATAAGCTAAAAGTGAATGTGAATGGCAAGAAATTTATGTTAGAGCCGGCGCATAAACAAGCGATCTTCAATCAGATTTATAAGAACCACAAACGCGTTTCCTTGAAACGAATCACGGAGTTTATGCAAGCCCAGGGCTGGATTGGTACGGATGCTTATCTCTCGGGAACGACCGACCAAAAGAACGTTAATAATACCTTGGGCACGTATAATGATTTTAAGTCGATTTTTGACTCCCAACTGGATGATCCGGACCGCCAGGCGGACTTAGAACGCATCATTGAGTGGTCCACCATCTTTGAAGATGAACACATTTTTAAATTAAAACTGGATACGGTTACCTGGCTGACGCCGGAGCAAAAAACGCAATTAGTCAAACACCGGTACCAGGGTTGGGGTCGGTTATCAAAACAGTTGCTGGCTGGAATTACCAATGCAAACGGGGAACGGGTCATTGATGTGTTGTGGAACACGGATCAAAACTTGATGGAAACCCTAGCTGATGATAGCTTCAAGGCGGCGATTCAAGAATTTAACGGGGACCGGTTAGCACAGCAGAACGTTTCCAACGTGATTGATGATTTGTATACATCGCCACAAAATAAAAAGGCCATGCGCCAGGTTTTATTAGTGATCGATGACATTGAAAAGGCCATGGGGTATGCCCCCGCCAATATTATGATTGAATTTGCCCGCGAAGATCGAAACGATCATCGCTTGGTTAATTCACGGGCAAAACAGCTAGAACAAACGTATCAAAAGGCGAAAGCCGAGATTAGCGACGACGTGCAAGCGGAATTAAAAGCGAAAATCAAGGATAAGGCGCAATTTAATGACCGGTTGTACCTGTACTTCGTGCAGGGTGGCAAGGACTTATACACGGGAAAGCCAATCGATATTGACCGGCTTTCAAACTATGAAATTGATCATATCCTACCGCAGTCCTTTATTTTGGATAACTCGTTGGATAACCGGGTGTTAACGGCAAAAGCGAATAACCAAACTAAGGCCGATCGCCTCCCCGGAGAACTCTTTGGGGCGCAGATGAAAGGTTATTGGACCAGCCTGCGTGAGCACGGACTGATGACCTGGAAGAAGTACAATAATCTCATGTTAACCCCAGATAAAATTAGTAAGTTTGACAATCAGGGGCGGTTCATTAATCGGCAACTGGTTGAAACCCGCCAGGTCATTAAACTGATTGCAGAGATTCTCCACAACCGGTATGCCACTGAAGGTCAGACTGAGATTGTGACGGTCAAAGCAAACTTAACCCACCACATGCGGACGAAATTTAATTTTTATAAAAACCGAAATGTGAATGATTATCACCATTCTTTTGATGCTTACTTATCAGCCTTTGTAGGGAATTGGTTGTTACAGCAGTATCCTAATTTGAAACCTTACTTTGTGTATGGGGACTACGCGAAGGTTGGGATTAAGGATTTGAAACAGTTTAACTTCTTATACCGCTTTGAAAAGTACCATGAATTAGCTGAAGATGGGCAGATTAAAACTGATTCAGATCAGTTACTGGGTTACATGCGCAAGTTGTATCAATTAAAGCTGATGCTGGTTACCAAAGAATTGGAAACTAATCATGGTAATTTATTTAAACAAACGGTTTTTCCGGCACCAGCGCATGACAAAAAAATGAAGAAGCCACGAAAGTTGATTAATCCCAAAGCTAATCGTTCGAGTGATATTTATGGTGGTTACACCAGTAAGACGGCAGCCTTCATGACATTAGTTCGGGTTAAAAAAGGTTCGAAAGTTGAGTATCGTCTCGCAAGTGTTCCGTTAGCTAATTTAGTTTGGCAACAACAGGGGATGTCATTTGAGGAAATGGTCGAAAAATCGGTTCGTCCGCAATTTACCGGTAAGAACGGTAAGGTCAATGATTATCAGATTTTTAAGAGCAAGGTATATATTAATCAACTAGTTAATGAGGATGGAGCGTTGTTTACGTTAGCAAGTAAACAATATCGCCATAATGCGCAACAGTTGGTGTTATCTGACCAAGCAATGAAAATTTTAAGCAGTAAGCCAACTGATCTTACTCGTGATGATCTGATGTTTGCGTTCAATGAAATTGTTGATAAGGGACAACGCTATTTTAAAGCATATGATTTTAGTAATAGTGAAGTGGCAAAGGTTCAATTCAGTGAGTTAGATGATGTTGATGATATGAGAACCATCATTAATAATTTGTTAATTGGATTGCATGCTAATGCGCCATATACTGATGTTTCAAAGGTTGGATTACCGAAATATTTAGGATTGTTTTCTTTAAAAGCAGGAATAAAATTAAAGCCAGAAACTAAATTCATTTACCAATCTCCCACCGGGTTATTTTCGCGTCAAGTTAAAATTTCTGATTTGTAACACCGAAGCATCAAAAAGGGACGCTATCAGATGATAGCGTCCCTTTTCTACTATGTATGGCCCTTAAGGGCTCACAAGGATAAACTCCGCCAGCGGCATTGTTTGATTTTAACTCAGTATGTCATTTCAATGAGATTAAAAATCGTTGGCATCCCAACCAACAACGTTAATATAACAACTTTTTTTAGGAAAGTCAAGGAGGTAGAAAGATGGGGTGGAGAAGCGTTGTGATCACCCAACACGCGAAAGTATCATATTCCGGACGACGCATCATTGTCCAGACTAACCAAACGGTGGCCGAAGTGCCAATCGATGATATCGAGGTATTGCTGATTAGTACCACGAAGGCCGTACTGACGGCGCGGGCCATTAGCGAACTAGCCCGGGCAGCAGTTAAAGTGATTTTTTCCGATGAGACCGGAGAACCGGTCTGTGAAACCGTTGATTACTTACCGAATAATCGCAGTATGTCAGTTTTACAACGGCAGTTTGAGTGGGATGAAGCTCGTAAAGAACTACTATGGACTTGGTTAGTCACCGCTAAGGTTCAGATGCAAATCGCGGTTTTACAGCGGCGTCACATTGATGCGAGTGAGTTAGACTATGAATTTCGTAAAATTGAGATTAATGATACTAGTAATCGAGAAGCGGTAGTCGCGCGTAAGTATTTTCCGTTACTGTTTGAAACCGGGTTTGAACGGCGCAATTTCCAACCCGCAAACGCGGCTTTGAACTACGGTTATTCCATTTTATTATCATTGGTGAACCGCAATATTGTCGCCACGGGATGCTTGACTCAGCTGGGGATTCATCATCATAACGATGAGAATCAATTTAACCTCGGCTCAGACTTGATGGAACCCTTTCGTCCCATTATCGACTGGTGGGTAAGTGAACAGGAGATTAAGGAACTAACGCCGGAAATTAAGATTAAGCTCGTGGACTTGTTGAACCTAGAGTTAAAGTTTAACGGCAAGAATACAATTTTAAGAAATGCGTTAAAAACACACGTGACGAACTGTATTAACTACTTAAATGAGGAACGAGAGACAGCTAAAGTTGAGGTGGAATTAGGAGATGAGATATCGGATTATGCGCTTAATCGTAATGTTTGATTTACCAATGGATACTAGTGAAGATAAGCGGAATTACCGGAAGTTTCGCAAGGAATTAATTAACGAGGGTTTTTTAATGATTCAGTATTCGGTTTATGCCCGGGTTTGTGTTACCAAGCAATCCGCCCAGTTTACGGAAAATCGGATTAAAACATTTTTACCAACCCGCGGCTTGATTCAGACGTTAATGGTAACCGAAAAACAGTATAATAGTATGCACTTTTTGGTGGGAGAACAAAAAGATGATGTGCGAAACACCTCGGATCGGACGGTAGTATTATGAAGCTAACTTTGTATCCGAATGCACCGTTTGAGATTAATGCAGGGGTTCCTACCATTATTCGCACGAATAATCAGTCCTTTTACACTAGTCTGATTCAGGGGTTTCAAACCAACCAAACTATCATTTTGAGCTCCAATGAGGAAGTGCTTGAAACGAACGATTATTTAGAATTCGTGGGGAATGTGGTGACCAATCCCGATCCCTTTAGCCCGTTTAAACTGAAAATCGAACGGGAAATTCTAGAGAATTTAAATGAAAAGGAACGACAACGCTTATATCAATTGGATTGCGAGCTTAAAAGCATTTTCTTAGGTTCTGCTTATTTAGAGGATTTTCCCTTAACGGTTAATGACGAATGGGATGTGAAGAAGCAGTATAAGTACTGTGGGATTAACTTTTTGCATGACACGCAAGCAACTCCTTATGATATAATTAGGGAAGTTCTTAACTTATACTATCAATTTAATGCTAAAAAACTACTGGTTCTTGATGCTCTCTTTAATTATTTGGAAGAAGCCCAACAGCTTCAGCTATTTCAATTAATTAAACAGTTGGAATTGCAGGTCTTACTATTAGATTTTTCTGGGCAACCATATTCCCAATTGCTAGAAGAATGCCGTTATTACAGCGTTGACAAGGATTTTGTGATCTTTGAGCGCTAGTTAGTGAAATATTACAGACGGTTTTAGAAGTATGTCATTTCAATGAGATTAAGAACAACTGGTTTGCGCGGCTTAAACGTTGGTAAGTTTTAGAAGTATGTCATTTCAATGAGATTAAGAACTTAGACCTAATAAGGAAATTGATTATTTTAGTTTTAGAAGTATGTCATTTCAATGAGATTAAGAACGCCCACTACGGGCTCCTAACAAGGCCTATTGTTTTAGAAGTATGTCATTTCAATGAGATTAAGAACCAACCTTAGCTTAACACAATTGAAACCCCGGTTTTAGAAGTATGTCATTTCAATGAGATTAAGAACCGTTAGTGACGTCATCTTTAGCAGCTTGTAGTTTTAGAAGTATGTCATTTCAATGAGATTAAGAACGCTAAAGCAGGCTTTAAAGTATTGCCAGCAGTTTTAGAAGTATGTCATTTCAATGAGATTAAGAACGATGGATTCAGGTCTTTCAATGAATATAAGGTTTTAGAAGTATGTCATTTCAATGAGATTAAGAACTTTTTGATGTATTTTCATTAGACTTTCCTAGTTTTAGAAGTATGTCATTTCAATGAGATTAAGAACTCGTTAAGGTGAACCAAGCTCAACCTGCCAGTTTTAGAAGTATGTCATTTCAATGAGATTAAGAACACCCACTTTACAGTGAGTTCTGCTACAAAGGTTTTAGAAGTATGTCATTTCAATGAGATTAAGAACAATGAGCAGTGAAAAACTAGACACGGACGCGTTTTAGAAGTATGTCATTTCAATGAGATTAAGAACTACGGGACCCATCAGTTTCGTCGCCAGTCGGTTTTAGAAGTATGTCATTTCAATGAGATTAAGAACGTGAGGTTGTGCAACTAGGATTGTCAGACCGTTTTAGAAGTATGTCATTTCAATGAGATTAAGAACCGGAATTGAAAAAGCCGACGCTTACGATCCGTTTTAGAAGTATGTCATTTCAATGAGATTAAGAACAAAGCACAGTCCGACCAAGGATCGCAATCAGTTTTAGAAGTATGTCATTTCAATGAGATTAAGAACTGAATCATTGAGTTTAACAGCAGTTATGCAGTTTTAGAAGTATGTCATTTCAATGAGATTAAGAACCTGTTCTTGCTGTTCAACAAAAAAAGTGAAGTTTTAGAAGTATGTCATTTCAATGAGATTAAGAACTAATATGAAAAAGCGAACCGGGATTTTTTGGTTTTAGAAGTATGTCATTTCAATGAGATTAAGAACCCGACGTAGGAAAATCGGACTTAGGTGGCAGTTTTAGAAGTATGTCATTTCAATGAGATTAAGAACAAAAATTCGGAAAAATCAACCGACCCAGAAGTTTTAGAAGTATGTCATTTCAATGAGATTAAGAACAGCTAGCCGACATCTACAACGCACAGACTAGTTTTAGAAGTATGTCATTTCAATGAGATTAAGAACTACTAATATTGACAACGCTCAAGATTTGAAGTTTTAGAAGTATGTCATTTCAATGAGATTAAGAACATCTACGTATTTTTGTTCCAGCTTGTCTTGGTTTTAGAAGTATGTCATTTCAATGAGATTAAGAACCTGACATGCTACCGTATAACTTAGACTTGAGTTTTAGAAGTATGTCATTTCAATGAGATTAAGAACAAAAATTCAGGACGAAAAAGGGGCACAGTCGTTTTAGAAGTATGTCATTTCAATGAGATTAAGAACGCCATAAATAAGAAATTAGTTCCACGGATAGTTTTAGAAGTATGTCATTTCAATGAGATTAAGAACAATCAGCTTTGCGTATTGTTTGCTAGCCTCGTTTTAGAAGTATGTCATTTCAATGAGATTAAGAACTTCAATCAAAGGAAAGGAACGTGAATTACTGTTTTAGAAGTATGTCATTTCAATGAGATTAAGAACAATGTTTGCCAAATTGAAAATTGATATTGAGTTTTAGAAGTATGTCATTTCAATGAGATTAAGAACTGACACAATGTTTTTCATCAAGTCAACGTCGTTTTAGAAGTATGTCATTTCAATGAGATTAAGAACGACCCGTGAAAACCACCGACTATTCACCGAGTTTTAGAAGTATGTCATTTCAATGAGATTAAGAACAACGCTTAGGACCATTCTTAAATCTTTTTTGTTTTAGAAGTATGTCATTTCAATGACACTAAAAACTTAGCATTTAAACAAATAACTGGAACTAAACCAATGAAACAATTTGGAAAGGATCGACTGGAGTGGAACGATTATTTAATCCAACAATCCAACTAAGTAAACAATTCTTAGATAAGAATAATTTATCCTTTGAAGATTGGATATTTAATACAATGGAAAATCCCCAAGGTAAATTTCAAATTAACATTTATTTTGTCAATAATTATACGATTGACACAAATAATCCGCTGCTAGCCAGCCAAATTAATTGGAGTGTAAAATCAAAATATAAGGATAATTTTGAATTTTATTTTTTAGAAGATGATGATTATAATGTTTCTAATCAATTAGGACTTCCAATTGATATTAGCGGGAAAATTATACAGTAGGGAAAACGATGCAACTATCTAAGATTGAAAAAAACAAATTATTAGACACCTGTTCGGTTTTTATTAACCAAGCACAACAAGCGAAAAACAGCCAGGAAATTGAAGAAATTATTGCGAATGTCACTCAAGCTTTGCAGGACGCTGGAGTTGAGATTGATTTTGCTAATTATGGCTATGTTGGCTTTCTGCAAATTAGAGAAAGTGTAGATAAATTAACTCATAATTATTTTATGGTAAATGACAAAAACGAATCGCAACAAGAAATGGAAAAATTACAGAATGACTTGATTCATGCAATCGCTAATTTTGGGTTAGATTATATTAAATATTGTAGTAAATATGATCATTGCAAAATGCTGTTTAATACTCTAAATGGAGCAGCTTTAGATAATCAGCATTTAGCAGCATTACTCACAAAGGTAATTACGGAAATTAAAACGGAGTACTAACGATGGAGCAGACACAGTTAAATCAATTACGCCAACTACGAAAGCATTCAAATGGTTTGGTAGACGTGGATGTTTGGTCGTTGGAACAAAAATATAAACCACAGCTTGGGGCGGCCTGGTTGAATTTATATGCGATTTACAACGAGTTAGATCCTAGTTACTGGGATAAGTTTTATACCCTTGAACGGGCTCGCCAACAACTGTTAAGTGACTTCCTGCTTGATTACAGTGGAGAGCGTAGCTTTAAAAGTTGGGGGATTTCCTTTAGTTATTTAGATGAACTATTGAGGTTATTTAAGGGAGTTAATTGGAGACAATTACCGGTGTACCTAGGGAATAAGGCAGGGAACGATTCCCACGTGCTTAATGAACCGGTATTACTGGACGGGAGAAAACTGATTGAAAGTATTGATGATGGAATTAAATATTTATAAGTAGATGAGAATGAAAAATGAACTATCAAGATTATCAGAATAAGAAAGCTAAAGATGCTAAGCAACGAGCAATTAACCTGGAGCGGAATAAACCTTGGTATAAAAAGCGGGGCTGGCAAGTAATATTAGCAGTAGTCGGATTAGTTTTCCTAATCCATCCAATTTTTACATTTGAATTATTGGTAACCCTATTTAATCCATATATTTTTATTTCTGGGATTGTTATTTTGATATTTGGCAGTAAGTTTTAAAATGTGGACGAGGTAGCACTACGATGGATTATGAAAAATGGCAAGCGCAAAAACGGGCAGAATTGGAAAAAAAGCAGTCAGTGCAACGAGCCAAACGTTCTAAGCTGATTAAGACGGTTTTAATCGTTATTGTCGTCCTAGGGTTCTTATCGATCATCATGGGTTCCCTCTGGTTAGCGTTAGGCTTAATCTTTGTGGGGTGCCTAGCGGCGATTCCCAATATCCTTGAGATTCTATTCATCGGCACCTTTTTTAACGACCATCATCAGTAGAATCCCTAGGTGATTTTAATGATGAGTGTTACGATGATCATGTAATCGTTAGTATTAATGCTGAGTAAATAGAAAGCAGGTCAAGCAATGAAAATGATGATTATTGGGGCCACTGGAATGACTGGTAAAGAACTAGTTGCAGCAGCCGTGTCCAAGCAGATTCAGGTCGTCGCTAATGCACGCAAGGCCGACAAGTTAGCGGACTTACAAGCGGACTTTCCAGAAATTACAGTTTTGACCAAGGATGCGTTCGCGTTGGAACCAGCTGACTTTGCCGACGTGGATGTAATTATTGATGCGTTTGCCACCACGCCAAAGCAGGCGTATTTACACGTTGATTTAGCAACGAAACTAATCGCGATGTTTCGAAACAGTAACAAGCGCCTAGGCTTCATTTTAGGCGCCGGAAGTTTATACACTGATCAAACACATCAGCGCGTGGCTTATGATGATATCAAAGCTGATCCAGCGACGGCCTCCTGGCGGGCAATTCCCGAAAATCAACTTTATGAGTTGGAGTTCTTACAAAATGTGAAAAACGTGAACTGGTTTGGGGTTTCGCCTGGCTTTAACTTTGGACCGGGACCTAAAGCAGCGCAGATCCTGGAAGGGACCGACGATTTGCTGTTTAATAACGATCATGTTTCAGCAACCACGGCGGGAACAATGGCCGCCAGTGTGATTAAAGAAGTACTTCACCCAGAACATGTGAACCAGCGGTTTACGGTGATTAACGGATAATGCTTTAGCTGCTTGATTTAGCCAAAAAACCACTTAAATGGAGATTTCCATTTAAGTGGTTTTTAGTTATTTAAATCCTAGGTTGCGGTTGTGCTGATCCGAAAAAATCAAGTTTCCAATGTTTTAACCTACCATTTTTGGTATGCTTAGAGGTAGACAAGCGATTAATTTAACAAGGGAGAGGTCCAATCATGAAAAGAATTGAATGGATTGATGTGACGAGAGGAATTGGAATGTTGCTAATTGTTATTGGACATTCCCTAATGAACTATACTAATTCTGATTTTTCGAAGGCAGTTTTTGCCGTCAACGTTCCCATCTTCTTTGTTTTATCGGGATACCTATTCAAGGTCAAACCGTTGGGGAAGGTTGCCCGTGGGGGTCTCGATAATCTTTTGTTACCCTACATTGGAACCGCCCTTATCATTGTCATACTCTCGATAATTGCCGTGCACTTTCCGCACTTAAAGGGTTTACAATCTCCGGGCAGTGGTAAACAAATGTTACTAGCGGCCGGATATGGAATTGGTAGTCCGACCACGCTTAATCTAGGTGCTTTTCAGTTGTTTATTCCTGCAATTGGTGCCATTTGGTTCTTGTTAGCAATGTTAATCGGTAATCTGCTGTTCAATGGCATTGTAAGGCTGGCGGAGCTGACCCGATACTCAATGATTTTGACGTTGGTTCTAAGTATGATCACAGCCCTGCTTGGTTTTACGACGGCAAAAGCACTGATCTTACCATGGTCCATTAATGCGGCACTAATTAGTCCAATTTTTTATTGGTTTGGCTATGCATTGCGCCACTATGATTTAGTTGAAAATGGAACTAGCTACTATTTTATTGTTGGAATTGTCCTGTGGGTAATTTCAACCTGTGCTGGTTTTTTCTTTATGAACGTTGCCTTTGCAACAAATCCTTTGTTGGCAGTGCTGGGAGGCATGGGCGGAAGTTACGCTTTGATTGTGATTGCCAAGTGGACAGTAGCTCATGTAACCAGACTGACAATGTTAACGAAGTTAGGTAAGTATTCGTTAATTGCCATGTGTTTTCACGATGTTGATTTAGATAATTTTAGTCTACCTAATCGGGTTTTTGCCCTTTTAAGTACGGCTGGATTTAGTCTCGTGGGGGTAGTCGCAGTTGTCGCACTTCATTTAGTGGTCATCGCGCTAATGATTATTGTAATCCCCCAAATTCCAGGGTTACGAAATGTTTATTTACACCGGCAGTTTGGCTTTAAAATTACCACTAACTAAAATAAGTCTGCTCATTCTAATTAGATGAGCAGGCTTATTTTAGCTGCAGGATTTTCAACAGTACTGCGACCAGCGTGATTTCTAGCCAACTAATTACGAGACACAGACTGATGAGAATCAATAAAACTAGCCATCCGGCGGCGCTCCTTAATACCAATTGGTCCAGCTGATTGGTCAGTTGCGGTCTGATGATGGCGATTCCCATGATGATTAGGCTGAGGATCATGACGAGCACTAGGTAAGTTTTAGCGCCCTGTAACGAACTCGTTAGGTCGGCAGAAGAGAGGCTAAAGGTGGTTGTGCTAATCATGCCGATTAACAGGATGAGCACGACTTGTTGCCAGCCAGCACTGGCTAAAACGGCCTGCGCCGTTTCGCTAAGCCAAGTGAGACAGGTCTGCCAGGCAAAGCTTGCGTAGTCTGTAACGGGATGGGCTTGGTTAATAAATGCGGGCGCTTGAATGGGGGACCAGTTTGGGTGGCAAAGCACCTTAACCAACCAGCCAAGGACAAAGATGCCACTGAACATCGGGGCCAGCCCGATGAAAAAATTACCCACCGCCTGGTACCAATTTCGGGGGTTATAACTAGAGGCAACGCTTCCTAAGGATCCATCTCGATTTCCCGAGAGGTTTAAGAGGTTCAAAGAACTGATGTGATGCATGAAGACGAGCGCCAAGAGCAGGTGCCCCAGTTCGTGGATAATCACGCCGAGCCCGCCAACCCAGTATTGTGCGTGTTCACTAAAGTTTGTGACGAGGGTTCGTTGCACCCGGCGGGCCAAGTGGGCGGTGAGCCAGCCCACCAGTAGGGGCCAGCCGATTAAAATAAGGCTTAAAAAGACCGTTAACTTGCCAGTTTGTAAGGCCCAGGTGAGGAAAAATGATTGGGACATGGAAACTTCTCACTTTCATTGATAGTACATTTATTATACCGAATGGCGCACGGTTGGGGGCGAGAAACGTTGCTTGGAGATTAGACAGATCATTTGAATCAGATGTGCAAGCAACGTTTGCTTCTATGCTGATAAATGGGACCAGAAAAGTTAGCCTCCTTGTGCAATAATTCGGTCAGGATGGGAGTTTATTTTATGAAAAAGGAACTAATTTTTAGCAGGAAACTGTTTAAATATATTTTTTAGCTTAAATAGATTGTAAGTGGCTCCTTTTAATTTTATAATTACCCTGTAAATGTCTTTTTATATATAGGGGAATGATCTTATGAGTGATGCTGCTTTAAATTTAAATAATGAATTCAATAAGTTACTTGATGGGATTGGGATTGACCCCCGTGCGTTAAATGGCAAAGTCACCTTTTTAGGTCAAGACCCAATTTTACCCACGGTGGCACATGCCGGCGCCATTAGTGCGCTAACTCGTGCCTTGCCCGCATATCTGTCAGCATTAATTTGGCAAAAAAAGACGGGTCGGGGACAAGATATTACCGTAGATTTGAGAAAAACTTTGTTTGATATGAGCCCCTTTTTCCCTGGAAGTTTAGGGGTAGAGATGAATGGACGAAAAGTTGAGTCAGACCCCCTGACTCAAAATATCAGTATGACCATGTACAAGACAAAAGATTCTCGCTGGTTCTTACCCACCGCAATCTATCCTAAAGCCATTGAGAAGCTAACAAAATTATTAGGTTGCTCATTTGATCATGACTCGGTTCAAGCAGCGATTAGTAAATGGAACGCAGATGATTTACAAGCCGCTTTTGATAAACTTGACCTCCCTGGAACGATTGTTAAAACACAGGAAGAATACGATAATGACCCCCAAACTCCGTATATAAAAAGAGCTCCATTAGTTAAAATTACTAAAATTGCAGATGGGAATCCAGTACCACTGCCAAACTTTGATCGGCCACTAGCTGGGATTAAAGCAATGGGGCTAACGCATGTATTGGCTGGTCCCACGGTGTTGCGGACTCTGGCTGAACAAGGAGCCGACTGTTTTAACTTATGGGGGAAAGAAAGTACCGAAGAGGAACTAACTTATTATCTTGCAAATGCCGGGGTCCGTTCTGGATTCACAGATTTAAAAAATGACGTGGATAGAAAGAAAACATTTAACTTACTAAAAGAAGCAGATGTTTTTGTTGAAAATGTTCACGGTAAACTGTTAAAAGAACTAGCAATCACGCCTGAGGATTTGGTTAAAAACAGTAGTAGAGGAATCGTGAATGTTTCAATTCGCTGTTACGGCCATGATGGCCCCAAAGCTGATTTACCTGGATTTGATATGCATGCGGTATCTAACTCGGGATATTGCTACGTAGAGGGGACCGCGGAGGAACCTAAACTCCCATATACAGAGGTGTTTAATGATTTTACCGCTGGATTTTTAGCGGCGGCTGGTGCACAAGCAGCTTTATTGCGCCGAGCAACGGAAGGTGGAAGTTATAAGGTTGAAGTGTCACTATCACGTTGTACAGAGTATTATAATAGCTTAGGATTTTTTGACAAAGACTATGTGAACAAGATGGTTAACTCAGATGCACAACATACCCTAGGCATTCCAGATCCATTAATTTTACAGACCCCATTAGGAATGTATAAGCGACTCAAGGCTGAGATTAATCTGTCAGAAACCCAGCCTTATTGGAGTGAAACAGCATTGATTCCTCGTGGATCATCGCGTTTTACATTATAATTTTGAAATGCGCCGACTCTGATTAACTTACCGCATAAGGGGTCTAACTTTGCTGGTACCATTGACCGTTGAGAAAGTGCACTAACACAAACTGAAAATCAGCCTGGGGAAACCCGGCTGCTTTTTCTTGGTTTTTTGTCAAACGGTACGGATGAGAAGATCATTTAATCAATGCGTCTGACCCTAGGCGATGGGATCCTTAACGGATTCTGTCGCCTTTTTTTATAATTCTTTGAGAAATAGTTGTTTGAAAAGCAACTTGGATAAATTTTTTAATTGGCGATGTTCAGGGGGATTACGGCCATCCGGTTGTATAATTTTAATTCGTTCTGTATTTAAGGCCATGTGGGATCTGGTTAACACCCGGAAATCTGAACTTGGAGCAAGCCCCGTTTGATTGTGCCATGGTCGGAAGAGAATAAAACTACGGTTTTAACGATGGTGCTAGCGAAAGCCGAAGAGCTTAGAAAATAATCCGCCAATAAGCTCCCATTTCTGCTGGGAATTGGATCGATTAGTTGGTGTGGGGCTGAGTTCATCAGGACCCAAAATGGCTGAGCCTTTTTCTTTTACTAATATGTTGACACGATGTCACTGGCATGTTAAATTAAAGATGTTGACACGATGTCACTACTACAAATTACCTATAAACCAAGGTAGCCAAAGGAGGAACTTAAATGCCAACCAAGACATTTGAAAAATTAACTAAGGAAAAACAAGCCCGAATTAACGCGGCCTTGTTAAAGGAGTTTTCCGCTTATTCATTGGCAGAAGCCCAAGTGGCTCGAATTGTTGTTGATGCAGAAATTTCACGAGGGTCATTTTATAAGTATTTCAACGACATCTCTGACGCGTATCGGTATGAGTTTAGCCAGGTTATGGCTGACCTACATGCACCGTTTAAACAGGGAGCTTCGCCTGTTAACGTTGCCGACATGGTTGCGATGGTTGATCGGTTTGTTTCGGAGAGTAATCACAGTGAATATCGAGAATTTATGCGGCTCTATTACCAACGGAATCAGTATTTGTTACCAACGAATATTTCACCACAAACACCTACGGAACTAGAGTGGGCTAGCTCAGTTTTGATTCACCAAAGCATAAAAGAAATTTTGCTAAACCCCGCAACTCAGAAACAGAATTTAGCCCGCTTACAACGGGTGCTGCAACAATTATTTCACTAAGGAGGGGCACCGATGTTTTTGGCACTAAGAGAAATCAAGTATTCGAAACTACGCTATGGTCTGATTATCACGATGATTCTCTTGATTAGTTATTTAATCTTTATTTTGACTAGTTTGGCGGTGGGGCTTGCGTCCCAAAACACCCAAGCAATTAAGAGCTGGAATCCCACGCGGATTGTTTTGAACCAGAATGCGAATGTTAATGTTAGTCAGTCGCTAATTATGCAGAGCGATCTAAACAAGGTGCAGTTGAATCCCAACCAGGAAGCCCTGATTGGCGCAACACCGGTGGTCGCAACCGGTAAGCACGAAAAGGTTTCGTCCCAGTTTATTGGCTTGGATCCGAATCAGTACGTGGCTAAAAATTTACAGCTAACCAGTGGCCATAAAGCGCGGAATCAACACCAAGTGGTTGTTGACCAAAAGTTTCAGCAATCGGGCTATCATTTGGGCGACCAACTGCGGTTTAATTCATCCAATGAGCAATACGAAATCGTTGGGTTTGTGAAGAACGCTAAGTTTAATATTGCTCCAGTGGTGTACGGATCACTACCAACTTGGCATACCTTGCGGAACCTTGATCAGCGGTTTGCCGGGAGCGCCATTTTGAGTAAACGGGCGCACTTTAAAATTACCAACCACCAGTTGCATTCATATGCGACCCAAACGGTGATTAATAACCTTCCTGGCTACACGGCGCAAAATCTGACCTTTACCCTGATGATTGGATTCTTGATGATGATTTCCTTAATTATTATTGCGGTGTTCCTGTACATCCTAACGATGCAAAAATTACCCAATTATGCCGTTTTACGGGCACAAGGAATTCCAGCGACTAAGTTAGTTAAAGCGACGTTAGCACAAACACTGATTTTAGTAGCCAGTGGCATCATTGCTGGGTTCGTCTTAATGGGACTGACCTTCGTAGTGCTACCTAGTGCGGTGCCGGTGGCCTTTAGCTTCCCCATTATGTTGGGGACGGTTATCGGTCTCTTACTGACATCGATGCTCGGATCATTGTTACCAGCATTGCTAATTGTACGCATTAATCCCGCAGATGCGATTGGAGGATAACGATGGCAAAGATTGAATTAAAGCAGATTACCAAAAGTTTCGGCACAAAAGATAACCGTGATCGAGTTTTAGATGACGTGAACTTTACTAGCAACTCCGGTGAAGTAACGATTATTACTGGTCCTTCTGGTTCTGGCAAGAGTACCCTGTTAACGATTATGGGCGCCCTGCGCAATCCGGATGCGGGAGAAGTCTGGCTCGATGGTACTCAAGTTGATCAATTAAGTAGCCAGGAACAAGATCATTTTCGGTTAGAAAAAATTGGCTTTATTTTACAGGCCCACACACTGGTTCCGTTTTTGACGGTTAACGATCAGTTTCAATTGGTTGATCAAGTAAAACCGCAGGGCAACCTAAAAGGCCAGCAGTTCCAGCAGTTGTTAGCGACCCTAGACGTGAGTCAACTGCTAAACCAGTATCCAGCAGAACTATCTGGGGGGCAGAGTCAACGGGTGGCTATTGCGCGGGGGCTGTATACGCAGCCGGCGATTATCTTAGCGGATGAACCGACGGCTTCATTAGATGAAAAACGGGTCTTTCGGGTCTGCGAACTGTTGGCTGCGGCCGCTAAAGAACAACACCAAGCGGTAGTAGTGGTTACTCATGATGAACGAATGCACCAGTATGCAGATCATATTTATGAACTGGTGGATGGCCAGTTGACCAAGCAACGATAGTTAACGTTGATTAAGGATTTACACCGTAATGGGTGTAAATCCTTTTTGATTTTTAAAGCAAACAAGTCCTGCTAAAGCAGGACTTGGTGAGGACTGCTGTGGCTGGGCTCGAACCAGCGACATCCTGATTAACAGTCAGGTGTTTCTACCAACTGAACTACACAGCAAGAAAGTTTTTCTTAGTTTAACAATTTATTTCGGTTTTTGCAACATCTAAATGGTAAAAATGTGTAATTATTCGTCAATTAGGGTTTTTAGTGCCATCTTAATTAAAAATGTTAGTGATTATTTGAAGGAGGATTGCAATGGCAGATTACATTCACGAACTACGGCAACTGGTGGGGCACCGACCGTTGATTTTGACAACCGCGACTGGCACCTTATTAAATGCACGGCAGGAAGTCTTACTGCAGGAACGAACGGGGCACAATGATTGGTGTTTTCCGGGTGGTTACATGGAAGATGGCGAACGAATCGTGGCGACCCTGCAACGAGAATTTAAAGAAGATGCCGGGCTTGCGGTTGCCCCGGTGCGGTTGTTGCACATTTTTGATGGCGATTGTTTTAAATATCCCAATGGTGATGAAGTTCAGTGCATTACGCACTTTTACTTAGTTCGGCAGACCGGCGGGCATTTACTACGCCATCAGACCGCAGAAACCAGCGCCTTGCGGTATTTTCCCTTAACCGCGTTGCCCCCGTTTTTTAACCAGCAATCCGAGAAGATGGCGCAGGCCGTCCAGGGCTACGTGAACCACCGTTTGGGGTGAGGCGCTCAATCCGTAGAAGGGGAGGCATCAGCGACAAAGTGATACCCAAAGCCCCGGACCGTTTGAATGTAATCGGGGTGCTTAGGATCAGCTTCAATTTTATCGCGGAGGTGACTGATGTGGATGTCGACCATCCGGGAGGTTTCGGAAATGTCGTATTGATCACCCCAAACTCCGGCGAGGAGTTGTGAACGGCTTAAAACCTGGGGCGCATGTTCAATCAGGTAGAGCAAGAGTTTCAATTCTTTGGGAGTCAAGCCTAAGTCCTGGTCGTTGCGAAAGGCTTTGTATTTTTGGCGGTCAATCACTACGTCCGCAAACTGCACGCGGTCTTTGGTTGGCGGCTGGGTTGAGTGTAGGGGTGTCAGGCGTTCGTAAAGGTGTTGTTTTTGTTCAAACCGGGCGACGAGCTCCGGTACCGGCCAGGGAGCGGGGACGTAGTCGTCTAACCCAGCTTGAAAAATTGGGGTAGGGTCGACCAGTCCGTCGGCTAGGCTGAGGATGGGGACTTGGTAGTGGTGCCGCAGGTCCCTAAGTACGGCCTGGTATTGGGTAAAGGGGAAGGCCGTCAGATCCCACAACAACCCAACGCTTTGTTTTTGGTGCATGACCGAATAAACCTGCCGGGGGTCGTCAGTGGTATCGACAAAGTACTGCTGGTCATTAAAGGCCTGACTTAGTTCAATGGCTAACCGGAGTTGGTTGGTTACTAACGTGATGTGTTGCACAGACTCACCTCAATTATTTACCTAATCTTTACATAAAGCACACAACACCTTTACATAAGGATATTATACTTGGTTTTGTAACGAAATGCAGAAACGAGGTGGAGGCACGGATGCGATTGAGAAAGGGACTCGTCGTCGGATTAACGGCGCTAGGCATGTTGTTGTTAAGTGGTTGTGGCACCAAAAATCAGGAGCACGCTGTGACTGCCGTGGGCTCGACGGCCATGCAACCGTTGGTACAAAAGGCGGGGAGTGATTTTCAACAGCAACATAAACAGTATACGGTGACCGTCCAGGGGGGCGGCTCTGGAACCGGACTGAGCCAGGCGGAAACTGGCGCGGTTAACATTGGTAATTCAGACATCTTTGCGGAGCAAAAGGACGGGATTCGCGCGGATCGACTCAAGGATCACCGGGTGGCTGTCGTGGGGATCGCACCCGTTAGTAACGAACAAAACGGGGTCAACAACCTGACGCAACGCCAGCTGACGGGCATCTTTACGGGCAAGATTAAAAACTGGAAGGAAGTGGGCGGTAAAGACCTGCCCATCATTGTGATTAACCGGGCCCAGGGGAGTGGAACCCGTAAAACCTTTGAAGCTAAGGTTTTGCAGGGGCAACAACCGGTTAAAAGTCAGGAACAGGATTCCAACGGAACGGTTAAAAAGATTGTCCAAAACACGCCGGGCACGATTAGTTACCTATCGCTGCCCTACTTAAACCGTGAGCTGCAAACGGTCAAGGTGGATGGAATCGCCCCCACCCCGCACAACATTACGACGAACAAGTGGAAAATTTGGTCGTATGAACACATGTATACTAATAAGCACCCTAGCAAAGCAACCCAAGCGTTTCTGGCGTACCTCATGTCGAAACCGGTTCAGGCTAAATTAGTCAAGGAAGCTGGCTATGTCAGCATTCATGATATGCAGGTGCACATGACTCCCGATAATCGGGTACTTCCTGGGAACCAATAAAGGAGGAACAGATGAATAACATTCAAAAGAAATTAGTGCAACCGAGTGCGGCGACCCATCAGGACCGGCGGGGGCGCCTCATCAGTTTTATCTGCGTGAGTTTTATCATGGTTTTAACGGTTTCCATCATTGGGTTTATCGCCATTCACGGGCTAGCCACTTTTACCCAGAACCACATCTCCGTGTGGGACTTTTTAACTAAAAGTGATTGGAATCCGGGACAAGTGGGACCGAATGGCAAGCCAGAAGTGGGTGCCCTGGCAATGATTGTTGCGTCCTTCGCAGTCACGCTGCTGGCGGCGTTGTTTGCCACGCCGTTTGCGGTGGCGGTCGCCGTGTATATGACCGAGTTGGCGCCTAAGCGCGGGGCCCGGATGTTACAACCCGTCATCGAATTGTTAGTCGGAATTCCGTCGGTCGTCTACGGGTTTATCGGTTTAGTCGTGGTGGTTCCGGCCATTCGGTCCGTCTTTGGCGGAACCGGGTTTGGTGTATTAGCTGGGGCCATCGTCCTCTTTGTCATGATTCTGCCGACGATTACGTCGCTGACGATTGACAGTTTGAAGCAGGTGCCCAGCGATTACCGGGATGCGTCGCTCGCGCTTGGTGCGACTAAATGGCAGACGATCTATAAGGTGATTTTACGGGCGGCCCTGCCGGGAATTATGACGGCCGTGGTCTTTGGGATGGCGCGGGCCTTTGGCGAGGCCTTAGCTGTGCAAATGGTAATTGGCAACGCGGCTATTACACCTACCAACTTGGTCTCACCAACGGCGACCTTAACCAGTCAGTTAACGTCTCAAATGGGGGACACCATCATGGGAACCTTGCCCAACAACGCCTTGTGGTCCCTAGCCCTCGTGCTGTTACTCATGTCTGTCATCTTTAACGTCCTAGTGAAACTCATCGGAAGTCGAGGGGAGCTGAAAAAATGAACGAAACAACGACGACCAAAGCCAACCGTAACAACCGGTTCGCCCTGTTAGGCATACAGGGTATGGTCGCAATCGTGGTATTAATCCTGATTGCTCTATTGGGTTACATTCTGATCACGGGGTTGCCCCACGTGTCCTGGCACTTCTTAACGTCCGCTTCTAAGGAGTTTGGGTCCGGCGGGGGGATTGCAAATGAGTTATTTAATTCGATTTACATTTTACTCCTCACCCTGGTGATTTCCTGTCCGTTGGCGCTCGGCGCGGGGATTTATCTGTCTGAATTTGCTGAACCGTCGTGGTTAACCCGTACGGTCCGGACGCTGATCGAGGTGTTGAGTTCGTTGCCATCGATTGTAATCGGATTGTTTGGGTACCTTGTCCTAGTGGTCAAGTTTCAATTTGATTTCTCGATTATCTCGGGGGCCTGTGCGTTAATGTTTGTAAACCTGCCCTTACTTACGCGGAACACGGAAGCAGCCCTCACCGCCGTGCCTCACGCCCAGCGGGAAGCCGGGTGGGCTCTGGGGTTATCCCAGTGGCGCACGATTACCAAGATTATTTTACCGGCCGCGGTGCCCGGGTTAATAACGGGAGTCATTTTAAGTGCCGGCCGGATTTTTGGAGAAGCTGCCGCTCTGATCTTTACCGCGGGTCAAAGTACCCCAGTGGTGAGTTATAGTGATTGGAATCCCCTTAGTCCCACAAGCTTTTTAAACCCGATGCGCCCGGCTGAAACCCTGGCAGTCCACATCTGGAAGCTCAATACGGATGGGATTACGCCGGATGCCGACCAGATCTCGAGTGGGGCCTCGGCCGTCTTAATCATTGTTATTCTGTTAATCATCTTGTTATCCCGGTACCTCGGCAACTACTGCTACCGGAAACTAAGTGGAACCAAGTAGGAGAAAGGAACGCTTGTGGCAACTTATAATTTAGAGGAGCACTACTTACTGCCGGTTCACGGTCCCGTGGCGCTTGCAACCAAACATTTGGATGTCTTTTACGGCGCCAAGCAGGCGACCTTTGACGCCAACCTGCAGTTTCCAAAGAATAAGATTACCGCTCTCATCGGGGCATCTGGTTCGGGGAAATCGACCTTTTTACGCAGCTTGAACCGGTTAAATGATAACGTCGCCACCGTTCAAGGAGCAATCGAATACCAGGGTTTAGACATTAACCAACCCCAGATTAACGTTTACGAGGTGCGGAAAAACATTGGAATGGTCTTTCAACACCCGAATCCGTTTGCAAAGTCCATTTACGAAAACATTGCCTTTGCGCTCCGAGAAAACGGGATGACGGAACACATTGATGAACAGGTGGAAACGAGCCTCAAGGACGCGGCCCTGTGGGACGAGGTTAAGGATAAGCTGCACCAGAGCGCGCTATCCCTGTCGGGAGGTCAGCAACAACGGTTGTGCATCGCCCGCGCGATTGCCGTGAAGCCCGATATTTTACTGATGGACGAACCCACCAGTGCCCTAGACCCGATCTCGAGTCGAAAAATTGAAACCATGATGCAAACGCTCAAAACCCACTATACGATTATCATTGTGACTCATAACATGCAACAGGCGGCTCGGGCCAGTGATCTCACGGCCTTCTTTCACCTTGGGCATGTGATTGAGTTTAATAAAACGACGGAACTGTTTACTAACCCCCGCATGCAGGCAACGGAAGCTTACATTTCCGGGCACTTTGGTTAAGGAGGAACGCATGACAAGCACCAAAACACCGCTCTTAACAACAAATGATGTGCGCCTTTACTATGGAGAACACGAGGCGTTACACGGGATTAACCTTGATTTTGCTCAACACGAAATTACTGCTTTAATTGGTCCGTCGGGATGTGGAAAATCAACCTACCTGCGGTGTCTAAACCGGATGAATGATCTGGTGGACGGAGTAGCAATCACGGGGAGCTTTCGCTTAGACGGGCAAGACATTTACAGCCCCAAACAGGATGTGGTTGCATTGCGCAAACGAGTGGGCATGGTTTTTCAACAGCCGAATCCCTTTCCGTTCTCGGTTTACGATAACGTGGCCTACGGACTTCGGGTGCAGGGCATCAAAGACCAGCACGTCCTCGATGAGCGGGTGGAAGCGAGTCTGCGCCAAGCCGCGGTCTGGGATGAAGTCAAAGACGATTTACACAAAAACGCCCTGGCTTTTTCCGGCGGTCAGCAGCAACGGATTTGCATTGCCCGCTTGTTAGCGGTACGACCAGAAGTGATTTTGCTCGACGAACCGACGAGTGCCCTGGACCCAATTTCTAGTGCCAAAATTGAAGAAACCCTGTTAAAAATCAAGGATCAGTACACCATCATCATTGTGACGCACAGTATGCAACAGGCCTCGCGGATTTCTGATCGGACGGCCTTTATGCTCAACGGGGATTTAGTCGAAGTGGGCGCCACTAAGCACATCTTTTTGAATCCGGAAAAAGAAGAGACGAGTGACTACCTAAATGGGAAGTTTGGTTAAGCACCAGAGGAGGAAGTAACATGGTAAATACGTTTGATGATCGGTTAGCAAAGTTACGGCAGATTTTTACGGACATGGGCGTTGATGTTAGTGAGCAGATTTACCAGTCCACGAAGTCCTACATTGACCACGATGTAGACCTTGCCAACCAGGTAATTGATGGTGACAGCGAGGTCAATGGCAACGAAACGAAGCTGGAAAAGGACGCTATGAACCTAATTGCGTTGCAACAGCCGGTGGCCCGCGATTTTCGGGTTATCATTAGCTACTTGAAATCGAGTACTGATCTGGAACGAATCGGGGATAATGCGGTTAACATCGCCCGCGAAACCTTACAGGCGAAGGGAAATCCCCGGATTCCAGATGTTGAAATCGTGATTGCTAAGATTACAAAGCACATTCGCAAGATGCTCGAGGAAATCCTGGATGCCTATACCACCTTTGACGCCCAGATTGCTCCGGTAATTGTGCAAGAGGATCGGCGCATTGATGAGTACTATCAAAACACCCGGACGGCGATTACGGAGGGAATTCTGGCAAATCCGGAAACGGCAGTGGCAGCATCTAGTTATTTGATGGTGATCCGATTGTTAGAGCGAATTGGTGATCACATTGTGAATCTTGCCGAGTACCTGATTTATAGTGATACTGGTAAAGTTGTGGAGCTGGGTGAGACCGGTGAATAACAGTAAGCGTGTCAAAATGGGCTCTTTATCAACTGATACTGCTCTTTATCAACTGATACTAATGATGAAATCATTTAATCAATGCGTCTGACTCTAGGCGACAGAATCCTTAACGGATTCTGTCGCCTTTTGCTTATAATTTTGGGAGAAATAGTTGTACGAAAATGAGATGAGGATTCTAATTCTGGAAAATATGATGACCATCAGCGGTTCTATTAATCCCTTCTAAAGGCCGATTACTGAAAGCATAAGTAAAACTATTTTCAATTTCATCTTGATGTGGTTTTAACGGCGGCGCTAACTAAAGCTGCATAGCTTAGAAAATAATCCGCCCATAGCTCATATTTCTGCTTTGAATGATATCGATTAGTTGGTGTGTGTCTGAGTTCATTAGTACCAAGAATTGTACAGCCTAAAATGGGGTAATTCATATGAATTACCCCATTTTTTTAAAAAAATATTAATCTTAGTGCGATTTAAACATGTCTAGATTTAGTTGTGCTATAATTATAATAGTTTTCTTAAATACGACAAAAGTTTTTAATTTTGTCGTATTTAAACGTGTCTAGAAACATTTTTAAGTGCTGTCCAGCTCTGGATAGAGGAGATCATGCTAATGAAATTTTTAAAACTACACATGGTTCTATTCTCATCGTTATTATTGGCGGGGAGTGGTCTGAACCATCAAACAGTTCATGCCGCCCCGCAACCAGTGGCACCGCAAGCGCAAACTAATGACTTTGCAGATTTAGCCCCCCAGCAACGCAATTTTATTAATCAGGTTCGCCCCGGCGCCATTATGGCGTGGAAGCAATATGGGGTGCTTCCCTCCATTGCAATTGCCCAAGCAATTATTGAAAGTGGTTGGGGGACTTCCGGACTCGCCGCGCAAAGTCACAACCTGTTTGGAATCAAGGGTGCCTGGAACGGGCAAGCCGTCTTTTTACCAACCCAGGAATTTAGTGGAGGCGGTTATGTTACCATCACTGATGCCTTCCGGGCGTACCCCGATTGGTCCACGAGTATCCAAGATTACGGAGATTTTTTACATAGCAATCCCCGGTACGCTAATTTAATTGGCGTCCGTGATTACGTTTCGGTGGCCAATGCGCTACATGAGGACGGATATGCAACTGCTCCAGATTATGCCCAAACTCTGATTACGTGTATTCAACAAAATCACTTGGAGCGGGTGGACCAAGAGGCGTTCAATGCTCCGGATGATTACAAGGGGCCAGTTGGTTCAGGAGCGAGCACTAATACCACTCCGAACGGTCAAAATGAGAATGATCCGTACTCAAAAGGCGCCCCGACTGATTTCACCCCGACGCCGAACGTTGATAACAGTAGCGCAGTGGCTAACTATACTGGTGATGATCGGAATCGTGCTCCCCAAGTGGTGGCCTTTGATCCCCATGGGGCGTCAACAACGCCTACTGACAAGGCGGATCCAAATGAGGCTACGCTCGGTGATCCAGTTACGGTAACGGGTGATCCATACCAACCCCAAACTAAGCAGGTGGAATTAAAGGCGGCCACGCCAATTCAAACGAAGCTGCCGGAGTCGCCACTTAATCAGGCGCCCACGAAGCAAGTCCAACCGGTTAACACACCGGCGGTCGTTAATAAGCCAACGGTGACGAATGCGGCGAGCTCTCCGAACGCGAACCCATCGACCTCGAGTGATAATTAGTTGTCCATAGCACTTAGAAAAGCGTCTGATCAGATGCTTTTTTTCGTAGCGTAATGACTACTAATCAGGGATAGTATGATAGAATCAGCAACGTGATAACCGAATTAAACTGAAAGTGGAGTTAATGAATGACAAAACCGAAACACGAGCAACCCACGCGCCCCTGGCCCTGGAAACGGATTTTGCTAATCCTCGTACTGGTTTTAGTAGCAGCGGGATTATTGTTTACCGGCTCCCGCTACTATGCGAAGGATCAGCAGGTCGAACGGATTACCAGTGGTATTTTAAACGAACAGGAAAAGACGTTTGCGGATAATGTACAAATCACCGGGCGAACGGGGACCGTCACCTCTGATACCATGAAACCAGTGGTGAACTACTACCAGCAACATCCCCACGAATTAGCGGTCCTAAAGGATCAGTTAACGCAAAATAATGCTGCTCCGAATGGGTTCCGCTTGGTGAAAAAGGGCACCTACTTTGGGATTTTTCCGCACTATCGGCTCGCCATCACGCCCATTCGACCAATTATTCAGACCAACGCCCCTGGCGCCACGATTAAAGTTGACGGCCATTCAATCGGGCAAACAGATGCAGAGCAACAACTTCAAGCCCCGGACCTCATTCCCGGTTTTCACAGCGTCAAAGTGACCGCTGAGGTTGATGGTCAGCACCTGTCGGCCTTTAAACAGACCAGTTTTTTTGCCAATGAACACCAAAAGGTAACCGTCCCGTTAGCGATGTTATCGTTTCGGGTGAAGGGACCAGCTGGAGCTGAAATTTATGTGAACGATCAACGGCGGGGCACGATTGCAAACGATGGGACCGGGGCCGTCACCGATGTCCCAATGAACCAGCAGAACACGACCTGGCTACAAGTTAACGTGGATGGGCAAACGGTTAGAAGCGAGAACCGGACGTTAACGAAACGGGATAACGGGAAGTTGCTTAGTTACACCTTTCCGAGTGTGGTTAGTAAGGACGACAGTTTTCAGTTGTTCAAAAATTTATGGACCGGAATTGGAAACGCTACCAATTTAAACCAGAGTTTGGATGACCAGAACGTGGCGGGAAGTTTTCAGGACGGTACGAATAATCCCTATTACCAAGCGCTGAACGACGTGGTGAAGCAAAACCAACAGAGTCATTTCCAGTTTGGCACCATTCACCTTCAAATTGAAACAGTGCAGCCCCTGAATGACAATGCGAGTCTTGTAACGTATCGCGTTCAAAGTGACGTGAAGGTTAACGACACGACGGGAACTCTCGATAATCGTTATCAGGCTCGGGTAGGTGCGGGAGCCGGGCAACCATTAGTAATTCAAACTAATCAAATTGTGCAGTAAAACAGCATTCGCGGTTGCGAATGCTGTTTTAGTTAGTTGAGGTGGTGTTGATGCAAAAAGTCAGCAAGAATGAAGGCCAGCTTGTGATAGGTGGTTGCAGTGGGATGTAACCGCTGATCAGCTAGAGTGGTTTGGTAGTTGTCAGTGGTTAACAGGTCTGGGGCAACGGTCCGCCAGTCGAGCACGGGAATGTTAAAGTGGTGATAAACGGTGGTGAGGGCCTCGTCTAGCTCATCCAGGGTGTACTGACCAAGACCCGTGATGGTTTGATTATCGACCCCGCCATCGAACCGTTTAAGGGGCAAAATCCCGACTAAGGTAATGTTCGGATTCTCCTCCTTGATCCGGGTGATGTTTGTCGCTAATGTTTGGCTAACTTGGGAAAGCGGGGCGTCCGCATGGGCAAAGTCATTCGTGCCAAAGAACAGGGTGGCTAATTGATAGTCTTGAAAGGAATGCGTTTCAACCTGAAAGGTCAAATCACGTTCGGTAGTCCCGGTGATTGATCCCGCATTGACACCGGCATTGGTGATGTCCCAGTCGGTCAGAAATTGGTGTAAGTAGTATGAAAGGTTGTTGGTCAGATCCCGCGTTCCATCAAACCCATTGGTGATGGAATCACCTAACATGATTAAGTGCTTGGTAGTAGTCATAAGGTCCTCCGGTGTTTTTGTTTATCTTAACATAATCCGAAGGTTTCCTTATTGCTAGGAGAGAAAGATTAAGTTATTATTAAGCGTAAGATGATTACTCTATGGAGGGCAAACAAGTGAGTTATAAACGAGTTATATTAGTTGATTTGGCCGCCTTGGGACTGCGATCTGACAATGAGTCTGCTCAACATAATTCAGATAATGATACGTTGTTGACTCACGTTTTAAACCAATCAGCGGAATCGGCGTTACCAACCTTTCATAAGTTAGGGTTGTTTAACGTTTATTTTGATAGCGATGAGGAATCCGAGCATCCGCCGATTGCGACGTACGGCCTCACCAGAACCCGCTCGATTGTAAATAAGGCGTGTTCGGGTCTGCGCGAGATGTTTGATTGTTCCTTGAGTTACCGGGTGTCTAGTGTGTTTGAAGAGGTCGGCAAACGGACTAATTCCATTACGATTTCTCGGTTTGTGAGCTACTTGTTCTCGCAGGAACACAGTCGGCACATTCAAGTCGGTAACGATCAGGATGCCTTTGCAGTTTTAAAGCACCAGTTAGAAAAGAACCAAGCCGGGTTCTTTTACCTCCAGGTTCCTAGTCTCCAAACGTACGCCCAGGAAAATGAGTTTGAAGCCTTTACGGATGCCCTAAACGAGGTGGATCAGTCCTTAAACCAGGTGATGGCGCAGTTACATGCCGATGACTTGTTGATGGTTGTTTCTAGTCGCGTGGGGGATAACCGCTCTAAAGACGGTTTTTCGACTTATAAAATTCTCCCGTTTATGCTCTACAATCAGAACCTGAAAGCCAAACATCTCTTGGATAAACCATTTGTGTGTGAAGTCGGAGGGACCGTTTTGGCTGCCCTTGGCCTGCAACAGGATGTAATCTCGCCCAAACATAACTTGTTACCCAACTCAGAAGTAATAGTCGATTAGCTGCTGCCGTACAACGAAAGGATTTTAACATGTATCTACTTGTTAATATTATTGGGGTTTTAGTCTTTTTAGGAATTGCCTTCCTGTTTTCGAAGGATCATAAACACGTCAACTGGCGTTCGGTGTTAATCGTTTTGGTCCTAAACTTAGTGGTGGCCTACCTGCTGACCAACTTTAGTTTGGGTCGAGACTTAGTTAAAAGCGTGGCCGAGGGATTCCAGTGGTTAGTAAACGTTTCGTACACTGGGATTGCCTTTGCGTTTCCAGATTGGGTTCACGTAAAGCAAATGAACTTCTTTACCGCGGCTTTGATGCCAATCTTAATGATTGTGCCGTTGTTTGATATCCTAACCTACTTTGGGATCATGCCCTTTTGTATCAAGTGGATTGGCCGGGGCATGGCCTTTGTGACTGGCCAACCGAAGTTCGAATCATTCTATGCCGTTGAAATGATGTTTTTGGGTAATACAGAAGCCATGGCGGTTTCCAGTTTACAGTTAAAGAACATCTCAGCTAAACGGGTCCTAACGATTTCCATGATGTCCATGTCATGTATCACGGCCGCCATGGTGGGAGCGTATGCCCAAATGGTTCCCGGTCAGTACGTCTTGACGGCCATTCCTTTGAACATTTTGAATGCCATCATCATTACGAACCTGCTAAACCCGGTTCGGGTTAGTCCCGATGAAGACGTCATTTATCAGTTTGGGGGAAGCTCGGCTGCGGACGAACAAATTGCAGAAGAGACCGTTGCGGATCGTCCCGAAAAACCCCACAAAGAACCGTTTTTCTCGTTCTTAGGGGATTCCATCTTGGGAGCGGGGAAGTTGATCTTAATCATCGTAGCCAACGTAATTGCGTTCGTAGCACTGGCAGCTTTGATCAGTAAACTATTAGGGTTAATCAATCCCTGGTTGTCACTCGAACACATCCTGGGCACCATCATGTTCCCATTTGCATGGCTCATGGGCTTAGATGTCAACCATGCCTTCCAGTTTGCTCAATACATGGGAACAAAGTTAGTGACGAACGAATTCGTGGTAATGGGTGAGATTGCGCCCCACATTAATAACCACCACTTCTTTAGTCCCCACTACCAAGCTCAGCTCACGGTCTTTTTAACTTCCTTTGCGAACTTCAGTACGGTGGGAATGATCGTTGGTTGCTTGAAGGGAATTGTAAGTCGGGAAAAGAACGACTTTATTTCCAAAAACATCGTGTACCTCTTCCTGTCGGGAATCTTAGTCTCATTGATGTCCGCTGGAATTGTGGGCCTCTTCGTTTGGTAAACGAACCTTACATTTATAGAATAAATTAAAACGCCACTTTCGAAAGCAAGGGCGTTTTTTTAGTGGCCAACGCGTTTGGACCGGTAAAATGGGTTAGCTATGCTAAAATAGAGGCAAACTAAGAGATTGGATGTGAAGGAAATGCCATTAATGCGGATTGACATGGTAAAGGGCCGGCGGACACCGGACGAAATTAAACGGGTGATGCAGTTATCGTATGACCTAACGCGTAAAGACCTCGGGGTGCCAGAAGATGACCGGTTCCAAGTGGTGACGCAACACGAAGCATACGAAATGAAACTGATGGATGCCGGTTTAGGCATCAAACGGAGTGATGACATTTTGTTATTTGAGATTTTATCAACGCCACGGACCATGGGGCAAAAGAAGCAATACTGCCAGGACATGGCCCAGGCTTTTCACGAGGAACTGGGCATGGATCCAGCAGACGTTATGATTGTGTTTGCCACGAACCACGCGGAAGACTTTAGTTTCGGAAACGGAAAGCAACAATTTCTCAACGGAGAACTATCGTAATGGAAAAAATGATCATTGATGCGGATCCCGGAATTGATGATGCAGCGGCCCTGGCGGTGGCCATTAACCATCCAGCGTTAGACGTGCAGTTGGTGACCACGGTGGCTGGGAACGTCACGGTGGATAAAACGACCCAAAACGCCCTGAAAATCTTGGAATTTTTTGGCAAGGCCGAGCAAATTCCGGTCGCCGCGGGAGCGGCCCAACCACTGATTAAACCGTTTGAGGATGCCGCCAGGATTCATGGGGAATCTGGGATGCGGGGCTATGATTTTCCGACCCCGAAGATGGCGCCCATTGCTAAGACGGCGGTCACGGCGCTCTATGATACGATCATGGCTAGTCCCGAACCAATTACCCTCGTGCCCACGGGTTCGTATACGAACATTGGCTTGTTACTGGCCCAGTATCCAGCGGTTAAACCGAAAATTAAAAAGATTGTGGCGATGGGTGGCACCCTGGGCAAGGGAAACATGACCAGCGCTGCCGAATTTAACGTGTTTACCGATCCGGATGCGGCGAAAATCATGTATCAAGCGGGCATTCCCATTGTAATGATTGGCTTAGATGTGACCCTGCAGGCCTTGTTGACACCGGCAACGTTGGCAACAATCAAGACCCTGAACCGCGCGGGGGAAATGCTCCATGATATCATCAGTAGCGATGGGGATCAGAGTACGGCCGGAGTGGCCATGCACGATGTGAATACGATCTTTTACCTGCGACATCCGGAAGCGGTGACCACAGCGCCGTACTGGATTGACATTCAGACCACCGGTCCAGCGATTGGCGAAACGGTTGCGGATGTGCGTGGGGCTTATCACCAGGGCCGGACCAATGCCCTCGTCGGCACGGCCATTGATGCAGCCGCCTTTAACCAGTGGTTTATTGCGCAGGTGCGTGGGATGAAGTAGGCTGTGGTGATGTGTTAGCTCAAATTGAATTTTAAAGAACCTTTGAATTGGAAATTACAATTTAAGGGTTCTTTTTTATTTAAATTTTTGTTCTGTACCAAGTCAAGATCATGTTACTGGCCAATGGCAAGTTTATGCTATTTCTGACATTACTTTGAGTGATGGGACCGTTATCCATGCGGGAACTGATATTAATAAATACTTTACATTTAATTTAGATCGGAATAATGGAAAAGTTGTCATTAGCGCTAATAAAGATTTTTTAAATATTATCAATGACGATGTTAACCGAAAAAATGAAATTAAATGGAATGCATATTTTCAAGTTAAGCGGATTGCAACTGGCGAAAATATTACAAACATCGCTGAGGAAAGTTACAATGACCAGATTGTTAAAACAAATAAAGTATTTACGAATACTCCAAAACCGGTAACTCCTGCTCCTAACTGTCCTACTACGATTACTCCTGTATTACCAAATTGTCCTACACCTATTCCTGTTAAGCAGACTACCCCTGGACGAGTACAACCTAGTGTAAAAAAAGCAGTTAAGGAAGCTGTTCAACGTAATTTGTCACAACCGGATGCTCCGAGTGTCAAAATTACTGTACAACAGGTAGTTTCAACTATGGATAAGAAACAAGAAGTTAAAAGCGGGCTTCTTCCACAAACGGGACAAAATGAAAATAATAGTGATAAATCCATTGGGATTTTGCTATTAATTACTGGGATTTTAGGTAGTCTTGGTTTGGTTGGCCATCGTAAAAAAGAAGTGAACTAATTTACATTCTCCTTTTTTGTGAATTTTGAGTGTATTTAAACTGCCAGAATATTATTAAAATTTAGTTAATTAACTTTATTCGATTAACCTACGGGACCTCTAGCTAGTAAAAATAGTAATCAATTTATTCAATTACTTATAAAATTTAAAGAAACCAGCCCTACTAAAATAATTAGTAATCCTGGTTTCTTTTATTTAGTTAATGTTCTTTTTCATTTCTGTAATACAAATATCCCGTAAAGAACTGGGAATTGCAAATAGCTGCATAAACTCGTCCACGTTAATTTGATAGAGTTCTTTATCTTCTATGATAAAATGGAATTAATAAGTCAATGGCCCCAATGTTAGCTTTTTGCTCATAATGCGGTTTAAGCGCCGTAGAGAAGTTTAACTGAGCATCATTCGTATCACACTGGACTACATGACTAATTTCATGAGCAATAATGAGGGGCAATTGTTGCTGATTAGGCTCGTTTGCATTAATCACAATCGATCGTGTAGGAATGTCAGCAAATGACTTTGTTTCTGGCATCAACTTATCAGTGTACACCACACCAATATCATGATTTAACGCATAGTTAAACAGGTTATTTATGATCTCTTGCATCTCTGAGCCTCCTTAAAATTTCCAGAACAGTTTGCTTATCTTCTTCTGGAACTGGCTTTCCTCCAAACATCATAATGGTTTCTAAATCGTCTAAATCAGCGGTCGGTCGTTCCCCGTTCCCCAAGAGATAATCAGTGGAAACGTTAAAGTAATTGGCTACTTTCTTTAATTTTTGTGAATTAGCATTATCAACCCACTTCTGTAAAGTTCCATTAGGAAACCCCAGTTGATGTTCTAATTCGCGAATGGAAATATTTTTGTTTTTTGCTAATTCCTTAATCCGTTGATAAATCGACATTTTCAGCACTTTCCTTTCAGTTATATAGAATATTTTTCTATTTATTTGTTGAAATTTAGAAAATAAGTATATACAATGTTCCCTGTAATCTAATTGATTACTAAGAACAAATAACTCCAACAGACGTGTTGGCTTTTTATTTGTCACCATTGTAGACCATTCGTCTACAATAAGCGACGTAATTATAGATTACATAGCTTAATTAGTACTAATTACTCAAATCAAATTCTACAAATGGAGGAAATGAACATGGATCAACAAGTTTTAAAAGTACAAAAATGGTTAAATTCAGAGTATGGAAAGGTAAGTGGCTACACCAAGGTTAATGAAAATGGACAAACTGGTTGGAAAACCATTTATGCTTTACGTGAAGGATTACAGCACGAATTAGGCATTAATCCTGTATCCAGTGGCTTTGGGGACCATACTAAGTCAGCCTTAGCAGGCCAAGTAGCTAAATATCGGGTAGGTTATAAAGGCAACATCGCTAAATTAATTCAAGGTGCTTTTTGGTGTAAAGGTTATAGTCCAGCTGCCTTTAACACTAAATTTTCTAAGGATACTCAAATTGCCGTGGACAAACTACGCCAAGATGCCGGTTTACCCAATGGTAATTTAACGGTGTCCTTAATGGCCGCTTTGTTTGATATGAGTGCCTTTAAATTATTAGGTGATGGAACTACTGCTATTCGAAAAATGCAACAATACCTGAATCATAACTATCTTAGTTACTTTGGTGATGATTTAGGCCTAGTTCCTACCGATGGCCTTTATCAACGAAACACTAACACCGCCTTAATTTATGCTCTACAAGCAGCCGAAGGTATGTCTACTAATCAGGCAAATGGAGTTTATGGTCCTGGTACAGTGAGATTAACGCCAACGATTTATCAAGGGACTAGTGGACCGATTGTTAAAGTGATTCAATATGGTTTAATGGTAAACGGATTTTACGATGGACCCTTTGACGGGATTTACGAAAGTAACGTAGCTAATGCCGTATTGAACTTTCGGAATTTCATGAAGCTTCCGCCTTACAATGGCTCCGCTAACTTAGCTGTAATTAAAGGATTATTAACCTCCAATGGTGATATTAACCGTGACTCCGACGCTTGTGATACCTCATTCCAAGTCTCCAGTTCAACAGCTAAAAAACTCAAAAGTTATGGGTTTAATTTAATTGGTCGTTATTTAACTGGAACGGTGGGTCCTGGTGCAGATAGACGACGTAAAAACTTAACTACTGGTGAAATTGAAGGTTTGGTCAATGCTGGATTAAAAATTTTCCCCATTTACCAAGATAATGATGGCGATCAATCGTACTTTACCTCATCTCAAGGAAGTCATGATGCCAATATTGCAACTTCAGCTGCAGCTAGATTGGGATTCCCTGAAGGAACTACCATTTATTTTGCTGTGGATACTGATATTCTGGATGGAGATATTCCTGGGACCGTTCTTCCTTATTTGGCAGCTGTTAAACGCCATTTGGGTAATAATTACAAAGTAGGTGCTTATGGAACTCGAAATGTTTGTGCAAAAGCCTTAGACCATGGTTATGCCGTAAATGCTTTTGTTTCTGACATGTCAACTGGATACAGTGGTAACTTGGGTTATAAAATGCCAAAAAATTGGGCAATTGACCAGTTTACTGAGTATAATTTTGCTGGGATTGCCACTGACCAAGATGCATCATCAGGAAGAAATACAGGAACCAATCAATTTGTTAAAAAGACAAATTACAAGCCTATTCTTGATGTTGTGCAAACAATTACTAACAATACTGAATTAGAAATAGATACTCCGATTACAACAGTTAATTTTTCTGATTCCTTAAAAGTAGTATTAACTGCCACAAATCAAATTTATAATTTAAATAGTAGTAATATTTTTAACATTACAAATGGGTCAATGCCTACAGCAGATGTTTCAAAATGGATCGCTTATAAATTTAATTTACCTAATCCAGTATCAGATGTTATTGTTGGTGGTCTAAAAAAATTTTCTGTAGCCAAAGATATCATGGATGGAGAATTAACTATTTCTTATTCTGTTGATGATGACGGATTTTATACCGTATCTTTTAGTATTAATATTTACAAGGTTAAAATTAATAATGATGACTATACTACAGAAGGGAATTTACAAATTGATTTAAAAATTAAGCCATATAATATTCCGGTAGTAAAACAATATGCTGAGGCTATAGATTTTGTAAAAGCAAAATGGTCAAAAATTGTTATTGCTGTTATTATTGCATTTGTAGTAATTGGAGGGGCTATTCTTATTGCTAGTTCCCCACTTACTTTAGCAACAGTAGCTAGCGGTTTTGCTTCTATCTGTGTTGATATTTATGGTATTATGTCATAATTTAAAATGGTAATGAAGATATTAATTAATATCCTCATTACCGTTTTTAGTTTAAATATTTTTTAATTTTTTTATATGTGATTCTCTTTTTTTAAGAAAAGACGATAAAAATATAAATAAACAAAATTCACTAGATATAAAACCATATAAAAGAAAAAGAAGAACATAAGTAAATATTTTAGGCTTAAATTCATTATATTGAAAAACAATAAGTATAAATAAAATTATAGATGTTATAAATAAAATATAGTATACTTTTTTTCTTTTCATTAAAATTAAATAAATATAGTCCTTAACAATTAGATCCATTTTCCTAAGATTTCGTTTTCTTCTTTTTTTCCCCAATGATGTCAATAAAAACAACATAAGCAAATATAATTCAAATCCCAAAATAAAAAAAAGGAAAAAATTAATTGTAACATTGTTTGTAAGAATTAATCCCAAGTTAATAATAGTTAATATTATTTCTAATATGCTTAAAATAATTAAACTTGATTTGATGACTTTTTTATATCTATAGTAAGTAATCATAGTTTTATGTTTTTTCATTAGTTATTCTCCATTTATAAATCTAATACGGGTTAATCAATAAGTCTTCAAATAAGATATAATATACATTTTTCACTATAATCTACTTCCATAATATTTACTGAACTAATAATTGCAAATTTTAGATACACTTCAAAAACAAAGATAAAAAATATATTAAATTATCTACTAACAAATAAAAAAATTATAATTCTTTTGTTGATTAGGAATTTTTTGTTTGTTCAAATTTCATCGAATTCCTTTTGCAACTTAATTTTTAATTTTTTTCCAAATTTGATTCACCCGAATTACCAAATTGACAAATTTTATGTGATACAAAACCAATTGATAACTTATGTTCCGTCCATTGAATTAACTGGTGCTTTTTGAAGATAAGCTGTATTTGATAAATTACAGCTAATGTCTTCATCAAATTTCAGAATTTCTGCAATTAAATGTTTCTATATTCCATAATAGTCCTATTTTTAATAATTAAATCCCTTAGTTTTAAAAGTATAACATTAATGATAGGGAAATTATTTGAGCCGAAAAAAAGAGAATTCCAGATTGTTTAATGGATAAGATAAAATATTTATGTGTCTTTTGGGTGTACCCTAATTACCCAAATTAGAGTACACTTTTTCTTTACCTTGCAACGCTATATTTTATGTACGTTTTGGTGGGTTTTGGGTATGATAAAATCAATGGTTAATTATACTGTGTATTTTAATTTTGGGGTAAGGGGCTTCCGCTATGAAATTTGGCTATGCAAGAGTAAGCTCAGTTAGTCAAAATTTGGACCGATAACTTAAGGCTTTAAAAGAAGCTGGCTGCGAACAAATTTACCAGGAGAAAAGATCCGGAAAGAATTTAGAGCGCCCCGAATTGCAAAAGCTTTTGCAAATAATTCATGTTGGCGATGAAGTCGTGGCTTTGGATCGATTAGGGAGAAATAACCAGGATATTATGAGCGTTATGAATCAGATTAGAGAAAAGCAGGCCATTATCATTACCATCGTTTGAGGGGGTAACGGATCCAAATCTAAAAGCACTTTTAAATAACCTCATCATTGAAATTTATAAATACCAGGCAGAAGCAGAACGCCAAAAAATCAAAGAACGGCAGCGACAAGGAATTGAGCTTGCAAAACAAAATGGCTCATATCGAGGCAGGGATAATAAATACTCACTCAATTCAAAGGACCCACAGGGTCGATTAATTGCTCAAGGTATGATCAACATGTTTAATGCTGGTTTAGGGAACAGTCAAATTGCTAGAAAATTAGGAGTCAGTCGGAAAACTGTCTACAATAAACGGAAAAAATTTGAAGCTAAAGGAATCATTTAACCTAGTCAGATCCGCATAACTATTTTATTGGGTTAACAAATTAATATTCAGCGCGTTATCTTTAAGAAACACGAGGTGGCCAGCTTGGCAAATTTACCCGATAAATATGAATTTAATCTAGCAGAAAACAGACGTTACGCCCAGGACACCTTGATCCAGCTAGTACACACTATTTCTCGTTTTGAAGGAGTCAAAACGACGTTAACGCAAACCAAAATGATCATTGATGGTATGAGTGTCCAGGGCGTCCCGGTTGCAGATATTTTAACGATTGTTAATTTAAAACGGGGCTGGCAATATATTACTAATTTAAGTCATCCCCTAGATTTACAGGTCGAAAAAGAAATTAATCGTATTGTGGCCGCTGAAGATTCACTGGATCCGGGTAGTTTTCGATCGGGAGCTGGGAATGTTGATTTAGGCTTAGGAAAGTCATTCGAACCTCCGCTAGTTAATGAAAAGCAAGAACAGGTTTTTTTAAATAAAACTTTACAAGATACTAGCTTAAGTACTACTGATCGGGCGCTCACGATTATGTACCACAACATGCGAAATCAAATTTTTTGGGACGGAAATAAGCGGTCTGCAGTTTTAGCAGCTAACAAAATCATGATTGATGGGGGAGCCGGTTTAATTAATGTTCCATTAACCAAATGGGGTAAATGGACTACGCTCATCAGTAATTATTATCGAACCGGCAAGATAAACAAATTAAAAAAATGGACTTATAATCATGGAGTGCAAGGAGTTTGAGTAAAAGAAAATAAGACTTTAGTTAAGCAACCTAAATCTCTTCAAGATGATTTAAGCCATAATAAGGGAAAGAAAAGATAGTTTTTGTTCATTAAGTACCTCATTTTTGTTCAGTTGTTATTTTAATGATAACTAAAAAATTGACGTGCTTTTTTTGTTTGGAAAATCTTTGGTTAAAGGAAAAAATATGCGAACCCAAGCCTAGGGGCCATGGTGGTCTCAGTCTAAAAAATTGTTGATTAGGTTATTGTTAATTACAATTCTTGTTGCTATTACATTAATTGGTTATATTTTGGATCGTATTTGTTTCAATCGGTCTAAGTGTAGTTTGGTACCGAATTTTCAGATTTTATATTACTTATAATTCCTAAGGATAAGGGAATACAAATAATCTCTTCTTTTATTGTTATCCTCATTGTTACTTATATCTAGATAGGTTTATTGGAAGCTTTTGACAATGAAAATCGAGTTGATAACATACAAAATGATCAAGAAAAGTTGAATAATTTACCTGGATTTATTCAACATGTTACAGCACTTGTTAGATTGTATGATCATGTTTTAAGTTTCTTTGTCCCAAAGATGTATGCACCTGAATATCTGTTTTTGTGGAATTTTACAATAGAATATTTTTCGTTATTTCAAGCAGTCCAATAACTAATTATTGATTTTAATATGTATAGTTTTTTATCTTTAAAAAACAGACGAATAACATTTACATAATAATCATTGTCTAAATTCATGAATATTTTTGGAACTGAATCCTGCACAGCAAATCCTGGTTTTCTGTAGCAAAATTTTATTCTTTGTAACGAAATGGGTAATTTTTCGTTATAATGTATAGTATGATAAGAGTTACACAAGTGCTGAATGGTGGCGGGAGCAGGGTGCCCGTCCGCGTGGGAGTTAGGAGTTATTAATGACGCCAGAAGAGTTTCAACAGGCCGTGGCTGAGCAGGGATTTAAATTGAGTGACCACCAACTGGACCAGTTTCGCGACTACTTCCAGTTACTCGTTGCATATAACCAACGGGTTAATTTAACGACGATTACGGCGGAAGCAGACGTTTATTTGAAACATTTTTATGATTCACTGACCCCCGTGTTCTACGTGCCGGGGTTGCGGACTGATGCCACGTTAGTTGACGTTGGTGCGGGAGCGGGGTTTCCTTCAATTCCCTTAAAAATTTTGAATCCGGCGTTACGGGTAACCATCGTTGATTCTTTAAATAAGCGAATTGTCTTTTTACAGCAGTTAGTCGAGCGACTCGGCCTGACTGACGTGCGGCTGGTCCACGCCCGCGCAGAAGAGTTTGGCGGACGCCGGTCGCCTGATCGCGGGCAATTTGATTATGCGACTGCCCGCGCGCTCGCCCGGTTGCAGGTGATGAGTGAACTGTGTCTGCCACTCGTTAAAGTCGGGGGCGCACTAATTGCCCTGAAGGCGGCGAAGGCGGAAGCAGAATTAGCAGCGGCCACCAAAGCAATCCACGTGTTAGGCGGGAAGGTCACTGAAGACAATTCGTTTACGTTGCCGGAGAGCCACGAAGAACGTCACATTATTGTCATTGAAAAAGTAAAGCAGACTCCGAGCAAGTATCCCCGCAAAGCTGGAACACCTAACAAGGAACCGATTCAATAACCAACAAGGAGGTTACCAGATGGCACACATTATTGCGTTAGCAAACCAAAAGGGTGGGGTTGGCAAAACAACCACGGCCGTTAATTTGGGAGCAGATTTAGCAAGTGAAGGACAACGCGTTTTGATCATAGATTCCGATGCCCAAGGCAATGCCACGAGTGGGGTGGGAATTAGCAAGCAAGCCATCCAACACGACGTGTACGATGTTTTGGTCAATGAGGAACCGTTGACGTCCGTCATCATGCACAGTCAACATCCCGGTTTGGATATTGTCCCGGCGACGATTCAGTTGTCCGGGGCAGAAATTGAATTAACCCCCCAAATGGCCCGGGAAACCCGACTGAAAAATGCCCTTGGCGCAGTTGACGACCAGTACGACTTCGTACTGATTGATTGTCCACCATCGCTGGGTTTGATTACCATTAACGCCTTTACGGCGAGTGATTCAATCTTAATCCCCGTGCAAAGCGAATACTATGCCCTAGAAGGGCTGAGCCAGCTTTTGAATACCGTTCAACTGGTTCAAAAGCACTTTAATCCGAATTTGTACATTGAGGGCGTGTTACTCACGATGTACGATGCCCGCACGAAGCTCGGTGCACAGGTGAATGCAGAAGTCCGAAAATTTTTTAAGGATAAGGTATATGCAACGGTCATTCCCAGAAACGTTCGCCTGTCGGAAGCGCCTAGTCATGGGTTGCCGATTATTGACTATGATCCCAGTTCAAAGGGTGCACAGGTTTATCTAGAACTAACCAAGGAGGTATTGGCGGCCAATGATAAGTAAAAACAGCAAGGGCCTCGGCCGGGGGTTGGATGCCCTTTTTGATGGCAACGACATTAGCGTAAACGATGAAGCGGTGCAACAACTGGAGTTACAACAGTTGCAACCGAATCCTTACCAGCCACGGAAGAAGTTTAATGAGAAGGCCTTGCAGGATTTAACCAATTCCATTAAGGTTTCAGGGGTCTTTCAACCGATCATTGTCCGGCAACCAAACCCCCACGTGGCGAGTTATGAAATTGTCGCAGGAGAACGGCGGTTCCGGGCTTCAAAGGCCGCCGGTAAGACGACCATTCCGGCGATTATTCGGGATGCGACCGATGCCCAGATGATGGAAATCGCAGTCATGGAAAACTTACAACGGGAAGATTTGAACCCGCTGGATGAAGCTAAGGCCTACGAGATGCTGATGACGAATCTAGATATCACTCAGGCTCAGGTTTCAAAACGGTTAGGGAAGAGTCGTCCGTACATCGCGAACTACCTACGGCTCTTAAACCTGCCGCTGCCCGTAAAGGAAATGTTACAAAAGGGCCAGCTATCGATGGGTCAAGCGCGGACCTTGCTTGCCGTGAAAAATAAGCAAGAACTCGTGCAGTTAGCGCAGCAGGCCGTTGCCAAGACGCTCACGGTTCGGCAACTCGAAAAAGAAATTGAACGGTTAAACCAAAAGAATCCCCAGCAACCCAAAGCAACAAAACGGAACCGGAAGTCGCCCTACCTGCGCGCGGGTGAGGAACAGCTCCAAGATAAGTTCGGGACCCGGGTGGCAATTAGTGAAAGTCGGCCGAAATCAGGGCGGGGCAAGATTGAAATTGATTACCTGTCAAACGACGACTTAAACCGGATTTTAGACCTATTAGATGTTCATCTAGATTAGGAGGAATTGGGATGTATGACTTACATGATGTGGTTGAAATGAAAAAAGCCCATCCATGTGGTGCCAACCGGTGGGAAATCATTCGGGTTGGGGCTGACATTAAACTGGAATGCCAGGGATGTGGTCACATCGTGATGATGCCACGCAGACAGTTCGAAAAGCGGATGAAAAAAGTTTTAAGCAAACACACTGAAGAGTAGGAAAGAAGGAATCGAGATGTCATTAACAGCGGGAATTGTGGGGTTGCCAAACGTCGGCAAGTCGACCCTATTTAACGCCATTACCAAGGCCGGGGCGGAGATGGCGAACTACCCGTTTGCCACCATTGATCCGAACGTCGGAATGGTGGAAGTCCCAGACCACCGGTTGGATCGGATTCAGGAACTAATTCCAGCGAAAAAGGTGGTGCCAACCACCTTTGAATTTACCGATATTGCCGGGATTGTTAAGGGAGCGAGCCGGGGGGAAGGCCTCGGAAACCAATTCTTGGAAAACATTCGGCAGGTGGACGCAATTGTGCACGTGGTTCGGGCGTTTGATGATGACAACATCACCCACGTTTCTGACAAGGTTGATCCCGTTGCAGACATTGAAACCATCAACTTAGAATTAACCCTGGCGGATCTAGAAGCCGTTAACAAACGAATTGGTAAGGTAACGAGAGCTGCCAAGGGGAGTGCAGAAGCCCAGGCAGAGCTGGACGTGCTCAATCAGCTCAAACCAGTGTTAGAAAACGGAGGTGCCGTGCGGGATCTTGATTTTGATGAAGAAGCGGCCAAGCTTGTAAAGGGCTTGTTCCTGTTAACTTCGAAACCGGTGCTATACGTAGCGAACGTGAGTGAAGCATCGATGGCTCATCCCGAACAGGATCCCTATTTTCAAGCAGTGGAGCAATACGCTGCTGCGCATGGGGCTGAAGCAATTGGGATCGCTGCTGAAAGTGAAGAGGAAATTGCAGAACTTGATGACGATGATAAAGCGGAGTTTTTAGCCGCCGCCGGGGTAACGGAACCGTGGCTCGACAAGTTGATTCGGGCAGCTTACCAACTGCTGGACTTAGAAACCTTCTTTACCGCTGGGGGCAAGGAAACCAAGGCGTGGACCTTTTTACGTGGCACTAAAGCCCCCCAAGCCGCTGGGATCATTCACTCCGACTTTGAGCGGGGGTTCATTCGGGCTGAGGTCATGTCCTTTGCTGATCTGGACCAGTACGAAAGTGAAGCAGCTGTGAAGGAAGCTGGGAAACTGAGAATTGAAGGAAAAGACTACGTAATGCAGGATGGCGATATCGTAAACTTCCGCTTTAACGTGTAGGAGGAACTATGGCGACTGAAAAGGAAAAACGGAATGCCCACGTCCAACAACAACGACCATCGAGTCAGAAGGAACGGTACGCGGAATTTGCAAACCGGGGGCTAACCAAACGTAACGAAGAGTACATGGTGAAATTTAGTGCAGCGTTAGCTGATACTAACTATCCGGCAGAACAACGAGCTGAGTTGATTCAGACCATGTTGCAGGAAATTTTAGCAGCCCAAAAACGGGGCACCACTGCTAAAAATCTGTATGGGACGGTCACAGAAAAACTGAAGGTAACGTTGAATCCGCCTAAGGAACCAGCTGGACCGATGACAAAGAAACGGTACCTGACGGATGCCACGTATAACTTCCTCTGGTTCCTGATTCTCTTTAATTTTATGTATGGGGCAATAGCATTCATGGCGCCGGCTTCCACTAATCGAGCCGGCGCAGCCGGGATTACGTGTATTGTGATTTCGTCAATCGTAGCAGGATTGGGAATGCCCTTTGTAACCCAGCTCTCTGCTCCAGACGTTCAGCACAAGCACCATTGGCTGGTCCGGGCCGGAATGATGGCGGTAATGTTTTTGGTCTGGATGTTGGTCTTTTATGGCTCTAACCTCCTGCCTCGGATCATCAACCCGGTGGTGAACCCGATTGTCAACATTGTGATTGGTGTAATCGGGGTTGTTGCAATTTTATACATGCGGTCACGCTTCAAAATCACGAGCGGGATCTTTGCGGGTCGCCGCTAATCATGAAAACGGTTTTCTTGCGAGGACCGTTTTTTGTTTGCTAAGTTTTTCTTATCTTTAGCCAAATTTCTTTCTTTTGGAGTTGGATTTGGTAAACTAAACAAAAACAACGAAAAAGAGGTTCAGCAGATGAAAATATTAGTAGTTGATGACGATCAAGAAATTGCCCAGTTATTAGAAATTTACATTAAAAACGAAGGGTTTGAGCCGGTCGCCGCTTACGACGGCGAAGCAGCCCTCTCCAAGCTGCATACTGAATCAGACATTGGGTTAGTCATTTTGGACATCATGATGCCGGGCATTAACGGGATGGAAGTGATTAACCAGGTTCGCAAGGATTCCCAGATTCCAATCATCGTGCTATCTGCGAAAACGGAAGACCTCGATAAGATCCAGGGTTTGACCACCGGTGCGGATGACTATGTCACGAAACCCTTCAATCCGTTAGAAGTCATGGCGCGGGTCCACTCGTTGTTACGCCGAAGTGAAAATGCGATGAAGAACGCTGAGCCAGAAGCAATTCATGCTGACATGTTGACGATTAATCGTGATTCACACGAAGTGGTTACGGAAGATGGAACCAAGATTCAATTAACGGCGATTGAGTTTGGGATTTTATACCTATTAGCCAGTCATCCCAACCGCGTTTTTTCGGCCGATGAAATCTTTGAACGGGTGTGGAAGCAGGAAAGCGTGATCTCAGCGAAAACTGTGATGGTGCACATGAGTCACCTGCGGGACAAGATTGAGGCCGCTACGAATGGTCAGGATGTAATTAAGACGGTTTGGGGAGTGGGTTACAAGGTTGAAGGTTAAAGCAATGGCAAATGAGAATTTCAAACTGACTAATCGGGAAAAGAACGAACTGTGGTTTGAAACCATCATGACGATTGTGTTGTTGTTATTAGCTAACGTTGCAGTCGGCAACATTTTGACGAACTTCATTCGTACGAACCAAGGGGTCAACGACGGAATCTTCATCATTAAACAATCGATCACCGTTGGGCCACTGCACCAACATTTTCTTAGTTGGGAAGGGCTCTTTTGGATTTTGATGGTGTTTTTAGATACGGTAATTGTCTGGTGGCGGATTATTCGGGTTTACCGCCGGATTCAGATTAGTCGGATTATTGACGAACTGCACTACATTTCCAACGGACACTTTGATCACCAAATTCCCTTTCACCTAACGGGGGATAACGAACGGGTGGTAAATAGTGTTAACACGCTGGTAGAAAATGTGATTCAGTCGCTCGAAGACGAACGCCGAATCGAAAAATCAAAGGATGAGCTGGTGACAAGTGTGAGCCATGATTTACGGACTCCGCTCACGTCCATCATCGGATATCTCGGACTAATTGAAGCTCATCAGTACCAAACTGAAGCCGAGCTACGGAAGTATTGTCACATTGCCTATGAAAAGGCCCAACAGATGAAGAAACTGGTTGACCGGTTGTTTGAGTACACGCAGGCCAACAACCTAGGCGACCAGCAGGTGGAACTGAATCAGATTGACGTCAACCAGTTGTTGACCCAGTTAGAGACTTCGTTTGCGTTAGAGGCGCACAAACAGGGGATGCAGATCAAGGTGCACCCCCTGAATCCAGACCTCACGATGGTGGCGAACGCCGAATTACTGGGGCGGGTTTTTAATAACTTGATTACAAACGCTTTGAAGTATGGTAACGATGGGACGCAAATCGTACTTACGGCCCGTAAAGATCCAGCGGAGACGGTGACGTTTCAGGTCGCAAATGATGGTAAAGCCATTCCCAAAAAGGTTCTGCGCAAGATCTTTAACCGGTTTTATCGCGAAGAAAGTTCGAGAAACCTGGAAACGGGTGGAAGTGGACTGGGCTTGGCGATTGTCCGCGAGATTATCAGTCGGCAGGGCGGGCAGGTGACGGTTGCTTCTAACAATCAGTGGACGACATTTACGGTGACGTTACCAATTCAACCCAGCCCAACAACCAGTTAGGAAGTTAACTGGTTTTTTTACTACTTAATCTCTCACAATTAATTGAAAAAAATGTGCAAAAATGGTTTTTTATTCATTCTAAATCCAATATAATTAAGTGTACGGTGCAACAAACCGAGGATTTCATGAAATCATTATTGGAGGATTTCAATTGACTAAAGTGGTACCAAATCCAAATGAACCAGCTTGGCGGAAAAACTTTCGCACGTCGTTTCCATTAGACGTGAGTTATATTCCAATCGGAATTGCCTGCGGGATTTTATTGCATGCCGCGGGCTTTAATACGTTTAACACAATTTTAGTTTCGTTATTGGTTTTTTCTGGAGGAGCCCAATTTTTGATTGCCTCCATGTTGACCATCAATTCCCCCTTATTAACTATTGTGCTGATGCTTTTTTTCCTGGAATTACGGTATGCATTACTCGGATCCAGTTTATCGAAGTATCTGCGTGGGCAAAGTACATGGTTCCTGCTTTTGTTTTCCGGGTCAATGAATGATGAAAACTACGCGGTGAACTACCTAAAGTTTTCGACCGATAAGCATTTTACCCAACGAGATGCCTTACAAATTGAGCACTGGTCCCTCCTGTTTTGGACCGTCAGCAATTTAATCGGTAGTTTGGTGGGGACGGCGATTACGATTGATTTGACCGTGGTCCACTTTGCCCTCACGGCGCTCTTCCTCTTCATGATTGTGATGCAGATTAAAAGCTTTTTGAAGATTATCATTGCGGGCTTAGCTGCCGTACTAGCAATCTTCTTCTTGGTGACAACGAAGTCCACTTTAGGACTAGTATTTGCAACGCTGGTGGCTTCGTTCGTCGGCTTTTTAGCAGACAATTACCTCACGAAGCAACAGAAGAAGAGTCGGCTGGTTAAAATGTTTAAGAACCCAGCCGGAACCCCCAAAGAGTAAGCGGAAGGACGCAGATTATGGAATGGAACGGAATGCAACACTTTCTGTTAGTGATACTATGTTTCTTTGTGGCATTAGTCCCGCGGTTTGTCCCCTTGTTTTTCTTTCGAAAACGGCAAATTCCCAAGTGGTTTAACGAGTGGATGGAGTTTGTGCCCATTTGTTTGTTTACCTCGTTAGTTGTGAAAGACCTCTTTATTACTAAGAACTATACGTTTTCCGTGGCCGGTTCGTTACCAGAGTTGATTGCGAGCGTTGTGGTGATCGCGGTGGCGTTTTGGACCCGGTCGATGGCCCTCTCGGTCATTATCGGGTTGGGGCTGGTCTTTGCGTTAACGTTTGTACTCTAGATTAGTCAGTAACAACCGAAAGCAAACAAAAAAGAGCTGAATGTAATTCAGCTCTTTTTGATTTGGCTTAGTGGTCGTGATGGTCAGCCATGTAATCGCGAGTCATTGGGAGCGATGCTCCGGATGGGCCCTTCGTGATGAGGTATTGCATGACATCGATGTTTCCAGATTTAAAGGAAGCTGCACAGGCTTGCAGGTAGAGATCCCACATGCGGACAAATTGTTCATCAAACATTTCGGTTACTTCAGAGCGAACGCGGTTGAAGTTCTTATCCCATTCTTCCAAAGTCCGTTGGTAGTGTCTCCGCAGCGATTCTAAGTCATAGATTTGCATCCGGTTATCGACAATGTGTTGGATGTTTTCGGTTAACCCAGGAATGTAGCCACCGGGGAAGATCCACTTGTTAATCCACCCGTTGACTGCCCCGCCTTGTTGCCGCGTAATCCCATGGATTAGAGCACTTCCGTTGTCTTTAAGGTGAGTGCTAACCGTTTTGAAGTACTCATCGAGATTTTCCTTTCCAACGTGTTCAAACATCCCCACGGAAGTGATGTAATCGAATTGTTCATCCTTTGGCAGTTCGCGGTAATCCTGAAGCCGGACGTCGGCAAGATTTTCCAAGCCGTATTTTTTGATTTGGGCTTTTACGTAGTCATATTGTTCCTGACTTAACGTTACTCCAGTTACCCGTAGGTTGTATTCCTTAGCAGCTGTCAGCATCAAGGTTCCCCAGCCACAACCAATGTCCAGTAGGGTGTGCCCCGGTTGCGGGTTCAGCTTTTTAATAATATGGTGAATTTTGTTTTCCTGGGCTTGGTACAGTGAATCAGTCGGTTTTTCAAAGTAGGCACAGGAGTACGTCATCGTCTTATCTAGCCAGAGTCGGTAGAAGTCGTTACCAATGTCATAGTGATCCTGAACGTCTTTTTTACTTTCCGCTTCGGAGTGGGAAGCATGGGGCAGGAACTTGATAAACTTTTTATTGCGGAAAAAGCTGTCAGCTGCCGCATAAGCTGAGGTAATGAGATCCTCTAGGTTCCCGTCGATTTCCACCGTGCCGTTCATGTAGGCCTCACCGAGCGCAATCGATGCATTCTTCTTTAACTCGCGAATTGGAATTGGCTTATGAATCGTAATGTGCGCTTTGGGGGTCCCATTCCCGTACTTCTTTGTTTTACCGTCCCAAAAAGTAACTTCAATTGGTTCGGCAAAACTGCGTTTCAAAAATTCGTTGTAAAACATTTTTTCTAACATGGTTTAACCTCGCTTTTCCGTGTGAAATACATTCCCATTATATGCTTTTTTCTTTTTTTCCGGAACCAATGTGGCAATCGGAAATCAAATTCATATCTATGATATAATGAACCTCGAATGTAAAGGAAGTTTATGGAGGTAATTAGAATGAAGAAATGGATTTGGGCGCTTATCGCGGTTGTGATTATTGCCGTTGGTGGAGGCTGGTATTACGCAGCGCACACGAACAGTACTCAAGCATACGCAAGTAGCGTTAGCAATGGGAAAACGGCCCTAAAAGACGCTAGCTATACGGAAGCCAAGAATGACTTTCAAATGGCAGTCGATAAAAAACCGGGTTCTAAGGAAGCCAACGCGCTCTTGAACCAGACCCAACACTTTATCGATGGAAACACCCAGATGAAGGATAAGGAATTTACCAGCGCCAAGAAGTCCTATATGGCCGTTAAGAACGAAAAAAACGGTTCGGATTTGATGGTAAAACGGGCGAACAGTAAGGTTAAAACTGTGAACGAAGTCATTAAAAATGATGGCTTATTCAAACAAATTTACAAAGAAGCGGTTCGGCAACACAATGATAAGAAGTACGATGCTTCGAACCAAACCCTCCAAGGCATTTTGACAGCTCGGGTGATCAACCAAGCTTACTACCGTGACATTAAGCGCAAGGCTATGGACCTGAAGAAGTCGAACGACAAAGAACTGAAGAAGATGTCGACAAAGGCTAAACAAGCTTCGGCAATCGATCCAAACCAAAGCACGAGCGTTACCAACGCGGTTAATGAAGTTAGTTCAACTCAGGCAGCAGTGAAAGCCAACGCCCAAAGTGCCACTTCCGCAGTTGCCGCAACGAAGAAAGCGAACCCAACTGCGAACACCAGCAACTTTAACGTGTATGAAAACCCCGGTGAATACGCCAACCGGTTTGTAGATCCAACGACGGGGCAAAATATGAACACGAGCAACAGTTCAAACGCAACGGCTGGAGACAACTCGAATAACAATGGGAATGCTAACAATGCTGGAACAACTGATCCCAACAATTACACGCCTAACAACGATCCGTACAATGTTTACACGAACCCCGGCGAGTACAGCAACCGGTTTAACTAATTAAACAGATGGAGATAAATTAAGATGGAGACTCATTGGCAAAATTTTTTAAAAAACGTGCAGTTACGGCGCGCCGTCGTCTTAATGCTGTTAATTGGGTTGATTTACGTTTGCCGGGAAATGATCACCACCATTTTGTTAACCTTCATTTTTACCTTGCTAGTCACGAAAGCGGTGTTGTGGGTTCGAAACCGCGTGCGAATTCCCACGCCACTGCTGGTGATTGGGTTGTACTTGTTAATTGTTGGTTCGATTGTTGTGATTGCGGTCCTGTATCTGCCTACGATTGTGGAGCAGGGGATCGAATATTCGAAGGTGCTGTACAAGTTTTACCAGCGCCCCCATACAATTGAAAATCCGCAAGTGCGCGATGCGGTCGTTAATTTAATCAAGACAGTCAACGTTCCTAAACAGTTGAAGGATAGTATGGGTGTCATCTTAGATTACGTGACGAGTGCAGGTAACATTGGGTTTTCGATGTTTATCTCCTTACTGTTGAGCTTCTTCTTTACCCTAGAACTCAAGCAGACCAAGGAATTTTCCAAGAAGTTTTTAAGTAGCACCTTCGGCTGGTTTTTCCAAGACGTGGCCTACTTTGGTAACATCTTCGTTAAAACCTTTGGGGTGGTATTGGAAGCCCAGTTTTTCATTGCCATCTGTAACACGGTGCTAACGACTAGCTGTCTGGCCATCTTGGGCATGCCACAACTGGTGATTTTTGCCATCATGATTTTCCTATTAAGTTTGGTCCCAGTGGCGGGGGTTATTTTATCGTTAATCCCGCTGTCGATTTCGGCCTATACGGTCGGTGGCATCCGGTACGTGATTTACGTGATTATCATCATCGCGGTGGTACACATGTTGGAAGCCTACGTCCTGAACCCGAAGTTTATGTCATCAAAGACCGAACTGCCAATTTTCTATACCTTTGTGGTCTTGTTAATTGGTGAACACTTCTGGGGAACCTGGGGCTTAATCGTCGCGGTCCCGGTCTTTACCTTCTTCTTAGATGTATTTGGAGTGCAAAAGGTCGATCGGCCCCGGTTGCGGAAGCCCAAGCTAAAGAAAAAGGACTTAAAAAACGCAACAAAGTGATGTATGATGAAAGCGAACTAATTAATGAAAGAGGTTTAAGCTAATGGCTAAATTATGTTTAATTCGACACGGACAAAGTGAATGGAACTTAGCAAACAAGTTTACTGGTTGGGTAGACGTTGACCTAAGTGAAGAGGGAGTCAAGCAAGCACAAAACGCCGGAAAATTGATTGCGGCAGCTGGGTTAGAATTTGACCAAGCATATACTTCTGTTTTGAAGCGGGCCATTAAGACCTTACACTACGCTTTAGATGAAAGCGACCAACTTTGGATCCCCGAAATGAAAACCTGGCGCTTAAACGAACGGCACTATGGTGATTTACAGGGGAAAAATAAGGCTAAGGCTGCCGAAAAGTATGGAGACGAACAAGTTCACATCTGGCGCCGGTCTTACGACGTCTTGCCTCCCTTGTTGAGTGCTGATGACGAAGGCTCTGCTACGAAAGATCGTCGCTACGCTGATTTGGATCCACGGTCCATTCCAGCTGGGGAAAACTTGAAGACGACCTTGGAACGGGTCATTCCCTTCTGGCAGGATCACATTGCGCCGAAGTTATTAGATAATAAAAACGTAATTATTGCAGCGCACGGGAACTCACTCCGGGCTTTAACTAAGTACATTGAAAACATCTCTGATGCAGATATTATGGATGTTGAAATTGCTACTGGGGAACCAATTGTGTATGACATTGATTCCAACTTGAACGTGGTTAGCAAGCAAAAATTAGGGGAATAAAGCATTCTTGCCTTTTGAAATTGCAAAAGATCGCTATTGGACTTAGCGATCTTTTTTTGTGGCCAGCTTAATTGTTAGATTACTTGACAAGCAAAATTGATGCTCGTATAGTAACTGGTAGACTTTAAAAAACTGGAGGGATTTCAATGAGCGAAAAACAAACCGTTGATGCGAACGGACGCCCGTATAATCGAACAATCTTTGTGCTCATCTTATTGGTGGGTGCGTTTGTCGCCGTTTTAAACCAAACCATTTTGGGAACGGCCTTTCCAACGTTGATGCAGGCGTTTCACGTTAGCACTTCGACCGTTCAATGGTTAACCACCGGATTTATGATGGTAAACGGAATTTTAATTCCAGTGAGTGCGTGGCTGACGGGAAGAATGAACACTAAGTGGTTGTATTTAGGTGCGATGCTAATTTTTGAAATTGGGACCATTTTAGCGGCCTTTGCGCCAACCTTTAGCGTGTTATTCATTGCTCGACTCATTCAAGCCGTGGGGGTGGGAGTCATTATGCCGTTGATGCAAACGATTCTCCTCTCCATTTTCCCGGCCAACGAACGGGGAGCGGCGCTCGGAATGGGAGGAATTGTCATTGGATTGGCTCCGGCGATTGGTCCGACCTTGTCCGGTTGGATCATTGACAATTACTCCTGGCGACTGATTTTTGAATTATTAATTCCAATTGCAGCGTTTGTGTTAATCGCGGGATTATTCTTCATTAAACCCGTGTTACCAACGCACAAATCGAAGTTGGATTACATTTCGTTAATTCTCTCAACCATTGGATTTGGTTTCGCCCTGTATGGGTTCTCCAGCGTTGGAAACGACGGCTGGGGAAGTCCTATGGTAATTTGGTCGCTATTGATCGGGGCATTTTTTATTGCCATCTTCGTTTGGCGGCAACTACACCTGAAGAATCCGTTCCTGGATTTACGGGTCTTAAAATCATTTGAATTTAGTGTCTCAACTTCCCTGGCCTCCATTGCCTTCATGGCAATGATCGGGGTCGAAATGGTACTGCCCCTTTACTTGCAGATTGTTAAGGGAATGACGGCTTTTCATTCCGGACTAACGCTGTTAGGAGGAGCCCTGATGATGGGACTAATGAGCCCCATTACGGGAATTTTGTTTGATAAATTTGGGGCCCGGCGCTTAGCTATTTGTGGACTGTTCTTACTTTCCGTAGGCACTTTTCCGTTTATATTTTTAACCGAAGACACTTCCAATGCTTACATTACGGTCCTTTATGGAGTTCGAATGTTTGGGATTGCCATGGTGATGATGCCGGTTACCACTTCCGGAATGAACGCTTTGCCAGTTCAAATGATGGGACACGGAACGGCCGTTAACAACACGATTCGGCAAATTTGTGGTTCAATTGCGACGGCGGTCATGGTTTCGATTTTATCGAACGTTACTAAAAATAACATGCCTAGTGGCACCTTAAAGGTCAATGATCCGATTCATTTTCGTGATTTAGCTATTTCGGCAACCTTGAAGGGGTATACCGCCGCCTTTGGAATTGCCTTTCTGATTTCTGTGATTGCCTTCATCGTGGCCTTTGTGTTGAAAAAGGGTCCGGTGAAGAAAGGGGGAGACGAAGAATGATTTTTGTGATTTTAATTGGAACGGTTCTTGCGTTTTTCCTGTGTTTTAATTTAATTCCGAATCATAAGGTTGCCAACTTGACGGGTTGTGTAGCTGGATTCTTAGTAGTTGTGACCGTTTTGAGTATCATCGGGAATTTTCACTACCACTGGGGAATGAAAAAAGCGACGGTTACAACGACGCAATCGTTTACCTCGGTTAACCGGCAACTTAACATGGTGTTATACCAAAAGCTAGGTAAGCAGGGGAACGAACAGGTTGTGATTTACAAGCGAACTGCTAGTCAAAAGAAACCGACAACGACTCCCGCGGTGCAGACGCACAACGTGATTCATCATCAAGGGACCGAGAATCGCTTAGTAATCCAAAAGCAAGAGTGGGTCTATAAGAATGATTTTTACCGGCTTTTATTTGGGTTGGCGCAAAAGGAAACCTTTATTAAACGGACCAATACCTTTTACGTGGCGCAAGATTACCTTGTCATGACGCCCAAACAGGCGAAAGAATTTGGTCAGCGGATGCAACAGGCAGCCGCTGGCTTACAAAAGCAACAACAAAATCCCGCGACGCAAAGGGCAGTTCAGCAACAAGCCCAACAATATGTGCAGGGTAAATTAGCGGCTGAGTTGCAAAAACACCCGCAACTTTCAGACCAGCAACGTCAACAACTAATGAAGAAGTGGCAAACTGAGTTTAAGCAACAGTTAAAACAACAGGCCCAACGCCAACTGGCTGAACAAGTTGCACAATCCATGCATTTAAAATAACTGACAAAAGTTCTCAAGGAATTGAGGGCTTTTTTGTTTGGGCAACGAAGGTGGTGCTTTTCATTATTAAAATTTAAAATTATGGTTGACTTTGGGCTTAGATCGAGATATGATTATTTATGCACTCAAGAGTAGTGCAAAAGTAGTTCTTTGAAAACTGAACAAGATTTTGATTACAAAAGTGTAAGGAATTTTTAAACGTGAGTTTAAAAATTAAACAATTGCGAAGTCAATTCGCTTAAAGCAACAAATCAAGGAGAGCTAGTAAAGTTCTCATTTAAAATGAGAGTTTGATCCTGGCTCAGGACGAACGTTGGCGGCGTGCCTAATACATGCAAGTCGAACGCGGTCTCCTAATTGACAAACCGTGCTTGCACGGGTTGGATTTTAGATCGGACCGAGTGGCGAACTGGTGAGTAACACGTGGGTAACCTGCCCAGAAGTAGGGGATAACACCTGGAAACAGATGCTAATACCGTATAACAACTAAAACCACATGGTTTTAGTTTGAAAGCTGGCCTTGGTGCTAGTGCTTTTGGATGGACCCGCGGCGTATTAGCTAGTTGGTGAGATAATAGCTCACCAAGGCGATGATACGTAGCAGACCTGAGAGGGTAATCTGCCACAATGGGACTGAGACACGGCCCATACTCCTACGGGAGGCAGCAGTAGGGAATCTTCCACAATGGACGCAAGTCTGATGGAGCAACGCCGCGTGAGTGAAGAAGGGTTTCGGCTCGTAAAACTCTGTTGTTAGAGAAGAACGACTGTGAGAGCAACTGCTCACGGCGTGACGGTATCTAACCAGAAAGTCACGGCTAACTACGTGCCAGCAGCCGCGGTAATACGTAGGTGGCAAACGTTGTCCGGATTTATTGGGCGTAAAGCGAGCGCAGGCGGTTTTTTAAGTCTGATGTGAAAGCCTTCGGCTTAACCGAAGAAGTGCATCGGAAACTGGGAAACTTGAGTGCAGAAGAGGACAGTGGAACTTCATGTGTAGCGGTGAAATGCGTAGATATATGAAGGAACACCAGTGGCGAAGGCGGCTGTCTAGTCTGCATCTGACGCTGAGGCTCGAAAGCATGGGTAGCAAACAGGATTAGATACCCTGGTAGTCCATGCCGTAAACGATGAATGCTAGGTGTTGGGAGGTTTCCGCCTCTCAGTGCCGGAGCTAACGCATTAAGCATTCCGCCTGGGGAGTACGACCGCAAGGTTGAAACTCAAAGGAATTGACGGGGACCCGCACAAGCGGTGGAGCATGTGGTTTAATTCGATGCTACGCGAAGAACCTTACCAGGTCTTGACATCTTCTGTTAGCCTAAGAGATTAGGTGTCCCCTTCGGGGGCAGAATGACAGGTGGTGCATGGTTGTCGTCAGCTCGTGTCGTGAGATGTTGGGTTAAGTCCCGCAACGAGCGCAACCCTTGTCTTTAGTTGCCAGCATTCAGTTGGGCACTCTAGAGAGACTGCCGGTGATAAACCGGAGGAAGGTGGGGATGACGTCAAATCATCATGCCCCTTATGACCTGGGCTACACACGTGCTACAATGGACGGTACAACGAGTTGCGAAACCGCGAGGTCAAGCTAATCTCTTAAAGCCGTTCTCAGTTCGGATTGCAGGCTGCAACTCGCCTGCATGAAGTTGGAATCGCTAGTAATCGTGGATCAGCATGCCACGGTGAATACGTTCCCGGGTCTTGTACACACCGCCCGTCACACCATGAGAGTTTGTAACACCCAAAGTCGGTTGGATAACCGTTAGGAGTCCGCCGCCTAAGGTGGGACAGATGATTAGGGTGAAGTCGTAACAAGGTAGCCGTAGGAGAACCTGCGGCTGGATCACCTCCTTTCTAAGGAATAATACGGAACCTTACACCGATCAAAGTCTTGTTTAGTTTTGAGAGGATTACTCTCAACTTTCGTTCTTTGAAAACTAGATAATATTATTTTCTGTAAGAATTATATTGTTAATATAATTTCAACCGAGAACAACCATTGTGTAATTTGAGTTTTTTAATGTGTTTGATCGCTAAACTCAATGATTTATAATCCGTAGGATTATAGGTTAAGTTAAGAAGGGCGCATGGTGAATGCCTTGGTACTAGGAGCCGATGAAGGACGGAACTAACACCGATATGCTTCGGGGAGCTGTAAGTAAGCTGTGATCCGGAGATTTCCGAATGAGGAAACTCGATTAGTGTCATGACTAATCACTGCGTAGTGAATTCATAGCTGCGGAGAGGTAGACGTGGGGAACTGAAACATCTAAGTACCCACAGGAAGATAAAGAAATTTCGATTCCCATAGTAGCGGCGAGCGAACTGGGAATAGCCCAAACCGAACCTTCGTGGTTCGGGGTTGTAGGACTGAACATTTGAGTTACAAAAGAATTTGATAGCTGAAGCAGTTGGGAAGCTGCACCAAAGAGAGTGATAGTCTCGTAAGCGAAATTGAATTCCCTCAGTTCAGGATCCTGAGTACGGCGCCACACGTGAAACGGCGTCGGAATCCGGGAGGACCATCTCCCAAGGCTAAATACTCCCTAGTGACCGATAGTGAACCAGTACCGTGAGGGAAAGGTGAAAAGCACCCCGGAAGGGGAGTGAAATAGTTCCTGCAACCATGTGCCTACAAGCAGTTAGAGCCCGTTTATGGGTGATAGCGTGCCTCTTGTAGAATGAACCGGCGAGTTACAGTTGCATGCAAGGTTAAGCCGAAGAAGCGGAGCCGTAGCGAAAGCGAGTCTTAAGCGGGCGAATTAGTATGTTGCCGTAGACCCGAAACCAGGTGATCTATCCATGTCCAGGATGAAAGTGCGGTAATACGCACCGGAGGTCCGAACCCGTGTACGTTGAAAAGTGCTGGGATGAGGTGTGGATAGCGGTGAAATTCCAAACGAACTTGGAGATAGCTGGTTCTCTCCGAAATAGCTTTAGGGCTAGCCTCGGAATTAGAATCATGGAGGTAGAGCCACTGTTTGAGCGAGGGGTCCGTCTTGGATTACTGAGTTCAGATAAACTCCGAATACCATTGATTTATGTCCGGGAGTCAGACGATGAGTGATAAGATCCATCGTCGAAAGGGGGACAGCCCAGACCGCCAGTTAAGGTCCCTAAATAGATGCTAAGTGGAAAAGGAAGTGGAGTTGCTTAGACAACTAGGATGTTGGCTCAGAAGCAGCCACCATTTAAAGAGTGCGTAATAGCTCACTAGTCGAGTGATTCTGCGCCGAAAATTTACCGGGGCTAAGCATCTTACCGAGACTGCGGACGCAACTACGTTGCGTGATAGGAGAGCGTTCTAAGGGCGATGAAGGCAGACCGGAAGGACTGTTGGAGCGCTTAGAAGTGAGAATGCCGGTATGAGTAGCGAAAGATCAGTGAGAATCTGATCCACCGAATGACTAAGGTTTCCTGGGGAAGGCTCGTCCTCCCAGGGTTAGTCGGGACCTAAGCCGAGGCTGAGAAGCGTAGGCGATGGATAACAGGTTGAGATTCCTGTACTAGTTAATTATGTTGGAACGATGGAGGGACGCAGAAGGCTAGGTTTAGCATACGATTGGAAAGGTATGTTCAAATCGTAAGTCAGGTGAGGAGTGAAATGCTTCTGACCGGGTTGACAAGCGATGATGAGGATCGAAATTAAAGTAGAGAAGGAACCGATGTCACGCTGCCGAGAAAAGCTTCTAGTTAGTAATTAACTACCCGTACCGCAAACCGACACAGGTAGTCGAGGAGAGTATCCTCAGGTGAGCGAGAGAACTCTCGTTAAGGAACTCGGCAAAATGACCCCGTAACTTCGGAAGAAGGGGTGCTGACCGTCAGGTCAGCCGCAGTGAAGAGACTCAAACGACTGTTTATCAAAAACACAGGTTTATGCAAAATCGTAAGATGAAGTATATGGGCTGACGCCTGCCCGGTGCTGGAAGGTTAAGTGGAAAGGTTAGCTTCGGCGACGCCTCGAAATGAAGCCCCAGTAAACGGCGGCCGTAACTATAACGGTCCTAAGGTAGCGAAATTCCTTGTCGGGTAAGTTCCGACCCGCACGAAAGGCGTAACGATTTGAGTACTGTCTCAACGAGAGACTCGGTGAAATTAAGATACCTGTGAAGAAGCAGGTTACCCGCGACAGGACGGAAAGACCCCATGGAGCTTTACTGTAGCTTGATATTGGGTGTTTACATAGCTTGTACAGGATAGGTAGGAGCCATTGAAACCGGGACGCTAGTCTCGGTGGAGGCACCCGTGGGATACTACCCTGGCTATGTGAACACTCTAACCCTGAGCACTTAGCGTGCTCGGAGACAGTGTCTGGTTGGCAGTTTGACTGGGGCGGTCGCCTCCTAAATAGTAACGGAGGCGCTCAAAGGTTTGCTTAGAATGGTTGGAAATCATTCTGTAAGTGTAAAGGCAGAAGCAAGCTTGACTGCGAGACTGACTAGTCGAGCAGGGACGAAAGTCGGACTTAGTGATCCGGTGGTACCGTATGGAAGGGCCATCGCTCAACGGATAAAAGCTACCCTGGGGATAACAGGCTTATCTCCCCCAAGAGTTCACATCGACGGGGAGGTTTGGCACCTCGATGTCGGCTCATCGCATCCTGGGGCTGTAGTTGGTCCCAAGGGTTGGGCTGTTCGCCCATTAAAGCGGTACGCGAGCTGGGTTCAGAACGTCGTGAGACAGTTCGGTCCCTATCCGTCGCGGGCGCAGGAAATTTGCGAGGAGCTGTCCCTAGTACGAGAGGACCGGGATGGACATACCGCTGGTGTATCAGTTGCGCCGCCCGGCGCATTGCTGAGTAGCTATGTATGGATGAGATAAACGCTGAAAGCATCTAAGTGTGAAACTCGCCTCAAGATGAGATTTCCCATTCCTATATGGAAGTAAGACTCCTGAAAGATGATCAGGTCGATAGGTTAGAAGTGGAAGCGTAGTGATACGTGAAGCGGACTAATACTAATCAGTCGAGGACTTAACCAAGGAAGTGCAATGGTGACTCAGCAGGAAATAATATTAGCTAGTTTTGAGGGAACGAAGTTCACTCAGTCGTGTGGTGGCGATAGCCTAAAGGATACACCTGTTCCCATGCCGAACACAGTAGTTAAGCTTTAGCACGCCAAAAGTAGTTGGGGGATCGCCTCCTGCGAGGATAGGACGTTGCCACGCCAACTAACAGGCGCTTTCGAAGTAATTCGAAGGCGTCTTTTTTTAAACAAAAAAAGAGGATCTGTACATACAAATCCTCATTGATGGTATTTATTTATCGATTTTGTCTTTTACTTTATCGATAGCTTCTTTCGAAGCCTTCTTTGTGTCATCAACAACATCTTTAGCGCCGTCTTTTACTTTGTTAAAAGCTTCGGAAGCACTTTGTTTTAATTTGTCAAAATCAGCCATGGTTATCACTCCTTTATTAGTTTGGTATCATTTTAAGCATTAATGGCGCTAATTGCAATCTAAAATCGCATTCAGTGCTGAATATGTTAAAATATGAATGCCGCTTTAGCTCAATAGGTAGAGCACTTCCATGGTAAGGAAAAGACTCCGGGTTCGAATCCCGGATGCGGCTTATAATTAGGTGAAAGGAGTACATGACCATGCTAAAGGAATTCAAAGCCTTCATTTCTAAGGGGAACGTGATTGACATGGCCGTCGGGGTTATCATCGGCTCGGCTTTTACGGGAATCGTCAGTTCGTTAGTCAAAAATATTTTAAATCCGCTAATTGGTTTGTTCATTGGAAACATCGATTTGTCCTCCCTCTCGTTTAAAATTGGGGGCGCGACCTTTCGCTACGGAGTATTCTTAAACGCGGTCATTAACTTCTTTATTATTGCCTTTGTGGTTTTCATGATTGTGAAAATTTTAGGGAAAATGCGCTTACGGCAAGAGCAAAAGAAGTCCACGCCAAAGAGCGAACAGTATTTGGCAGAGATTGTGACCCTATTGAAACAGGAACAAGGTCAATCTAGTTCGACCGATACAGCAACGAAAAATTCTAAATAAGCAAGAAGTGACCGGATTCAGCTTGAATGAGTCCGGTCACTTTTTTATTGTTGTTTTTAGTTAATTTTAGCTTTATAATCCTTACAAGTTATTTTGCAGAACAACCAGCACCACACTGAATCCACTGGTCTGTAAATTACTTCGAGAGGAATTTTTGATGACATACATTGAAACCAAGCACCTTACCTACGAATACCGCTTGTTTGAAAAGCAGTTAGGCTTTAAAAATAACCTGAAAGATTTCTTTAACCGTCACTATCGATCAAAACGGGTTCTGACTGACGTTACTTTTTCGATTAAACAGGGAGAAAAAGTGGGATTACTAGGGCCGAACGGGGCCGGTAAATCGACATTAATTAAGTTACTCACCGGTATTTTGCAAGCGGATACGAACCAGTTATGGGTTGCAGGAACGCGACCGACCCCCAATGATAACGACTTTTTACAGCGAATCGGCGTCATGATGTGACAAAAGAGTCAACTAAACTGGGATTTACCGGCGTTAGATACCTTTAAACTGTTAAAAACGATTTATCGGGTCGATTCTACGAGCTATCAAACGCGATTGAAAAAGTACGTGCAAATGTTTCACCTGCAGGCCGTTTTGCAGGTTCCAGTGCGTAAATTATCGTTAGGAGAACGCACCAAATTAGAGTTAATTGCGACGTTGCTGCACGGCCCGGAACTACTGATTTTAGATGAACCAACATTAGGGATGGATATTCTCAGTCAGCGGGAATTTTATGCCTTTTTAAATCAACTTAATCAGGAAAACCATGTTACTATTTTGTTAATTAGTCATCAACTTAACGACATTGAAGCCGTGGCTAACCGAATTTTGGTATTGCTAGACGGCCAAATTCAGTTTGATGGGTCCATGGAAAACTTAATGCGCACGGTGCAAGCGCCACAACCCGCACTCATTTTGAAAAACGTTCCAGAGCATGCGATTGTAGCGACACATCAAACCGGGGTAACGTCAGCACCTGATCACACCGTGGTTCATGCAGAAACGGATGCCAGTACCATTACCTTTAAGACTAAGTCATTAGTACAGTTGCAGGTGGAACAACCGTCATTAGAGGACGCGGTGTACGCCATGTTCAAAAGACAGGGGGATGATAACCAATGAAGTACGTCAGTAACATCAGCTTGGGGTTTCAGACGACGCTTGTCTATCGCTCCAATTTCCTCATCGCGCTGCTAGCTCGGTTATTGCAGGTGGGATTGTCGTTGCTGATGTGGCGGTCCCTGTACGCAGCTACGGAAAAAACGACGATTCACGGTTATTCGCAACTCCACATGATGCAGTACTTAATCCTGACGGGGTTATTAGCGATATTGTTAACCTTTGAACCCCTGTTTCGCTTAGCGCGATTGATTAAAACCGGGAAAATTAGTACGTTATTGCTACGCCCCATCAACTTAAATTTAGAGAGCTTGAGTAATTTTGTTGGGGTGAAACTATTGCTGATTGGTTTGTTATTGGTTCTTATCATGAGTTTGACTGCGGGCAATAAAGGCAGCATGCTAATCCTCTGTCTGTACGCACTGGTTAGCATCGGGCTGTGGCATCAAATCATGTTTTTGTTGGGCACCTTAGCCTTTTGGCTAGTCCACATGTGGCCCTTGCGTCCGCTGCTTAGTGCACTATATTTGTTTTCCGGCGGGATTTTATTTCCACTCGATGTCTTGCCACACTGGGCCTATCAGGGATTGCGCTGTTCGCCACTAGCCCTCGTTTCCAGTGATTTAGTGCAGTCCATTTTGCAAGGCCCCCGGCAGCCACAGTTAATTGTCGGCTATCTAGGAATGACGCTAGTCTGGCTAGGGTTCTTATTAGGTCTGAGTCGGTGGTTATTTCGCAGCGGACTGCACCGATTTGAAGGAGCCGGCGTATGAGTCTACGGTTATATTGGGTCTTAGTTCAGCAAAGCTTTAAAATTTTTTTAACCTACCGGCTGACGTCCAGTTTAGTGGTGTTATTTGGGTTTCTGTTCACTACCATTGAAGTTGCCGCTGGCCTAGTGTACTATTCCTTTGCAAACCGAATTGGGGGTCTAACCTTTCTGCAATATGAAATTTTAATCATGAGTTTGACATCGATTACGACAACCTATCAATTTTTGTTTATTGGTGCCCATGAATCCTTAGCAACTGATTTAGTGGCAGGGAATTTGGATTACTTATTCTTTCGACCAGTCGCAAGCTACTGGTACTATGCGCTACGCCAGTTAGACTTTTCCAGTGGCGTAAACCTCTTAGTCTATCTACCGGTGACGTTAGGACTCCTAGCTTCCTTCCATTTGTCCCCGACTGCGTGGGGGTTGGTTTTTGCCATTTACGTTGTCGGGGTCTGGTTTGTATTTGCATTGAACCAAATTGTGGTGGAATTGGCTTTTTGGTATGATCAGCTGACCGCTTTAAATGGCGTGCCGGAGGATCTAATTGCAGCCGCTGGTCGTCCGTTGCGGATTTATCCCCGCTGGTTACAACTGATCTTGCTCACGGTGATCCCGGTTCTAGCTCTTTCCAACGGGATTGTGACTACGACCGTGAAGCAGAGGACTGCTAGCGAGATGTTAATGGCGCTAGCAATTGTGACGGCGGTGCTCCTTTTGATTTCTGGTCGTTTGTGGCACCGCGGAACAGCTCACTACGTTTCTGCAAATTAGTTAGTAAAGAAGCACTTCATTATGAAGTGCTTCTTTTTGTTAGTAATGATTGTTCAAAAGCTGAGTCTGGAATCAAATTCGTGATGGGCCCCACGCTCAATAACGCTAAGTGGTGCATGGCTCTTGTCATCATGGTGTATAAAATTCCAAGGTCATGGGAGGTTGGAAAGTTATGGTTAGAAACGTCCCAGGCGATGACAGAGTCAAATTCTAATCCCTTGGCCAGGTAAACGGGCACAATTACCACCGCTTGATTGAGCGTTCGGGCCTTGTCAGTGACTAGCAAACAGTCAAACTGATGCCGCAGAGCTTGGTAGACGTGCTCGGCCTCTGCCTGGGTTTTGGTAATGATGGCGACCGTTTCATGCTGGCTTAACTCACTGGTAATGATATGCTGAGCCGTCGCTAACAGGCGTTGTTCATCGCCAGCCTCCGTGTAGGTTGGCAGGGCACCCGCTCGGTTAAAGGCCTCGATGTGGTCCCCCGCCGGAAGGATGCAACTAGCCAGGGTCGTAATTGGATAGGTAGACCGATAGGACCGGTTTAAGTTGATCAACCGGGGATGACGCACGGGAAGGGCTGCTTGGAGTCGTTTTAACAAGGCATCCGCCGTTTCAACGTCCTTAAACAGCGCTTGCTCGCTATCCCCAATCAAGTTGAACTTGGCCCGTGGGAAAGTAAGCTTTAGATACATCAGTTCTGCAACGGAGTAGTCCTGGACCTCATCAACAAAGAGGTATTTAATCCGGTGGTTGTGATTTTCCCCGGTAAATTGATCCCGTAAAAAGAGCAGGGGAGCCGCATCCACCAGTTGCAGGCGGTGATACTCTAAGTTGGTTTGAAAGGTCTGAACGGTCTGGTTCCAGTCAGTGGCAGTAACTTCCGGTGGGAGGTCGACCTGTCGCAAAAAGTCCAGGTACTGAGCGGTGGCATCCCAAAATTGATCGTTATAAATGGCATCATACACCACTCGGAGACGGTCCTTGACCAGTTTTTGCGCAACATAGGTTTGTTCTGCTTCAAAGTCGGCAAATTGACTGGGATCCGTGTCACCGAGATAAGCCTGGTACTGCGCTTCAGATAGTTCGTCCAGTGCATCTAACACCCACTCTGCGCCCAGTTCATCCTTAATGCGGGCTTTGAGCCGTTTGATGAGGGTATTCTTGGTCCGCAAAAATTTATCAGCTAGCGGAAGTCGGGGATTCAGGTGACCATAGATGGTTCGAATTTCACTTGGTTCAAAGAAAAGCTCCCCTTGAAAGTACAACGGGGCTACCTGCAGTTGGTCGGTCGAAAGCTGCTTGAGGTAGCTACTAATTGCGTCCATAAACGGTTGACTGGCTTTAAAGGCAGCCACAGGGGAAACGTGGCGGTCGTGTTCATAACGTTCAAACCGCGTCTGGACTTGCAAACCTTCTAGTCGTTGGGCAAAGAAAATCTGTAAGGTAACTTGGCGCATGTTACGTTCCCCAAGGCTCGGGAGAACTTCCTTAATGTAGTTTGAAAATAACAGGTTGGGAGAAAAGAGCAGGATTTGGTTGGCGTTGAGGTCATCGCGACTGTGGTACAGCAAAAAGGCGATGCGCTGGAGCAGGGCCGAGGTTTTTCCCGAGCCGGCAACCCCTTGAACGACCAACAAATCACTACGGACGTCTCTGATGATGTCATTTTGTTCGCGCTGAATCGTGGCCACGATGTTTTGCAGTTGCTCGGAACTTTTGCCTCCCAGCGTTTCCTGCAACATTTCATCACCCACGGTTTCGTTGGTATCAAACATGTGCAAAATCTGACCATCTTTAATTTTAAACTGGCGCTTGTGGGTTAACGTGGTGGTGCGCTCCCCATTTGGGGTTTGGTAGGACACCGTCCCCAGGGTTCCGTTATAGTACACACTGGAAATCGGTGCCCGCCAGTCGTGAATCAAAAACTCACCCTGGTCGTCCATGAAAGAAGCCGTGCCGATGTAGAGTGGTTCAGAACTGGGTTCACCCGGATCCTGAACGTCGATGCGTCCGAAGTAGGGCGAATGGGCCAGCTGTTGGTAGGTGGCCAGTTGCTTTTTGACAATGGCTTCGTTTTCGACCGTTCGGTTCACGAGGTTTCGTTGCTGTTGCAAGTCGGCCTTCGTTTCAATCCGGTCATCGGCTTCCAGGTAGTTAACGGACGTGTTGATGCCGTAGTTTTTCTGGACCCGTTCGGATTCCGCCCGGGCCTTTTCCACCTCTGCTTGGCTCTGTTTAATTTTGTGGTGAAGGAGGTCCGTCACGTGGGTAACCCGTCGGCGTTCGGCCTGTTCTTCTTGTGGATTCATGGTTGATGCTCCTTCGTTTAACAATCGCTCATCATTCTAAGGGGAAAACCCGATGGTGTCAATTTCTGTGCCTTTGACATGGGGGCCAAAAAAACCTAAAATAACAATGAAGTTGAGTAGTGGCGTCACTAAAACAGAGAGGTTAGACTCGCTGAAACTAACCAGACAAAACGAACTGGAAACTCTAATTTTTGATAATCTGAGTGGCATTAAGTTGCAATATAGGTGGTACCACGTTGAGGCGTCCTATTGATTTTGAATCAATAGGCGCTTTTTTAGAAAGGAAGCTTAACATGACCAAACCAATTATTTTAACGGGTGATCGCCCGACGGGAAAGCTCCATATCGGCCATTACGTTGGGTCGTTAGAGAACCGGGTTAAACTACAGAACACGGGGGCGTATGATCCCTACATTATGATTGCTGACATGCAGGCGTTGACTGATAACGCCAGAGATCCCGAAAAGATTCGCCAGAGCCTCTTTCAGGTTGCTTTAGACTACCTAGCCGTGGGCTTAGACCCGAAAAAGTCAACAATCTTTGTGCAGTCCCAAATTCCCGCTTTAAACGAACTGACCATGATTTACATGAACCTCGTAAGCGTGGCGCGCTTGGAACGGAATCCAACGGTAAAACATGAAATTCAGCAAAAGAGTTTCAAGGAGAGCGTTCCCGTGGGCTTTTTAACGTATCCGGTGAGTCAAGCGGCAGACATTACGGCCTTTAAGGCAACGGTGGTGCCGGTTGGTGACGATCAGGAACCGATGCTGGAACAAACTCGAGAAATTGTGCGGAGCTTTAACCGGGCCTACCACACGGATGTCTTAGTAGAGCCCGAGGGGTATTTCCCTCCCAAAGGAGCGGGGCGGATTCCAGGCTTAGACGGGAACGCGAAGATGAGTAAGTCGCTAAATAATGCCATTTACCTGTCGGACAACGCCGATGAGATTCAAAAAAAGGTGATGTCTATGTACACGGATCCCAACCACATTCACGTTGAGGATCCGGGCCAGGTTGCGGGGAATCCGGTCTTTACCTACTTAGATATCTTTGCTCCTGATCAACAACACGTCGCTGAATTAAAGGAACAATATGCCCACGGTGGTTTGGGAGATGTTAAAATTAAGCAATACTTAAATGAAGTCCTCCAAGCGGTTTTAGAGCCAATTCGGACCCGGCGGGAACAGTACGCTCAGGATCCAGCTCAGGTCGCAAAGATCTTACAAACGGGGAGTCAGACAGCTAACCAAGTGGCAGAACAAACCCTGGATGAGGTTCGCAATGCCATGGGGATTAACTATTTTGCCTAACAGGTCCAGGTGACAAAGGAGCGTCCCATGGAAAACTTTGTAATTATTGATATTGGGTCCAATTCGGTTCGCATGGCCATTTACGCCATTGACGAGGCAGGTCATTACCAAGAAATCAAACGAATGAAAAGTGCTGCCCGTCTATCAGAGGGAATGGGGCCACACAATATTCTCCAATTTTCGGCAATGAAACGGACGATTGCGGCCCTGCGTCGGTTTCAAAGTGAATACGAAAAACTACCGAACGTGGTGGTCCGCGCCATTGCCACCGCGGCCGTGCGTCAGGCACAAAACCAAACCGATTTTTTGCAGAGCATTAAAGCGGAGCTCGGAATCGACGTCCGGGTTTTGACCGGGCAACAAGAGGCTTATTTTGATTACCAAGGTGTCGTTAACCGGATTAAGGCCCGTGACTTTGTGTTGATGGACATCGGTGGCGCTAGTGTGGAAATTGTCCACGTGCGTAACCGCCAAGCAATCAACTACGTGAGCATCCCGACCGGCGCCGTTAAACTTACGGAACAATTTCACCTGCAAAATCAGGTGCAAGCGGCAGACTTATTTGCGGCCCAACAGCACATTATTGAACAGTTCAGTAAGATTGGGTGGCTAGGGCATCCAGCGCACTACCCGATTGTCCTAATTGGCGGGGCAGCGCGGACCCTGGCGCGAATTAACCGGCGCCGCCAGCACTTTCGGCAGGTCGATGAAATTCAAAACTACCAACTAACGCGGAAACAGGTGGATCAAACCATGCGCGAACTCCTGAGCAAACCCCTGAAAAAGCGCCAACTGATTAACGGCCTTGAGAGTGACCGGGCGGATGTGATCATTGGGGGGTTACTCAACCTAACGGCCGTGATGGATTTCATTGATTCCAAACGGGTCATTTTTTCGGATGGTGGAGTCCGGGAAGGAGTAATTAACGAATACTTAGAACAACGAACCAAAGCTTAAAGGAGAGGAGGAACGCGCAATGGAGAAACTGCACGGGTTTCACCGCAAATCATATGCTGACCGGTTGGCAACCTTAACGGAGGTTGTCCCGCTATCACCAGCGGACCTTGACGTGATCAATCGCCACTATAATGCAGTTAGTGGGGATTTAATTGAAAACTACCTGACTGATTATGGGTTACCAGAGGGGATTGCCACGAACCTAGTGGTAAACGGCCGGGAGTATTTAGTACCAATGGTCGTTGAGGAACCTTCCGTGATTGCCGCAGCTAGTAACGGCGCCGCCATGCTAAAACGCGGGGGCGGAATTACCGCGCACGCGGAGAGCCGGGTGCTGACCGGGGAAGTAATTATTAAGGCTGATAACGTGTTAGCCATTCAGGACTGGTTTACCAACCAGAAAGCTGCCATCATGGAAACGGCCTTACGGGCGCATCCCAGTATCACCAAGTATGGGGGCGTTCAAGATGTTGAATTTAACATCATTGACGAAGCGCACGTGTCGTTAGAACTCTTCGTGGACGTGGGCGATGCCATGGGGGCCAACACGTTGAACTCGATGTTAGAAGCAGTGGCCGAACAAATTGAAGCGGAACTGGGCCAACCGGTGCTGATGAGCATTTTGTCAAACTTTGGGGACCATAATGTGGTCATTGCGACCGGAATGGTCCCGTTTGCGGCCTTACAACGGGGCGAATTATCAGGAGAAACCGTGGCCACTCGCATTGCGGAAGCCGCAGACGTGGCTAACATCTACCCGAAACGAGCTGCCACCCATAACAAGGGCATCATGAACGGCATTGATGCCGTCGTGGTGGCGACTGGCAACGACTGGCGGGCCGTGGAAAGTGCGGCACACTCGTTTGCAGCTCGCAAGGGTACCTACAAGGGCTTGAGCAAGTGGCGCGTGACGGATGGCGGCCTAGAGGGTCGGATTCGGCTTCCCATTCCCACGGGAATTGTGGGCGGGGCGACCCACGTGCTCGAGATGAGTAAGGTTAACTACCAGATTCTAGGAATTCAGTCCGCCTTAGAGATGATGAACGTGCTTGCCGGAGTTGGATTAGCACAAAACCTAGCCGCCCTAAAGGCCTTAGTGACCGATGGGATTCAACAGGGTCACATGCGCTTGCAGTTGAAGTCACTGGCTTTGACCGCTGGAGCAACGCCCGCTCAGGTGAATCAGGTGGTTAGCGCCCTGCAACGGTTACCCAAGCACGAACAAGATTTAGCGCACGCCCACCAGTTGGTGGCCAACATGAAGGAGGATGACACCGATGGCAAATGACGTCGCATTAAAGCCGGCGGTTCAGGACCTGTTAAACACGGTTGCCCGGTTTTTTGACGGGGACGTTCAGGTGCAAATCATTGGGGATTTAAAGGCGGGGTACCTACGGCACGATCAGGTGCAAACCATGCAAGATGGTCAGCATCTGTTTGTGCAGTTAAGTGACGTGACCGACCCGGACTTTTTGGCCAGCCACGAATTAGTGCACATTCTGATGACCCTGCGCGGTTTTCCCCAGGTTTACTTTCCCCTGACGACTGGTGACGACCAGCTCGACGAACAACTCCGTTACGTGGGGACCGATCTCTTTGATACGGTGAGTCACTTCGTGGTGTACCCAGAACAACGTAAGCACGGCTTAATTGACGAAACGGTCGAAGCAGAAGTCGTGAAGGGGGTTCGGCAGACCATTGCCCCCGAACAGGGTCAGGCGGATCCGGAGATGATCACCCGGTTAGTGACGGTGCTAGACGCCCGGGTCTTTTTGGGAGAGCACTTTGATCATTATCGCTACCTGTTTGAGCATGATTTTCCGCTGGCAACGCAGGCCGCTGACCAGCTTTACCAGCTGCTGACGGCCAAACCAACGAACAGTCCGTTTGCGCTACGGCGAAACGTGGTGAAGCTGTTTCGGGCCTTTGATCGCCAATTGGAAGACTGGAAATTACCGGCTTTGCACCTCAACGACTTTGCAATGCTGACCTCGGTCTTTTCGAAGCGCCAATTAGGATTACAGGTCAAACAGGTCTTTAAACTTTACTATTCAGAACTGCGCAACCGAGAAACCGGCCAGCGCGCTTACGTTGGGTTTACCATTAGTGATGACCAAAACTCGTTGGTACTGGATGGACCGGTCGGCGAAAAAGTGAGTGCCGATTACATGCAAGCACTTTACCAAAAAACGGTTCAGGAACTATTTAACGAACTCCACATTCCATACTTGGAACGGTAGGCGAGGAGGAAGGAAACGTGCCAAACTTTGCAGCATTACAAGCTCAGGTTGACCAGGCCCAGCGGATGGTCTTTTTAACTGGTGCAGGGGTGTCAACCCCCTCTGGGATTCCGGACTATCGGTCGAAAACGGGTTTGTACACCACCGGGCAAACCAAGCGTCCCACGGAGTACTATCTTAGTCATGACTGTCTGGTTAATGAACCAGCGGTATTTTACCAGTTTGTAATGAAGAATCTGTACTATCCAGCGGCGCAACCAAACGTCATTCAGACCAAGCAAGCCGCCTTCACGCGGGCAGACCGGGCGGCAATTGTAACCCAAAACATCGATAATTTGTACGAACAAGCAGGTGCGCGGCACCTGCACGAATTTCACGGGAACCTCTACCGGATTTACTGTCAAAAATGTGGGGCCGGGGTTGATTATTCCACCTACGCCCACAGCATGTACCACGAACCCGACGGGGGGATTTTACGCCCCGATGTCGTTTTGTACGGCGAAGGCATTGACCCGGCGGTGGCGCAGGCGAGCGTCAACGCGGTCCACACTGCTGACCTAATTTTGATTGTCGGAACTTCGATGCGCGTGTATCCCTTTGCCGGGTTGTTAGATTATCGCCAGCCCCACGTTCCCGTTGTGGTTATTAACCAGGAACGCTTGGAGCTTTCGGGCGTTACAGCACAGTATCAACTGGATGCTACGGAAGTCTTTGACCGCTTACAGGTGGGTGCTCGTCATGATTAAAGTCGGCTTAACGACCTGGACCGATCACCCGGATTTGAGTAATGGTAAAAAACAAGCGACCTTACCCGACTACGTGGCCAATTTTCCGATTGTAGAGGTCGATAGTACCTTTTACAGTATCCCAAAGGTGGAGTGGGTGGAAAAATGGGTGCGAGAGACGCCAGCGAACTTTCAATTTGTGGTGAAAGCAAACTACATGATGACGAAAACGCCCATGCCCCAGTTGGGACCGGTTACGGCGGAGGCTCGGAAGGCCCGTTTTAATGAACTGCGCGTGGCGGTGCAACCACTGCTTGCGGCCCATAAATTGGCAACGATTCTCTTTCAATTTCCGCCGTCCTTTCGGTGTAATCCAGAGAGTTTACAATATTTGCATGCAGTGCGCCAGCACATGGGTAAGCTGCCCCTCGCAGTGGAATTTCGCAACCGCTCGTGGCTGGACGGGGCAGAACTGAGTCGCGACACCGCCGCCTTTTTACAGAGCTTGCAGATGAGTGAAGTGGTGGTGGATGAACCCCACGCGACGGCCAACGGGATTCCCTTTCAACCGGTGGTTACTAATCCGAAGCTGGCGTTTTTGCGCTTGCACGGACAAAATGCCATGGAATGGGCGAAAGGAACCCGGGAACGCTACCGGTATCACTATTCAGACACTGAACTAGCACACTTTGCCGCGACGGCGACGACGTTAGCGGAGCAGGCGCAGACCGTCGTAGTAATTTTTAATAACAATACGGGTCACGCCGCCGCGCCCAATGCCCTAAGCTTACAGCGCATGCTCCACCAGCCGGGGACGGAATTACCGGCGCAACAACTAGATTTATTTTAACGAGGATATGTATAATAAGTGTAAACGACACGATAAAGGAGAAGTTTCATGGCTGACCAACAAGGGACATTTTACGTAACGACGCCGATTTACTATCCGTCGGGACGGCTGCACATCGGGAACTCTTACACGACGGTAGCGGCCGACATGGTAGCTCGGTACCACCGGTCTTTGGGAGAAGACGTGTTTTACCTCACGGGCACCGATGAACACGGGCTAAAAATTGAACAGAAGGCGGAGAAACTCGGGTTAGAACCGCAGGCGTACGTTGATAAGATGGCCCAACAGATTAAGGACCTCTGGATGAATCTTGACGTTGCAAACGACGATTTTATCCGCACCACCGACGACCGGCACGTGCAAGCGGTGCAACGGATTTTCCGACGCCTGCTTGATCAAGGTGACATTTACCTCGGCCAATACACCGGTTGGTACTCAGTCTCTGACGAAGAGTACTTTACGGAATCACAACTCGCCGAGGTTTATCGGGATGCAGATGGTAACGTGATTGGTGGGAAGGCACCGACTGGCAACGAAGTGCAACTCGTTAACGAAGAATCGTACTTCTTTAAGATGAGTAAGTACGCTGACTGGTTAATGCAGTACTACCAGGATCATCCCGACTTCATTCAACCCAGCTCGCGGAGGCACGAAATGGTGAAAAACTTCTTGGAACCGGGACTTGAAGACCTGGCCGTTTCCAGAACGACCTTTTCCTGGGGAATCCCAGTAACGGCTAATCCGAAGCACGTGGTGTACGTGTGGATTGATGCGTTGACCAACTACATCACGGCGTTGGGTTATGGGAGCGATCAGGATGCTCTATTTAAGAAGTTCTGGCCCGCCAACCTGCAAATGATTGGAAAAGAAATCGTCCGGTTCCACTGCATCTACTGGCCGATTATTCTGCACGCATTAGGCTTACCCCTGCCCAAAGAAATTTATGGTCACGGCTGGATTACGATGAAAGACGGCAAGATGTCGAAGTCGAAGGGGAACGCCATTTATCCGGAGGACTTGATTGACCGGTACGGGCTGGATGCGACCCGCTACTACCTACTGAAGGCCGTGCCGTTTGCGGGCGACGGCGTCTTTACTCCAGAAGACTTCGTGGACCGGGTTAACTATGACCTTGCAAACGACCTCGGGAACCTCTTAAATCGGACCGTGGCTATGATTAACAAGTATGAAGACGGGGTGACACCGGAGTATCACGCGACGGACGATGCACCGAGTCAAGAACTGCAGGACACCGCTCAGGCCGTTACTACTGAATATCACGAGTTAATGCAGACGGTGCACCTTTCCGATGCGCTATCCGCGGTTTGGAAGTTAATCAGTCAAACCAACAAGTACATTGACCAAACAGAACCATGGGTGCTAGCCAAAGACGATGATGACGCTGCTAAAGCCCAATTAGCCAACGTGATGGCGCACTTAGCGGCTAGTTTACGCTTGATTTCGTTACTGATTAGTCCAGCAATGCCCAATGCAGCGAACCTGATTCAAAACCAACTGGGCTTAGAAAATGACGGGGTGTTTGACTTACAGACCGCCCAATTAAGTGCCCTGCCACAGGGTCAAAAGGTCATTGCGAGTGGGGAACCAATTTTTCCGCGGGTAGATCGAGATGCAGAAATTGCCTACATCAAGGACCAGATGACGGCCAGTGAGAAGACCAAGGGTCGGTCCGCGATGAAACAACGCCCGGCCGACGAACCGGCTGGCGTAACTACGCTCAAGCAGATTAAGGAACAGATTTCCATCGACCAGTTTGATGCGGTCGAACTGCGGGTGGCAGAGATCAAAGCGGTTACCAAGGTTCCCAAGGCAGACAAGCTACTCCAATTTCAACTCGCTGCCGGTGACGACGGTGACCGCCAGATTGTGTCGGGAATTGCGAAATGGTATCCCGATTTTACGTCCCTCGTTGGGAAAAAGGTCATTATCGTGGCCAACTTAAAACCAATTAAACTGCGGGGAGAATTGAGCCAGGGCATGCTGTTGTCCGTGGAAAAAGCAGATGGCAACGTCCAACTGGTAACGGTTGATGACTCCCTGCCAAATGGAAGTCCATTGGCATAAATTGCGATTAGTTTCACGAATGCGTGAAACTTTTTTGCGTTTCATCAAATCATGATGCACAGGAGGTTGGCAATGCAAATTTTTGATTCTCATACCCATTTAAATGATCCGGCCTTCGCGGGGCGGGAAGCTGCTCTAATTGAGCATGCGCAGCGACTAGGAGTTGTCCGAATGGCAAACGTGGGCTCGAATGCGGCCTTAAACCAGCGGGCGCTGGAATTGGCCCATCAGTATCCAGGCCTAGTGGCGATTGTCGGTTGGCACCCAGAGGATGCGGATGGCTACGATGAAGCCGCAGGGGCGACGTTGCGCGCGCAACTGCAGGATGAACAGGTCGTTGCGCTGGGAGAAATTGGCTTAGACTACCACCAGACCCGGGTGGATCGTAAGACCCAGCAGGCCGTCTTTCGCCAGCAAATTCGATTGGCGCAGGATCTGGGACTGCCAATCTCGGTTCACAACCGGGAGGCCTTTGCGGATACCTATCAAATTTTGCGCGAAGAACACGTCGAAAGGATTGGCGGCATCATCCACAGCTTTAATGGGGATGTGGAGTGGATGCAACGCTTTTTAGACCTGGGAATGATGTTGTCATACAGTGGAGTGGCAAGTTTTAAGAAGACGAAAGAGGTTCACGAAGCGGTGCGACAGACGCCGCTGGACCGGTTGTTAGTTGAAACGGATGCGCCGTACTTAGCGCCCGAACCACTGCGGGGTCATGAAAACGAACCAGGCAATACTCTCTATACGTTAGAAGCAGTGGCTCGGTACAAAGACGTGGACCCGGATCAAATTGCACAGGCAACCTATGCCAACACGAACCGGATTTTTGGATTGGAAGGTTAAATGAAACGAATTAAAGAAGTGTTGATTGTCGAGGGAAAATCAGATACCGAACGGATTCAACAGGCCGTGGATGCCGATACGATTGAAACCCGGGGTTCGGCCCTCAGTGACGAAACCCTCGCCTTAATTGATCGGTTGGCGCAAACTCGGGGTGTGATTGTATTTACCGATCCGGATTTTTCGGGTGAAAAGATTCGGCGGATCATCGCCGACGAAATCCCGGAAGCAAAGCATGCGTTTTTAGATAAGCGGGCCGCCACTCCGGAGAAAGCGCATGGTTCGTTAGGAGTTGAGCACGCTTCCCCAGCGGCGATTCGTCAGGCGTTGGCGCAGGTATACACGGAAAGTGATCGTAACCCCGAGGTGATTACTCGGGAGGAACTAATGGCTGCAAATTTAATGGGCAATCACGCTGCCAAACAACGGCGCTTAGAACTCGGGGAGTACCTGCACTTGGGGTACGTGAATGCCAAGCAGCTCCAGCGGCGGTTGCGGATGTTTGGGATTACCAAGGAGCAATTTCACGAAGCGCTGAACCACCTAGAAGGAGGAACAACACATGCAGCAACCAGCCATCGGAACTAGAAATCGGACGCTCGGGATTTTAAATCAGTATCACTTGAGTGCCAAAAAAAGCCTGGGGCAAAACTTTTTGGATGATCTCCAAGTTTTAGAAGGGATTGTCAGCGCTGCGGACGTGACGGATCAGGACGACGTGGTCGAAATTGGACCGGGAATCGGAGCACTGACCGAACAGCTTGCCCAACGAGCACACCAGGTCCTTGCGTTTGAGATTGACCAAAATCTGATTCCGGTGTTGGCCGAGACCCTCGCTGATTATCAGAACGTGACAATCATTAACCAGGACTTTTTACAGGCGAACGTGCCAGCAATCTTACAGCATGAGTTAGACCGCCAGCACCGGTTAAAAGCCGTTGCTAATCTCCCGTACTACATTACCAAACCAATTTTAATGAACTTTTTAAAGGGTGCGGTGCACTTTGAAACGATCGTTTTGATGATGCAAAAGGAGGTCGCAAACCGACTGGTGGCGCAACCCCACTCCCACGACTATGGGGCCCTCAGCGTGATGACACATTACCTTTATCGAGTGGAAATTGCCCTAGAGGTGAATAAGCACTCCTTTATTCCAGCGCCTAAGGTGGATTCAGCGGTGGTTAAATTAACCCCACAGGATGAGCGTCCGGAAGTGGCGTACAGTCAGACGGCCTTCTTCTCGTTTGTGCACGGCTGCTTCATGCACCGTCGCAAGACCCTTTGGAATAACCTACAGTCCATCTTTGACAAGCAACCAGCGACGAAGACGACCATGCAGCAGGTTCTAGCAACAATGGGGATTGCCCCAAGCGTGCGGCCTCAAGCGTTAAGTGTGGAGCAATTCATCACTCTGACCAATGAATTTCACAAAGTCGGACTGCTCCAGTAGGCTAGAATCTTTACATTTCGGCGTTTTTGTGCTAAAATTACCTCTGTGAGGTGATTTGTAATGCAAATGAATTTGCCGGATATCAGAAGTTGGATTCAAGACCACCTTGGCAGTGACATTAAAGTTGTTGAACAAGCTGGGCGAAAACGTACGAACGAATACGATGGCGTCCTCGTAGAGGTCTTTCCTGCCGTATTTATTGTTGATCTTGATTCAAGTGAGCAACCTGCACACGCTTCATTTACCTACACCAAGATCTTAACGAAGGATATTCAAGTGACATTTATGTAAATAACCAACTAAAGGACTGCAAGGGTCTTTTTTTTATTTTCATTTTTAGGTAGCTTATAATGAAATGACGTTGAGTGCACTGATTTGGCCATGGAGGATGTATGGACGACCTAATTTTGGCAACGAAAGATTTGCAAGAACAATTTACCGAAAAACGCGTTTTAAATAACCTAACGTTTCAACTCCGACGGGGACGGTTTTTAAGCATTGTTGGTGAAAATGGGGTGGGGAAGACGACGCTCCTCCGGATTATCCTTGGGCAGTTAAAACCGACCCACGGGAGTGTGACGTTCTATCCGAATCGCAAGGCCGTGAAGATTGGCTATGTGCCCCAGTTTCGTAACATTGATGATGAATATCCGTTAGCGGTCCAAAATTTTGTCGCTTTGAACTTTACGCAACACCACTGGCCGTGGCTAACTCGTGCGGAACGAGCCCGGTTAACGGCGGTGTTGCAAGCAACCAAGTTGCTGGACCTTAAAACTGAGCCCCTCGGTCGGACTTCGGGGGGCGAAAAGCAACGAACGTATCTAGCACAGGCGCTCGTAATTAAGCCAGACCTGTTAATTTTGGATGAATCCACGGCCAGTTTGGATCCGATTGCGAAGGAACAACTTCTCCGCCTCGTCCGGCACCTGAATCAGACCACGGGAATTACGGTGATCTCCGTGACCCATGATGTGCCGTTAGCCAAGCAGTTTTCAGATGACTACCTCTTGTTGCGACCCGATGGCTACCAATTTGGCCCAATTGACCAACTGCAGGTCAGTGAATACCAAGGAGGAGAACACCATGTTTAGTTTTGATTTCATGCGGAATGCTTACCTTGCTAGTACGATGATTGCAATTGTTTGTGGCTTTATTGGGGTCTTTGTGGTTGCCCGGAACATGTCGTTTTTGACCCATACCCTGTCAGAAATTGGCTTTGCGGGCGCGGCCTTTGGGATGTTTGTGGGGCTAACGCCGTTAAACGGAATGTTGCTCTTTACCATGGTTAGTTCCGTGCTGGTCGGAAGGATGAGTACGAAGGCGGCCCGGCGAGAGGATTCGATTAGTGCGATTTCTGGGTTGTTTATTGGACTAGGGGTTTTGTTTTTAGCTCTGTCCAATAAGAGTGCCAGCTATGCTACCAACATTTTATTTGGGAGCGTCGTGGGCATTAGTCAAGGGGACGTGTACCAAATGGTGGTCTTAGCCGCCATCGTCTTAATCATTTTGTTTTTAATCTATCGGAGTTTAAAGTTTGATTCGTTTGATCCGGTCGGGGCCAAGGCCCAGCACGTGAAGAGTGGATTGATTTCAGTTGTCTTTTTACTGCTGTTAGCGCTTAGTGTTTCGGTGGCCGCCCAGATTGTAGGGTCGTTATTGATCTTTATCCTGTTAACATTACCAGCCGCCAGCGCAAAGTACTTTGCCCACTCGGTAAGTGGTATGATCGGTGTGGCGATTTTGTGCGGGTTAATCGGAGTTTGGGGTGGTTTATACCTCGGCTACGTTACGAACCTGCCGGTTAGCTTTTTCATTGCCACCATCGAGTGTGGACTTTACTTTACGGCGCTTGGATATAATTATCTACGGGAACGGTAAAAAGAGCTCCATTAGCGATTACAGCTAATGGAGCTCTTTTGTGTTGTTTAGTGGTTTTTTTTGTGTAACCAGGCGTACCAGCAGGCTTGAAGTCCGAAGATGATTAAATAAAAAATAATGAGGACGGCCAGCGCAATGAGGCGCGTAGAAAGGGTTTGGACCACGCCTGCCCCGGCTTTGTGGCGCATGAACAGAGCCGTTGCTAACACCAAGAAGCTGAGAATTTCCAAAACGAGGGTCGCTTTCCAGAGTTTCATTGTAACTTCACCACCTTGTGACCGTTTGTTATATCGTAACATGGTGCTTTGACCAGACCCAAACTTAATTCCAGTGCGAATTTTTAACGAACGTTAGCAATTTTGATGTTTAAGTGATTTTATTTTAAGAATTTCGGGATTTTAACGTAAAAACCGAACAATTATGCTAAAATTTCAGTATGGCCAAACTACAATGAGGTGAAATTATGAAAATTAAGCGAAGTGAACGATTGGTAGACATGACTGATTACTTGTTAAATCGCCCGCACGCGTTAATTCCGTTAACGTTTTTTGCACAGCGTTATGACTCAGCCAAGTCCTCCATTAGTGAAGACCTGACCATTTTAAAACGGACGTTTCAAGCCCGGGGGATTGGATTAGTGGAAACCGTTCCAGGCGCAGCCGGTGGGGCCAAGTACATTCCTTACATTTTAAAGGAAGCCGCCGACCACTTTATGGATGACGTGATTGCCATTTTGAATAATTCCCACCGGTTACTGCCCGGTGGCTACGTCTATATGTCAGATATTCTGGGCGATCCCGAAAAGTTGCGGTACCTAGGCCGGATGATTGCTACGCAGTATCTGAACCAGCGCGTGGACGCGGTTTTAACCGTTGCTACCCGGGGAATTCCGATTGCGCAAGCCGCCTCGGCTTATTTAAACGTGCCCTTAGTAATTGCGAGACACGATACGAATATTACGGAAGGCTCCACCGTCAGCGTTAACTACGTTTCGGGCTCCAGTAAGAAAATCAAACGGATGACGATTTCCAAACGGAGTTTAGATGAGGGCGCGAACGTGTTGATCGTAGACGACTTCATTCACGGTGGGGGCACGATTAACGGGCTTACTTCCCTAATCGAAGAATTTGACTGTAATTTAGTGGGGAGTACCTTCTTTGCCGAAGGAGCCTCCAAGAGTGGGACCCAAACGGTCGGAAACTATACGTCGTTGGTTAAAATGGAAAATGAGGCTAACGGTGAGATGCGCATTACCAAGGGTAATTATGACGAAAAAATTTTTGGAAGTAAGTAGGAGTACAAACGCATGGCGACGAGAAATACGATCATTCTAGCAGCTGGTAAGGGAACTAGAATGAAATCAAAATTATACAAGGTGTTACACCAAATCTGCGGGAAGTCGATGGTGGATCACGTCTTAACCCAAGTAAGCCAATTAAACATGGATCAGATTGTGACGGTTGTCGGCTTTGGGGCCGAAGCCGTGGAAGCAGAACTAGGCAAGCGAACGGAATACGTCGTTCAAGATCAACAACTAGGGACGGGGGACGCCGTGTTACGGGCGGAACCGTTACTAAAAAACGCTGAGGGAACCACCCTCGTAATTAGCGGGGATACGCCACTCTTTACAGCCACGACTTTGAAGAACCTGTTTGCTTATCACGAAGATAAAAAGGCGACGGCCACGATTTTAACCTCAATGGCACCGGATCCAACTGGCTATGGTCGGATTGTGCGCAATGACTTGGGCATCGTTGAAAAGATCGTGGAAGAAAAAGACGCGGACGTGGAAGAAAAGGCAATTCGTGAAATTAACACCGGGGTGTACGTCTTTGACAACCAAAAGTTATTTGAAGCGCTACACCGCACGAATAATGATAATGCGCAAGGGGAATACTACCTGACGGATGCAATTGAAGTGCTTAAACAGCAGGGCGCTACGATTGCTGCCTACAAGATGGCTGATTTTTCCGAATCAATGGGGGTTAACAACCGGGTTGCTCAGGCCGCCGCCACCAAGGTCATGCAACAACGCATTAACGAAACCCACATGCGTAACGGGGTGACGATTATTGACCCAGCTGCTACCTACATTGATGCAGACATTGAGATTGGCCCTGATACCATTATTGAACCGGGAGTACAGTTACAAAAGGGAACGAAGATTGGTCGCGATTGCGTGATTGGGGCCCACTCGAAACTAGTTAATTCCGTGATTCATGATGACGTAACGGTTACCTCGTCCACCCTTGAAGGGGCCGAAATGCAATCCCACTCAGACATTGGCCCAAACAGTCATCTCCGGCCGGGGGCGCACATTGGCGAACACGTGCACATCGGAAACTTTTGTGAGGTTAAACAGGCAGAGATTGGCGCCGGCACGAAGTTGGGGCACCTAACGTACGTTGGGAACGCTAAGTTAGGGAAAAACATCAACATTGGTTGTGGAGTGATTTTTGCAAACTACGATGGCAAGCACAAACACGAAACCACGGTGGGGGATGACGTCTTCATTGGTAGTAATGCAAACTTAATTGCCCCGCTTACGATTGCGGATCACAGTTTTATCGCAGCCGGATCAACGATTACGGATGACATTAACCAGTACGACATGGCAATTGCCCGGAACCGGCAAACGAATAAGCCAGATTATTACCAACGCTTACCGTTTAACGGAGCCGACTAAGTTTGCTGAAACAAGCGAAGCATAATATAATTTAGTTGAGATGATAAACTACAAACGGGGGCTACTTATGGACACCAAAACAACTGAATCCAATATGAAAATTTTTGCGCTTGATTCCAATCGGCCGCTCGCCGAAAAGGTGGCTGCTCACATCGGAATCCCGCTTGGAAAGGCATCAGTCTCCCATTTTAGTGATGGGGAGATTAAAATCACAATTGATGAAAGTGTCCGTGGGGATGACGTCTACATCATTCAATCAACGTCTGATCCGGTGAACGATAACCTAATGGAGCTCCTGATCATGGTTGACGCTTTACGCCGGGCCAGTGCGGCCACGATTAACGTGGTAATTCCGTATTACGGCTATGCCCGCCAGGATCGCAAGGCCCGTTCGCGGGAACCGATTACAGCTAAATTAGTGGCTGACATGTTGCAAACGGCCGGGATTACCCGGGTGGTGGCTTTAGATTTACATGCGGCCCAGATTCAAGGCTTTTTTGATGTTCCGGTTGATCACCTGATGGGAGCGCCGTTACTCGCGGACTATTTCATTCAAACACACCTGGCTGAGGATGCGGTCGTCGTGTCACCCGATCACGGGGGAGTTTCGCGGGCCCGGGCCTTGGCGGAATTCTTGGGCGCCCCAATTGCAATCATTGATAAACGCCGGCCCAAAGCGAACGTTGCAAAGATTATGAACATCATTGGTGACGTGCAGGGCAAACGGGCCATCATGATTGATGACATGATTGATACCGGCGGTACGATTACGCAAGGCGCACAAGCGTTAATTGATGCAGGAGCGTGCGAAGTGTACGTGTGCTGTACGCATCCGGTCTTGTCCGGCCCCGCTACGGAGCGGTTAGCCGCCGCACCGATCAAGCAAGTGGTGGTAACGGATTCGATTCAACTTCCAGAAGCAAAGAAAATTGCTAAGATTAAGCAGATTTCGGTAGCTCCGCTGGTGGGCGATGCCATCCTGCGGATTGACCAGAATCGACCAGTTAGTCCCTTGTTTAATTCCCGGTTTAACTATGAAACCGATGAAATGAAACATAATTAAAAAAGAGTGGTTTAGCATCGTGCTAAACCACTCTTTTTAACCGCTAATTAATTGGCATTTAAAACGAACTGGTTAATCGCGTAGGCGACCCCATCCTGACTATTGGGTTTCGTAACAAACTGCGCCTGCTCCTTTACGTCGGCGATGGCATTTCCCATCGCCACGCCCGTGTGCGCGTACTTAATCATACTGAGGTCGTTTTCTTGATCGCCGATGGCCATCACGTTGGCAGCCGTCAAGCCTAATTTTTCCGCGAGCTGTTTGACCGCTGGCCCTTTCCCCGCCCTTGCGTTCATGAATTCCAAAAAGACCGGCGTACTCTTCACCACGCTCATTCGCTGTTTCAGCGAGTCGGGCAGGTTATGGTTAGCAAGGTCAATCTGTTCGGGTTCGTCGATAAACATCAGCTTGGCAATCTGAAAGTCCGGGGTAATCTCTTCGGGAGTGCGATAGTGAAGGGTCAGGTTAACTAACTGACTTTCATAGACACTGTACTTGCTGATGTCACGATTAGTGGTATAAATGCCGTCGTTCGTTTCAATCTGAAAATGAACGCCCATTTCGCGCGCCATCATTTCTACTTCCAAGTAGTCTTGGTAGTGGACGTTGGTGGCAAAGATAATCTGGCCAGTGAGATCCTCAGCAATGGCTCCGTTAAAGGCGATGGCGTATTCGTGTTCCCCACTTAACCCAAGGGGTTTGAGGTAGGGACGAATTCCAGCTAACGGGCGTCCGGAACAGAGGACAATCTTAACGCCTTGGGCATGCGCGGCCTTAATCGCCTTAATCGTGGCCGGGGCTAGTTCATTTTGTTCGTTTAAGAGGGTGCCATCAATATCGATGGCAATCAGTTTAATTTCAGTCATTAGTCGACTCCTTTGGATTGATAATCTGATCATTGCGAATGTAACTTTGAAACTGGGTTGCCGTTTCTGCAAATAAGCCCGCGGCTTCCGGTTGAAACATTTCCTTGGGAAAGAAGAACCGGCTGTCACCCATGTCGCGCCCGGTAATGGTTTGAACCAGCAAACTGGCCTTAGAAAGTTCGATTAAACTGCCGTCCCGTTCCATGAGTTCAATTTGCGCGTTGGGATGGGGGTCAGAAGGATCATAGACGTCGTAAGGTTGGTTATAACTATTATCAGTTGCCGTGTAATAGACCGGGTCAAAGCCCACATCCGCAACCAGCTGTTGCAAGTAGGGAAGCAGGGGTTCCATCTGTTGCGTAAACTTAGCGGATTTAAACGGTTTCCGGTCTAAAAAGCGGGTCGCTAGATCGGCAAGAATCCGATCGGGAAAGTCCCGCCAGTTAGCAAAATAGGTGGTTAACACGCCGTCGTCAAGGCGTAGATACTGGGTTAAATCGCGTTGAATGGCAAAGTCCCCAGTTAAAAACGGTCGTAACAGTCCGGGCTGAAAATCAGCGGGAGCGCCCGGATCCTGCGCAATTAACTGGGCGCGTTTTAACAGGTGAGCGAGAATCACTTCCATGGAGCGGGAGGTCTTGTGAAAGTAGACCTGCAGGTACATTTGGTACCGGGAAACAATGTAGTATTCGATGGCGTGGAGCCCACTTTTTTTAAAACAAATCCCATTGTGATAGGGGCGCATAACTTGTAAGATGCGGTCGAGGTCAAAGTTCCCGTACTGGGCCCCCGTAAAGTACGAATCCCGCAACAGGTAGTCCATCCGGTCTGCATCACACTGACTGGAGATCATCTGGACCACCTGTTGGTTGGGATAGGTCTTATTAATTACACTGGCCACCTGGTTGGGAAAGTTCGGCCCCAGTTTGCGGAGGACTTGATTGACCTCCGTCTGCTCAGAGGTGATAATGGCTTGCGTAATGGCTTCGTGGTTAGTTTTAAAGATGTGTTCAAAGGTATGCGAGTAGGTCCCATGACCGATGTCGTGTAACAAGCCGGCACATTCGGCGACGAGTCGTTCGTGATCGTCCCACAGGCCATCATTTGGGGTCTGTGTGGGATAATTTCGTTGAAAATGGTTACAGATGCGTCGGACAATTTCATAGACGCCAAGGGAATGGGCGAAGCGGGTATGCTCTGCGCCAGGGAAGGTCAGCGACGTGGTCCCCAGTTGATGAATGCGACGGAGCCGCTGAAATTCGGCGGTGTTAATCAAATCCATGATAATCTGATCCTGGATGTAAATGTGACTATGCACCGGATCCCGAATCACCTTTTCCTGCTTTAGTTTTTCTGTTTGGGCGTTCATCGCTCCACCTCCGTTTCTTTACCATTATACCGTACTAAACCCAATTCGTCAGACACTCTAGTGGGACGAAGCAAGAATGACGAATACGCATTAAGCAATCGATTAGAAAGGAAGATTATTAATGGTACAATCACAACCAGGTCACCCGGTTCATATCGAGGGGCACACCATCCTCCATCAAGCGGGGGAACAAGAGGAATATAACTTCACGGGCACGGGGCAACTTGTGCAGCTGGGAGAGACCATTTACCTTCGCTTTAACGAACAAAATGAACGCCCGGCGGTGCCAGTGACCTATAAAATTGACGGTGACGAGTCCTTACGGATTAGTCGCCGGGGCGAGAGTCATCTGACGCTTCACCTCAAGCCGGGGCAACGGACGAATAATGTGGACGTAACGCCATACGGCAAATTAGAGTTAGCGGCTGAAACAACGTCGCTACGGCTAGCAATCGACCTAGAACAACGAACCGGGAGCATCGCGGCCGATTACCAAATCTTTACGGATGGTACGGAAGTGGGGAACCACCAGATTCGATTGCATTTTTACCCATAAATTAGTATCATGAAGTATAACGGTAAACTAGAAAGGCGTGTGTCTAATTTGGAACTTAAAAAGCTTGATGAAGCAAACAAAAATGAATTATCAATGATTGAAGTTGCTCATGCGATTTTGGCTGATCACGGGAAAACGATGCAGTTTCCAGATCTAGTGAATGCCATTCAAGCATACACAGGTTTTAGTGACAAAGAAATTAAGGACAAGTTAGTCCAATTTTATTCCGATCTGAACGTAGATGGAAGTTTCATCTCCCTCGGTAACAACGTGTGGGGCTTGCGGACCTGGTATCCTTTTGAATCCGTTGATGAAGCAACGGCGAGTGAGGGTGACGATCAACCGAAAACCAAAAAACGGCACAAAATTAACGCCTTTTTGGCAGATGCTTCTGACGAAGACGACGTGATTGACTACGAAAATGATGACCCCGAAGATGAAGATGACGTGGTTGACTACGATGACGATACCACGGATAACGACGCAGACATTGATTACGATCATGATGATCCGGAAGACGAAGACTTCCATGATGAAATCGATGATGTTGAGGTTGATGACGATGATGACCAAGACGACCACGATGATGATTTAGAAGATTAAACTTGACGGAGTGCTTGATTTTTATTAGTATCGTTCTTGGGCACTTTACAAATTGTAAAGTATACGAATCCAAAGCTCCCCTTTCTGTTTGAGAATGGGGAGCTTTTTTTTATGGTTGGAACGAGTTAATTTAGATGGGAGTCGAAAAACATGACAAAGTACATTTTTGTAACTGGTGGCGTGGTATCCTCACTAGGAAAGGGAATTGTGTCTGCTTCACTCGGACGGTTATTGAAAAATCGAGGCTTGAGTGTGACGGTGCAAAAGTTTGATCCCTACATTAACGTGGACCCAGGAACGATGAATCCGTACCAACACGGCGAGGTGTTTGTGACGGAAGATGGGACCGAAACGGACCTTGATTTGGGCCACTACGAACGGTTTATTGATAACAACTTGAACAAGTATTCCAACGTCACGACGGGGAAAATTTACCAAGAAGTTCTCGATAAAGAACGGCACGGTGATTATCTAGGGGCCACCGTACAGGTGATTCCCCACATTACTGGGATGATTAAAGAAAAGATCGTGCGGGCCGCCACGACAACGGATGCTGACATCGTGATCACCGAAATTGGGGGAACGGTTGGTGACATTGAATCATTGCCGTTCCTAGAAGCCATTCGGGAAATGCGCAACGAAGTGGGCTTTGATAGTAGCTACTACATTCACACCACCTTGGTTCCGTACCTAGAAGCTGCGGGGGAAATGAAGTCTAAACCAACCCAACACAGCGTGAAAGAATTACGAAGCGTGGGGATTCAACCCGATATGCTAGTGTTACGTTCGGAAAAGGAAATCCCAGAAAGCATGAAGAAAAAGATTGCCATGTTCTGTGACGTTAACGAAAAGAGCATTATCGAATCAATTAATGCGCCCAACCTTTATCAATTGCCACTAAGCTTCCAAAGTCAGGGGATGGATGACCAAATCCTAGACCACTTTAAAATTAAGGCACCCGAAGCTGACATGGACGACTGGAAAAAGCTCGAGCACCACATTCGCCACCTCAGTAAAACGGTGAACATTGCGTTAGTCGGAAAATACGTGAAGCTGAAGGATGCTTACATTTCAGTAGATGAAGCGCTTCGGCACGCCGGATATGCGGCCGACGTCGATGTTAAGATTACGAACATTGACGCCGAAAAAATCACGGATGAGAACGTAGCCGACGTATTAGCTGGCTTTGACGGAGTGATTGTGCCCGGCGGTTTTGGTAGTCGGGGCATCGAAGGAATGATTACTGCGATTCGCTACGTGCGTGAAAATGACATTCCGTTCCTGGGGGTTTGCCTAGGGATGCAGGTTACGACGATTGAATACGCGCGTGACGTATTGGGTTATCAAGATGCGAACTCAACGGAATTTGACCATGATACGAAGCACAATGTAATTGATCTCATGGCCGATCAAAACGACGTGTCCGGCATGGGGGGCACCCAACGACTCGGAGCCTACCCAGCTAAGTTAAAACCAGGAACCCAAACCGCTGCGGCTTACGACAATCAACCGGAGATTTCCGAACGGCACCGCCACCGGTATGAATTTAATAACAAATTCCGCCAGGAGTTAGAGGACGCCGGCTTGGTCATTGCCGGGACCTCCCCTGACAACCGGTTGGTAGAAGTGGTGGAAGTTCCGAACAAACAATTTTTTGTGGCGGCGCAGTATCATCCAGAATTCCTGTCGCGGCCGAACCGTCCAGAGGGCCTATTTAAAGCCTTCATTGCTGCTGCCGCTCGCCATCAGCAAGCTGAACCCACCGCATAGATTTTCAAGCTCAATCTAGGTAATGTATTGTAATCTGGCTGTTTTTTACTTATGATTGAAGTCGTGATAATTAAGTAAGATAGCGAGGATTAGATAAAATGAGTATTATGAAAATCCACGGGGGCCGCTCGCTTCACGGAGAAGTGACCATTGGTGGTGCAAAGAACAGTGTGGTCGCGTTAATTCCCGCCGCCGTTCTAGCTGACAGCCCAGTAAAATTTGATATGGTTCCCGACATTTTAGATGTTCATAATTTGATGTTAATTCTCCAATCAATGAATGTATCATCCTACTTTGCGGATGGCGTATTACAAATTGATCCAACTAAAATTCAAACTGGTCAACTACCAAGCAAGGCCATTAAAAAACTGCGAGCCTCCTACTACTTCATGGGAGCTCTGTTAGGGAAGTTTCACCGCGCGGTGATTAGTTTCCCCGGGGGTGATAACATTGGACCCCGACCAATTGACCAACACATTCGGGCCTTTGAAGCCCTCGGGGCGCACGTCACGGAGAGTGGGGACACCGTTTACATTGATGCCACTGAAAACGGGTTAATTGGAGCGCCAATTTTCTTTGAGATGGTTTCCGTCGGCGCCACGATTAATGCCATTTTGGCCGCCACCCGGGCTCAGGGAGTTACCACGATTCATAATGTGGCGCGTGAACCAGAAATCGTGGACGTCGTGGCCTTTTTAAACGAAATGGGTGCTCACATTACGGGCGCTGGAACGGACGTGATTCGGATTGAAGGGGTAGATCATTTAGAAGCCAAGCAAACCCACATGGTGATTCCAGACCGGATTGAGGCTGGGACTTACCTGTCGTTGGCCGCCGCCGTGGGGGAAGGCATTCTGATTAAAAATGTGATTCCACAGCACTTGGAGCCGTTTACCCAAAAGCTCCAGGAGATGGGAGTTGATTTGACCATCAATGACCATGACATCTACGTCAACCAGCCCCAGCAGTTACGGGGCGTGCAGATTCAAACGGCGCCGTTTCCAGCGTTTGCGACCGATTGGCAGCAACCAATTACTCCACTGTTGTTAACCGCACAGAGTGAGAGTGTAATTACCGATACGATTTATCCGCAACGGCAAAAACACGTGGGGCAGTTACAAAAAATGGGGGCACAGATTCGGGTGAACGCTAAGCGTCAAATCATTGTCGAACCCACGCCGCACTTACATGGGTCCGTAGTAGCGGCCGGCGAGATTCGGGCGGGGGCCGCGCTCATGATTGCTGGATTAATGGCTGATGGAGAGACTGTCATTGAAGAAACAGATAACATTTTACGGGGTTACGATAACATTGCCCGGAAGTTAACCGACTTACATGCCGACGTGGAGTTACTACCGAGTTCGGACTAGCGTAGGTTGCACGTCAGCTAGATTAGTGATACACTACAACAGTTGAATTATGCAAAATCAATCTCTGGGTTTTATAAATTCAGGGCAAAGGAGCGAAATTATTATGAAAAAAGGAATTCATCCAGATTTTCATGAAGTAGTTTTCCAAGATTCCGGGACGGGCTTTAAGTTCATCACGGGTTCAACGGCTACTTCAGACCAAACGATCGAAATGGAAGATGGAAAGACGTACCCATTGATCCGGGTTGAAATTTCATCTGATTCGCATCCCTTCTACACTGGGAAGCAAAAGACTGCTCAAGCCGATGGGGCGGTGGACCGTTTCAACAAAAAGTATGGCTTTGCCAACTAATTATTATGTTAAAAAAGCTTCTTCCAAACGGAAGGAGCTTTTTTATTGGTTAAGCTTGGTTAGTTTGCCGTAACGTTTTGGTTTCGTTTAAGACGAGGCACAAATTGATAAAGACCAAGAGGGCCGTGGATAGAAACACACCGGAGTAACCAAATAGGGACGAAACGAGCGAGCCAATCATGGGGCCGGTAAAGTTACCGACGGCTTGAAATGATTGGTTCCAGCTGAAGATGCGTCCGGTTACTTGGGCCGGGGTGTTTTTAGCGATGATGGCCTGCACGGCGGGGAGCATACAAGCATTTGAAACCCCGAGCAAAAAGCGCAGAGCCATTAGTTCCCAAACGTTGGTTACAAAGGCCATCGGAATGTAGAGTAAAATCGCCAGGATAAAGCCGAAGATCATGATTTTTTCCGACCCAATTCGATCACCGATGCCACCCAAACGGGGCGCCGCGACGAGCGTTGAAATCCCAGGCACCGCGGCGACAATCCCACTAAAGAAGGTGACCGCCGGGCTCCCATGCATGATTTGCTTAACGTAGAGAGAGAGAATCGGCGAGATCGAATTATTGGAGGCTTGAATGATCATGGTGGTAATGAACATCCCTAAAATTAACTTGGGATAGGGCAGAACGTGAATCACTTCCTTGGTGTGTAAGTTATCTTCCTTGGCAACCGGTTGAAACTTTTCCTTAACAAAAAAGAGGGTAACAAAGAAGACCACTAACATCAGGGTTCCGGTGATGAAGAAGGTGACCCGGTAGCTAAAGATGGAGGCTAAGATTCCCCCTAGAAAGGGGCCAAAGAGGGCACCAGATACCCCTCCCGTGGCTAAAATCCCGAGGGCCTTTCCACTTTCTTTTTTGGGCACCTGAATGGCCAACAGGGCGTTTGAATTCGGCATGTAACCGGAAAAAATCCCCTGAATGAAACGGAGGCCGATGATCATCCACACGTTGGTGGCCAGTCCCATTAATAAGACGCAGATCGCCATCCCTAACGAAGCTCTTAGTAACATTACGCGCCGCCCATAGCGATCGGCGAGACTGCCCCAGAGCGGGGAGACGATGGCTGCCATGATAAAGGAGGCCGAAAAGGCCAAACCACTGTAAATGCTTAGTTCACTGTGCGTGTAGTTTCCCAAAGTTTCAATGTATAAAGAAAGAAAGGGCATTAATTCGCTAAACCCCATACTGGTCAGAAATAAACCGACCCACAGGGCGATTAGGTTTCGGTGCCAAATTTGCTTGGGGACCGTAAAGGCGGGTTGTTCGGCCGATTCTGATTCAGCTTCACTCATACAGACGCCTCCTGTCGTGCTTGTTGCATGGTTGTTAACCACAATGGCAGGGCGGTGTTTAGCATTTCGTAGGTGGTTTCAAACTTGTGTGTATACCAGGGATCGGCAATGCTAACCCCTTGTTTTCCGGGCACGATGTCCAGACACAGGTGAACCTTACTACGTTCCCTAGCGGGCAGTAAACGCTGTACGGCAGCCAGGTTAGCGGTATCCATGGTAATAATGTAATCAGCGTTGTGACAATCTGCCTGAGTAATCTGGTGCGCCCGGTGGTCACTAGCATCTAAGTGATGATGTTGTAGCACGGCTAGGGCATCCGGATGAGGTGGATTACCAACTTCCTCGGTGCTCGTGGCGGCCGAGGTAATAACGTAATCATCACTGAGGTCGTGGTCGGCAACCAGCTGGGTAAACATGGCTTCTGCCATTGGAGAACGGCAAATGTTACCCAAACAGACGAATAAGACGTTCGTTGGTTGCAAAGTAATTCACTCCAATCTAAAAAATAACTTAGTATCATCTATCATAGCAAATTCAGGGGCAAAACGGCATTGATTTGATTAAGGCTTAATTTATTGGGGAAACTTATTAATTTATTGTTTTTTAATTACTGCGAGGGCGTATAATTGGTAACGATTGAATCTAATTAAAGGGGTGAAACCATGTTACACAATCTCATTTATCTGCGTGTGAGTCTTACAGAGCAATTTGGCATTGCGTGGGGAATTAACGCTGCGGATTTCATTAACGGGATTAGAGAAATTCCGCACAGTATCCTGCTGTTAAATGATGATTTTGAACGCTCCAATCGATATAATTCGCATGCTAAATTTCCGTTAGTCATGGGTCGAAGTCAGGTTCGAGAGTATATTCTGGGTGACCAGCCCGGGGGGAATCGTCACCAGTGGCTGGACTACCAAACGGAAGATGGCATTGACTCCCTGACGGATGGTGAGATTGCGGACCTGCTGTACCTTGGTCACATGGGAATTCCGACGTACCGGCGTACGCCCTTTTTGGGCAAGTTGCACAATGAAATTGTATACGTAGGGGGCAATAATGGGTTTAAACGAGTCTACTTTTTAAACTTAATTGAGCAGGATCACATTTTAGCGTTGAGCATCAAGCGTCATCTGCGGGAATTTCGGAATGCGAAACGGCTGTTTTCCCGTCCGCTGCCCATTAAAGATTTGGAACAACCGATTCTAACTCAACTGGTCCAATTAAGCCGGCGAGGAGTCATCCTAGCCTTTGAGCTGACGAAGGAACAGCATCGACGTTTTGAAATTCCTTTGTTAAGTAAGAAAACGGAACAAGATAAGGTTGTGTGGGGGAGTGCCGAGCAACTCCAAGCCGAAACGCAGCAAGTCGGAACGCTGACCTACAATACGATTAGCAACAAGTGGACCATTGGTGTGAATCAGGTGCATGAAGCGACCGATCTGAATGATTTTGTTTAGCCAATCCGGCGGTGCTAGATTAATGGTATAATTAGATAGATTGCATTTTGTGCAGAACACTTGCACCAAATAGGAGTATTAATTTATGAGAATGAAACTGGATGAAATCGCCCGGGCGGTGGATGGAACGCTCCAACCGGCCACGGCAGCGCCCCTTGAAGTTACCTCAGTAGCTTTTGATAGTCGAAAGCTAAGTGCCGGGGCGCTCTTTGTTCCCCTCCAGGGCGATCGCGACGGACATGATTACTTGCCAAGCGCAATTGACCACGGAGCGGTGGCCACTTTGTGGTCAACGACGCGGGCGCAAAGCGCCCCCGCTGATTTTCCAGTCATCCTAGTTGCCGATCCGTTGACGGCGTTACAGCAGTTAGCGCAGTATTACTTGGCAAAGATTAACCCGAAGGTCGTTGCGGTCACGGGCAGTAACGGGAAGACCACTACCAAAGATTTGATTGCCTCGATTGTTAAAACGAGTTTTAACGTGACAAAGACTCAGGATAATTTTAATAATGAAATTGGGGTTCCATTTACCATTCTAGCGATGAACTCGAACACCGAGGTGTTAGTGATTGAGATGGGAATGGATCGCCCCGGCCAATTACACCGGCTGAGTGAACTGGTCACCCCAGACATTGCGGTGATTACCATGATTGGGGAAGCGCACATTGAGTTTTTTGGCACGCGGGCAAAAATTGCCGAAGCAAAGTTGGAAATTACCGACGGGCTTCAAGATGACGGGTTCTTTGTTTACGATGGCGACGAACCCCTCTTAGCGAACCAACCGTTAGCCACCAATCCCCAACGGGTTACCTTTGGGCGCCAGGGCACTAACGACATTTATCCCACCACGATTACGGAAGGCGACGAATCAACTCGCTTTGAAACGAATCGTTGGCAAGATTTTGAGTTTATGCTCCCGTTGATTGGGAGTTACAACGTCAACAATGCTCTTGCAGCGTTAAGCGTCGGAGAACTGTTAAAGATTACCCCGGCCAAAATGCGGGAAGGATTAGCTAATCCAGCGTTAACTTCCAATCGGGCCGAATGGTACGAGGGAACCCAAGGAGAGCGCATCCTTAGTGATGTGTACAACTCGAACCCGACGGCGGTCACCGCGGTGTTAAAGGCGTTTGAAACGACTAAGACAACTGGAAAGCGGATCGTGGTGTTAGGAGACATGCTGGAATTAGGTCAGGATGCTCCTGCGATGCACGCTGAATTAGCGGCTGATTTTGATCCTGAGCAGCTGGCAATGGTCTTTTTGGTGGGTACGAACATGGCGCACCTCTTTACCGCGTTAATGGACCGGTATCAACCAGAAGCAACGCTCTTTCACTATACAGCCACGCAACTGCCGGAGTTAATTACGACGTTACAGCAGCACATTGACCCTGGTGACGAAGTGTTACTAAAGGGAAGTCACGGCATGCACTTAGAAAAAGTGTTGCACGCATTGACCACCACGATTGATTAATTCTGACTTTTGTTGTACGATGGAGAAGTTGTTTTTTTCACAAAGTACGACATTAGCGCACGCACCAAATTAGTAATTCATAAACCAGATTACGAGCGCAGTACGAAAAACGGATTTTTTTCAAGCCCGGGATTGAGTTTATGATGATGTTTCAATTAGGAGGAACACATTTGAATTTTCAAGATTTAGGACTATCTGATAGTCTGTTAGCAGCAGTGGCAGCCAATGGTTATACAGAACCAACTGCCATCCAGGCCCAAACCATTCCGTTAACTTTAAACGGTGACGATGTCTTGGGGCAAGCCCAAACGGGGACGGGAAAAACCGCCGCTTTTGCCCTCCCCATTTTACAGGGAATTGACGTCAACGACCCGAACGTGCAGGCCTTAGTAATTTCACCGACGCGGGAATTGGCGATTCAAACGCAACGCGAAATCCAGAAGCTAGGGAAAGCTGAGGGGGCCCGGGCTCAGGTTGTTTACGGGGGTTCGGACATTCGCAAACAAATCTATGATTTGAAGAAAAAACCCCAAATTATTGTGGGAACCCCGGGACGGTTGTTGGATCACATTCAACGCCGGACGTTAAAACTAGACCACGTCCGCTTTTTGGTCTTAGATGAAGCTGACGAAATGCTGAACATGGGCTTTTTGGAAGACATCGAAAAAATCATCAAGCAAACGCCATCTGATCGGCAAACGATGCTGTTCTCTGCAACGATGCCCGATCCCATTAAACGGGTGGGCGTTCAGTTTATGACCGACCCCAAACAGGTGAAGGTGAAGGCAAAAGAGTTAACGACTGATTTAGTTGATCAATACTACGTGAAGGTTCGGGATAACGAGAAGTTTGATACCATGACGCGGTTATTTGACGTTAACCAGCCCAAGGTTACCATCATTTTTTGTCGGACTAAGCGCCGGGTTGATGAAGTTGCAAAGGGGTTAGTAGCCCGTGGGTATCAAGCAGCTGGCTTACATGGCGATTTAACCCAGAACCGGCGGACACAGATTATGAACGAGTTTAAACGAGACCAGATTAATTACCTCGTTGCGACCGATGTGGCAGCCCGGGGAATTGATGTATCTGGAGTTACCCACGTGTATAACTTTGACGTGCCCCAGGATCCAGAAAGCTATGTCCACCGAATCGGCCGGACAGGACGAGCCGGCCACCATGGCGTGTCAGTTACGTTCGTGACACCGAGTGAAATGAGCTATCTGCGGGGCATCGAAAAACTAACGAAGGTGCGGATGTTACCACTGAAGCCACCTACGGCCGACGAAGCCTTGGCCGGACAATTACAATTTGCTGAGGCAGATGTGGCTAACCTGGTGAAGAAGACGGATACCAGTCGGTTTGCAGACGTAGCCAACGATTTATTGACGCAGTACGACAGTGTTGATCTCGTGGCGGCGTTCTTAAACGAACTATCGAGAGATCAGGTTCAGGTCCACATTACCCCGGAACGGCCCCTGAAAAATCGGGGTGGTCATGGCAACGGGCGGCGTGGCAACTACCGTGGAAATCGCCGCAATGGTGGTAGTAACTACCGTGGAAATCGGCGCAATGATCATCGCGACCGGGGTGGCGATCGGAAAGGTTCCCGCAAGAACAACTTTGTCATTAAAGATAAACACTAAGTAACTCCCCAAGTCTTTTAGTCAGATGACTAAAAGACTTTTTTACTGGCTGTTTATTAGAGTCAAAAAGTGGTGTGAAAGCTTCGAACCGGTCGGACTTTGCGAATTGGGCTAAAATGATATAATGAGAACAATTCACGCACGGGGAGAACATGATGGTAATTGGAAAAAATCGAAACGGACAAATTCTCATCAATGAAACTGCGATTCGCCACAACGTCCAGCAGGCCGTGGACCGCTTACCACGCGGAACGGAACTGTTTGCCGTCGTGAAGGCGGATGGCTACGGACATGGTGCGGTGGTTTCGGCCCGGCTTGCGCAACAAGCTGGGGCCACTGGTTTTTGTGTGGCCATTCTAGATGAAGCCATTCAGTTACGTGAGGCAGGGTTCGTCACGGAACCAATTTTAGTGCTCGGATTGACCGATGTAGCGCAACTCGCGTTGATTACAAAGTACCAAATTACGGTGACGGTGGCGGACGTGGCGTGGCTACACGACGCGCAACGGGTGCAACAGGCGCTGGGGCTTACCGCACCAATCAAGTTTTTCCTCGCTTTAGACAGTGGAATGGGGCGGATTGGGCTGCAGACGCCGGCCGAGGTGGTTAATTTTGTCCGGGATTACGCCACGTTACCGCCTGTTTTTGAGTGGCAGGGGGTGTATACCCACTTTGCAACGGCCGATAGTCCTGAGCAAGAGTATTTCGACTTTCAAGTGGCTAATTTTCGGGAATTATTGGCTCAATTTCCGCACCGACCGCGCTATGTTTCCGTAGCTAACTCTGCCACCGATTTATGGCATTCCATTCCAGAGGCCAATTTAGTTCGGTACGGGGTGGCGATGTACGGGTTAAATCCCGCGGGAACGGCCCTGACGCCACCGTTTCCGCTGGTTCCAGCGCTCAGTTTAACCTCGGAGTTGGTCTATGTAAAACAGGTGCAACCCGGCCGTTCCATTGGCTATGGAGCGACCTATCAAGTGGACACGCCCCAGTGGATTGGAACGGTGCCGATGGGGTATGCCGATGGACTGCGGCGTGATTTGCAGGGCTTTTTTGTTCTAATCAACGGCCAACGGTGTCCAATCGTCGGACGCGTGTGCATGGACCAGTTGATGGTAAAATTACCAAAGCACCTTCCGGTCGGCACTAAAGTGACCATCATTGGAACAGACCAGGGCCAAACCATTTCCCTCCAGGCAATGGCCGAGTATTGTCACACGATTCACTATGAATTAGCGTGTGGATTTTCAACCCGCGTCCCCCGGCGTTATTACGCAGGGGATGCCCAAACAAAGGGCTTGAGGTGATTTGAGATGTTACAATATCAACTTCAACAGGCAACCCGCATTCGCCAGCCACTGGCATCTGCTTTTTCAGCCACTAAGGTGCAACCTAGTGGGGAGCACTTTGCTGGGAGTGCCGTTCAAAATCAGCTGGCTTACGGCTACCAATTAATGGCGGGCTTAAACCAACAAATTGTGGATGAATATTCTGCTTGTCAGTACGAAGCGATTTTTAACCTCCTAAAATATTACGATGAAAAGCTGTAACCACGAACTTTTAGAATGAAAGGTTAGATTTAATGAGTGAAACACCGATCAAGCGTGGCGACGTTTTTTTTGCCGATTTATCGCCAGTAGTTGGTTCGGAACAAGGGGGGTTACGCCCCGTTTTGATCATTCAAAACGACATTGGAAACCATTACAGTCCCACGGTAATTGTGGCGGCGATTACGGCTAAAATTAGTAAACCACGGATGCCAACTCACATTGCCATTGCGGCACGTCAAACCGGAATTGAACGGGATTCGGTTATTTTACTGGAACAAATCAGAACGATTGATAAGCAACGACTAAGAGATCAAGTTACTCACCTCCCGGATGGCATCATGGCTCGGGTTGATCAGGCGCTTGCCTTGAGCGTGGGGGTTGATTAGTCGATAGACTACATATGAAAACCAGAGGGTGGGCAACCAGTCTCTTTTTTGCATTAACTTAACGGAAAGAAGGATGGTACCAATGAAAATGATTGTTGGATTAGGAAACGTGGGAGCAAAGTACGCCGGGACACGACATAATACCGGGTTTATGGCGGTCGATCAGTTTGCAAGCGATCACCAAATTGCAATCACCCAGCAAAAATTGGGGGCGTTAGTCGGCTCTGGAGTAATTGACGGCGAAAAGGTGTTACTGGTAAAACCCGTTACCTACATGAACGAATCCGGTCGAGCGGTCCAACCACTGCTGGCTTTTTATAAGCTCAGCCTTGCTGATTTGGTTGTTGTGTATGATGATATGGACCTGCACGTCGGGCGGATTCGATTGCGAACACATGGTTCGGCAGGTGGCCACAATGGGATTAAGAGTCTGATTGCCCACTTAGGGACGGATCAATTTAACCGGATTAAGGTCGGAACGGATCATCCTCAGCGCGAAAGCGTGGTGAAGTACGTGTTAAGCCGGTTTAGTTTAGAACAACAAGGCCCCCTCGCAGAAGCGCTTGACCACACGACCCAGGCGCTTGATGAATGGGTGGCCGGCACTGATTTTCCTAAGTTAGAAAATGAATTTAACTAGTCGCTAACGACCAGAAAGGATTATCGTGAAATTAACCGAAGTTTTTGAAGCGCTCCCCCAGTACCAAACAATCATGGATCAACTCCAGCCAGCATCCCGCCAATTGGTAACTGGGACCAGTGGTAGTGCACAGAAATTACTGTTACAGACCATGGTCCAACAACGCCAGCAACCGCTCTTGTACGTAACCGATACGTTAGAACACGCTGAGCAGGCCGTTAAAACTTTTAGTACTGGTTTGACTGATGTGCCCGTACTTCTCTTTCCAGCCGAAGAGTTAGTGGCCGCTGAAGTAGCCACCAGTTCTCCAGAATTTCGGGCGGAACGGGTTCAGGCAATGGAGGCCTTGGTGGCTGGCAAGCCGGCGGTCGTGGTTGCGACCACGGCGGGTTTGAAACGTTATTTACCAGAACCCACTGCTTTTCAGGCAGCGGCCCTGACCGTAAACCTCGGAGCTGACTGGGAACGGGCGGCCCTTCAGACTCAGTTGGTGGAAATGGGATACGTCCGCAAGAATCTAGTCGCAGTGCCTGGGGAATTTGCGATTCGTGGTTCCATTGTCGATATCTATCCGTTAAACGCCTCTGATCCGGTTCGCTTAGATTTTTTTGATACGGAGGTTGATTCTCTGCGTAGTTTTGCCGTGGCGACCCAACGGAGTATTGAAAATTTAACGACAGTTACGATTCTTCCAGCGACGGATTTCTTGCCAACGGCTGCCGACCGAGAACACGCTCGCCAGGCGATTCACAAGCAGTTAACCACGCTTACTAATGAGCAGGCGCGGACCGAATTAGCCGAACTAGCTCAGGAAGTGACGACCAAGGTCACGGATCCCGCTTGGCAGGCCTATGCCTCGTTATTGTTTCGAAAAGAAACGTCAATTTTGGCGTACTTACCAGCTACGGGCGTGGTTGCATTCGATGATTACCAACGAATTCGGGAGGCTAATCAGCAACTCGAACGCGATGAAGTAAACTGGCAGACCTCGGTTTCTGCCCAGCATCCGGGATTAGCAGACCAAAAGGTGAGTTTAAACCTCACCACGGTTTTAAAAGCAAGCCACCAGCCATGGTTACTCTTGTCCCTATTTCAAAAGGGCCTAGGACGGATGCGCTTGGATGACATCAGTGAGATTAAGGTCCGACCCATGCAACGGTTTTTTGGACAGATGCCCATGCTTAAAACCGAAATGGAGCGCTACCAGTCCGAACAGACGACCGTTGTAATTATGGTGGGCAGTCAGGACCGTCTAGCAAAGGTGCAACAAACGTTGCAGGATTTTGGGGTCAAAGCAGTGGCCACCACCCTTTCCACGTTGGTGCCAAGTCGCATCCAAATTGTAACGGGAACGCTGCAGGAGGGGTTTGAACTGCCAGCCGCGAACTTTGCGGTGTTGACGGAACGTGAACTGTTTCAGCGGGTTACAGAACGCGCTAAACCCCAAAGAATCCGGCACCAGCGCTTTACGAATGCGGAACGGATTAAAAGTTACACGGACTTAAAGCCCGGGGACTATGTCGTACATGTTAACCACGGAATTGGGCGCTACGATGGCCTGCAAACCATGGAAGTGGATGGGAAACACCAGGATTACCTCACCATCACCTACCAAAAAAACGCCCAAATTTTTATTCCCGTGACCCAACTGAATTTAATTCAAAAGTACGTGGCGGCAGAAGGTCAAGCTCCCCGGTTGAATCAACTCGGGGGGAACGAATGGGCTAAAACCAAAAGTCGGGTGGCGGAAAAAGTTGATGATATGGCGGATGAACTCGTTGACTTATACGCCCAACGGGCCCAGACGCCGGGCTTTGCCTTTCCTGCTGATGATGCCTACCAGGCCGAATTTGAAGCGGCGTTTCCCTATCAACCAACTCCCGATCAAATTCGGAGTACCGCTGAAATTAAACATGACATGGAACAACCCCACCCGATGGACCGGTTGTTAGTCGGCGACGTGGGCTACGGGAAAACGGAAGTGGCCATGCGAGCGGCGTTTAAAGCCGTGGAAGCGGGGAAGCAGGTGGCCTTCTTGGTGCCAACGACCGTGTTAGCGCAGCAACATTATGAAACTTTGACTAGTCGCTTTGAGGATTTTCCGGTTGAGATTGGCGTTTTATCACGGTTTAACAGCGCGCAGCAAACCAAACAAACCCTGGCGGATTTAAAGGCTGGTCGCCTGGATATCCTAGTGGGGACCCACCGCTTATTATCCAATGATGTGCAGTACCATGATTTAGGACTGTTAATTGTGGATGAAGAGCAACGGTTTGGGGTCAAGCATAAGGAAAAACTAAAAGAATTAAAGCAAAATGTTGACGTCCTAACGCTCACGGCCACCCCCATTCCACGGACTTTAAACATGTCGATGATGGGGGTTCGGGATTTATCCGTGATTGAGACACCACCTGCGAACCGGTACCCAATTCAAACCTACGTGATGGAACAAAATGACGCCGCAATCGTCGATGGAATTCGGCGCGAACTCCAACGCGATGGTCAGGTTTTTTACATGCACAATCGAGTGAAAGACATCGAGCAAAAGGTGGACAAGTTACAAACATTACTGCCGGATGCGCGAATTGGTTACATTCACGGACAAATGACCGAACGGCAGATGGAACAGATTTTGTACGACTTTATGAACGGACAGTATGACGTATTGGTAACGACCACCATTATTGAAACGGGGATCGATATGCCTAACGTCAACACGTTATTCGTTGAAGATGCCGATCGAATGGGGCTTGCCCAGTTGTACCAAATTCGGGGTCGGATTGGGCGTAGCAATCGAGTCGGCCAGGCGTACTTCATGTATCAACCTGACAAGGTGTTGACCGAAGCGGGCGAAAACCGGCTGGAGGCCATTAAGGACTTTACGGAGTTAGGGTCCGGCTTTAAGGTTGCCATGCGGGATCTGTCCATCCGCGGCGCTGGAAACGTGTTAGGCCGGGCCCAGCACGGGTTCATTGATTCGGTTGGTTATGATATGTATACCAAGATGTTAAATGATGCGGTGGCCCGCAAACAGGGGCAGGCAACCCAACCAACTCATCCCGATGCGAGTGTTGATTTGGGCGTTGAAGCTTATCTTCCTGATACGTATATTCCAGATCAACAACAAAAAATTGAAATCTACAAGCGGATGCGTCAGTTAGAAAATCACGATCAGTTTACCGAATTACAAAGTGATTTAATTGACCGGTTCGGTGAGTATCCGGTGGCCGTGGCTCGCTTACTTACGATTGATTTGATCAAGTCCCTGGCGGATGAAGCGTTTATTGAACAAATTAAGCGGACGGGGCAGACCCTGACCGTGACCTTTAGCCGTCAGGTTTCAGACGCATCGCAGAGCCAGACAATTTTACGGGCGCTGGCTACCACCAAGTTTCGGTCGACAATTAAACAGGTTAACGGTCGGTTTCAAGTTAACCTCGTCATTCAACCAACGATGCCGGAAGAAGAGTGGCTGGCGCAACTTAACCAGTTTGTGCAGGCCTTAGTGTCTCAGGATCAACCAGAAGTAGCAACTCGAAAGGATGAAATGAATGCGAATTGATAAATTTTTAAAATTAGCCCGGATTATTAAACGACGTTCGGTTGCCAAACAGATTACCGACCAGGGGCGGGTCCTTATTAATGCTAAACCCGCCAAGTCTTCGAGTCAGGTTGGTGTTGGCGATGAGCTGACGATCAAGTTTGGGAACAAGACGTTGACCGTTCGGGTGCGGCAGGTTTTGCAAACCACCAAGAAGGCGGATGCTAGTTCGATGTACGAAGTGGTCAGCGAAGAATACCAACGGGATTACCAAAAAGAAGCCGATGAGTTATTGTAAAGTACAATTTCTTGTTGTATCATGACTAACAAGGATAACGATTGAACGCAGAGGTGATAGTTGGTGGAGAACGAAAGAAGTAATGTCGCACAGTTGCATGCTGCAATCGGATCACAACCCCGAAAGCCCCGCCGTAATCGCTTGCTGTCAAAACGGCGGCAACGCAGAGCGGCCGTGTTACTGGGGGTGTTTGGAGTCATACTGGTATGTTTAGGGCTCCAATTGGTGACAACCAATGCACAAGTGCGCTCCATGCATGCGGATACGCAGCAAGAACAAGCTCGGTTACAAAAACGGGAGCAGGAGCAAAAGCAGCTAAAGCACCGGGAAAAACTGTTGAATAATCCAGATTACGTGAAGGCACTCGCACATTCTAAGTACGACTATGCGAAACCGGGGGAAACGAACTATCACTTTGTAAAGAAATAACGAATGGTGGGAACTCATTGGAGTTGCCGCTTTTTTCGTCTGGGGAATTATATGCTATAATGGGACTAATTTAACCGAGGAGGAACGAGTTTTTGGCGTTTGAAGTTGGAGAGATTCTCACGGGCAAAGTTTCCGGAATTACTGGATTTGGGGCTTTTGTTGATTTAGGTAATCACCAAACGGGCCTGGTCCATATTAGTGAAGTAGCGGATGGCTATGTGAAGGACATTCATGACGTGCTAGCCGTTGGTGATCAGGTGCAGGTAAAAGTGACAAAGATTGGTTCGGATGGCAAGATTGGGTTATCCATCCGCAAGGCTACGGGGCAAGCAGCGCAGCCACAGGAGCAAGCGGCAGCGGCCCACCAGGCAGCCACTCCGCATCCCCGGGCGCAGTCTAAGCACCGGTCGAATCCGCATCCCAGCGCCCGGAGTGACAAGTTTGATGACCTATTATCGAGTTTTTTAAAGGAAAGTGAAAGTCGGTTGTCATCAATTCGCAAAAATACCGAAGGAAAGCGCGGTGGTCGTGGTGGGCGGCGCAGTTAACAAGGCAAAGCAGAGCTCTGGGGCTCGGCTTTTTTAATTTAAGGGGGGACAACTGGTGCAACTTCGCCAAACGGTAGCACAAGCCTTACAACGAGCGCAGCTTCCAGCATCAGCACCAATCATCGTGGCGGTATCAACCGGCGTTGATTCAATGGTGCTCCTGGATCTTTTGCAACAGGTGGTTGCACCACGCACCCTTGTGGTCGCCCACGTTAACCACCAACTGCGAGCAGCTAGTCAGGCAGAAGCCCAGTTTTTACAGCGGTATTGTGACCAGCACCAGTTGCGCTTGGTCATCCGGCGCTGGGAACATCCGCAGCTGACCCATGGGATGGAAGCCCAGGCCCGTACATTTCGCTACCGCTTTTTTGCGGAACTAATGCAACAGTACCACGCAGCGGCCCTTATAACGGCGCATCACCAAAATGACCAGGCGGAAACGGTTTTAATGCGCCTAGCGCGCTCTGAAGACGTGGGCGCCGCCACCGGAATTCAACCGACCCGGCCCTTTGCGGGTGGGCAGCTACTCCGCCCGCTCTTGTCGGTTTCTAAAGCGACGTTACGAGCTTATGCGGACCAGCATCAGTTACAGTGGTGTGAAGATCAGACGAACCAACGCGATGATGTCACAAGAAACCGGATTCGCCATGCGGTGATCCCCCAGCTGGAACGCGAAAATGACCAAGCAGTCCCGCATCTCGCGAACTTTGCAAAAAACCTGCAGCACTTCGTCGCCCAGTACCACACCCTAGCTACCCGCTTAATTGACGAACGTCGCTTAACTACGGGACCAACCTGGATTGAGTACCAACTCAGTCCAGCTGACCAGGCGGTTTTAGAACCCCTGATTCGGGTCCTAGCAGAGCGAGGAGCAGTTCCTGAACCCCTAACCACCGGACAACTGACGCAGATTGTGCACCTTATGCAAAATCACCAACGGCCCCAGGGAGAAATTAATGTCGGTCAGGGCTGGCAGTTCGTGAAACGGTATCAACGGATTCGCTGGCAAAAAAAAGCGCCGAATCCCAAAGAAAGTTCACAGCGCCCGCGGCTGTTTATGGTAGTATTAAATCACTGGTATCGGTTACCGCACCACCTTATGTTTGGGGTGTTCACGCCGGATTATCCCGTCGGACCAGTCACCCGCTTGCACCGCTTATGGTTACCGACCACAGCGTTTCCGTTAGAGGTCCGACCGTGGCAGGCAACGGACCGACTGCGGTTGCAGGAAAACCAGCACCAACGGGTGCGCCGCATCTTAATTAACCACAAGGTTCCAAGCGAGGAGCGGGCTCATTATTACACGTTGCAGACGGCGACGGGCGAGGCGTTAGCCTTACTGGGGTTAAAAGAAAGCGTGCAATCAGCGCAAGCAGGGCGGCAACCATATATGTTAGCGGTCAAAAACGAAAGGAAGAACGATGAACGACGATATCCAAACAGTACTGTATAGCGAAGCCACCATCCAAGCCGCCTGTGAGCGACTAGGCAAGCAATTAACCCAGGTTTATCGCGGGAAAAATCCGCTGGTAGTCTGTGTGCTGAAGGGGGCCGTTCCCTTTATGGCTGATTTGATTAAGCAAATGGATATTTATATGGATATCGATTTTATTGACGTTTCTAGTTATCACGGTGGGACCCAATCGACCGGATCAATTGAATTGGTTAAGGATGTCGATCAAGACGTCAGTGGCCGCGAGCTGTTGCTCGTAGATGATATCGTTGATACCGGACGCACGTTGGCCTACTTGAAGGATCTGTTTCAGGATCGGGGGGCGTCCTCCGTACGGGTCTGCATGTTGATGGATAAACCAGAGGCTCGGCAGATGGCCGAAATGCAGGCTGATTACGTTGGTTTTAACGTTCCCAATGAATTTTTGGTGGGCTATGGATTAGACTACCAGGGGAAGTATCGGAATCTTCCATACGTAGGAATTTTAAAGCCCGAAATCTATCAAGGTTAATCAGTCGTTTCAACGGATTAAAAGTGATAAAATCTTGTATGTTAATTTAATCAAATTGGAGGACACAAATGAAAAATAATAAAAATGGACTTTTTAAAAGTAGTCTATTTTATATCATTGCTTTTGTGTTAGCGATGGGAATTGTCCTGTTTGCTACCGGTGGCAGCAACAGTAATGGAACCAAATCCCAAAAAATTCAATCGAGCCAGTTTATGAAAGATTTAAATGCTAACCGCGTCAAGGACTTTAGCATTGAATCGGCCGAGGGAGTTTATAAGATTACCGGACAATACCGGACCCCACAGAAGGTCAAGGAACAGCAACAAACCAACTTGCCATCCTTTACCCTAACGAAAAAGGGACTCGAAAAATCCGGTAGCGCTAATACGAAGGTAAAGAGCTTCACAACCACGTTGGTGAAGAGTGACACCACGGTTAAACAGGTTAATGAAGCGGCCCAACAACACAATGTTAAGGTCAATGCGAAGCCAACCCAATCCAACGGCTTTTGGATTAACCTTTTAGTTTCCGTGCTACCGCTCCTGATCTTCATCTACTTGTTTTACATGATGATGAAGCAAGCTGGTGGTGGAGCTGGAGGCCCGGGTGGAGTCATGAAGGTTGGAAAGAGCAAAGCCAAACCAGTTGAAAGTAAAGTTCGCTTTAAAGACGTGGCCGGTGAAGACGAAGAAAAGCAAGAACTGGTCGAAGTCGTTGAGTTTTTAAAGGATCCGAAGAAATTTACGAGCCTTGGGGCGACCATTCCCAAAGGGGTCTTACTTGAGGGACCTCCCGGAACGGGGAAAACCTTACTAGCCAAAGCAGTTGCAGGAGAAGCCGGCGTACCGTTCTATTCTCTGTCTGGATCTGACTTCGTGGAAATGTTTGTCGGAGTTGGAGCCAGCCGGGTACGAGACCTCTTCTCAGAAGCGAAGAAGTCGGCACCGGCAATTATCTTTATTGATGAAATTGATGCCGTTGGCCGGCGTCGGGGCGCTGGGATGGGCGGTGGCCACGACGAACGAGAACAAACTTTGAACCAATTGCTGGTTGAAATGGATGGCTTCTCTGGAAACGAAGGAGTCATCGTGATGGCCGCTACCAACCGGGCTGACGTGCTGGATCCGGCGTTAACACGTCCGGGTCGGTTTGACCGGAAGATTTTGGTTGGCCAACCAGACGTCCGGGGTCGAGAAGCCATTTTGAAAGTCCATTCCAAGGACAAACCAATGGGTCCAGACGTCGATTTAAAGGAAATTGCCAAGCAAACCCCTGGCTTTGTGGGGGCTGACTTAGCCAACCTCTTAAACGAAGCGGCGTTATTGGCAGCCCGTCGGGATAGTAAGGTAATTACGGCAGCCGATTTAGATGAGGCGGAGGACCGGGTAATTGCTGGTCCAGCTAAGCGGAATCGGGTAATTAGTCAGCACGAACGCGAAGTGGTTGCGAACCACGAAGCCGGACATACCATCGTGGGGCTAGTTCTAAATGACGCGCGGGTAGTGCACAAGGTTACGATTGTTCCCCGGGGACGTGCAGGCGGATACGCCATCATGTTACCGAAGGAAGATCAACAACTGCTCTCGAAGAAAGACGCCATGGAACAAATTGCCGGAATGATGGGGGGCCGGAGTGCCGAAGAAATTATTTTTGATTCGCAATCCTCTGGAGCTTCCAACGACTTCCAGCAAGCCACGCAAATTGCCCGAGCCATGGTAACCCAATACGGAATGACCGATCAATTGGGAACGGTTGCCTTAGAAGATCCAAACGCGGATCCATATGCCACTCCGAAGTACTCACAAGCAACAGCGAACGCCATCGATGAAGAAGTTAAGCACTTTACCGATGAAGGACACCGGATGGCTAAGCAGATTATTGCGGAACACAGAGAGCAGCACAAAGCAATTGCGGATGCGCTGTTGCAATATGAAACGTTAGACGAAAAGCAGATTTTGAGTCTTTACAAAACGGGGAAGATGCCCGCTGAAGCTGAGTCAGATTCCGATGAGAACGAGCACGAAAGCTTTGCTGAAGCCGAACAAAAGGCGACAAAGCAGGAAAACGAAACTGCTGAACAGCTGGAAACTGAAATTAAAGATCACAAGGACGTCACAGCTGGCGACGATGCTGATGACGATGAATAACAGCCAAGAGAACGTGAGCAGAAATGCTTACGCTCTTTTCGAATGAAGCGATTGAACTGGAAGGGAGTCACAATGACAACAGCAAATGATCAATTAGTTAAAGCACTGACCACCGACAATAACTTTCGGGTGTTAGCGGTCAATGCGACCGGCGTGGTCCAAACCGCTCAGCAGAATCACGCCCTGCACCGGACAGCTGCCGCGGCCCTCGGACGGACCCTAGTTGCGAGTTTGTTATTAGCAAACGCAACTTTAAAGGGAAAAGAAGGCCTGACGGTTCGTTTAAATGGACAAGGACCATTGGGAGGCATGATTGTTGACGCCGATGCAGCGGGTCACGTGAAGGGGTACGTGCAGCATCCAGACGTCGACTTGCCCCAGACCGATAAGCAGGAAGAGGACGTGGCTACGGCCGTGGGCACCGCTGGTTTTTTAGAGGTTTTGAAAAATCAGGGTGGAGCCCAACCCTATGCTAGTAGTGTTCCGTTAGTGAGTGGCAAAATTGGAGATGACTTTACCTACTACCTAGCAAAATCGGAACAAATTCCGTCAGCCTTAGGAGTTTCCGTGGCCTTTACGACTGACGATCACGTTGCTGTTGCTGGCGGTTACTTGATTCAAACGCTCCCTGGTGCTGACGAAACGGCCATCACGGAGTTAGAAAAACGGTTACAAACCTTGCCGAGCATTGCAACTAGCCTGCAGGAAAATCCGGATCCGGCTCAGCTGATTAACACCATTTTTGGGGCCGAACACGTCAAGATTTTAGCCCACCTGCCGGTTTCATTTTACTGTGATTGTTCCAAGGAAAAGTTTGCGCACAGCCTGGCGGGCATTGGGCGCAAAGATTTGCAACAGTTAATTGATGAAGACCATGGTGCAGAAGTAGTTTGCAATTTCTGTGGTCAAAAGTATGACTTTTCAGAAGCAGACCTCGTGCAAATTCTAAACGATCAAGCAAAGGAGAATGAAAACGATGAGTAAGGACCGGAGTTGGAAAATTGGAAACGTTTCCATTGATAATCCGCTGGTAGTGGCTCCAATGGCGGGAGTAACTAACTCCGCCTTTCGGGTGATTTGTAAAAAATTCGGTGCGGGGCTAGTGGTTTGTGAAATGATTTCTGATAAGGGCATCATGTTTAACAACCAAAAGACGTTAGATATGACGAACGTTGAAGCCGAAGAACATCCGATGAGCATTCAGATTTTTGGGGGCACGCAGGAAACGTTAGTGGCGGCGGCCCAGTTCATTGATCAAAAAACGGCGGCTGATATCATTGATATCAACATGGGCTGCCCCGTTAATAAGGTGGTCAAGTGTGAAGCTGGCGCCCGGTGGTTGTTGAATCCTGATAAAGTTTATGAAATGGTATCTGCCGTTACGGCGGCCGTGGAAAAGCCGGTCACCGTTAAGATGCGGACTGGTTGGGATGATGACCACATCTATGCCGTCCAAAACGCGTTGGCTGCTGAAAAAGCCGGGGCAGCGGCCGTTGCAATGCACGGTCGCACCCGCGAACAGATGTATCGTGGGCACGCCAACTGGGAAATTCTGAAAGAGGTTTCCGATGCACTGACAATTCCGTTCATTGGAAACGGGGACGTGACGACGCCAGAAATGGCCAAACAAATGCTGGATGAAGTGGGGGCCACTGCAGTGATGATGGCCCGGGCCGTCGAAGGGAATCCGTGGATTTTAACCCAGATGAATCACTACTTGGAAACCGGTGAAATCTTACCACAACCGAGTGTGGCAGATCAGATGCAGGTAGCCAAAGAACACCTACGCCGCCTAGTGGATTTAAAGGGCGAATACGTGGGCTCTCACCAATTCCGGGGGCACGCTCCGTATTATCTGAAGGGACTCTCACATTCGGCGCGGACGAAAGTGGCGCTGACGAGTGCGGAAAATGAAGCGGAAATGATTCGCATCATGGATGACTTTGTTGCTAAAACGGAAGCCCGCCAGAAAAAACACCAAGCCGCTATATAAGGCCAATTATTTATATGGTAAAATGAGGCTAATGATTTAGTTTGGAGGAATTAGTGTGGCTCAAGATCCAAAGCAAAAAAGAAAACAAGAACGAAAAATGAACGACCAAATGCGGGTTCGTCGCGAAAAAATGAACGAACTGCGCGAGGCCGGGATTGATCCGTTCGGACATGGGTTTAAAGTAACTGCGTTAGCACAGCCCCTGACCGATCAGTACAATCAAGATTCGAAGGCTGAATTAGAAGCCCAAGCCGTGCAAGTGACGATTGCTGGCCGCATGGTGGCAAAGCGAGGTAGCGGAAAAGTCGGGTTTGCGGATATTTTAGACCGCACGGGCCGCATCCAGGTGTACGTCCGCAAAGACGTCGTGGGTGACGAGCAGTATCAGCTATTTAAACGCGCTGACATTGGGGATTTTTTAGGCTTTAGTGGCGAACTAATCAAGACTGACATGGGTCAGTTAACCGTGAAACCAACCAGTGTTACCTTTTTATCCAAAGCGCTCCGACCGCTCCCCGATAAGTACCATGGGTTACAAAATAAGGAACAAAAGTACCGGCAACGTTACTTGGATTTAATTTCAAACCGCGATAGTTTTGATCGGTTCCAAAAGCGGGCCCAGATTATTAAAGCGATTCGGAATTACCTGGATAATGACCTTGACTTTACGGAAGTAGAAACTCCGGTCTTACACCAATCTGCTGGTGGGGCGTCGGCGCGTCCGTTTATTACCCATCACAACGCGTTAGACATTGATTTATACCTGCGCATTGCGCTGGAACTGCACCTGAAGCGGTTGATTGTCGGTGGCATGGGCCGGGTGTATGAAATTGGTCGGGTCTTTCGAAACGAAGGAATGGACAAGGAACACAATCCGGAATTCACGGAACTGGAAAGTTATGCGGCTTATTTTGACTTCCACGACGTGATGGATGAAACGGAAGGCATCTTCCGGCATGCCGCTCAGGTGGTAAGTGATAACGGGCAGATTGAATACCAAGGGCAAGCGGTGGATCTTAATAAACCGTTTAAGCGGATTCACATGGTGGATGCGATTAAAGAAGCCACTGGCGTCGATTTTTGGCCTGAAATGACGGACGAAGCAGCGAAACAGCTGGCGGATGAACACCACGTGAAGTACGAATCCTACTGGAAGGTTGGCCACATCATTAACGCCTTCTTCGAAACCTTCGTGGAACCAACGATTACGGATCCAACCTTTGTGTATGGGCACCCGATTGAGATTTCCCCCCTAGCGAAGAAAAATGCTGACGACCCCCGATTTACGGACCGCTTTGAGTTATACATTTTAGGGAATGAGTATGCTAATGCCTTTTCTGAACTAAACGATCCGATTGACCAGCGGCAACGATTTGAAGCTCAGGTCAAGGAACGTGAAAATGGGAATGACGAAGCCCAGGGGATTGATGAAGACTACGTCAAAGCGCTTGAATACGGGATGCCTCCAACGGGAGGACTTGGAATCGGAATTGATCGGCTCGTCATGTTATTGACTGATGCACCTTCGATTCGTGATGTGTTGTTATTCCCAACGATGCGCCCAGAAGAAGATCCAGAATAAGGGACATCATTAGGCAAGAAAGCCACTTTAAGGTACACTTAGAGGGCTTTTTTATTTTGGCAAGAATCGGGAGGAATTAGGGATGTGGCAGGCAGTGCAAAAAACCTTTGGCTGGCGAGCAAACGTGACGGATTTACGGGCGTTACAACCAGCGACCAAGACGTTATTAACTATTAATCTAGTTGTCATCATCACGGTATTTGCGATTAGTCGGGAATTCACCAGTTTGCTTGGATGGCTTTCAGTAACGGCCAGCATCTTTAGCGTTATAAACCTGATGCTTTGTGATGAGGGTAAAATTACGAATTACGGTTGGGGGATTTTTGAGTCATTATTGTTTTTAATCATCGATTGGCAAAATCGATTAATTGGAGACATTGCCACGAATCTATACTATTTGGTGACGCAGACCGCCGGGATTTTTTGGTGGGACCGGGAGTTGCAGGACCAGTCCCAGCAAACGGTCCTCCAACCGCGGAAATTAAAAAAGTGGCAATTGGCCGCTGTCATGATGAGCTTAGTCCTTTTGTATCTGATTGTTTTACGGTTTAGCCAGCATTTTCATGGGACCCAAGTTTACTTGGATGCCACGCTCCTTCCCCTAAGTATCATCGGAATGTTATTAATGCTCGGGGGCTACCGGTCCCAATGGATTGTGTGGATTACTTGGGACGTGGTTAGTTTAGTGATCTGGTATCGGCAGTTTCAAGTGCTGAGTCCGGCGTCAGCTTCAATGCTGGCCCTCGAGGTGATTAAACTGTGCAACGGTTTGTACGGCGCTTACCGCTGGTTCTTTAAAAACCAATTAGTAGCTAGTTGAATGGTTTCATCGGCGGGACTCCAGTAAATTTAAAAAAAGTGATTTAATCCGTTGACAATTTCGGAGAAAGGCATTATTATAGTAAATGCGCTGAAGAGCAGTGCGAAAGTAGTTCTTTGAAAACTGAACAAGATTTTGATTACAAAAGTGTAAGGAATTTTTAAACGTGAGTTTAAAAATTAAACAATTGCGAAGTCAATTCGCTTAAAGCAACAAATCAAGGAGAGCTAGTAAAGTTCTCATTTAAAATGAGAGTTTGATCCTGGCTCAGGACGAACGTTGGCGGCGTGCCTAATACATGCAAGTCGAACGCGGTCTCCTAATTGACAAACCGTGCTTGCACGGGTTGGATTTTAGATCGGACCGAGTGGCGAACTGGTGAGTAACACGTGGGTAACCTGCCCAGAAGTAGGGGATAACACCTGGAAACAGATGCTAATACCGTATAACAACTAAAACCACATGGTTTTAGTTTGAAAGCTGGCCTTGGTGCTAGTGCTTTTGGATGGACCCGCGGCGTATTAGCTAGTTGGTGAGATAATAGCTCACCAAGGCGATGATACGTAGCAGACCTGAGAGGGTAATCTGCCACAATGGGACTGAGACACGGCCCATACTCCTACGGGAGGCAGCAGTAGGGAATCTTCCACAATGGACGCAAGTCTGATGGAGCAACGCCGCGTGAGTGAAGAAGGGTTTCGGCTCGTAAAACTCTGTTGTTAGAGAAGAACGACTGTGAGAGCAACTGCTCACGGCGTGACGGTATCTAACCAGAAAGTCACGGCTAACTACGTGCCAGCAGCCGCGGTAATACGTAGGTGGCAAACGTTGTCCGGATTTATTGGGCGTAAAGCGAGCGCAGGCGGTTTTTTAAGTCTGATGTGAAAGCCTTCGGCTTAACCGAAGAAGTGCATCGGAAACTGGGAAACTTGAGTGCAGAAGAGGACAGTGGAACTTCATGTGTAGCGGTGAAATGCGTAGATATATGAAGGAACACCAGTGGCGAAGGCGGCTGTCTAGTCTGCATCTGACGCTGAGGCTCGAAAGCATGGGTAGCAAACAGGATTAGATACCCTGGTAGTCCATGCCGTAAACGATGAATGCTAGGTGTTGGGAGGTTTCCGCCTCTCAGTGCCGGAGCTAACGCATTAAGCATTCCGCCTGGGGAGTACGACCGCAAGGTTGAAACTCAAAGGAATTGACGGGGACCCGCACAAGCGGTGGAGCATGTGGTTTAATTCGATGCTACGCGAAGAACCTTACCAGGTCTTGACATCTTCTGTTAGCCTAAGAGATTAGGTGTCCCCTTCGGGGGCAGAATGACAGGTGGTGCATGGTTGTCGTCAGCTCGTGTCGTGAGATGTTGGGTTAAGTCCCGCAACGAGCGCAACCCTTGTCTTTAGTTGCCAGCATTCAGTTGGGCACTCTAGAGAGACTGCCGGTGATAAACCGGAGGAAGGTGGGGATGACGTCAAATCATCATGCCCCTTATGACCTGGGCTACACACGTGCTACAATGGACGGTACAACGAGTTGCGAAACCGCGAGGTCAAGCTAATCTCTTAAAGCCGTTCTCAGTTCGGATTGCAGGCTGCAACTCGCCTGCATGAAGTTGGAATCGCTAGTAATCGTGGATCAGCATGCCACGGTGAATACGTTCCCGGGTCTTGTACACACCGCCCGTCACACCATGAGAGTTTGTAACACCCAAAGTCGGTTGGATAACCGTTAGGAGTCCGCCGCCTAAGGTGGGACAGATGATTAGGGTGAAGTCGTAACAAGGTAGCCGTAGGAGAACCTGCGGCTGGATCACCTCCTTTCTAAGGAATAATACGGAACCTTACACCGATCAAAGTCTTGTTTAGTTTTGAGAGGATTACTCTCAACTTTCGTTCTTTGAAAACTAGATAATATTATTTTCTGTAAGAATTATATTGTTAATATAATTTCAACCGAGAACAACCATTGTGTAATTTGAGTTTTTTAATGTGTTTGATCGCTAAACTCAATGATTTATAATCCGTAGGATTATAGGTTAAGTTAAGAAGGGCGCATGGTGAATGCCTTGGTACTAGGAGCCGATGAAGGACGGAACTAACACCGATATGCTTCGGGGAGCTGTAAGTAAGCTGTGATCCGGAGATTTCCGAATGAGGAAACTCGATTAGTGTCATGACTAATCACTGCGTAGTGAATTCATAGCTGCGGAGAGGTAGACGTGGGGAACTGAAACATCTAAGTACCCACAGGAAGATAAAGAAATTTCGATTCCCATAGTAGCGGCGAGCGAACTGGGAATAGCCCAAACCGAACCTTCGTGGTTCGGGGTTGTAGGACTGAACATTTGAGTTACAAAAGAATTTGATAGCTGAAGCAGTTGGGAAGCTGCACCAAAGAGAGTGATAGTCTCGTAAGCGAAATTGAATTCCCTCAGTTCAGGATCCTGAGTACGGCGCCACACGTGAAACGGCGTCGGAATCCGGGAGGACCATCTCCCAAGGCTAAATACTCCCTAGTGACCGATAGTGAACCAGTACCGTGAGGGAAAGGTGAAAAGCACCCCGGAAGGGGAGTGAAATAGTTCCTGCAACCATGTGCCTACAAGCAGTTAGAGCCCGTTTATGGGTGATAGCGTGCCTCTTGTAGAATGAACCGGCGAGTTACAGTTGCATGCAAGGTTAAGCCGAAGAAGCGGAGCCGTAGCGAAAGCGAGTCTTAAGCGGGCGAATTAGTATGTTGCCGTAGACCCGAAACCAGGTGATCTATCCATGTCCAGGATGAAAGTGCGGTAATACGCACCGGAGGTCCGAACCCGTGTACGTTGAAAAGTGCTGGGATGAGGTGTGGATAGCGGTGAAATTCCAAACGAACTTGGAGATAGCTGGTTCTCTCCGAAATAGCTTTAGGGCTAGCCTCGGAATTAGAATCATGGAGGTAGAGCCACTGTTTGAGCGAGGGGTCCGTCTTGGATTACTGAGTTCAGATAAACTCCGAATACCATTGATTTATGTCCGGGAGTCAGACGATGAGTGATAAGATCCATCGTCGAAAGGGGAACAGCCCAGACCGCCAGTTAAGGTCCCTAAATAGATGCTAAGTGGAAAAGGAAGTGGAGTTGCTTAGACAACTAGGATGTTGGCTCAGAAGCAGCCACCATTTAAAGAGTGCGTAATAGCTCACTAGTCGAGTGATTCTGCGCCGAAAATTTACCGGGGCTAAGCATCTTACCGAGACTGCGGACGCAACTACGTTGCGTGATAGGAGAGCGTTCTAAGGGCGATGAAGGCAGACCGGAAGGACTGTTGGAGCGCTTAGAAGTGAGAATGCCGGTATGAGTAGCGAAAGATCAGTGAGAATCTGATCCACCGAATGACTAAGGTTTCCTGGGGAAGGCTCGTCCTCCCAGGGTTAGTCGGGACCTAAGCCGAGGCTGAGAAGCGTAGGCGATGGATAACAGGTTGAGATTCCTGTACTAGTTAATTATGTTGGAACGATGGAGGGACGCAGAAGGCTAGGTTTAGCATACGATTGGAAAGGTATGTTCAAATCGTAAGTCAGGTGAGGAGTGAAATGCTTCTGACCGGGTTGACAAGCGATGATGAGGATCGAAATTAAAGTAGAGAAGGAACCGATGTCACGCTGCCGAGAAAAGCTTCTAGTTAGTAATTAACTACCCGTACCGCAAACCGACACAGGTAGTCGAGGAGAGTATCCTCAGGTGAGCGAGAGAACTCTCGTTAAGGAACTCGGCAAAATGACCCCGTAACTTCGGAAGAAGGGGTGCTGACCGTCAGGTCAGCCGCAGTGAAGAGACTCAAACGACTGTTTATCAAAAACACAGGTTTATGCAAAATCGTAAGATGAAGTATATGGGCTGACGCCTGCCCGGTGCTGGAAGGTTAAGTGGAAAGGTTAGCTTCGGCGACGCCTCGAAATGAAGCCCCAGTAAACGGCGGCCGTAACTATAACGGTCCTAAGGTAGCGAAATTCCTTGTCGGGTAAGTTCCGACCCGCACGAAAGGCGTAACGATTTGAGTACTGTCTCAACGAGAGACTCGGTGAAATTAAGATACCTGTGAAGAAGCAGGTTACCCGCGACAGGACGGAAAGACCCCATGGAGCTTTACTGTAGCTTGATATTGGGTGTTTACATAGCTTGTACAGGATAGGTAGGAGCCATTGAAACCGGGACGCTAGTCTCGGTGGAGGCACCCGTGGGATACTACCCTGGCTATGTGAACACTCTAACCCTGAGCACTTAGCGTGCTCGGAGACAGTGTCTGGTTGGCAGTTTGACTGGGGCGGTCGCCTCCTAAATAGTAACGGAGGCGCTCAAAGGTTTGCTTAGAATGGTTGGAAATCATTCTGTAAGTGTAAAGGCAGAAGCAAGCTTGACTGCGAGACTGACTAGTCGAGCAGGGACGAAAGTCGGACTTAGTGATCCGGTGGTACCGTATGGAAGGGCCATCGCTCAACGGATAAAAGCTACCCTGGGGATAACAGGCTTATCTCCCCCAAGAGTTCACATCGACGGGGAGGTTTGGCACCTCGATGTCGGCTCATCGCATCCTGGGGCTGTAGTTGGTCCCAAGGGTTGGGCTGTTCGCCCATTAAAGCGGTACGCGAGCTGGGTTCAGAACGTCGTGAGACAGTTCGGTCCCTATCCGTCGCGGGCGCAGGAAATTTGCGAGGAGCTGTCCCTAGTACGAGAGGACCGGGATGGACATACCGCTGGTGTATCAGTTGCGCCGCCCGGCGCATTGCTGAGTAGCTATGTATGGATGAGATAAACGCTGAAAGCATCTAAGTGTGAAACTCGCCTCAAGATGAGATTTCCCATTCCTATATGGAAGTAAGACTCCTGAAAGATGATCAGGTCGATAGGTTAGAAGTGGAAGCGTAGTGATACGTGAAGCGGACTAATACTAATCAGTCGAGGACTTAACCAAGGAAGAACAATGGTGACTCAGCAGGAAATAATATTAGCTAGTTTTGAGGGAACGAAGTTCACTCAGTCGTGTGGTGGCGATAGCCTAAAGGATACACCTGTTCCCATGCCGAACACAGTAGTTAAGCTTTAGCACGCCAAAAGTAGTTGGGGGATCGCCCCCTGCGAGGATAGGACGTTGCCACGCCAATTATTCCGACATAGCTCAGTTGGTAGAGCACCTGACTGTTAATCAGGTTGTCGACGGTTCGAGCCCGCCTGTCGGAGTTATTAGGACTAGCCGATTGGTTAGTGCTATTATAATTAAATGAGCAATTTTAATTGCGCCGACTTAGCTCAGTTGGTAGAGCATCGGCATCGTAAACCGGAGGTCGGAGGTTCGAATCCTCTAGTCGGCATTTTGCTAAAAAGCAGTCTAACAGTTATTGTTAGGCTGCTTTTTTACTTTGTGTTACGAAATGTAACATCAGTCGTTGACCAGGTTGGAATTAACGCTTAAGATAACAGACAATGAGGAGCTGTTGGATATGAGTGAAAAGGAATTAAGACGATCTTTAGCGGTCCTACCGATGGGAACGGTTATGAAGCTGACTTCGCTCACGGCTCGTCAGATTCGCTATTATGATGACAGTGGCTTAGTTAACTCGCTGCGGACGGAAAGTAATCGCCGGCTATACTCGTTAAATGATATTGATCGCATTCTAGAGGTTAAAGATTACCTAGATGAGGGTATGAACCTAGAACAGGTGAAACGAGTCTACGAGAAGCAACGGCAACGGTCATTGAAAAAGCGGGTGGCCAAGCAGCAAAGTGTTAGCGACCAAAAGGTTCGACAGTATTTACGCAAAGACATTTTAAAAGCTGGTGGCTTAGATTCAAACAGCGATTCACAATTTAGACCAGGACAATTATAAGAAGGAGTAAGGTATGGATAAGACAACAGAATACACCCCTGATGACATTCGCAAAATGGTTAAGGATGAGGACGTCCGCTTTTTACGGTTGATGTTTACCGATTTATTAGGAACGGTCAAGAATGTTGAAGTGCCGATTAGTCAGTTAGACCAACTCCTCGCCGGTAAGTTAATGTTTGACGGCTCTTCAATCGATGGATTCGTGCGAATTGAAGAGAGTGATATGTACCTTCAGCCTGATTTATCTACGTGGATGGTCTTTCCTTGGGGTGATGAGCACGGTAAAGTCGCACGCCTAACTTGTAGTGTGCACACCGCCGATGGTGAACAGTTTGCTGGTGATCCCCGGAACAATTTAATGCGGGTCTTAGACGAAATGAAAGAACTCGGATTTAGCGACTTTAACATTGGACCGGAACCAGAATTCTTCTTGTTTGAAATGGACGAAAACGGCCAACCAACGAAAAAACTGAATGACCACGGGAGTTACTTTGACCTTGCTCCCATGGACTTAGCAGCTAACGTGCGACGGGACATGGTGCTTGAGTTAGAAAAAATGGGCTTTAACGTCGAAGCTTCCCACCACGAAGTTGCTCCTGGTCAACATGAAATTGACTTTGAATACGATGACGCAATTCGGGCGGCTGATCACATTCAAACCTTCAAAATGGTGGTCAAAACAGTGGCACGACGGTACGGCTTATATGCTACTTTCATGCCAAAACCGTTGAACGGGGTTAATGGATCGGGGATGCACATGAACATGTCGCTCTTTGATCAAGACGGAAAGAACGCCTTCTTCGACGAAAACGGTCCAGAACAACTATCTCAAACGGCTTACTACTTCTTAGGGGGACTATTGAAGCACGCGAAGGCCCTCACAGCCGTTTGTGATCCAACGGTTAACTCTTACAAACGGCTTGTTCCGGGGTTTGAAGCCCCCGTGTACATTGCCTGGTCTGGAGCAAACCGGTCTCCAATGGTTCGGGTTCCCATTGCCCGGGGCAAAGGGACGCGGTTGGAGTTACGAAGTGTTGATCCGTCAGCTAACCCGTACCTAGCAATTGCGGCCATTCTAGCTGCCGGCTTAGACGGAATTAAAAATAAGATTACGCCGGACGATCCGATTGATCGCAACATCTACAGTATGGATGGGGAAGAACTGAAGCTGGATCACATTCAGAAGCTTCCTTCGACCTTGCACGATGCCTTGCAAAGTTACGCTGCCGATGATCTGATGAAAGACGCGATGGGTCCCCACATCTATCAAAACTTCTTAGATGCTAAGAACATGGAATGGTCAGCTTACAGTCAAAATGTATCGCAGTGGGAGCGGAATCGTTACTTAGACATGTTGTAAATTGCTCGTTGAAAATTAAATTGGGTTAGCGTATAATTTTCTCTTAATTAGCACTTACAATAAGTTACTAATGAGGAGGTTATCAATTTGGAAAAGCAACACGACGTTGACCATGCATTCTTTGGTCAACCAAAGGGATTGCAGTATCTAGCGGGAACTGAATTTTGGGAAAGATTTAGTTACTACGGGATGCGAGCCATCCTCTTGTACTACATGGTTTCTGCTGCGACCCACGGTGGGTTAGGCCTATCGCAAACCACGGGTTTATCCATCATGTCGATCTACGGGGCGCTGGTGTATCTAGCTTCCGTCTCGGGTGGTTACATTAGTGACCGACTGCTAGGCAGTCGGAAAACGGTTTTCTGGGGTGGAGTGCTCATTATGCTTGGGCACCTTGCTCTGGCGCTCCCAATTGGAATCGTTGGGCTGTTTGCTTCAATTGCCCTCATTACCACGGGAACTGGATTTTTAAAACCAAACATTTCTGATATGGTGGGGAATCTCTATTCAGAAACTGATTCACGGCGCGAAAGTGCCTTTACAATTTTCACCTTTGCCATTAACTTCGGAGCCTTTATTGCTCCGTTTGTGTGTGGTTGGGGAGCCAATTCGTTTAGCTACCACTTAGGCTTTTCGTTTGCCGCGGTAGGAATGTTAATTGGGTTAGTCTTTTACTACTACGGGGGAAAGAAGTACCTTGGCAACGATGGCTTGTTGCCAACTGATCCGATTCAACGGACGGAATTAAACCGGATTTTAACGTGGGTCGGATTGGGCTTTGGGGCATTTGTGATTGTTTTAATCGTAATGCACGGTTTGCACGCCCTAACTCTAGATAGTTTTGTGAGTGTTCTTAGTATCATTGCGCTGGTGACGCCGGTCGTATACTTCGTAGTGATGTTACGCAGCACCAAAATCACCAAGGTTGAACGCTCACGGGTGTGGGCCTACATCCCGCTCTTTATCGGGGCGTTAATCTTTTGGGCCATTGAAGAGTCCGGCTCAAGTATCTTAGCTAGTTTTGCCTTACAGCAAACGAACAATAACCTCGGATGGTTGAAAATTGACCCAAGTTGGTATCAATCGTTAAACCCACTCTTCATCATGCTGTACACGCCCTTGTTTGTCTGGTTATGGACCAAACTAGGGACCCGGCAACCTAGTACACCGAAGAAGTTTGCGTACGGTCTCTTCTTTGCCGGAGCTTCCTTCCTTTTCATGGTAATTCCGTTGCTTTTGTTTGGCACCCATGCCAAGATCAATCCTCTCTGGTTGGTCGGCAGTTGGGCCATCATCGAAATTGGGGAAATGTTAATTTCTCCGATTGGGTTATCAGTGACAACCCGGTTAGCACCGAAGGCCTTTGCCTCCCAAATGCTTAGTTTGTGGTTCCTAGCTGATGCCGCGGGGCAGGCCGTGAACTCGCAAATTGCGCGTTTCTATACTCCAGGAAACGAAATGGGATACTTTGCGGTTGTGGGAGCAGTAGCAGTCCTTGCAAGTATTATTCTGCTGTTCTTCGTAAAGCCCGTTGAAAAACTCATGGATGGAGTGCGATAATAATGACCAAAAAGTCCTAAATTTTTTAGGACTTTTTTTGTTTTTGTGCTTGACGCTGACCATGATTTTCGTTAATATAATATATGTTGATTGGGTGATGTGAGTCACCTAGACATGTCGGAGGGGTAGCGAAGTCTGGCTAAACGCGGCGGACTGTAAATCCGCTCCTTCGGGTTCGGTGGTTCGAATCCACTCCCCTCCATTTTATCATTGGGCTATAGCCAAGTGGTAAGGCACCAGGTTTTGATCCTGGCATGCGCTGGTTCGAACCCAGCTAGCCCAACTAATTGATACGACTGACTTGTTGTCAGTCGTATTTTTTTTAGAACCAGGAGGAATTATGGGACTTCCAGTGTACATGCAAATTCATGATGACCTTAAAGCACAGATTGAAAATGGGACGTGGCCGGTAGGGACCAGACTCCCCTCGGAACGGAAACTGGCTGAGCACTATCAGGTCAGTCGGATGACCCTACGGCAAGCCGTTGGGAGTTTGATTGAAGAAGGCTTGTTAAAACGGAAGGCGGGCTCTGGAACCTTTGTGACGAACCAAAAAATTCAAGAGCACATGTCAGGGATTTCCAGTTTTACGGAAACGATGCGCTCCCAGGGCAAGCAACCGCACAGTGAAACGCTCTCCTATCGGATTGTTGAACCCACCTTTAAGGAAGCAGAACAATTGGCATTAACCCCTACGGAACGGGTCCTGCGCATGGAACGGCTCCGTTATGGCGACGAGGAACCAATTTGTTTGGAAACCACGACGGTGGCTGCACACTGGGTGCGGGATATGAGTCAAGCGGAAGTCACTGAATCGCTTTACCAGGCTATTTCAGTGCGGTGGGGCTTAGTCCCGGTTAACGCCCAGCAATACATCTCAGCGATTTTAGCGCAACCGCAGACCGCTGAGCTACTGCAGATTCAACCGGGGTCCCCGATTTTAAAGTTAAAGCAGCTGTCCTACTTTGAAAACCAACAGCCGTTTGAATTTGTGGAAACGCAGTATGCGGCCGAACGGTTTGAATTTTATCTGAAACAGTAAAAAAGAAGTTAATTGTGAGTGTTTCGATTTTTTCTGGTGCGCGAAAAAAATGGTAAAATAGCGATATTGAGATTATTCACAATTTTGGGGAGGAACGGACATGACAATGGTTGATGCTTCCGACAACTTAACGCTGCATACTGATGATTACGAAATTAACATGATGGCAACTTACTTTGAAAAAGGAATGGCCAATCGGCACGCGGTGTTTGAGGTTTATTTCCGCAAAATGCCGTTTGCCAACGGGTATGCAGTCTTTGCCGGCCTCGCCCATTTAATTGATTATTTGCAAAATATTCACTTTACGGACGCTGACATTGATTATTTACGCGCTCGGGGTGATTATTCAGAGGCCTTTTTGGATTATTTAAAGCAGTTTCAATTTCACGGTACGTTGCGGTCAGCGCAAGAGGGCGATGTGGTGTTTAACAACGAGCCAATTGTTCAAGTCGAGGGGACGCTACCGGAGTGTCAATTGATTGAAACAGCACTGTTAAACATCGTTAACTACCAAACGTTGATTGCCACCAAGGCAGCTCGGATTCGGAGTGTTGCCGGGAGTGATCCGTTGCTGGAGTTTGGTAGTCGCCGGGCGCAAGAGGTTTCTGCCGCCATTTGGGGAACCCGAGCTGCCTACATTGGAGGTTTTGATGCGACGTCAAACGTGCTGGCCGGCCGCCAGTTTGGCTTGCCAATTTCTGGTACCCATGCTCACTCGCTGGTAGAATCGTTTGGGAATGATTACGATGCCTTTAAAGCCTATGCGGAAACTCACCATGACTGTGTCTTTTTAGTTGATACGTTTGATACCCTTAAAAGTGGGGTTCCAGCGGCGGTGCAGGTTGCCAAGGAAATGGGGGATCGCATCAATTTTCAGGGAGTCCGAATTGATTCGGGAGACATGGCCTACATCTCTAAAAAAGTACGGGAAATGCTTGACCAAGCGGGCTTTCCAACCGCTAAAATTTATGCTTCCAACGACCTGGATGAGCACACAATCAGTAGCTTGAAGATGCAACATGCCAAGATTGACATCTGGGGGATTGGAACCAAAGTGATCACAGCCTTTGATCAGCCGGCCTTAGGAGCAGTTTATAAACTAGTGTCCGTGGAAAATGAGCAGGGGAAAATGATTGATACCATCAAACTCTCTAATAACGCGGAGAAAGTTTCGACGCCCGGTAAAAAGCAGGTTTGGCGGATTACTGAACAACAAGACGGTAAATCTGAGGGGGACTACGTGGCCTTGGCAACAGAGGATCCTCGGCGTGAAACGGAACTCTACATGTTTCATCCCCAATATACGTATATCAATAAAACAATTACGGACTTTGTTGCCGAACCACTCCTGCAGGATATTTTCCGGGATGGAAAGTTGGTCTATCAGCAACCGAGCTTAGCCGAGATTAAAAACCACGCTAACCAGGTCAAAGAATCACTTTGGCCGGAATATAAGCGGATGTTAAATCCGCAGGAGTATCCGGTTGATCTGTCAACGGCGGCTTGGGAAAATAAGATGAACTTAATCAAGCAAATTCAACAGGGACAAGCAGCACGACTACAAACAAAAGCAGAGGGGAGAACCGAATAATGAATGCAGAACAGCGCCACAAGCAGGCCGAAATTATTGCGGCCTTGCGGGTTCAACCAACGATTGACCCGGCCACGGAAGTTCGCCGGAGCGTGGATTTTATGAAAGACTATCTCCGTCAGCACGACGGTTTACACACGTTGGTATTAGGGATTTCGGGGGGACAAGATTCCACTTTAGCCGGAAAGCTGAGTCAACAAGCAGTCCAAGAACTACGGCAGGAAACGGGAGATTCTAGCTATCAATTTATCGCGATGCGGCTGCCGTACGGAGAACAAGCAGATGAAGCCGATGCCATGGAGGCCATTGCCTTTATTGCCCCCGATCGAACCGAACGGGTTAACATTCAGGCGGCAACGGATGCGATGGTCAGTGCTGTGCAGGTCAATGCGGAAACGTTAACCGACTTTAACAAGGGCAACGTGAAGGCGCGCGAACGGATGATTGCCCAGTTTGCAATCGCGGGCGCCCACCAGGGAGTGGTGGTTGGAACCGACCATGCGGCCGAAGCCGTAACTGGCTTTTACACTAAGTTTGGCGATGGGGCCGCAGACATTACGCCCCTCTGGCGCCTGGATAAACGGCAGGGGAAAGCGTTACTAGCTTATCTAGGGGCTCCTGATAAACTTCTGGAGAAGACGCCGACGGCTGATCTAGAGGATGACCGGCCAGCGTTGCCAGATGAACAAGCCCTCGGGGTCACCTATCCAGAGATTGACGCCTTCTTGGAAGGCCAAGATGTTAGTGAACCTGCTGCTGCTGTGATTGAAGGCTGGTATGCTAAGACAGCGCACAAGCGCCACACTCCCATCACCGTGTATGATCAGTTTTGGAAAAAGTAAAAATTGGCCGTCTTACAAAAACTTCGTTAGGAATAGCGAAGTTTTTCATTTGCGCCCAAAAGGGGAATGATGATGGATCAAAAGTTAGTTAAACAAGTAGTGGCGACCTTCCCCGACCTGTCATTGCTCGCGGCGCAACGAACGTTACGGTTGTTGGAGCAGGGGAATACCGTGCCCTTTATTGCCCGTTATCGCAAGGAACAAACTGGCAACCTGAATGAGGTGCAAATCTGGCGCCTTCAGGATCGGTATCAACGCCAGGAGAAATTAGCGAAGCGTAGACAGGCAGTGGTAACTAAATTGACCGCGCAGGGACACCTGACAAAGCGGTTACGCCAGCAGTTAGACCAGGCAACCACCTTACAACAGTTGGAGGATTTGTACTTACCGTATAAGCCGAAACGCCGGACGAAGGCGGAAGTTGCCAAGGAACAGGGCCTGGCACCGTTAGCTGCTCAGTTGCTCCAGTTTACTGCCCAACCAGTTGCCACACTCGCCCGTCCCTTTGTCGATCCGACGAAGGGGGTTTTAGACTCGGACGCGGCCCTGGCCGGAGCGCAAGCCATCATTAGTCAAAGCGTTTCTGAACGGCCTTCCTTTCGGGAGTGGATCAGAACTTTTACGTGGCAGCAGGGCCAGCTGACGACGACCAAGAAAGCGACGGGAGTGCCGCAGGATGATCGGCAGGTGTATGCTAACTACTATGATTTTACGGAGGACTTGGCGAAAGTGCCAGCGTACCGGGTACTCGCGATTAACCGGGGCGAACGGGAAGCTTTGTTACGGGTCAAAATTACGGTTGTAGAGCACTCGATTCAAAACTACTTGCGGTTTCATGTTATTGGTCAGCAGACAGGCCCGAGTGTTCCCGTCGTTGAACAAGCGCTGACAGTGGCTTATCGGCGCTATCTGCGTCCGGCGCTCGAGCGTGAACTCCGCCAACGATTGACCAAACGGGCGCAAACCCATGCGATTCAAGTGTTTGGCAATAATTTGTACCACTTATTGATGCAACCCCCCCTTAAAGGGAAGGTGGTGATGGGATTTGATCCAGCCTACCGGACGGGCTGTAAGTTAGCAATTCTGGATCCCCAGGGGCGCTTGCTAGCCAAAGCAATTCTATTAGCGACGCCACCAGCGACCGCGGACCAACGCCAACAAGCAGCCGTAACGCTCCAACATTTACTTACGAAGTATCACGTCGCAGTAATTGCGATTGGAAACGGAACGGCCGCGCGGGAAGCTGAGCAATTTGTTGCGGAAGTTGTCGCCCAGTTACCCACGTCCGTTCACTACGTGATTGTGAATGAAGCCGGGGCTTCTGTTTATTCTGCGAGTGCGGTGGCCCGGGCCGAATTTCCAGAGCTCCCCGTGGAGGAGCGGTCGGCCATTAGCATTGGTCGTCGGCTCCAAGATCCCCTGGCCGAATTAATTAAAATTGATCCAAAGGCGGTTGGAGTCGGCCAGTATCAGCACGACCTGGCCGAAACCCAGCTGGATGAACAGCTGCAGCGCGTTGTGGAAACCGTGGTTAATCAAGTCGGGGTCAATGTGAATACGGCTAGTCCCCAGTTATTAGCCAGCATCTCCGGGTTAACGCCTGCGGTGGCGTACCAGATCGTGAGTTACCGCAACCAGCATGGAAAGTTTACGGAGCGCACCCAGTTACAACGGGTGCAGCGGTTAGGTCCGAAAGCTTTTGAACAAGCCGTGGGATTTTTACGTATTATAGGAGGTCACAACCCATTTGATAATACTGATTTACATCCCGAAAGTTATCCGCTAGCCAGCGCCATTTTGAACGCCCTCGGGATTGCTAAGGCAGATTTAACTACGCAAGCCAGTCAAACTTGCCTCGCCCAGGGCAATGTTTCCAAATTAGCCCACCAGCTTAACCAAACAGAGCCCCAGATTAGGACAGTTTTAGCTGGCTTGCAGCATCCCGGTCGGGATTTACGGGATCAGATGCCGGCGCCGTTACTTAGAGACACCGTCGTCAAGTTGACTGATTTACGGGTTGGAATGCAACTGCAGGGCACCGTTCGCAACGTGACCGACTTTGGGGCGTTTGTTGACATTGGGGTGAAACAAGATGGGTTAGTGCATATTTCGCACCTGAAAGCCGGCTTTGTGGCAGATCCAGCTAGCGTAGTTGCAATTGGTGACATTGTGACCGTGTGGGTCATTGGCGTGGATGAACAGCGGGGGCGAATTCAGTTATCGATGCTTGATCCACAAAAGGAGAGGTGATTTATGACAGACCAACAGCTCCAACACTTGGTAGAAGAGCTTTCACAACGCTTTTTTCACCAGCCGTTTCGCCATCAAGCCTACTTTAATCGTCGCTTACAAACGACCGGGGGCCGGTATCATTTACGTTCTCATAATATTGACATTAATCCAAAGATGGCCCAGGATCAGGAGGTTTTGGTGGGAGTGATTAAACACGAGTTGGTCCACTACCACTTGCACCAACAGGGGGCCTCTGGGAAGCACAATACGACCGCCTTTAAACAGTTATTGCAACGCGTGGGTGGGAGTCGCTATGCCCCCCGGTTATCACAAAACGCGCGGTATCTGTATCAGTGTACGCACTGTGGGCAAAAATATTATCGCCAACGCCGTTTAAACGTAAAGCGCTATGTTTGTAGTCAGTGCCGGCATCCGTTACGCCTAGTTAAGCAGGCTGATTCGTAAAAAGGACTTGCATCTCTGCTCAATTCTTGCTATGATTATTATTGTTAATTCGCGGCCATGGCGGAATTGGCAGACGCGCAAGATTAAGGATCTTGTCGGGAGTTTTCCCGGTGGAAGTTCGAATCTTCTTGGCCGCACTTAAAAAAGACGCTGGTGAATGTTAGATCACCAGCGTCTTTTTAGTTGGAAAAATGAAGTAAAAAAACAGGATAACCGTGAATTGGTTACCCTGCTTGACTTAGTTAGTCGGAAGTTCGTTGTTATCATTCACGGAATCGTGGTTAGTAAAGAAAGATCCGTCTTGACCGACTTCTTCGTTAGAATTAATTTTTTGTTGCGTTGGCGTTAATTCATCTTCAGGTGGTAAGTCAAGGGATTCTCGAATTTGATTAGAAACCTTCAGTAATTCTCGATCGGGAGCAACTTGGTAACTAATCCCATCAACCATCGCGTTATCACATTGCAAAGCCGTTTGCTTCAAATTCTTAGCCGCATCTCGATAGCTACCGGCAATCGTAATCATGTCATTGAAGGTTAAATCGGTTTGGAGGTTTCCCTTCAAACTGTTCAAAATTTCACCGTACCGCGAAACGTTTCCAATCGAGAGTCCCTTTTGGAGGACGGCGTTGAGAACTTGACGTTGTCGAATTTGGCGCCCGTAATCACCGAGAGGATCTTGATAGCGCATCCGGGTGTATTGTAAGGCGGTCTGGCCGTTCATGTGCTCGGTCTTGCCTTTTTTTACGCTAATTCCTTCGTAGTCAAAGGTGAGGTTCGGAGTGATGTCAACCCCGCCCACCGCGTTAACCATTTGCTTGATCCCTTTCATGTTGACAACGGCGTAGAAGTCCACGGGAACGTTGAACAGTTTGTGGACGACTTCTGTAGCGGAATCCGCTCCCCCGATGGTATAAGCCGCGTTAATCTTTTCATACGGCTGGGAGTCCCCGGGGACCACGACCTTGGTGTCTCTAGGGATACTCGTAAAGGTAGTTTTCTTGGTGTTGGGATTAACCGTGGCGAGAATCATGGAATCCGTCCGCCCCTTATCCGTCCGGCCTAACTCTCCAGTATCCGTTCCCATTAGTAACACCGTAAAGGGTTTTCGCTGTTTAATGATTTTCGAGACGTCGCGGGAGTTTTTGGCGCTCGAATACGTAGAGTCTAACGTTGATGACACCCGTTGGTATTGAAGAAAGGCGAACCCTAAAAGGAGAAGTGCGGCTCCGAGTAATCCCGCCATCCATTTCCACGCGCGCGGATGCCATTCTACTGCGTTTGGATCTGGTTGTGACCTCGATTTTGGTGGTTTTGGTGATTCGGATTGGTTCATAAAGTGGTTGCGACCAGTTCTTCCGGTTGGTTGTTGCTTTCCGTTGTTTTTCATGTTAACCCTCGTTTTTATATCAGTCTGATTAACATTATAAACTATTCACGGAAGGGCCGACGGATAATTAAATAATTTAAGGAATTTTTTACAATTAAATCGTTAATAGAGGTTTATGAGGGGTATGTTAAGATGGAAAGAAATCAGTTTTTACCGGGGAGGGGACTGCAGATGACCAAGTTAGTCTTGATTCGCCATGGCGAGAGTATTGCTAATCAACAACACGTTTTTACGGGGTGGAATGACGTGGCGTTAACGGAGCAGGGGCAACGGGAAGCGGTTGCAGCGGGAGCAAAACTCAACCGGTTACACCTTGCGTTTAGTGCGGTGCACACTTCCTATTTAAAACGGGCCATTCAATCGGCTAATATCGTGTTAGACGAATTAGATCAACTGTGGATTCCCCAGTATAAAACGTGGCGGCTAAACGAACGCCACTACGGAGCGTTACGGGGCCGGAAGAAGCCAGTGGTCCGAGCAAAAGTCGGGGAGGACCAATTTATGCAGTGGCGCCGGAGTTTTACTGCTGTGCCCCCACGGTTAGACCAAGTCATGCCCAAGCGGCGTTACGCCCGCATTGGGATCCGCGAACCACGGGCCGAGAGTCTCCAAATGGCTTACGAGCGTTTGTTACCATACTGGCAGGATCAGTTAGCACCGCGGCTGTTACAGCACCAAAATCAATTGGTAGTCGCACACGGTAGTTCACTGCGGGCCCTCATCAAATATCTCGAGCAACTGTCCGATGATGCAATTGATGGGGTAGAAGTGCCGAATGCTGAACCGATTATTTACACCTTTGATGAGCACCTGCACATGCAGCAGAAACAAATTTTGGCATAAAAAAACACGGCCCTGCAATTTGCAGGGCCGTGCTTTTTTAAAATAACGACCTAGGCTAGAGTTCCCATTGGATCCCATGGAGCAAGGACCGTTGGTGCTTGGGCTTGTTCTTGCCGTTCTTGATCAGTCAGGTATTGCTTGTTGATGACAACTTGGTAAACAAATTCACTGAACCAGGCGTCACTCATGACGAAGTATCCCTTGGTTCCGACCTTGGGGCCCCAACTATTTTCGACCTTCCACTTGGTTGGTTGACCGTCCACAAGGTCAACTCCGGTGAGCACCATGGCGTGATCCATGACGCTTTCTCCGTAATCTAGTCGTTCGGCCTTACTCATGCTCATGTCAGTTTGCATCAGTTCAGCCACGTGGTACAGGTTCGGATCCATCAAACCGTTTTTCCGGTCACTTGCTTGACCGACATCACTTCCAAACCAAACCGTTTCGCCGGCTTGGAGTTGTTTAATCGTGAGTTCCTTTAAGCGTTCGATTGGGAGGTTATAGTGTTTGATTGGTTGTCCACCAACCACGTTCCCCAGCATTTCCACCGTGTAAGTTTCGTGAAATGGTTTATCGTCCGTGGGGGAGTTGATGATGGAGACGTAGTCATCGAGGTTGATGTTTACGTATTTTTGGAAGAAGGTCAGGGGAGTGAGGTGTTGTTCAATGTGATAGTGATTATCAGCATCGCGATACTCAAAGGTAAAGTCAGTTACTGGCTTACCAAAGGCGTACACCAACATCCGGTAAACTTCGTTTAACATGTCATCTTTTTTTGCGTTAATAATTTCGGCACTTTGCCCAGCCTGAACCAACTTGCGCAAGGCGATGGCATCGTGACGAAGTTGGGTGTTTAAAGCAGCGTTAAGTTCACTGGAATTATCACTGCTAGCGGTTTCGGCCATCGCGGCCTTGGGAACCACCCCATACTTGGCAATCAGCGCGGCAATCATATCCCACTGCCCCCCGTCTTGTTGGGGTGTTTGGAGTAGAAAGTTGACCTTCCGATCCGTCAATGGTTGGTTCGCTGTCTGTAAAACGTTATTTAGGAAGTAATTAGCTTTTTCAAACTTATCCCAAAAGAAGAGATAAACCTGGGAAAGTTCAAAGTCCTTCGGAACGTTAAAGTTGCCTTCGACCTTCGATCGGAGCGTGTTGAGAGCGGCGAACAGCCAGCAGCGGCCACTGCGTTTTTGGTCTGAAACGGTTTGATTAGAAACATCCACAGAAAAGATTGGATCCAACTGGTCGTTTGCTTCGTAATCGGCGGCGGATGCAAGGATGCCGTTGTGGGTTACAGCCCGGCGTAAGACCTCTGCAGCGGGGTGGTGGTTTAAGTTGTTTTGATATCGTTCAATGTTTTGTGGTTCAATTGCTTTGTCCATTGTGTAACCTCCATTATTTAATTGCGATTAGTATAACTCATTTGCAAGCATTAGCGGACGTTAATGACCTCCGGACCTTGTTCGTGTTGCACAATAATGGTGTTGACCATGTCCAAGAAGAGGCCGTGTTCAATGATCCCAACCAGGGGATTTAGTTGGTTAGCTAACCGAATGGGGTCGGTGAGGGGATCTAGATATAAATCAATAATATAGTTGTTAGAATCAGTGGTTACAAATTCACCCGCCGGATTTTTGCGGAGGCGGGGCTGAAGCTCCATCTGTGCTAAGCGTCGTTCGAGTTGCTTACTGCCGTAGGGAATGACCTCGACGGGCACCGGATAGTTAAAGGCCGGGACCATTTTGCTTTCGTCAACGATCCACATGTTTTTGGTTGAGTTGGTGGCAACAATCTTTTCCATTAAATGGGAAGCGCCCCCACCCTTAATCCCTTGGTACTGGGCGTCAATTTGATCTGCGCCGTCAATCGTGAGGTCGATGTGATCAACTTCATCAACGGTTTTTAACGGAATTCCTAGTTGTGCCGCGTGTTTACGGGTGGCGTAGGAAGTTGGTACGCCAATAATGTTTAACCCGGTTTGAACTCGTTTACCAAGGGCTTCGACCATGTACCACATGGTGGAGCCGCTTCCGATGCCGATGACCATTCCATCTTCAATGTATTGGACCGCTTCTTGGCCAACTTGTGCTTTTTGGTGTTTAATTGCTTCGCTATCCATTGACTGTCCCCTTAATCAACCATATAATTTACAATTCAGTCTTTAATTTTCCATTGCTTTTTTACATTTGTCAAGTAATGTTGAAATGCGCTAAAGACTGTTAGAATGGTAGTATCCAATTATGAAAAGGTGAGGAGTTTTGTCAATGAAACGAGGGTTTGAAGTTATCACCAGCGCAGCCCAAGCCGGCTTAAAATTACCGCAACGCGCTACCAAGCAAGCGGCCGGGTATGACCTGGCTAGTTCCCAAACGGTCGTGTTACCGTCCGTGTGGAAATTGGGGTTATTGCGGGCGCTCAAGCTGATTCGAAAGGGACGACAGCTAACCACGGCGGAGCGTGCGGCAGCAAGCACGGACCTACAGCCTTACCTGGTTCCGACTGGAATAAAGGCGTATATGCAACCAAACGAAGTGCTAATCATTGCCAACCGGTCCAGTAATCCGTTGAAACGGAACCTGATTCTTCCAAACGGAATTGGAGTGATTGATGCGGACTACTATAATAATGCTAACAACGAAGGTGAAATCTTCGTGCAACTAATCAACTGGGGGATTTGCGACCGAACGATTCACAAGGGCGATCGGATTGCCCAGGGAATTTTCATGCCCTACTTACTGGCTGACCAGGAGGCCACACCAACGGCCACGAGAACCGGGGGCTTTGGTTCGTCGGGGTATTAGAAAGGAAACAAGTTATGAGTAAAACCATCACTCAATTTGTGTGTGCAAACTGTGGTTACATTTCTCCTAGTTACTTAGGTCGTTGTCCTAACTGTGGGGAGTGGAATACGTTTACAGAAGAAACAAAGTCCAAATCCGACTCGACTAGTGGAGCAAAGACGCGGGTTTCTCTGCACGGCAACCGGGTGACTCCACAACTGATCACCGAGGTGGATGCCCAGGATGCGCCTCGCTATCAGATTCAATCCGCAGAACTAAACCGGGTCCTTGGGGGTGGAATCGTGCCCGGCTCCCTTGTCTTAATTGGGGGCGATCCCGGCATTGGAAAGTCGACCTTACTCCTGCAAGTGTCTGGCCAGTTAGCAATGCTGGGAAAACGGGTGTTGTACGTGACTGGGGAAGAAAGTGCGGACCAGGTGAAAATGCGGTCCGATCGCTTGCATATCACCACGAACGAGCGGGTGTATGTCTTTCCAGAAACCGACATGACGGCGGTCCGGGATGCCATTGCTGATTTAAAGCCAGACGTTGTCATCGTGGATTCGGTCCAAACCATGCAGGAGGGCGACGTTGACTCGGCGATTGGGTCGGTCTCACAGGTTCGGGGGGTCACCACTGACTTGATGGGGATTGCGAAGACCAATAACATCACCGTCTTTATCGTGGGGCACGTCACCAAGGGGGGCGCGCTTGCGGGGCCGAAAACCTTGGAACACATGGTGGACACGGTGCTGTATTTTGAGGGCGATAAGCACCATTCCTACCGTCTGTTACGGGCGGTTAAGAACCGGTTTGGATCGACTAACGAACTCGGGATTTTTGAAATGGCCGATCAGGGACTGCAGGAGGTTCAAAATCCCTCAGAAATTTTTCTGGAGGAACGCTTGCAAAATGCGACCGGTTCGGCCATTGTGGTGGCTATGGAAGGAACCCGGCCCATTTTGGTTGAACTCCAGGCCCTCATCACGCCGTCGGTCTTTGGAAATGCCCAACGGACGGCGACGGGCGTGGATCGCAACCGGGTGTCGTTGATCATGGCCGTGTTAGAAAAACGGGCCGGGTTACTACTCCAAAATCAGGATGCCTACGTTAAGGCCGCGGGTGGCGTGAAGTTAAATGAACCCGCGCTTGACCTAGCCATGGCCGTCAGCATTGCTTCCAGTTATGAAAATATCAGTACGAACCCACGTGAGTGTTACGTCGGTGAACTGGGGTTGACCGGAGAAGTTCGCCGGGTTGACCGGATCGAACAACGGATTCGAGAAGCCGCCAAACTGGGTTTTGTTCGGATTTTGGTGCCGAAGCATAGCTTGGAAGGACTCACCGTGCCGATCGGAATTGAAGTGGTCGGCGTTACCACCCTCAAAGAGGCGTTACAGCTCGCGCTTCCCAAGTAACCGGGGTGAGCGTGGGTTTATTTTTGACGCCATAAATTGTAAACTATGGATAAAACTATATATAGAAAAGAGAGAATAACATTGGCTAACGATAAGATTCGGGTTCGCTACGCACCAAGCCCAACGGGGCACTTACACATTGGAAACGCACGAACTGCAATTTTCAACTATTTATTTGCTCGGCATTATAAAGGTAAATTCATCATTCGAATTGAAGATACCGATACGAAACGAAACGTGCAAGACGGCGAGAAAAGCCAGTTAGAGAACTTAAAGTGGCTCGGAATTGACTGGGATGAAGGTCCAGATTTAGGGGGCGACTATGGTCCCTACCGCCAATCAGAACGAAAGGCAACCTACGATCCGTTAATTCAGCAATTGTTGGATGAAGGCAAAGCCTACTATTCCTACAAAACAGAGGAAGAACTCGAAGCAGAACGGGAAGAACAGCGGGCACGGGGGGTAATGCCTCACTATGAATATGAATACGCGGGGATGACGCCAAAAGAACGGCAAGCAGCGATGGACGCAGCCGAAGCCAAGGGCTTAAAACCGGTGATTCGGTTCCGGGTTCCGAAACACCAAACCTACGAATGGGATGACATGGTGAAGGGGCACGTTTCCTTTGACTCAGATACCATCGGGGGCGACTTTGTTATCGTAAAACGGGACGGAATGCCGACCTATAACTTTGCGGTTGTGGCTGATGATCACAACATGGCCATTAGTCACATTTTCCGTGGTGATGACCACGTTGCTAACACCCCCAAACAACTAATGATTTACGAAGCCTTCGGTTGGGAGGCACCCAAGTTCGGTCACATGAGCTTGATTATTAGTGCCGACACGGGCAAAAAACTCAGTAAGCGGGACGAAACGGTGCTGCAGTTCATTGAACAGTACCGGAACCTGGGGTACCTTCCGGAGGCCCTGTTCAACTTTATCGTGCTCCTTGGTTGGTCGCCGGTCGGAGAAGACGAGATTTATTCTGAAAAGCAGTTCATCAAGATGTACGATGAAAAGCGGTTGAGTAAGTCACCCGCCACCTTTGATAACAAAAAGTTGGAATGGATTAATAACCGCTACGTGAAGGACAGTGACGAAGACGTTGTGGTTGATTTGGCCCTCCAACAACTGATTAAGGCCGGGAACCTGCCAGATAATCCGGACGCCAAAACGATTGAATGGGCGCGGAAGTTGATTGACGTGTATCGGCGGCAAATGAGCTACATGGCCCAGATTAATGAGATGGCCGCGGTTTTCTTTACGGAACCAGACCAGGTCGACGGCGAAGCGCTTGCCGAGTTAAACAATGACACTGCTCCGGTGGTTCTACGCGAATTTGCGGCGAAGTTACGGGACCTACCCCTCTTTGACAAGGTTGCTATTTTGCGGACCATCAAGGAAGTGCAAAAGGAAACGGGGATTAAGGGGCGGAAACTCTGGATGCCGATTCGCATTGCCGTTACCCACGAGATGGAAGGACCAGAACTACCCGAATCAATCGAATTGATTGGCCGCACCAAAGCCCTGCAACATGTGGACCAAACCCTGACCCAACTCGATGCAAACTAAAATATTTTTTCTCCAATTGGTCTAGTTCACGCTAGGCCTTTTGTTGTGTCAGCAGAACGGATGATTATGGTATGATTGAGACTAAACAAACGAAAAGGGGTCTCCACGATGAAATTACAAGTCTACAATTCACTGCATAACCAGCTCGAAACTTTTACCCCCTTAGAACCGGGAAAAGTGAAGATGTATGTCTGTGGACCGACCGTTTACAACTATATCCACATTGGAAATGCGCGGAGTGTGGTCGCATTTGATACCATTCGGCGTTATTTAGAATACCTAGGGTACGAGGTGACCTATGTGTCCAACTTTACGGACGTGGATGACAAGCTGATTAAAGCGGCTCAGGCCGAGCACGTAACGGTTTTGGAACTAGCCGATCGCTACATTCAAGCGTACTACGAAGACACGCAGGCTTTAAACGTGCAACCAGCAACGGTGCACCCCCGCGCGACGGATAATATCGCGGAGATCATTGCATTTGTCCAGGATTTAATTGAAAAGGGGGATGCCTATCAAGTCGAGGGGGACGTTTACTACCGAGCTCGTCGGTTTGCTAGTTACGGGGAACTCGGACATGAGGATCTTGATACCCTAGAACACGGCGCAAGTGAACACGTGGCGAGTGCCGAACTGGCCAAAAAGGAGGACCCGATTGACTTTGCCCTCTGGAAAGCGGCTAAGCCCGGAGAAATTGCGTGGGACTCACCGTGGGGAGCAGGCCGGCCTGGTTGGCACATTGAGTGTTCCGTGATGGCCACCAAGTATCTCGGCAACACGATTGACATTCATGGCGGAGGCATCGACCTCGAATTTCCTCACCACGAAAACGAACGGGCCCAAAGTGAGGCCAAAACGGGTCAAACCTTTGTTAGGTATTGGTTGCATAACGGCTTTGTGACCGTGGGAGCAGCGGATGAAAAAATGAGTAAGTCGCAGGGAAACTTTGTGACCGTGCATGAGTTATTGAAAACCGTTGATCCACAAGTCCTCCGGTTATTAATGGCAACCACGCAGTACCGGCGGCCCATCCGGTTTAGTGAAGCGGGGCTTGCTGAAGCTCAGACCAATCTGAAAAAGCTCCAAACCGCTTACCAAAACCTAAGTTATCGGTTACAAGATGCAGAACCCGGGAGTGATTTTAAGCTGGAACAAGAGGTCCGGCAGGTGCAAGCGGACTTTCAAGATGCGATGAACTCAGATTTCAACGTTCAAAATGGGATTGCCAGTGTGTATGAGCTTGCGAAGTTGAGCAACGTGTATGCCCAACGACCGGTCGTCTTTCAAGCCACGTTAACCCTAATGCAGCAACGGCTAGCGGGGTTAGCTGCCATTTTTGGGATTAAGCTCGCCACTGAAGAACTGGCCGATGCGGACGTGGAAGCGCTGATTGCGGAACGGGAACAAGCCCGAGCTGATAAGGATTTTGCCCGCAGTGATGCCATTAGAGACCAGCTCCGCGAACAGGGGATTGTGTTAGAAGATACTCCCCAGGGAACGCGGTTTAGAAGGGAAAGTTAGAATTAATGAAGGATGCGGAACACAACGTGGACGTGCGCCAGTTAAACGGAATTACATTAGCCTACATGGGAGATGCCATCTACGAAGTTGGCATTCGACGGCACTTGATTGAAGCGGGACTAACTAAGCCTAACCGGTTACAACACCGGGCAACTCGGTACGTTTCTGCCAAGGCGCAAGCGGGGTTAATTGCGTTAATGGAAGCTGAAGACTGCTTAACTAGTGAAGAATGGGATTTTTATAAGCGTGGTAGAAACGCCAAGAGTTATACCCATGCTAAAAACACCAGCGTGATTACCTACCGGGTGTCCACGGGGTTTGAAGCCCTCTTTGGGTTTTTGGCTTTAACCGAACAAACAGCGCGAATTACTGAGCTAACCCAGTGGTGTATTACACAAGTTGAGGCGGGGAGAGTACGATATGCCAAGTAAGCAAACAAGTGATTTTATTATTGGACGCCATCCAGCCGTGGCGGCCCTGCGGAATCCAGCCCAAACGATTAACAAGGTTTTTTTACAGACGGGAATTAACCGTAACGATCAGACGATCCAAACCATCGTGCGGCTAGCGAAGGGGCGCCAGTTGGTACTGGCAAATGCCCCAAAGGCCAAGTTGGATTTAATGGCAGAGCATCAGAATCACCAGGGGGTCGTGGTGGCGTGTGCGGCCTTTCAGTACGCTAGTATTGATGATTTGTTTGCCAATGCCGACCAACATGAGGAACCACCGTTTTTAGTGATGCTCGATAACGTAGCTGATCCGCATAACTTGGGGTCGATTTTACGAACCGCGGATGCTGCCGGCGTCCACGGGGTCATCATCCCCAAACGACGCTCGGTCGGTTTAACGGCTACGGTGGCGAAAACTGCGGCCGGGGCAATGGAGCGGGTGCCCGTCGCCCGGGTCACGAACCTGGTTAACACGGTTCGGGAATTAAAGGACCGCGGGATGTGGGTGTTTGGCACTGAGATGCACGGCACCGATTACCGGCGTTGGGATGCCCGGGGACCCGTGACCCTTGTCATCGGAAGTGAAGGCAAGGGGATTGCGCCGTTGTTAAAGCAGAATATGGATGAGTTACTAACCATCCCGATGATTGGAGAAATTCAAAGCTTAAATGCCTCTGTAGCGGCAGGGTTGTTAATGTATCAAGGATTTAACTCGCGCCATCCGCTTCAATAATGGCGCTGGCCGGGGAGAAAAAGATGAAAAAAGAACTGCTGATTGTGGATGGTTACAACGTGATTGGCGACTGGCCCGAATTAAATCAGCTCCAACGCAAGGATCAGTTGGCCGAAGCGCGGGATCAACTGCTATGGGATCTTTCTGAGTACCAAAAGTACAGTGGTAAAGAAGTGATCGTGGTGTTTGATGCCATGTACGTGCCGGGGAACGCCCGGACGGTCCAGGTCCGCAACGTTCAGGTCGTTTGGACCAGTAAAAACGAGACGGCGGATTCGTACATTGAAGCCCTGGCAACGCGGGAACAATCGTTGTTTACCCAGGTTGAAGTGGCGACTAGTGATCATGCGGAGCAGTGGACGATTTTTAGTGCCGGTGCGTTACGAATTTCGGCCCGAGAACTACTCCGTGAGGTTCGCCGGTCAAAAGTTGAAATCAAACAGGAAACCAAAACTTATCACGATCAGGCCCTGGGGAATCGGATCAACTTTAATGAAACTGAGGCCCAAAAATTACGGGATTTATATCGACGCTTAAATCAGGATTAGTGGTTTTTCACTAATCCTGATTTATTTTTCACTAAAAAATGAGTGGCTTTTCACTACCCAGAGATTGGTCTAGGCGGATGGCCGTGGCTTGGAACAATCGTTCGCTTGTCGGGTGGAGTTTGCTTTTGTAATTTAAGAGCAACCCAAAACAAGGAGTGCGATGAGAATGGGATCTAAGTTAAGTTATCAGTTTGATAGTGCAACGTTACAAGCAGCTAAAACGAATGAGGAACACTTTGTCCGGTTATTTCACCAGTTTGCCCCGGTTTACCTAAAGTTGTGGCATGATTTTTACCTCCGGGATATGGATTTAAATGATTGGAGTCAAGAAGCCGCGTTGGTGTTCATTAGGACCCTGCACCGGTATGACCTCACCAAACGAGTGACCTTTGGCTCCTTTTATAAAACCAACTTGCGCAATCATTTGTTTGATTTGTTACGCAAAAAGAATGCGCAAAAACGAATTCCAGAGCGCTTGCAAGCCTCGTTTAGCGCGTGTCCCGATTACTATGCCGAGACCATTCAAGACGAAGCGGTGCCGAATCCCCTAAAGTGTTGTGAACTGACGGAACGGTTGCAGCAGATGGGTGCAACTTGTTCGGCATTTGAACGGCAAGTCTTAAGTGCTTCACTCCGTCAACAAACGGTTACCCAGATTGCTCGGCGCTTTAGTGTTGATGAACAACAGGTTCATAATGCCCTCGTCCGGTGTAAACGGAAGTACCACCAACTGAAAAATTGACGAAACCGCATTTTGGTGCTACAGTAGGGACTTGATGGGAGGAGTCGGTAATGACCCAAACTCGAGTTGCGTTAGCATGCTCTGTGTGTGGCGCCCGCAACTACCAGGTGGCGGGGGGAAAGTTGTCACACCGTTTAAGCTTAAAGAAATATTGTCGGCATTGTGGAAAGCAAACCTTGCACCAAGTAACCCGCTAGGAGAAGATTACATGAAGCGATTATGGAACTTTTTAAAGAGTGTTTTTGTTGAATTAAAACTGATTACGTGGCCCAATGCCCACCAAACCCGGGTGGATACTACCACGGTAATTGGGACGACCCTGTTCTTTACCGTTTTTCTCGGTTTAATTGACTGGGCGTTAGAAACCATTTTACTGAATGCTGGTTAAGCTGGCTTGACTGGTAAATATTTGGTATAGTTTAAGATGAAAAACTTCGTGGGTACGAGGTTTTTTTATTTTGCTGTCTTGCACCGCGGGACGCGCGCATTAGTCAGACTGTAGTAGGAATGAATTAAAGGAGAGATTACGATGGTAGAATCGGTCGAAAAACAGTGGTATGTATTGCACACATACTCCGGATACGAAAATAAAGTGAAGGAAAACTTGGAGTCACGGCGCGATTCCATGGGCATGCAGGATTACATTTTTGACGTGGTGGTTCCCGAAACGGAGACCCACGAAGTGAAAAATGGGAAAGAAAAGGTCGTAATGGATAAAACGTTCCCCGGATACGTTTTGGTCCAAATGGTAATGACCGATCGGGCTTGGTACGTGGTTAGAAATACCCCTGGGGTAACTGGATTTATTGGGTCACACGGGCAGGGTTCCAAGCCCAATCCACTCTTACCAGAAGAAGTGGATCGGGTAATGGCGAGCCTCGGGATGCAAGCAACGGTGCAACCACTCGATAGCCAGGTTGGGGATACGGTGACGATTGTCGAAGGGGCCTTTAAGGGCTTATCTGGCAAGATCACGAGTATTGATAACGAAAAGGGCAAGTTGAAAGTTAACATTGACATGTTCGGACGAGAAACTAGTACCGAATTAGACTTTCACCAGGTTAAACCCCTGACGCTGGAATAACCACCTTGTTAATCAATCGAGGGTATGTTAAACTAATCTAGTGTATTTATGCATAATCAACGTGGGAGAAGAATTCCATTCTTCAGTGACCACACACGGACTTAAGGAGGTATGTCTCGTGGCTAAAAAAGTAGCTGATATCGTCAAGTTACAAATTGCAGCGGGTAAAGCAACACCTGCTCCTCCAGTTGGACCTGCATTGGGTCAAGCTGGGGTAAACATCATGGAATTTACAAAGGATTTCAACGCTCGGACTGCTGATCAAGCAGGAATGTTGATTCCAGTTGTAATTACGGTGTACGAAGATCATTCATTTGAATTCGTTACTAAGACACCACCTGCCGCAGTGCTCTTAAAGAAAGCTGCTGGCGTGGAATCCGGTTCTGGTGAACCTAACACGAAGAAGGTTGCTAGCGTAACCAAGGATCAAGTGAAGGAAATTGCCGAAACCAAAATGCAAGATCTAAACGCTGCTGATGTTGATGCAGCAATGCGTATGATTGAAGGTACTGCACGTAGTATGGGCTTCACCGTTGAAGGCTAAGTACCACTATTACGTTGTTAGTCGCTACGTTATCAAAAGATAACGTGTGAGCGTGGGAGGAGATTCTTTCCGTCATCACCACATTTGCAAGGAGGAAATGACATGGCTCGAACAAGAGGAAAAAAATACAGAGCAGCTGCAGAACAAATCGATAAGAGTAAGGCTTACTCCGTCGCTGAAGCAGTGCAACTCGTACAAAAATTAGATACTGCCAACTTTGATGATTCAATCGAAGCAGTAATCAAATTAAACGTTGATACTAAACAAGCTGACCAACAATTACGGGGAGCCGTTGTGCTACCTAACGGAACTGGTAAGGACCAAAAAGTGATTGTGTTTGCAAAGGGTGACAAGGCTAAAGAAGCTGAAGCAGCCGGCGCGGACGTGGTTGGTGACGATGACTTAGCCCAAAGAATCATGGACGGATGGTTAGACTTTGATGTTGCCGTTTCAACTCCTGACATGATGGCTCAAGTTGGTCGGTTAGGACGGGTCTTAGGACCCAAAGGTTTAATGCCAAACCCGAAAACGGGGACGGTAACCATGGACGTAACTAAGGCCGTTAGTGATGCTAAAGCCGGGAAGGTAACTTACCGGACGGACCGGGACGGAAACATTGCCGTTGCGATCGGAAAAGCATCATTTGCTCCAGAAAAGTTAGTTGAAAACTTTAAGACGGTGCAAGATGTCTTGGTTAAGAACCGACCTTCCTCAGTGAAGGGAACTTACATTCAAAACATTTCTGTGTCATCGACGTTTGGCCCAGGAGTGAAGGTTGCTCCTGAATCATTCTAGGGGCACTAGGTAACTAAAAAATCCCAGATTGACGAACCGTACTGGTTATGGTAAATTGTTAATTGAATATGAATCGCCTAAGACTCAGGTGACCACAAGGTCTTAATTACCGCCTGCCGAGGAGTATAAGTTTAACGACTTTTCCTTATGTTTTGGCGAGCATAGGGATTTTTTATTAGGTCCCAATCAAAAACGGGAGGTGAAATTATGCCAAAGAAAGAAGTTATTGACGCAAAAGCAAAGAAGGTTACCGAAGTTGCTGACGACTTTAAGGAAGCTGTTTCTGCAATCGTGGTTAACTCACGTGGGTTAACGGTTGCTCAAGATACAGAATTACGAAAAGAGTTACGTGACAACGGCGTTAAATTAATGGTAATCAAGAACAAGATTTTGGAACGGGCTGCTGATGAAAGTGGTCACGCTGATTTAAAGGAAATCTTTAACGGACCAAGTGCCGTTGCTTTCTCACACGAGGATCCAATTGCCCCGGCTAAGATTTTGAAGAATTTTGCTGAAGAACATGACGCCCTTGAAATTAAGGGTGGAATCATCGAAGGTGAAGTTGCTTCCCTTGATAAGATTAACGAATTTGCTACGTTACCAAGTCGCGAAGAATTGCTTGCAACCCTTGCAAGTATGTTACAAGCCCCAATCCGGAACGTTGCTTACGCTGTTAAAGCAGTTGCTGACAGTAAAGCAGACGACGATGACGCTGCATAATAAACTACTATTGTCCTATTAGGAGGAATAAAAAATGGCTTTTGATAAAGATGCAATTATTTCACAATTAAAAGATGCTTCCATTTCTGACTTAAACGATTTGGTAAAAGCAATCGAAGAAGAATTTGATGTTTCCGCTGCTGCTCCAGTTGCCGCTGCCGGTGGTGCTGCTGGTGGTGACGGTGCTGCTAAGTCAACCTTTGATGTTGAATTAACTTCTGGTGGTGCTGGTAAGATTAAAGTTATCAAGGAACTTAAGACCATCACTGGACTTGGTTTGAAAGAATCAAAGGCCATGGTTGATGACGCTCCATCAATCGTTAAAGAAGGTCTTTCAGAAGACGAAGCTAACGATATTAAAGAAAAACTTGAAGCTCAAGGTGCTACGGTTACCCTTAAGTAGGCTCAGTCTTCGTAGGCAAGGATGTGTGTTTTTCACACATCCTTTTTTACTAGGAATGTTTTGACTGAGTGCAACCTCAGGCGACCAGCATGTTTTGGAGGAAACCTGTGAAAAATTTTATTAAACGAGGATCAGCTTGGTTTAACCGGTATGCAACGATCATTAAGATTGTGTTTCTGTTGGTCATGATTGCATTTGTAATCTACGAAGGCCACAGTATTCTGCAAGAAATTAATGGAAAGCAGATGCGGGCGAGTTTAGCCTCCCAATCACCGACCCAACTCTTGATTTTAACCGCGTTAGGCCTGCTAGCTGTGACGCCGATGTTAACGTATGACTTTACCATGGTAGAATTTTTACCGGGGAAGTTTAAAACCAGTTACATCATTAAAAGTGGCTGGATTACCAACACCTTTACGAACATTGCCGGCTTTGGGGGGTTTTTAGGAGCAAGCTTACGGGCGAGTTTTTACAGTGAACACGCCACGAAAAAACAAGTGTTGTATGCCATTTCCAAGATTGCGCTCTTTTTACTGGCAGGGCTGTCAACGTATTGTTTGGTGGCGTTAGTTTTAGTCTTTGGCTTTGGAATCGGAAAGCAGGATCACGGCTACTGGCCGTTCCTACTGGGATGTGGAATTTACTTCCCGGTGGTCTTTATGATTACCCGGCTCAACAATTCGGAATTCTTTGCTGATTTAACGATTAAACGCGAAATTAAGTTAATCGTCGGCTCCTGCCTCGAATGGGGGAGTTGTGCCGCCTTATTCATCATTATCGGGATGTTTCTACACTTGCACATTGACTTTGCGAGTGTGTTTCCGCTGTTCATCGCAGCCAATGTGATTGGGGTCATTTCGATGTTACCCGGCGGGTTAGGAACCTTTGATGTAACTATGATTGGTGGGCTAGGAATGTTGGGAGTTTCACCGACTCTAGCGACCGTCTGGGTCCTACTGTACCGGGTCTTTTACTACTTTATTCCGTTTGGTATCGGGGTGCTTCTTTTTGCCCAGGAACTTCTGCACCGGCTTAATCGCTTTTTGGATGATATTCCGGCCAACATCGTGCAGCGTTCCTCCCAGTTAGTCGTGACCTTCTTCATGTATTTCTCTGGGATCATGATGATCTTGTTGGCCACGGTGCCAAACGTGGTGCTCGTGAATCCGTTGTACCTATCGTTAGCGCCGTTTACGCTCTACTTTTTGGGTCAACTCTCCAACGTGATTGTTGGGTGTCTCCTGATTGGACTCGCCCGTGGCGTGGGTTCGCGGGTGAAAAAGGCCTTCTGGCCAACGGTTATTTTACTGGTGTTTGCAATCGGAAACACCCTGTGGAAGGAAGACTTTCCGATCCCCCTGGCGCTGTTTCTCTGCTTCATTCTGCTGTGTCTCTGGTTGGCACGCAAGGGTTTGTACCGGAAGCGCTTAACCTATTCGTGGGGAGCACTGATTACGGATGCGGGCTTGTTTGTGGGCGCATTTGTTGTGTACTGTCTGGTCGGCTACATCGTCGGCAATCATCATCACCGCTTCCAGATGACCAATGCTTACCTGCTGCCCTCCCAACAAATGTGGGTGGTTGGTCTGATTGGGTTCGTGATTGCAATCTGTATCCTGTATGGCTTGTATCGCTTTTTAACCTACGCAAACCTGGCCTGGTTGGAACAACCCTTTGATGGGCAACGGATTAAGCACTTAATTAACCAGTATGGTGGCAATGAAGTTAGTCACTTAGCCTTTTTACGGGATAAAAAGATTTATTTTTATACGGAACAGGGCGAAGACCAAATGGTGTTTATGTACAAGCAAAAGGCCAATAAATTGATCATCATGGGGGCTCCGTTTGGGAATCAGGCGAAGTTAGATGCGGCGATTGATCAGTTCATGTTAGACGCTGATAATGCTGATTTAACCCTGGTTTTCTATGAAGTTGGCGAATCCCTAACGATGTTGCTACATGATAAAGGGTTTGACTTCATCAAGGCTGGGGAAGAAGGGCAGGTCGACCTGCTGAACTTCACACTGGCCGGGAAACGGCATCGTGGCGAACGGGCGTTGATGCATAAGTTTGAGCGCGATGGCTACCGGTTTGAAATTTTGCAACCGCCGTTTAGTGACCAACTCTTAGATCAATTAAAGGCAATCTCCGATGAGTGGCTGAACGGTCGGGAAGAAAAAGGTTTTTCACTCGGCTTCTTTGATAGGTACTACCTGAACCAGGCGCCCATTGCAGTCTTTCGTGATCATAATCAAAAAATTGTGGCCTTTGCGAACATCATGCCGACCGGAGACTATAAGATGACCTCGATTGATCTGATGCGGTCGAGTAATGACGCTCCGTCCGGGGTGATGGATGGGATTTTCATTAACCTCTTCCAGTATTCCAAGGAGGAAGGCTATCAATGGTTTAACCTTGGAATGGCACCGTTAGCGAACGTTGGTAATTCTCGGTTTAGTTTTATTAATGAAAAAATTGCACATTTAATCTATGAATACGGTGATTCCTTCTACAGTTTTCAAGGCTTGCGCTCTTACAAGCAAAAGTACGTGGATAAGTGGGAATCGAAATACTTTGTTTACCGGAAGAATAATTCCTTGGTCTTTACCATGCTGCAACTCTTAGCAGTCGTAAATGCCCGACCAAAACAAAGTTAATCAAAAAGCATGATGGGGTGTATAGCTCAAGGGCTAAGCCTAGCATCATGCTTTTTTTAATGGTGAAAGCGTTGCAATCGCAAGGAAGTTAAGTCGAAGTTTTCCGGCTGGTGAGCCGCGCGGTCGGCGACAATCTGCCCGAGGACGCTAGCAAATTTAAAGCCATGCCCACTTAAACCGGTCACCAGTTGGATGTTGTCGGTGCCCGGTAGGTAGTCAATGATGAAGTTCTCATCGGGAGTCAGATCATAACTGCAGGCCCCGACTGATCCCGTTCCCACGATGGCTAAGTCATAGGTTATCGTCATAATCATCCTTTTGTCATAATTAGTAAGTTAGGGCTGATTATTAAGAAAAGCGGGCTCGTTTTCAAACTACAAGTTACCAGTTGCCTGGTGCTTATCCACTGGCAACGGAAGCACAACCCGCAGAACACGGCTAAGCAGCCGCATGCAGAAATTACGAATTTTTTTAAAAAATAACGCTACTTACGCATTTAATTCTGAATTAATGATAAAAATTATGGTTGACAGTTCGTGATTCAGCGTTTAAACTAACTTATAATAATAATTAAGCCGAATGCAGTTGAGTAGGGTGGTGCGTTTCCCAGCGAGTCCTTGGGTGGTGTGAAAGGATAAAATCAGCCAACTGAAGATGGACTGTGCAGTGTGGTTGTCCGGTGAATGGTGAGCCGGATGCGGGGTAGTGACCGATACCAGCACTCGGTTATCCCCGGGGATGAACTGCGGGTAACTGACGGAGACTCAGTTTGTGAGAAGTGAGTGAACAAAGGTGGCACCACGGGAACACCCGTCCTTTTTAAGGACGGGTGTTTTTTGGTTACAGTTAGAAAGAAGGGGTCACTTGGATAAGCAGCATTTAGCCCGAAACATCTCTGCGGGACAAATTTTGATGATTTCACTAGGGGGCGTTATTGGAACGGGACTGTTTCTTAGTTCCGGATATACCATTCACACAGCAGGACCACTGGGGACGATTTTGGCGTACTTATTGGGCGCGGTGATTGTGTACCTAGTCATGCTCTGTTTGGGGGAACTGGCCGTAGCCATGCCAGAAACCGGTTCGTTTCACGTCTATGCCCAACGCTATTTAGGGCGGAGTACGGGGTTCGTGGTAGCCTTGTTATACTGGTTAACCTGGACGATTGCGCTCGGATCGGAATTCACCGCGGTGGGGTTAATCATGTGGCACTGGTTGCCGGGGATTCCCGTCTTTGTGTGGAGCGGGTTGTTAATGGTGCTAATTTTTGTAATGAATGCCTGCTCCGTGCGCTGGTTTGCCACGGCGGAGGTCTGGTTAGCCAGCATTAAGGTGATGGCGATTGTAGCCTTTATTGTCCTTGGAACCGGGGTTATCTTGGGATTGCTTCCGTATCATGGCCACTGTCAGTTCGTGGGATTGGCTAATTTAACCCGGAATGGGTGGTTTCCGAATGGGTTTGGGGGCGTGTTTACAACCATGCTGACCGTTAACTTTGCCTTTTCCGGGACCGAATTAATTGGAATCACGGCCGGCGAAGCACAGCATCCCGCCCAAGCAATTCCCCGGGCGATTCGCACCACGCTTGGGCGCTTAGTGCTCTTTTTCGTGGGAAGCATTGTAGTCATGAGTGCCTTGGTACCGTATCAGGACGCGGGCGTGCGCACGAGCCCTTTTGTCACCATCTTTACGGCCATTGGGATCCCCGGCGCTGGGGATGTCATGAACTTTGTGGTGCTGACGGCCATTATTTCCGCCGCCAATTCGGGACTCTACGCCGCCACGCGGATGTTGTGGTCACTGGCAAATCAGGGCGTTATTCCGGCCGTTTTCCAACGGACTACGAAGCGCGCAATTCCGATGTATGCTCTCCTAGCAAGCATGGTTGGCGGGGTCCTCGCGTTATTATCAGCGGTCTATGCCGCTAGTTCGGTTTATTTAGTGTTAGTTTCGATTTCGGGACTGGCCGTCGTCTGTGTGTGGATGGCAATTGCGTTATCACAAATCCGCTTTCGGCAGCAGTTACTTAAAAGCGGTAAGCGTGCCGACTAGTTGGCCTTTAAAACTCCATGGTATCCGTGGCTTTCCTGGTTAGCCTTTGGTTTGTGTTTTGGGTCCAGTTGCCTGATTTGGTTTGATCCAAACCAACGGGTGGCCTTAGAAATCACGGTGCCGTTTGTTGTCCTTTGTTATGGAGGGCACGCCCTGACGACCGCAATTCAACAGAGGAGGAACCAACATGCCAAACCCTAATCCAATTACAGCGAGTTTTCACACGCCCCTGGTGCTCGATGGGGCAATGGGCACAGAATTAGAGCAGTATGGGGTTAAGACTAATGATGCCCTGTGGTCAGCCAACGCCTTACTGACGGATCCGGAAGCCATTTATCAGGTGCATGCTCGGTATTTTCAAGCGGGAGCAGATATCGCAATTACTGATACCTATCAAGCCAATGTGGCGGCGTTTGCCCGGGTGGGCATTTCACATTCCCAGGCACTCCAGCTCATCCGGCGGGGAGTGCAGCTCGCCCAACGGGCCCGTGCGGATGTGAATCCCCAGGGGTTTGTGGCCGGCTGTGTCGGTCCCTACGGCGCCTACTTAGCTAATGGTGCCGAATACACGGGGGATTATCACCTGAGTGCGGCCGAGTACGCAGCGTTTCATACGGAAAAAGTGCAAACTTTACTGGCGGCAGGGGTTGACATACTGTCGGTCGATACAATGCCTAATTTCTTTGAAATTCAGGTGCTGACCCAGTTGTTAGCGCAGCAGCCCAACTTGGTTCCGACCTGGATTAGTTTGAGCATCCGAGATCCACAAACGCTAAGCGATGGAATCCCGTTAACCACCGTAGTCCAGTGGTTAGATGCTCAGGACGTGGTGAGTGGAATTGGGGTAAACTGTACGGATTTTGCCCAGATTTTACCGGCCATTCAAACCATCCGTACTCAGTCCGAGAAACCAATCGTGGTTTATCCCAATCCGGGAGATCACTACGACCCCCGTACCAAAACGTGGACCCCGGTTCCGCACGCTTTAACGTTTGCGGAGGTGGTCCCGAGCTGGTTAGCGGCGGGAGCCACCATTATTGGCGGGTGCTGTCGTACCACACCCGCCGATATTGCACAAATTACTACCTTGTTAAAAAAGTAATGGCAAAAACAGACCGTTGTGCTAAAATATGCACCAATGACGGGAGGGATTGTGATGACACGTAAAATTGTAATTATTGGGAGCGGTCACGTGGGGGCGACCCTGGCGCATATGATCGTTGCCAACGGATTCGCTGATGAATTGGTGCTGATTGATCAAAATGAGGCGAAGGTCACGGCTGACGCAATTGACCTGCGCGAAGCGCTACCGAATTTGCCGTTTCACACGGCAATCACGGTTAATGACTACGCCGCGCTCGGCGATGCAGACATCGTGGTTTCGGCATTAGGGAAGATTAGCCTGAACGATGGCGCTAAGGAAGATCGCTTTTCTGAATTAGACTTTAATAGCCAACAGGTTAAGGCCGTGGCACCTCGGATTCGGGATTCCGGGTTCAACGGAATTTTGGTGGTGATTTCCAATCCGGTGGATGCCATCACCCAAATGTACCAACAAATCACGGGCTTACCGCGTAAACACGTGCTGGGGACTGGAACGATGCTTGATTCAGCCCGGATGAAGCGGGCGGTGGCGGACAAACTCGACCTTGATGCGCGGGCAGTCACCGGGTATAACCTGGGTGAACATGGGAACTCGCAATTTACCGCTTGGTCAACGGTACGAGCTTTGGACCAACCGCTGACCGAACTGGCGCATACCCGAAACTTGGATTTGACAGCCCTAGATCATGAAGCCCGGCATGGTGGTTATGCGATTTTCAACGGCAAGGGCTACACGAACTTTGGGATTGCCACGGCAGCGAGTCGACTCATTAACGTAATTTATTCAGATGCTAAGGCGGTGCTCCCGGTTTCTAACTACCGGGACCAGTACGATGTCTATTTGTCTCATCCGGTAATTGTGGGCCGGGACGGAGTGATTGCGGATGTGCCGCTCCACTTGACCGCGGAAGAATTAGGCAAGCTCCAAAAGTCGGCAGACTTCATTAGAACCAACTATGAAAAGTACCAAAATTAATTAACAAAAAAGCTCTCATTCCCGTTATCGGGGATGAGAGCTTTTACTATCTGATGTTATTGATTGTGATTGTGTTCCCACGAATCAATCTTGTAATCCGCGTCGGTCATTGCCTCCACGTTTCCGAGCCGGTAGCCATTTCCGACTTCTGAGAAGAAGTCATGGTTCACGGTGGAGGTGGAGATGCCGTTCATGACCACGGGGTTGACGTCTTCCGCGGTGTCAGGGAACATTGGATCTTGCCCGAGATTCATGAGGGCTTTGTTAGCATTGTACCGAATAAAGGTTAGGACCTTATCAGTCCAGCCTACTTGATCATAGAGCAGGTGCGTGTACTTTTCTTCGTTTTCATAGAGATCGTATAAAAAGCTGTACATCCAGTCCTTGAGGGCTTGCTGCTCATTCGTACTCAGTTGGTTAAATTCGGCTTGGAACTTGTAACCAATGTAGGTTCCGTGGACCGATTCATCCCGAATGATCAACTTAATGATTTCAGCAACGTTGGTGAGTTGGTTGTGGCCAAGGTACCACAGGGGCGTGAAGAAGCCGGAGTAAAAGAGGAAGGTTTCCAGGAAAACACTGGAAATTTTCTTTTTGAGGGGACTCTCATCGTCATGGTAGAGGGTGTAAATGCGCTTGGTTTTATTCTGCAGAAATTCTTCGGAATCACTCCACGCAAAAATTTCACTGATTTCCTTTGGTGTATTCAACGTGGAAAAAATCGTGGAGTAACTTTTGGCGTGAACCGATTCCATGAATTGGATGTTGTTTAACACGGCGATTTCGTGTTGCGTTTTGGCGTTTAACCGTAAGGCCGCCATCCCGTCCTGGGACTGGAGGGTATCTAACAGGGTCAAGCCCCCAAACACGTGTCCCACTAACCATTTGTGGTCATCGTCAAGTTCGCGCCAGTCCTTTAAATCATTAGAAACTGGCACCCGCGTATCGAGCCAAAATTGTTCCGTGAGTTTGTGCCACGTGGCCTTATCAATCTCATCGGAGACCTCGTTCCAGTTAATCGCTTCGTAGTTCCCATCCCATTTTCCGGTTAATACTTTGTTAAGATCCATGACCTGTTCTCCTCCTAAATGACGCAGCTTTCACATTCGTTGGCGCCCACCGTATCGTTGTTATCGGTAAACGTCCGTACGTAGTAAATGGATTTGATGCCCTTGTAGTGAGCGTAGTTTCTGAGAATGGTTAAGTCCCGGGTTGACATTTTGTCAGAACGTCCGTCCTTCCATTCGTACATTCCGGCCGGAATCGTCGACCGCATGAACATTGTCATACTCAAGCTTTGATCCACGTGCTGTTGGGCAGCAGCATAGATATCAATTTCTTTACGCATGTCAACGTCATAGGCCGATTCGTAGTACTTGAGGGTGTCGTTGGAAAGGTAGGGAGCGGGGTAGAAAATGGTCCCAATTTTGGCTTCCTGCCGTTCTTCAATCCGACTCACAATCGGAGCTAGACTAGCCGTCGCATCACCGATGTAAGAGGTGGAGCCGTTGGGAGCCACAGCTAACCGATTTTGGTGGTACAGGCCAGTTTGCATGACCGCTTCTTTAAGGTTCGCCCAGTCCGCAGGGCTCGGGATGAAGGTCTCTGCAAACAGCTCCTTGACCCGGTCGGAAGTGGGACCCCAGTCATGCTCTAGGTACTGATCAAAGTAACTCCCGTCGGCGTACTTGCTATTTTCAAAGTTATGGAAAGTTTGATTCCGTTCCTTCGCTAACTTGTTTGAGGCAACTAGGCTCCAGTAGTTAAGGAGCATAAAGTAAATGCTCGTGAATTCAATTGATTCCTGGGAACCATAGTACATGTGGTGCAAAGCAAAGTACGAGTGCAACCCCATGGCTCCAAGGCCGATGGAATGACTCAGGTCATTGCCGTGGCGAATCGATGGAACCGTGTTAATTTGACTGATGTCAGTCACGAAGGTGAGGGCCCGGACCATGGATTCAACTGATTTTCCAAAGTCTGGTGATTGCATCAAGTTCACGACGTTCGTGGAACCAAGGTTACAGGACACGTCCGTTCCCAGTTTTTCGTATTGTTGTTCATCATTAATGATGGACGGGGTTTGCACCTGCATGATTTCTGAACACAGGTTACTCATCACAATTTTGCCGTCAATGGGATTGTCCCGGTTGGCCGTATCAATGTTAATGATGTAAGGATAACCAGATTCCTGTTGTAACTTACCAATCTCCGTTTCAAGGTCGCGGGCCTTGATGAATTGCTTGTGAATCTGGTCGTTGTTAACTAAGTTGTCGTATTCCTGCGTAATGTCAACGTAGGAGAAGGGAACCCCGTAGACCTGTTCCACGTCGTAGGGACTAAAGAGCGCCATGTCAGCATCATCTGCTGCTAATTCATAGAATTTATCGGGAACCGTCACCCCTAACGAGAGGGTGTTGACCCGAATTTTTTCGTCGGCATTTTCCTTTTTCACAGCTAAGAAATCAATAATATCGGGGTGAAAAACACTCAGATAGACCACTCCGGCTCCCTGCCGTTGCCCTAGTTGGTTAGAATAGCTAAAGCTATCTTCCAATAACTTCATGACCGGCATTACGCCACTGGCAGCCCCGTCAATGTGCTTGATGGGATCGCCCGCAGCCCGCAGGTTATTAAGGTTAATTCCAACTCCACCACCAATTTTCGAAAGTTGGAGGGCAGAATTAATCGTCCTCCCAATGCTATTCATATCATCGGTTGACTGAATTAAGAAGCAGGAAACGAACTCGCCCCGGCGTTTTTTACCGGCGTTTAAAAAGGTCGGCGTGGCCGGTTGGAAGCGTTGATGAATTAGTTCATCAGCCAGGCTCATGGCCAGATCTTGATCGCCATGGGCGAGGTACAAGGCGTTCATGGCCGTTCGATCGATGTAGCTTTCGAGGTATTGATTGCCATCGTTAGTTTTAAGGGCGTACTGCGCATAAAACTTGTAAGCAGCCATAAAGGAATGGAAGTGAAAATGCTGGCTGTTTAAGTAGGCATACAGCTTTTCGATAAACGCGCTTGGATACAGCTGCAGAAATTCGGCCTCCACGTAATCGTGGTTAATGAGGTAGTCAAACCGGTCGCTGAGGGACTCAAAGTGGACGGTATTAGGAGCAACATTTTCCTTTAAAAAGGCCTCTAGTGCTTCTTGGTCCTTATCCAGCCGGATTTTACCGTCCTTCGTTGGAATGTTAATTTCATTATTTAACCGAAAATAACTGGCATCCGTGTGGTCTTTTAATGACATATACTGATTCCCCTTAATGTGTATAATGAAAGTAATGGATTAGGCGGTTAAAAGAGCGTCAACTAATTTTTGCAGTTGATCGGGACGAAACCCACCAAATGAATCAATTATTTCGGATTCAACCACTGGAACCGCTTGAAAGCCCTGGGCTTTTAAGTAGGGAATTAGGTCGGGATTTTCACTGGTATTCTGTTCCGTGAAATCCACGTTGTGTTCGGTCAAAAACCGCTTGGTCATTTTGCATTGGATGCAATTATCCTTGGTGTAGACGGTAATTTGTTTCATGATTCGACTCCTTCTTTCGTTTAACTATGCTTTGATTCTACTCTTAAATTGGATTCTTTCAACTACAAAAATACCACATGTAGTGGCCCTTGGTTGGGGAACACACTATATGTGGTATGTGAAACAAAATATTAAATTTAAAGGACGTGTTACTTATGAGTGATTATTATTATACACCGAATCCCGAAGTGGAGCATGCTGAAACGGAATGGGAATTTACCCTTGAAAACACCACGCTCCGTTTCCATTCCGATAACGGCGTGTTTTCCAAGCGGACGGTTGATTACGGTTCTCGGGTCCTCATCCAAAACGTTAATTTCCAGGACTTACCAGCAGGAGCTGTTTTAGATCTGGGGTGCGGTTACGGACCAATTGGATTATTTTTAGCCGAGGCACACCCCGACCGGGAGTTTGCGCTGGTGGACGTGAACCAGCGGGCGCTAGAGCTTGCGACGCGCAATGCTGATGACAATGGATTGACTAACGTGACGGTGGCAACTTCCGACGTATACGCCGGGGTAGCTCGTAGTCAGTATGCCGCCATTGTGACCAATCCGCCGGTTCGAGCGGGAAAAACGGTGGTGTCCGCGATGATTACGGAAGCAGCCGCCCACCTCGTGCCCGCCGGCCGGTTAAGCGTGGTGTTGCAAAAAAAGCAGGGGGCGCCCTCAGCGGAACGGCTGATGCAGCAGACCTTTGGCAACGTGCGGGTGGTCAAACGCGACAAGGGTTACTATGTATTAGAAAGTACTAAACAATCATGAAAACAGCGGCTGAAAAATACATGGGACGGGCGCTAGTCGAAGCCCGCTTTGCCGCCCAGATTGGTGAGATTCCAATCGGTGCGGTCATTGTCCACGATCACCAGGTGATTGGAACGGGGCATAACCTGCGCGAACACACGCAACTAACGACCCAACATGCCGAGCTAATGGCGATTGAAGCAGCCTGTTTAACCCTGCACAGTTGGCGGCTAACGGACTGTACCCTCTACGTGACGATTGAGCCCTGTTTAATGTGTGCAGGAGCCATCCTGAACGCCCGGATTCCCCGGGTGGTGTATGGAGCTGCCAATCCGAAAGCGGGTGCGGGCGAGAGTTTATACCAAGTCCTAACGGATGAACGGCAGAATCATCAGGTGGAGTTACAAACGGGATGTCGAGCCAGCGAAGCGGCCCAGATCATGCAACAATTCTTTCGTTCGAAACGGAAACAGCATCGGAAAAAACTGCGGTAACCACTGGACAATTAAGGACAGCTGCGCTATGATAGGAACTGCCGTAAGGCCTGGAAGCAAAGGTGGACTTACGAACCGTGTCAGGTCCGGAAGGAAGCAGCACTAAGTATTTTTTGCCTTGTGCTTCTTGTTGTTAGCAAATAAGCTCCTAGTCAAGTTGACTAGGAGATTTTTTTTACCATCTTACGGGCGCATAAATCCGTGGTTAGTTTGAAGTTGGGAAGTTGGTAATCACCACTCGTTCTCGCTATAATTAGGGTGAAATGACTGACGAAGAAAGGAAGATGAGCATGAGCTATCAAGCTTTATATCGGGTGTGGCGGCCCCAACGATTCGATGAAATCGTCGGGCAACCAGTGATTACAAAAACGTTAAAAAACGCCTTGCTAACCGATCAAATTAGCCATGCTTATCTATTTAGTGGGCCCCGGGGAACGGGGAAGACGTCAACGGCTAAGATTTTAGCGAAGGCCGTCAACTGTCAACATTTAGAAGATGGCGAGCCTTGTAACGAATGTGAGACTTGTGTGGCCATTAATCAGGGCGCACTAAACGATGTGATTGAGATTGATGCAGCCTCTAATAATGGGGTTGAAGAAATCCGTAACATTCGGGATAAGGCCAAGTATGCGCCCACGGAGGCCACCTATAAGGTGTACATCATTGATGAAGTTCACATGCTGTCAACAGGAGCCTTTAATGCCCTGCTGAAAACCTTAGAGGAACCACCCAGCCACGTAATCTTTATATTAGCGACGACGGAACCTCATAAAATTCCGGCGACCATCTTATCACGGTTACAACGGTTCGACTTTAAACGGATTAACGCCGCAGACATTCGGATGCAAATGGAAAAGATTTTGCAGGAAAAGCAGGTCAAATATGATGACCGGGCGGTGAAAATGATTGCGCGCAGTGCCGAGGGGGGAATGCGGGATGCCCTAAGTATCCTTGACCAAGCGCTCTCATACGATGCAGACGAATTGACGTATGAGAGTGCGCTCCAGGTAACGGGGAGCGTGGCTCGAGATGAATTACAAAGTTACTTTGAAGCAGTCCTGGCCGGTGAGGTCGGGGCGGGGCTGAAAGTGGTGGCGGAACTCCTTGCGGCCGGGAAGGACTCCAGTCAGTTTCTGGAGGATTTGATTGATTATTGTCAAAACCTGTTATTGTACCAACAAGATCAAGCACTCGTCCCAGAGGATGAATTAGGGTTGCTTGGCGATCACTTTGCAAAGATTGCCACCACGGTCCCACAACGCCGACTTTACCGGTACGTCGAAATTATTAATGAGGTGCAACAACAGGTGCGGTTTACCTATCATCCCGAACTGTACTTGGATATTTTAACCGTTCGGTTAGCGGATGAAACGGGGGCGGAGCAACCAGCTACCACTCAGGCGGATGCCACCACCGATCCAGCGTACCAACAGTTAAACCAGCAACTCACCGAGTTGAAACGGCAACTCCAGGAGTTACAACAACGTTCAGTGGCCCGTCCCGCACCGACAACTGCTACTCAAACGCAGGCAGCACCGAAACGAACGGTGCCCAATCAGCAGGGAACGCCCGAGCTTGACGTCCAGGGAATTTTTGCGGTGCTTGATGCGGCCACGAAACCAGCCTTAGAACAGTATCGCAGTCAGTGGGATGCTTTGTTACAATTGTTAAGTGTCACCCAACGGGCGGTCTTGCACGTGGCGCGCCCTGTCGCTGCTAGTGAAAATGGGGTTGTAATCGCGTTTGACTACGGGTTCTTGTACCAAAAAGCGGGGAGTGATGACCAGTTACTGGCGGACGTAAACCGGGGACTTGAACAATTACTGGGAAAGACGCCGACGGTTTTGTTTGTGCCAAAGGAATCATGGCCGAACCTGCGGCAGGAATACTTGCAACAACATTCCCGCAAACCGGAACCCGCGGCGCCAGCGACTAAACCGGCGCAACCAACGGAAGCGGAACCGCGTAACGTGCGTAAGGCTAAGGAACTGTTTGGTGATGAATTAGTTGATGTTCAAGATGATTAAAAAGTAAGGAGTTAGCAAAATGGCAATGAACGGAATGAACATGGGAAAATTGATGCAACAAGCACAGGAAATGCAACGAAAGATGAGTGCCCAACAAAGTGAGATTGAAAAGCAAGAATTTACGGGAACGGCCCCAGACGGATTAGTAACGGCCACCTTCACGGGAGCGCGGCAAATGAAGGATCTTCAAATTAAACCAGAAGCAATTGATCCGGATGATCCAGACATGCTATCAGACTTAGTGATTAGCGCTGTTAACGATGCCCTCGGGCAAATTGATGAAACAACGAAGAGTAAAATGGGGCAGTTTACCCAAGGAATGAACATTCCAGGACTTTAATTGTAAAGAAGGGGTTTAGATGCAATACCCAGAACCAGTTGCAAAGCTGATTGATGGTTACATGCACCTCCCTGGGATTGGGGAGAAAACGGCCACCCGGTTAGCGTTTTATACCATTGATATGCCCAAGGATGAGGTGCAACAATTTGCCCAAGCACTGTTGGATACTAAGGGCAAACTTACGGTTTGCTCGATTTGTGGCAATATTACCGAAACGGATCCCTGTGAAATTTGTAGCGACCCAATGAGAGACCAGTCCCAGGTCTTGGTGGTGGAACAACCAAAAGACATCGCGACGATGGAAAAAATGAAGGATTATCACGGCTTGTACCACGTACTCCATGGGGTGTTGTCCCCAATGGAGGGCAAGGGTCCCGATGATATCAACATCAGCTCGCTGATTAAACGGTTACAGCAAAACGAACAGATTAAAGAGGTCATCATTGCGACGAATGCAACCCCAGAAGGAGACGCAACGGCCATGTACCTCGCCCGGTTGCTTAAGCCCGCTGGGTTGAAAGTAACACGCCTCGCGCGGGGCTTAGCGGTCGGAAGCGACATTGAATATGCCGATGAAATGACCCTCTTTCGGGCCGTTGAAGGACGAACAGAAATGTGAGGTTAGGATGTTTAATTTTTGGTGGCAGAAAAACTTTGAAAAGCGGTACGATGAAGCATTACTGCAGTCCTTGAACCTATTAAAGGAAGACTGGGATCAGGCGCAGCAGACGGAAGCCGCGGTAGCCGACGTTGATTCCCAGGTCCAGGCGCAAACCAAACTCGCCAAGCAGAAGTTTGAGTTTATGTACCGGCAGGCCCGGTTCCGGGACATTAAAAATGATCACATTCAATCGAGTGTGTATGATTCATAATGACAAGCAGCGTTTACGATGATTGAGCGCTGCTTTTTGATTGGTAGGCCTGATTAGGGATTGCAACTCATACTATATAGTGTATAATATCAACCAAACTAACTAATAATTATTATTAGTCCAAAGGAGAACTTAATGGCCTATTTACAGTTACAAGATATCCACAAGTCGTATCAAGTTGACCATCAGGAATTCCACGTTTTAAACGGGATTAATTTGGCCTTTGAACGCGGCGAGTTTGTTTCTATTCTCGGGGAATCTGGTGGAGGGAAAACCACCCTGATGAACATCATTGCGGGGCTGGACAGCCACTACACGGGAGACGTATTGTTAAACGGGAAATCGTTGAAACGGGACACCCCGAAGGAACTGGATCAATACCGCCGCAGTACGATTGGGTTTGTCTTTCAGAGTTTTAACCTAATTAGTCACCTGACGATTCGGGATAACGTATTGGTGTCGTTAGAAATGACCAACCTATCGCACCACGAGCAACTAAAGCGGGCTGACCACTTGTTAGACCAAGTTGGGCTTTCCGATCACAAGAATAAGTACCCGAACCAACTTTCGGGGGGACAGAAGCAACGGGTTTCGATCGCACGGGCGTTAGCATCTGATCCAGACATCATCATTGCGGATGAACCAACTGGAGCGCTTGATGCCGAGAATACCGATGAAATTTTGCAATTACTAAATCAGATTGCTAAGGATGGCAAACTGGTCATCGCGGTGACCCACTCGCAGGTCGTGGCTAACTACGGAACGCGGATTGTGCACCTCGCGAACGGGTTAATCGATGACGATCGGGTGTTAAAACCGGCTTATCCAGTGGAAACCACGCCCAAGCCATTTCGGGATAAAGTGGCTAGTAGCCGGTCAATGGCCACGATGGCCTGGCACCATTTTCGCTACAATTTAAAACGCAACCTCTTAATTATGTTTGGAGCCGCCATCGGAATCTTTAGCGTGATTTTGATGCTCGGGTTAGGCAATGGAACCAAGGGCTACATTAACCACGAAATTTATTCACAGATTAATCCCAACACCATTCAAGTGGCTAAAAACGTCAATGCGGATAACCCCACTCCTAAGGAGATGCGCTTAACGACTCACGATCAAAAACGCTTGGCTAACATTGCGGGGGTAAAACACGTGACCCCCGGCTACTTTGCCGCTGGTGGGGGACAGCTGAAGAGTGGTCAACAAACGGTGACCTTGAGCTTGCTGCAAACCTTTGATAACACGTTGCGAAAATCCAGCATTAAGGCCGGCCACGCGCCCCAGCAGAATGAGATTCTGATTAGTAAGAAGGAAGCTAAGCAACTGAATAAGCAGCATCCTAACCAAGTGGTGGGGCAGAAGGCGACCTTGTACTTAAACATTGCCAACGATCAGACGCAGGCACCACAAGTGCTGCAACAAGAAGTTACCATTAGTGGAGTGACGGATAGCAACAACCTACCGGATGCCGTTAGTTATGGCACCCTAAAGGCCATGCACCAAGCCGCTAACGTGCCGTTTGGACCTAACTATCTGGCCGTTGATATTACAGGGGGAGTCCAAAACGTCCAACCGGTTCAAAAGCAGATTAAGGCGTTGGAAAACAGCAAGCACAAGCAGGCCTACCAGATTACGGGGGCCGGTTCGATTGTTTCCATTCTGAATACCTACGTGAACCTCGCCGTAGCCGTCTTGACTTCCATCGCGGCCATCTCGCTCTTGGTGTCAGCCATCATGATTATCGTGGTGCTGTACATCAGTGTTTCCGAGCGGACCAAGGAAATCGGAATTTTACGTGCCCTCGGCTTTTCCAAGGGGAACATTCGGAAGTTATTTATCTTTGAAGCTGTCTTCCTCGGCTTTTTCTCGGCCCTGGTTGCCATCGTGTTAGCCTACCTCGTGGAATGGGGCGTAAACTCATTATCGCAAAGCGGAATTCACTACCACATTATGCAAATTTCTGTGGGGAACGCCATCTTTGGCTTAGCGATTTCTGTCATTATTTGTTTACTGGCCGCCTTGTTACCGGCACGAAAGGCCGCCAAGGTTGATCCAATTGTCAGTTTAAGTGCTGAATAAGCCAAAAGACCGCGTTAGCGGTCTTTTTTAGTAGGCGGGCCGAAGTAAACGGCGCCGGTGCTCAAATAGACAAGTGAGTCAATTTACAGTACAATCGAGGGAGAAAATAAGGGGAATGGTGTCCGATGAGTGGTCAATTTATAACGTTTGAAGGCAATGACGGAGCGGGGAAAACGACGGTGCTCAACCAGGTTGTTGCTGCGTTGCAGCCCCAACTGGGTTCGCAACTAGTGGTCACCCGGGAACCGGGTGGCGATCCGATCGCCGAACAGATACGGTCAGTGATTGTCAATGAAGCAAACCAGGACATGGATGCGCGCACGGAAGCACTGTTGTTTGCAGCGGCGCGTCGCCAGCACCTCGTGCAAGCCGTCCTACCAGCGCTTCGCCAGCACCAAATCGTATTGTGCGATCGCTACGTAGACAGTTCGATTGCCTACCAGGGAGCCGGGCGGAAGCTGGGGGAAGCAGCCGTCTTTCAGATGAATCAGTTTGCGACCGAGGGCCTGCTCCCCAACCTGACCATTTACTTTGCTGTCCCAGTCTCCGTAGGGTTACAACGGATCCAGCAGCGGACCGCAGCCGCCACGAACCGACTTGACCAGCAACACCGTGATTTTTACGTGCGGGTGCACGATGCCTACGAACGGTTAGCGACGGAACATCCAGACCGCATTGTCCGGATCGATGCTACCCAACCGGTGGCGACCGTGACGCAACAGGTGTTAACCATTATTGGGCAACACCTTCATCAGAACTTGAGCGCAGGAGGGACGGAATCGTGAAATTAGTTTTAGCAATTATTCAGGAAAAAGATGCCGCACAGTTACAGGCACAACTTAATGACCACAAGATCATTGCGACCCAGTTACCCACCAAGGGGGGCTTTTTAAAGGCTAAAAACGTAACCTACCTGGTTGGAATTGATGATGAACGGGTTCCCGAACTCCTAGACATTATTAAGCACTCCTGCCAGGCTCGCGACCAGTATGTGACCCCACCGATTAACCTCGTGGGGAGCATTAACGATACGGCCTATCCGGTTGAAGTTCAGGTCGGTGGGGCCACGGTCATGGTACTGCCGATTGAATCATTTTTCCGGTTCTAACGGATGAAAACGAAGACAGCCTCCACGATTATTGCCACCGCGCTACAAAAACAGCCAGAGCTGGTGCGCCATTTTGGTGCGGTGGTTCAGGCCGGTGCGTTAAGCCATGCGTATTTGTTTTCAGGGGCTACGGGGCGAGGCAAGCTGGTCGTGAGTCAACTAGTGGCAATGAGTTTATTTTGTGAGCATCCAGACCCAGCGGGCTTACCCTGTGGGCAATGTAACGAATGTGTTCGGATTGCAAACGGGGAACATCCCGATGTCTTAACCCTAAAACCCGATGGTCAATCGATTAAAATCGACCAAGTGCGGCAGTTAAAAGGGGAGTTCTCCAAGAGTGCGGTCGAGGGCAAGCAGAAGGTCTTTATTATCGATGCTGCGGATACCATGACGGTGGCCGCAGCTAATAGTTTGCTCAAGGTCATCGAAGAACCTACGGCAACGGTGACCGCCATTCTGCTAACCACAGATTATCATCACATGTTGCCTACGATTCGGTCCCGCACCCAGTTGGTGGAATTTCCGCCCATCCAAGCAGCCGAACTGATTCGCTATTTACAGGCGCAGCAAGTGAGTGCGACGGACATGACCCTCGCGTTAAAAATCACGAATGATACCGATGAACTCGACCAGTTGGTAACAGATCACTGGCTAAGTAAAATGAAACAGCAGCTAGAAACGTGGTTTACGTGGATTAAACAGGGCGACGCCCAGGCGTTTCCCTTTATTCAAACGAATGTCTTACCCCTTGTAAAGGATCGTTTTAGTCAAAACGTGACAATTACGATGATTTGTTTGCTCTTCCAGGATCTTTTTGACGTGAAATTTCGGGCGTTGCCCGCTACGAAGTTAGCATTTGGAAATGCTTATGATTTACTTAAATCCGCGGCGGATCAATTGTCAGATGAGCAAATTGTCAGTATGATTAATGACATATTGACCACCGCACAACAGCAGCAGGTGAACGTTGGCTTTCAGAGTATTTTAGAGGTCATTACCCTGCAGTGTTTAGCCACCATAAATTAGCAAACGAGAGGGATGATGGTGCTTGGCAAAAAATGTGGACGAGGGCATGGATGATCTGTCCGCCCAGTTCGAACAAATGCTAACCAAAATTACAACGTTACGGACCAAGGTTGCCGTAATTTTAGAAGAGAATTCGGAATTGCGAATTGAAAATGAACACCTGCGGGATTTATTGGGGTCTGCTGAAAAACAACATCACGGCGTCCGGGAATTGTCCCAGTCCAAAAAGAACCTCGAAAAACTGTACAACGAAGGCTATCACATTTGTAATCAGTACTATGGAAAGCGGCGGGCGGAAAACGAAAGCTGTATTTTTTGTACTGACATTATTTACGGAGAACGTTAACCATGACCATCTATGCGCAGAGTAGCTTTGCTCCCCGGGCAACAGGAACTTTATACCTAGTGCCCACGCCGATTGGCAACTTGGACGATATCACGTTGCGAGCTCTCAATACGTTACGGACGGTTGATGTGATTGCCGCCGAAGACACCCGGAACACGCAAAAGTTGCTCAATCACTTTGAAATCAACACCAAGCAAATTAGTTTTCACGAGCATAATACCGCCCGGCGGATTCCGGAGCTAATTGACCGCCTTGAGGCCGGGGCAACAATTGCCCAGGTGAGCGATGCCGGGATGCCCTCCGTGAGTGATCCTGGTCATGAGTTAGTGCAAGCCTGCATTAAGCACCAGCTCCCCGTGGTCAGTTTACCTGGGTCGACCGCTGGCTTAACTAGTTTGATTGCATCGGGGCTAAGTCCGCAGCCGTTTTTGTTTTACGGTTTTTTGCAACGGAAACCAGCAGAACAGCGACGCGAACTCCAAGGTTTACAGAATGAGACCGCCACGTTAATTTTCTACGAGGCTCCCCACCGGTTAAAGAAGACGTTAACCAACCTAGCCGAGGTGCTGGGGAATCGGTCAGCAGCCTTAGGGCGGGAACTCACTAAGAAGCATGAAGAATACGTCCGCGGAACCCTGAGTGAATTAGTGAAGTGGGCCACGGAGGAACCCGTGCGGGGGGAATTCGTGATCTTAGTGGCCGGGAATCCGGAGCCGACTTCAGCTTCCCCAGTGGTTGCCCCAACACTCTCAATCGAAGCCCAGGTGCAACAACTGGTGCAGACGGGAATGAAACCCAACCAAGCGATTAAACAGGTGGCGAAAACCAATCATTTGGTCCGCCAGGATGTCTATAATCGCTTTCATCAGCTTGATAAATAGGAGAAAAGGTCATGTCAGCTTCCATTTTTTCAGAGAACTACAAGATTGCGAACTTTCAAACGGGAATTCACGGGAAAGTGACGTTGCAATTTTTAATTGATAGCTTTATTCAGGTTTCAGAGGATGAATCTGTCGGCCTGTCCGTTGGAATTGATGACGTTCAGGAGACGGGGGTGACGTGGATTGTCGTGCAACAAGATCTACACATTAACCGCTTACCGAAGGCGAACGAACGGGTCCGCATTGAAACCCAGGCGACGGCCCACACGAATTACTTTGCGAAACGGGTGTACCGCATTTATGACCACGCGGACCATTTACTGGTGGATGTTAATAGCCTGTGGGTGATGATGGATTTGAAGACCCGAAAAATGGTTAAAATTAACGAAGCCATGACGAAACCGTTTGGTAGTGAACACGTGAAACGGTTACCGCGTCTGACCAAAATTCCTGGACTGATTGGTCCGGCAGAGTGGGAAATGACGTATCCGGTGTTATTTAGTGACATTGATTTTAACGGTCACGTTAGTAACACGCACTACGTGGGCTGGATGACGAACACGTTACCCTTTGAATTTTTGCGGGACTACCTGCCAACTGAATTTAGCATTAAGTATGTCGATGAGGTCCGGTACGGCGATCAGGTTACGAGTCAAGCCCAATTGTTAACGGCGGACCGAACTCCGGTTACCATCCACCAGATTACCGTGGGCGACCAGATTCGTGCTACCGCGCAGATTAAATGGACAAAGATTACACCAAAGAAGGCGGAGGAATGAAGACTTTAGCAATTGACACTTCGAATCAACCGTTAACCGTCGCGGTCGTTGACGGTGATCGGGTGCTTGCGACCACGACCATTACAACTCAACGAAAACACGCGGCCTATGCAATGGAAATTGTGGAGCGCTTGGTTAAACTAGCTAAGTTAACTCCGGCGAATTTAGAGCGGGTTGTGATTGCCAATGGACCAGGATCCTATACGGGGTTACGGGTAGCCGTGACGATTGGGAAGGTGCTTGCGACCACCCTCGGCATTGAATTGGTGACCGTGTCTAGCCTACAAACCTTGGTGCTCAACGTCACGGCGGAACAGCACCTGGTCGTACCCCTGTTTGATGCCCGGAACGAGATTTTGTTCACGGCCGTCTACCGGACGAGTCCGACGGGGCCAAAACTGGTTGTGCCAGAGCAACACGTAGCGTTAGCTGATTGGCTACAACAACTCCAGCAGTTTACTGAACCGCTGACCCTAGTGGGTTCAGACGTTCCAAAGTTTTTGACCCAGTTTCAGGAGCAACTGAACGTCCCAGTACGAACGGTAGCGGGCATTAACAATTTGCCTCAGGCAAGTCAATTGGCCATGTTCGGGGAACGACAAACGCCCGTTTCAGCCGTCGACCAGGTGGTTCCGAACTACCTACGGATGACCCAGGCAGAGGCAGAATGGCAGCGCAAGCACCCAGGAGAGGGATCGACAGGCTATGTTGAACAAGTTTAAAGAGTGGTATCGTAAAAACATTAATGACAAACAAGCGAATCGGATTGACGAGGCCCTTGATTTTAAAAATCGGATTGTGGAAATTTGTGGGATGAAGTATTTTCTCGGGAAGGGGTCAATGACCGACTTGCCGGACCTAATTAAGGTTGACCGGGAAGCTTACGGGAAGCAGGTGAAGTGGAGTCCCAAACGGTTTCAGGCGGGGTTGAAGAACCGTGATAATCGGTTTTATCTGATTTTGCGGCATGACGATGAGTTAGTTGGCTTCATCTGCATTATGATTTCGCGCCAGCAAACCTGCTGTCACATTGAAAACCTGGCCATTTTACCGCAGTTTCAAAAGCGGGGATTAGGCTACTTTTTGACGACGACCATCATTGAACGAGCGCGAGAAATGGGCCTGCACTGTGTGATTTTTACGTGCCGAAAAAGTAACGAAAAATCCCAGAGCTTGGTTCAGGACCTGGGGTTTGTCAAGGTGGATGAGAAACCGGATTACTTTGACGATGGCGAAGCCGCCGTTGACTACCGGTTGCATTTAGATAAACGAAACTACTTAGCGGCCAACAATTTTGGACGTTAAATTAGAACGACAGAAGCGGTGAAAACATGGAAGCACAACCGAGTTTAATCCTCGCCTTTGAAACTAGTTGTGACGAAACTAGTGTGGCAGTTATTAAGGATGGTAACGAGATTTTAAGTAACGTGGTGGCAACCCAGATTAAGAGTCACCAACGGTTTGGTGGGGTCGTTCCCGAAGTGGCCAGTCGGCATCACATTGAACAAATTACGATTTGTTTGCAACAAGCCCTGGATGAAGCTCACGTCACGTACACGGACCTAACCGGAGTAGCAATTACATCCGGACCCGGGCTGGTTGGTTCATTATTAGTCGGCATTACGGCAGCAAAGGCTGTTGCCTGGGCGCACCAACTCCCCCTCATTCCGGTGAATCACCTTGCGGGTCACATTTACGCGACTAACTTTGTGCAGCCGGTGCACTTCCCCGCGCTAGCGCTGGTTGTGTCTGGCGGGCATACGGAATTGGTTTGGATGCCGGCTGAGGGTGAGTTTAAAATCATTGGGGAAACCCGTGATGATGCCGCTGGAGAGACTTATGATAAAATTGGGCGCGTGTTGGGGATTAATTACCCCGCCGGGCCGACCGTGGACCAGTGGGCGCACGCTGGTCACGAAACCTTCCAGTTTCCCCGTGCCATGATCAAAGAAGATAACCTTGACTTTAGTTTTAGTGGGTTAAAAAGTGCGTTTATTAATACGGTTCACCACGCGGACCAGGTTGGCACCTCGTTGAATAAACAGGATTTGGCCGCTAGTTTTCAAGCCGCGGTAATCGACGTGTTGGTCACAAAGACCACTGAAGCGTTGGCACAGTATCCGGCCCAGGAATTTATCTTAGCCGGTGGGGTAGCTGCAAACCAGGGGTTGCGGGCGGCACTCCAGGCAGCGGTTACTGCCAAGGGAGTTCCCTTTGTGATGGCTCCGCGCAAGCTGTGTGGCGATAACGCCGCGATGATTGGAGCGGCCGGCGCCATGTTGCAACGCCATGGTGCTCACGCGGATATGAGTTTGAATGCTGAGCCCGGGCTGGAATTTGAGTGGGAAGCAGCTGCTCCGCACTAATCGAAAGCCAATTTAGCCGCTGATAACAAGTTTTTTTAATTAGTAGTAACTAAAAATCCCGTCCCAACATGACCGTGCTGGGACGGGATTTTTTATGGTTCATCTAAGGCTTCTAGGTCTAAGCTTGCCGCTTCCCACTGGGATTCAACCGTTTGTTGGGTAGCTTGCAGTTCGTTTAACTGGGTTTGCAGTTCACTGCTCTTTGTAGCATCCTGATAATTTTCTGGTTTGGTCATGGCCGTTTGGACGCTTTGGATTTGCGTTTCGAGGTGACCCAGTTGGGTTTCTAGATCCTGAATGGTGCGGGCTAACTTTCGTTGCTGTCGTTGGATGTCCTTTTGACGTTGAAATTGCTGCTTTTGGTCGGAAACAGGGACAGTGGAAACGGGTTGCTGTGGCTGTTCATGCGCCGCAATTTCTGCTTCCTCCGCTTTTTTAGCCCGGTAATAATCGTAGTTACCCATATAGGTAGCTGAGCCCGTGGCGCTCAGTTCAACGATGTGGGTAGCCAACTTGTTGATGAAATACCGATCGTGAGAAACAAACAGAATTGTTCCCTGAAAGTCCAGGAGGGCTTTTTCTAAGACGTTAATGCTATCGACGTCGAGATGGTTAGTTGGTTCATCTAGGACTAAAAAGTTATCCTGTTCCATAGATAATTTGGTTAATAATAGGCGGGCCCGTTCGCCCCCTGAAAGATTGGCAACTCGTTTTTCCACTGCTGCACCACTGAAGAGAAAGCTCCCGAGGATGGAGCGGATGTCACCTTCGGGAGTGGTCGGGTAATCATCCCAGAGTTCGTGGAGCACGTCCTTTTCGGGATGCAGGCGAGCCTGTTGCTGGTCGTAATAGCCGATCTGGACTCCGGTTCCAAAGCGAATCGTACCCTGAAGTGGGGGCAGCTCCCCCACAATTGTTTTTAGTAAGGTTGATTTTCCCACCCCGTTGGGACCAAAGATGGCAACACGTTGTTGCCGTTTTAAGTGCAGGTTAATTGGGTAACTCAGCTCTTGGTGGTAGCCAATCCCGAGGTTTTCGACGTCTAAGACGACCTCCCCACTTTTGCGAGCGGGTTGAAAGTGAAAGCGAGCGGTGGCCCGTTGCCGACTGGGTTTTTCCACCCGGTCGAGCTTGGCGAGTTGTTTTTGCCGTGACTGGGCCCGTTTGGTAGTGGAGGCCCGCACCAGGTTTTTCTGGATAAACTCCTCATCTTTTTTAATTTGGTGTTGCTGTTTTTCGTATTTCTTAGCAGCCAGAGCCAACTGGTGTTCCTTTTCGGTTACAAAGAAACTGTAATTTCCGGCGTAGTCGGTTAACCGGCCGTGGTCTAATTCATAAATGCCCGTTACCGTCTGATCGAGAAAATAACGATCGTGAGAAATAATTAGAAACGCCCCGGCGTAGGACTTTAAAAAGTTTTCTAACCAGGCCGTCGTCTCCATATCAATGTGATTGGTCGGTTCATCCAGTAAGAGCAGGTCGGGCTTTTCGAGTAGCAGTTTAGCTAATGCTACGCGGGTCTGCTGGCCACCCGATAGTTCACTGATGGGGCGAGCTTGGTCGGCGGGGCTAAAGCCAAACGCACTCATAATGGTCCGAATCTCAGCGTGGTAGCCGTAGCCGTTGTTTCGCGTAAAGTCGGCTTGCAACTGGTCGTAAGTTTTGGAAACGGCGGCTAGTTGGGCCGGATCCTGGTTCACGGCCGGCTGACTCATCTGGTCTTCGAGTTGATGGAGCTTGGCTTCCATTTCCTGTAAGCCTTGAAACGGCAGCTCTAACTCGGCTTGAATCGTTCGGTCGGAATGAAGCCCTGTATTTTGGGGTAGGTAGCCAATCGATAAGTTTTGCTTAGTGGTTACGGTCCCAGAGCTAATCGTTTGGGGCTCAACCAACATTTTTAACAGGGTTGATTTTCCTGCGCCGTTTTGGCCGACTAACCCGAGATGACTGTGGTCATTAAGGGTTAAATTAAGATCCTCAAAGATTGCCACGCCATTAAATCGTTTGGTCAGGTGTTGTGCCTGTAAGATAATCATGGTGATTCCTCCTGTCGTCATCTTATCATATTTTTAGTCGTGATTAGGCCGGCTAGTTTGCACCGGTAGGGTAGACTGGAATGGGGAAAACCCGGATTTGTGGTTCGCGGAAGTTGGCTAGTACTAACCAAAAAATTCACAAACTTTTAGTTTGTGGTAGAATGGTAAAAGTGAAGGTACGACTAATTTTAAGGAGGAAACTAGCTAATGGCAGAAGTGAAAATTCCCCGTGCAACTGCAAAGCGCCTGCCGCTCTATTATCGCTATTTAAACATTTTACATGACGGGGGCAAAACACGGGTCTCATCGACTGAACTAGCTGATGCCATTCACGTGGATTCAGCGACCATTCGTCGGGATTTTTCCTACTTTGGGGCCCTTGGGAAACGAGGTTACGGGTATGACGTTGACAACCTATTAGAGTTTTTCAAGAACATCCTCCACCAAGACCGGCTGACCAACGTAGCTCTAGTGGGAGTCGGGAATCTTGGTCACGCCCTGTTGAACTTTAATTTCCATCAGGATAGCAACATTCGGATTTCCGCGGCGTTCGATGTGAATCCAAAGAACGTAAATACGATTCAGGGGGGTGTACCCATTTACCCGATGGATCAAATGATTAACCAGCTCCGGGATCAACAAATCAGTGTGGCGATTCTAACCGTTCCGGCGAAGGTGGCCCAAGACGTTGCTGATCAAGTTTCGGAAGCCGGGGTAAAGGGGATTTTAAACTTTACGTCTCGGCGCTTGGATGTTCCTGATGACATTCGGGTGCACAACGTGGATTTGACCAACGAATTGCAAACCCTCATTTACTTTATTGATCACTATGATGACACAACCGAGGAATAGGAGTTACTGATGCAGTAACTCTTTTTTTGAAACTAAATTCTTGCATTTTTATAGCAGGGGGATTATATTAATAATGTAATTAGCACTTGATGAGTTTGAGTGCTAAAAAGTTACTTTATTGGAGGGATTAAGATGTTACAACCAATTGGAGATCGGGTTATTATCGAAGTAGAAGATCAACCAGAAGAAACAGTGGGGGGGATTGTCCTCGCAGACAACGCGAAGGAAAAACCAACCCAAGGCAAGGTCATTGCTGTTGGAGCCGGACGGGTGCTTGACAGTGGCGAACGGGTCGCTCCAGTAGTTCAGGAAGGCGACAACGTGATGTTTGATAAATACGCCGGCACCAAGGTTAACTATGCAGGTCAAGAGTACTTGGTCATGCACGAAAATGACCTCTTAGCAATCGTAAAATAAGCGTAACAACGGAACACAAATAAAATCAACATGAGGTGATTAAAATGGCTAAAGAGCTTAAATTTTCAGATGACGCACGGAGCGCAATGCTCAAAGGTGTTGATAAATTAGCTGATACAGTTAAAACGACAATGGGGCCCAAGGGTCGTAACGTGGTTTTAGAAGAAACGGCTGGCGATCCAACCATTACTAACGATGGGGTAACGATTGCCAAGGCAATTAGTTTACCAGACCACTTTGAAAACATGGGAGCTAAGTTAGTTTCTGAAGTAGCTTCTAAGACGAACGATGTTGCTGGGGACGGAACCACTACTGCAACTGTTTTGACCCAAGCAATTGTCAAAGAAGGCATGAAGAACGTCACGGCCGGTGCTAACCCGGTTGGTGTACGGCGGGGAATTGAAAAAGCAACTCACGCCGCTGTGGACAGTTTACGGAAGATGAGTCACAAGGTTGAAAACAAAGACGACATTGCTCAAATTGCCTCCATTTCTTCCGCTAGTAAAGAAGTTGGAAGTTTGATTGCGGAAGCCATGGAAAAGGTTGGTAACGATGGGGTAATTACCATCGAAGACTCCAAGGGAGTGGAAACCAGCTTGGACGTGGTTGAAGGAATGGAATTTGATCGTGGTTACATGTCCCAATACATGGTTACTGATCAAGAAAAGATGGAAGCCGATCTCGATAATCCATACATCTTAATTACTGACAAAAAGATTAGCAACATGCAAGACATCATGCCCCTCTTACAATCAGTCGTTGAACAAGGTCGAGCACTGTTAATCATCGCCGATGACATTGGTGGTGAAGTATTGCCAACCTTGGTCTTGAACAAGATGCGAGGAACGTTTAACGTGGTTGCCGTGAAAGCCCCTGGCTTTGGTGACCGGCGGAAAGCCCAATTACAAGACATCGCCACGTTGACGGGCGCAACTGTCATTAGTGATGACTTAGGCTTTGACTTGAAAGATACGACCGTTGATCAACTTGGTCAAGCTAATAAAGTAAACGTTACGAAGGATAAGACAACCATCGTAGAAGGCAAGGGTGACAAAGAAGCCATTGCTAAGCGAGTTGCTGAAATTAAGGGTCAAATTTCAACGACTAACTCTGAATTTGATAAGGATAAGTTACAAGAACGGTTAGCTAAGTTAGCTGGTGGAGTAGCCGTTATCAAAGTTGGAGCTGCAACCGAAACGGAATTAAAAGAACGCAAGTACCGGATTGAAGACGCTTTGAATGCTACCCGGGCTGCTGTTGAAGAAGGGTTCGTTCCTGGTGGAGGCACTTCCTTCATCAACATTCTAGCTGATGTCGCTGCCGTTGATGCCGATGGCGACGAACAAACGGGAGTTGACATTGTGCGTCGGGCTCTGGAAGCTCCAGTTAAGCAAATTGCTGAAAACGCCGGAGTGGATGGCGCTGTAATCGTTGACCACTTGAAACAAGAAAAACCAGGAGTTGGTTACAACGCTGCTGATGGCAAGTATGAAGACATGATTGCCGCCGGAGTTGTGGACCCAACCAAGGTTAGCCGGTCAGCCTTACAAAACGCTGCTTCAGTTTCTTCATTGTTACTTACGACGGAAGCCGTAGTTGCTGAAGAACAAAAAGAAGACAGTAACGACAACCCAGGAATGCCGCAAGGAATGCCTGGAATGATGTAATTTAAATTACCAAATTAAAAGGGAAGTTTACGTAAGTAAACTTCCCTTTTGCTGTTGTCGCGAGCTGGGAGTCGGAGTATAGTAGCAGGTGTATTAAAATGCTAGGAAGCAAATTCAAGATATAGGAGTAAAGTTTCATGTGGCGATATTTAAAGCGTTTAATTATTGGCCGACCACTGAAAAGTACTGATGAAGCCGGGCAATCCCTGACGAAATTTAAGGGCTTGGCGCTCTTGTCGTCAGATGCCTTATCCTCAGTGGCCTACGGGACGGAACAAATTACGGTAGTCTTGATTACGTTATCGACCGCCGCCCTCATGTATCAAATGTGGGTTGCGTTGCTAGTGTTAGTGTTACTAGCAGCTATTACCCTGTCGTATCGTCAAATCATCTATGCTTATCCCTCTGGTGGGGGGGCGTACGTGGTTGCACGCACTAACTGGGGGGAAGGCGCTGGTCTAGTTGCCGGAGGCTCTCTGCTGGTTGACTACATGTTAACCGTGGCGGTTTCGACCACCTCTGGAACGGAAGCCATTACCTCTGCCATCCCGAGTCTCTATCACTATCAGGTGCCGATTGCGGTGCTAATCGTTCTATTTATCATGGTTTTGAACCTACGGGGAATGCGTGATTCAGCCGCGTTTCTGGTCATCCCGGTGTACTTCTTTATCCTAATGATTATTTTGATGATCATCATCGGTGGCTATAACATTCTGACCGGCAAAATTGCGTACCACGCGGCTGCTCCGCTGAATGCTTCGGTGAAGGGCATGACATTGCTGCTCTTCTTTAAAGCCCTTTCAGCCGGATCAGCATCCTTGACTGGAGTGGAAGCCATCAGTAACGCCGTTCCTAATTTTAAGCAGCCTAGTCGGAAAAATGCGGCGAATACGTTGGCATTGATGGCCATTATTTTGGCGATTTTCTTTGGTTCCATCACCTGCTTAAGTTACTACATGGGCATTATTCCCAACGTTAAGGATACCGTGTTGTCCCAAATCGGGAGCGGTGTCTTTGGCCACGGGTTCTTCTATTATATGTTGCAACTTGCGACGGCTCTAATTCTAGCGGTTGCTGCTAACACGGGATTCTCGGCCTTTCCAATCCTGGCCTACAACATGGCGAAGGATAAGTATTTACCGCACGCCTACCTGGATAAAGGGGATCGGCTCGGTTATTCTAACGGGATTATTTCATTGGCGATTGGAGCCATCACGTTGATTTTGATTTTCAACGGGAAGACCAATCTGTTGATTCCACTATATGCCGTCGGGGTGTTTGTTCCATTCACCCTGTCACAGTCAGGGATGATTGTGCACTGGTTCCATCATAAAGAAGGTTTCTGGCCGGGTAAGATGTTCATTAACCTAATTGGAGCTGGGATGTCCTTGATGCTGGTAGTCATCCTGTTTGCCCTCCGCTTTAGGGACGTTTGGCCGTACCTGATCATCATGCCGTTGATTTTGTACATGTTTTATCGGATTCACAACCACTATCAACAAGTGGCCCGTCAGTTGCGGATTGATAACAAGGATGCTGCGGCCCAGATTCGCAAGTACGATGGCTCAACGGTGATTGTGTTGGTAGGAAACGTGACGCAAGTTACCCGTCAGGCGATTAGCTATGCCACTTCGATTGCGAACCAGGTGGTTGCCGTCCACGTCTCCTTTAATTCTGATCCGGAGAGTGAAAAGAAAATTGAGGACCAGTTTAAGCATGAATATCCAGACATTCGGTTTGTTAACATTCACACTTCATACCGTTCCCTCAACGATCCGGTGCTCCGGTTCTGTGACGTAATTGCCCGTAAGGATGATGAGATTAACTACTCTACAACGGTGCTTGTCCCGCAATTTGTGCCTCGGCACCATTGGCAACAAGTCCTGCATAACCAAACGGGACTGCGGCTTCGAGCAGCGCTTAATTCGCGGCAAAACATCATTGTCTCAACCTATAACTATCACTTAAGTAATTAAAAAGCCCCACAAAAAAACCGTTCGGTTCGCCGAACGGTTTTTTATATGATTAATTTATAGGTGAACCAGGTTAGCAAAGAGGGGCACAACAATGTCCACCACGATTGAGATAATGACTACCGAAATGGCAGCCATGGAACCCTGCACTTCACCCAGTTGGAGAGCCTTCGCCGATCCTAACGTGTGCCCGGCTGTTCCCAGGCCTAGCCCCACACCGATTGGATTTTTGAGGTGGAAAATTTTAATTAACCAGTCCCCAATGGCGTAAATGATGACGGCGTTCAAAATGCAGGACATCGCGGTTACGGCAGGAATGCCGTGAATCCCAGCGGCAATTGGCATCGCCACGGCCGTGGTAGCCGCCTGCGGGAGCATGGAAGCAATCCCAGCGTTGTTAAGCCCGAGGAGCTTTGAGACAAAGTACATGATGACGACTGAAATGGTCAGCCCAATCACCAAGGCCAGGATGATTTCTATCCAGTACTTCTTCACAATGTCATTGCGTTTGAACAGGGGGATGGCAAAGGCAATCGTAGCGGGATACAAGAACCAGAAGATGATGTCACCACCTGGCTTGTAAAGGTTTTTGTAAACCCAGACGACGTCGAGATTAGTTACCTTGGCCAGTAACCAGAGCAAGAACACGCCTAGCACCATGCTGACAAAGAGCGGTTGGAAGAGGAAAAAGCCCTTGGTCTTTTTAAACAGCACCGTTCCGATTAGATAGACGACGAGCGAGAGAGCGATTCCAAACATCGGCGTCCCCAAGAATTTTAATAATTCAGCTTGCATATGTAACTACTCCTTTCCGGGAAAGAGGCGCTGGCGCAGCCAGATGAGGGCTGTGGCTACGAGGGCCACCGAAACTAGCATGACGACCGTTGAGATGATAATCATGACGATCATTTGGAGTCCCGAATGCCTCATGATGTTCAGGTCGGCTGCCAGTTGAATCCCAGAGGGAACAAAGAGAAAGGCCAAGATGCTAATCAAGAAGTTACCGACCTTTTCCACGTGAACAGGTTTGATCAGGCGGAAAGTAAGGAGGAGATACAGTAGGATTAACCCGATGACCGGTGCTGGAACCGGGAAATTTGCGGGAAACAGGGCCGAAATTAAGTAGGAAACAAATAAAATCACGGCATAAATCCCCATTTGCACTAAAATGGTGGCCGCTGGTTGTGCATCTTTAGATGACATGAAAAAACTCCCTTCAATTGTGATTTGTTTCACTACCATTATACCAAAGCCCCCGTGAAACGCAATTAGGCTTGCGGTCGTTTCACGGGTTGTTCGACGAATTGCGGTCCCGCGCTGTGGATGGTGACATTGCCTGCCAGGTAGTTAGTTAAAGCTGTTTGGAGGGGTTCCAATTGATCCTGGGCGACCGAAGTGGTGACGGTCACCTCCGTTTGAAAATCCACGTTTTGAATTTCAAGGTGATGGGTATTTAAAAAATAGGTTAATTGATCATAGTTTTTGTAACTCACGCTAATTTGCAAGCATTCGTGCTGGACGATGGCGACGATTCCGACGGCCGCAATGACTTGGGACGTGGCGTTACTGTAAGCCCGAATCAGCCCCCCAGCGCCAAGCTTAATGCCCCCAAAGTAACGGGTCACGACGACGGCAACGTCATGGAGGTGTTCCTGCTTAAGGACCTCTAAAATGGGAACTCCTGCCGTTCCGCGGGGTTCACCGTTATCACTTTCCCGTTGCACGTGGTCGTCTGCCCCAAGGAGGTAAGCAAAGCAATTGTGGGTGGCTTTTTTGTGCTCCGTTTGGATGCGGGTTAGAAAGTGCGCGGCTGCTGCCTCGCTCTGAACGCGGGCAACGTTAGCAATAAACTTAGATTTTTTAATTTCTAGGGTATGGGTGCCTGCGTGGGTGATGGTTAAAAATGGTTGTGTCATAAGAAGGCTCCTTTCCGTATCTCTGGTAGAGGTGAAGTTATGAATGAGCTTGATTTGGCGGGTCGATTAGTACCCGTGACTGCCGAGCAACAGCGGGAATGGGCCAGTGAGGCTAGGATTAAACTAACTCCCGCGTTGCAGGTATTATCCACTGTTATTCATTGTAACCGATGCCACAATGATTGTGAAAAGTCAGTCAGTCGGTTGCCGACCGGGGACTATTACTGTCGGAACTGTATTAACCTCGGTCGGCTCGACAGTTCCATGGCGCTAGCGACTAGGGCGGAACCAAATGCGTTTCAAGTTGAAAAGCCCCCGGTGTTAGCCTGGGCTGGCAAGTTAACCCCCGGCCAACAAAGCTGTGCAGCCCAGATTCAGCAGGGCTTTCAAACCCACCAATCCCAGTTATTGTGGGCGGTGACGGGGGCTGGTAAAACCGAGATTTCGTTTGTCGGGCTTGCCTGGGCACTGGAGCAGGGACTACGGGTTGCAATTGCATCGCCCCGGGTTGACGTTTGTTTAGAACTCTTTCCGCGCTACCAGGCGGCATTTCCCACCATTTCCATGGTGCTCTTGCATGGGCAACAGCAAACACCATACTCGTATCAGCAACTAACCATCTGTACGACCCACCAGTTACTGCGCTTTCAGGCCGCGTTCGATGTGTTAATCTTGGACGAAGTGGATGCGTTTCCCTATGCCGGTAATCCGACCTTGGCGATGGCCACCCAGCGTGCGGTGAAATCACAGGGCGCGTTACTATTAATGACGGCAACGCCCAGTCGCCGGTTACAACGGGAGTATCGGGGCCGCATTGCCTACTTACCGCGTCGGTTCCACGGCTTCCCGTTACCCCAACTGCGGTGGCGATTGGCTTACCGCTGGCGCCACCAGCTGGAACGGGGCTGCTTACCGGGGGTCTTAAAGCGGCTGGTGCAACAGAAGATGCAGGCCCAGCAACCCTTTTTGCTGTTTGTGCCCCGGATTCGCGATCTGGCGGTGATCGATGCCTACCTCACGAAGCGGTTTCAAGACCGAGGACAGTGGGAAACCGTGTACGCAGGCGATGAAGCGCGGCTTGCTAAGGTGAATAAAATGCGGCAACGGGAGGTTTTGTTTTTAGTGACTACGACCATTTTGGAACGGGGCGTGACCTTTCCTGGGATTGACGTGATTATTTTAGGAGGCGATGACCGAGTCTTTTCGGTGCCCTCACTCGTGCAAATGGCAGGCCGAGTTGGGCGGAAAGCTACTCGTCCAACGGGGACCGTGGATTGCATTGTGGCGGCCTACACCACCAATGTCATTCAAGCTAGGCACCAAATTGCCCAGATGAATCGGCGAGCGCAATCCCATGCGTGAGCAGTGTTTGTGGTGTGCGCAACCACTACAGCAGCAGTTACCAATTGCGTTTTTGCTTAGTTTTAGACCATATCAAGTTCCGGATTTATGTGCGAAGTGTGTTCGCCTGTTTGCACGACCAACTGGGCCCCAGTGTCCGCAATGTGGTCGGTTTCAAGCCACGACGAGTCGGTGCTCGGAATGTCAGTGGTGGAACCAAAGGATGGCAGTGCCGTTAGTAAACCAGGCGTTGTATCCGTATCACGGCTTAATGCAAACCTACCTGGAGCGGTATAAATTTCAGGGCGATTATGCGCTGCGTTCCTTGGTGAAGGCCGCGGTTGTACAGGTATGTCAAAGGGAACAGGAATTAATCGTTCCGATTCCACTAGCTCCCACGCAGCTAGCGGTGCGGAAGTTTAATCAGGTAACTGGATGGTTAACGGACGTTGCGTTCGTCTCCGCGCTCATGGCAAAGCCGAAATTGGTGAGCCAACATCAACAAACTCGCCAACAACGATTAGTGGGCTGGCAACCATTTGCGCTTAATCCGAGCACCGCAGCACAACTCCCGGGGACCCGAGTTTGCTTGGTCGATGACGTGTATACAACGGGACAAACTCTACACCAAGCCCAGCGGTTGCTTTTGGCAGCAGGGGTGCAGGGAGTTCGCAGTGTGACATTGGCCCGGTAATTAATTGTTATTTGAGTGAATATTAACTATAATAAAGGTTGAGTGTGAAATAGTGGCAAGCAAAAAGGAGATCCGGATTATGTTATCATTTAATGTTCGTGGCGATGACGTCGATGTTACCCCTGAGGTACGGCAAACAATTGAGCAGCAGGTCGAACAGCTTAATGCGGAACTAGCAGAGGGTGTCGATGCGGTAGCACACGTTAATTTAGTTGGATATCCGGATCAACTGATTAAGGCTGAAATTACGATTATCTTTCCGTTTTTATTACTTCGCGGAGAGGCAACTAGCAACCAGCTCAAGACGAGCGTTGCAAATGCGGTTGAGCAAATCATGGCACAAATCAAGCGCTACCGTACGAACGTTAACCACCATGCCGAACAAGTGGGTCACACGCCGCTATTTAAGCCGGAGGAGACGCCGGCGGTCACCCTTGATGTGGTTCGGAAAAAACGAATCCCGTTAAAGCAGCTGGATTCAGAAACTGCGATTTTACAAATGAACTTACTGAATCATGATTTTTACGTATACAAAGACATTAATAATGAAACGATTAACATCATTTACCGGCGTAACGATGGTCACTACGGTCAGATTACAACGGAAAGTTAATGTTTGGTAATCGAAGAGCTCTCAAAAACTTATTTTTGGGAGCTTTTCTTTTCTAAGCATAATTAAACTGATTTTAATTAAAGTGGGAAAATGTTAAAATTAAAAGTATGTAGACAACCGGTGACAAGAAATTCAAATGGAAACAATGAGGAGATTTAAAGCATGGCAACGAACGTATTAAAAAAATGGGTCGAAAGCGATAAGCGGCGCATCAAACAACTGGGCCAGCTTGCCGACCAAGTGAGCGCTTATTCAGAAGAATATCGCAACCTGAGTGATGCCGACTTACAGGCCAAAACCCCCGAATTCAAGGAACGCTACCAACAAGGGGCTAGTTTAGATGATTTACTGCCCGAAGCCTTTGCAGTCGTCCGGGAGGGGGCCCGCCGGGTCTTAGGTATGACCCCGTTCCGGGTACAAATCATGGGGGGGATTGTGCTCCATGAAGGAAACATTGCTGAAATGAAAACCGGGGAAGGAAAAACCCTGACGGCTACGATGCCGGTTTACCTGAATGCTTTATCAGGCAAAGGGGTCCACGTGGTGACGGTTAACGAGTATCTGTCGGCCCGGGATGCAGAACAGATGGGAGAATTATATAACTGGTTAGGACTCTCGGTCGGGGTGAATACCGCTGAAAAGAATCCAGAGGAAAAACGGGCTGCCTATAACGCTGACATTACGTACTCCACTAACAGTGAAATTGGCTTTGACTATCTGCGCGATAACATGGTGGTTTACAAAGAAGACCGGGTGCAACGCCCCTTAAACTTTGCGTTAGTTGATGAAGTAGATTCAATTCTAATTGATGAGGCGCGGACGCCGTTGATTATTTCTGGACAAGCCCAGGGGGCCAACGAACTGTATCGCCAGGCCGATCGCTTTGCCAAAACTCTGACGGCAAAGGATGATTTCAAGGTTGATTTGGAAACCAAGACGGTTTCGTTAACCGAACTGGGGATCCAAAAGGCCGATCAATTCTTCAACTTAAAGAACATTTATGACACTGATAACACGGCCTTGACCCACCACATTGACCAGGCCTTACGGGCTAACTACGTCATGGAACGGGATAAGGATTACGTGGTGAAGGACGACGAAGTGCTCATCGTGGACTCCTTTACCGGGCGGATTATGGAAGGTCGGCGGTTCTCGGATGGACTACACCAAGCCCTAGAAGCGAAGGAAGGCGTGACCATCCAAGAGGAAAGTAAGACGATGGCCAACATCACTTACCAAAACCTTTTCCGGCGGTATAGTAAGTTAGCCGGGATGACGGGAACGGCCAAGACCGAACAAGAAGAATTCCGGGAAATTTATAACATGAACGTGGTTAGCATTCCGACCAACAAGCCGGTGGTCCGGGTTGACGAATCAGATGTGTTATATCCCACCCTCCAATCTAAGTTTGATGCGGTGATTGCGAAGGTTAAAGCGCTCCACAAACGGGGACAACCGATCCTATTGGGAACCGTGGCAGTGGAAACTTCTGAATACCTCTCCAACCGCTTAGACCAAGAACACGTTCCCCACGTGGTCTTGAATGCCAAAAACCACGCTAAGGAAGCAGACATTGTGGCGAATGCCGGGCAAAAAGGCGCCGTTACGATTGCCACTAACATGGCCGGCCGGGGAACCGATATTAAACTTGGACCTGGGGTCGTTGGCGTTGGTGGACTTGCCGTCATCGGGACCGAACGGCATGAATCGCGGCGCATTGATAATCAACTGCGGGGCCGGGCCGGCCGGCAAGGAGACCCAGGTTACTCCCAGTTCTATCTGTCACTGGAAGATGATTTGATGCGGCGGTTTGGTTCGGAACGAATCAAGAACGTCCTAAACACCCTCAAAGTGGAAGACGACGATGCCGTCATCAGAAGTCGGATGATTACCAAACAGGTCGAATCTGCCCAAAAGCGGGTTGAAGGAAATAACTACGATTCGCGAAAAAACGTGTTGAAGTATGACAACGTGATGTCAGAACAACGAGACGTGATTTACGGCGAACGCAACCGGGTAATTGAAGAAGATCAGTCCCTGCGGTGGGTGATTATGCCAATGGTCGAACGCACGATTGACCGGATTGTTTCCCTGCATACCCAAGGGGACCCCAAGGATTGGCATTTGGATACGATTGTTGATTTTGCCGCTAGTTGTCTGGTAAGTCCCAATGAAATTAGTATTGACGACTTAGAAGGGAAGAGCGCAACGGAAATCAAGGATTACTTGACCCAGTTGGCCCGCAATGCCTACGACGAAAAAGCTCAACAATTTCCAGATCCGAGTCAGTTACTGGAATTTGAAAAGGTGGTTATTTTACGGGTGGTCGATGACCACTGGACAAATCACATTGATGCTATGGACCAACTACGAGAAGCGATTGGGCTTCGTGGTTACGGTCAATTAAACCCCCTCGTTGAATACCAACGGGAAGGGTTCCGGATGTTTGAAGAAATGGTTGCGGACATTGACTATGACGTTACCCGACTCTTTATGAAAGCAGAAATTCGACAAAACATTCAAAGATAACTAAAAGCGAAGGACTGCGGTTCTTCGTTTTTTCGAATCAAAGCCGATGCAAGCAAGGAGTAGATTTAGATGGAATTAAGTGTAGCAAAAGCCAAAGTGGCGAACATCAACGACGCCATTAGTAACTTTGGGAGGTCTCTTTGACCTCGATCAGTTGAACGAAGACATTAGTATTAACGAGGCAAAAATGGCTCAACCGGGTTTTTGGGATGACCAATCGGCGGCTAAAGCGGTGATTGAAACGACCAACCACTTGAAACAAAAGTACGATCGCTTTTGCGACTTACAGGAAGCAGCGGAGAATCTAGCGGTTAGTCTCGAGTTGTTGACGGAGGCAGATGATCCGGAGTTACACCAAGCCTTTGAACAGGACCTGGCCCAGACGGAACAAGACCTCGCAAACTACCAGTTAAACCTGCTTTTGAACGGGAAATACGATCACAACAACGCGCTTGTGGAAATTCATCCCGGAGCCGGGGGCACCGAAGCCGAGGACTGGGCGGAGATGCTCCTGCGGATGTATACCCGCTGGGCGGAACAAAACCACTTTCAAGTGGAGGTGGATGATTATCAACCGGGTGAAGTAGCTGGACTCAGTAGTGTGACGTTGACCGTGCGCGGAGAAAATGCCTACGGTTACTTACAAGCAGAAAAGGGGATTCACCGGCTAGTCCGGTTATCACCGTTTGATTCGGCTGGACGGCGCCACACGTCGTTTGCTTCGGTGGACGTGATGCCGGAACTCGATGACAGCGTGGAGGTTAACATTAATCCGGATGACCTCCGGGTTGATGTCTTTCGTTCCAGTGGAGCCGGGGGACAGCACATTAATAAAACGTCCTCCGCGGTTCGAATCACCCACTTGCCAACTGGAATTGTCACGGCCAGTCAGGCACAACGATCTCAACTTCAGAACCGAGTTACGGCGTTGAATATGTTAAAATCAAAGTTGTACGAACGCGAAGAACAAAAGAAGGCGGAAGAAAAAGCTAAACTGGCAGGCACCCAGTTAGAGATTGGCTGGGGCTCGCAAATTCGCTCTTACGTTTTTCATCCGTATACAATGGTTAAGGATCACCGGACGGGCCACGAAACCGCAAACGGGAAGGCCGTAATGGATGGTGATTTGAATCCATTTATTAGTGATTACTTGCAGTGGAAGTTGCAACAGAATAACGAATAAGGATGGCAATTATGCAACAGTTAGAATTTAACATTTTATTTTTCTTCATCATGCCGGCCTTTTGGCTGGGAATTGTGCGAACGCTGATTGATCACCACGTGCGGGTCAAACGGGAACGCAGCTTGTATGACACCGCCATTAACCCCAAACACAGTGAGTTCCAGACGTTTTTGGTGGCAACCCTAGGGCTGGGAATCGTGGGTTCCTTACTCTCATTTGCCTTTGGAATTGAAGTTTCCTACGCCTGGATCTTTGTATACGAAGTTTTGATTGCGCTCATGCTGATTATTCCTGGTTTCATGATTCCCTTTGCCGGAATGGGCGTTTCGATGTTATTGATCCTGCTCTTTGGGAACAATTTTTATCTGCACGTGTTAGACGGGGACTTTCGGTTAACCCTGCAGAACACCATGCCGGTTGGAATGAACTTCTTGGAGCTGTTAACGGTGATGCTGGTGCTCCAGTATCTCTTCTTGAAGTTTAACCGGAACTCGGTGACGTCGCCGATTCTAAAGAAAAACATCCGGGGAAATCGGGTTGCCTCGTATCTGTTTAGTAAGTTTACCGTGTTTCCCCTAGTCTTTTTGGTTCCCGGACAATTATTTGTTGCTAATAGTCCCTTCTGGCCGGTCTTTCGGTTATTTGGGAGCAAGGTAACAATCCTAGTGGTGCCTTTTTTAATCGGCTACCGGTTTAAATTCAGCAGTGACATGTCGGCGACCATCTTAAAACGAATGGCGAATGCCACGGGCTGGTTAGCCTGGTTAAGTTTAGGGTTGACCATCGATGCTTTCTTATGGAAGAACCTCTGGTTTGAAGTCGTAGCGATTGTTGTAATTCTCTTGGCTTACGGATTAGTGCTGTATCACTACCACCGGGTCGACAAGCGCGCTTCCAACCAGCAAGTTGAACAAGCGGTCGATGGGATTCGCATTCTAGCTGTGAAACCCAACACCCCCGCTAGCAAAATGCAGCTGCAAGCTGGGGATTTGATTTTGGAAGTTAATGGACAGCCGGTTCGCAACGAAACGCAACTGTATCAAGCCCTGCAAAGTAGTCCCACGTTTTGCCATCTGAAGGTAAAGCATCAGGATGGGCAGTTAGAACTCACGGATTCGGCCATTTACGCGGGCACGCCCCACGAAATTGGGATTGTGACCTTTCCCAGTTCAGAAACAGGAGGAAATTAATGAGAGTCCTTAGTCGTTGGCTCATCAACTTCATTTTATTAGTGGCGTTTTCAACCATTTTTTCGGCTTCTTTTTACATTAGTAGCTGGGAAGTTGCCCTCGGGGCCGCTGCGGTTTTAACGTTGTTACAGGTTTTAATTAAGCCGGTATTGTCGCTGTTATTTTTACCGATTAACATTTTGACCTTCGGGTTATTTAACCTGGTTTTAAATGCGTTAATCTTGGAACTAACCGCCTTTTTAGTTGGACCAATGATGAGCTTTTCGTCATTTGGAATGGTGGTGGTCATTTCGTTGTTAATGTCAATTTGTAACTACTTTATTACGCCAAACGTGTAGCCGAGGAGGATTTCCATGAGAAGTGTGAGTGTCAAAGAACTAGTTGATAACACGCATTTAAGTGTATTTTCGGGGGCAACTGATTTAGATCGGCCGATTACCACGAGTGACATTTCACGACCGGGGTTGGAACTAACCGGGTACTTTGCGTACTATCCGTCGGAACGAATTCAATTACTGGGAATTACGGAAACCTCCTTTGCTAAGCACCTCGAGGAGGCAGAATTGCAGGAGTACATGACGAAGATGTGCCAACCGGATACGCCGGCCTTCGTCGTTTCCACTGACATTGAACCCCCAATTGAACTGGTGAAGGCAGCGAAGGCTACCCACATTCCGATTTTGGAGTCCAAGCTCAACACCTCGCGGGTCTTAAGTAACATGACCGACTATCTCGAAGAAAAACTCGCGCCCCGGCAATCAATTCACGGGGTGCTGGTGGAGGTCTACGGGGTGGGAGTGTTAATCACCGGAGACTCAGGCATCGGGAAGAGCGAAACGGCACTCGAACTGGTCAAACGCGGACACCGGTTGATTGCCGATGACCGGGTCGAAGTGCACCAACAAGACGAACAGGAATTAATCGGGCAAGCCCCCCAAATTCTAAGTCATCTCCTAGAGATTCGGGGCATTGGAATCATTGATGTGATGACCCTCTTTGGAACGGGAGCAGTCCGGTCGGAAACCCGGATTGATCTCATCATTCACCTTGATGTGTGGGAAAAGGGCAAGAAGTATGATCGCTTAGGAACGGGAAATGCCCACCAACAAATTTTTGATGTGGAAGTTAAACAGTTAGACATTCCAGTTAAGCCGGGTCGGAACTTGGCAATCATTATTGAAACCGCCGCCATGAACTTCCGGGCCAATTCCATGGGGTATAACGCCACCAAAATGTTTGATGACGAACTGAATGGTTTGATTAAAGATCACAGCCAGCCCCAGTCACCACAACAACACGACGAAGGTCAGTAGGGAGGACGAAGCAGCATGTTTGTAATTGGCGCTTTAAACCCCGTCGCCCTCCAGTTCGGACCGGTTACCGTTCGCTGGTATGGGCTCATCATCGCTAGTGCGGTGTTAATTGCAGTCGGACTGGCGATGCGGGAGGTTCGCCGCCAGAGGCTCAATGAAGACATCGTTTATAATCTCATCTTAGGAGCCATTCCAGTAGCCATTATGTCGGCCCGGCTGTATTACGTCATTTTCCGCTGGGACTACTACGCCAAGCATCCAGACGAAATCATCGCAATTTGGGATGGTGGGATTGCCATCTACGGCGCCTTGTTAGGAGCGGGCCTCTTTATTTGGTGGTTCTGCCGGCGCCACCGGTTATCCCTCTGGCAGGTCTTTGATATTGCTGCCCCCACGGTGATCATGGCCCAAGGAATTGGGCGGTGGGGGAACTTTATGAATCAGGAAGCATATGGAGCGGTAACCACGCACCACTTCCTGGCACAACTGCATCTGCCCCCCTGGATGATGCAACAGATGTTGATTGGGGGCGCGTACCGGCAACCCACTTTTTTGTATGAATCCGTGTGGGATTTAGTGGGCTTTGCCTTACTAATGACCATGCGCCACGCTCCGCATTGCTTTAAGCGGGGCGAGCTTTTTCTAACCTACGTAATGTGGTATTCCTACGGTCGATTTTTCACCGAAGGGATGCGGACGGACAGTCTGATGTTAGGTCCCTGGCGGATTTCCCAGGTTCTGTCAGTCCTGCTCTGCGTGGGGGCCGTGCTCACGATTATTTATCGGCGGCGCCATGATGCCCACTTACCATGGTACGACGTAGTTAACGCTAAAGGAGATAGTTAAATGACAGAAAAAATTGCCGTCTTAGGTGCCGGTTCATGGGGAAGCATGTTAGCGGCGATTTTGAATGAAAATGGCCACGAAGTGCAACTATGGACGCGCAGTGCAACCCAAGCTGCTGAGTTAAATCAAAAGCACACGAATTGCGCCTACATTCAAAATTACACCTTTCCAGAAACCCTTCGCGCTTCGACTGATTTAGAGACCGTTCTAACGGGGGCCACTGAGCTCCTGTTCATCGTCCCTGCCCAGGCTACACGAGCCGTGGCTACGGAAGTTGACCGGCTTTTAGCCAAGCTAGGTCAGCAGCCAGCTCTGATTCACGGGAGCAAGGGGCTAGAAACCACAACGCATCTGCGGGTCTCCCAAATTTTGGCGGAGACGATTAGTCCCGAGCACCGCACTAGCATCTCGGTTATTTCGGGTCCAAGCCATGCCGAAGGGGTGGTCAAGCACGATCCGACGTTGGTCACGGTTGCTAGCGATGATTTTGATGCGGCGCAACGGTTTCAACACCTTTTTATGAATGACTACTTCCGGGTCTATACTAATTCCGATGTGATTGGGGTTGAGTTCGGGGGTGCTTTGAAGAACATCATTGCGCTCGCTTCTGGAGCCTTAGCTGGCCTTGGTTATGGTGACAACGCCCGGGCAGCGTTAATGACCCGGGGCGTGGCTGAAATCTCCCGATTGGGAGTTAGTTTTGGAGCCAATCCCCTGACCTTTGCGGGATTATCTGGGATGGGGGACGTGATTGTTACGGCCACCAGTACGAATTCGCGGAACTATCGGGCCGGCTACCAACTGGGCCAAGGAGTGCCGCTCGCGGACGTGGTTGCGAACATGGGCATGGTGATAGAAGGGATTGCCACCAGTCAGTCGGCCTATGAGTTAGCACAAACCACTGGAATTTCGATGCCGATTACCGAAGCAATTCATGCGGTGTTAGCCCAAGAAGAAACGGTGGAAACCGCCATTCACCACCTCATGACACGCGAAGGACAGGCTGAAAACGGCTAATTGGTCCATGAGCAAAATTATTACTAACTTTAAGTAAGTATGTTATGCTAAGCTTAGCAAATGATGAACCATAAACGAGGTGGGAAAAATGACCAAAAAATATGATGTAATTGTAATTGGGGCCGGTCCAGCCGGGATGACAGCGGCCCTCTACGCTTCTCGGGCGGAACTATCAGTTCTGATGCTTGACCGAGGCGTCTACGGTGGCCAGATGAATAATACGGCCGAAATTGAAAACTACCCCGGGTTTAAATCAATCCTAGGTCCGGATCTGTCGGAAAAAATGTACGAAAGTAGCACTCAATTTGGGGTGGAGTATGCCTATGGTGAAGTTCAAGACGTACAGGTGGATGGAGACCGGAAACTGGTTAAAACCGCCGATGATGAGTTTGAAGCTCCGGCGGTCATCATTGGCTCTGGTTCCGAATACCGGAAGCTAGGAGTTCCCGGTGAAGAGCAGTACGGCGGTCGGGGGGTTTCTTACTGTGCCGTCTGTGACGGGGCCTTCTTTAAGAACGAAGCCGTTGTTGTTGTCGGTGGTGGTGATTCTGCCATTGAAGAAGCGACGTACTTGGCTAACCTAGCCCAAAAAGTGACGGTAATTCACCGCCGGGACACGCTCCGGGCCCAAAAAATCCTCCAAGAACGGGCCTTTGCGCGCGATAACATTGACTTTATTTGGAATACGAATGTGACTGAGATTCTGGGGAACGACCAAAAGGTTTCCGGCGTGGCTCTCAAGAATAACCAAACTGGGGCAACCAGTGAATTCCAAACGGCTGGGATCTTTATCTATGTCGGGATTTTACCGATTACCGGGGCCTTTAGCCACCTTGGAATTACGGATGAGCAGGGTTGGATTGTGACCGACGATCAGATGAAAACTTCCGTCCCTGGAATCTTCGCGGTCGGAGACGTTCGGAAAAAGCACCTGCGCCAGATTACCACCGCCGTTGGTGATGGCGGGGTCGCTGGGCAAGCGGTCTTTGACTACGTGGAATCCGTTAAAAGTAAATAATCGAAGAAAAGAAGGACTGTGCGGTGCTTCTTTTTTTATTTGGCGAAAGTATGTTCGTGTGCTAAGATGGAACAGACTGAAGCGTGCTGTCACCTGCTATTTGCGCTCGCTGGGGACGCTTTCCATCTGAATTAAAACCAGGTAAAAGAGGACAAACATGGTTACAAAAACACAGAAACAATTTGACTTGGTCTCCAGTTACCAACCAACTGGAGACCAACCGACGGCCATTAAAAAAATTGATGCCGGCGTGGCGGCTGGTGATAAGGAACAAACCCTATTAGGGGCCACGGGAACCGGGAAAACGTTCACCATGGCGAACATCATTCGGGATCAAAACAAGCCCACGCTCGTGTTGGCGCACAACAAAACGTTAGCGGGGCAGCTCTATAACGAGTTGAAAAAATTTTTCCCGCATAACGCGGTTGAATACTTTGTTAGTTACTATGATTTTTATCAACCGGAAGCATACGTGCCGTCGAGTGACACGTACATTGAAAAGGATGCTTCCATTAATGACGAGATTGATCAGTTACGCCACGCGGCCACGAGTGCGCTGTTGTCACGAAATGACGTGATTGTGGTGGCGTCCGTCTCTTCCATTTTTGGACTAGGGAATCCAGAAGAATACCAAAATCACACCGTTTCCTTGCGGGTTGGCGACGAAATGGAGCGCGATGTTTTGTTGCGCAAGTTGGTTAACATCCAGTTTCAACGCAACGACATTGATTTTGACCGGGGCCGGTTTCGGGTGCATGGGGATACGGTAGAGGTTTTCCCGGCCTCCGGAACCCAGAATGCCTACCGAATCGAATTCTTTGGTGACGAAATTGATAAGATTACCGAAGTTAATACCCTGACGGGAGCAGTGATTGGGGAGCCAGAAACCGTGACGCTGTTCCCGGCGACCCACTTTTTAACGAATGATGAAATTATGCAAGTGGCCCTTCCAGAGATCAAAGACGACATGGAAACCCAGGTTAAGAAACTTGAACAAAGCGGGAAGTTACTGGAAGCCCAACGGCTGAAACAACGGACTACCTATGACTTAGAAATGATGCGCGAAATGGGCTATACGTCCGGGATTGAAAATTACTCGCGTTACATGGATCGCCGGAAACCCGGGGAGCCTCCGTATACGCTCTTGGATTTCTTTCCCAAGGATTTCTTGATGTTTATTGATGAATCCCACCAAACGGTGCCACAAATCCGGGGGATGCTTAAGGGGGACCGGGCCCGCAAAAAGCAACTCATTGATTACGGGTTCCGGCTCCCGAGTGCCTATGACAACCGACCGTTGAACTTTGATGAGTTTGAACGGCACATTCACCAGGTGATCTACATGTCAGCCACTCCAGGTGACTATGAATTAGAACACAGTACCCAGGTCGTGGAACAGATCATTCGACCAACCGGCTTGCTGGATCCGACGGTGGAAGTGCGACCGACGAAGGACCAAATGGATGATTTACTTGGGGAGATTAACGCCCGGGTGAAAAAGAACCAACGAACCTTTGTGACGACCTTGACCAAGAAAATGGCGGAAGACCTGACCGATTATTTGAAGGATTTGGGGGTCAAGGTTAAATACCTGCATAGTGACATTAAAACCCTCGAACGGACCCGAATTTTACGGGACTTACGGTTAGGAAAGTTTGACGTTTTAATTGGGATTAACCTGTTACGAGAGGGAATTGACGTTCCAGAGGTTTCGCTGGTTGCAATCCTGGATGCCGATAAAGAGGGCTTCTTGCGGAACGAACGGTCTTTAATTCAAACGATTGGTCGGGCTGCCCGGAACGAAGACGGACACGTAATTATGTACGCCGATCACATCACCGACTCGATGCAGGCGGCGATGGATGAGACCAAACGGCGCCGGACGAAGCAGATTGCGTACAATCAGGAGCACCACCAGACGCCCCACACCATCATTAAGCCAATTGAAACGGTGATTTCTGCTTATAAGCAAACGGAAGCTGATCACTATAATAAGGAAAAGCCGTTTGTGGAATCCGACTTTGAGCAAATGACCACCAAGGAACAACGGGCGGTCTTGCACAATCTAAGTGATGAGATGGAAACCGCGGCGCGCCAGTTGGACTTTGAACAAGCCGCTAACCTGCGAGATACCATTAAAAAACTGAAAAAAGAACTGGATTAAAAAAGAAGTGAGGTGCCTGCCATGGCTAATGATGTGATCAAAATTCGGGGCGCACGGGAACATAATCTCAAGGACGTTAACGTTGATATTCCTAAGGAAAAACTCGTCGTGATGACGGGACTTTCTGGTTCGGGGAAGAGTTCGTTAGCCTTTGATACGTTGTATGCGGAAGGCCAACGGCGCTACGTGGAAAGTTTGTCTTCCTACGCACGTCAATTTTTAGGCCAGATGAACAAACCAGACGTGGATTCCATTACCGGCTTGAGTCCGGCAATTTCGATTGACCAAAAGACGACTTCGAAAAACCCCCGCTCGACGGTGGGAACCGTTACCGAAATTAATGATTATTTACGACTTCTGTGGGCACGAGTTGGCACGCCGGTTTGTCCGAACGATGGGACGGTGATTCAAAGTCAGTCGGTCGATCAGATGATTGATCGCATTATGGAGTTGCCGGAACGCACCAAGCTTCAGATTTTATCCCCGATTGTACGGTCAAAACGGGGCCAGCACAAAAAGGTGTTGCAACGCATTAAAAAGGAAGGGTTTGTCCGGATCATTGTGGACGGGGAACTACACGATGTGAATGACGAATTGGAATTAAGCAAAAATCAGCGTCACGATATTAGCATTGTGATTGACCGGATTGTGGTAAAATCGGGGATCAACGCCCGGTTATCTGATTCATTAGAAACGGCCCTGCGGTTAAGTGATGGGTATGCAACCCTCGACTTTTTGGGCCAACGGGAGCCAATGCTATTTTCCGAGCACTATTCGTGTCCGCTCTGTGGCTTTACGGTCGGGCAGTTAGAACCGCGACTCTTTTCCTTTAATTCGCCGTTAGGGGCTTGCCCAGAGTGTGATGGTCTCGGGGTCAAACTCGAAGTTGATGAGGAGCTGGTGATTCCAGAACCAACGAAAACCCTGCGCGAAGGGGTGATTGAACCGTGGAATCCGATTAGTTCGAAATACTACCCGACGCTGTTAGAACAAGCGGCGGCCGCCTTTAAGATTGATCTGGATACCCCGTTTGCCAAGTTACCCGCTGCCCAACGCGAGTTGTTATTGCATGGTTCCAACGGCAAACAGTTCCACTTTCATTATGAAAATGATTTTGGGGGTGTTCGGGATGCCGACGTTCCGTTTGAAGGGGTCATGACCAACATTGCCCGCCGATACCGCGAAACTAGTAGTGACTTTACCCGCGATCAAATGCGCAAGTACATGCGGGAACTGACTTGTCAGGCCTGTCACGGCCTACGGTTAAATCCGAAGGCGCTGGCAGTAAAAGTTGATGGACTTAGCATTGCGGAAGTTTGTGAGCAAAACCTGACGGATGAATTTAACTTCTTCCAGCAAGTGACCCTCGGAGAACAAGCCACCACGATTGCGAAGCCGGTGATTAAGGAAATTAGCGACCGGTTGGAATTCTTGTTAAACGTGGGCTTGAGTTATTTGACGCTTTCCCGGGCCGCGCGGACGCTGTCGGGGGGTGAAGCGCAACGAATTCGGCTGGCCACTCAGATTGGCTCGAATTTATCAGGAATTTTATACGTTCTGGATGAACCTTCGATTGGGTTGCACCAGCGCGATAACGACCGGTTAATTAAATCACTAAAACAGATGCGAGACCTTGGCAACACTCTCGTGGTGGTGGAACACGATCACGAAACGATGCTGGCTGCGGATTATTTAGTTGACGTTGGTCCCGGGGCCGGAGAAACCGGGGGTCGCATCATGGCGACCGGGACGCCGGCGGAAGTTGCGCAGAATCCCCACTCGTTAACCGGGCAGTATTTATCCGGCCAGAAGTTTATCCCGGTGCCACTTAGTCGGCGGTCGGGGGCCGGGAAAGCGGTTACGATTAAGGGCGCGCGGGCCAATAACCTTAAAAACATTACGGTCCAATTTCCACTCGGGGAGTTCAACGTGGTGACAGGGGTGTCTGGTTCCGGAAAATCGACACTCGTAAACGACATTTTAAAACGGGCGTTGGCACAGAAATTAAACCACAATGCGGCCAAACCGGGACGGTACAAAGCAATTACTGGTTACCAACAGATTGAAAAGTTAGTTAGTATCGATCAAAGTCCGATTGGGCGAACCCCGCGCAGTAACCCGGCGACCTATACGGGCGTGTTTGATGACATTCGCGACCTGTTCGCCAAAACGAATGAAGCCCAACTCCGGGGCTACCAGAAGGGCCGGTTCAGCTTTAACATCAAGGGGGGCCGGTGTGAAACCTGTCGGGGGGATGGAATCCTTAAGATTGGTATGGATTTCCTACCGGATGTGTACGTTCCCTGTGAAGTTTGTCATGGGAAACGGTATAACGCTGAAACGTTACAAGTTGAGTACAAAGGCAAAAACATTGCTGAAGTGCTTGATTTAACGGTGCAAGAAGCTCTAGATTTCTTTACCGCAATTCCTAAGATTACGCGGAAATTGCAAACGATTGCGGACGTGGGCTTAGGCTACGTTAAACTTGGTCAAGCGGCAACGACCCTCTCCGGGGGAGAAGCCCAGCGGATGAAGTTAGCCTCAGAACTGCACAAGCGTTCCTCGGGAAAGAACTTCTACATCCTGGATGAACCGACGACCGGTTTGCATACCGACGACGTCAAGCGGCTCCTTCAAGTCTTGCAGGCACTGGTTGACGAAGGCAATACGGTGTTGATCATTGAACATAACATGGATGTGATTAAGCAGGCTGACCACGTGATTGACCTCGGTCCAGAAGGGGGCGCCGCCGGCGGGCAAGTTGTGGCCACGGGCACGCCAGAGGAACTGGTGCAGGTTGTTGCCAGCTATACGGGGCAATACTTAAAACCGATTTTAGCGCGTGATACGAAACGGACGCAGACACAAGCAAAATAACTTACTAAGAATCGTCAGTGACGGTTCTTTTTAATTAGGGATGAAACACCCGGTATGTTATACTGAAGCAAAGTTTGGAGGCCAGGACGATGCGAAAAGATGATCAGTTAGTTGTCATAACTGGAATGAGTGGGGCCGGGAAGACCAAAGCACTACAAACCTTTGAAGATTTGGGGTATTTTTGCGTGGACAACCTGCCAACGGTGTTGATGAGTAAATTTACGGAATTACTGCGGACGTCCAGTGAAATTAATCAGGTCGCTGTGGTGTTGGACCTCCGTTCGGCTCAGACCAGTCAAGAAGTGGTCCAGACGTTATTAAAGATGGCGCAAAGTCAAAATGACCACGAGACGGTGCTCTTTTTAGATGCAGCGACCGAAAAATTAGTGTCCCGTTACGAAGAAAGTCGCCGGGACCATCCCCTAGCCCGAAACGGCCGGGTTGTGGATGGGATTGAAAAGGAACGGCAACTGTTAGCGGGGGTGCGCAAGCACGCAAACTGGGTGATTGATACTACGAACCTCAAGCCCCAGGATTTACGGGCGCAGATTATCCAGCGTTTTGAACACCACCAGTTTGAACAATTTCACGTTGAATTAATGTCATTTGGATTTAAGCACGGCTTACCACTGGATGCTGACATGGTCTTTGACGTCCGCTTCCTCACGAATCCTTATTATCTGCCGGAATTACGCGAGCAAACGGGACAGGATCGGGCGGTTTATGACTACGTGATGCAACAACCCAGTGCCGACGAATACTTTAACCAGGTCTTGTCGTTGCTGGAGTTTGAGTTACCCCAGATTAGACAAAGTTCAAAGGCAAGTGAAACAATCGCGATTGGATGTACCGGGGGACAACACCGCTCGGTGGCCATGACCGAACGCCTAGCTCACCAGTTACGGAAGCTCGGCTACGTTGTGAACGTAACGCATCGAGACATTCAACGGCATAAAGGAGCATCGTAATGGTAGATAAGGTGGCAAAACGAATTGATCGACCCCGAATGGTTGTAATCGGTGGGGGAACCGGTTTGCCCGTCATTTTGCGCAACTTAAAGAAGCGGGACGTTGACATTACCGCCGTGGTAACGGTGGCCGATGATGGAGGGTCCTCTGGGATTTTACGGAATTACATTAACGTGTTACCACCGGGAGACATCCGGAACGTGTTGGTGGCGCTATCGACGTTACCGCAACTGGAATTAGAGATCTTTCAGTACCGGTTTAAATCCTCCGATAAGTTTTTATCGGGGCACGCGATTGGAAACTTAATTATTACCGCGCTTTCAGAAATGGAAGGAGGCTTCTTTGAGGCCGTTCAAGTGCTAACCCAGATGATGCGGGTTGACGGCCATGTCTATCCGGTGTGTGATGAGGAACTCGTGTTGCACGCCGAGTTTAGCGATGGTAGTACGTTAGCCGGGGAAGCCGAGATTACGGCGGCCAAAAAGCTGATTAAACGGGTGTGGGTCGAAGCATCGACCAATGACCACACCCCACAGGCTGTTTCTGCGGTGATTGATGCCATTATGAAGGCCGATCAAATTGTCTTAGGGCCCGGGAGTTTGTACACCAGTATCCTGCCCAATTTAATGGTTAGTAACGTCGGCAAGGCGGTCATGGCGACGCCTGCGGAGGTCGTTTATATTTGTAACATCATGACCCAAAAGGGCGAAACGGATCACTTTACGGATGCCGACCACGTCCGGGTGTTAGACCGCCAGTTAGGCCAGCAGTTTGTCGACACCGTGTTAGTCAATAACCAACCGGTTCCCGCGAGCTACATTGATCACCAACGCTGGGGGGATGAATCCCAACCGGTGCGTCATGACTACCAGGGGCTTAAGGAGCTAGGCTGTCGGGTGATCTCGTCTGATTTCTTGGAACTAAAGCATCACGGAGCCTTTCACAACGGGCAATTAGTTTCTGACGAACTAATTCGGCTCCTCGGGCAACCGAAATTTAACCACTAGGAGAAAAGCGAATGTCGTATGCAAGTGACGTTAAAAAAGAGTTAACCCGCCTGGAAGTTCATCGCAACAACGCCAAAGCAGAACTGATGGCCCTGATTCGCATGAACGGGAATCTGAAGCTCTCCAATAAGCAGTTATCCCTGGAAGTGCAATCGGAAAACTCGGCGATTGCGCAACGGATTTACCGCTTACTGATGCAGTTTTACCACATTCGGGCGAACGTGGTGGTGCGCAAGAAAATGAAGCTCAAAAAAAACAACCTCTACGTCGTCCGGGTTCGCCACCAGGTGGAGCAGTTACTGGACGACCTGGGGATTCTTGATCACTACCAAATCCGAGAACGGGTACCGGTTGAACTGTTAGCGGATGATTTACAGGTACGTTCGTACCTCCGGGGCGCGTTTTTAGCCGGCGGTTCCGTGAATAATCCACAAACGTCGCGCTATCACCTGGAAATTTACTCGGTCTATGCCGATCACAGTGAGATGTTGACCGAGATGATGAATCAGTATCACTTGGGGGCCAAGCAAACGAAGCGACGCAGTGGCTACATTGTGTATTTGAAGGAAGCCGAAAAGATTGCTGATTTCCTCCAGCTAATCGGAGCCACGAATGCCATGTTGAAGTTTGAGGACATCCGAATCGTGCGCGACATGCGGAACTCGGTCAATCGGTTGGTTAACTGTGAGAATGCCAATATGAATAAGGTCGCCAATGCTTCGACCCAGCAAATCGAAAACATCCATTTGATTCAGGATCGGGTAGGTTTAGAATCCTTACCGCCCAAGCTGCGTGATGTGGCAGAAACCCGCTTAAAACACCAGGAGGTCAGTCTGAAGGAACTCGGGAACCTCGTGGCGAATGGTCCGATTTCCAAATCAGGGATTAACCACCGGTTACATAAGTTAAACGAGGTGGCAGAAAAATTACGCACGGAAACATAAAAAAACCACGAGCACTAAAGGCTCGTGGTTTTTGGTTTGTGTTATTTTTTGTCAGCACTGTTTTTCATGATGCCATCAATTAAACCGTAGTCAACGGCTTCGGAAGCGGTCAGGTAGTTATCCCGTTCCGTATCGCGATCGATTTTTTCTAGCGGTTGACCGGAGTGTTCTGCTAAGAGCTTGTTAATCATTTTCCGCGCGCGCAAAATTTCCTTGGCAGCAATTTCAATTTCAGTTTGTTGTCCTTGGGCACCACCAGATGGCTGGTGAATCATGATTTGGGAGTGGGGGAGAGCAAATCGTTTCCCCTTGGTCCCAGCCGTGGCTAGGACACTAGCCATGGAAGCTGCCATCCCCATAACGATCGTTTGCACGTCAGCTTTGATGAAGTTCATGGTATCGTAGATGGCCATCCCAGCGGTAATCACCCCACCAGGGGAGTTAATGTAAAGGTAAATATCCTTATCAGAATCTTGGGCATCCAAAAAGAGGAGTTGAGCAATCACGGCGTTAGCCATGTTGTCTTCAATTTCTCCAGAAAGCATGATAATGCGATCTTTTAGTAATCGTGAGTAGATGTCATATGCGCGTTCACCTTGAGGTGAGTTTTCAACGACAGTTGGAACTAATGGCATAGTTGAATCCTCTCTTTCTTATTTAAGTTTAAGTGGAATTTTTTAATTCGTAAGTTCATCTTACAATGATGGTCAATCAAGGTCAAACAAAGAGCTTCAATTTTTTAATTAAATTGAATGTCTATAACATTCATGTATAATGTAGTTACTCAGTAAGTCTATCTTTATTTTTGGAGATCTTATTATGGAAAATGAATACTATAAATTATCAGATGAAGATGCACGTATTTTTGCCAAAGGAATTGTTGACGGTAATAAAGAGTATGCAGAAGAACGGTTAGAAAAAAAGAAAAAGATGATTGTATCTTCTGGATATTCATGGACTCGATCCAATCATATTGATGATTCAATTTATAGGCATATTAAAGGGGATGAAAATTCTTCAATCGAAACAAATATTAGTACTGCTGGATATTTTTGGGATTACATTCAATTTAATACCGAAGTAGGTAATAATAAAAAAGTATTAATAATTGTAAAACCGGGACAATTTAGACCTTATAAATATGGTAGTGGGATTGATAAAAAACATATGAAACAAGGATCTATTGCCAAATTAACGAAAATTAATTATTCATTACCATCTGATAATGTTTATGAATTTCAGCAACAATTAGATATCTTTAACGCAACTGATCAAGATAATGAAACAATAGATAATAAAATTGAAGAACACGAGTTTGAAAGATTTTATATTTTGACATATACACTAGATAGCAAATCTGAAATTGGAAAGTTAAGTCTACAAATGCCTAATCCAAATACACTAGAATCTATTGAGGTACAAGATTTAACACCATTCATTGAAGACGCTAGTCAACTTAGTGATGAACAAAGAGAAGCAGTGGCTAATGATAAAAATAATCAGTTTGCAGAATATTCTACTTTTTATGTTAGAAATAAAAAAAGTAAAAGTACAGACAAAAAAAATGACAATTAGACTTTCTTTTATATATAATTAATTATAAGGGAGAGTGTTAAATATGAAATTTAATGGTTTACGTCTCCGCGATATAAGAGAATCATTCAATATGTCTAGAATTGATTTGGCGAATATTTTAGATATTTCTGAACAAGATATTTGGAAAATTGAGACTGGTATAAGTACACCATCATTTCAGATACTGTCTAAATTAAATAGAGAATTTGGAGTTACGTTATCTTTTTTCACATCCAATTTATCAATACCAAAGGTTTCTGACTCAAAATACATTGCTTATCGTTCAGATTTGAAAAGGTCAATAAGGAATACTGACAGAGAAACGACATATGTAAGCTTAATTGATAACTATATTGATGAAATGCTTAAAAATGTATCTATTCCTGAAGAGACAGTAAGTAGATTAAGCGAACAAATAATTAAAAAGAAAGATAATGGTTATGATTTTGATGATATTTCTATATATATCAGAAAATTCTTTAATCTTGGTGATAGAAACAACAGGTTAATGGCTATGATTGAAAAATCTGGAGTTTTTATTATTGAAAGAAATATAGACATAAATAATAAGGTTGATGCGTATAGTACTTGGACAGATAATAGTCGCCCGTACATTGTATTGGGAACCAATAAATCAGCTTCCAGAAGACAATTTGACTTAGCTCATGAATTTGGTCATATTTTATTGCATCATAATTTAGAATTTGATTATTATAATAGTTCATCAGTAATTCATTTAGAAAATGAAGCTAATTCGTTTGCGTCTTCATTATTGCTAGAAAAAAATTCATTCATTGATAAATTTAAAAGTAATATAACTGATCCAACTGAACCTAATCAGTATTTATATCTTAAAAAGTACTACAATGTATCTATTGCTGCCCTTGAAATGAGAGCATTTAATCTTAAGCTCATGACTCCTAAACAAGCAGGTTATTTTTGGGGAAAAATGAACAAACGTGGATATAAAAAATATGAGCCATTAGATGATGCTTTGCCTATGTATATACCAGGGAAGCTATATGCAATTTTAAATTCTTTTAATAAAAAAGAATTGCATGATTTTTATGACAATACTGGGACAACTAGGAAGTTTATTGATAAATTGATTATAAGAAAAATTGATCATAGTAATAATAAGAATATTGGATTATTATAAAATCATTATTGAGATAATATACTTCTATATATTATCTTTTTTGGCTCTTTTTCAAATGGTACTGATGAGTAAATAATTTAATAAATGAGTCTGACCCTATGCGATGGAATCCTTAACTGATTCTGTCGCCTTTTGTTTATAACTTTTTTAGAAATGGTTGTTCGAAAATGAGATTAAGATTCTAATTATAAAATTTTTGAAACTAAGATGACCATAATCAGTTCTATTAATGACTTTAATTTTATTATTAATCCCTTCTAAAGGCCCATTACTGAAGGAATAAGTAAAGCTATTTTCAATTTCTGCTTGATGGCGTTTTAATGTACGTCTGGATTTTTTCATTGCTTCAGGAAGATTTTGATATTTATCTTTATGCTTAGCTGAATTAAGCAGATTGGCTAACTCCTGCTTATTATGCGTTTTGGTTACGATCTGAGTCATATCTTGATAGAAATCATAAGCATCACGAAGTGATGGTGATAAAGATAGTAATCTTTCGACAACCTCCGTATCAGTCAAACAAGCATATTGATAGTTTCTTCTTCGTTTGAAAACCTGATAATTTTTTAACCTTTTTAAAAAGCAACTTGTATAAACCTTTTAATTGGTGTTATTCAGGAGTATTACTGCCATATGCTTTCATGACCTTAATTCGTTCCTTATTTAAGGCTGTGTAGGCCTGGTTAACAACATGGAAGCGGTCCGCTATGATTTGAGCTTAAGGAAATACTCGTTCGATTATACCTCGATAGGGAGAGAATAAATCTACGGTTACCGTTTTAACCGCGGCTCTAGCTAAAGCTGAATATCTTAAAAAATAATCCTCCAATAATCTACCATTTCTGCTTGGAATGATATCAATTAGTTGGTGGGTGTCTGAGTTCATCAGTGCGATGCTCATTCCACTTGGCGACATTTTCCCTGATTTAAAATCATCAAAGGCAATGTGTTCGGGTAAATATCGATAACCAGTTTTATGATATTTAGCTAAGCCTTAGGCTTGTCTCATCACGGTATTCGTTGAGATACCAAAATTTTCAGTGATTTGTTTGATAGTGATATTAGAGCTTAATTGTAGTGCTTCTTTAATCTTTAAATTTCTGAGAATATGATCGTTAGGATTAATGTCTTTCAATTTAGCTAATTCCTTATGATGACAGTATTTACAAATGTATTTTTGCTTCTTGATGATAAGAAAATTTAAACCCCAAAGCCCTGCGGGTGCCAAGTGTTGAACCGTTTTAAAGCCATTCTTATTCAAGTAATGTCCACAATTTTTGCACCTTAATTTATAAGTTAAAATAAAGCGCCAATAATTTTTAGTGACTCCATCTTCTTTAACAATTGTTCTGGATTTCGTGGTATCATCAACAATGATATTAGGGTCTGTGAGGCCTAATATCTCTTTGATTGTTATTTCATTCATAACAATTAACTCCTTTTGGGGTTGGAAACATATCGGGGGTCGACCGATATGTTCTTTTTTATTTTCACTAATTATAAAAAAGTACTGACCACATTCACTTAGTGAATGTGGTCAGTACCAAAAATTGTAGAGCCTATATTTAAACAATATAAAAGATGGGCTGAAAACTGTACTGCCCCATAAAAGTTAGACAAAAATCTAATTTTTATGGGGTATTTTTTATGGTTAAGCACAGTACAAAAGAAAAAATTGAAGCAGTTGAATTTTATTTGAATCCTTCGGTTTTCCGTTAGGAAAACCGCACAAAAATTTGAAATTAATTCTGCCGATCATCTCTCTCGTTGGATTAGCATTTATAAATCAGAAAGTCCGTTAGGTTTGAAAGTTAAGCAGACCTATTAAACTTATTTCCAAGTCTTTAAATTAAACGTGGTAAACTACTATCAAACTTATGAAACCAGTATTAATCTCGTCGCTTTAGAATTTAAACTTAATCCTAGCCAAGTAAGGAATTGGGTTTATAAATTCAATCATTATGGTGACGAAGGATTACTAGCAAAAAGACTAGGGAGAAAATCAATGAAAAAGAAGCCGAAGGATCAATCGTTATCTAAAGATAAGGAAGCTGCTTATTTAACTGAAATTTCAGAATTAAAAACCTAAATTAATAAAACGGAGATGGAGAATGACAGCTTAAAAAACATCTGGCCTCAGAATACGGAATCGTGCTTGGACAAAACGACAACTTGAAGCACAAGTAATCACTATTTTGAGGCCCAAGTATTCGCTTAATCAACTTTGACATTATTTTTCGATGGCACGCTCAATCTTATATTATAATCTGAAACGGACCTATCAAGCTGATAAATATCAGCAAGTTAAAGCAGAAATAAAAGCAATTTTTGATAAAAATCATGAAACCTTCGGTTACAGAAGAATCTGGTTAAAATTGATTAACCGCGGAATGAGGATTGGTTCCGAAACAGTTAGAAAACTAATGACCCAACTGGGAATTAAAAGCGAAGGATATTCTAAGCGGGTTAGCAAAAGATATAATTCATTTCGCGGTAGAGTTGGAAAAATTGCACCTAATCTCTTAAAGCAACGTTTTAATGAAAAAAGCGCTTTTAAGGTGTTTTCACACTTATATTATCCAGGTAAAACTAGCTAATGGACAAAAGGGATATATTTCAGCGATTATTGATGAGGCTTCTAATGAAGTAAGTTCTCTAGTAGCTGATGATAACGCCAGCTTTCAATTAGTCGGTAAAATGTTAACCGAGACTAAGTCCCAGCTAACCAATTTAGCTGGGATAATAATTCATTCAGATCAAGGGTTTCATTATCAAATTCCATCCTATCAAAGCTGGATTAAAGCTAATCAAGTTATTCAAAGCATGTCTAGAAAAGGTAATTGTCTTGATAATGCGCCGATTGAAAGCTTTTTCAGTTTATTGAAAAGAGAATGTTTAAATCGGATTAAATTGACCTCTTTAACTTCGTTAAAGCAGGTCTGCAAAGAATATGTTAAGTGGTTTAACGAAGAAAGAATTTCAGGTAACAAAAAAGGACTTACTCCGATTGAATATCGGAATAAATCCTTAAAAAATGAATAAATGGTATGTCCAAATTTTATAGGGGAGTACAAAATCAGCCCATCTTTTATATTATTTATAATGCGCCACGAGGGAATCGAACCCCCATCTCAAGAACCGGAATCTTACGTGCTATCCATTACACTAGTGGCGCGTCAGAACACTCTTATTATATTAACGGAAATCACTAAAATAAGCAACCCTTAAATTAAAAGTGTTTTAGTTGCATTCAAAAAGCGATTTGCTATACTAAAAATCGTAGTTGGCCAGCGACCGGCTACTAATACATTGGTTATAGCAAGCTATCCTGGTTGGGAAGGGAATCACTGACATTTCCTGACAAAAGTGGTACTATAATTATGTATTAAAATTTAGATATTCCTGAAGGAGGAAGCCGATTATGACTGTAAAAATTGGTATTAATGGTTTCGGACGAATTGGTCGTCTTGCATTTCGTCGGATTCATGAACTTGGTGCAGAAGGGATCGAAGTTGCAGCAATCAATGATTTAACAACCCCTTCAATGTTAGCTTACTTATTGAAGTATGATTCTGTTCACGGTCGTTTCCCTGGTAAAGTGGAATCAACCGAAGACTCAATCATCGTTGATGGTAAGAGCATTCCGGTTTACGCAGAACGTGATGCAAAGAACATTCCTTGGGTTAAGAACGATGGGGTTGACTTCGTACTTGAATGTACTGGATTCTACACTTCCAAAGAAAAATCACAAGCACACTTGGATGCCGGTGCTAAGCGGGTCTTGATTTCAGCTCCTGCGGGTGACATTACTACGGTTGTTCCAGGGGTTAACTTGGACGTCTTGAGCCAAGATGACAAGATTGTGTCAGCTGGTTCATGTACTACGAGTTGTTTAGCTCCAATGGCTTACTGGTTGAACAAAGACTTCGGCGTTAAGGTTGGAACCATGACGACGGTCCACGCTTACACTGCTACTCAAGCATTGCAAGATGGTCCACGGAGCGCTAAGTTTGCTAACAACCGTTCTGCTGCCGTTAACACCATTCCTCACAGTTCTGGTGCTGCGAAGGCCATTGGTTTGGTTATCCCAGAATTAGATGGTGCTTTGAAGGGTCACGCACAACGGGTTGCTACGATTGATGGTTCCTTGACGGAATTAGTATCTGTGCTGGACAAGAACGTGACGGTTGACGAAGTTAACGATGCCATGAAGAGCCACGAAAACGAAGCTTACGGTTACAACGATGACTTTATCGTTTCTTCAGACATCATTGATGATGACCACGGTTCCATTTTCGATCCTAACCAAACTGAAATCGTTGAAAACGATGGTTTACAATTAGTTAAGACGGTCGCTTGGTACGATAACGAATGGGGCTTCACTTGTAACATGGTTCGGACTTTACTTAAATTTGCTACAATGTAATTTTAACGACAAGTCGCTCAACTTAATGTTACTGAGCAAAGGCGGAGGAGGGGAAACCTCCCCCGCCTTTTGCTTTAATCTGAAGTCACGAAGGAGGAAATAACATGAGTAAATTAATCATTGATGATTTAGATCTCAAAGGGAAAAAGGTCTTAATGCGGGTCGACTTTAACGTTCCGATTAAGGACGGAGTGGTTGGCGATGACAACCGGATTGTGGCCGCTTTACCATCGATTGAATGGGTGATTGACCACGGTGGCAAAGCCATCTTGTTCTCTCACTTAGGTCGGATCAAGTCAGAGGACGACAAGCCGGGTCTGTCCCTCCGTCCGGTAGCTGAAAAATTATCCCAGTTATTAGGCAAACCAGTAACCTTTGTGCCCGTTAATGAAGGACCACAACTGGAAGAAGCCATTGATAACATGAAAGATGGCCAGGTTTTACTGGCTGAGAACACGCGGTACCAAGATGTGATCGACGGTAAGCAAGTGAACCGGGAATCGAAAAACGATCCTAGTTTAGGTGAATACTGGGCTTCACTTGGCGATGTGTTCGTCAACGATGCCTTTGGAACGGCCCACCGGAGCCACGCTTCAAACGTTGGAATTGCAACAGCCATGGAAAAAGCAGGCAAGCCCGTGGCCGCTGGTTTCTTGCTAGAAAAAGAAATTAAGTTCCTGGGGAACGCCGTTGACAATCCAAAGCATCCCTTTATTGCCATTCTTGGGGGGGCCAAAGTTTCTGACAAAATTGGGGTGATTGATCATCTCCTAGATAAAGCCGACAAGATTATTATCGGTGGGGGAATGACTTACACTTTCTACGCTGCTAAGGGAATTGGCGTAGGAAACTCGTTGGTAGAAAAAGACAAGATTGACGTTGCCAAGGAAATCTTGAAAAAGGGCGGCGACAAGATTGTGCTCCCCGTCGACTCAGTTTGTGCGGACCAGTTTTCCAATGACGCCAAAACGGAAGTTGTTGACGGTTCGATTCCAGAGGGCATGATGGCTTTAGACATTGGTCCAAAGTCGATTCAACTCTTTGAAGACGTGCTGAAAGATGCCAAGACGGTCGTTTGGAACGGTCCAATGGGTGTCTTTGAAATGCCGAAGTTTGCCGAAGGGACGTTGGCCATTGGTCGCTTCCTTGGGACTCTGAAGGATGCGACGACCATCGTTGGTGGTGGTGACTCCACGGCCGCTGTAAAGCAGTTAGGTGTCGCTGACCAGTTAACTCACATCTCAACCGGTGGGGGCGCCTCCTTGGAATACCTTGAAGGAAAGACCCTTCCAGGGATCGCTTGTGTTTCCAATAAAGATTAACGCTGTAAAGACTAACTCGAAATTCGAGTTAGTCTTTTTTCTTTGGGGTGATTGCTAGTTATTTCACTGGTTTTCCGCTAAAATTGAACTAAGGAAACGAGAGGAGAAAGAAAACATGAGAACTCCCTTTATTGGCGGAAATTGGAAGATGAACTTATCGTTACAAGCAGCCACCGAATTTGTGGAAACCATTAACAACCAGATTCCCCCGGTGAGCGAGGTCGAAACGGTATTAGCGGCCTCCCCGTTGTTTTTACAGACGATGCTGGAACATAACGAAAGTCCCTTACAGGTTGCCGCGGAAAATTGTTATTATGAAGACGAAGGGGCCTTTACGGGTGAAGTTAGTCCGAAGGCGCTTAGTGAGATGGGAATTAAATACGTGATTGTGGGCCATTCCGAACGACGGAAGTACTTTCACGAAACCAACGATTTCATCAATAAAAAGGTCCAGGCGGTGTTTCGGAACCACATGTATCCGATCATTTGTTGTGATGAAACGATGGGTCGCTACGAAAATGGTGATCACATCTCCTGGATGGTAAATCAGGTGACGGCCGCCATTCAACAGGTGGCAGCCACCGACATGCGGCATGCGGTGGTCGCCTATGAACCTAGTTGGGCGATTGGGACGGGGCACACTGCTCCCGCCGACGCAGCGGAAGAGGGTTGTTACCTAATCCGGCAAACGATTGCAGACATTTATTCGGATGAAATCGCAAACCAGGTTCGGATTCTTTACGGTGGCAGTGTGAATGCTGAAAACATTCACGAACTGATGAAACAACCAGATATCGATGGGGTGCTCGCAGGAAAAGCAAGCCTCGTGCCGCAAGAATTCGTGCAGTTAGCCAATTTTAACCACACCAATTAAATTGGTGAAATTGATTGCAAAGTGATTTTTAAAACTGTAAAATTTAGGTGGATAGAGAATAGTTTACTAACTACGAAGGAGATTTATTATGTCAATTATTTCTGATGTATATGCACGTGAAGTCCTTGACTCTCGTGGAAATCCAACGGTGGAAGCCGAGGTTTACACAGAAGACGGTGCCATGGGACGGGGAATCGTTCCTTCTGGAGCCTCAACTGGTGAACACGAAGCCGTTGAATTACGCGATGGCGACAAGAGTCGTTACATGGGTAAAGGGGTAACGAAAGCCGTTGCCAACGTTAACGACAAGATTGCGAAAGAAATCATCGGTTACGATGTGACTGACCAATTAGGCATTGATCAAGCAATGATCAAGTTAGATGGCACTCCTAACAAAGCTAAGTTAGGGGCCAACGCGATCTTGGCAGTTTCAATCGCCGTAGCTCGTGCTGCTGCTGACGAACTGGGAACTCCTTTGTACAACTACTTGGGTGGTTTTGATGCCCACGTGCTCCCAACTCCAATGATGAACGTGATTAACGGGGGAAAACATGCTAACAACAAGGTGGACTTCCAAGAATTCATGATTATGCCAGTTGGGGCCCCAACGTTACGGGAAGCCGTCCGGATGGGTTCAGAAACTTTCCATAACTTGAAGGCCATCCTCAACGAACGTGGTTACTCCACGGCCGTTGGTGATGAAGGTGGATTTGCTCCAGACTTGAAGAACAATGAAGAACCATTTGAAATCTTGGTAGAAGCCATCGAGCGGGCTGGCTACAAACCAGGGAAGGATATCTGCATTGCCTTTGACTGTGCTGCTTCTGAATTCTACAACACGGAAACGAAGAAGTACGACTTGGTTGGAGACGGCAAGTCCTACACGGCTGCTGAATTCGTAGCCTTACTGGACTCATTGGTTGACAAGTACCCAATCATTTCGATCGAAGACCCACTGGACGAAAACGAATGGGAAGACTGGAAGGTTGCCACTGCTGAACTTGGTAAGAAAGTTCAAATCGTTGGTGATGACTTGTTTGTAACGAACACTGAATACCTGGAAAAGGGAATTAAGATGCACGTTGCAAACTCCATCTTGATTAAGTTGAACCAAATTGGAACGCTTACGGAAACAGTGAACGCAGTTAACATGGCTAAAGAAGCTAGTTACACGGCCATCATTTCACACCGGTCTGGTGAAACGGAAGACACGACCATCTCTGACTTGGTAGTGGCTCTCAATGCCGGTCAAATCAAGACTGGTTCCATGAGTCGTGGGGAACGGATTGCGAAGTACAACCAATTGATGAGAATTGAAGATCAATTAGGTTCCGTTGCCCAATACAAGGGAATCAATTCATTCTACAACCTTGACCACACGGCCCGGGAAAACATCATTAACAAATAATTATCACTAAGAAAAGTCGTTGGCATTCGTGCTAACGACTTTTTTTCTGGTTAGAATGCTCCTCTGTGGTTAGAATAGTGCTTGCCAATGTGTTATAATAAGGCATATGATGTTTAGACCGTGAACAGCTGGCTAGGAGGAGTTTTTGTGGCTAATTTTTTAATGATTATTCTATGGATTGTGAGCGTGCTCATTATCGGCGCCGTTTTAATGCAACCATCGAAAAATAATGATGCAATGGCCTCATTTACCGGCGGTGCCAGTGATTTGTTCTCAGAATCAAAATCACGTGGATTTGAATCTTTCATCCAAAAGGTAACTGTCGTATTAGGGATTTTATTTTTTGCCATTGCCCTAATTTTAATGTGGATGGCTCAACATTAATTAAAAACCCCTGTGCCTATACAGGGGCTTTTTTTATATTAAACGGACGGGAATGCTCCCGTGGCGTGGGAAATTGAACTAGAAAAAAGAGGAAACTAACGTGCAAGATAATAAACTAAAACAAGAAATTGCGGATGTGCTCCGCAATCATCCAAACGTCAGCTTTGACGTAGAAAAAATTGCGGATGAATTAAAGTACCATGGCTCAGCAGCGTTTAAGCTGATTGTCCAAGAACTGGCAGAATTGGAACGTGATCGGGTCGTAGTGGTTACAAATGACGGGAACTTTAAAATTAACCCGAGTGATCTCACCCACGAAGGGGTCTTTCACTCGAATCCCAAGGGATTTGGCTTTGTGGCGTACGACGAACAACTTTCAGATGCCTTTATCGCTCCTGATGACACGATTAATGCGATGAACCTTGACCGAGTTGTGATGCAAATTACTCGTCCGGCCCAGAAAAATTCGGATCGGGGACCCCAAGGAAAAGTGGTCGATATTTTAGAACACCACTACGACCACGTGGTCGGGGAATTTTTCACGACTGCTGATGACCAGGGGTATTTAGGTCAGGTTAAACTCCGTGACAAGAAGTTAACCGGGATGAAATTTTACGTGACCGATGCGGGACTCCACCCGACCCCCGGAGAAGTGGTGACGGCCGACATTACGGAGTATCCCAATGCTAAGCATCCTGATTATATGGTCGGGGTAGCCAAACAGATCATCGGAAGTGTGGACGATCCCGGGATTGACATCCTCCAAATCGTGTACGCCAACGACGTGCCGTCTCAATTCCCAGCGGACGTGCTGGAAGCCGCAGATGCGATTCCAGATCACGTCCTCCCAGAAGAAACGGTGGGACGAGAAGACATTACGGACCAAGACTTGGTGACGATTGATGCGGAAGAATCCAAGGACTTGGATGACGCGGTTACGGCATGGAAGTTACCGAACGGGAATTACCACTTAGGGGTCCACATTGCGGACGTTAGTCACTACGTTAAGCAGGGCAGTCTGCTAGACCAAGAAGCCTACACGCGTGGAACGTCGGTTTACCTGACGGATCGGGTGATTCCGATGCTCCCCCGGCGGTTGTCCAACGGGATTTGTTCTTTAAATGAGGGTGAATTGCGGCTCTGCATGAGTTGTGACATGGAAATTACGCCCCGGGGTAAGGTAATTAAATCGCGGATTCATCCGAGTGTGATGCGGTCGACCGCTCGGATGACCTACAATGCTGTGAACGAAATCTTGGAAAATCACGATCCAGAAACCCGGGCACACTACGCGGGCTTAGTCCCGATGTTTGAAACCATGAACGAACTGCACCAGATCCTGTATAAAGCCCGGCGTCGACGGGGCGCCATCGACTTTGCGGATGATGAAGCCAAGATTATTGTTGATGAAGCCGGTCACCCCATTGACATTCAAGTCCGGACGCGGGGCACGGCCGAACGTTTGATTGAATCCTTTATGTTGGCGGCCAATGAAACGGTGGCAGAAACCTATCACAAGGCGAAGGTGCCGTTCATCTATCGAATTCATGAGAATCCGGATCCGACCCGGATCAAGGACTTCTTTGAGTTCCTGACTGCCTTTGGGATTAACGTCAAAGCTGATCCTGACCACCTGCAACCAAAGACTTTGCAAAATATCCTGTCGAAGGTAGAAGGAACCCCGGAAGAAGCGGTGGTTTCTGTGATGTTGCTACGGAGTATGCAACAGGCGAAGTATAACGAGAAGTGCGTTGGGCACTTTGGATTAGGGGCCGATTACTACACCCACTTCACCTCACCCATCCGGCGGTATCCGGACATGTTCATTCACCGCTTGATTCATTACTATGAAGACAATGGAATCAATAACGTTACGAAGCAGACTTACGCGAACGTGGTTAGTGACGTGGCCATTCACTCATCAGAAACGGAACGCCGGGCGGTTGATACTGAACGGGACGTAGACGCCATGATGAAGGCCGAGTACATGAGTAATAAGATTGGGGAAGAATTCGACGGAGTGGTTAGTTCCGTGCTGAAGTTTGGGGCCTTTATTGAGCTCCCGAATACGGTTGAGGGCTTGGTCCACATTAGTCGAATGACCGATGATTACTATGAGTACGTGGAAAAGTACATGGCGCTTGTGGGACGCAATACGAAACGGACCTTTAAGATTGGTCAGGACGTGCGGGTTAAGTGTGTCGTGGTTGACGTCGATCAGAGTACGGTTGATTTTGAAATCGTTAATCCAGAAGCAACGCCGACGAGTGAATTGCTACCCAAACGGACGCACCGCAAGGACTTTAAAAAGCAGTCGGCACGGGGATCACATGCGCCTAAGGCTGCTAACAAGGGCGCTCACGCTAAGGATCACAAGCATCAATTTACAATTCAAAAACGGAAATAAACTAAGGATGGAATGAGAATGGCGCATACGAAACAAAAGCCCAATCACGATAACGTGATGGCCACGAATCGGAAGGCTCGTCATGATTATTTTATTGAGCAAACCTATGAAGCGGGGCTCGCCCTGACGGGAACGGAGATTAAATCGGTTCGGGAACGACGCATTAACCTCAAGGACGGCTTTGTTTCGGTTCGCAACGGGGAAGCCTTCCTCATGAACGTGCACATTAATGAGTACACGGAAGGAAACCAGTTTAATCACGATCCGTTGCGGACCCGCAAATTATTACTGCACAAGCGTGAAATTAAACAATTGAGTGCGGCCGTTCAGACCAAAGGGGTGACGATCGTGCCGTTAAAGGTTTATTTAAAGCATAACTTTGCCAAGGTCTTAATTGGAGTTGCCAAAGGAAAACACACGTACGATAAACGGGAAACCATTAAACGGCGTGATCAGCAACGCCAAATTGAACGTGTAATGAAACATTATTAAAGGACGGGGAACCGTTCTTTTTTTGTTATAATGGGGGTGAGCGCTGAAGGGAGGCTTGGAAATGAAAAGGTTCATTGATAATGATTGGTGGCCCATTTTAAAACCAGAGTTTGAAAAACCGTACTACCAGGAGTTACGGCGCTTTTTAGTGTCTGAATACCAAACGCACACCGTCTATCCGGCGATGCAGCGGATCTTTCAGGCCTTCGAATGGACGCCGTTTTCGGCTACCAAGGTGGTCATTCTGGGACAAGATCCGTATCATGGCCCGCACCAGGCGATTGGATTGAGTTTTGCGGTGGAACCGAACGTGGCGGTGCCCCCGTCGTTGAGAAACATCTATAAGGAACTTGAGCACGACCTGGGAATTAAACCAGTTCAGCATGGTTATTTAAAGCACTGGGCTGACCAGGGCGTGTTACTCTTAAATGCGGTCTTAACGGTCAGAGACGGCCAGGCCTACTCACACCAAGGGCATGGTTGGGAACAACTGACTGATTATGCAATTGCTAAGTTGTCCGAACGACCGGAACCCGTAGTGTTTATCCTATGGGGGCGGTCAGCTCGCAATAAAATTAAGTTGATTGATCAAACGACGAACGTGGTCATTCAATCCGCACATCCCAGTCCCCTGTCAGCGAATCGGGGGTTCTTTGGCTCCCGGCCGTTTTCAAAGACGAATGCGGCACTGACAGCGATGGGAGCAGCGCCCATTGATTGGCAATTACCAGCACAGGTCACGATGGCCAACTAGGAGGTAACCATGGATTTATTTGAAAGTTTAAAGACAAAGGTTAAAGGTCAAGACATCCACCTTGTTTTTCCCGAGGGAAATGACGAACGGATTATCCTGGCAGCCCATCAATTACTAAAGGATGAGGTTGCTAAACCCATCTTGTTGGGGCAAGAAGCTGAAATCGCGCAGACGGCCCAAAAGGTCAATGCGAAGCTCGATGGCATCAAAATTTTGGACTACCAAAACATTGATAGTGACCAAACCGAAGCAATGGTGCAAGCCATTGTGGACCGGCGCGGTGGGAAAACTTCCGCAATGGAAGCATTAGAATGGCTCAAGGATCCTAACTACTTTGGGACGACCATGGTCTACATGGGGCAAGCTGATGGGATGGTTTCTGGAGCAATTCATCCAACGGGGGACACGATTCGGCCGGCCTTACAAATTATTAAAACAAAACCAGACGTTAATTTAATTAGTAGTTCTTTCATTATGCAAAAACACGATGCCCGGTTTATCTTTGCCGATTGTGCGATTAACATCGAGCCAACGGCCGAACAACTTGCCGAAATCGCAACCGAAAGTGCGAAAACAGCTAATTTGTTTGATATCGACCCACGGGTTGCCATGCTGAGCTTCTCCACTAAGGGCTCGGCCAAGGGTGATGCGGTAGCAAAGGTTCAGCAAGCCACTGAATTAGCTCACCAACAAGCTCCGGAATTACCGTTAGATGGGGAATTACAGTTTGATGCGGCCTTAGTTCCAGCGGTTGCAAAAGCAAAGGCACCGGCTTCTGAGGTTGCTGGCTCTGCGACGGTCTTTGTCTTCCCTGATTTACAATCTGGAAACATTGGCTACAAGATTGCCCAACGCCTAGGGGACTTTGAAGCCATTGGACCAATCCTACAGGGATTGAACAAACCGGTTTCAGACCTCTCGCGGGGTTGCAGCGCCACTGATGTATATAAAGTGGCGCTAATCACTGCGACACAGGCGTTATAGAGTAGGCGGGCGGAATGGCAAAAGCAATTGAAGTTACATCCGCAGCGCAAACCGAACAGCTGGGGGCCCGGCTCGCTCCGCACCTGCAAGCTGGGGATGTATTACTACTTGATGGCGATCTTGGGGCGGGGAAAACCACCTTTACCAAGGGAATTGCCCGGGGTCTCGGGATTCGGCAAACCGTAAAAAGTCCGAGCTTTCCGATTATTCGGGAGTACCAGTCCGGACGCCTGCCACTTTATCACATGGACGTGTACCGGCTTGAAACCGGGGGTGCTGCTGATTTAGGGCTCGACGAGTACTTTGCGGGTCCAGGGGTCAGCGTTGTCGAATGGTCTCAGTTTGCGGCTGCTGAATTACCCGCGGACTACCTCCGGATTCAGTTTCAGCGCCATGATGATGTTGGACCAGACGACCGAACGGTGACCTTCATCCCCCAGGGAGATCGCTTTACCACGGGCTTATCCGGTTGGGAGTTAACCCATGACTGAAGCTTTCGAGGTTCGGTTACGGGCAGCAGTCGCTACTGATGCTGCTGCGTTGTTGCAGTTGGGAGCGCAGTTGCAGACCGAGTCAGCGTTTGTGGTGATTGACGCGCATAACCACCCGCCCACGGTGGCGGAGGAAGCTGAGGCGATTACCCAACTCAACAGTTCGGGTACCAACCTAATCGTCGTGGCGACGGTTGCAGAGCAGCTCGTGGGGCTTGTGACGATTACTGAAACCGATCCAAAGCGGGGTGAACTCGGGATCGTGGTCTTGTCCGCATATCAAGGCCTCGGGTTAGGGACCGCCTTACTGGACGTGGCGGTGGAGTGGTCGTTTTTTTGTTGCATGCTTAATTAAACGTTGGTGATGAAGGGTTGTAGCGCTGAACTGCCAAACTGGCGTGCCTCCGTCAGAAGGATTTGGGCGCAGGCTTGGCTATCCGCTAGGGCGTTGTGATGGTGCTGTAAGTCAATTCCGAGTTGTTCACTAACGGTATTAAGTTTGTGGTTTGGAAACTCCGGGTAGAACTGACGGGAAGTTTTAACGGTATCTAAAGTCTGGTAGTGTGGCACGGGCAGTTCATAGCGTTCGATGCTCTTTTTTAACACGCTATTGTCAAAGCGATTATTATGGGCGATCACGAGCCGGTGGGGCCGGAAAAAGGGTTTGATGATTTCCCACACCTCAGGAAAGGTGGGCGCCTGTGCAACATCGCGCTGATGAATTCCGTGCACCTGTACGTTACGCCAGTGAAAGCTTGTTTCTGGATTAATGAGGGAGTAAAATTCGTCCACAACTTGATCATTACGCACCACCGTCAGGGCCACTGAACAGGCACTGGCCCGTTTACTGGTGGCGGTTTCAAAATCAATGGCAACAAAGTTCATGAGTGGGCCTCCTTCAATGGCTACAGGCGTAAGCAGTAATGGTATTAGTATATCATTTTTGGATAGTTTTAACCGCAAGGGCGTGGTAAAATGAAGGCAGACGACTGAAAGGAAAACGCGTAATGACAGTTGATTTAACCACTAAATTTACAGCTTTTAAAATTTTGAAAAATGAACCCCTTGCCCACTATTCGTGGACGAAAACGGGCGGCCCGGCTGATTTTTTGGCTTTTCCAGAAACGAATGCCCAAGTGGAGGCCCTAGTACAGGTTGCCCAGGAGCAAGCTGTACCCGTGACGGTGCTCGGAAATGCCAGTAATCTGATTGTCAGAGACGGCGGAATTCGGGGGTTGACCATTATTTTGACGGCCATGAACCAGATTACGCTCGATGGCACGCAAGTCAACGCCCAGGCCGGGGCAGCCTACATCGCCACCACGCAGGTCGCCCAACAAGCGGGACTCACCGGCTTGGAGTTTGCCGCTGGGATTCCCGGTAGCATTGGGGGCGGTGTGTTTATGAACGCCGGCGCGTATGGTGGTGAGACCGCCTCCGTGTTAGCCACTGCCACCGTTTTAACTCAGGCCGGGACGATTGAAGTGTGGTCCCACGACCAGTTGGACTTTGGCTACCGGCACAGCGCGATTCAAGACCAGCACGCGATTGTCCTCGCAGCGACCTTTCAACTCCGGCCCGGGGTCAAAGCGTTGATTCAACAGGAAATGGATCATTTAAACTACCTGCGTAAATCCAAACAACCATTGGAATATCCATCGTGCGGGAGCGTCTTTAAACGGCCCCGCGGGCATTTCGCCGGGAAATTGATCCACGAAGCGGGACTCCAAGGTTACCGCGCGGGGGGCGCTGAAGTCTCGAAGAAACACGCCGGCTTTATTGTCAACGTCGACCACGCAACGGCCACTGATTACTTAAACGTCATTCATCACGTTCAGGCCACTGTCGATGCTCAAACCGGAATTAAATTAGAACCAGAGGTCCGAATTATCGGGGCTCAATAAAAAAGTCCGCCGGTGCAAATTGTTGCACCCGCGGACTTTTCGTTTGGTTAAGCTTGCGGATCCTGGATGATGGTGTAGATCCAGTAAATGACGAGTTGAATGATTGTCATGAGAACGACAAAGATAATCATTTCGTGATTCCACATATTGGCAAACATGTGAAGGTAAAACTTTGGTTTGGTAATCAAATACACGGTGTGAACCCGCAAAAAGCGGCCAATGTAGAGCCCGATTGAACTTAAACAGATCAATCCGGTGGTTACTAGGAAGTTGGTGAAGGCCATTTGGACGTGAATTTTAGCCGTGATGGCCTTGGCAACGTGGATGAGTCCCCAAAACCCAAGAAACGCGCAGGTAAGGGCACTAATTAACAGACAGGTGTAAAGAAACCAGATGTGACCATCGAGTTTCAACATGCCGTTGATATCATTCGGATGGAGCCATGACAAATGCAACAAGTCTGTTAAAATGTAAGGGGCATTTGGATAAAACAGTAACCATAGTAACGTGAGCCCCCAGAAAATGAGGACGTTTTGGTGGGTTTTGCCAATGTGAAAGCTAATTTCAATTGGCAGGTACCCTAAGAACGTGTTTAACAATAGAAAACCAAAGAGGGAGTCTTTGATGAAGAGTTTGATAAAGACCAGCCACACGATGAAAAACAAGCGAACCTGCCATTTTTTACTATTTGTCATATAAAATCACCTCAAGTTAGTCTCCTTTCATTAAACCGCAATTTACAAAAAAAACCTAACAAAATGTTTAAGCTTCCGGACGTCCCCCTATTAAAGGACGATCGCGGAGTGCTATAATTGTTACAAAGACGCAGGAAGGAACGCGAACGAATGGGAATTAATTGGAGTAATCTACTCACGTTACACAATTTGAGTAACGTCCTAGATATTTTAGTGGTGTGGATTTTAATTTACGAACTGTTTATGCTGTTAAAGGGGACCCGGTCGATTCAATTACTGCGTGGAATTGTGATTCTTGTGATTGCTAAGGTCTTGAGTTGGTACCTCGGTTTGACGATGACCTCGTGGATTTTGGATCAAATCATTAACTGGGGAGTCATTGGTTGTATCGTGATTTTTCAACCAGAGATTCGCCGGGGCTTAGAAAAGCTGGGGCAGCGATCGGTGTTTAAACAGTCACAACAGGCAAACGCTCGGACGGAAAAGTTGATCCACTCCTTAGATGGAGCGATTCAATACCTCTCAAAGCGACGGATTGGGGCCTTGATTGCGCTCCAAATGAAAACCGGTTTGGAAGAGTGGATCGAAAAGGGGATTCAACTGGATGCCGATGTATCCAGTGAACTATTGATTAACATCTTCATTCCCAACACACCACTCCACGATGGGGCGGTGATCATTAAGGATGACCGCATTGCGGCGGCCAATGCCTACCTCCCTCCTTCTGATAGTAACTTGATTCCGCGGGAACTGGGGACCAGACACCGGGCGGCCGTGGGGTTGTCGGAAGTTACCGATGCCATTACGATTGTGGTATCAGAAGAAACTGGGGAGGTTTCGCTGACCCAAAACAACGAATTACTCCGTGGGATGAGTCAAGAAGACTATTTGAAGTACCTACGCAGTCAGCTATTAACGCCCAACACGAAGAAAACGTGGCACGGCGAAGTACATGATTTCTTCAGTAAGGTCATGGGGGGTGGCAAGTAATGCACCGGTTTTTTGATAGCAAGGCGTTTGCACTGCTAATTTCCTTTGTAATTGCCGTGGGCTTGTTCTTCGTGGTTAACCAAGCGAAACTGGGGAACCCCAACGCCCGGGATAATCAAGCCAACCAGCAGCTCACCTCCACGACGACGAAGCAGATTGAAGTCCCGTTGCAGTTGAACGTTAATTCCAGCAAGTATTTTGTGGTTGGCTATCCGGCGAAGGTTAAAGTGCAGTTGAAAGGTCCGGCCGCGTTAGTTACAACGACGGCTAACACCCGTAATTTTAAGGTTATGGCGGATTTAAGCGAGTTAGGTCCCGGTAAGCACCAGGTTCGCCTGCAACAAACCGGATTGAACTCGGATTTGAGGGCGACCATTCAACCCGCTAAAATTAACGTGAACATCCAAAAACGGGAAACCAAGGTGATTCCGGTGGAAGTCGAGTACGATAAAAATCAAATTGCCACGGGCTACAAGGTGGCTCGGGTCGATCAAGACCTGCAAAAGGTAAGTGTCACCGGTCCCGCTGATGAGATGCAGCGAATTGATCAAGTCCTCGCGAAGGTCAACCTGACAAAGGAACTGCGAAAATCCACCAAGCAGACGACCGTGATTGATGCGGTGGACGCGCAGGGGAAAACTGTGAATGTGATCATCTCACCATCGACCACTGAGGTGAAGTTAGTGGTCGAAAAAACCAATGAACTAGCGAATAAAACTGAATAACTAAAGGAGAAACGATGAAGTATTTTGGAACGGATGGAATTAGAGGAATTGCCAACCAGGAGTTAACCCCCGAGTTAGCCTTTCGCGCCGGTCGCGCGGGAGGGTACGCCCTCACCAAACGCAGTGGGGAACAGCACCAACCGCGGGTCTTAGTCTCAAGGGATACCCGGATTTCCGGGCAAATGTTGGAATCGGCGTTGGTCGCCGGTTTATTGTCAGTTGGAATTGAAGTTTTACGGCTGGGAGTAGTAACTACACCGGGAGTGGCCTACTTAGTGCGGGACCAGGGAGCCGACGCTGGAGTTATGATTACGGCTTCCCACAACCCAGCTGAATATAACGGAATCAAATTCTTCGGGGGTGACGGCTACAAGCTTTCGGATGAGATCGAAGCAGACATTGAAGCCATGCTAGAAAATCCGGTTGATGACCTTCCCCGGCCAGCAGCGGCGGGGTTAGGAACCGCCGATAACTATACGGAGGCTGGGCAAAAATACCTCCACTTTTTGGCCCAAACGATTCCAGAAAACCTAACGGGAATGAAGGTAGTGGTGGATGCTGCTAACGGAGCCACTAGTTCCTTAGTGCCCCGGCTGTATGCGGACCTGGGGTTAGATTTTACTACGATGGCTACTACGCCAAACGGGATTAACATTAATGATCAGGTGGGCTCGACCCATCCAGAACAACTGCAACGGTTAGTGGTTGACGAGGGGGCTCAACTGGGAATTGCCTTTGATGGGGACGGAGACCGGTGTATTGCGGTCGACGAACAGGGAAACCTCGTGGACGGTGATCAAATCATGTACATTTGTGGTAAGTACATGGACGACCACGGCCGGTTGAAGCAGGATACGATTGTGACGACCGTAATGAGTAACCTGGGGATGTACAAGGCCATGGAAGCACACGGATTGCATAGCGTTAAGACCCAGGTCGGGGATCGGTACGTCGTTGAAGAGATGAATCGCAACGGCTATAACCTCGGTGGGGAACAGTCCGGACATATCGTCTTTTTAGATTTTAATACGACGGGAGACGGAATGTTAACCAGCTTGCAGTTGATGGCTATCATGCAAGCCACCCAAAAACCGCTTTCCGAGTTAGCAGCGGAGGTGCAAAAATACCCCCAAAGCCTCGTGAATGTCCACGTTGCTGATAAGAAGCATGCCATGGAGGCCCCCGCTGTTCAAGCCGAGATTGATAAGGTTGAAGCAGAAATGAACGGTAATGGTCGGATTTTGGTTCGCCCCAGTGGGACGGAACCATTGCTTCGGGTCATGGTGGAAGCGCCGACCGAAGCAGAAAGTCAGGCCTACGCAGAACGGATTGCGCAGGTCGTTGGACAAGTTAATCAAGCCTAAAACAAGAGTGGTCCAGACGGGCCACTCTTGTTTTAGATTCGGACATAGACCAATTTCGGTTATTAATTGACAATGCTTAATTAAAACACTACAATGAAAGATGTGACTTAAATTAAACTAACAATGAAACATCTATACCAATTTGAAATGAGGAAATGATTATGTGTGGAGTGGTTGGAGTAACCGGGAATCCAAATGCAACCGAAATCTTAGTAAGTGGACTGGAAAAATTACAGTACCGGGGCTATGATTCGGCTGGAATTTTTGTGGATCAACCGGATGGAACGAACTACCTAGTGAAAACGACCGGGAGCATTGCTGATTTACGTAAAAAAATTAGTCCTGAGGTTCAGGGAACGGCCGGCATCGGTCATACCCGCTGGGCAACGCACGGGGGCGTGACGATTGAAAATGCGCACCCGCAGTTTTCAAGTGACGAACGCTTTTACCTGGTTCACAATGGGGTGATTGAAAACTTTCAGGAATTGAAGGATGAATACCTGCAAGGAGCTCACTTCAACAGCCAAACTGATACCGAAGTGGTGGTCCAGTTAATTGATAAGTTTGTCAAAGATGGGATGAGTACTAAAGACGCCTTCAATCAAACGTTGGGACTGTTAGAAAACTCATCGTACGCGTTCATGTTAATGGATCGAAACGACCCCGAAACGATTTACGTTGCTAAAAACAAGAGTCCGATGTTGATTGGACTCGGTGATGGCTGCAACGTCGTGTGCTCCGACTCGATTGCCATGCTGAACGTTACGCACACGTTCTTGGAAATTCAAGACGGGGATGTTTGTGTGGTTCGACCGAACGAGGTTATCGTTAATGACCCAACAGGGGCAGAAGTAGACCGGGAAACCTTTGAAGTAAGCGTTGATCCCACCGCTTCTGACAAGGGAACGTACCCATACTACATGCTAAAAGAAATTGATGAACAACCAAACGTAATGCGGAAGTTGTCAGCGAAGTACCTTGATCAAGTTGGGCAACCCGTAATTACGCCAGCACTTGTGGAAAAATTACGGGATTCCGATCGGATTTACATCGTGGGGGCCGGAACGAGTTATCACGCTGGCTTAGTTGGCAAAGCGCAGTTAGAAAAACTGACGGGCATTCCAACGGAAGTGCACGTGGCATCCGAATTTGCCTACGAAACCCCATTGTTATCGGAAAAGCCCTTCTTCATTTTCTTATCGCAAAGTGGGGAAACGGCTGACAGTCGCCAGGTTCTTGTGAATGTGAACCAAAAACACCTACCGAGTTTGACGATTACTAACGTGGCTAATTCGACCCTGTCCCGGGAATCCGACTTTACCCTGTTGTTAGAGGCGGGTCCAGAAATCTCGGTGGCTTCCACTAAGGCCTACACTGCCCAAATTGCCCTAGAAGCCATTTTGGCTAAGGCAGTTGGGGAAGCCAAAGGGGTTGCGGCCGCGCAGACCTTTGATCTTAAGGGACAACTTGCCGTAGTGGCTCAGGGAATGCAAAGTATCGTGGACGAAAAGAACGAAATTGATCAAATTGCTCAGGATTACTTTGTTCAAGCGAACCAAGCGTTTTACATTGGTCGTGGGATTGACTACACGGTCTCACTAGAAGCCGCCTTGAAGTTGAAAGAAATTTCGTACGTGCACGCCGAAGGTTTCGCGTCAGGGGAACTGAAGCACGGGACGATTGCCTTGATTGAACCGGGAACCCCTGTGATTGGGATCATTACCCAAGCCGGGACGGCCGGGTTGACCCGGAGTAACCTCGAGGAAACGGCAGCACGGGGAGCGCAGACCCTCTCAATTGTGCGTCAGGGTCTTGCTCGTCCGGATGACACGTTCGTTATTCCGGACGTAGATGAACTGTTGACGCCGTTATTGAGTGTTATTCCAGCCCAGCTCTTGGCTTACTACACGAGTTTGAATAAGGGCTTAAACGTTGATTTACCCAGAAACCTTGCTAAGAGTGTTACAGTAGAATAACAAGTGAGATGATTAAAAAGAATTGTTTAGACAATTCTTTTTTTCTCGGGTTAAAGAAGGTGAAACCATGAAGTATACGAAACGAACGAAACAAACGAAACACGATCGGAAGGAAACGACGTGGCAAAAGTTTAAGGAGCAACAAAATAAGTTGAGTGCGGATCGGCGCGGTGTCCGAACGGTCCACAAACGCCATTGGTAACCAGAGGAGTAAACGATGACACAAACAAGTCATGAAACGTTAGATTTAATTGAAGAGATTACCCGGCTTGACGGCAGTAAGTATCTAGAGATTAGTAACATGGTGCAAAATGGTCGTGCGGAACTAGCGGTTGAACGCCACCTGTTGCAACGGGTTCGTATCCTCCAACTCAACATTCCCCACTCCGTGCACGTCATTAACTATGAAAATTACATTAACCAGCACTTTACGATGCCCGCCGAGGATTTTCAGGAATTTGTGGAATGGCATCGTACTCCCGAAATGGAGCGGGAAGTGGAGTTGATCTTAAAGGAAAATCACATTGGGTAGATTGTCATTGCTACCTTTACCACCATTTTAGATTGTGCGATAATAAACGAAAAGTAAATGGAGGCAGGGACATGATTGAAAAATTTCTGATTGGAACGTATACCAAGAATCAAAGTCAGGGAATTTATCAACTTGAATTGGATACGGAAAAACCAGCATTACAAAACTTACAGTTGGTTGCCAAAGCCGGTTCGCCGACCTATTTGGCTGAATCCAACGCCCACCGGATTTATGCGGTGGAACGGGTCATGGAAGATGATGAACTTCACGGTGGCGTCCTTGATTTAGACGGGACGACTTTACCGGCCAAGGAAATTGAAAAGATTGTGGAAGCGGGGAGTAGTCCCGCCTACATCACGGTTGATGAAAAACGGCAAAATGTTTACACCGCTAATTACCACACCGGGGACGTAACAATTTTCACCATTACTCCCCAAGGCTTACTGTCCGCTACGGATCGGGTCCATGACCACGGTCAAGTTGGACCAAAACCCGAACAAGCCGACGGGGCTCATCCCCACTACGTGGACATCTCGTTTGATGGGCGGCTAGTGGTCTGTGATTTGGGGCTGGACCAAATCTTCTTGTATGATTTAACGCCAGCAGGCAAACTGCAACTCGTTAGTGGCTTAACTTTAGCCCCTGGCTTTGGTCCCCGCCACATCACTTACATTGAAGAGATGGGGAAGGCCTATCTTGTCGGAGAATTAAGTAGTGAAGTGGCCGTTTTGAATTACAACGAAGAAACGGCTCAGTTTGAAATTGAACAAATTGTGTCAACGATTCCCGCCGATTGGACCGCCCACAACGGAGCCGCTGCCATTCACCTGTCTAGCGACCACCGGTTTGTGTACGTTTCCAACCGGGGAAATGACAGCATTGTCGTCTTTGCGGTGCAGCCAGATGGGAAGTTACAACCAGTCCAACGGGTTTCCACCGAAGGAGAATTCCCACGCGACTTCAACTTTAACCAAACCGAAGCGTTCTTGATTGTGGCTAACCAAAACAGTGACAATGCGACCTTGTTCCAGCGGGATGCAGAGACTGGAAAGTTAACCTTAGTACAAAAGGACTTTACGGTTCCAGAAGGAACTTGTGTGGCACTTCGAAAACCGCAATAAACCACAATTGCACTCATCGGGTGCTTAATGTATATTAAAAGCAACAAGTGTCTGGGGTAGACCAACTGCAAAGGATGTTACCCAGCGAATCGAGGATGGTGGAAGCTCGATGGAACTCCTTGTGGGGAACACCTACTGGCGGGAACAAGTACTCAAGTTTAAAACGCACCAGACCCGGTCTTCGCCCGTTATTGCGAAGTGAGTTGGTTTTTTCACGAAATTGAAAAAACAATTTGGGTGGTACCGCGAAGACCTCGTCCCTAGTGATGAGGTCTTTTTGTTTGGAATTAGAATGGCGTACCAGACGCCTAGTAACGGAGGAATTACGATGGATGTTTTAGTTAAAGACTTATATGCTAGCCCTAGTGAACACACCGACCAGTCAGTAACCATTTCCGGCTGGATTCGGACGATTCGGGATTCAAAAAAGATTGCGTTTATTGAGGTAAACGATGGTTCGTACATTAAGAACCTGCAGGTAATTGCCAAGCGAGATCGGTTAGCAAACTTTGAAGACGTGGTAAAGTTACCAATTAGTTCCACGGTGAAAGTTACCGGGAAACTAGTCGAAACGCCAGAGGCCCAGCAACCGTTTGAACTCCACGCCGATAGTGTTGATATCGAAGGCGTGGCGGCACCCGATTATCCGCTGCAAAAGAAGAAACACTCACTCGAGTACTTGCGGACGATTGCGCACTTACGCCCCCGTACTAACACCTTTTACGCGGTGTTTCAGATTCGGTCGTTAGCCGCCTTTGCCATTCATGAATACCTGCAACATCACGACTTTGTGTACGTGAACACGCCGATCATTACAAGTAGTGATACTGAAGGAGCAGGGGAGATGTTTCGGGTGACAACGCTTGATCCCGACCACCCGGCAAAGACTGAAGCCGGGCACACGGACTTTAGCCAGGATTTCTTTGGTCAGGAAACCAACTTGACGGTTAGTGGTCAACTTCAAGTGGAACCCTTTGCCCTGGCCTTTCGGAACGTTTATACGTTTGGCCCGACCTTCCGGGCGGAAGATTCCCACACCAAGCGGCACGCGGCGGAATTTTGGATGATTGAACCCGAAATGGCCTTTGCGGGTCTCCCGGAAACGGTTACGGAAATCGAAGGGTTACTCCAGTTTGTCGTGCAGTACCTGTTAGACCATGCGCACGCCGACTTACAGTTTTTAAACGACCACGTTGATGACCAGCTGTTGGCGCGCCTGCACCAGACGGTTTCTGAACCGTTTGCCCGGATTACCTATTCCAAGGCAATTGAACTGCTACAGGAGGCAGACGTTGCCTTTCAATACCCAGTGGAATGGGGCGTTGATTTAAAGGCTGAACACGAACAGTACCTGGCCGAACAAGTCTTTCACCGACCGGTATTTGTAACCGATTATCCCCGTGCCATCAAAGCCTTTTACATGCGCGATAACCCGGATGAAAAGACGGTGGCCGCCGTTGATTTACTGGTACCCCGGATTGGTGAACTAGTTGGTGGTAGTCAGCGAGAAGAACGCGAAGCCGTTTTAAGAGCTAAAATGCAGGAATTTAAGTTACCGGAAGCAGAATATGATTGGTATTTGGAACTTCGTAAGTATGGTGGAACCAAGCATTCTGGGTTTGGAATTGGCTTTGAACGCCTGTTAATGTACGTTACGGGGATGGATAACATCCGCGACGTGATCCCTTATCCACGGGTGCAAGGAAGCATTAACTTTTAAATTAAAGAACGTCAATGCGTTCTTTTTTTATGCCACGCGGTGGTTTATAATCATTATTAGCAAACCATTAATTTTGAAAGGGTGTTCCAAGTGAAAGCAGCAACTCCAATGAAACCACTAACGCGCTGGCTCTTTATTGCCACGATGTTAGTTGGAACCTTCACCATGTCGATTAGTCAATCCTCGTTGTCAACGGCCTATCCGACCCTGATGAAGTATTTCCTGATCTCAGCCGATACGGTCCAGTGGCTCACCACGGGCTTTATGATTGTAATGTGCATTACCATGCCGATTAGCCCATGGTTGTTAAACAACATTAGTTTCAAGCAACTGTTTATGGGAGCCCTACTCCTGTTTGATTTAGGAACCCTCATTATTTTCTGGGGGCCGAACTTTTACATGGTAATGCTCGGCCGGATTATGGAAGCTGCTGCCGTAGGGGTGCTGTTTCCTTCGTATCAGACCGTGTTACTGGAGATTACTCCGGAACAAAAGCGGGGAACCATCATGGGGGTGGCCGGACTGGTAATGGGTTCGGCGTTAGCGTGTGGTCCGATTATCTCCGGGATTGTGCTCCGTTACACGAGCTGGCGGGGCTTATTCATCTTTTTCATGGTCGTGATTACGCTCGTCCTGCTTCTCTCGTTGTTTGTCATGCGGGACGTGATGCCCCGAGTTCCCTCGAAACTGGATTGGGTTTCCGTATTCTACTCCCTTGGGTTAGTTGGGCTCTTGTACGTGATTACCAAAGTTGGACAACCCGGGGCAGACTGGCCAGTTTTATTAGTAATTCTGGCGCTTTCGGTCTTACTGTTAGCTGGCTTTGTCCGGCGGCAGTTAACCGTTTCCAATCCGATGTTAGATTTATGGGTGATGAAGAGTTTTAACTACGATTTAGCTGTGCTTTTGACCGGCTTTTCGTACATTTCGTTGATCGTTGTCACCATCATTTTTCCACTGTACTACCAACAGGTCTTAGGGGCGAGTCCCTTTGTTTCAGGGATAGCCTTGGTGCCCGGGGCCGCCTTGTTAAGTTTACTGAATCCCTTGACGGGAACCTTAGCAGATAAGATTGGCTTTAAGCCAACGATGTTGGTCGGAATGACCATGATCGTTGTGGGTTGGGGAATCCTTGCGGTGGTTCCAATCTTTAACATCTGGGGAATGATTGGCCTTGCCATGTTAATCGAAGGTGGGAATGCCTTTGTAATGATGCCAGCCGTTACCCTGGGGGCAAACTCGTTGCCGAATCAGTTAGTGTCACACGGGACGGCTGTTATCACGACGGTGCGCCAGGTGCTTGGTTCAACCGGAGTGGCGGTAGCCACGTTGATCTTGGTAAACCTTACGGGTCGAGCCGTTCAACATGGGGCGGGCTGGCACGTTGCTAATCAACTGGGCTTCCACGCCGTTTACTGGACTTTCTTCGGGGTGGCTATCGTGGGGTTCGTGATTGCGACCCTGATTCGGTCCACCCAACCAAACGATGCTAACTAATCAAGCAGATGTGCTAAAATTAACTTAATTAAGTTACAGTCATTGGTAACAATGACTGTTTTTGTATGAAAGGACGAACAAATGGCACAACCAATGCGGTCCCGTCGCTGGGTCAAATGGGCGGAACGAATTTTAATTGTTTTATTACTGTTAGTGGGCCTCGCCTTGATTTTTAACTCCCAACTGGAAAGTTATTGGATTCGGTGGCAAAGCCAGCAAAAGGTGACGAAGATTTCTCCCCAAGAAGTGCGCAAGGGCGAGCAACAGAAGGGAAACTACGACTATAAAAACGTGCAGGCGGTCTCTGAAAATGCCATTTTGGAGAGTGAGAAAGCCCGCAAAACCAATGCGATTGGGTCGATTCAAATTCCAGCCGTCAAGATCAATCTGCCGATTTTTAAGGGGTTGAATTCTGAGAACCTTACGATTGGGGCGGGAACGATGAAACCACACCAAAAACTGGGAACGGGGAATTATGCCCTTGCTGGTCACCACATGCAGGATCCTAACGTGCTCTTTTCGCCGTTAGCAAAGGCCAAACGGGGACAGGTGGTTAAAATTACGGACGGAAAGCACACGTATCGGTATCGGATTATTAACACAAAGATCGTTCCAGAAACGGACGTTGCGGTGCTAAACGACGTTCCCAACCAGAAGTTATTGACCTTGGTGACCTGTGCCTCCGGGAACCCTGGTGAAACGGACCGCTTGATTGTTACCGGTCGTCTAATTGAATAAGTACGACACCATCTTGGACCTCGCAATCCGAGATGGTTTTTTAGATTAGATGTGGTAAGATACGAGCAAATAGGAGGGATTTAGCATGAAAAAATTAGCGCAGTTACAAGCCCAGTTGCAACAACAAAACGTGGAGGTGGCCTATCTCAGTGACCCCGAAACGATTCAATACCTCACCGGTTTTGGCAGTGATCCGGTTGAACGGGTGCTGGCCCTCGTGGTCTTTCCCGATCAGGAGCCGTTTTTATTTGCTCCGGCGCTCGAAGTCGAAGACATTCAAACGTCTGGCTGGCAATTCCCCGTTTACGGGTATCTGGACCATGAAGCTCCGTTTGAGTTGCTGGCTGGCCACGTCCGGGATCGAATCGCGAATCCCATGCGGTTTGGCATTCAGCAACAACAGCTGACGGTTGCGCGGCTCCGGGCCTTACAGTTCCAGTTTCCACAGGCCGAATTTAGTTTCGATCTAACGCCCACCATCGAACGGATGCGGTTAATTAAGACGCCGGCCGAAATTGACCAATTAGAAGCCGCCGGGCGCGAAGCCGACTTTGCGTTTGAAGTGGCCTTTAAGACGATTACGCCCGGAAAAACGGAAGCTGCTGTTGCCGCGGAAATTGAGTACCAGTTAAAGCAACGGGGCGTGATGGAAATGAGCTTTGCCACGCTAGTTCAAGCCGGGAAACATGCTTCCCAACCCCACGGGGATACCGGTTTGACTAAGATTCAGGAACATGAGCTAGTGCTGTTAGACCTTGGAACGGTGCACAACGGCTACATTAGTGACGCTAGTCGAACGGTGGCCGTTGGTTCCCTAGATGACCAACTGCGCACGATTTACCAGGTGTGTCTAGACGCTCAACTAGCAGCGCAGGCGGCGGTGCGACCTGGGATTACGGCAGCTGAACTTGACCAAGTAGCGCGGGATGTGATTGACCAAGCCGGGTACGGTGAGTACTTTATTCACCGCTTAGGACATGGGATTGGGATGAGTGAACACGAATTTCCGTCCATCATGGCTGGGAATGATTTGCAACTGGCTGAAAACATGTGTTTTTCTTTGGAGCCAGGCATTTATCTTCCGGGGGTCGCTGGCGTTCGGATTGAAGACTGTGTGCGGGTAACGGCCACTGGTTGTGAACCATTTACACATACTACTAAAACCCTTCAAGATGTGTTGCGGTAGGTGAAAACGCCTTTAGTGCCCGATTGAGGTAGCTAATTTACTTAAATTAATTAAGTTTTCCCAAAAAGTAAAACGTTTTCATTGTACCTTTTTTCACAACATGGTATATTGGTAGCTAAATAATGTTAAAAAATTAAGTTGAAAGAGGGATTATCCATGAAAGTAGTTGTAGTTGGTTGTACCCACGCAGGAACATTTGCCATTAAACAAACGTTAGCAACCCATCCCAACGCCGAAGTAACGGTCTTTGAAAAGAACGATAACATTTCGTTCCTTTCGTGTGGGATCGCGTTATATCTTGGAAAAGAAATCAAGAATAACGATCCACAGGGACTCTTTTACTCTAGTCCAGAAGAATTAGAAAACCTCGGGGCTGACGTCCAAATGCAGCATGAGGTCACAGAAATTGACCCGGACCAAAAAGTGGTCACGGTCAAGGATCTCGTAACGGGTGAAGTCAGTGAAACTGCTTATGACAAACTAATTATGACCACGGGATCCCTGCCAGTGGTCCCACCGATTGATGGGATTCAAAGCGATAAGGTTTACTTATGTAAGAACTGGAACGACGCGAAGAAGCTCTTTGATGAAGCACCGAAAGCTAAATCCATTACCATCATTGGTTCTGGTTACATTGGGGCTGAACTCGCCGAAGCTTATTCTAAACAAGGTTACCAGGTTAACCTGATTGACGGGTCCACCCGGGTGCTTTACAAGTATTTTGACGCTAAGTTTACTGACATCTTGGCTGCCGATTACGAAAAACACGGGGTGAACCTCGTGCTTGGTTCGAAGGTGACCTCGTTTGTTGAAGAACAAGCCGGGATTACGGTTACCACGGCGAAGGGTGCTCGGGTTCATTCTGACATTGCCATCCTCTGCATTGGGTTCCGGCCGAACACGGGGCTCTTAAAGGGTAAAGTTGAAATGATGGACAACGGAGCGATTATCACGGATGAATACATGCATGCCTCGAACCGTGACATCTTGGCTGCTGGGGACAGTGCCGCGGTGCACTACAATCCAACCGGCCAAAATGCCTACATTCCGTTAGCGACGAATGCAGTTCGACAGGGACTCCTCGTTGGGGAAAACCTCACGGAAGACAAGGTTAAGTACATGGGGACACAGTCGTCTTCCGGCTTGATGCTCTATGATCGGACCTACGTTTCCACGGGGCTAACCATGGCTGCGGCCCAAGCCCAGGGCATTAACGCACGCCAAGTTTTGGTCGAAGATAACTACCGGCCTGAATTTATGTTAACCACGGAATCAGTTTTAATGTCGTTAGTATACGACCCAGATTCCCGGCGGATTCTTGGGGGTTCGTTAACGAGTATGTACGATGTGTCGCAGTCCGCGAACGTACTATCCGTTGCGATTCAAAACCGGAACACAATCGATGATTTAGCAATGGTTGATATGTTGTTCCAGCCGCAGTTTGACCGGCCGTTTAACTACTTGAACATTTTAGGGCAAGCAGCGCAAGCTCAAGCAGATGACGAATAAGTGTAAATTAACTAAAAAGTCAGCACCAGGAATTTTCCTGGTGCTGACTTTTACTATGGGAGCCCGTAACATTAGTTAGAATGACATCCAATTGTGTCTAATTTACAAAAGTGCTAAAATAACAACCAACTAACAAGTGTAAAATTTCCTAATTAAAGGATTCTGAAGCCGACCTAATCAACCGATTAAAAGTTTAACATCGAGCCGACAATTAGGGCAACAAAGCAGAGGGCAAACGCCCCAATTAGAACCTTAAGCAGCATTTTTTTCACACTGGGTTTTTGTGGGGCCGGCTGATTTTCCTCGAGGTGCTTAAATCTTTTTTTTAAAGCTTGGTTAAGTAACTTTTCCTTATTCTTCATAGTAACTAAATTATATAATTATTAAAAAAGATTCGCAATTAATTTAAACGAATTCATGAAAGAGGCTCGGGCACAATGGCAGGATTGCAAAAACGGCATTATCAAAAAACGGTGCGGCAGGTTCTCACACTGGCGGAGTCCTATCAGCAAATGGCAGATGAAGAGTTGCAGCAGCAAACCCAAATTTTGAAGGAACAGGTTAACGGGGACCGGAACCGGTTAAAGGCCGTGTTACCGGCTGCGTATGCCGTTGTTTGTGAAGCGGCGGAGCGGGTGCTTAACTTGCATCCCTATCCGGTTCAAATTTTAGGTGCCGTTGCCATGGAAGATGGTAACATTGCCGAAATGAAAACGGGGGAAGGAAAGACGCTCACGGCCACGATGCCCATGTACCTCCATGGGCTAATGGGAAGTGGGAACTTTTTAATTACGGCCAATGAATATCTTGCTGCCCGGGATGCGCATGACATGGGTAAGCTTTACCGGTGGCTTGGGTTAACGGTGGCAAGTGCCGTTCCCAAACTGGGTCAGAAGCCCGAGGATCGGGACCTTGACGCCACTTACCAAGCAGACATTGTGTATACCACGAATAGTACCCTTGGCTTTGACTATTTGTTTGATAATCTCGCCAAATCACCGCAAGAGCAACATTTGCGTTCCCTAAACTTTGCCTTGATTGATGAAGCGGATGCCGTTTTATTGGATACGGCGCAAACACCGTTGGTGATCTCTGGAATTCCTCGGGTGCAGTCGAATTACTATCAAAGTGCGAACCAGGTCGTTCAGTTATTACAGGAACACGACGACTATGAAATTAGTGATGACCTGAAAAACGCGTGGTTTACCCCCCAGGGAATCGTTAAAATGGAGCAGTATCTGGACGTCGATAATCTCCTAACGCAGGAGTGGACGGATTTATACCGGCACCTAGTGTTAGCGTTACGGGCTAACTCTATTCAAAAACGGGACCGGAATTACGTAGTCAAAGACAACGAAGTGGTATTAATTGATGCTGAAAACGGGCGAGAACTCCCCGGCATGAAGATGCAGGCTGGGATGCACCAAGCGTTAGAAGCTAAGGAACAGGTGGAAATCACGCCCGAACAACGGACGATGGCCACCATTACCTATCAAGATCTCTTTCGGATGTTTAAGCAACTAGCGGGAATGACGGGAACCGCGGCGACCGATAAAAAGGAATTTTTAGAGGTGTATAACCTATCCGTTTTCAAAGTCCCCACGAACCGCCCGAACATTCGCAAGGACTTTCCCGATCACTTGTTTATCAGTAACCGGGCGAAGTTGTTAGCGACGGTTGACGTGGTGAAAGCGGCCTATCAAAAGGGGCAACCGGTGCTAGTTGAAACTGGTTCCTTAGAACTCTCCGAACTGTATTCGAACTTACTGCTAAAGGAACGGATTCCCCATAGTTTGTTAAACGCACGCAGTGAAGTGAAGGAAGCCGAAATTATTCGCCATGCTGGCGAAAAGGGCGCCATTACCGTTGCTACTTCCATGGCCGGCCGGGGAACGGACATTAACATTAGTAAGGAAGTTGAGGAGTTAGGTGGGCTCTTGGTACTGGGAACCGAACGGATGCAAAACCGGCGAATTGATAACCAACTCCAGGGGCGTGCTGGACGGCAAGGAGCTCCGGGAGAGAGCGTCTTCTACGTTTCCCTTGAGGATAAGGTCGTAACGGAAAACGCCCCGAAGTCAATTCGGCGCTTTGCCCACCGCCATGCGCATGATCAGCAACAAACGCTGAGCAACCATGGCCGGTTTCGAAATGCCGTTAACCGGTCACAACAGATTTTGACTAATCAGGAACGCAACGCGCGCTTTGAAACCCTCCAGTATGGGGAAGTGTCCCGGATTCAACGGGAAAGCATTTACCAGACCCGGAACTGGATTATGCAGGCGACCCAGCTAGATTCCGTGGTGAACATGTGCTTTGCAGCCGTGGCGCAGGGCTTTGTCAGCAAACGAGCTGATTGGGTTGATGAGTCCCAAACGTTACTCGATTTTATCTATCAAAATGTCGATCCGGATTATCAACCGTCCCATGACCTAGTGGACCTGTCAAAGGCCGACCAGGTTAAATTGTTACTGCAGGTGATGCAGGACCGGCTGCAGGTGATGCACCAACAGTTACCGCATCAAGATCAATGGATTTATTTTGAACGGCTCGCCGTTTTACGGGCCGTTGATCAGGGCTGGGTCGAACAAGTTGACCAGTTGGATATGTTAATGCAGGTTACCAAAAGTCGGTCCATCGCGCAGGTCAACCCGATTTTTGAATATCAAAAAGAGGCCCAAAAAGCGTACCAAACGATGCGCGAGCACATTAAATTGCAAGTTGTCAGGAATTTAACTAATTCAGATGTGATTCCCCAGCCAGACGGAACCGTGGACGTTGAATTTCCTTAACCCACAGAAAGCGATTATTACCAATGAAATTTTTACGTAACCATCTTTTGACCAGCCGAATCTGCTGGACCCTCTTGATCTTAGTTATTTCCATCTTAGGGCAAGACATTATCATTCCCGGAATTGATCCAGCGGTAGCGGATGCGGCCCTCTCCAAACAAACCTTCTTACAGATGTTGGGAGTAACCGTTGGGGGAGAACTGAAGATTCCAACGCTCCTCTCCTTGGGATTAGGACCCTACATGATCGGCCTAATCATCTGGCAGGCGGTGTCTGCACTCGACTTTGACTGGGTGAACCGACTCACGGTGAACCAAACCGGCTACATTCAAAAAACGATCACGTTAATTTTGGCGATTTTGCAAGCGACCCAACTGATGCTGTATTTAAAGCCTGCATTAGTGCCCCTGGTGTTGTTCAATCAGCAACTCCCGTTGAGTGTTTCGCAAATGGGAGTTGTGATCATCCTAGTTGCCGGAGCCATGTTCACGGTTTTTCTCGGGAATGAAAATACGGAAAAGGGGCTTGGCGGGATTTCCGTGTTAATCCTCCCTGGGGTTTTAATTGGCCTTCCGCGGGCCTTACAGTTTGGGTGGGAAGATTCAAACTATTCGTTGACGCTGCCACACCTGTTGGTTGCAGGGGTGGTAACTGTCATTGTAATTATCATCCTTGTAATGCTGTTACAAATTGAACTTCGGATCCCTTTACAACGGCCGCTCATTGAAGGAACGGGAAGTAAATCGTACTTACCCTTTAAACTCTTAGTGGCTGGGGCGATGCCCTTTATGTTCTCCTCAACGTTGTTTTTGATCCCCAACGAGTTAATCGAAGCCAACAGCAGGTTACACTCAAGTGGTTTTTCGAACTTTGTCCACACGATTACTGACCAACAAACGGGGTGGGGAATCATAAACTACGGGGTTATTATCATGCTATTAACGTATCTCTTTGGCTTCATTACGGTCCAGCCCTTGCGACTTTCAAAGCAGATGAAGGAAAACGGTGAATACATTTTAAACGTCTTTCCCGGGACGGCCACTACGGAGTACCTCGTTAAGTGGTTTTTAATCATGGCAACGTTTGGGGGACTGTGTTTGGTTGTGATCGCAGTCATTCCGCTGATTATCGGGCTCAAATGGCACGGAATCGCTAATTATACGGTCTACATTGGGAGCGTTGCAATTTTAGTTACCATCGTTCAAGGAATGTGGGAACAAATTAACGCCCTATACAGTAAATACAGCTATCGAGTCTTTAACTAAGGGGGGGCGCTCATGACATTAATTATTCCGAACTTTCAGGATGCCCACGGGCGGCCGCTCGCCGATTTACCGGAAGTGGGACTGGCCAAGTTGTTACAGCAGGCTGAAGAACCAGTGGAACTGGCCTTTGTGCAATCATCGCTTACGCTAAAACGGGAGCTCCAACAACTCGGGTTGCAAGACATCCCGTACTGGGACGTATTTGCTGACTTACAGCACGTGGAGTCGATTGAAGGCTTGCCGTTAAACGTGTTCGACTTTCCGACTCCAGCTGGCTATGAACCTTTCTTTAACCCTAGTAACAATCAAGTTTGTTTGTATAAGGACAACACACTGGCGGTGGAAATTACCGTCCATAATCAGTTGGAAGTGGAGCGAGTTGTCTACTTTGAACCAGATGGTGTTCGGCGGATTAATTACTATTCGGATGCCGGTTTTTTGAGTACAACCGTATGGCTGAATACGACCAACCAGATTATCCGCCAGGAATGGTATACGCCGTTGCAGCAGGTGGTTTTTTGGCGGGACGAAGCGCAGCAATTTCAGATTGATCCGGCCTTTCAAAGCGAGTTTTCGCTGTCGACCTATCCGAGCCTGCAAAGCATCATTAAAGAACGCTACGAACGACATTTTCACACTCCAGAGCATGTGGTGGCGGCCTACCGTTCGGGGGTGATGATGGAAGACCAGTTTCATTTATCGTTACCGGCCCAGCACATGGTTGCGCTCCTTGAACCGGAAGTTAATTTGGACAAGGTGGCGCAACTCAAACGTCAGTTTCCAGCAACGCAGTGGGTGTTTCCGAGTCAGAAGCTCGCCCAGCGCTTTCAGACTGAGTATGATGACGATTCAGAACAAGTGGTGGCGATTGAGCCCTACCCCACGAGCTTTAACCCCGGGCTAAGTAACGAGTTTGAAGCTCAGTTTGTCTATCTCCAGTTACGCAACCAGACCGAAGCCCAGATTGCCCAACTGGTTGAGGGGGTCTTACCTGAATTGCAACAGGATGAGAACATGGTGCTGTTGGTGGCGGGAGATGACGCTTCCAGGCAGTTGATGCAATTGTACCAACGCCGCTGGATTTGGCAACATCTAGGGGTAGATGTAAATGGTGATGAATTCACTACGTATACAGAGGCGGCGCAGCCCCGGAACTTTCAAACCGAGTCCGAGTGGTTGGATTACATTGATAACGAGGTAATCCGCGATGACGTGGAGCTCACAGAAGCAGACCTGCACCGCTTTTATCGGGCTAGTTTATTTCAATCCCAAATTCAATTGATTAAAGAGCAGGACCAGAGCAGTGCGGAACTATTTCAAAAGGTCCGTCTGTTTGTATACATGGGGATGCATGCCGATTTGAAGAAACAAATTCAGGCTATTTCGGCGGGAGTTCCGATTATCAGTACGACTCCAACGGACCTCGTCCGGACCGGGGAAAATGGTTTTTATAATCAAGACCTCGCAACCCTGCCCGACCAACTTAACTACTTCTTACAGGACCTGCACCATTGGAATCAAGCCGTGGTGGCGAGTGTGGACTTAATGGAAGAATACGAACAAGACCAGCTTTTAGAGCGCTGGAAGGGAGTTTTAAAGCATGGCAAAGCCTAAGTTTGTGACCGCGGTCATTCACATTGGGAATGACGATTATACGGCAGCAGCTCGATATTTAACCGCTGACTACCATTATTACCATAGTGATAGTGCTGGTTTGGACCAAACCCCATTTCCTAATCAGCCGTTGTTGAAAGCGAACGGGAAGTTAAATTCGAAGTATCGGAATGCCGTGTTTATTTTGGACGCCGGGTTTCCCTGGTTAGATGATTTAGCCGTTTTAAGTCAGCTCCCCGCTAACCAAATTTTACTAACTGAGCAACTTGAGCTCAGTCCAGCCGCCAGTTCGATTTTAGAGTTAAAGGGTGCGTTTGTGACTGAGCGACAGACCCCAGAGGAGCTCATGAAGGAGATTCAACACTTCTTTTACTTTGATCCGGATGGGTATCGATTTGATCCGCGGGCCTGGCACTTTAATTGGGAAGTCATTAATTCAATTCAACTGCGGGGCAATGTGTATCATGATTTAGAGTTAAACCCAACGGACACGTGGCAATTAATCACTGCGCCTCAAGATTCCTTTTTTTTGCCAGCTAAAATGGCCGATAAGGTGTCTTTAGATTATCAGTTAGAGGATGGCGTTGAACTAGGACTAAAACTGACGCAAACGAATGCACAAACCAAGCAGGTCATCAAAACAACCTTTCTGACTGGCGATCAATTAGAACACAGTCTGGACGTGATTGGAAATGAAGTTCCTTCGTTTTTTCAGGTTCTGCTGTACGGTAGGGGCCAGGGCCACGTTCAAGTCGGTAATTTACACGTCCGGCGGTCGCGTGGTCCCTATGGAGAAATGATGCCAAACGATGTGGTGTTGCAAGATCAAGCCTTACATGGTAATGTCGGCATTTATTTTGATGCTGGGGACTTAAAACCACCCTTGAACGTCTACTTTGCCGGTTATCGGACTAAGGAAGGTTACGAAGGGCGCCGGATGATGGAAAACTTTGGGGCCCCCTTCTTGTTAATTTCGGATTGGCGCCTGGAAGGCGGGGCGTTCTACCTTGGCGATGAGGAGTTTGAAGCCCAAATTGTCTCCATCATCCAGGCAAAACTGCAGGCGCTTGACTTTAAACCGTCCGACTTGATCCTAGCTGGAATGTCGATGGGAACGTTTGGAGCGCTCTACTACGGGGCTCGTTTAAATCCAGCCGGGATTGTGCTCGGGAAACCCCTTGCTGAACTAGGGACGATTGCGCAGAACGGCCGGGTGAAACGACCGAACGACTTTCGCACGAGTGAAGACATGCAACTGTACTTTGAACCAGATTTGTCGGACGCCTCCAGTCATGACCTAGACCAACGCTTTTGGAAAAACTTGGAAAATGGTCACTTGCAAAACACTACGTTGGCGATTGCTTACATGTTTCAGGATGACTATAATCGTGATGCCTATCAGGGGATTCGCCGGCGTTTTGTGCAACTAAATCCGACCGGGAAATTACTGGCGAAAGGCTTTGAAGGCCGCCATAATGACCAGACGCTCCCGATTGTGACGTGGTTTCAACGGCAGTACTGGTACTTGTTGTCCCAGTTTGGGCGCAAGCAGTCTCCAAAAGTGAAGCAGGCAAGTGTGAAGCAGAAAAAGGGTGCATAATATGGAAACCATCTACGGGTTAACCTGGGATTCGTCTGATCCAAATACCGATACATATGGGTCTCAAATTGCTTATAAGCGGACCGGTTTGGTTCTGTACCAAAATGAATTGCAACCGGCAGGCAAGAAAATTCACTGGTGGGAAACCCAAATTCCAGCTGGCGACGCCCAAGGACCACATTATGGGAGTAAGGTGTTACCCCAATTACCCCGTCAGGAAAAGTTTCATCTCGTTTTAGACGGAGTGGTTACGCCAGAAGAATCGGTGGGGCTGATGTTGTTGACGTATGACCAGCACCACCAACTGGTGAATGAGACGATGTCCTTATCGAAGCAGCTAACCTTTGAGTTGACGGATGAAGAAGTTGATTATGAGATTTCACTGGTAAAGTTTAACAACGAGCAACTGGAGTTTCGGGCCGTGTTCATTATTCCGGAGCGAGTTTGGAGGACCTTTACCGTCCAACCGCGGTTCGACATGGCAGCGATTGACCTCGTTCCCAAGCGAACGGATGCGGTGGCTACGACGGGTACGGTGATTGTGCGGAGTTTTAATCGCGTTGTCGATGCGACCCCGCTATCCGAACACTGGACGGTTGAACCGCATCGCATTGTCTGGGTAACAGCCGATTGGAGTGCCACTGATTTAGCACAGAAGTTAACGGCCTTTAAAACTGAGTTTCATTTACGTTCAGTTCAGCTCGTCGGTGGGGACCTTATTTCACAGAAACTGTTAGTGGATGTGGAACGGTCCGATAATTAAAAGAAAGAGGAATTGCTATGAATTTTTTCATTAACCAAGCGATGGGCATGGGCAATTCGGGTGTCGAACACGCTGAATTTTACCGCGCGGCCCGATTTAGACAAGCCAAGTTACCATTTCGCTTTTTATTTTTAAACCTGGTTCCAGAATTACACCAAGCCATGGATCGGTGGGGCCTTAAGGATCACGAAGTGTTAAACCTGTGGGAATACTTAGTGCTTGGCGAGGAGTATTTAAAAACGGGACTGAAAAAACGGATTAAGGCGCACAAAGGGACCATGGTAATTGATGGGACTAATACCAACCGGAAACAAGAACTAATCACGGATTCAGGAATGCGCGTGGTGCAACACTTCTTTAAGGGACCAGATAAGCAACACCCTGATAATCAAATTTTACAGGTTGGCGTTTCGCGGGTTGAACTTTATTCAGTTCAAACCGGGGAACGAAAGGTGATGTATCACATTGAAAATGATGTGCACCGTGGTCCCAATGTGATTAACATTCATTTGTTTAATGAACACGGTCATCACTTGTTCTTCCGCAACCTATATGATCTGCATCGGTACTTTTTTGTAAGCGTTGATCGAGCTTACCACGGCAAGAGTAATTTTATTATCGACCGGGGAGAATTTGCCGATGACGTTCTCATGGAAGACCGGATTCCAGACGCAAAAATTATTTACATCGTGCACGCGGATCAATTATCCAATCGGGATGATCCGAAGTATCCGTTGTGGAATGACCACTACGAATACATGTTGGAGCACATCCATGAGGTGGATCGGGTCGTAACTGCGACAAAATTACAACGAGATGATCTGTTAATTGACGAGCCAAGTGCCAAGGACATCGTAACGGCCATTCCTGTCGGCGGAGTTCGTGACGGGGTAACAAAACAGCAAGGGCGAAAAGCGCACCAACCGTTCCGGTTGATCACGGCTTCCCGGCTTGCAGCCGAAAAACACGTGGACGTGGCCATTAAGGCCGTTGCCAAACTGCACGACCAGGGGCAGGCAATTCAGTTCGACATTTATGGTCAGGGAGAAGAGCAAAAGAAGCTCGAACAAACGATTAAAGACTGCCATGCTGAGGACTACATCCACATGAAAGGCCTTTCCCACGATTTGGAACATGTTTATCCAAAGTATGATGCGTTCATTTCGACCTCATTTTCTGAAGGCTTTGGGCTCACCTACATTGAAGCTTTAAACGCCGGCTTGCCGGTTGTGACGTTTAATGCGCGGTTTGGAGCCCAAGAGTTAGTGCACGATGGGGTGAATGGTTACCTAGTCGATCTCAAGCGGAGCGATGATGATTATAACGTTGCACAAATTCAAGGGGCCCTGCAAAAGTTATTGACGGGGAATAACTACTCCAAGTTACAGGCAGCAACGAGTAAATCCGTCGCAGAATTTCAAGATCACATTACCGCGGATAAATGGAGGGATTTAATTAATGGATTACGTACTAGTAAATAACGTGGTCGCCGATAATCAGTGGCAACAAATTAAAACGCAAGCGTCTGATCCAAAGCATCCAAATGTGATTTCGTTAGTTTCGGCGCCCAAGTTAGGGAAGTATTTTGGGGAACCCGGCGTGAATGGGATTAACGTTTTGGATCGGTTAACGCACCGGAAGTATCACCCGGGACAATATCGGTTTTTCAACGATGTGCCGGTGCCTTATTGGGACAAAGTGTTTGTGAACAAGGATGGGAGCATTTCCATTTATGACCATGGGTCAGAGATTGGCAAGGAATATCTTTATCCAAACACTAGAAGAGCGGCGCAGGATGTGCGCTACACCAACCCGGATGGCACCATGGACTACATTGAAGAGTATGCCTACGATGGGACCATCTTCAGCAACCTGTTTTATGCGGAAGACGAAATGTTAGAAATGGTCTTTTATGATCAACGACACCGTCCGGTGGTTCGCTACTACCTCTATCAAAAGGTGATTAACTTAGTGACGGTGGAAGATCCAGAGACACACGAGGTCTTAAAGCGCTATGATTCGTTAGATGCCTTTTACAACGACCAACTACGCAGCATTGTCACTAAGGATGATACGGTGACCATCGATTACATGGGTGTGGAACTAATGGCACTTGCGAACACCGAGTCCCATAACATTTTACGGTTAGTTGAAAGTCCGCTGGACGACCAGGGGCAGGTCAGGGGTAACTTAGCTGATATACTGACGGATCGAATTAAGAAGATCCAGACCGTGCAGGTTTCTGCCGCTGATTATAAAATTTTACAAAATCAAGATTTACCACTTGAAAAAGTTGTAATAATTATAGATAATCAAAGTATGTAACTAGATTGTGTTTCAAATTTTAAACGTCAACTTAAAATTTATTAGCGATTGGCTATTAATTGCCAAGATTTCAAAATAAAAGGAGCCTAGATATGAGCAGATTTAATCAAAAACGACGTGATGCCATTTTTGATAACAATAAAAAAATCCGTTATCGGATGTACAAAGCCGGAAAACGGTGGTTGGTTGCCGGAACTGCAACCGTGACTGGACTGGCGGCTAGTTTGTTTTTAGGAGTGCCTTCGACATTCGCCGATGCCACCCAACAAGTCTCCAAACAGGTTGACGAAAATAGTGACCTGTTGATTAGTAATCAAAAAGCTACAATTCCGTCGACCTCAACTTCCAATAGTGATTCTAGTAGTGGCAGCACAAGCTCGGTCAGTGAATCAACGACGTCCGATTCAACTAGTTCCGGGAGTGCATCAACTAATTTGACGTCAACTTCCAGCACTAGCAAGAGCGGGAGTGACAGGGTGGAAAGTACGTCTACGACTGCTAGTCAATCCGAAAGTACCACTGTTACAGCAACCCAGGATGCTGCTCAAGTTAGTGAAACCGGGTCTGCTTCAACTTCAGTTGTGAATGGCTCCATGAACATGCAACTGGCGGCTGTAAGTAATGACAGCCAAGCCAAGTCCACCTACACCACTTCTGAAATCGATTCCATTAGTAACTCAGTTAGCGATGACTACGCTTCTCAATCCGCATCAGCGAGTGAATCACGTTCACTTGTTTCAAATTCACAATTAACGGATGCTTCCGTGGCTGCTAGTGCTAGCCAGTCGACTAGTGCTAGCCAGGATCAGGTCTCACAAACGAACGCCAGTGTTTCTAACCGGAATCGTTCCTATTCAGAATCTAATAGTCGCATCGACGGATCCCTATCAACTTCCGCTTCTGTTTCCGCGAGCCGGAGCAAGCTTGGGTTTGACAGCATGAGTCAATCTAACTCGATGTGGCTTGGTAGCGCATCGGCTTCCCATGCTGAGAGTACTGGGTACGATTCACAATATATTTATATTTCTGAAGCTCTTTCACGAGGAGCCAACTCATTTGCGGTTAAGTATCCCAATGGAGGAGCTCCTGTAAATGAGCAAGACTCATTTAACTCCGAGCAAAACTACCTGAGCCTGCAAGCTAGTCAACTGTCGTCCAATGAAAATAGTGTGCTGACGAGTATTAACGATAGTCATATCATCGTTCAAGATTCTGTTAGTCGGTCGGCGAGTCGGTCGGCGGCAATTAGTGCCTCAAATTCAACGTCGACTTTTGACAACCTAGCTTCGAGCGCTTCTGCTTCGGATAGCAAGGTTAACAAGAGCATCTCGAGTTACCAACAGGATTCTGCGCAAGCTAGCATGAATTACGAAAAGAGTGTGAGTGCCAGCCAATCAACTAGTCAACAGTTGAGTAACGACTACTCCACGAGTATCGAAGGGTCCAACAGTCAGGTAATTAGTACTTCAGAATCAATTAGTAGGGCTTCGGTCCCAGAGTCTGGAAAATGGCGCTTTAGAATCAATGAGTAGCTCAGCCAGCCAGTCAGCTTTGGCAGCCTCTAACTCAGCAAGTGCGAGTTTTTCGATAATTAGTTCGGATCAAACAAGTAAGTCTATTAATCAGTCAAATCTAGCTAGTACAGTTAAAAGCATGAATCTTGCCCAGAGCCAGAATGTTAGTACCTACCAAAGTAACTTAGCAAGTAAGGCAACGTCACTGAGCTTGCAGCAGTTATCGGGATCATCTTCGGTTAGCGTAAGCCAATCAAGTTCGGCTAGCCGCTCAACTTCTAATCGGGACGAGATTTTGAGCCAATCGCGAAGTGCTTCCACTAGTAGTAGTTCAAGCGCTTCAAAGCTTAGTCAACAATCGGACTCAATTAGTCGTTCGGCATCGATGACTTCGGCGAGCACAACCGAGACGGGTTGGATTAGTGAATCGTTAAGTTTTTCTGCCTCCGTTAGCGCGCAACTGTCTGATTCAGTTAGCCAACTAGCGGTCAATAGTGGGAGTCTTTCTGCTGAAAGCTCAATGAAGGCTTCAATTTCAGTTAGTGAAGCTAGTGTTTCAGCTAGTCGGAGTGCTTCCGTGAGTGTCATAACTTCAGGTAGCATTGCTAATTCCATCGAAGACTCTAACTACAAACGGCAAAGCCAGTCAATCGTTAATCAATCTAATTCAGCGGAAGCTTCCAAGAATTTAAGCACTGCTTATTCGCAAAGTGACAGCAATAGCATCATTACAAGTAAGCTGATTAGCAATTACATTTCAAATAGTACCAGTGAATCACGTTCAACGATGGATGCTAGTCTTTCGGTATCAGCATCGCGCTACTCAAATTCGATTCCTGCGTCTACGGTTGCTTCTCTCAGTGCTAGTACCTCTGAAAGTGAAGCAGACTTTAACTCACAGAGTAATTCAGTTTCTACGAGTGCCTCACTGAAGAGCGCTAGTGATAGTAATCTATCCCTAATTAACTCGACTTCAATTAGTAAGAGTACCAATGCCGGCTCTTCTGAATCAGCAAGGATCACGTCAGAGTCGATGAGTCGTTCGATTTCACATAGCGACAGCGACCAAAAATCGGTTTCTGATCAAGCTTCGGCAACTGCTTCAGTTACCAAGGAGTTTACCTCTGCTTCGAAATCGGCATCGGAAAGCATCTCCCTCAGTGGCTCTGCCTCCGTAAGCGCCTCAATTAGTTATTCTCTAAGTGGAGTTGGAGCTAACAGCGTTAGTGCTAGTGTTTCTAGTTCCATGAGCACCTCTGAAGTGACCGACCATTCAGCTTCGGCGAGCGCTTCAACTAGTGAATCCAACTCGACTTCAATTTCAATTGCAAATGACTCACAAAGTCAAAGTAAGCAAACTTCAATTTCTGCTTCCATGAGTTTAAGTCAATTGCATTCAACGAGTGAAAGCCGACAGGAAAGTGGTTCTGGTACAGACTCTGCCGCTGCTTCTACAAGTGCCTCAATGAGTGCGGCAGCTAGCACAACGGCTGCTGACAGTTCATCTATGAGTGCCAGCGTGAGCGACTCCGCTTCAGCTAAACACGTTGATGACAGCACGACGGCTAGTGCGTCCACGAGTGCCAGCGATGCCAACAGTGCACAACTGAGCATTTCCGCTGCTAACTCTAGTTCTGATTCGGCTAATGAATCTGTTTCGGCTTCACTAAGTGGTTCCAAGACGGGACCTACTAATGATTCTGCGAGTGCCAGTGCCTCAGTAAGTGCGAGTGCTTCGGCGGTAGCATCTACTAGTCAAAGTCAATCTGCATCTACAAGCATGGTTGAAAAGTCAATGCGTGATGCCAGTGCTTCTACGAGTGCCAGTTCTGCCAGTGCCTCAGCCAGTGCTTCGAAGCGCATGTCAGCGGAAACTAGTAATTCGGCTAGCCAATCAGCAGTTGACAGTACGTCGCTTTCCGCTTCAACTTCAAAGAGCAATGAAGTTGCTAGTGCCAGTGCCAGCAAGTCAATGAGTCAATCGTTGTCTGAATCTGCTTCTAACTCGAAGTCGATTAGTCAGTCAGGGCTGGATAGTATTTCTGATTCAGAAGCTAAATCAATGAGTAACTCCATTGCTAGTGACAGTATGAGTGCTTCGAAGAGTACTTCCGAAGCTAGTGATAGTGCCTCAGCTTCAACTAGTTATGAATCGGCGAGTGAATCCGCTTCGACAAGTAAGGCAGTTAGCGAAAGTACTTCTGCGAGTGCCTCAACTTCCGAAAGCGATTCAGTAATGAAGAGCGTTTCGGAATCTGTATCGAAGAGTGGGTCGGGGATGGACTCACAATCAGCAAGTAAATCCGCTGGCCAAAGTACTTCAACTAGTACTTCAGCGGCGAAGTCAATGAGCGATTCCGTCAGCACTTCAGCTTCAATGCAAAGTAAAGCTGATTCTACGAGCACGTCTAAGCGCGCGTCCACGAGTCAATCTGATGAAACTTCCATGAGCATCAGTACTTCAATTGCAAACTCTGCTAGTACTTCTGCTTCGAAGAGTGCCAGTGAATCCGCCAGTGCTTCGAAGAGTCAAAGTGCCAGCATTTCTAATGCAGATTCGACTCCAAGTTCTCGGAGTACGTCAGTAAGTGCTTCGATGAGCGATGCTTCTGATAGTGCTTCGAAGTCAACAAGCTTCTCTACCTCCTCATCAATGAGTGCGAGTGCCCCAGCTTCCACGAGTGCCGAATCGAAATCCGCTAGTGATGCCAGCGCTTCTAATAGTATTGCTTCGAAGAGTGCTTCTACGAGCATGTCGATGAGTACCAGTGCTTCGGCTAGCAAGTCCGCCAGTCAATCGGCGCTGGAAAGTACGTCTGACTCTGCCGCTAAATCAATGAGTAACTCCGTTGCTAGTGACAGTGCGAGCGCTTCGGCCAGTACTTCCGCTCAGAGCGACAGTGCTTCAACTTCAACTAGCATGGCTTCTGACAGTGCTTCGAAGTCCATGAGTGACTTGGCAAGCAACAGTAAGCAAGCCAGTGAATCAACTTCCATGAGTACTTCTGAAGCTAAGAGCCTTTCCGACTCAGTTTCCATGAGTGGCTCTGGTAATAACTCTGAATCAGCAAGTACGTCAGCGGCACAAAGTGCCTCCATGAGTACTTCAGCAGCAATTTCTGCGAGTGCTTCGGCCAGTGCCTCTGCTTCAATGCAAAGTAAGGCAGCCTCGATGAGTATTTCCACGAGTGCTTCCGCCAGTCAATCTGACGAAACTTCGATGAGCATTAGTACTTCAACGGCGAACTCCGCCAGCACTTCTGCTTCGAAGAGTGCGAGTGAATCCGCCAGTGCTTCGAAGAGTCAAAGTGCCAGCAGTTCGAAGTACGATTCACAGCCCGGCTCCCAAAGCATGTCGGTAAGTGCTTCGATGAGCGATGCTTCTGACAGTGCTTCGAATTCAACGAGCTTCTCAGACGCTACGTCAATGAGTAATTCAGCATCAGCTTCAGCAAGTGCTAACTCAAAGTCTGCTAGTGATGCCAGTGCTTCTGATAGTTCTGCTTCGAAGAGTGCTTCCACGAGCGTGTCAATGAGTATCAGCGCTTCGGTCAGCAAATCCGCCAGTCAATCGGCGCTGGACAGTACGTCTGACTCTGCCGCTAAATCAATGAGTAACTCCGTTGCTAGTGAAAGTACACAGGCTTCGGCCAGTACTTCCGCTCAGAGCGACAGTGCTTCAACTTCAACTAGCATGGCTTCTGACAGTGCTTCGAAGTCCATGAGTGACTTGGCAAGCAACAGTAAGCAAGCCAGTGAATCAACTTCCATGAGTACTTCAGCAGCAGTTTCTGCGAGTGCTTCGGCCAGTGCCTCTGCTTCAATGCAAAGTAAGGCAGCCTCGATGAGTATTTCCACGAGTGCTTCCGCCAGTCAATCTGACGAAACTTCGATGAGCATTAGTACTTCAACGGTTAACTCCGCCAGCCTTTCTGCTTCCATGAGTGCTTCAGCATCAGCTAGCGCTTCGATGATTCAAAGTGAAAGCAATGTTTCAAACTCAACTCCAGGATCAGCTAGTGATTCAGTGAGTGCTTCGATGAGCGATGCTTCTGACAGTGCTTCGAATTCAACGAGCTTCTCAGATACTACGTCAATGAGTAATTCATCATCAGCATCAGCAAGTGCTAACTCAAAGTCTTCTAGTGATGCCAGTGCTTATGATAGTGCTGTTTTGAAGAGTGCTTCCACGAGCATGTCAATGAGTATCAGCGCTTCGGTCAGCAAATCCGCCAGTCAATCGGCGCTGGACAGTACGTCTGATTCTGCCGCTAAATCAATGAGCAACTCGGTTGCTAGTGAAAGTACACAGGCTTCGGCAAGTACTTCCACTCAAAGCGATAGTGCTTCAGCATCAATTAGTTCGAAATCAGATAGTGAATCAATTTCTAATGACAAGGCAGTTAGCGAAAGTGTTAATGCTAGTCAATCAACTTCGATGAGCGCTTCAGTTGCTAAGAGCCTATCAATGTCCGCATCGAAGCTGGGATCCGGAACTAATTCTGAATCTGCAAGTACTTCAGCTGCTAAGAGTGCTTCTCTGAGTGGTTCGGCAACGACTTCAACCAGTCTGTCTGCCAGTGTTTCGGCTTCAATGGACAGTCAAGTAAACTCCACGAGTGCTTCTGCCAGCCAGTCAGCAAGACAATCTGACGAAGCTTCCCTGAGTGTTAGTGCTTCAACCGTTAACTCTGCGAGTGCTTCGGCATCGAAGAGCGCGAGTGAATCAGCTAGTGCTTCCTTGAGTTCCAGTGCAAGTATTTCGAAGTACGACTCACAACCCGGCTCCCAAAGCATGTCTGTAAGTACTTCCATGAAGGAAGCCTCAGAGAGTGCTTCAGCATCAACGAGCTTGTCTGCTTCAACTTCACTGAGTCAAAGCAAGAGCGCTTCTGCGAGTCATATTTGGAAGTCAGAAAGCGACATTATCGCTTCTGAATCTGCCAAAGTTCAGAGTAATTCGAAGAGTACGTCCATGTTGAACTCCACGTCCACGAGTCACTCGGTTAGTCAATCGATCGAGAATAGCATTTCTGCTTCAGCAATGCGGTCCTTGAGTAACAAGCTTGTCAGTCAAAGTGATAGTACTTCCTTGAGTACCTCGACTGCTTCCAAGAGCGCTTCAATGTCAACCAGTATGAAGGTTGATAGCGAATCTACATCTGATAGCATGGCAATTAACAACAGTAAAGAAGCAAGTCGCTCAACTTCGATGAGTACTTCGACAGTTAAGAGCTTGTCTGACTCAGTTTCATTGAGTGGTTCTGGAATGAACTCCGCTTCCGCAAGCATGTCAGCAGCTCACAGTGCTTCCTTGAGTAGTTCCGCTACTGCTTCCACGAGTCTATCTGCCAGTGCTTCGGCTTCAATGGCAAGTAACGCTGACTCCTTGAGCACCTCAGCCAGCGCTTCGACAATCTTTTCTGATCAAGATTCGTTGAGTAAGAGCATTTCGATTTTTGAATCGGCGAGTGACTCTGCTTCAACATCGTCATCGTTGTCTGCCAGTGCTTCGGCAAGTCAAAGTGCCAGCTTCGGTAAGGACACTTCCAACTCAGGCTCACAAAGTGATTCCTCAAGTACGTCTGCTTTTGGCCAGAGTATGAGTGCTTCAACTTCAACGTTCTTATCAAAACAAGCTTCCATGAGTACTAGCACTTCCGCTGCAGTTAGCGAGATCAAGAAGTCTGAAAGTGACTTTAGTGCTTGGAAGAGTGCTACTTCTGTGAGTGGTTCAAAGAGCGCATCGATGAGTGAATCGACTTCAACTAGTAAGTCGGTCAGTCGTTCCGTAATTGACAGCACGTCTGACTCAGCAATGCGGTCCTTGAGTCACGACATTGTTAGTCAAAGTGATAGTGCTTCAGCAAGTACGTCGGCTGCCTCGAAGCGTGCTTCAACGTCAAGTAGCATGGAAGCGGTGAGTGCTTCTGAATCTGCTAGTGCTGCTAACAGTAACAGCAAACGGGCTAGTCGTTCTAGTTCCATGAGCGCTTCACAGGCACAGAGCCTATCAGCTTCTGTTTCGTTCCATGGTTTTGGTACTAATTCGGCTTCCACGAGTCTGTCAGCAGTAACCAGTGTTTCCGCAAGGATGTCAGCTGTGAAATCCATGAGTACTTCGGCAAGTACTTCTGGTTCACTAGAAAGCAAGGTTAACGCAGTGAGTGCCTCGGCTAGTGCTTCCACGAGTCTGTCCGATAAGACGTCAACGAGTGTCAGTGCTTCTACCATCAACTCGGCAAGTACCTCTGCTTCGACATCATCATCGTTGTCTGCTAGTGCTTCAGCCAGTCACTGGGCAAGCCGTTCGCAGTACGCTTCAAACCCTGGATCGCAAAGTCTTTCAACGAGCGCCTCTGCTTCACAACAAAGTTACAGCGCTTCGAGATCGACGAGTCTTTCACGATACTCTTCCATGAGTATGAGTCGGTCAGCCTCACTTAGCTTTGTTTCAAAGTCTGCTAGTGATGATAGTGCTTCAACTAGTGCTGCTTCGAAGAGTGCTTCAATGAGTATCTCAACGATTGAATCTGATGCAAGCAGTAAGTCGATGAGTGGCTCAGCTATCATTAGTACGTCTGATTCAGCAGCAAAATCGACTAGCAGTTCAGACGCAAGTGTGAGTGCTTCAGGTTCAACTAGTGCTGCTTCCCGGAGTGCGAGTGCTTCAAGTTCTGCAAGCGTTTCCGGCTCAATTAGTAGTTCCATTGTTAACGATAACAATGCCACTAACAATGGAAATGCTGGAAACAACGGTAATATGAATCCAACGCAAGCAAACAACGGGAACGTTGCTGGTGGTAGTGGATTTGCACCGGTAATTGGAAGCGGAGCCTTAGCAGGGCTCGCAGCCGTTAATGGAAATGCAATTATTCCTGGCTTGGTTGGTGTAGCGGTGCAACAGTTGGCTACGAATAACAACGGTGATAATAACCAGAATAATACTGGCAATGCCAACGCTGCGAACGCGAATGCGAACGCACAAGCTAATGCTAATGCGACGAACGCGAATGCAAATAATCAAAATGCGAGTCAAAAGACTAAGCATAAGCAGCGTTCGTCGAAGACAAAGGTGAAGGACTTTGCTAACAAGCAACGGATGAACCAAAAGCAACACCAGAACTCTAATTATGCAGAACCAATCGCCTTTGCCTTGGCCGGGTTCGGAATTCTTGGATTGTTGTTGTTCTTACTCTTCAAACGGAACAATGATAAGAACAATAATTCTCAAAACTAATCTCCGATTTGATTGAAAAAACTTGATTTAAAGTAAAAGGACCTAGTGATTAATTCACTAGGTTCTTTTTGTTATAATTAGTGCTGATTGATAATCCTTATTTAATGATTGTATTATCCGGAAAAAAGCGTATAATAAATAGGTCTAAGGTAATTATCGTAAAGTTAATTAGAAAGGGAGGCGGGATCATGAAGAACTTTAACCAACGCCGATTTGATGAATTATTTGCGAACAATCAAAAAGTTCGATATCGGATGTATAAATCAGGAAGACGCTGGTTAATTTCAGGGACGGCCACGCTTAGTGGAGCAGCGGCTACGATTTGGTTGGGCACCCCGGTCATAATGGCCGAAGTTACCCCAACCGTTAATCGCGAACTAACCGATAAAGATCAAGTCCTGGTTAATGAAACTTCGTTAAAGATCCCGGCCCATTCAGCAACAGAATCGGAGAATCCGTCAACTACAACGAGTGCATCGCTACCGACTAGTTCCGTTAGTACCCAGATTTCAACGGGGACGACAGAAAAAGCGATGGATTCAGCAAGTTCAGTGGGGGAGCAGCAATCAAGCGAGTCCCAAACTTCACCAGTACAAAGTAATCAGCTGGCAGATCAACCAAGTCAGGAATCAACCAGTCAAGTCGCAGAGACGACCACTAAGTCCAGTAGCAGTGAGCAGGCCGTTACTAACTCGACGAGTGCGTCAGCTCATTCACAGTTAGAAGTCACGCCAGCTACAACTACTGAGCAGTCGTTAAGTGATTCTGAATCATCCACCACTAGCGACAACCACCGTTCCGAGTCAACTAGCAGCACTGGATCATTCGACAGTGCAGCATCACAAGCCACTGAGCGTGAGCAGAATGACGCCCAAATTGAGCACTCGTTATCTGAAAACCAATCCATGAGTCTAGTAACAGCAGATTCACTAGCTGCTTCAACCAGGACGTCTGAACTGTACGGGCAAGCGTTGGCAGTTACGAACTCTTCAACCGCAAAGCAGCGGAGTGATTTTCCAACTGGTCCGGCCGGTGAAAACAATCAATTAAATATTTTTATGGATGCAATTGATCGCGCTTTAAAATTGGTTAACTCGAGCTTGGCTGAGCTGGGCATTTCGGCCAACGTTGATAACGTTTTGAGCGGTAACGATTACATCTATGACGGTAATTCCGGCTCAATTCAGATTAGAACCAGCCGGGGTTGGTTTAATATCTTTGGTAACCAGACTTCCAATCTTTACATTTGGAATCCTACTGCAAACGGGGGAGCCGGTGCTTGGGAACTAGTCGGTGCCTATACCACCACTGATTATAATCAGGACGTTACGGTTCAAATTAACCCGGCCGACTATGGGCTTAACCCTGGGGATGAAATGTATTTTCAAGCGGGCGTGCAAAGTCGGGACCTAGCTAATCGAGTTGCTGATTACATTATCAGTCAATTTGGCAATAATTTGCTTGACCGGGTGTTTAGACGGGCACTCGAGGATGCGGTTAATGCATATAACACCGTTGTCGGCATTGCCAACAGTGAGACTTATTCGAAAGTATTAGGCTTACCAGTGGTGCTGAATTTCCCGTCCTTGTCGGCCTCTGCTTCAGTCAGCTTACATGATTCGTTGGCAACGTCTTTGTCAGAAAGTATGTCAACGAGTTGGGGATCGGAAGCACCAAGAGAGACTCCGTCACAGCTGGCTTCTTTGAGTGGGTCGCAGGCGACTTCGATTCATGAGAGTCTCAGCAACTTACGGAGTCTCTCGCATGCGATTGAATTTAGTATTTCATATACGTCATTGGAAATTCCGAGTTTGATGACCTCGGCATCGATTGTTAATTCAATGAGCATCCAAACGTCACAGTTACACTCCTATACCGCAAAAATCCTTGGTGATAATCAGCTAGGAATCAGTTCATCGTTAAGTGTGAAGTACTCTGAGGAAGCCAGCACTAGTTATCAAAGTAGCTTGCAGGCTGCCCAAGAGTTACAAGCCCAATTGGACTCGCAACTAGCTTCAGCCAGTGATTCACTTGATCTGCAAGCTAACTCGGCCTTTTATTCGACTAGTACAGCAACCAGTCGGGCCTTTCAAACTTCAGTCCAGCATTCCCAATCCACGTCGCAGTCGATCGTGGATGCAAGTGTGAAGGTTAGTGAATATAATTCTACGAGTTATAGTTCGTCTAAATCTCAAAGTGAGTATGATGCATTACCGTGGTTCTTTGGACGTGGGTCTGCTTCAAGGTCAATGTCCGTTTCAGATGCCTATTCAACCGAGTATTCCATTGTAGACTCACGGAATCTGGCCCCACAGTCGAAACGGACGTCCCAGTCGATTGCAACTTCGCTTTCGCAATCCTTGCAGGGAAGTGCGCAATTGTCAGCGTCAACTAGTCAATCACTGACGGAATCTAGCAGTGCCTCAACTAGTGCCTCGATCTCAACGCCAGCTTCGGTGGCGACCTCAATTTCACAATCAGCCTCGACGGCTTATAATCAATCATTGATAGCCAGTTTAGCATTGTATTATGCTTCGCTAAGTATTTTGGGTAGTCGTGAAGCCTCAGATGTGGCTAGTACATCGGCACAAGCCAGTACCAATGAGGTGCGTGCTTCAGTCTCGGCTTCAACTTCTAGTAGTCAATCAGCGAACCAGAGTCAGTCACAATCCGTATTAGGAGCAAGAGCCAGTGAATCTAGCTATGATTCAGCATCAGCCTCTGGTAGTGCGTCAACCTCGGATTGGGCTAGTCAAGCGGCAGCAACCAGTGCTTCTCGGTCGGCAGCAACTTCATTAAGTAGTCAAAGGCAGATGGATGCAATGAGTACGTCTGCACGACGGTCAGTGAATGTGAGCTTTTCGACTTCATTGGCAACTAGTCAATCGGTTCAAATGAGTACGTCGGCCTCTGTAGCGAATTCGATGAATGCACAATCGGAGAATACGGATAGTCGAGGATCAGAATCACGAAGTTCCTCGTTAGAACAAAGTAGAATTAATTCATTTTCAACCTCAAGACGGATGAGTCAAAGCGGGAGCGCCTCAGCTTCATTTAGTTTGAGTGCGCAACAACAACGTTGGCGGTCAGCCAGTCGGTCAATTTCATTTGCAAACAAGGTGCTTTCTAATTCACTGTTAACTAGTACGGCGCAGTCCCAATCAGCTTCGCAGAGTAAGTTAGACTCACTGTCAACTTCAGCTTCGCAAAGTAACTCGCATTCGGCTTCGTTAAGCACTTCTAACCGTGTTTCAGCTTCGCAATCTAATTCTGAAAGTACTTCTAAGCTCGTAAGTGCTTCGACATCAAAACAAAATTCTGCGAGTGCTTCGGCCTCAGAATCTAATTCAGAGATTAAGTCAACATCGCTTTCCGAATCAGAAAGTACGTCAACTTCACTAAGCAATTCTGGATCAAAATCGGAGTCCGAAAGTGCTTCGGCATCGAAACAAAGTTCCGAGAGTGTTTCAACTTCAGAATCTAATTCGGAAGTTAAGTCAAAATCGGTTTCCGAATCTGGAAGCACGTCAACTTCAGAATCTAATTCAGAGGTTAAGTCGGCTTCATTATCTGAATCTGGAAGCACTTCAATTTCGCTAAGCAATTCTAGATCAAAATTGGATTCCAAAAGTACATCGGCATCGAAACAAAGTTCTGAGAGTGCTTCAACTTCAGAATCCAATTCGGAAGTTAAGTCAAGATCGGTTTCCGAATCGGACAGTACGTCAATATCTCTAAGTGATTCAATATCAAAAGCAAAGTCAGAAAGTGCTTCGGCATCGAAACAAAGTTCTGAAAGCAGTTCAACTTCAGAATCTAATTCCGAAGTTAGTTCAACTTCGCTAAGTGACTCGACATCAAAAGCAGATTCGGAAAGTGCATCAATCTCAGAATCCAATTCCGAAGTTAGTTCAACATCGGTTTCCGAATCAGAATCCGACAGTACCTCAACTTCACTAAGCAATTCTGAATCAAAAGTTGATTCAGAAAGTACTTCAGCATCGAAACAAAGTTCCGAGAGTGTTTCAACTTCAGAATCCAATTCGGAAGTTAAGTCAAGATCGGTTTCCGAATCAGGCAGTACTTCAACATCGCTAAGCAATTCTGGATCAAAATCGGAGTCCGAAAGTACATCGGCATCGAAACAAAGTTCCGAGAGTGTTTCAATCTCAGAATCTAATTCGGAAGTTAAGTCAACATCGGTTTTCGAATCGGACAGTACGTCAATATCTCTAAGTGATTCAATATCAAAAGCAAAGTCAGAAAGTGCTTCGGCATCGAAACAAAGTTCTGAAAGCAGTTCAACTTCAGAATCTAATTCCGAAGTTAGTTCAACTTCGCTAAGTGACTCGACATCAAAAGCAGATTCGGAAAGTGCATCAATCTCAGAATCCAATTCCGAAGTTAGTTCAACATCGGTTTCCGAATCAGAATCCGACAGTACCTCAACTTCACTAAGCAATTCTGAATCAAAAGTTGATTCAGAAAGTACTTCAGCATCGAAACAAAGTTCCGAGAGTGTTTCAACTTCAGAATCCAATTCGGAAGTTAAGTCAAGATCGGTTTCCGAATCAGGCAGTACTTCAACATCGCTAAGCAATTCTGGATCAAAATCGGAGTTCGAAAGTACATCGGTATCGAAACAAAGTTCCGAGAGTGTTTCAATCTCAGAATCCAATTCGGAAGTTAAGTCGACATCGGTTTCCGAATCCGACAGTACGTCAACTTCGCTAAGCAACTCTGTATCCATAGCAGATTCGAAAAGTACTTCGGCATCGAAACAAGGTTCTGAGAGTTCTTCAATTTCTGAATCCAATTCGGAAGTTAAGTCCATATCGCTTTCTGAATCTGGAAGTACGTCAACTTCACTAAGCAATTCTGGATCAAAAGCAGATTCGGAAAGTACTTCAGCATCGAAACAAAGTTCTGAGAGTAGTTCAATTTCAGAATCTAATTCGGAAGTTAAGTCCATATCGGTTTCCGAATCTGGAAGTACGTCAACTTCGCTAAGCAACTCTGTATCCACAGCAGATTCAGAAAGTACTTCAGCATCGAAACAAAGTTCCGAGAGTGTTTCAATTTCGGAAGCTAATTCCGAAGTTAAGTCAAGATCACTTTCCGAATCTGGAAGCACGTCAACTTCACTAAGTAATTCTGGATCAAAATCGGAGTCCGAAAGTGCTTCGGCATCGAAACAAAGTTCCGAGAGTGTTTCAATTTCGGAAGCTAATTCCGAAGTTAAGTCAAGATCACTTTCCGAATCCGGAAGTACTTCAACTTCACTAATCAACTCTGTATCCACAGCAGATTCAGAAAGTACTTCGGTATCGAAACAAAGTTCAGAAAGTGCATCAATCTCAGAATCCAATTCTGAGTTTAAGTCAAGATCACTTTCCGAATCTGGAAGCACGTCAACTTCACTAAGCAATTCTGGATCAAAATCGGAGTCCGAAAGTACTTCGGCATCGAAACAAAGTTCCGAGAGTAGTTCAATTTCGGAAGCTAATTCCGAAGTTAAGTCAAGATCGGTTTCCGAATCCGGAAGTACGTCAATTTCGCTGAGTGACTCGACATCAAAAGCCGAATCAGAAAGTACATCTGATTCAAAGCAAAGTTCCGAGAGTGTTTCAATTTCAGAATCCAATTCGGAAGTTAAGTCAAGATCTCTTTCCGAATCTGGAAGTACGTCAACTTCACTAAGCAATTCTGGATCAAAAGCCGAGTTAGAAAGCACTTCCGCGTCCGTTAGTACATCGGTATCTCTTAATGATTCAATATCAAAAGTTGATTCTGAAAGTACATCGGCATCGAAACAAAGTTCAGAGAGTGCATCAATCTCAGAATCCAATTCCGAAGTTAGTTCAACATCGGTTTCCGAATCAGAATCCGACAGTACGTCAACTTCGCTAATCAACTCTGTATCCACAGCAGATTCCGAAAGTACATCGGCATCGAAACAAAGTTCAGAAAGTTCATCAATCTCAGAATCCAATTCGGAAGTTAAATCAACTTCACTTTCGGAATCTGGAAGTACGTCAACTTCGCTAAGCGATTCTGGATCAAAAGTTGATTCGGAAAGCACTTCAGCATCGAAACAAAGTTCCGAGAGTGTTTCAATTTCAAAATCAAATTCGGAGTTTAAGTCAACATCGGTTTCCGAATCCGGAAGCACTTCAACTTCGCTAAGCAACTCTGTATCCACAGCAGATTCCGAAAGTACTTCAGCATCGAAACAAAGTTCTGAGAGTGTTTCAATTTCGGAAGCTAATTCCGAAGTTAAGTCAAGATCACTTTCCGAATCAGGCAGTACTTCAACATCGCTAAGCAATTCTGAATCAAAATCGGAGTTCGAAAGTACATCGGTATCGAAACAAAGTTCCTAGAGTGTTTCAATCTCAGAATCCAATTCGGAAGTTAAGTCGACATCGGTTTCCGAATCCGGCAGTACGTCAACTTCACTAAGCAATTCTGGATCAAAATCCGAATCAGAAAGTACCTCGGAGTCGAAGCGAAGTTCTGAAAGCAGTTCAACTTCAGAATCTAATTCCGAAGTTAGTTCAACTTCGCTGAGTGAATCGACATCAAAATCGGAGTCCGAAAGCACTTTAGCATCGAAACAAAGTTCCGAGAGTGTTTCAACTTCAGAATCCAATTCGGAAGTTAAGTCGACATCGGTTTCCGAATCTGGAAGCACTTCAACTTCGCTAAGTGACTCGACATCAAAAGCAGATTCGGAAAGTGCATCAATCTCAGAATCCAATTCCGAAGTTATTTCAACATCGGTTTCCAAATCAGAATCAGAAAGTACGTCAACTTCACTAAGCAATTCTGAATCAAAAGCGGATTCCGAAAGTACTTTAGTATCGAAACAAAGTTCCGAGAGTGTTTCAATTTCAGAATCCAATTCGGAAGTTAAGTCAACATCGCTTTCTGAATCCGACAGTACGTCAACTTCACTAAGTGACTCGACATCAAAAGCCGAATCAGAAAGTACATCTGATTTAAAGCAAAGTTCCGAGAGTGTTTCAATTTCAGAATCCAATTCGGAAGTTAAGTCAACATCGCTTTCTGAATCCGACAGTACGTCAACTTCACTAAGTGACTCGACATCAAAAGCCGAATCAGAAAGTACATCTGATTTAAAGCAAAGTTCTGAGAGTGTTTCAATTTCAGAAGTTAATTCAGAGGTTAATTCAACCTCGCTTTCTGAATCCGACAGTACGTCAACTTCGCTAAGAAACTCTGTATCAAAAGCAGATTCCGAAAGTACGTCGGAATCAAAGCAAAGTTCTGAGAGTGTTTCAATTTCAGAATCTAATTCAGAGTTTAATTCAAGCTCGCTTTCTGAATCCGACAGTACGTCAACTTCGCTAAGCAATTCTAGATCAAAAGTGGATTCCGAAAGTACTTCAGCATCGAAACAAGGTTCTGAGAGTACTTCAACTTCTGAATCCAATTCGGAAGTTAAGTCCACCTCGCTTTCCGAATCTGGAAGCACTTCAACTTCACTAAGCAATTCTGTATCCACAGCAGATTCCGAAAGTACCTCGGAGTCGAAGCGAAGTTCTGAAAGCAATTCAACTTCAGAATCTAATTCCGAAGTTAAGTCCACGTCGCTATCCGAATCAGAAAGTATTTCTGGATCTTTGAGTGCCTCAGCATCCAAAGCAGATTCAGAAAGTACGTCGGAATCTAAGCAAGGTTCTGAAAGTGCATCAATCTCAGAATCCAATTCGGAAGTTAAGTCAAGATCACTTTCCGAATCTGGAAGCACGTCAACTTCACTAAGCAATTCTGTATCCACAGCAGATTCCAAAAGTACTTCGGCATCGAAACAAAGTTCTGAAAGCAGTTCAACTTCAGAATCCAATTCGGAAGTTAAATCAACTTCACTTTCCGAATCTGGAAGTACGTCAACTTCGCTAAGCGATTCTGGATCAAAAGTTGATTCGGAAAGCACTTCAGCATCGAAACAAAGTTCCGAGAGTGTTTCAATTTCAAAATCAAATTCGGAGTTTAAGTCAACATCGGTTTCCGAATCCGGAAGTACTTCAATTTCACTAAGTGACTCGACATCAAAAGCAGATTCGAAAAGTACTTCGGCATCGAAACAAGGTTCTGAGAGTTCTTCAACTTCTGAATCCAATTCAGAATTCAAATCTATTTCACTTTCCGAATCGGTCAGTACTTCAGTGCTATTAAGTGAATCAGTATCCACAGCAGATTCCGAAAGTTCGTCGGAATCAAAGCAAAGTTCCGAGAGTGTTTCAATTTCAGAATCCAATTCCGAAGTTAAGTCCACATCGCTAAGCAATTCGTTATCTACAGCAGATTCCGAAAGCACTTTTGCCTCGAAGCAAATTTCTGAGAGTGCTTCAACCTCAGAATCTAATTCCGAAGTTAAGTCCACATCGATTTCCGAATCCGGAAGTACGTCAACTTCGCTAAGCAATTCTGGATCAAAAGTTGCTTCAGAAAGTACTTCAGCATCGAAACAAAGTTCTGAGAATGCTTCGACTTCAGAATCTAATTCCGAAATTAAGTCCACATCACTTTCCATATCAGGAAGTATTTCTGGATCTATGAGTGCCTCAGCATCCAAAGCAGATTCAGAAAGTACGTCTGAATCTAAGCAAGGTTCTGAAAGTGCATCAATTTCAGAATCCAATTCGGAAGTTAAGTCCACATCGCTTTCTGATTATGAAAGTACGTCAACTTCACTAAGTGAGTCGACATTAGCATCGAAACAAGGTTCTGAGAGTTCTTCAACTTCTGAATCCAATTCAGAATTCAAATCTATTTCACTTTCCGAATCGGTCAGTACTTCAGTACTGTTAAGTGAATCAGTATCAACAGCAGATTCCGAAAGTACGTCGGAATCAAAGCAAAGTTCTGAGAATGCTTCGACTTCAGAATCCAATTCGGAAGTTAAGTCAACATCACTTTCCAGAACAGGAAGTATTTCTGGATCTATGAGTGCCTCAGCATCCACAGCAGATTCGGAAAGTACTTCGGCATCGAAAATAAGTTCCGAGAGTGCTTCAATTTCGGAAGCTAATTCCGAAGTTAAGTCGGTTTCATTATCCGAATCCGGAAGTACGTTAACTTCGCTAAGCAATTCTGGATCAAAATCAGATTCCGAAAGTACATCGGCATCGAAAATAAGTTCCGAGAGTGCTTTAATTTCAGAATCCAATTCCGAAGTTAAGTCGGCTTCATTATCCGAATCCGGAAGTACGTCAACTTCGCTAAGCAATTCTGGATCAAAATTGAATTCCGAAAGCACATCGGCATCGAAACAAAGTTCTGAGAGTTCTTCAATTTCAGAATCCAATTCCGAAGTTAAGTCGGCTTCATTATCCGAATCCGGAAGTACGTCAACTTCGCTAAGCAATTCTGGATCAAAAGTTAATTCAGAAAGTACTTCTGCGTCGCAGCAAAGTTCTGAGAGTGCTTCAGCCTCAGAATATAATTCCGAAGTTAAGTCCACATCGATTTCCGAATCCGGAAGTACGTCAACTTCGCTAAGCAATTCTGGATCAAAAGTTGCTTCAGAAAGTACTTCAGCATCGAAACAAAGTTTTGAGAGTGCTTCGACTTCAGAATCCAATTCGGAAGTTAAGTCCACATCACTTTCCAGATCAGGAAGTATTTCTGGATCTATGAGTGCCTCAGCATCCACAGCAGATTCGGAAAGTACTTCGGCATCGAAACAAGGTTCTGAAAGCAGTTCAACTTCAGAATCCAATTCGGAAGTTAAGTCCATATCGGTTTCCGAATCTGGAAGCACGTCAACTTTGCTAAGTGACTCGACATCAAAAGCAAACTCAGAAAGCACTTCTGCGTCTAAGCAAGGTTCTGAAAGTGAATCAATCTCAAAATCCAATTCCGAAGTTAGTTCAACATCGGTTTCCGAATCCGGAAGTACGTCGATTTCGCTGAGTGACTCGACATCAAAAGCCGAATCAGAAAGTACATCTGAATCAAATCAAAGTTCTGAGAGTAGTTCAATTTCAGAATCTAATTCCGAAGTTAAGTCAAAATTGGTTTCCGAATCAGAATCCGACAGTACGTCAACTTCACTAAGCAATTCTGAATCAAAAGTTGATTCAGAAAGTACTTCAGCATCGAAACAAAGTTCCGAGAGTGTTTCAATTTCAGAATCCAATTCGGAAGTTAAGTCAACATCGCTTTCTGAATCTGGAAGCACTTCAACTTCGCTAAGTGACTCGACATCAAAAGCAGATTCGGAAAGTGCATCAATCTCAGAATCCAATTCCAAAGTTAGTTCAACATCGGTTTCCGAATCAGAATCCGACAGTATGTCAACTTCACTAAGCAATTCTGAATCAAAAGTTGATTCAGAAAGTACTTCAGCATCGAAACAAAGTTCCGAGAGTGTTTCAATTTCAGAAGTTAATTCAGAGGTTAATTCAACCTCGCTTTCTGAATCCGACAGTACGTCAACTTCACTAAGTGACTCGACATCAAAAGCCGATTCAGAAAGTACATCTGATTTAAAGCAAAGTTCCGAGAGTGTTTCAATTTCAGAAGTTAATTCAGAGGTTAATTCAACCTCGCTTTCTGAATCCGACAGTACGTCAACTTCGCTAAGAAACTCTGTATCCACAGAAGATTCCGAAAGTACATCGGCATCGAAACAAAGTTCCGAGAGTGTTTCAATTTCAGAATCCAATTCTGAGGTTAAGTCAACATCACTTTCTGAATCCGGCAGTACGTCAACTTCGTTAAGCGATTCTTTATCCACAGCAGATTCCGAAAGCAATTCTGCATCTAAACAAAGTTCCGAGAGTGTTTCAATTTCAGAATCCAATTCCGAAGTTAAGTCGGCTTCATTATCCGAATCCGGAAGTACATCAACTTCACTAAGTGAGTCGACATCAGCATCGAAAATAAGTTCCGAGAGTGCTTCAATTTCAGAATCCAATTCTGAGTTTAAGTCCGCATCGGTTTCCGAATCTGGAAGCACTTCAACTTCGCTAAGTGACTCGACATCAAAAGTAGATTCGAAAAGTACATCAGCATCGAAAATAAGCTCTGAAAGTTCATCAATTTCAGAATCTAATTCGGAAATTAAGTCAAGATTACTTTCCGAATCCGGAAGTACGTCAACTTTGCTAAGCAATTCTGGATCAAAATTGAATTCCGAAAGTACATCGGAATCGAAACAAAGTTCTGAAAGTTCATCAATTTCAGAATCTAATTCGGAAGTTAAGTCAAGATTACTTTCCGAATCGGATAGTACGTTTGCATCTTCAAGTTACTCTATATCAAAATTAGACTCCGAAAGCATCTCTGCATCGAAGCAAAGCTCCGAAAGAACTTCAGCTTCTGATGCTAATTCGGATGTTAAATCGATTTCACTTTCCGAATCGTTGAGTGAATCAACTTCATCGAGGGTTTCGACATCCAAAGCAGATTCAGAAAGCACCTCAGCGTCGAAGCAGAGTTCTGGAAGTATTTCGATTTCTCAATCAAATTCGTTAGTAGCCTCGACTTCATGGTCTGTATCGGAGCAGACTTCTACAAGCAGCACCACTTTTGAACAAGCTACAGAAACGAATACAAAGATTTTCTCACCAACTGTTACAAGTGATGGCGGGTCAGTGAACCCGGTTAGAGTTAGCAACGTTGGACAACCCCGGCAGCAACTAGGAACGCCAACTAATGCCACTAGTGGACAATCTAGTACCCAATTTGCAAATAACCATTACCAAGGGGTATCACAACCACAAGCAGGAGGAAATAATGTTAATGGGATTTTGCAGGCCAGTGATCAGCCGGTTGCCCAGACCATTACCGGTCTTGCTCATCCTAGTGGAACGGGGAACGTTGCTAGTCTAGCAAGTTCGCAGTCGATTCCAGCTACCAACAGAACCACGCAGCAACGGTTAACGAAGACTAAGCATCCCACTGCAATTAACCGGCATCATCAGGCAGCGCATGTGCGTAGAAGTGGCCTAGGTGAGCACGCCGTTAGTTTTGGGGTAGCAGGTGCTACGGGCTTGTTATTCCTCGCTCATCTAGGAAGACAACTCAGAAAGAAACATCATAAACGCTAGTTCAGTTGATTAGGCAGCAAAAAAGACCTCGTGATTTTCACGGGGTCTTTTTTAGTGGTTAGTGTTGACGCCATTGTTAAGCATCAGCTGTTGGTAAATGTCAATGAAGTTGAAGTACATTTGTTTATCGATGTACTCATCTGCACTGTGTAGAGATTGATTGCCAGGGCCAAAGATCATGAAGGGGAAGTCCTCCGCTTGATTAACTAAGAATTTGGCGGCATCTGTCGTATAGGTTCCACCAAAGGTTGAAATTGGGTGTCCTGAGACCTGTGCTCCAACTTGCTGACCACGTTTTACCAGTTGATTTTCAGCTTGACCATCGACAGGGGGCAAATTCATGAGCACCCGTACGTCAAATTGATACTTCGAAGCTTGGTGCTGCAACTGGTTTACAGCGGCTTGAATGGTGTCGAGGACGGCAGCATTATCAAATTTATCGATGGTGCGGGCGTTTAAAGCGACCGTTGCCGTTCCTGGAATGGAATTAACCTGGTCGCCACCGCTTAACACCGTAAAATTAAATAAAAAGTCGCCGGTCGCGGGATCAGTGGCGTGAATTTGGCTCATTCGTTGGTTAATAATTGTGAGGAGATCCAACAAGTTCTGAACGGCATTATTGCCGAGCTGCGGCATTGAACTGTGGGCAACCTGGCCCTTGGCTTCAATCTGGACATCAAGCGAGCCCTTGTGCGCATAGCAAATTTGATAGCCGGTTGGTTCACCAATAATTAGGGCTGAGGCATCGTCCAGATATCCCTGGTTGGTGAGTTGTTCGGCACCGTATTCACCGACTTCTTCACCAACCGTTAGGAGAAACCGCACAGTACCGGGAAGGGGAGTCTGACTTTCTTTAAGGTCAATCATGGCGATTACCATGGCAGCCAGACTACTCTTCATATCGCAGGCGCCACGGCCGTATAGTTTGCCATTCTTTTCGGTAAGGATGAATGGATCGGTATCCCAGTCACCACCCGCCGCAACCACGTCGGCATGGCCACTAAAAACGGTAACCGGCGTTCCCTGACCAATTTCGGCCACAAGATTGGCACGCCCAGGCGCATATTCAACTTGGTTTGTCGGAATGTCGTGCTTGGCAAACACTCGGCCGAGGTAGTCCGCAACTTCTTCTTCGTGATCATTGACGGATTGAATGGCAACTAAGTCCGCCAGCAGTTGGATTCTTTCGGTTGGGTTCATAGTAGTCGTCCTTTCTTTTTCTACTAGGATAACCGAAACCGTCGAAAAGTCAATTTAGTTGTGATTAATTAAAATCAATCTGGTTGCTAGCGGTTAAATTGGTTAGAATAGGGATGGATAAGCTAAAGGGAGCAAAAGGAATGACAAAAAAGATTTTGGTAGTTGAAACAAATGTGGCTAATTTTGCCGGGACAAATCATCTAACTGGTTTATGGTTAGGCGAGTCGGCAGAATTTGTTGCTAAGGTGCAAGCCGCAGGGTTAGCAGTCGATTATGTTAGTCCCAGCGGGGGTTACGTTCCGTTGGATCCGCGGAGTATGAAACCTAATTACGTTGATGACAACACGTTACGGACGTACTTAACCCATGATTATCAAACGCGGGGGTTAGCGGAGACCTTAAAGCCCGACCAGGTTAATCCGGCTGATTACGTGGCACTCTACTTTACTGGGGGTCACGGGGTGATGTTTGATTTTCCTAATAATTCGGAATTACAGGGACTGGCGAAAACGGTTTATGGGAATGGTGGCTACCTTTGTACGGTTTGCCACGGCATTGCCGGGCTCTTGAACGTTAAGTTAGCGGACGGGAACTACTTAATTGCCGGGAAAAAGGTTACGGGTTTTACGACTAGCGAAGAATTACTGAGTGGAAATTCAAAACGAGTTCCGTTTCTAAATGAAAAGGTCGCCACTAGTCACGGCGCCCAGTTTGTCAAAGAACGAGCGTTTAAACGTTTTGTCGTGCAGGATGGTCAATTAATCACGGGGCAGAATCCGGCGTCACCGCAGGCAGTTGCTGATCAGTTATTAACTAATCTCCAGGCGTAGGTAGATATCCGGATGACAGAAAGGGGTCGGGCACCATTAAACAGAGTAAACAATCACACCGCGCATTGACTAACTGGGGGCTTCGCGTGGCCACCGTGATTTGGATTCTGTTATTCCTCAGCTTTTTTACGTGGGGAATTCATCTGTATGCAGAACGCGATCAGAGCAGCGACCGGTTAGCCTTTGTTAGTTCGTTAATTGGGTTTTCCGGGATTATTTTTCCGGGATTGTGGTCAGTGGCAAACCTACGGACACAACTCCGCGCCGAGCGCCGCAATAGTTTCGATGCCTCGCTTGGCTTGGAAAAGTATCAGGGTTATTCCGAGATTTCTCGGGAGTTAATCACGGTGGGCCGCAAGCTTCCGACGTTGCCACTGACACGGGAACACGAACTAGAAAGTTATAACGACGATCTCAATAAAACGTTAACTTTTAATGAGGACTATTTTAACTTGCTCGAGGTTTCCTCTGACCGGAGCCACGATGAGCAGTTGGTAACGCAGTTTCAACAGCGCCACCACACGATTTGGACGCAATGGCAACAGTTAGCGGCTCTGCTACAACAAGTTGGAAACGATCAGCCCACGGAACCGCAGCATCAAGTGATTAAGCAGCAGACCCAGCAGTTACGGCAGTCCCTGGGCGATCTCTCGTTGTTTGTCATGCGGTGTGCTAACAGCCAATTAGAGTAAGCCGGTGCAAAGAGGACCGGTAATTTTTCCAAGCTAAATCCGAACATTATGTTTGAATTTAGCTTTTTTTCGGCTGATTTTCATTTGACTTCCATTCAAAATGAGCTATACTAACAAAAATTACTGACAAACAGACTACGTTGAATATTGGAGTTCGCATGACGACTGAAATTAAACATCTAACCAACGAGCCACAAATGGTAACAGAATTACACGATTTAATCGTTAATACTTTTTGGGATACCTACCGTGGCTCGAGTGCGGATGCTAACATCGCTGCTTATTTGGACCAGGAGTATTCGCCAGCGCGGATTAAGGAACAGTTAGCAGAAGCTAATTGTGCCTTTTACTTTATTATGGTCGATGGTAAAATTGGTGGTTACATGAAACTCAATTTTGGAGAGGCCCAAACCGAGGATTACGATGGCAAGTCGATGGAAGTAGAAAAGCTTTATGTACTGCCAGAATTTAAACGGCACGGATTTGGGACCCAACTGTTGGAATTTGCGGAACAAGTAGCACGTGCGCGTGCGGCCGACTACATGTGGCTGGGAGTGTGGAGTGAGAACGAAAAAGCGAAGGCCTTTTATCATGAAATTGGCTTTCGGCAAACGACGACCCATACCTTTAAATTGGGGGATGATCCGCAAACCGATTTGGTTCTCGTCAAAAAATTAAAATAAGTTGCAAAGTTAGGTGGATGAAATGGAACGACAGGCAAAATTAGCAATCCTGGAACGGTTAGTCGGGTTTCAGACAACCGGGGGTAATGAATTAGCGGTTGCGCAGTACCTTCAGTCCGTATTAGCTGAACATGGAATTACCAGTGAACTTCAGGAACTGGGGAACCACCAGGCAAATTTAATTGCCGAAATTGGAACGGGCCAACAACCGGTGTTCACGGTGAGTGGCCACTTAGACACCGTTGCGGTTGATGAAGCGGAATGGGCTACCGACCCATTTGAGCTGGTCCAAAAGGATGGCCAGTTCTATGGCAGTGGTGTGACTGATATGAAAGGGGGCGTGGCCGCCCTAGTGATTGCCATGATTGACCTCCATGATCACCAGGTCCCCTTACAGGGGACGCTGCGGTTAATGTTGACGGCCGGCGAGGAAGCCGATATGCACGGCTCGCGCAAGCTCCATGCTGACGGTGTGATGCGTGATTCTTCAGCGCTACTAATTGCTGAACCGACTGGGTACCGAACCGTGTATGCTAACAAGGGGGAAGTTGATTTTGTGGTGACCGCACTTGGTAAAGCGGCCCACAGCTCCCGTCCTAACTTTGGCATTAACGCCATCCAGAATTTAATGGACTTTTTAGAAGTCGTTAAGACGAAGATTGAGCAGACAGCCACTGCGAACCCCGATCCCATCTTAGGGAAAACGACCTTTACGGTTGACTTATTTCGCGGTGGGATTCAAATCAATGCGATTCCAGCCAAGGCGGAAGCGCAGATCAATACCCGGATTGTTCCGGAGTACGATAACGAGGCGGTAATTGCCGATTTTAAAGCCGTATTAGCCGACTTTAATGCGCACCACGAGGGGGAAATTCAAGTGAAATTATTGATGAACATTCCGCCGGTGGTTGCCAACCCCGATTCACGGTTGATTCACGAGATTATCAAGCTGGCCACGCCCTACATGCAACAGATGCACTACTCGGCGGAAGAACAGCAGCAGGGCGCTGAAATGCTTGCTAAGCAGGGTTTTAACCCATTTGCAACTGATCAATTGGAAGTGTTGAGTGCGGCGGGAGGAACGGATGCCTCAGAGTTGTTACGCGACGAGTTGCAAGGTGCTAACTACGCTGTGTTTGGTCCCGGGAACCCGCTTAAAATGCACCAAGCCAACGAATCTGCTTCGGTGCAAATGTGGTTTGATTTCATTGAAATTTATGAGAAATTATTCGCACAATATTTGAACTAGGTTAGATCTGATCATTGGATAATGGTCGGTTTTTTGTTGGAACAGTGGTTTAGGTACTAAAGACTGATTTTAAAGGTTAGCGGAGGTAGCAATGAAACATCGTGCATCACGATCTCAAGGATTTAAATGGATAGTGGGAATTTTAGTTGTGGTCGGTTTGGTGGGTTTAACGATAGGGGGATCCTATTTAGCCGCGCGCCAAGGCCAAAAGCAAGCGAAGAAAGTACCAGTCACTAGTAAAAAAGTGCAGAAAGGGACAAAGACCGGCAGTAATAAGCAGGTGACTGCTCCAACTGGGAAGCAAACAACCGCAGAGACCGGGTTTCTTCGGCAACCCTGGACCAAGCAAAGTGCCTTAGCCTTTTTACAACGCGTGAATGATTCCTCCCAGGATGGGAATCGAACAGTTGGTGAGGATCTTGTGAATTATCAGGTTGCCCCTGCATCAGTCCAGAACTTTCCGGGAAACAGTATCTTTGTTTTTGGAAATAATAAAAGTGGGGCTGGCGATGGGGGCGTACTCTTGACTAAAAATGTTAGTCAGGGAACCGTAACGCTGATTTTCGGGACGGGAGCAGGATCAACTCCAGTAGAAAAAGTAATTGTGGATCCCACGAATTATCAAATTTTAGCCACCAGTGAAATTAATACCAATCAGGACATGTGGACGTATTTTGGAGTTAAAAATTCAGTGGCTAAGGATGATGAGCAAGCTGATAATAGTGCAAGTGAAGCAAACGCTGACGATCAATCAGACACTAGTGCAGATGAGCAAAATCACGATGACCAACCGGATGATAGCTCCGTCGATCAGGATCAAACTGATCATGATGGGGATACCTCTAATTCTGATAGCAAGCAATCGAAGCCAAGTGATACTTTTCAGTCAGCAAAAAATAATGAGGCCCATGATGATTAAAATGTGAAGCTAACTGATCATTAAAGCTATGGGAAACCGGCTTATGAGTTAATCAATATCTAAAATCAGAAAAACTCCTGTTTTGTGATTTTTGATAATATGATGTAGTTGATTTACGTACAAAAAATAATCAAAGCAAGCTCGTGAAAATTCAGCGCTTTTAATTCTGAACTTGGGACGATCTCTGGTCATAAAAAAGTGCAACTAAAATTAGATTTTTGTCTAACTTTTAGGGGGACTATAAGTTGAAGTTATTTTCGATCCCGACTCTTTTTAGGTAAAAACATTTGGTCCCTTCCCCCATTAGCACCCCAAATGATAGAGCTAAGATAGGGAACCCGGTTCTTGAAAAAGTGATCGGGTTTTTGCTAACAAGCGAAGTTGGACAACTAATTAATTTACGTGCCTTAATTATTAAATTAGCATCGATTTTAAAATGTTGTGTACTTTGATGATAGCGGTTCTCAAATCTTTGCTTTATACTAGAACTAAATTAATGGGAGGTTAAACTAATGAGCGTAATCAGTGCTTTAAAAAGCGTCGTTGGTAACCACTATGTGATTACTTCAAAAGGAAAATCATTAAAGTATCGGGAGGGGTACCGCTCGGGTCGTGGGGAGGCGTTGGCCGTGGTTAGACCAGGCTCGCTGCTAGAATTATGGAAGGTACTGCAAGTTGTTCAAGCTAACAATTTGATTGTCATTATGCAGGCAGCCAACACCGGTCTAACGGAAGGTTCAGTTCCAAGCCAAGTAGCTTATGATCGGGATGTAATTGTCATTAATGTGATGCGGCTTAAAGGATTGCAATTAATTGATAATAAGCAACAAGTGATTGCCTTTCCTGGGACCACCTTGCATGAACTAGAAACAAAGTTAACTCAGGTGGGTCGAGATCCACATTCGGTAATTGGTTCTTCAAACATTGGAGCAACTGTAATTGGTGGAATTAACAATAACTCCGGTGGCGCCTTGATTCAGCGAGGACCTGCTTATACAGAATTAGCGTTGTATGCACAAATTACAGCTGATGGAAAGCTTCAGCTAATTAATCATTTGGGAATTGAACTAGGAAAGACTCCAGAAGAAATTTTAACTAATTTGGAAAAGCATAATTATTCTGAACAGAACATTACCTTTAGTGACGAGCGGGTTGGTCATAATCGTGATTACGAAAAACGAGTGAGAGCGGTCGATTCCGGTAAACCAACGCGATACAATGCTGATCCACAAGAATTATATGAAGTTTCTGGCTCAGCTGAGAAGCTAGTTGCCTTTGCGGTGCGGTTAGATACATATCCAAAACCCCGACAGGAACGGGTGTTTTACATTGGGACCAATGATCCGGCGGTCTTGGAAAAGTTAAGAAGACATATTTTAACGAACTTTAAATCTTTACCGATTTCGGGAGAGTACATGCACCGTGAGGCCTATGATTTAGCCAAAAAGTATGGTAAAGATTCTTTGATGGTCATTGATTATTTGGGAACGACCCCGTTACCATTCTTATTTAATTTTCGCGCGGCTACTGAAAGAATGTTGCACCATATTCCAACTTTTAAGCCTGATTTTGTAGATCGGATGTTACAACGGTCCAGTTCTTTATTTCCAAATCAACTGCCGAAGCGCATGGAAGCATTCAGGAATAAATACGAGCATTATTTACAATTAAAGGTCGCTGATGCTGGGATTGCTGAAGCCCAAGCCTATTTACGGGACTTAGCCCAATCAGACGAAATGGGATATTTTGAATGTACCCCTAAAGAAGCCAAACTTGCGGCAATTCATCGGTATGTGGCAGCGTCGGTACCAATTAGATATCAAGAAACCCACCAAAAGGAAGGAAATGAGATCTTACCGTTGGATGTCGCGCTTCCACGAAAAGAAGTAAATTGGTTTGAAACCCTTCCCAAGGAAATTGACGATAAAATTAAATATAAGTTATACTATGGTCATTTTTTGGATCATGTAATGCACCAAGATTATATTTTACAGCCTGGCGTTGATCGTCATGAATTAAAAAAAGCCCTGTTAAAACGGTTTGATGACCGCGGAGCGCTTTATCCAGCGGAACATAACGTGGGACATTTATACCATGCACCAGAAGTTTTGGTGAACCATTATCAAAAAAACGATCCAACGAATACCTTTAATCCTGGAATCGGATTAACTTCGGTCAAGAAAAACTGGCAGTGAAAAGTGCTGTTGCTAAGCACAGCAAGCTAATTTAATAGTTAACTGAAAGCATCTTCGCGATTAGTTCTGGATGGAGCTAATTATCACGAAGATGCTTTTTAAATTGGCTAAATGCGCAATCAATGAGAATGAGCTTTCTTAATTTAAATGTGGTTAGATGATTATGAAGATTAGATATTGTGAATATTTCATTATATATACTGTAAGTCTTGTTACTTGTGAAATTTTAAGTATTTTAGTATAGTGGTTTTCGGGCAAGAAACCGCTTACAAACACTTTTACCAACTGATTTCTTGTCTACTGTAGCGAATTTATGTTGTGAATTTTTCACTTAATTTAAACGTTAATGCTGAATTATTGTGAAAAGAAAGGATAGTAGCAATGAATAAATATATTTTAGTAATTGACGAAGGGACAACTAGCGCACGGGCGATTATTTATGATCAAGCTGGGAAACCAGTCGCTAGTGATCAAAGAGAAATTACAATGTATTATCCACAACCAGGGTGGGTGGAACAAGATGCAAATGAAATTTGGCTGACAGTTCAAGCCGTAATGGCAACTGCTTTAATTAAAGCCAAACTGAATCCGGAGCAAATTTCTGGCATTGGGATTACTAATCAGAGAGAAACAACGGTCATTTGGGATCGAAATAGTGGGCTACCGATTTACCACGCGGTTGTGTGGCAATCTCGCCAGACGGCGCCCCTTGCTGAACAATTGATTCATGATGGTTATACGGATCTAATTCAAGAAAAGACAGGTCTGATTATTGATGCGTATTTTTCCGCAACTAAGATTCGCTACGTTCTTGATCAGGTTTCTGGAGCACAGCAGCGGGCGGAAGCTGGTGAATTATTATTTGGGACAATTGATAGTTGGCTATTATGGAAATTAACGGGAGGAGCCGTTCATGCTACTGACTATACCAACGCATCCAGAACAATGCTTTTTGATATTAATAAATTACGCTGGAGTCAGGAATTGTTAGACCTGTTACAAATTCCTAGCATTATGCTACCGGAAGTTAAAGATTCATCGGGGATTTTTGGTAAAACAATTCCGGAACATTTTTTTGGGGCAGCAATTCCCATTGCGGGCATAATCGGAGATCAGCAGGGTGCCTTATTTGGGCAATTAGCGCTTGTGCCTGGAGCGGTGAAAAATACTTACGGAACCGGATCTTTTATCGTGATGAACACCGGCAAAAAAAAGAATAAGAGTAAGAGTGGTTTGTTAACTACAATTGGATATGCAATTAACGGTCAGATTACATATGCACTCGAGGGATCGGTCTTTGTATCGGGATCAGCAATTCAGTGGCTTCGGGATCAGATGAAACTAATAACTAAAAGTTCAGAAAGTGAAGCATTGGCCATCCAATCGAACAGTAACGATGAAATTTATGTGGTACCAGCCTTTACCGGACTGGGAGCGCCATATTGGAATCCGCAAGCACGCGGTGCGGTCTTTGGATTATCACGAGGGACTACGAGGGCTGATTTTGTAAAGGCAACGTTACAATCATTGGCATATCAAAGTCGTGACGTGGTAGACGCAATGATTAGTGATACTGGCATTCCATTAGCCAAGCTGCATGTTGATGGGGGAGCATCGCTAAATGATTACTTGATGCAATTTCAAGCTGATTTGTTGCAAAAAAAAGTGGTTCGTTCCAATGACGTTGAGACAACTTCCATCGGAGCAGCGTACTTAGCAGGACTAGCCACTGGCGTTTGGAAAGATGTTGCCGAGTTAAAGGAGTTGCAAAAGCAACCCCAAACCTTTACCCCGAAGTTAAATTCGAATGAAGTACAGCGATTGTATCGGGGCTGGCAAAAAGCAGTAAAGGCAACCGAATTATTTAGTATGGAGGTTCAAAATGGTTAAATTTTCTTTCAAGCAACGGGATGAGTTAGTGACTAAATTAAAGCAAACCGATTTTGACGTAGTTATTATTGGTGGTGGGATCACAGGGGCAGGAATTGCAGTTCAAGCAGCTGGGGCCGGTTTAAAAACGGCCTTAATTGAAATGCAGGATTTTGCCGAAGGAACTAGTAGTCGATCTACCAAATTGGTGCACGGAGGAATTCGGTATTTAAAAACCTTCGATGTCGACGTGGTTAAAGATACCGTCCAGGAGCGTGCACGGGTGCAAAGAATTGCTCCGCACATTCCTAGAGCAGCTAAAATGCTAATGCCAATTTATAAAGATCCGGATGCAACCTTCACCCCGTTAGGGATTAAAGTGGCGATGGCGATTTACGATCAATTATCAGGAATTTCCGTAAATAGTCCCGCTTCGCATCGATTTTTAAATGCTCAAGAAGCGCAGGAATATTTGCCTCAAATTAACTCAACTAAGCTAGCAGGATTAGCAATTTACCTTGACTACAAAAATAATGATGCGCGCTTGACAATTGATAATCTGAAACAGGCGGTTGATGATGGGGCAATTGCAGTTAGTCATTTACAGGCAACTGAAATTGCCAATGATGGCGATCTGAAAGTTGTGACTGCAATTGATGAGCTTTCACAAACCGCGGTTCAAATTCGCAGTAAGCTGGTGATTAACGCTTCCGGTCCGTGGTTCGATCAAGTGGCTCGGTTAGCAGACCAGCAGCATCAACCTAAAATTAGGGGGACTAAAGGGATTCATTTAGTTGTTGACACTGCGGTTTTAAACGTACCAGAGACCGTTTACTTTGATTCAGGTCATCACGATGGCCGAATGATTTTTGTAATTCCCCGATTTGGCAAAACCTATTTTGGGACTACCGATACTGATTATCGGGGAGATTATCGTAATCCAGAGGTGGAACCTGCTGATGTTAATTATCTTTTAAGTGCCATTAATCACCATTTTCCAAGCACTAACGTTACCTTAGCAGATGTAGAAAGCAGTTGGGTTGGGATTCGGCCGTTAATTGGAACTGGTGATTATAACGGTAATACGCAAAAGAAAAATCTGAATGATTCACAAATTAGAGAAGTAAGCCAAAAAATCCAAGCTTACTTTGAACATAAAGTGTCAATTGAACAATTAGATCAATATTTAACCACCAGGTTATCTCCTGATAAAAGTGCGTCCCAAGTTTCTCGCGGGTTTCAAATTAAACTGGATAATGGAGTTGTCAATGTTTCAGGAGGGAAATTAACTGATTATCGACTAATGGCACAAATGGCAATGGAACAGGTGAAAACGTACTTTCAAACGCATTGGAACTATTTGATTAAGTTAATTGATTCCACCGAATATCAAATTTCGGGAGGTCATTTTGATCCGACCAAAGTGGAATTAAACTTGGAGCGCTTTGCTAAAATCCTAATGGACACAGGACTTAATTCGAAAACGGCTAGTAGAATTGCTTCTTTGTTTGGGTCCAATGCACTTAAAATTGCTGACTATGTCAAAACTGGTCGCCAAGCACCCGGATTAACGTTGGCGGAAACTAGCGTTTTGAACTATTCATTAGATTATGAAATGGTGGTGCGCCCCATTGACTTTTTCTTACGTCGTACTAACTATTTGTTGTTTGATCCAACCCGAATGGAGCAAATTCAGGAAGCTGTAATTACCGAAATGAGTTACCAACTTGGTTGGGATCTTGAAACAGAACGAGCAATGCGTTCTGAATACTACCGAATCCGTGACGTAATTCAATTACGGCAATTAAAGGAGAATCAGGATGATGAGTAACCGGTTACCGCTAATTTTGGCTAATTGGAAAATGAATAAGAATCGTAGCGAGATTCGTGAATTCCTGCAAGCAATCACGGGAAAGTTGCCATTGACCGATTTACTGCAAGTGGGCGTGGCAGCACAAAGTGTTTACCTAGAAAAGATGGTTGATTATGTTAAGCAACATCAAGTGCCATTGGACATTTTTTCTGAAAACTTATTTTATGTTAATCACGGGTCTTACACCGGAGAAACTTCCCCAGCTGCCCTGGTTGATATTGGTGTGAAAGGGTCCATCATTGGTCACTACGAACGAAGAAAATTATTTAAAGAAAGTAATGGTGCGGTTGGACTAAAAGTGGCTGCTAGTTTAGGCAATGGGTTGTTACCGGTCGTGGCCATCTCGGAGGATACCGCTACCTACGATCCTAATGACATTGAGATGTCTCCATTGACAGAAATTGCAATTTCTTTTGCAGGGATTGATAAGAAGTGGGCGAGTAAAATTGTGATTGCTTACGAGCCAGCGTGGGCAATTGGCTCTGATCGGACCCCAACGTTAACAGAAATTGAACACGCTGCTAAGGTGATTCGCAAGTCATTAACCTTTATTTTTGGATCTACGTCCGCTAATCAAATTAGAATTCAATATGGGGGAGCAGTTACTCCCCACAATGCAAAGGCAATCTTTGCATTGCCCAATATTGATGGCTTGTTAATTGGTCGTTCATCATTAGCAGCAGATAATTTTTTACGTATTATTGATGATGTTTTAGCGGTTGAAAGGGGGTAGACTAATGAAACTAAAAATCTTTGGTGAAACAGTTGGGACTGGATTACTAATCTATTTTGGAACTGGCTTGTTAATTTTTGGCCCGCCATTTCCAGATTTGCTTGGTCCAGCAATTGGCTGGGGCTTCACGCTTGCAGTTTTAATTTATGTCATCGGTCCGCTTTCAGGTGCTCATCTGAATCCGGCGGTAACACTAACAATGTTTCTAACGAATCGAATGTCCGGAAAAGAAGCTTTAATCTTTGTCGGTTCCCAGTTATTAGGCGGTTTACTAGGTGAACTAGCGGTTGTTGGTACATATACTTCTTGGTTGCAGCAGCAAGGACAAAGTTGGCAAACGATGGTTACTAAAAATAATTTAGGTGGAACCGTTTTTCCCCATCTTTCTCCAGTGGTCGCTTTTTTAACTGAGATTTTATTGACAGCTACTTTACTCTTAGTGATTTTAGTTTTAAATCATGCACGTACTAATATGTATGCGATTCAATCACCAATTGCCGTTGGATTAACTGTGTTTGTATTAGTAATTGTTGGCGGAAACTTAACCGGGGCTTCAATGAATCCGATTCGGTCATTTTTTCCAGCAATTTTCGCCGGTGGGTTAGCCTTACAGTCCATCTGGCTGTATCTTCTTGCACCATTTGTGGGTGTATTGGTAGCGGTTTGGATTAATCGCTTTATCCTTAAACCAGAATTAAAAATAACCAGATAAACATTGATAGAACGTCTCACTAACTAATTAGTTGGTGAGATTTTTTTGCATTTAACTGCCATCATTTGGGGCATTTGTTTTTCAAATTTTCGGATAATATGCTACAGTTAATTCACGTATAAAAAATAAGTAAAGGGAGAATAACTCATGAAAATTCAACTTGCAATTGATTTAGAAGATGTCAACGGAGCCATCAAGTTAATCGATCAGACTAAGGACAGTATTGATATTTTTGAATACGGTACTCCATTGGTAATTAACTTTGGCTTGGAGGGACTAGCTAAGATTAGAAAGCAATTTCCAGACATTACCTTACTAGCGGACCTAAAGATTATGGACGTCGCTTCCTACGAAGTTGACCAAGCCTTTAAGTACGGTGCTGATATCACCACGATTTTAGGGGTTGCTGAAGATCAATCCATCAAGGATGCCGTTAAGGCTGCTCACGAGGCCGGCAAGGAAATCTTAGTCGACATGATTGGAGTAACTGACGTTGCTAAACGGGCCCGTGAAATCGACGCAATGGGTGCTGATTACATCGGCACGCACACTGGTTATGACCTACAAGCTAAGGGGGAAACTCCATTTGCTACGTTTGCTAAGATCAAGGAAAACGTAACGCAGACTAAGACGGCCATTGCCGGTGGAATTAAGTTAGACAACGTTGATGAAGTCAAAGCTGCTAACCCGGATCTATTGATCGTGGGTGGGGGAATCGCAACGACTGACGACCCAGCTAAGGTAGCTGCTGAATTCAAGGAAAAATTAAAGTAGGCGAACACGCATGTGGCACACGATTCTGTCTGAATTAGCACAACAAGACGTTCCAATTGAAGCAACCGAATTAACCTTAGTGCACCAAGCACCACGGATCTTTGTCTACGGTGGGGGGCGCTCCGGATTGGCGTTACGCGGGCTGGCAATGCGCTTAATTCAGCTCGGTAAAACGGCCTACGTAGTGGGAGAAACGACGACTCCAGCGATCCAAGCCGGAGACCTGTTGCTGGTAGCCTCGGCCTCTGGAACTACGACTGGTACTGTGAACATCGCGACTACGGCCCACGAGGCGGGAGCTCAGCTGTGGCTATTATCAACCACGAACGATTCACCCCTCGCAAAACTGGCGGACGTGGTGACCATTTTACCTGGTAAGAGCAAGGACCGAGTGGGGTCAGAGCAAGCCTCAATTCAACCAATGGGGAGTTTATTTGAACAAGCGGTGTGGTTGTTTGGGGATGCGTTAACGTTGGCCTACATGGATTTTGCGGGTGTTGCTGAAGCAGAGATGCGCAAGCGGCACGCTAATTTAGAGTAATTTAAACGTAAAGCAGACGATTAATCATTAGGATTAATCGTCTTTTTTATGGCTTGTGAAAAGCACAGGGGTAAAAGGTTTGGTGATGGATAAAGTTTGCGTGAAAATTTAATTAGCTGATTCTAAAACAATCAAAGGTTGTTTAAAGTAATGATTATTTAATTTATGGAGATTATGGTAAAATTCTAATTGGTAACTTTCATTATCTGAAGCACTCAAATTATCGGAACACTTACACTCACATTATCCGAAGCACTCAAACTATTTCTGAGCCATTCAGAAATGAAGCGTTACCAACTGGGAAAGCCCCACTGACGTTAGTTAGTGGGGCTTTCTTTTTGTAAGAAATGATGGTGGGTAAAGGCTTACTTAATTTGATTTAAACGCTCGTAGTTTTATTGAATAAATTACTCAGGAATCATTTTCTAAGCCCGGATTGGGAAAGTGGGCTTGCAATGATAGAATAAGTATACTAAACAAATAAGGAGTTTAAGGATGGAAACTAGGGTAAAGAAACAGCACCGAAAAACCTTAAAAAAATTTCTATTAGGATTGTTATTTGTTATTCCAGTTGCCTTTTTAGTGGGCTATGAGATTGCGCAATCAGGTTATCATAATGATAAAACCGGAAAAATTATTGATGTTGCTACTGGTCAGGAAGCAACTGAAGCCGAAAAAAATGAATTTATGCAGAATCAGGAAGCACAACTGGATTATTTGAAGCGTGCAAATGAAAAAATTAACTAAATAAATCAAACGGAAAATTCAAATTCAAGTGACGAAGATTAAAACTGATGATGGGGGCAACATAAGGAATGGAAAAACGAGTTAATTTATATCATAAGGGAAAGAAAGGCAAAATCATGATTATTGGTGTGCTGGGATTGATTTTGTTAGTTATCTGGGGAAGCTATGCATTAGCACGCTCAGAGCATAAAACAGCTACCGAGCAACCGCGGAAACATAAAAGAGTTAAGGGAAAAAAAGCTTCGGTTCAACCAGCTAAAAAGCAGAAGGTTACGGAACAGGCTAGTCCACAAACTTCTAATGTTGCTACTGGGACGCAATCAGCTGCTGCTAACGACGATAGTTCAACGGATCAAGCAAAGATCGCACAACAAGCCGAATATAATCGGGAAAAATTTCGGAAACAGGCCATTGATGCTCAGAACACCACCCATGCGTTGGTAACGAACCCTGATGGCACCAGAAGTTACGTGACAAAAGCTCAGGCAGAACAAATGGGAATGTTGACCACGTTGTGGGATATGGGACCCGATGGGGATTTTGTTCCAGTCTATGATTCTAAGGAACTGACGAACCAAAGTAACGATGGAAGTGCTAATAATGAAACTCAGAATAATTCAGATGGGAATGAAGCGGATGACGACAACTATGAGGTAACTAGTAATGAAAATAATCCAGGAGTGGTGTATGTAAAAAATAAAGAAACGGGGCAGACGACCGAAAAAGTTGGTTCAAATCCTGATTGGGATTATGTTCATGATCGACCGATTCCTAATTTGGGGAACTAACTAAATTTGTTAGTATTTATATTTAAATTATTAACATTGGTATTAATTAACAATGTGATTTTTAAATCTCTATTTCATTGCTACTAATACTTTTTCAAGTAACATTAATGTAGCTATTTCTAAAATCATTTCAAATAAGACAATGGTATTATTGATAGACTATTTTCAACATTTTTTGTATCTTATCAAGTTGGTTTTTAATGATATATTGTTTTAAATCGAGTTCTAAAGAAAGTTCATTACCTGTAAATTAAAAAATAATACCTAAAATAAATTAGTTTGTATTATTTATTTTAATTGTAATAGCCCTTCTTTTAGCTAATGTTCTTAATTAGTGAGGTTGAATTATTATGTTCAGTAAAAATAATTTCGTTAATGACTTTTAAGACTTTTTTAAATTATGATCCTCAATGATTATATCGTACCAAAAATAAATTATTTTTAAAAAAGTTATAACAATTCAGATGTTAAATTTCGAATTTAATACTACAGTATTATAATTATGTTATCATTCATATAAAGTAATTTATGAAACATATAATTTTATTTTAGGGGAATATTAGTTATGGAAGATTTAAAATCAAAATATAATGAGGTTCATGAAATTTTGAATAATGGAGATATTGAGTTTTATTTGATGCATTGGACAGTAAGTCGCAAAATAGAATCAGTTTCACCAACTATATCTAAAAGCATTAAATCAAAATTTAGACAAAATATTTTGGATTCAATAACTAAACCTTTTAATGAATTAACTGTTTCTGATTACAATATTATTGGATCAACTGATGATACTATAGAGAAAGTTGATATAAGCGAATATAAAAAAGAAATAGATGATGTTCTGAACTCACTTAAAAATCCAATGCCTAAGTATAAATTTTCTAATGACAATTTTGATTTTTTTATCTATAAAGTTACAAATGAATCCGGAACATTTTATGCTTTTTCAAAATCAAGAAGTTTAAAGAAAATTAGACAATCAATTTTTGGGCGCTTAAGTAATAAAACATTCACGAAAATAGAAAACATGGATGATTTTATTTGTATAGATAAAAACGTTGATTTAATTCTTTATAATGGAAAAATTTATGTTTTAAACCATTTGCAATTCGAAAGAATGTTTAAAATATCAGATGAATTTCAAAAAATTGCAAAAGATTTTCTGGATAATCAACCTAAATTTAAGCAAAAAATTAAAAATTTTGAAAATTTTCAAGATGATGTATCTAAAAATAAAAATGTACAAAAAAGAATCGTAAAACTTAGCAAGAGAAATTCTTCAACTCTATTTTTAGATGATTTAAAATCAACTAGTAATATTTCTAAAAAATTTAATTTAGGATTACAGATTGATGTTAAAAATGGGAAAATAAACTATACTAGTGACCAGTTAGGGAATCTAATTAATCTTATGCAGGATTCATATTACAAAACATTACTAGGAGAAGAAGATGGAATTGATACTAGGAGATAGATATGTATAGTTTTGTTTCAATTGGCATTGATTGGATAATTTTCATTTCATCCTGTATTCCAATTTTTATTATGATTTTTTTGAATAACATGGATGAATTTTCTTTAAATAGTTTTAAACATACTTTTGAATTAAATATGATATTTTGGATTAGTTTACTAATTATATCAATTATTTCATTTTTTGTTTTATGTTTATGGATTAGATCTATAAAAAACACAAAAAAAGTTAGAAAAAACACAACAACTGTCACTAACGTAAGACCGATTGATGCAGACATAATTAATTACTTTGTTACATTTATTATTCCTATACTTTCATTAAACCCTTCATCATTTCCATCAATTGTTATGAATTTTATGTTACTATTTATCGAAGGATTATATTTAGTTAGTAATAATACTGTTTATTATAACGTTCTATTTATTATGTTTGGGTATCATATTTATAACTTTCAAAAAAATAATATTTTAATAACTAAAAAGAATATAGATTTTTTTAATTTTGAAGATGTAAATGCGTATCAAATTTCTACAACAAATATTTATTATATATAAATGTCATACACTCCTCTAAAATAATTGAAAAGCGTACAAGCTAAAATTTTATTCTTTAGCTCGTACGCTTTTCAATTAATGGAGTCGGCGGGATTTGAACCCGCGTCCGAATATGTCGCCACTTGAACGTCTACACTCATAGGTTGATTATTTAAGTTTCACTTTTCATCGCGCCATTAACCAAGGCTAATATGAAAAGCTAACCTGATTAAGCTCTTCTTCCTGCCCCAGGTGGAGACAGACAAGCGTCAGTCCACTTAATTTAGGACCCAGGTCTAACCCATGGACGAAGCTAGCTGGATCTACGTCAGCTGGTGTTTAGGCAGCTAAGGCGTAAGAATTGTTATTATTTTTTGCAGTTATAATTTAAACTGAACGATTTAACGCATCGCAGTACGGAATGCAGTTCAAGTTCGAACCATACCCGTCGAATCCATAACGACCCCGATAGATACACATTGAATTGTACCATATTTAGCCATTAGATTAAATTAAAATGACGAAGCCCGTTGACAATTCCGTGATTGGTATTGGCAGTCGTCACAAATTCCGCGTGCTCCTTAACCCGGTCCCGACCGTTTTCCATTACTACTGGATGATCAACGAACTCTAACATCGGGATGTCGTTGTTCCCATCTCCAAAGGCGTAGGTGGGAATCCCGGTCAAACCAGTTGCTTCGATCAACTGTTTGATGCCACTGGCTTTGGAAGCCCCGTGGTCAACCACGTCGATACTGAAAGGGGAGTTCCGGTAGAAACTTAAGCGGTCGCCAAAGGCTGCTTCGTAAACGTCATCGAGGTCGGTGTTCGTAACAAACATCATGTCAATCGACCGTTCGTGCCAGTAGGATCGATCTACTAACTTCGGGAGGGGAGCGTGTACAAAGGCACAGGCTTTTTTCAGTAGTTCATCGTGGCGCGAGGCCCCTTTACCAAATTGATCGAGGACCGTGATGGAATTTCCATGTTGCTTGGCAAATTCATCGAGTTCGTCAATGGTGTGCGGATCAATCCGACGTTCAAAGAGTTCTTTGCCTTGGTAGATTCCGTGATCTCCGTTGGAGGTGATGGCGGTGTCAATCTTTGTTTTCTGTAAGGTTTCCGGAATTTCATACAGAGTCCGACCGGTGGCAATTGCGGGTAAGCCGCCTTTCGCCCGAATTTTATCCATGGCATCGGCGACCTCATCGGTAACCTGCGAGTTTTTGTCAAAGAGGGTACTATCGAGATCAAAAAAAACTAAAAATTTGTACATAAAGCTACTCCTTTCAAAACAAGTTTCTATTATAGCATTCAATAACTACTAATTGGTAATGATTCAAGTTACAATGACAATAACTACATTTAGAAAAACGAGGGAAATACATGCGAGAAGTTGAGATTACCGGAGCAGCTGCCAGCAAAATCGAAGGTGGCTACCCGCAGTTAAGTTTAAAGGATTTAGAACACGCGAGTGATGCCACGAATAATGGTGAATGGGTAGCGTTAGTAAGGAGTGGACATTTCGTTGCAAGCGCCTATTTAGCTGAAGAGGGGCACGGTATTGGTTGGATTTTGAGTCGCAAAGCCAACCAAACCTTAGATACAGCCTTTTTTGCGGGGCTCATGCGCCAGGCTTTTCAACGCCGCGCCCCGTTAGTGGAGCAGGGCGTGACGGCCTACCGGTTGTTTAATGGGATTGGTGACGGTCTCGGTGGTCTTACCATTGATAATTTTGCGGGGCAAGTGCTACTTACTTGGGAAAACGAGGGCTTATATCGACAACGAGAGTTGCTGCTGACTGCGTTAACTAATACGTTAGCAGAATATCAAAACCTCTATGAACTGCGCCGGGGTCAACCGACGGGGACCATCACTCCGGTGAATGATTTGGCGCCGGCGCCGGTTGCCGAACAGGTTATCTCAGAAAGCGGGACGGAATATCCAATCCAACTAACGGGAGCAAGTAAGCCCGGTCTGGAGCTGGCTTACCGACCGGTGCGTACTCAGATTAAAAAGCATTCTCGGGCGAAGTTAACCCTGCACCTGTTGTTCGATCAGACTGGTTTTGTGACGGCGTCGCTCACGGGTGGGGCGGTGCAAACGGAAGCTGTCGATCAGAAAAAACACGCCAAACCGGCGTTGGTAACGGCGTTAGCTGCTAATGAACTCACCACCACGATGCCGAAGGTGCGGACGATGGACTTGCTAGGCTTCTTGGACTATGCAACTAAGCATCAGCTGCATTTTGAGCTCATCACGATTAACGTTCCCGCCTTTCTACGCAGCAAAAAGGCGACCTTTAACATTCGCAAGGATTTGAGCTCCCTGTTAACCCAGGTATTGGCGTTAACCACGAAACAGGCGGATTTGTTTATGACCACCCAAACTCCGGCAATTACGACCAGAAGTTTCCGACAAGTAGCCCAACGAGCTTGTCAAACTTTGGGGCGGAACTTCATGGAGAAGCAAAGTTTTCAGCCCCCACGTGATTTTCCGGTTAACCGTGAATTTCAAAAGGAAAGCCCCGTTAAAGGACTATGGTTTAAATTACAAAAGTAAGCTACGGACGGTAATTGATCTTTTTGTAACCGGTTACAAAAGTAATTGCAATCCCATTTGAGGAGCTTTATAATTAAAGTAATTATTGAATTGTCGTCCAAGGAGGATAAGACTATGTTATATGGAAGTATTGAAGCTGGTGGAACTAAATTTGTGTGTGCCGTTGGGGATGAAAACTTCAACGTGATTGACCAAACCCAATTTCCGACGACGACTCCTGACGAAACGTTGGCCCGGACCGTTAAGTACTTTAAGAAGTTTGATCACATTGATGCCTTTGGGATTGCATCCTTTGGACCCATCGACGTTGACAAAAATTCAGACACGTACGGCTGGATTATCAAAACTCCGAAAAAGGGGTGGAGTAACATTGATTTCCTAGGGAAGATGAAAGAAAGCTTCCAGGTTCCGATGTTTTGGACGACCGACGTGAACGGTTCTGCGTACGGAGAATACGTTAGTGCGAAACGGCACGACGAAAACATTAAATCGGTGAGTTACATTACGATTGGAACCGGAATTGGTATGGGTTCCGTAATCAACGGTGACTTTTTGGGGGTGAAAGGAACACCTGAATTTGGGCACATCAAAGTGCGTCGGCACCGCGATGACCTTGATTTCAAGGGTACCTGTCCTTGGCACGGGGACTGCCTAGAAGGGCTTGCTTCGGGTCCAACGTTTGAAGCCCGGAACGGGGTGAAGGGTCAGGATACGCCGATTGTTGATCCAACCTGGGATATCATTGCGTACTACGTCGCTCAAGCAGTCGTTGATCTGACGGTGACGTTCCGTCCGGACAAAGTAGTGCTGGGGGGCGGAGTTTGCACGCCGGAATTTATTGCAAAGGTGCGGGCACAATTTACACTTCTCTTTAACAACTATCTAAATGTTGGTTCGTTAGAGCAGTACATCACCGCACCAGAAATTGATCACAACGGTTCAGCAACGTTTGGTGATTTCGTCTTAGCCCAAAAAGCAATTAACGAAGCACAAGCAACGAGTGAAATGGGGGAGTAACATAGATGGCTTACATTAATTTTGATGATACGAAGGTAACTAAGTTTGTGCATGACAACGAACTGGCAGAAATGCAAGCCTTAGTGACCGCCGCCGATCAGGAGTTGCGGAACGGTACGGGGGCCGGAGCGGACTTTCGGGGCTGGCTCACGTTACCTGCTGACTACGATCGGGAGGAATTTGCCCGGATTCAAGCGGCCGCAAATAAAATTAACCAAGACTCAGAAGTTCTCGTGGTCATTGGAATTGGAGGCTCCTATTTAGGAGCCAAGATGGCCATGGACTTCTTAAACGGTAGTTTTTATAATTCAAAGTCCGCCGCCGATCGGCGTGGGGTGCAGGTCGTCTTTGCCGGAAACTCGCTTAGTGCGACCTATCTCCAGGAACTACAGGACTTTGTGGGCGACCGCGACTTCTCGGTTAACATCATTTCTAAGTCAGGGACCACGACGGAACCTTCGATTGCCTTTCGGATTTTCAAGGAAAAGTTAATTCAGAAGTATGGGAAGGAAGAAGCGAACCACCGGATTTACGCGACAACGGATGCCAAAAACGGAGCGTTGCGTCAAGAAGTTGCTTCCAATGGTTACGAAAGCTTTATCATTCCCGATGATGTGGGAGGTCGGTTCTCGGTGTTGACTCCAGTAGGCTTACTGCCAATTGCGGCCACAGGGGCAGACATCACAGAGTTAATGCGGGGAGCTTCAGAGGCAGCCACTGCTTATCAAAATGCGGATTTACAACAAAATGCGGCGTACCGGTATGCGGCGTTACGGAACATTTTGTACCGTAAGGGGTACGTAACTGAATTAGTGGAAAACTACGAACCGAACCTGCGGATGTTCGCCGAATGGTGGAAGCAGTTGATGGGTGAATCGGAAGGGAAGGATCAAAAGGGAATTTATCCGTCCTCCGCGAACTTCACGACTGATTTACACTCACTGGGACAGTACATTCAAGAAGGCCTCCGGAACCTGTTTGAAACGGTGGTTAAAGTTAAAACCCCACCTTACAACGTGGAAATTCCGATGGAAGCTGATAATTTGGATGGCTTAAACTACCTCAAGGGACAGTCACTAAACGAAGTTAACGATAAGGCCTACGAAGGGGTTGTTTTGGCTCATAACGACGGTGGCGTGCCGGTCTTGACGGTCGAAATTCCGGATGAGTCTGAATACAGCTTGGGATACTTAATTTATTTCTTTGAAGTGGCTGTCGGTATTTCTGGCTACTTGAATGGCATTAATCCGTTTAATCAACCCGGGGTGGAAGCATACAAGCAAAACATGTTTGCCCTGCTCGGGAAACCGGGCTACGAGGAGTTAGCAGCCAAATTAAACCAAGCAGATGATTAGTAAAAAAGAGAACGCGAACGCGTTCTCTTTTTTTGTTTACGGATGGCTAAGCGCTTAATTATTTCTCAATATATTTCAAAATGGTTACAGTTAGGTTAAGAACAGGTTGAAAGTCCACCGGGAACGGTTAGACGTGCTATTATACATCATGTAAGTTACTTAATTAAATTAAACCAAAGACAATTTCACAGCGGAGGTTATCACTAACATGGAAAACAAAAAAGTTCACTTTAAGATGTATAAAGCAGGTAAGAAATGGTTGTTCGCTGGAATCGCCACTTCAATGATGGCTGGTGCGTTCTTCTTCACTAGTAACACTGCTTCAGCTGACGTCATTTCGACTGGTCAGCAACACGTTGGAACTTCGTACGTTTGGGGTGGATCAAATCCTGGTGGGTTTGACTGTTCTGGATTTACGCAATATGTTTTTGCTCAAAACGGAATCAGCTTACCACGGACGGCGGCTGCTCAATACGCTGCTAGTCAACCAATCAGTGCTTCTGAAGCTCGTCCTGGCGACTTGGTTTTCTTTAATGACGGTGGAATCTACCACGTCGGAATTTACCAAGGAAACGGCATGATGTTAGATGCCCAAAACCGTGGAGTAATTAGTGGTGATTCAATTTCATACTTCTCTGGTGATGTATTGTACGGTCGGGTTGGTGGCGGGGTTAGCGCTGCTGCTGCACAAACGCAAGCTACAGTTCAACAACCAGCTGCTAACACGGACCAAACTACTAACAACCAAGCTACTGAAAATGACCAAGCTGCCGCTCAACCAGCCACTGACAACGGTCAAGCTAACCAACAACCAGCTGCCAACAATGACCAAGCTACTACGCAACCAGCCGCAGACAACAGCCAAGCTAACCAACAACCAGCTGTAAACGATGACCAAGCTGCTGCTCAACCAGCAACTGATAACAGCCAAGCTAACCAACAACCAGCTGCAAACAACGACCAAGCTGTTGCTCAACCAGCCGTTGCCAGCGCTAAGCCAGAGTTTACGGATGCTAAGTTAGTTTCCCAATCTGCTGCTAAAGAAGGGCAATTCAACGTTGAAAAAGGTTACTTCACGAATGGTGACACGAAGATTGCCGTTCGGACTTCTGCTGACTTAAAGGCAAAGATTAAAGGTTACTTGCCTGCTAATGCCCAAATCAGTTACGATGGTTACGTTGTTAAAGACGGACACGTTTGGGTTGAATACACTGGTTTCTCTGGAAACAAGTTGTACTGCCCAGTTCGTGAAACTAACAAAGTAGCATGGGGTTCATTTGAATAAGTTTTTCAAAAAGACACTACTGATGTAGTGTCTTTTTTAGTTGGTAATGGTAACTAAAAACCCGACTGTGCTCAGCATAGTCGGGTTTAAGTTAGTTGGACTGGGTTTTTAAGTGACCGCGAAAATCGGCGAGGGTTTGGTACCCCTTTTCCTGCATCAGCGTTTCTAGTTCGTGGGTAATGCGGGCAAAGGCAGAAACGCCTTCTTGCATCACAACCGTTCCGAGTTCAACGATGTCTGCCCCACATAAAATGAGTTCAAAGGCATCAGTCCCCGTTGTTACGCCCCCAGTTCCGATGATTTTAATCTCTGGTCGGAGTCGTTGCCGAAAGGCGCGGACGTTTGCAAGGGCAACTGGTTTGATATATTGACCACCGATTCCACCAAAGCCACCTTTGGGCTTAATCACTACTGTTTCGGTGTTGGGATCAATTACTAACCCATTGCCCACGCTATTAATGGCGTTGATATAGGTTAACGGATACTGGTTTAAAATGGCCGCCATCGCGTCGTATTGTTGCAAATCAAAGTAGGGCGGTAACTTAACCCCGAGTGGTTTTTCGTAAAAAGCACAGACCTGGTCCAAAATGGCGCGGGTTGCGTCTAAATCGTACCCAATTTGCGGTTTGCCCACGACGTTTGGACAGGAAAGGTTTAGTTCACACAAGCCGGTGAAGTTACTGGCTTGAATTTGTTGTAAGGCGGCGACTTGATCGGCCGGCTTGGTCCCGGTTACCGATAAATCAATTGGTTTATCAGTCTCCGTATGGGCAATAAAATCAAGGTAGTAAGCCAATCCCTGGTTGGGTAACCCCATTGAGTTAATACTCCCTAAGTCGGTATCGAAGTACCGGGGTTTGGGGTTCCCCGCTCGAGGAGCGAGCGTTGCACTTTTAGTGGTTAACCCGCCGGCGGCAGAATCCAGAACCGATTGCATCTCCGGAGCAGTTTCGTCACAGACGCCCGCCGCATTCACAAACGGGTGGTGGAAAGTTTCGTTACCAATGGTAGCACTTAAATCGATGGTAGCCATTCTTCGGACTCCTTTCGCAACTAAGCACAGTTGCGCAAACTAAAAACGCAGTTCAAGGGTCAGGTTCAGAGAAAAAACGACCGCACGAACTGCGTTATCAGGTTAAATTCGACTTGAAATCTTTTGGTCTCTCTGAACCAAGTTAAGATGAATTGTTTTAATCCTACTGAAGAAGTTCCCAGTTGTCAAGCACGATCAGTAATTGACTTTTGGCGTCAGATTCGTTACAGTAATCACCAATTAAATAACGGAATAAAGCGGGTGCTTTAACCCAATCCAGCGAGGTTGGGAAGTTAACTGGCGGTGTTTGCAAAGGGGCATGCTAGGTTAATGAGAGCAGGCCCCTTTATTGTAGCGCCAATAGGGAGGACACGATGACTAATTCAGCACAACATGATTTAGTTTCTGTAAGTGATTTAAGTGAAGCGGACGTTTTACATAAAATTCGGCTCGCACAACTGTTTCAAGCCGGCAAAACGGTGACGTTGCAACGACCAACGTACGCCATGAATCTCTTTTTTGAAAACAGTACGCGCACGCACACTAGTTTTGAAATGGCCGAACGGCGGCTTGGCATGCAGGTGTTGCAGTTTGTCGCCGATGGTAGTTCCGTAACGAAGGGCGAAACGCTCAGTGATACGGTCAAAACCTTACAAGCCATTGGCGTGGATGTGGCCGTAATTCGGCACCCAGAAAATCAATATTACCAACCACTGTTGGCCGAACAATTAGACATCAGCATTGTTAATGGTGGTGATGGGAGTGGCCAACATCCATCCCAGTCGTTGCTAGACATGATGACCATTTACCAAGAATTTGGCACCTTTCGGGACTTGAAAATTACGATTGTGGGTGATCTTAGTCACTCCCGGGTGGCCCGCTCGAACATGGCGTTACTACAGCGGTTAGGGGCTCAGGTTTCGTTTGCGGGACCAGCCCAGTGGTATAATGCCGAATTTGAACGTTACGGACAGGATACGACCATCGATGAAGCTGTTAACAATGCAGACGTTGTCATGTTGCTCCGGGTGCAAAAGGAGCGGTTAGGGACCGAGCTAGCTGACTTTGATGCCGCTCGTTATCATCGGGAGTTTGGGCTGACCAAAGCGCGTTATCAACGGCTAAAACCAGAAGCCATCATCATGCATCCAGCGCCCGTCAACCGGGGGATTGAGATTGATTCCAGTTTGGTAGAACAACCCCAGTCACGAATTTTTAAACAGATGGAGAACGGGGTTTTCATGCGGATGGCAATTCTGACGGACGTGTTGGTTGCCAAGGGATTAATTAATCCTGCTGAAATTAAAGGAGCAGAAGGATGACACAAATACTGTTAAAAAACGGACAAGTTTATCAGGAACGACAACTGGTTCCCGGGGACCTCTTAATCGTGGATGGAAAAATCGCGGCGATTGGCGAACACTTAGAGCAGCCGGGCCAAACCGTCATTGATTTGACGGGCAAGGTGATTTTACCGGGGTTAGTGGACGTGCACGTCCACTTTCGGGATCCGGGCCAGACCGCGAAAGAAACGGTTGCAACTGGCAGTGCGGCGGCCGCGCAGGGTGGTTATACCACTGTGTGTGCCATGCCAAACGTGACACCGGTCCCGAACACTCCGGTACAACTTGCTAAGCTGGTGCAAGCCAACCAGGAGCAGGGGCAGGTTTCAGTGTGTCAATATGCGCCGGTGACAGTTGACGAAACCACGGAGCAGCTGGTGGACTTTGCCGGAATGCAAGCGGCGGGGGCCATTGGCTTTAGTAACGACGGAGTTGGGATTCAAAGTGCCAAAACCATGTACGATGCCATGGTCGGGATTGCCAAAACGGGATTGCCGTTAGCTGCTCACGTTGAGGATCATGCGCTGATGGCGGGCGGCGTGATGAACGCTGGTCCCCGCGCCCAGGCCCTAGGGTTACCGGGCGCAGTTTCCGTTGCAGAGACCAGTCAATTAGCTCGAGATCTTGAACTAGCAAGAGTGACTGGCGTTCACTATCACGTTTGTCACGTGTCGACCGCGCGAAGTGTAGCGTTGATCCGGCGGGCGAAGGCCGATGGGGTCCATGTGACGGCGGAAGTTAGTCCTCACCACCTATTGCTTAACGATGAAATGATTCAAGCTGATGATCCCCTCTTTAAAATGAATCCCCCCCTGCGATCCTCCACTGATGCTCAGGCATTACTAGCTGGCCTCCAAGACGGGACCATCGACATGATTGCCACGGACCACGCCCCCCATACCAAGGCCGACAAGGGTACGAGTTTTACCGACGGCGCCTTTGGCATTACCGGATTAGAAACCGCGTTTCCCTTGTTATATACCAAACTCGTGGCCCCGGGCACGGTCAGTTTGGCAGACTTGTTGGACTGGATGAGTTTTAATCCCAGCCGCATTTTTTCTTTATTAACGGCCCCAAAGCTCCACGTGGGGAGCATTGCCAACCTCTCTTTGTGGGACTTAGAGGCTGATCGCCAGCTGACAGTTCACGACCTTAAGTCTAAAGGAACCAACACACCGTTTTTGGGCACCCACGTGGTAGCCGAACACGTTAACACGATCTGTGCCGGCCAGGTGGTTGATTAAAGAAGCGTTAACCAGAACCGGGTTGATCCGGTTCTGGTTTTTTGCTGCTGATTTTGACAGGCGGGGGGATTTCTCGTAAGATGGATAGGGCAACTAACGTTCGGAGGTAAAGGAGCAGACAGGTGAATAAACTGCAACACTTACTGATCGGCGTGGTAATGGGTGTGACGTTAAGCATGGGAGGAGTTCCTTCCGTCAGTTTCGCACAAACGGAAGTTGGCCAAGCCCCCCAAACCACCGATCGCTACCAACAATTACAACAACGGGACTACCAATCGGGGTCCCAGGCGTACGACGTGGTTAATCACGATCAGCCAGACACAATTAGCCCGCAGGATTATCCGGTTAGTCGGATTGATTTTTCGAATCTAGATCGGTTGAACCGGGCCCAACCAGCCACGGCCTACCTCACACAGGAGAACCTGGGGAAATCCAAGGGACGAGAACGGCAGCTGTTCAAACCCACAGGGTGGTCAAACCAACCGAAGCGGGTGAATGGCCAACGAGTCTTTCCCGTGAACCGGGGGCATTTGATTGCCTACACGTGCACGTTTAATTTAGATGAAAACGGAAAGTATCAGCCGGGCGCCAAGGGCTCGATTGACAATCCTAAAAATTTATTTACACAAACCGCCTTTGCCAACCAAAAAGTAATGACGATTAATGAACAAGCGGTCCGCAACGCCCTTGCCCAGGGAAAACACGTGATTTACCAAGTCACGCCGGTTTTTCAGGGGAATGATCTAATGGCGAAGGGAGTCTGGGTGCAAGCGGTTAGTTCGGATGGGAGTTTCCACTTCAACCGGTATCTGTATAACGTGCAACCCGGGTTAGCCTTTGATTACGCCACCGGGCGTTCGCACGTTGATTCCCAGATGACCGTTCCGACGCCAATGAACTATGAAAACTACCGGAAGCATGCGTTAAAACCCATTAGTACCGGCTACCAAACGCATCGTCATGAGAAAGTGCGCGTACGTCACTTTTTTTAGGCTTGACAAAACCATAAATTACCGTAGAATAACTGATAACCAGTAAGCAAATCAGAAAAGCGAAGCGTAGCCCAGTTCTAAGGGGAATAATCGAAGCGAGTTCTAGGGTGGTGCGATAGAATGTTTATCCACTTAGACAGATCAGCTACAAGTTGCAACTCCGAATGATGAAGAGGGGTTGTTGGGATTGCCCATTATCGCAAACGAGTATCGTTGTTCCTGCAATCGTACTTAGAGCCGTTTCACTTGGAAACGGGAATTCTGGGTGGTAACACGCAAAAGCGTCCTAGACCGTGTCGTTGGCATGGTGGCGGGCGCTTTTGGTTTTTCTAGGCGCGTAGCAGATGCAACCGCACTCATGAGATGGCGAGTGGATCCGGACCACGCGCTAAAAAAGGTGGTACCACGTTTTTAACGTCCTTGTTCAGTTAATGAACAGGGACGTTTTTTATTTGCTTACCATGGTTAATCACTTTAAGTTAGGAGCAACAACCATGTCTGAATTAGAAACACCCAACCACTTCCGGTTTAAACAGTTAATTGTTTTAGCCTCACTTTTATTTGCCCTGTTTTTTGGAGCTGGGAATTTAATTTTCCCTGTTCATCTGGGTCAAGTGGCCGGTCGGAACTGGATTCCGGCTGCAATCGGTTTTTTACTGTCAGCGATTTTATTACCCCTCGGGTCCATTTTTGCCCTGGGTCTGACCAAAAGTAAAAACATGTTTGAATTAGTCTTACCAGTGGGGAGCATCTTTTCATTGCTCTTTTTGCTGGCTGCCCACGGGTCGATGGGGCTGCTAATTGGGTCACCGCGGTTAGCCACTGTGACCTTTACAATGGGGGTTCAGCCCTTTTTACCAACCCGGTGGAGTCATCCAGCCCTCCTCATTTTTTCGGCGCTGTTTTTCGCAACAATTGTGCTCCTCGCGTACCGGCAAACGAGCATCACGAATAGCGTAGGTAAAATCCTCAATCCGCTGTTTGTTGTCCTCTTATTTGGGTTATTCTTAGTTGCCTTTCTCGTTAACGGCGACGCGGTGCACCTGCCGTTGCTCGGACAACCCGGTCAGGGAACCAGTTCGCTGATTGGCGGCTTCTTAGAGGGTTACAACACGATGGATGCCCTTGCGGGGTTAGGGTTTGGGGTGACCATCATCGCCGCGGTTCGCTCCTATACCAAGTCCGAGCGAAATCAAGGCATAGTTGTTGCAAAGATTGGATTAATGGCTCTCGGGTTGGAAGCAATCATTTACATGGGTCTGATTGCCTTAGGCGTGGTGAGTCTCCGCTTTACCAAGGTTAGTGCGGATGGGGGGACGGCCTTTACCCAAATCATGGCCCACTATACGGGTTCGCTGGGGGCAGCGTTATTAGCGACGTTGACCCTGTTAGCTTGTCTAACGACCGCGGTTGGGGTGTTAACCTCCTTCGCGCAGGATCTCGGCAATCGGTTTCCCCGGATTGGCTACCATAAATTTTTGCTCGGAGCGAACGTAATCGCCTTTGGGCTTGCCAACTTTGGTTTAGACCAGATCATCGCATTTTCAGCCCCAATCTTAAGTTTGCTCTACCCGATTGCCATCACCGTGATTGTTCTTGCATTGCTGAACCGCTGGATTCGGCAGAATCATCTAATCTACCGGATAACGGTGGGCTTGGTGTTGATTCCAGCCAGCCTGGATTTTCTCCACACGTTGCCACCGGTCCTCCATCAATTGGCGCCCCTTGTGGCTCTCGATCATTGGTGTCAGGCCGTAATTCCCTTGTTTAACTGGGGCCTCGATTTTATCCCGTTCTTACTGGTCGGACTGGTGGGGAGTAGCTTGTTCGTTTGGGGTCAAAGTTGCGCAAAAAAGGTTTGACAAAGCCACCCATCTCCTGTAAATTAATGACAATTAATTAATTCGAAAAACCAAGCGGAGGAGAGTAATTTTTCGGACCCTGACAGCGAATTCCCGGGTGGTGTGAAGGGAAGCAGGTTCTAAAGAATGAAAGTAACCTCCAAGTTGCAACTGCGAAAGTTCGAGTAGTTGTTGGGAGTGCCCATTACCGCACGGAGTATGTTAGATTTGCTAACATACCGTTGAGCCAATCGTTAGATTGGGAAGATGGGTGGTAACACGTGAAAACGTCCTGGACTGTTTCTAGAGCAGTACAGGACGTTTTTGGTTAGCAAAGATTAACCGACTCGCAGAGCCTGGCGTTGTGAAGCGCCAGGAAAATAAGGTGGTACCGTGGTCACGCATCCTTTGTTCGTGATTTAGCTTACTTACTTAGGAGGAGAACCATGACGACGTTACCGACGCATGCGCCACGCAAACTGGCATTTAAACAATATTTAATTTTAGCTTCCTTACTCTTTGGCCTCTTTTTTGGGGCCGGGAACCTGATCTTCCCGATTCACCTAGGGCAAACGGCCGGAGCTAACTGGCTCCCAGCCGCAATTGGTTTTTTACTATCCGCAATTTTATTACCGCTCTGTGCCATTTTAGCGTTAAGTACCACGCAGAGTAACAGTATGTATGACTTAGCGCGACCAGCGGGTAAATTTTTTGCCATCGGCTTCTTAGTCCTGACGCACGCTTCTTTAGGACTATTAATTGCCGCCCCCCGGACGGCGACCGTAACCTATTCGATGGGAATTCAACCCTTTATCCCCAAGGCTTGGGGCACTCCCGCCTTGATCATCTTTTCAGCAGGCTTCTTTGCTTTAACCTTTGGCCTAGCATTTCACGAGGGGAGCGTTACCAAAAACGTGGGCAAGGTCTTGAACCCCATTTTTATCTTGTTAATGGTCTTTCTCTTCGTGGTGGCCTTTCTGTTATACGGAGACATCCGCAACCTGCCGTTATTGCCTCGGGCTGGACAGGGAACCGGGTCCCTGATTAACGGGTTCTTGCAGGGTTACAACACGATGGATGCCCTAGCCGGACTAGGATTTGGGGTAACTATCATTACCGCGCTGAAGGCATTTGGGCAGTCTAGTCGGGACCGTTCCTGGTCGGTCGCGAAGGTTGGTGGTTTGACCATGGGGTTTGAAGCCTTGATTTATACCTTCTTGATTGCCCTCGGGGCCGCTAGTTTATCCTTTACAAAGGTGAGTGCCGATGGCGGAACCGCGTTTACCGAAATCATGCGCCACTATACAGGCATCATGGGTGCGGGGGTTTTAGCGGCGCTAACGTTTCTAGCCTGCTTGACCACCGCGATTGGCTTGTTAACCTCGCTCGCTCAGGATTTAAGTCGGCAACTGCCTCGGATTGGTTACCATAAGCTTTTATTGACGGCCACGGTAATTTCCTTTTTGATTGCCAACATCGGACTGGAAAAAATCATTGAAGATTCTGCGCCACTGTTGAGTTTCCTCTATCCCTTGGCAATTACCCTGATTCTTCTCGGGTTATTGAAACCCGTACTTGGGATTAAGCCGTTAATCTATCGGATCACGACCGGCATCGTCCTAATTCCGGCCATATTTGATTTTATCCATACCTTACCGAAAGCATTATTAAGCTTGGCGCCCCTGGCTGCCTTCGATCGGTGGGCGTTACAGGTGATTCCATTGTATGCCGTTGGTCTCGATTTTGTACCGTTCTTGGGTCTTGGGTTAATCATTAGTTTATTAGTAAGCTGGTACTCACAGCGCCAGCCCCGTTAAAGGACAGACCGCAGTGAATTGCCACTAGGGTCTGTTTGCGTTTGATGTCGCAAAAACTGACATCGGTCATTTACTTTTCCAGGTGAGCTTCGTATTCTTAGAGGTAACTAACGAGGAGGAAGAACAATGAAAAAAATGAATCGAGCCACGAAGGGCTTATTATTTGCGACGTTTGCCTCGGTTTCTTGGGGATTTTCGGGAACCTTACAACAGTTTGTGTCCCAAAATGAAACGATTCCGGCTGGTTGGTTTTTATCAGCGCGGACCACGCTTGCAAGTGTCATTTTACTGGCTTTAAGTGCCCTGATTTACAAGGGTAAAATCTTTGGCGTCTTTAAAAGTTGGCGCTCAATTGCCTGGCTGGTCGCCTACGGGTTGTTTGGATTAGCGGGGAACATGGGTAGTTTCTACGTTGCCATCCAACAGGGGGGAAGTAACGGGGCCAGTATGGCCACCATTTTGCAGTACCTAGCTCCCCTGTTTATTCTTCTTGGGGCCTTGCTGTTTCAACACCAACGGCCGAATAAAGTTGATCTAGTTGTGTTTGGAATGGCACTCTTGGGAGTCTTTTTAGCCGTAACCAAGGGGAATCTCAGTGAACTCTCGATTCCGATGATTTCACTGATCATGGGAATTATTTCTGGGATCACCGCTGCCGGATACGTGGTTCTGCCCAAGGAAATTGGGAAGGACAACCCGCCGTTCGTCGTGTTGGGCTGGGGAACTTTGATTGCCAGCTTAGCCTTTAACCTGCACCAACCGATTTGGGTTGGGGTACCACACCTCAGTCTTGGGGGCGTCCTGGGCATTTTGGGAATTATTTTCTTTGGAACGTTGATTACCTTTCCGGCCATCATTTACGCAACGCGCTACACTTCCTCAGCTGCGATTAGCCTAGTAGATGCGATTCAACCGGTAATTACCTTTATCATCAGTATTTTCTGGTTCCACGCCACTTTAAACGTCGTGGAAATGATTGGAGCGGTCCTCATTATCGTGGCAATTTACATTTTGCAGTACTCAGAACGGCACCAAATTGACCAATTGACTGAATAGTGCGATGATTCTAACCAAAAGGGGGAATCATGATGGAGCTGATTGTGACGAACGAGTTGACCTTACGGACGCCGGTTCCAGAAACGGATGGTCCCCGGCTAGCAGCGCTGATTGCCCGGGATCGGGAAACGTTAGCGCAGTGGTTGCCGTGGGTGCCTAAAACCACGCAGGCCAGTGAGATTGCCTTTTTAAGGGAACTTGTAAAGCAGGCTGATCAGCATCAGTCCTTGCAACTCGTCATGGTGTGGCAGGGGGACCCCGTTGGCATGATGGGATTTAACCGCTTCTACCAGCGAGAAGCTGGACGCCAGACTGCAGAAATTGGGTACTGGCTTGCCAATCATGCCGTGCGCCACGGGCTCATGCACCAGGCCGTGTTGGCGCTCTGTCAGTTGGGATTTGCAACGTACCAACTCGAGCAGATTTCAATCATCGCCGCGGTTTTAAACCAGCGGAGTAATCACGTGGCGCAACGCGCAGGCTTTCACTTAGATCGCGTGCTTCCCGCCCGTATCACGCTTTCTAATGGCCAGCAGGTCGATGCCAATGATTGGATTAAAGTGAACCCGGATAGACAAGTGCACGAAAATCCGGTATATTAAAAGCACAACTAAATGAGTTTCTTCGGGGCAGGGTGTAATTCCCGACCGACGGTAACGACAGCAGTCGAAGTCCGTGACCCGCATTTTGCGGTTGATCTAGTGAGAGTCTAGAACCGACAGTATAGTCTGGATGGGAGAAGAAACCAAAAAGAACCTAGGTGCAGTGGGTCGTTTTCCTGACGATCACCGTGCCCCCGGGTCCTTTTAACGAACTTAAAAAACGGGAGCCCCGCAGTTTTTAACTGCGGGGCTTTTTGTTTGGTATGAAAATGAGAGGGGGAAACGATTTGGATGAACCAGCGCTATTACGAATAGCCCAAGCAGCGGCCCGGCAAGGAAGGGGACATACGTACACTAATCCAGTGGTCGGCGCTGTGATTGTGCGCGACGGGCAGGTGGTTGCCACCGGTTATCACCACCGCTTTGGGGGACCACATGCAGAGATTGATGCCCTACAACAGTTGCCAGATCCCACGTTGGCGCAGGGAGCCACGATGGTGGTGACCCTAGAACCCTGCAGTCACTACGGAAAAACGCCTCCGTGCGCCGTTAAATTGATTGCAGTCGGCATTAGGCGGGTCGTCATTGGCCAGTTGGACCCGAATCCAGTGGTTGCCGGGCGCGGCCAGCGCATGTTAGCTGCGGCCGGGATAGACGTCACCGTTATGAACGACACCGGGGAGTTGAATCAGGCCTACAACTTCTTTTACCAGCAGCGACGTCCCCTAGTGACGGTTAAAATGGCCCAGACGCTGGACGGCAAAATGAATCAGGCTGGCAACCAGCGCACGTTCATTACCGGCCCAGCTGCTTACCAAGATAGTCAACGCCTTCGAGCGCAACAGCACGCGATTTTAATCGGCGAACGGACGCTATTGGTGGATAATCCGCAGCTGACGGTGCGGGAGCAATCCGTGGATCATCCGCCGGTGCGAGTGGCGCTGGTGGAGGATGCAGATCGACTGCCCCCGGACCTGCACCTGTTTGACGGGCAAGCCCCCACCTGGTTGTTGACTCGGCACGCGACCCGCCAAAAGTGGCCGGCTTCCGTGCGGGTGTTAGTTGATCAGGAGTGGACGCCAGCCACAGTTGTGCAGCGATTAGCGCAGGAGGGGCTGCAAGCACTCTTGGTGGAAGGCGGTAGTGTCGTCCAGTCCCGGTTTTTAGCGGCGGACTTGGTCGATCGCTTGGTAGTTTATACAGCGCCGACGATCTTCGGACCGGGCTTACCGGTTTTTAGTGAGTACCAGGGACCATCGGTGCACTGGAACCTGTCCCAGGTAGAGCACCTCGGCCCAGACTGGCGCGTCGAACTAAGGAGGAAATGATGTTTACAGGAATTATTCAGGGAACCGGCCGGCTTCGCACCTGGGAGCCAACCACTTCGTCCGGACGCATGACGATTGCAAGCTCGTTACCAAGCCAATTGCACAGTCGGATTGGGGATAGCATTGCGGTCAACGGGATTTGTTTAACGGTCATTGATTACAACGACCACGCATTTAACGTGGATGTGATGCCGGAAACGACCCAGCGGACTAATTTACAACAGCTCCACCCAGGAGCCATGGTTAACTTAGAACCAGCGCTGTTATCCACCCAACGCTTAGACGGGCACTTTGTGCTGGGCCACGTGGACATGACGGTTCCGGTGACCCAAATCACGGAAGAAGAAAATGCGGTGCGGATTCGGTTCGCATTACCAGCTCGCTACCAACTGGAAGTGGTCGAAAAGGGTTCGGTCGCGGTCAATGGAGTAAGTTTAACGGTAACAGCTGCGACTGCGACGGAGTTTGAAGTTAGTCTGATTCCGCATACTTTGCACCAGACCAATTTAGGACAACTCGGCGTGGGCGAGCTCGTTAACGTGGAAACAGATGTATTAGGCAAATATGTGAATGGGAGGATGAACAATGACAGCAACCAATCGAATTGACGGGGCCCTGCAACAGTTACAGCGGGGTGGCCTGGTAGTCGTAGCCGATGATCAGGATCGTGAAGGGGAAGGCGATTTAATCGGGTTAGCTGAAAAGATGACGCCCGCAACGGTCAACACGATGGTGACGCAAGCCCGCGGCTTATTGTGCGTTCCGATGGCCCCAGCCCAGGTGCAACGCTTAGGTTTGGAGCCAATGGCGCAGGAACAGGATGCCTTTGGAACCGCCTTTTTACAGGGAACGGATGCCAAAGCCACGACGACCGGCATTTCAGCTGCCGACCGGGCTACAACCATCCGACAGTTAGCTAATCCGCAGACCACGCCGGCTGATTTTTATCATCCCGGCCACATTTTCCCGTTACAAGCTCGCCAAGGTGGCGTGTTAGCCCGCAACGGGCATACAGAAGCAGCGGTTGATTTAGCTCGGTTGGCTGGAGCCATGCCCGTCGCCGCCATCATCGAGATTTTAAAGGACGACGGCACCATGATGCGGCAGTCCGAGTTACGGGCATTCGCGCGTCAGGCCGGCTATCCCTTTATTACGATTGCAGAATTACAGGCGTATCGAAAAGCGCAGCTCCAACGGAAGCTTCGGCGCTTAGCCCCAGTGCAATTGCCGACCCAGTACGGGACGTTTCAACTGACGGCTTACCAAACGTCAGCTGATCAAGAACCAGCGTTACTGATTAGTCAGGGAGAAATTTCGGCTGAGGAACCACTGTTACTGCGCGTTCATTCGGAGTGTTTAACGGGAGACGTGTTCGGCTCGTTGCGCTGTGACTGTGGTGAGCAACTGGCCGCAGCGCTCCAAACAATTGCAGCTGCCGGACATGGTGCGGTGCTATACCTTCGCCAGGAAGGGCGAGGGATTGGCTTAGCCAACAAACTGGCAGCCTACCGGCTTCAAGAAGCGGGGTTGGACACGGTCGAAGCTAATCAGCAACTGGGATTTGCCCCAGATGAGCGGGATTACGAGCTGGCAGCGGCCATTTTACGTGATCAAGGGGTTACGGAGCTTGATTTAATGACCAACAATCCGGATAAGCTGACTCAACTAGCCAACGCAGGGATTACGGTGCGCAAGCGGATTCCGTTAGAAATTAAACCGCACGCAACGAACCGGGACTACTTAGCAACGAAAAAACATAAGATGCAGCACTTATTAAGGGAGATTGACTAACTATGGAAGTAAAAACCGGGAGTTTAAACGGGCAACACCGTCACGTGGGAATCGTCGTGGCGAAGTTCAACCAACTGGTTACGCAAAAACTGTTAGACGGAACGATTGCCACTTTACAACAATGTGGGGTGGCAGAAACCGATATCCAGGTTTACTGGGTACCCGGAGCCTTTGAAATTCCAAGGATTGCCAAGTTGGTAGGTGAGACGGGCAAAGTCGACGGCGTGATTGCCTTAGGTGCGGTCGTCCGCGGGGCCACTTCGCACTATGATTACGTGTGCGCCCAAACGGCGGCCGGAATTGCACAGGTATCATTAACCAGTCCAGTGCCCGTGCTGTTTGGCGTGCTAACGACGGATGACATGGCTCAGGCTCTTGATCGTGCGGGTGGGAAAGCTGGCAACAAGGGTAGTGAGTGTGCCCAAGGTTTGTTGGAGATGATTAGTGTGGAAGCACAAATTTAGAGCATTAATTCTGGGAAGAACGGGGAACCGTTCTTTTTTTAGAACCAATTATCCCTGCAAATTAACCACTTAACCGCCTAGCCATTGTTTTCACCCTTGAACTTGGTAAGCTAATCATCAAGGAGGGCAGGAGATGAAAGTTGAGTTTGATTTACAATCCCAATTTGTGCAGCCCTTTGCCACGCTACATGCGAAGCAAAGAGACACAGAATTAGTCAAATTAGCGACCGAGCTGGAACAGTGGGGCAAACCGCACGTGCTGACCGGTTATCAGCACCAACAAGCTTTTGCAATTCCGATAGCTGATCTCCAGCGTATTTACACGGAGGCTAAGGCGGTTTATGCCGAAACGCAAACAGGCAAATATCGGCTCCAACAACGGATTTATCAGTTACGGGCAATTTTACCACGTCACCAATTTATTCAAATTTCGAGTGCGGAAATTGTAAACGTGGCACTGATAGTACGACTATCCTTGAGTCGAACTGGGCAATACGAAGTTCGTCTGAAAACAGGACAGGTCAGCTATGCCTCCCGCCGGTTTGTACAGAAAATGAAAAAGGAGTTGGATTAGTGATGAGACAAATTTGGAATCTCACAGTGAGCGGGTCAGCTGGCGGACTATTGATTGGTTTTTGGTTCGCGATGTTATTTTCAAAACTAAACGGTTTGAAGCAAATGTTCCCATCTAGCCCTGATTTTATTAGTCATTTTGGTTCAGAACTAACCGCGACGGCAGTGGCCGGAGTGATGTGGATGGCAATGGGCATGGTCTTTTCACTGAGTAGCTTAATTTTTGGGGTCGAGCGTTGGAGCATTACCAAGCAAACGGTTTTGCATTTTATCGTAACCTACGTGCTTTTTTCGACCTTAGCGGTTGTCTCAGAATGGTTCCCGTTGGAATTTTCCTATTTTGCAAACTTTACCATCATTTTCATCATCATTTACGTGGTGATGTGGACGATTGAAATGAGACGCGCGCGGCAAACGATTGCGGAAATTAACCAAAAACTCACGCAGAAATAAAAAACCGGTAATGATCTGAGACTTGCGATCATTACCGGTTTTTAGTTGTTGTTAAAGTAGCTGGTGACTCCATAAATAAAGAGCCCCGTGGCAGCCAGGGCCACGATAACCCAAAAGGACGACAGAAAGAGGCCAACTAGTAATAATAACAGTAGGAAGCTCAGACACCCACAACAGTTGCCGCGAAAAAACGAAATAATGATTAAGCATAAAAGCAATGGAAAAAAGAGTAAAATCATGAAAAACCTCGATAATTGAATTTAATAAAAATTGAGAAAGAAAAAGTCGCTTTAACAGCGACTTTTTTGCGAATTACCCGTACGAGACTCGAACTCGTAACTCCGCCTTGAGAGGGCGACGTCTTAAACCAGTTTGACCAACGGGCAATAATTATCATATAACGATTTCATTTTACTCTGGGTCGGGATAAAAGTCAATCTAAATAATGTTTGACAAGGACGAGTCAACATTGTAGTATATTTATTGTACTTATTGGGTATTAGCCAAACTGGTAAGGCAGTGGACTCTGAATCCATAATGTACTGGTTCGAATCCAGTATACCCAATTTCGTGTTTTTACTGATTTTCATATACTTGCAAAAACTCGCTATGGCGGGCTTTTTTGCTTGCTTCGGTAAGAATAGTTACTGATTTAGGCTTGTAACTTATTATTTTTAGGCAGGGGCATTAATTTGATTCGCATGACAAGAAACGAAAAACACCGCTACCTTTCACAAGGAGCGGTGTTTTTGTATTTTCGTTACCAAAGTTTACAGCAACTTCGACGTCTTTAATTTAATGTTATTCGAGTAATCAACGGGGATATCAATCACAACCGGGCCGTCCATTTGCATGGCCTTTTTGAAAGCCGTTTCAAATTCGGCGAGGCTGTTAACCCGAATCCCGGTGGCGCCGTATCCATTGGCGATTTCAGCGTAGTTGATGTTGTTGAAATCAACTCCCGAGTCCTTCCCATATTTCGCAATTTCTTGGAAGCGCACCATGTCGTAGTGGGAATCATTCCAAATCAGTTGGACGATGTTAGAGTTCAACCGGACAGCGGTTTCTAGTTCCTGACCAGAAAAGAGGAAGCCCCCATCTCCGGAAACGGACACGATTTTTTGCTTAGGGCGAACCAGTGAAGCGGCAATCGCCCAGGGGAGGGAAACTCCGAGGGTTTGCATCCCGTCACTGAATAAGAGGGTTCGCGGTTGGTAGGACTTAAAGTAGCGGGCCATCCAGATGTAGTGACTCCCGATGTCAACCGTGATCGTGGTATCATCGTGAACGTTTTCTTGCACGACTTCCAACAGGTTCAACGGATTCAACCGCGTTTGGTGGTCCTCGTTATTTACGTACTGATGGTAGTTTTCTTCGTCAATTTTTTCGTATTCCGCGCGTAACCGGTCTAGCTCGGCCTTGGTTGTGGCCGGGAAGTCCGGTTGGTCTGGAAGGGCCTCAGTAATTGACTCTAAAGTTTTAGCAATGCTGGTTTGCGTATCGATGGTTGGTTGAAACTCGTTTGACAGTTCCGTTTGCACGTCATCAATGTTAATGATCGGCGTGTTATCGTCATGCCAGTTCCGAGGTTCGTATTCCACGGGATCGTAGCCGATTGTCAGGATCAGATCACTGTCACGGAGGATTGAATCACCGAGTTGATTTTTGAACAACCCAATCCGCCCAAAGTAGCGGTCAACGAGTTCTTTAGATACCACCCCGGCACCTTGGAACGTTTCAACCACCGGAAGGGCGTACTTTTTAATTAAAGCCCGAATTGCTTGGGTATTTTCTGGAGCAGACGCGCGCATTCCCGCTAAAATCACGGGCCGTTCTGCGCGTTGAAGGTGGTCGGTGATTTCAGCGAGGGTCGTTTTGCCAGCCCGGCCGTGGTCCACGATGCCAATGTGCTGTAACGCTGGCCGGTTAACTTCAGCGGCTAATACGTTTTGGGGCAGCGAGATAAACGTCGCGCCTTGCTTAGGTGCAATCGCCGTTTGATAGGCATTCGTAAAGACTTCCGAAGCATTATTCGCATCCTGGACCTCAACGCTACTCTTGGTAACGTCTTTCAGAATCTCGGCATTGCGAGCTGCCTGGTGGGTGGCCCGGTTAACGTCATCTTGCGGAACTTGACCCCCAAGGGCGATGACGGGATCCCCTTCAGTTGTCGCGGTCAATAAGCCTGTGGCTAGGTTACTAACTCCTGGGCCAGAGGTGACCATGGCCACCCCGGGTTTACCAGTGAGACGGCCAATGGCAGCAGCCATGAACACAGCATCCTGTTCGTGGCGTGTTACAATTAGTTTAGGTGCCCGTTCATCTTCGCAGTATTCGAGGGCTTCAAACAGGAGGTCAACCTTGGCCCCCGGGATTCCGAAGCAGTACTGGATTCCCTGATTAATCATGGATTTGACGATGGCTTGGGCACCATTCATTTTTGCATCAGTCAAAGTAAAACAACTCCTTAGTTAGTTGAGAAAGTAGGATAAAATATGAACCAGAATCTATTATACCAGCATTCAACCCTAGCTGACCTAACTGCCGGTTTATTTACCGGGACAATGTCTGTCGCAGAACTGTTAAAACACGGTGATACCGGGATTGGAACCGGGGACGGGTTAGATGGAGAATTAATCATTTTACAGGGGACGTTATACCAAGTTACCGCTAGTGGGGACGTCAACGTCTTACAACCCAACGACCAGGTTCCCTTTGCCACGGTGAACTTTGCTGATTACCAACCAGAAATGCGGATTCAGAGACAGGGCCGAGACGCCACGTTACAACAAATTGCTTCCGCGCATCCATGGCAGAACCTGTTTTATTCCTTTCAGTTGACGGGGCAGTTTAGCCGGGTGCAGACCCGTTCCGTTCACAAACAAACCAAACCGTATCAAACCCTGGAACAAGCGGCTAAGGAACAGGCGGTCTTTGAAAAACAGGCTGTTAGCGGGACGATGCTCGGCTACTACGCCCCCCAACTGTACAATGGGGTCGCAGTCGGTGGATTTCACTACCATTTTCTCGCCGCTGACCATGATTTTGGGGGCCACGTCCTAGACTTTGAGGTTGCGGATGCCGAACTGAGCTTGGAACCATTTACAGACTTTCAAGAACACTTTCCCGTTACCAGCCAGGCCTTTTTAAACTTAGATTTTAACGAGCATGATGATATTGCTAGCCAGATTAAAAATGCTGAACAGTAACAACTCGTGGTCAATACGTAAGAAAGAAGGACGTGACGATGCGGTTTGAACACACGCAGGCCCTGATTAACCAAATGATTACCGACCAGGTCGTTCCGGGAGCTTCGTATGCCTTTATCACGGGGTTAAACGTGGAAGATGGCATTGCTGGCGCCCAACAAGTGGCGCCAACGAGAGTTCCCCTACAGCCCAACCAGTTATACGACATGGCCTCGTTGACGAAGGTGATGGGAACCGTTCCGGTGATTATGCAGCTCGTTTCAAAGCAACAGATTGGGTTAGACGATTCCATTACTACCTATTTACCCGAGTGGAAGCACCCTCGGGTTACGGTACGACACTTGCTGACCCATACTGCTGACATCACGGGCTACATTCCTAACCGGGATCAGTTAAATTTAAACCAACTGCGGACGGCTTTGCTGAGCCTAGACGTGGGACCACAATTAGGAAAGCAAATGCGCTACCAAGACGTGAATTACATCTTTTTAGGGTGGATTGCCGGGGTCGTTGCTGGTTTACCGATTCAGCCGTTGATTAAACACATGGTGTTAGAACCGCTTGGCTTGATTGACTCCACGTTTCATCCGGATCCCCGTCGGACGGTGCCGACCACGTATGATTCAGACACAATGACTAACCGACAAGGCGTGGTGCATGATCCCAAGGCCCAGGTCTTAGGATCTGATTGTGGGTCGGCGGGTCTGTTTAGTTCGTTACGTGACACGGAGCGGTTTGCCCAGTGGATGCTACAGCTAACTCCACCGGGGAAGGTGTACACGCCGGCCATGTTTACGGCGATGTATGCAGATCAAACGCCGATGCAGGATGGAAGTCGGTCGTTTGGCTGGCGCTTAGCAACGTATCAGGGTCATCGTTACATCTGGCAGGGCGGTTATACGGGAACCTTAGTCATGCTGGTTCCGGAGCGACGCAGTGCCTTGGTGTTTCTGTCCAACCGGGTTCACCCGCAAGTCCATGAAAGGTTTATGGACGAACGAAATCGGATGCTGGCTAGTTATCTGGCTGAACTATTCGACTAACTAAAAATGCTCCCACAATGAGCTTAGTGGGAGCATTTTTGAATTGGTTAGCTTTGTTAGTATGACTCGGGTTTAACCTTGGTTTTTAAGTCCGTGAAATCATAATCAGGATACTTATTTTGTAAGGCTTCAAACATCATGTGGATGGAAAAGTTGCCGTTTCGGGCCATGATTGGGCCGTGGAAGTAGGTGCCAATCGTGTTGTTGTGCACGGCTCCTTCGGTTTGATCTTCACCGTTGTTACCGTAGCCCTTGAGCACCTTGCCTAGGGCATGTTCATCATCACCAAGAAAGGTGATGCCCTGGTGATTTTCAAAGCCGTGGTACTTTTGGCCGGTCGCTTCATTTTGAATCTCGATGTCGCCAATAAAGCGGTTTTCGTGTTGCTGTTCGGTGTAGTGGTTCATGGCGTGAATCCCTGGTAGCTTACGACCACTTGCATCCACATAGTACTTACCGAGCATCTGGTAGCCACCACAAACGGCAATCAGCGGTTTATTCTGTTCGATAAATTTGATTAATTCATCACGTTTATTGGGTAAATCCTTGGCCACGACCATTTGTTCAAAGTCTTGTCCCCCACCAAACACGGCGAAGTCAAAGTCATCGGCCTGAAAGTCGTCTTCGAGACTAATGATCTGGTCGGTCACCGTTACGCCAATTTGGTTGGCATAAAACCGTAACGTGAGGATGTTGCCAATGTCACCATAGGTATTCATGAGGTCACCGTACAGGTGCGCCACGCGTAAGTTCATGGTCATAATTAGTTTCCTCCCTTGATGTAACCTTGTTTCATTAACCGGGACCGCATTTCCATCATGGCGGTGTAGGTCGCTAAGATGTAAACCTTGTCAGTTGGCATCTGTTTAATATCTTCGATTACTTTGCCTAAATCGGGTTGCACGGTGTGTTGTTCTGGGTTAACGCCGGCCACTTTCAACCGGAAGGTAATGTCTTTATAACGTTTACCGCCGGTTTCAAATTGTTGAATGTTCATTTGTGGTAAGCGTTCAAATTCACCGTCCCAAATCCAGCTGGTATCAATTCCATCAGCGTAGTCGGCGTTCAATAGCCCCACAAAGGAGAAGGGCTCTGGTTCCGTTGCCAGTAAATCGATTACCTGGTTGGTTCCCACAGGGTTTTTGACCAGAATAATGCTGACGTCTTTTCCAGCTACGTTAATTTCTTCTTGGCGCCCAAAGAGACGTTGGTTATTTTCAAACGCATGGCGAATCTGGTCGGGCTGAATTCCAACCTCACGGCCCACCGCGTAAGCGGCGAGGGCGTTGTAGATGTTGTAAGTTCCGCCCACTCCGATTTCGTATGGATGACCGTCAATTGCAAACTTCGATGCTTTGGGCGTGCGTTCTGAAACGTCCGTTACTTTAAACCGGAGGTCTGGACGGCGGAAGCCACAGTTGGGACAGAAGTAATCGCCCAGGTTGGCATAGACCAAGTAGTGATAGTGGAGCAGGTGTTGACAAACAGGACAAAGAATTCCGTCGGTATTCGGGGCAGCCTTTAGGTCACCCGTCGCAGGTTGGTTAGCAAAACCGTAGTAAACCTGCGGGTTCGGGAGTTCTTTGGAGTGGAAAATCGGTTCGTCTCCGTTAGCGAGGACCACCGCATCGGGAGCCAGCTTGATGCCGTCTAGGATTTTCTGGTAGGTCGTGTAAATTTCTCCGTACCGATCCAATTGATCCCGGAAAATGTTGGTTAGGACAAACATCTTGGGGGTAATTTGGCTAACAATTGGTTTAACGTTAGCTTCATCCACTTCTAGGACAGCAATGCCCTTTTTCCCTTTGGCGGGCCGTTTGGCCTCTAAGAAGGTCGAAGTAATGCCCTGAACCATGTTAGAGCCAGTTTTGTTGGTGACAATGTGGTCATACTTTTCCTTTAAGACTTGGACAATTAAAGCCGTGGTTAACGTTTTTCCGTTGGTTCCACTGACAATGATGACTTCGTAATTTTTACCTAGTTCCTTTAAGACATCCGGATCAAGGGTCGTGGTGATTTTACCAGGGAGCGAACTTCCGCCGCCCATGAAGTTATGCAAAAACCAGTACGAGGACCGGCCAGCGAGGGTTGCAATCTCACTTCTCAATGTCATTCAGGTTCACATCCTTTTAAATTCTTCTGCGCAATCCCTTAGATTTTAGCATAAATTGATTAATTTCACGAAAATAAGGGACGCGCGCGTTGATTTGGGAATTTTAATGCAGGGAACTGCGAAATTAGCTATAATGAAAAGCAGCGGAATTTTTAGGAAAAAGGTGATTATGTGGCGCAGCTTTTCTTTCGCTATGGGGCGATGAATAGTGGGAAATCAATCGAAATTATTAAAGTAGCACATAACTATGAAGAGCAGGGGAAGCGCGTGATTTTGCTCACGAGTGCCCTTGACACCCGTGAGGCGCCCGGGATGATTGAATCCCGGATTGGCCTGAACCGGAAGGCCGTTTCCATCGAACCAACGGCCAACGCCTTTACCATTGTGAAAAAGGCGATGACGACTAACCAGCACCCCGTCAGTTGTATTCTGGTGGACGAAGCCCAGTTTTTAGAAAAGCATCATATCTTAGAACTAGCGCAGATTGTTGATGAACTGCAGATTCCCGTCATGGCTTTTGGCCTCAAAAACGACTTTCAAAACCACCTGTTTGCAGGTTCCAAGTACTTACTGTTGTACGCGGATAAACTCGAAGAAATGAAAACGATTTGTTGGTTTTGTGAGAAGAAGGCCACGATGAATCTCCGCCTCCACAACGGTCAGCCCGTGTATGAGGGCGAACAAGTCGTCATGGGTGGCAATGAATCGTATTATCCGGTCTGCCGGACTCACTACAACAATCCACCTTTAGCAAACCAGAGAAAAGAGGATGACAATGGCTGAAAATCAAATGGACGAAATCTTTGATAAATTACAATCCGTTTCCGATCGTTACGACGAACTGAACGAATTGATCAGTGATCCAGAAGTGATTGCAGACACCAAGCGGTTTATGAAACTCTCTAAAGAAGAGGGAAGTTTACGAGAAACCGTAGAAACCTACCATCACTACCAGGATGTGAGTACGGCCCTTGATGACGATCAAGAAATGCTCCAAGAGAAGCTGGATCCAGAGATGGCCGAGATGGTTAAAAGTGAGATTGGCGACTTGGAACAGGAAAAGGACCAACTCGAACAACAGCTTAAGGTGCTTTTGATTCCCAAGGATCCAAATGACGATAAGAACATCATCATGGAAATCCACGGAGCGGCTGGAGGCGACGAAGCCAGTTTGTTTGCGGCGGATTTGTACAATATGTATGTAAAGTACGCCGAGATGCAGGGCTGGAAGGTCGAAGTCATTGATGAAGCCGATACCGAAGTTGGAGGCTTTAAAGAAATTGTCCTGATGATTACCGGAAACAAGGTGTATTCAAAGCTTAAGTATGAAAATGGGGCCCACCGGGTGCAACGGGTGCCAGAAACTGAGTCAGCCGGGCGGGTGCACACCTCCACGGCGACTGTGGGGGTAATGCCCGAGGAAGAAGACGTTGACATCACAATTGATCCGGCCGACATTCGGACGGATGTGTACCGGTCATCTGGAGCCGGGGGGCAGCACATTAACAAGACCTCATCAGCCGTGCGGATGACCCACTTGCCCACCGGAATTGTAGTGGCAATGCAGGACGAACGGTCCCAGCAACAAAACCGAGCGAAGGCCATGACGGTGCTTCGAGCCCGGGTGTATGACTACTACAAACAACAAGAAGAAGACGAGTATAACGCCCAACGAAAATCAGCGGTTGGAACCGGTGACCGGTCCGAACGGATTCGAACCTACAATTTTCCGCAAAACCGGGTGACAGACCATCGGATTGGGTTAACGCTCAACAAGTTGGATAAGGTTTTGGCTGGCGATTTGGATGAAATCATTGATGCCTTGATTATCTCTGATCAAGCCGAAAAGTTGGAGCATTTAAACGATGCCGAAGCTTAATGCCCACGCAACTCCCTTTGAAGCCCTGCAGTGGGCTTCTTTGCGTTTGAAGCGGTTAGAAATTGCGCCAGCAGACGCCCGGTACCTGTTACTGGAACAGTTGGGGTGGAACCAAACGGAACTTTTAGTGCACTACCGGGAACCGTTAGCAGCTGACCAGGTTCACAGGTTTCAGACGAACGTGGACCGCCGGGCGGCCGGTGAACCGGTCCAATACATTATGGGACAGGCGCCGTTCTACGGCTTAACGCTCATGGTCACTCCCGATGTGTTGATCCCGCGCCCAGAAACCGAAGAACTGGTTGACTGGGTGCTTTACGACCATGGAAAGCAACCGTTGCGGGTGTTAGACGTGGGCACGGGGAGTGGCGCAATTGCAATTGCGGTAAAACAGGCCCGTCCGGACTGGACGGTGGTGGCAAGCGACATTTCCCCCGCTGCCCTGCAGGTGGCCCAGCAGAATGCGCAGGCGCAGGGAACGGCGATTGAGTTTGTTGCTAGTGACTTATTGCAAGCGGTTCCCCGGCCGCCCTTTGACATTGTGATTTCCAACCCACCCTACATTGCAAGTTCGGAAGTAGATGTAATGGATGCCACCGTCGTCAATTATGAGCCGAAAACGGCCTTATTTGCTGCCCATCAGGGGTTAGAATTGTACGAACGGTTGGCCGCGACAGTGGGGCCGTATTTAACTGAGCACGCCAGCGTGTACTTAGAGATTGGCTATCAGCAGGGATCGGCGGTGTCCGCAATTTGGCACCAGCAGTTTCCAACGGCGCAGCTGCAGGTTCGTCAGGACCTAGCCGGTCACGAGCGGATGGTGCGGATGCAAAAAGGAGAGGTAGATTAAAGATGGAAACTAAGATATTTAAAGCGCCGGATTTAAGCGCTGCCGCGGAGTTAATCCAGCAGGGCGAGTTGGTCGCTTTTCCCACGGAAACCGTTTATGGTTTAGGGGCCGACGCCACCAACGTGGCCGCCGTGGAAAAGGTATACAAGGCGAAGGGCCGTCCGAGTGACAACCCCCTGATTGTCCACGTCGCGGATCAGGCCACTGTCCGGCAGTTTGTTACCACCATTCAGCCGGCCGTGCAACGGTTAATGGATACCTTTTGGCCCGGACCGTTAACCATTATTTTGCCGTTACAACCAGGAAGCTTGGCTCTCCAGGTAACTGGTGGCTTAACCACCGCTGCTTTTCGGAATCCGCGCCAAGCTACGACCCTGGACTTGATTAAAACTGCCGGGGTTCCGTTAGTTGGACCCTCGGCCAACACGTCGGGGAAACCCAGTCCGACCACCGCGCAACACGTTTATCATGATTTAAAGGGGAAGATTGGCGGCATTTTAGACGCTGGACCAACGGACTTGGGGGTGGAATCGACGGTGATTGACATGTCGACCGCGCACCCCGCCATTTTACGGCCCGGTGCAGTAACTCGAGCCGATTTGGAGCGCGTGCTCGGGCCGATTGTGGACTCGCAAAAGCAGGTCAAACCAGATGAAGTTCCCAAGGCCCCCGGAATGAAATATACCCACTATTCGCCAACGGCAGCGGTGCAGATTGTGGATCCGAAGGTTGATTGGGCAACAGTTGTGAGCTGGAGTCAGCAGCAACCAACGCCGGTGGGGATTTTAGCCACAGACGCCGTGCTAAACCACTATGCCTGGCCGGAGAACGTTGCAACTTACAGTTTGGGGACGGACATTCACTCGGCCAGTCACGCCTTATTTGCCGGGTTACGGGCCTTTGACCTGCATCCAGACATCACGACCATCCTCGTGGAAGGCTTTTCTCCAAACGGACTGGGAGAAGCGTACATGAACCGGTTAAATAAGGCAGCGGGACAACACCACTTTTCAACAGCAGACCTGCGCTAGCAGGCACCTAAGGGGGACTAAATCATGACGGAAAACTACCAACAAGCAGATCCCAAATTATGGGACGCAATTCAGCACGAAGCAGAACGCCAAGCAGATACGATTGAATTAATTGCGTCCGAAAACATTGTTTCAAAGGCCGTGCGGGCCGCGCAAGGCTCGGTGTTAACCAATAAGTATGCCGAGGGGTACCCGGGCCACCGCTATTACGGTGGGTGTCAGTACGTTGATATCGTGGAAAACCTGGCGATTGAGCGGGCAAAACAATTATTTGGCGCGGAATATGCCAACGTGCAACCCCACTCTGGTTCGCAGGCTAACGAGGCGGCGTATGCGGCCTTTTTACAGCCTGGCGATGTCATTTTAGGGATGGACTTAAACGCTGGGGGACACTTGACCCACGGCGCTCAGGTTAGTTTTTCTGGACAAATTTATCAGGCGTATGCGTATGGATTAGACGCTACCACGGAACGCCTGGATTTTGCGGCGATTCAAGCACTAGCAGAACGGGTGCACCCCAAGCTCATTGTGGCTGGCGCTTCCGCGTATAGTCGCGAGATTGACTGGCTCGCCTTTCGCAAGATTGCGGACGAAGTGGGGGCCTACTTGATGGTCGACATGGCCCACATTGCTGGTTTAGTGGCCGCTGGCTTACACCCTAATCCAGTTGGGATTGCCGACGTGGTGACGACGACGACCCATAAAACCCTCCGGGGACCCCGGGGTGGTTTGATTTTGGCGCAAGCTAAGTACCAAAAGCAGCTGAATTCGGCGGTCTTTCCACGCACCCAAGGAGGCCCCTTGGAACATGTGATTGCAGGGAAAGCCGCTGCATTTTATGAAGATTTGCAACCAGAATTTACGACGTATGCCAGTCAGGTAATTAAAAACGCGCAGGCGATGGCCGATGAATTTCAGCACACAGAGCACCTCCGAGTGGTATCTGGGGGCACCGACAACCACTTGTTAAACGTTGATCTTACGCAGACCGAACTGACCGGGAAGGACGCCCAAGCCCTGTTAGATTCAGTACACATTACGACCAACAAAGAGGCATTGCCGAACGAACAACGCAGCCCGTTTGTGACGAGCGGGCTGCGCTTGGGAACGCCCGCCATCACGTCACGCGGGTTTACGGAAGCAGATGCGCGCAAGGTCGCCCAGTTGATCACAAGGACGGTCACGCATCCTCATGATGAACAAACGCTAACTGAAGTTCGTGAAGCCGTGCAGGCATTATGTGCCATCCATTCAATTACGCGGTAAGCCAGTTCATGGTATGATAGGATGAGACGGAGAAAGAAAAGGAGTGTTGACCTTGAGTAAATTTCACGTAATGAATCATCCTTTGATTCAACATAAACTAAGTATCATTCGGGATAAGAAAACCGGAACCAATGAATTTCGAGAAGTTGTCAACGAAATCGCCAACTTGATGGCCTTTGAGGTCACCCGCGACATGCCCCTCCAGGACGTGGAAATCGAAACGCCAATGGGAAAGGCCACGACTAAGAAGCTTGCCGGGAAAAAGGTGGCGGTCGTGCCTATCTTACGGGCCGGAATTGGAATGGTTGATGGGATTTTGGAACTGTTACCGAGTGCCCGGGTTGGTCACGTGGGAATGTATCGGGACGAAACCACCTTCGAACCCCATGAATACTTTGTGAAATTACCTTCAGACATTCAAGACCGAGAAGTCTTAGTGGTTGATCCAATGCTCGCAACGGGAGGATCTGCCATCATGGCCATTGATGCCTTGAAGAAGCGTGGCGCCCAGAACATTAAGTTTGTGTGCCTGGTGGCTGCACCAGAAGGGGTGCAAGCTCTAGAAGCTGCCCACCCAGACGTTGAAATTTACGCAGCGGCGCTGGATGATCGCCTCGAAAATGGGTACATTGTGCCCGGACTTGGGGATGCCGGGGATCGGTTATTCGGAACTAAATAAATCAAAAAGCAGAAATCAGTGGATTTCTGCTTTTTGATTGGCAAAAAAACCGGCAAGCGCACTGGTTATAATTAAAGGAATTACTTTGTATTTAATTTCATTTGGTGGTATCATTCTAATGAATTTTAGGATTAGCTACTGCGTGGTTATTCTTAAAATGAATGGTAAAGCAAGGTGTGAATCTGGCGCCAACCGTTCGCTATTTGAAAGGCAAAAGAGGTGATAATTAGTGGATCCAACTCGTACTTTTCAATTTTGCGGTTTGACCTTCAACGTGGGAAACATGATTTCTGGAATAATTGTTGCAGCAATTGTGTTTGGCTTTGTTTATGTTTGCTCCCGGCGAATTCAAATGAAGCCCACGGGCAAGCAAAATTTATTGGAGTACATGATTGACTTTACGAACGGAATTGTGAAGTCGACGATGCCAAGTGGATCAACCAAGGATTATGGACTGTGGGCGTTTACGCTCTTCTATTTCATTTTGGTAGCAAACCTCTTGGGGTTGTTCCTCCACATTGAAGTTGGTGGAATTGTTTACGTGAAGAGTCCCACGGCCGATCCAATCGTTGCAATGTCGTTTGCGCTGATGTCAATGTTGATTGCTCAGTACTCGGGGGTACAAAAGTTAGGTTATAAACAGCACTTTGAAACCTACCTACAACCCATTCCCTACTTGTTACCGATCAACTTGATGGAAGAGTTTACTAATTTCTTAACCCTTGGAATTCGGGTGTACGGTAATATTTTTGCTGGTGAACTGCTGGCAGGTTTGATTGCGAAAATGGCATTTTCGCATGGGATTGCAATCCTGGCTATTTCGGCACCAATTGAAATGGCATGGATGGCCTTCTCAGTATTTATTGGCTGTATTCAGGCCTACGTTTTTGTAACTTTATCATGTGTATATATTTCTCATAAAATTACGCTTGAGGAATAAGAAAAGGAGGAAGTATTTATGGGTGCAATTGGAGCTGGAATCGCGATCGCAGGTGCCGCAGTTGGGGCCGGGATCGGTGACGGAATTTTGATTTCGAAGATGCTAGAAGGAATGGCACGTCAGCCAGAATTAAGCAATACCTTACGGACGAACATGTTTATCGGGGTCGCTTTGATCGAAGTTATGCCCATCTTAGCCTTCGTGATTGCAATGTTGGTAATCAACAAGTAATCAAACCAGTTGATTAACAAACAAAGGAGGTGTCAATAGATGTTAGTGATTGGAGAAGCATTTAACATTGGGGATGCCTTATTCTACGCGGTTTTATTCATTATTCTCATGTGGCTGATCAAGGTGGTTGCCTGGAAGCCCGTAACGAAGATGATGCAGGATCGGTCGGATAAGATTGCCAATGACATTGATACGGCCGAAAAGTCGCGGAACGAAGCCTTGGAACTGGCGAAAAAACGGCAGACGGAGCTGGCTAATTCGCAAGCAGAAACAAGTGAAATCATTAGCAAGGCGCAACAAACCGGGGATAAACGCCGCGAGTCGATTATTAGTAGTGCCAACTTGGATGCCAAAACCATTAAAGAGAATGCCGCGAAGGACATTGAGCAACAACAACGAGATGCCCTAGCCAACTCAAAGAATGATGTAGCTGATTTATCTATTGAAATTGCTTCCAAGCTGATTCAAAAGAACTTAGACGCCAATGATCAAAAGACGTTAATTGATTCCTACATCGAAGGGTTGGATAAGTATGAGTCTAACTAAGCATGAAGTTGCTAATCGGTACGCGAAGGCATTGTATGCGACCCTAGAAGAGCAGGATCAAGTTGCCACCGGACAAACTGACCTTGCCACCATTCAAAGCATTTTGACGGCTGATCCAACGGTGACCACGGCCCTCGCGTCGACGGCGTTGTCGCCGGACCAAAAGGAAGCGTTGTTAAAACCGTTGCTTGAGAGTGTGACAACGCAACCAGTCAAAAACTTGGTGCAGATGATGTTTGATTATGGGCGCATTAGTGACTTACAAGCTGTAATTGATAAATTTAAGCAAATCTATAACCAAAAACACGGAATTGTGATTGCCAGCGTGACCACTGCAGTCCCACTGGCACCAGAACAACGCGACCAGTTAGCGCAAACCTTTGCTAACAAGGTACAGGCCAACCAGGTCGAATTGCAAGAACACACGAATCCAGCACTTATTGGTGGAGTAATTTTGCAAGCGGAGAACGTTGTGTTTGACGGGAGCATTAAAACCAAACTAGACAACTTGAAACGGCTATTACTGCAGTGATGAGCTCGCAAACGAAAGAGGTGAAACTTTTATGAGCATTAAGGCTGAAGAAATCAGCGCTCTAATTAAAAAACAATTAGCAGGCTATCAAGATGAGCTCACGGTGGCAGAAACCGGAATCGTTACCTACATCGGTGACGGAGTGGCTCGGGCCTATGGGCTTGATAATGCCTTATCCGGGGAACTGGTTGAATTCCAAAACGGAATCTACGGAATGATTCAAAACTTGGAAAGCAACAACGTCGGAATCGTGATTCTCGGGGACTATACCGGGATTCGGGAAGGTGATTCCGTCAAAAGAACCGGTCGCATCATGGAAGTTCCCGTTGGTAACGCAATGGTAGGCCGAGTGGTTAACTCACTGGGGCAACCAATTGATGGAAACGGCAAGATTGAGACGGATACCGAAATGCCAATCGAACACAAAGCACCCGGGATCATGGACCGAAAATCAGTTGATGAACCACTCCAAACGGGGATTAAAGCCATTGATGCGTTAGTTCCAATCGGACGGGGGCAACGGGAATTAATCATTGGGGACCGGAAAACCGGGAAAACCTCCATTGCCATTGATACGATTTTGAACCAAAAGGATCAAAATATGATCTGTATCTACGTTGCAATTGGTCAAAAGGATTCCACGTTGATGCAACAGGTTGAAACGCTACGGAAGTTTGGCGCCATGGACTACACGATCGTAGTTACGGCTGGACCTTCTGAACCAGCCCCGCTGCTCTACATTGCCCCGTATTCCGGTGCAACGATGGGTGAATTCTTCATGAACAAGGGACAGCACGTGTTAATCGTCTACGATGATTTAACGAAGCAAGCGAACGCTTACCGTGAACTCTCCTTGATTCTGAGACGTCCGCCTGGCCGGGAAGCTTATCCTGGGGATATTTTCTACACCCACTCCCGGTTGTTGGAACGGGCTGCTAAACTCAGTGATAAATTAGGTGGCGGTTCAATGACGGCCTTGCCAATCGTTGAAACCCAAGCTGGGGACGTTTCGGCCTACATTCCTACCAACGTAATTTCCATTACCGATGGACAGATTTTCTTGAACGCCGACATGTTCTACTCTGGTGATCGACCAGCCATTGATGCTGGAACTTCGGTTTCACGGGTTGGTGGAGACGCCCAAATCGCGGCTATGAAGAAGGTGGCCGGAACCCTCCGGATTGATTTGGCTTCTTACCATGAATTGGAATCCTTTGCACAGTTTGGTTCTGATTTGGATGATGCCACGAAGGCCAAGTTGGATCGGGGAGCTCGGACGGTGGAAGTTTTGAAGCAAAAACTTCACGATCCGCTTCCCGTTGAAAAGCAAGTCATCATTTTGTATTCGTTGACGCACGGTTATTTGGATAAAATTGCCGTTGACGACGTTTTGCGGTTCCAAAATGAACTCTTTAATTACTTTGATGATCAGCACCAAGACTTGTTGCAACACATCAAGGAAACCGGAAAGTTACCTGATGAGCAACAACTCACCACTGCCATTAGTGAATTTGCTAAACTATTTACTCCGACAGCGGCACAAACGTCGAACCAACCGCAAGCTTAAATTTGAAGGGAGGATAACCAATGGCTGAATCAATGAATGAAGTCAAGCACCGCATTGCCTCCACTAAAAATACCCGCCAAATTACGGAAGCCATGCAAATGGTTCAAACCGTTAAACTGAATCAAATTCAGGGCCAGACGGCAACTTATAATGAATACGTTGCGAAGGTTAAGTCGGTGGTAATGCACTTGGCTCAATCACACTTATTAGATAGCCAGCAGCCTTCAAATGATCAAGCCCATGCCAAAAAAGGGCCGACAGCTTACCTCGTAATCACGTCTGACCGGGGGATGGTCGGAAGCTATAACAGTAATGTTTTGCGGGGGACCAACCGGTTCATCGCAGAGCAGACTCCGAACGTTGATGACTACGTAATCCTTGCAGTTGGAGGCACGGGCGCTGATTTTTATAAAAAAAACCAGGCGAACGTGGCGTATGAGTACCGCGGGGTTTCTGATATTCCGACGTACCAAGAAGTGAAGGGAATTGTGAAGACCATTACCCAGATGTACAACGATCACTTGTTTAGTGAACTGTACGTCTGCTACAACCACTTTGTAAACCGGGTTCGTTCCGACTTTCGGACGGAGAAATTGTTACCGATGGATCGGGAATCAATTCGCCAGAGTATGGATGGGGCGACCGGAGCAGGATCGAGTATTCAAACGGAAACTCTGACGGCGGAATACGAAGTGGAACCATCTGAACAGGAAGTGCTCCATGCCATTTTGCCTCAGTATGCAGAAAGTTTGGTGTACGGAGCAATCTTGGATGCCAAGACGGCGGAGCATTCGTCTAGTTCAATGGCGATGAAAGCGGCAACTGACAATGCTGATGATTTAATTTCTTCGTTGGAATTAAAATATAATCGGGCCCGCCAGGCTGCGATTACGACCGAAATCACTGAGATTACGGGTGGTCAAGAAGCATTGAATCACTAATGATGGGAGGAATTAACGCATAATGAGTGCTGGTAAAGTTTTACAAGTAATTGGACCGGTTGTCGATGTTGAATTTCCCCTAGATGGCGATTTACCTGAAATTAATGATGCTTTAAGAGTCCAAAAAGGCGATGACGATGTTTTAGTAACAGAAGTAGCGCTGGAATTGGGTGACGGAGTTGTCAGAACGATTGCCATGGACGGAACCGATGGGTTACGTCGTGGCATGGAAGTTGAAAACACGGGCAAGCCAATTGAAGTGCCCGTGGGTAATGACACACTAGGCCGAGTATTTAACGTTTTAGGCCAAACCATTGATGGTGGCCCGAAATTTGGTCCAGATGCGGAACGGTGGAGTATTCACCGGGCTGCACCTAAATTTGATGAAATTAACCCGTCCACCGAAGTGTTGGAAACGGGTATTAAGGTAATTGACTTACTGGCTCCCTACATTCGGGGAGGAAAAGTTGGTCTGTTCGGTGGTGCCGGAGTTGGTAAAACCGTTTTAATTCAAGAATTAATCCATAACATTGCGCAGGGACACAACGGGATTTCCGTCTTTACGGGGGTTGGAGAACGAACCCGTGAAGGGAACGATATGTACTTCGAAATGAAGAGTTCGGGAGTTCTGAAGCAAACTGCCATGGTGTATGGACAAATGAACGAGCCGCCTGGTGCCCGGATGCGGGTTGCCTTAACGGGGCTAACGATTGCCGAATACTTCCGTGATGAAGCCGGCAAGGACGTGTTGTTGTTTATCGATAACATTTTTCGGTTTACCCAAGCGGGGACGGAAGTTTCAGCCCTCCTAGGTCGGATTCCATCGGCCGTAGGGTACCAACCAACGTTAGCAACTGAAATGGGTCAGCTCCAGGAACGGATTACCTCAACGAAGAAGGGGGCCATTACCTCGATTCAAGCGGTTTATGTTCCTGCCGATGATTATACTGACCCGGCGCCCGCCACGACGTTCGCGCACTTGGATGCCACGACCAACTTGGAACGTTCTTTAACGCAACAAGGGATTTATCCTGCCGTGGATCCGTTAGCATCAACCTCGTCTGCGTTGGATCCAGCCATCGTGGGTGAGGAACACTTCCAAGTGGCTAGCGAAGTACAACACGAGCTGCAACGTTATCGGGAACTACAAGACATCATCTCAATTTTGGGGATGGATGAATTGTCAGACGAAGAAAAGACGATTGTTGGTCGCGCGCGGCGGATTCAGTTCTTCCTGTCGCAACCATTCTCAGTCGCTGAAACGTTTACCAACGTGCCCGGGAAATACGTTTCCGTTCAAGACACCGTTACCGGATTTAAGGGAATCTTGGAGGGGAAGTATGATTACATTCCAGAAGATTACTTTAGAAACTGTGGTCCGATTGACGACGTAGTTGCAAAGTATGAAGCGGCCCAAAAGGATACCGACAAATAAGGAGGGATCTAATTGGCTGAAGCAAAGAACGTTTTAACCGTTAGTATCGTAACTCCCGATGGCTCGGTTTATACTAATGATCAGTGTTCGTTGGCAGTGGTCCAAACACAGACTGGGGATCTTGGCATTATGGCAAACCACATTCCGGTGATTGCCGCGTTGCAGATTGCGCCGGCCGAGTTTAAAAACCAAGACGGGCAATCGGAAATTATCGCGGTCAACGGTGGCTTTGTGGAATTTTCGAATAATGAGTTGACGATTGTGGCTGATAGTGCGGAACGAAAAGATCAAATTGACGTGAACCGGGCTACTAGTGCCAAGGAACGGGCTCAAAAAGAAATTGAGGAAGCCAACAGTAATCATGACGCCGATACCATGAAACGGGCTGAAGTCGAATTACGACGAGCCTTAAATCGGATTAACGTTGCGAACCGACGTTAAAAAGTTAGTAAAAGGGAAATCACCGACTGGTGGTTTCCCTTTTTGTATTTGGTGGAAAAGTAAGTAAACGGCGTGGTTCGCCCGGACACGGCCAGCGTTTTATGATAAGATTGAGGGTAGCAATAATTGGAGGAAGATTAGCATGAATGGATTTGGGTTACAGGCTTTGATTAGCATTATTAGTCAGTTATTTTTTGTCATTTTGGCTTTTTGGGCCATCCAAGGAATTCATTTTGAACGGTTGGTGCCCATCAAAGAGCAACAGGGAAAAGTGTTACTGGTGCTTTTGGCGTTGGGACTAGGCTCGTTGAGCAGTAATTTCTTTCTCTCTTTTATTGATAACTTAAAAAACTTACAATTTTTATTTTAAACCAACTGGGAGAAGAAAAAATGGATAAAATTATTGTACGCGGTGGCAACCGCTTATCCGGAAGTGTTCACATCGAGGGAGCAAAGAATGCCGTGCTCCCCATTTTAGCCGCCACGATTTTAGGTAGTGAAGCACAGAGTGTGATTACAAACAGTCCAATTCTTTCGGATGTGCACGTGATGAACGAAGTGTTGCGGAGTTTGAATTTACAGGTGGATTTTGACGAAAATCACAATCAAATTACGGTGGATGCGACCGGATCAATTAATAGTGAAGCGCCCTTCGAGTACGTATCGAAAATGCGGGCTTCCATTGTGGTCTTGGGACCACTGTTAGCACGTCTGGGTCAGGCCCGGGTGGCGCTGCCTGGTGGGTGTGCAATTGGTTCACGCCCGATTGACATCCACTTAAAGGGCTTTGAAGCCATGGGAGCCACGATTGAGCAACATGAAGGTTACGTAGAAGCAAGTGCACCCAATGGCTTACAAGGAGCCGAAATTTACTTTGATTTTCCAAGCGTGGGAGCGACCCAGAACGTTATGATGGCCGCAACGCTTGCTCAGGGAACCACGGTAATTAAAAACGTGGCCCGGGAACCAGAAATCGTCGATTTGGCGCACATGTTAAATGACATGGGGGCCCACATCACGGGGGCCGGGACCGATACGGTCACCATTGAAGGAGTACAAAAGCTGCATGGTGTTCACCATGAAGTGGTGCAGGACCGGATTGAGGCTGGGACCTTTATGGCTGCCGCCGCGGTGACAAAGGGGGACGTTCTGGTTGAAAATGCGATTGTCGAACATAACCTTCCCTTTATTGCCAAACTGCGGGAGATGGGCGTAACCGTCACCCAGGAGGAACAAGGGGTACGCATCATTGGCCCTGATACCTTACAACCAGTTGACGTAGAAACGGCACCGTATCCAGGGTTTCCAACCGACATGCAACCGCAGATGACGGTCTTACAACTGGCGGCTGACGGGGTCAGCACGTTAACCGAAACTGTGTTTGAAAACCGATTTATGCACTTGGATGAATTACGGCGAATGAACGCCAAATTTGAAATCAAGGGGAATACCGTAGTAATGCACGGGCCAACTCGTTTTGAAGGGGCTGAAGTGGCCGCCACTGATTTACGGGCAGCGGCAGCGTTGATTATGGCCGGCCTAATTGCTACGGGCGTTACGCACATTACTAACTTGCAGTACCTAGATCGAGGGTACTATGAAATTGAAAAGAAACTCCGCCACCTCGGGGCAAACATTGAAAGGGTTTCCACTGGGAGCTAGCGGTCTGAAACGATAATTATGGTATAATTTACACAATTAGCGAAAGTGGGAAAGGAAGAACAAAAGATGGCCCAAGATATTGGAATTGACCTAGGAACAGCTAACGTGCTGGTATCGGTAACGGGAAAGGGAGTTGTGTTAAACGAACCTTCCGTCGTTGCGATTGATACGAAAACGAACAAGGTGCTGGCAGTCGGAAAAGAAGCCTACGAAATGGTCGGCCGGACGCCTGGCAACATTAAAGCCATTCGGCCGTTAAAGGATGGGGTGATTTCTGACTTTGACGTGACGGAAGCAATGTTGAACTACTTCATTAAAAAATTAAGCGTTAAGGGCATGGTTTCCAAACCGAAGGTAATGATTTGTGCCCCCACCAACATTACGAACATTGAGCGAAAGGCGATCATCGAGGCCGCCCAAAAATCAGTGGGCGGCGAAGTCTTTTTAGAAGAAGAACCCAAAGTGGCTGCCATTGGGGCGGGGATGGACATCTTCGAACCCACTGGGAGCATGGTGATTGATATTGGTGGAGGAACCTCTGATATCGCCGTCGTTTCGCTCGGCGACATCGTGGCTAGTAAGTCACTGAAGTTAGCCGGCGACGTGATGAACCAAGACATCGTGGATTACATGAAACGAACCCATAACATCATCATTGGGGAGCACACGGCCGAAAAAATCAAGAAAACGATTGGAACCGCCAAGGCCGATCCAAACGATATCAAAGAAATTGAAGTTCGGGGCCGGGATGCCGTCAGTGGGATGCCGATTTCCGTTACCATCAACAGTACGGAGATAGCCGATGCCATCCATACGTCCGTTCAGATGATTATTAACGCTGCGAAGAGCGTCTTAGAAACGATTCCACCGGAATTAGCGGCCGATATCATTGATCGGGGTGTCATGCTAACCGGAGGGGGCTCCATGTTAAACAACATTGACGTGGTAATTTCTGATGCCCTGACGGTACCGGTGATGGTATCTGAAGATCCACTTGAAAACGTTGCTAAGGGAGCTAGTGCCTTACTGGAACACATTGATACGGAAAAGAAGCCGAAAAAGGGTTTTAGTTTGTTCGGTCGAAGTAACTAACGATCATGCAAAATCTGTTAGTGAAGTTAATTAAAGCTTATCAAGTCGGCGTTTCAGCGCATACGCCCCCCACCTGTCGCTACCAACCAACGTGCTCGCACTATACTGAAACGGCTATTGAACGCTTTGGAAGTTGGCGGGGGTTATTGATGGGGGGAGCCCGTATTTTACGGTGTAATCCCCTGGTACACGGGGGCTTTGACCCAGTGCCGACGCGCTTTCAACTACGGCGCAACCAGACAACCCGGAATGGAGGCTAGAATGAGTCGCAAGGAAAAACAAATTGAATTAGAAGTGGTTGCTACGCCTGATCACGAAAACTTAGTCCAGATTAAGGGGCGCACCGTCGGAAAGATTGTGCCGAATGCGGATAAGTTTGATTGTTACATAGGCGAGCAAGTGTTTCACGAAAAAAACGAAGCGGACGCCTTACAACAGGTGATTCGTGAATATAATTTACATCAGAGATAACCGATAACTGAGATTAAGGAGAGTTAATCGTGTTTCAAAGAAGACAAGTGCAAGATGGTGATCGAATTGATTGGAGCATCATCTTTTGCGTGCTGATGTTAGCCTTGGTCGGGCTTGGCTCGATTTACGTGGCCGTTTCGCATGATACCGGAGGCGTATCGGTGGTTCGAACCGTGGTTTCTCAGTTAGTGTGGTATGTAATTGGAGCGGTGGCGGTAGTTGTCATCATGCAGTTTGATGCCCAGCAATTGTGGAAAATTGCGCCCTACGCTTATTGGTTTGGAATTTTTCTCCTATTTGTCGTCCTGTTTCTATACAGTCGGGCGTACTTCGCGCAAACGGGAGCCAAAAGTTGGTTTGCCCTTGGGCCGTTTACCTTTCAACCCTCTGAAATTATGAAGCCGGCGTACATTTTGATGGAAGCCCGGGTCATTGCGGATCACAATAGCGAATATCCGATTCATACGGTTCGGAGTGACTGGAAACTGATTGGTCGGATGTTTCTATGGACGTTACCCGTCGTGGTGTTGTTAAAACTGCAAAACGACTTTGGGACGACCGTGGTGTTCTTAGCCATCTTAGGGGGCCTGCTAATTGTTTCGGGAATTACCTGGAAAATTTTGGCGCCGGGCATCATCGGGTTTGTGACCCTCGTCACGACCGCGGTCTTGCTGGTGGTAACCAGTGGTGGACGAGCCATTTTAGGGCACCTCGGCTTTCAACAGTATCAATTTGAACGAATTGATAGCTGGTTGCATCCAGCTTCTGATTCCAGTAACCAAGGCTTTCAACTGTGGCAAAGTATGAAAGCAATTGGGTCCGGGGGCCTAACTGGAACCGGTTTTAATGTATCCCATGTGTATGTGCCCGTGCGAGAATCTGATATGATTTTCTCCGTCGTTGGTGAAAACTTTGGGTTTATCGGCGGGACTTTACTGATTCTGTTATACTTTCTCTTGATTTATGAAATGATTAAAGTGACGTTTGAAACTCGTAACGTCTTTTATGCCTACATTTCAACGGGAGTAATTATGATGATCCTCTTCCACGTCTTTGAAAACGTGGGGATGAGCATTGATTTGATTCCGATGACGGGGATTCCATTGCCGTTTATCAGTCAAGGAGGATCAGCCCTCATCGGGAATATGATTGGGATTGGTTTGATCATGTCGATGCAGTATCACAATCAAAATTCGATGTTTAGTAACGTTAAACAATTTTCGTAAAAAGTCTGCTCCGGCAGGCTTTTTTTGTTTTTGCTTTGCGCTTTAAAAGTGGTATACTTAAGGTTCAAAAACAGACGAATGGGAGAACAGAAATGACAGAGAACAAGCAACACATTGCGCTATTATTCGGTGGAGATTCTTCTGAACATGACGTATCCAAACGGTCCGCTCATAACATCTATGATGCGATGGACCGGGAGCGATACGACGTAAGCCTCTTTTTGGTAACTAAAAGTGGCATGGTTTTAGATGATGCCGCATCGCACCGGGTGTTTGCTGGTGAAGATGAAGATGCCGTTGCTGCGGAAGTACTGCCCCAGTTAGACGCCGCTAATCCGTTGGCACCAATTCTTAATCTGGATAGTACGAAGCACATCGATGTCTTTTTCCCCATTATTCACGGGAATTTAGGGGAAGATGGGACCATCCAAGGATTGTTACGGTTATTGCAAAAACCCTACGTTGGAAGTGGGGTGCAAGCCTCAGCCCTTGCGTACGATAAGGATTTAACCAAGAAGATCTTGACGGCTACCGGCATTCGAAATACCAAGTATGTGTTAGTTACACCTGATACTGCGGCCGAGTGGAGTTACCCCAAGGTTAGTGAGCAGCTTGATTCCCAGTTGTTATTCATTAAACCAGCCCGGCAGGGTTCCTCAATTGGGATCCACAAGGTTAAGAATGATGCCGAATATGCGGCTGGTTTACAGGATGCGCTGCGGTACGACGATAAAGTGTTGGTGGAAGAAGCCATTAATGGTCCAGAAGAGGTAGAAATTTCTATCCTCGGAAACAAAGACCCGCAGGCTTCTAAAATTGGTGCGATTAAGGTACCAGCAGAAGACGCGTTTTATACCTATGATAATAAGTTCGTAGATGCCAGCGCGGTTGAATTTACGATTCCCGTTGAATTACCAGCACCAGTGCGGGATGAAATTACGGAAATGGCCCTAGGTGCCTTTCGGGCGCTGGAGCTAAAGGGCATGGCGCGGATCGACTTCTTAGTATCAAAAGATTTAACTCCCTACCTAGGAGAAGTCAACACCTTGCCTGGTTTCACTAACATTTCGTTATATCCCCAGCTGTGGGAAGCTTCCGGAATTAGTTATTCGGAGCTGATTGATCGCTTGATTGAACTGGCAAAGGCTGAATTTGTGCGCCAAGGCAAAATTTTACATGATTTTAAGCCACTAACGTTAACTGATCAAGATAAAGTTTATGACGCTGACTAGCGCTGAAAAAGGCACCGTGGTTCATCACCACGGTGCCTTTTTTTGGTTGACAAGGGAGCCAAAATCAAGGATAATAACATTTATTTTTTGAGATAAACTCAATTTTGGAGGAATAGAGGAATGTTGGTTTTCCCCACCGATAAATTATTAGTCGAGCTTAGCCAGTTGATTAGAACGCGGCGTCAGCAACTGCATTTATCCCAAGCAGAATTAGCAAGGGGGATTTGCACCCAAACCACCATTAGTACCCTGGAGAACGGGACGCATTTTTCGAAGTGGGAATTGGTGCCCAAGCTATTAGAGCGCCTGCACATCGAACCACAGGAATTAGAACATGCCATGCGATCCCAAGCAGCTGATGGCGAACGACAGCTTCAGCAGATTGAAACGGCCCTGTTTCAGTTTGATTTCCACCAGGCCACTGCACAACTCAACGCCATTCGCCGTGAAAATCTAGATACGAAGGCCCAACTAAGTCGTTACTATTGTTATCAAGGCCTATTGAAGGTGGTCGTAGACTCTGAACTGGATGACGCAATTGTCGCCTTTGATTTGGCGTTAAGTCGGAACCCCCCCCGGCAACATTCGTTAACCTGGGGCTGGGTTTACCTGGGCGAAGCGCTGACCTACCAACGAATGCACCTGACGAAGCGGGCCCAACGCTCGTTACAAAAGGCCTTTGGTGAATTACAGGCCCTCACCCAAGTTGTAACGCTTCCCCTAACCACGGTGGTGAAATTTGGCCTAGCGGTGGTCACCTTAGGATTACTGTTACGCCTGGATGCCGAAACACAGGCCGGGTGCCAGCGCTTACGCCACCGGTTGCAAGCCCATTATTCGTACTATTGTTTAGCCGACTTGTACTACTTGGAGGGACTTAGTTTACAAGCCACGGGCCAGGCACAGGCGGCCAACCGATTGTTAACTCGGGCAGATCAATTGGTACATCTAAAAAATAGCAGTAAGTTTGAACGGCTCATGCAAATTTACCAACAAAAAAGGCCTGAACTGGAATAGTTCAGGCCTTTTTTAGTGACTTTGTTTGCCAAGGTCGTGTTCCGAAAGCAGCTGATTTTGGAGGTTGGTTTTAACTACCAAAACATCACAAGGAGCGTTGCGGGTCACATATTCAGTAACGGATCCAATCAGAAGACGTGCCACGGCATTTAAGCCGGTCGCGCCCATGATGATTAAATCAACTTTTAAGGTTTGGGGTAACTCCTTGGCAATGATGGTTTTGGGAGCCCCGTATTCAATCGAATAATCAACGTCAGTTAACCCGGCAGCGTGGGCCGTTTGGAGGGCCTTTTCTAGGCGGGTTTTGCTCTTTGTGGTAATTTCATCCACAATACTGGTATCAAAGCTAGAGATATCCTGGTAAGCCCGGGTATCAATGGCATGCACCAAGTGGAGGTGGGCGTGATTGCGGTTCGCAATGGCGATGGCTTTTTCAAACGCGAGTTCAGCACCGTAAGAACCGTCAACGGGAACTAAGATTTCATTGTATTCTTGTAACATAAATAATCACCTCATTTAGAGTAGCACCTGATTTAACCACCTTTATTTTAACGCTCTTTGGCGGAAATAGCAGTGCCTAACGATTCATAAAGGGGATTAAGCAGAATTCGGGAATTAAGCACCCACCACAACCCGCAATCAAGGCAATTACCAACAGAATTTGATTGTCCAAGCAGACGGCAATCACCGTCACCAGGGCAATCAGGAGTAGGCCACTGCCACTAATGCGGAGGAGGCGTTGCAAAGCTGGGTAGCGTTCGGGATGAAACAGCAGAAAGGGCCGCTTTTGGTGGCGCAAAAAATAACTGCCATTCACGACTAGGAGAGCTGCAAAGACAAGGGCTAAGCCATTAATCATGATGTTGATCCTCCTGATCCTGGTTGTGAGAAGTTGGATGGTGCTGAGCCTGCCATAACTTCTGGTACTGTTTGGCATACGCCCGCTCCATTTTCCCCGTTTCCTTAGGTTGGTAGTACTGCGCGTCTTTTAACTGGTCGGGCAAATACTGCTGGTTGACCCACCCGTTTTGAAAGTTGTGTGGGTATTGGTAACCAGTGTGCCCCAGTTCTGTGGCGCCTTTAAAATGGGCATCACGCAGATACGGTGGAATGGCACCGTAATTACCAGACCGGACGTCCGCCAGGGCACCCTGCATGGCATCCATGGCGGAATTGGATTTGGGAGAAAGCGCCAGTTCAATGAGGACGTTGGCGACCGGAATTTGGGCCTCCGGAAGGCCCACGCGTTCGGCAGCTTGGAGGGCAGTGACGGCCCGCGCCGCAGCTGGGGGATTAGCTAGGCCGACATCTTCGTACGCGATGACCAAGAGTCGTCGGATGAGCGAGGTTAAATCGCCCGCTTCAATTAAACGCGCCGCGTAGTGCAGAGCAGCATTGGGATCAGAGCCCCGGACTGACTTTTGCAGGGCCGACAGGACGTTATAGTGGGCGTCACCGTCTTTATCCTGGGTGAGAGCCTGTTGTTGTAAACAGGCCTCGACATCACTAAGGGTGACCCGAATCTGCCCGTCGGTTTTGGGCGTTGAGCGGACGGCGAGTTCAAGGGCGTTGAGCGCGCTCCGCAAATCACCGTTGGTGCGGTGGCTGAGGAAGTTACGGGCATCGTCAGCCAGGTCGACGGGTTCCTTACCAAGCCCGCGCTCGCGATCTTGTAATGCCCGGTCAATCGCCGTGTTGATGTCAGCACTAGCCAATGGATGGACCGGAAAAATCTGGGTCCGGGACCGAATGGCGGGACTAATGTTAATGTACGGGTTCTCGGTAGTCGCCCCGATTAAAATAATTTGGCCACTCTCTAACAGGGGGAGGAGAAAATCCTGCTTGGTTTTATCCAAGCGGTGAATTTCGTCTAACAGGAGGACAACCGTCCCACTCATTTTGGCTTCCTCTGCGACAATTTGCAGGTCTTTTTTGGTGTCCGTTGCTGCATTTAGCGAGCGAAACGCATACTGAGATGATCCGGCAATGGCACTGGCGATGCTCGTTTTCCCCGTTCCGGGCGGTCCGTAGAGAATCATCGAGGAGAGGAGGTGAGCCTTAACCATGCGGTTGATGATTTTGCCGGGTCCCACCAAGTCAGCTTGCCCGACGATTTCTTCAATTTTAGTTGGTCGCATGCGATAGGCAAGTGGTTTTTGCATATTCAAGCCTCATTAGAAATGATTAGTGATGAAAAAGACGGTGCCAAAATGAAGGGGTCTTGTCAGGTTTAGCGGTGGGTTCGGGGGTTGTTTTAAATTGGACGTCGGCAACGTTAAGCGCCGTTGCAGCTGCCACCACAATCCCGGCTTGTTCCGGTTCCGTTCCATATTCGGCACTGTTTTTTAAAGTATACTTTGCGTGCAGACGTGCTGCAATTTTGAGGTAGGGACTCTGGTCCGCTTGGGGTAAATTACCATTAATTAGTAATCCGTAATCAGAGTGGTCCTTTAGGAGCGCTTCGACCTGAGTCGGGGCTTCTGGATTAGTTACAGCGGCTACGGGAATCACTAGGGCGACTCGTTCACGAAAGGTTCCAAGGTAGCGCCGTTGTTCATCCGGATTAATTTGGGGGGTTCCACCATTAATGGCCTGATCCAGTCGGGCTTGAACATTATTTTCGGTTGGCATCATTGTCCTCCTTTAACATGGTTGGTTAGGTTTCATTGTAACATCAAACGCAGGATAACAAAAAAGCGACCTCGCACGAGATCGCTTTGAGCGGCACTTTTTTAACGGTTGTAAAATTCAACCACGAGAGAAGTGTCAATGTTAGCATTCAATTCATCTGGTTGTGGTAGGCGCGTTAAGGAACCTTCCAACTTATCAGCGTCGAAAGAAACATAAGTTGGGCGACTAACTACCGCTTCAACAGCTTCTTTGATGATGGCTAAATTCTTGGACTTTTCGCGAACCCCAATTACTTGACCAGGTTCAACTTCGTAAGAGGGAATGTCAACGCGCTTGCCGTCAACCGTAATGTGACCGTGGTTAACTAATTGCCGTGCTTGCCGACGAGTAGTAGCTAACCCTAATCGGTAGACAACGTTATCAAGCCGTTGTTCCAACTTAATTTCGAAGTTATCACCGTGCTTACCTTCCCGAATTTTACCAGCCTTTAAGAAAAGGGAGTAAAATTGACGTTCCGTTAAGCCGTACATGTAACGCATCTTTTGCTTTTCACGGAGTTGAATCCCATATTCAGAAAGCTTTTGACGCCGACCTTGACCGTGCATACCAGGAGCGTAAGGACGACGTTGTAATTCCTTACCAGTTCCTGATAAAGAAATGCCAAGGCGCCGAGAAATTCTCCAGCTTGGTCCAGTATATCTAGACATAAATAAATCCTCCAATAAAATAATTTGGAGTAAAATAACCAAATGTACATTTAGTATTCGTGCATATCTCTCAGAACTTTCACCTTAGCAGCCGGTGGGTTACTAATTAAACTATTCTAATGATAGCAAAGACATGTTGACGAGCTTACCATGTACCGCTGCATTATTTTACACATAAACCATTTTAGGGTAATTTGATCCCGCTGTCAATGAAAGGGGTGGTTTTTCTCGGAGGCGAGCTGCTTTACGGGGCCTTTCTATGGTATAATTCAATCAGCAACCTGAGAGCGAAAATCAGTTCACAAATCTAATTAGGCAAAGGTCGGAAATCATGTTAAACGTTATTATTGGGATTATCGTGATCGTGGTAATTATTTACATTGCAATCGTGCTGTACCAAAAGACTTTGTTAAAGCAGGGCAAAACCATGGAGGCGGAATTAAACCGGCTCCAGCAGCTGGATTTACCCGAGCAGTTAACCAAGGTGAAGCAGCTCGTGCTAACAGGGGACTCGTTAACTCGGTTAGAAACGGCCGAACGGGATTACGAACAGGTGCGCCAGTCTCAGTTTCCCCAAATTGCCCAGGACCTAACGGCAGCAGAGCAAGCCGGCAAGGGGCTCAACTTCTTAAAAACGCGGGATGACATTGACAATGCGCACGCAGAACTCGAATCTGCCGCGAAGACCCTCGACCAGGTGCAAGCAACGCTGGGCAATCTGCAAAAAATGGAACAGAAACACCAGCAGGCCGTGGTCGAGTTACAAACAAACTATCAAAAGCTGCGGACGACGTTATTAAATGATAACAGCGCGTACGGTCCGGCGCTTGATGCGCTAGAACAGCAATTATCAGACATTGAAGCCCAGTTTGCCGAGTTTACCACTTTGACGCAGCAAGGGGACCATCAAACGGCCGAAAAATTACTGGTGAATTTAAAAGAAGCAACGACGAGACTTGAGCAGCAGATGCGCACGATTCCAGAATTATACCAGTTGAATCACGTTCAGTTTGTGAACCAACTGATGGAAATCAAGTCATCCTATGCTAAGGCAAAGGCAGAGGGCTTTTGCTTTGCGAATGACGTGTTTCCAGCGACCTTGCAAGAGTTGCACGAGGCGGTTCAGGCTAATTTAGAAAATATCAAGCACCTTGATTTGGACGTTGTCAAAGATCAGGACCAAGTGATTAGTGAGCAAATTAATGGTTTGTATGATCAACTGGAAGCCGAGATGAAGGCCCGCTTATACGTCGATAAACACGCCCCGGTGATTGCTCAGTTTATCCAACATGCCCACCGGCAGAACCAGACGTTGAGAGCCGAACTAGAGAGGCTTAGTCATAACTACTCTTTGGAACACGATGAACAAGCAACTGCGACGGGACTGGGAGAGCAGATTGACCTGATTAATCAAAAATACCAGGACGATCAACAGCAGATCACCGACCAGCGTGCCGTCTATTCTCAAATCGCTACCGACCTCAAGCAGTTTCACCAGGACTTAACTAAAATTGAAGAGAAGCAACGAGCTTTGAACGCTTCAATTGCGGACTTTAGTGCCGAAGAGCAACGGGCGCATCAAGTTTTAGACGATTTGACGTCCGAGTTACATGCAATTCGCCGGCGGATTGATAATTTGAATCTTCCGGGTATTCCAGCTGATTACACTGAGTATTTTGACGTTGTTGCGAACGAAGTCCAACATTTGAAAGCCACGATGAATAAAGTTAAGATTAGTATGGATGACGTACAGAAGCAGTTGACGCAGATTCAACACGACCGGGACACGTTACAGACGAAAACGAATGATTTGATTGATCAAGCAGCGTTAGCTGAACAAGTGATTCAGTATGCGAATCGCTATGCTGCAACAAACCCCGCAGTCTCCAGTGCCATTCAAACAGCACAACATCAGTTTGATGATGATTATCAATACGAAGCGAGTTTAGCGACCATTGCGAATGCCCTTGACCAGGCAGAACCGGGGGCCTTTAATCGCATCGAAGAGAACTATTATAAGAACAAAGCCCAAGCAAATTAAACCAATGAGAGCCAGGTCGCAACTATGCGCGACCTGGTTTCGTTTTTGAGGAGGAGCTCAGAGAGCATGATTTATTTTGATAACAGTGCGACTACGAAGGTGGATCCATCCGTTCTAGCTACCTATCAACAGGTCAGTGAAAATTACTGGGGGAATCCGTCTAGTTTGCATAACTTTGGTGAAAAAGCCGAGCAGTTGCTACGCCAATCACGCCGTCAGATTGCCACACAATTAGGGGTACAACCGACAGAAATTTACTTCACGAGTGGTGGAACGGAGGGCGATAACTGGGTCTTAAAGGGAACCGCCTTTGCTAAACGCCAGTTTGGTCGGCACCTGATCACGACCGAAGTCGAACATGATGCCGTGAAGCAGTCAATGCAGCGGTTAGCTGAACTTGGATTTGAAATCACTTACTTGCCGGTGGATGGGGAAGGCCGGGTTAACCCCGCCGACCTGGCTACTGCTATTCGTCCGGAGACAACCCTCGTGTCGGTGATGGCAGTTAATAATGAGATGGGGGCGGTGCAACCGTTGGACGAACTGGCAGCAGTGTTAGCGGATCACCCTAAAATTCACTTTCACGTTGATGCCGTCCAGGGAATTGGGAAGGGCTTGCACCAACTGATTTTTAACGACCGGGTTGATTTTATAACCTTTTCCGGCCATAAATTTCATGCTCCCCGCGGCGTTGGGTTTATTTACGCGCGGACCGGTAAATACCTCATGCCCCTTTTCGATGGTGGGGGACAAGAACGGGGACAACGGAGCGGGACGGAAAACCTGCCCGCAATTGCGGCCATGGCGAAAGCGGTCCGGCTAGTCAAGGACCATGAGGAACAAACGGTTGCACACGAGCAGGGCCTCCGCCGGGCGTTACGTGATTATCTCCAGCAGTTTGCAAAGGTCCACCTCTTTTCAGGAACCGGTTCGCACTTTGCCCCCCACATCCTGTGCTTTGCAATTGAGGGTGTAAAGGGGGAAACAATCGTGCACACGTTTGAGGAAGCTGAAATCTACCTCTCGACGACCAGTGCATGTTCGTCGAAAAAAGGGGAAACTTCTAGTACACTAAGAGCAATGGGAGTTAATCCAGAAATTGCGAAAGGCGCCGTTCGGATTTCACTCAGTGATCAAAATACGATGGCTGAGGTGGAACAGTTTAAAACGGTCTTTGCCCGGCTCTATGAGCAATTTAAAGCCCTCAGTTAAAACCACCTTACGATTAAAGGAAGTGACACAAGGTAATGGAATACAGTGAAATTATGGTTCGCTACGGAGAACTCTCTACGAAGGGAAAAAATCGCAAGGAGTTCATCCGGCAGTTAGGCCAAAACATTCGGAACGTTTTAAAGCCGTTTCCAGCGGTGGTTGTCAAAGCCCAACGGGATCGGTTACACGTGCTGTTACACGGGCAAGCAGCGACACCGGTGCTGACGGCACTGCAGAAGGTGTTTGGGATTGAAACCTTCTCGCCGGTAGTTAAGTTACCTAAGGATGCCAGTTTGGAAACCATTCAAACGACGGCAGCTACGATGATCCAGGAGCACTACCAACCGGGGCAAACCTTTAAGATTGCCACCCGGCGCCAAAATAAAAATTATCCCCTTAACACTTATGGGATCGACGACGGAGTGGGAAGCTACATTTTAAAGCAGTTTCCCAAGATGCAGGTTGAAATGAAACACCCTGATTTTAAACTGCAGATTGACGTGCGACTGAGCGGGATTTACCTTTCGAGCGTCACCATTCCGGGGGCAATTGGGTTACCGGTCGGAACCGGCGGTCGGGCCACGATGATGTTGTCTGGCGGGATCGATTCTCCAGTAGCAGCCTACATGGCGATGAAACGGGGTGTTAAAGTGGATATGATTCACTTTTTCAGTCCCCCATACACGAGCCAACAAGCGCTTGCAAAGGCCAAGGATCTGGCAGCAAAACTAGCCGCCTTTGGAGGCACGATTGATTTTATCCAAGTCCCCTTTACCAAAGTTCAAGAAACCGTGAAGGAACAGGTGCCCGAGGGGTATCTGATGACGATTCAGCGTCGGATGATGTTGCGGTTGGCGGCTGCCATTACGCTGGACCGGCACTGCAACGGGGTCTTTACGGGAGAATCGCTGGGACAAGTAGCTTCACAGACGTTGGAAAGCATGCGCGTAATTAACGACGTCACTTCGTTACCAGTTTTACGCCCGTTATTATCGCTGGATAAAACGGAAATTATTAAAATTGCTAGAGACATTGATACTTATGATTTATCCATCATGCCCTTTGAAGATTGCTGTACGATTTTCACGCCGCCCACCCCAAAGACCAAACCCGATCTAGAAAAAACCCGAAACTTTGAGCAATTAATTGACGTCGATGGGTTGATGAATGAGGCACTGGCCGGGATTGAGGTTACCAAGATTAACGTTGGAGATGACTACCTCAACGCCCAAGAAGACGTGTTTGCTGAACTACTATAAAAGTCAGTGAGAACACAACCAGGAGGAATAACCATGCAAGTGAAGTTAATGGCGCAAACGGTATCGTTATTAGGAACCCCACCCGCTGTGGGGGATTTATTGCCCGATTTTACGGTGATTAATGATCAGGGCCAACCAGTTACTGCACCAGATTTACTAGGCAAGCTTATGGTGCTGTGTGCAGTTCCAGATTTGAATACGGACGTTTGTAGTCTAGAAACCAAAAAATTTAACCAGCAGGCAGATCAATTTCCAAAGGCCCGGTTTGTAACGATCTCCAACAATCGGCTCGCGGAACAAACCGATTGGTGTGCGGCTGAGGGCGTGCAAAACCTGGAGATTTTGTCAGATGAACCGGGCTCGTTCGGTAAGGCAACCGGGTTATACATTCCCAGCTTTAAACGCCTGGCGCGGGCGGTGTTTGTGGTAAATGCCGAAGGGCAGATTACCTACGAAGAAGTGTTAGCACAGGTTGCCTCCGAGCCGGATTATGCCGCTGCCGTAAACGCGTTACAACAACTGTACTAGGCTGCGTTTAAAAGTAGTTGACGAATTTGGGAAAGTTAAGTATATTATGGAACGAATACTAAATGCAGTGAGCAAGAGGCAGTCTGCGTCGTCATTTGTAGGGAGAGAACGCTAGTGAGAAGTTCTTAATGACTGGAGACTGTGTAGCTTGGGAGCAGGGATAGCAACTTTGGTTGGTATCAACGGGTGCCACCGTTATTGGTTTAAGTTGGGATTAGATCATAATCCAATTTAGGTGGTACCGCGAGCATTCGTCCTATTGTAGGGACGGGTGCTTTTTTTGTAACTCGGAAAGATCAATAAATGAGGTGATTGCATGGACAAGCAAACAGCAGAAGCAACAACTGAGATGTCAACGAAATTTGATCCCCATGCCGTAGAGCATGGGATGTACCAAAAATGGGTTGACGAGGGCGTTTTTAAACCCAGTGGTGACCAACAGGCCCAACCCTATTCAATCGTGTTGCCCCCACCAAACGTGACGGGTAAGCTCCATTTAGGGCACGCGTGGAATACGACCTTGCAGGATATGTTAATCCGGCAAAAGCGGATGGAAGGCTACGATACCCTGTGGCTGCCGGGCATGGATCATGCGGGGATTGCCACTCAAGCTAAAGTGGAGGCCATGTTACGGGAGAAAGGGATTTCTCGCTATGACCTTGGTCGTGAACGGTTCATCCAACAGGTTTGGGAGTGGAAGGATAAGTTTGCTGCTACGATTCACGAACAATGGGCGAAGCTCGGCCTCTCACTTGATTACGATCGCGAAACTTTTACCCTCGATGACGGGGTTTCAAAGGCCGTACGCAAGGTGTTCGTAGACCTCTACAATCAAGGACTGATTTATCGGGCTAAATACATCATTAACTGGGATCCCCAAGCGCGAACGGCTTTGTCAGACATTGAGGTTGAACACCAAGATGATCAGGGCGCGTTTTACCACGTTAAGTACCAATTTACTGGGGACACGACCTTTAATGGCAAGGACTACATTGAAATCGCCACCACGCGGCCAGAAACCATGTTTGGGGACGTAGCGGTCGCCGTTAATCCAAGTGATGAGCGGTACCAGGAGCTCGTAGGTAAAACGGTAATCGTCCCATTAGTTAACCGAGAAATTCACATTATTGCTGATCATTACGTTGATCCGGAGTTTGGGACGGGAATGGTTAAAATCACGCCGGCTCACGATCCCAATGACTTTAAAGTTGGAAAGCGCCACGATTTAGCCGAAATTAACACGATGAATGAGGATGCCTCGCTCAACGAAAACGCTGGCAAATACGAGGGAATGGACCGGTTTGTTGCGCGTGAAGCGATTGCCAAGGACTTGGAAGCTGAAGGAGCAATGTTGCGGGTAGAACCAATCGTGCACTCGGTTGGCCACTCCGAACGGACTGGAGTGCAGGTGGAATCCCGGCTTTCAACCCAGTGGTTTGTTAAAATGAAGCCCCTGGCAGAAGCCGCGTTGAAAAACCAACAGACTGATGATGCCGTTAACTTCGTACCTGAACGCTTTGAAAAGACCTTTAGTCGGTGGATGGAAGACGTCCACGATTGGGTAATTTCGCGGCAGTTGTGGTGGGGACATCGGATTCCTGCTTGGTATCACAAAGAAACCGGGGAAATGTATGTTGGTGAAACAGCCCCGAAGGATCCGGAAAACTGGGTTCAGGATCCGGATGTGTTGGATACCTGGTTCTCGTCTGGATTATGGCCCTTTACGACGATGGGCTGGCCGGATACTGATGCTCCCGATTTTAAACGGTACTTCCCGACATCAACGATGGTCACGGGGTATGACTTGGTGTTCTTCTGGATTTCCCGGATGATTTTCTTGAGTCTCCACTTTACGGCCCGGCGGCCGTTCAAGGACGTGCTGTTGCACGGCCTTATTCGGGATGAACAGGGTCGGAAAATGAGTAAGTCCCTCGGAAACGGAATTGATCCCATGGATGTGATTGACCAGTACGGGGCGGATGCCCTCCGGTGGTCTCTATCAACGGGAACGACTCCCGGACAGGACGAACGGTTCAGTTACGATAAGATGGACGGCTCGTGGAAATTTGTGAATAAAATTTGGAACGCCAGTCGATACGTGATTATGAACCTAGGTGAGATGACCAAGCCGACCCTCCCATCCGCTTCCGAATGGAATCTGGCGGACCGGTGGATCTTGGCACGGCTGAACCGTACGGTGGCACACGTGCGAGAAAACTACGATAAGTATAACTTTGGAGAGGCGAACCGCGCCCTGTACGATTTTATTTGGAATGATTTTTGTGATTGGTACATCGAGATGAGTAAGGAAACGCTCACGGGAGATGACGAGCAGGCCAAAGCGAACACTCGCAACGTGCTTGCGTACGTGTTGGATCAGTTCTTACGGCTCTTACATCCAGTGATGCCGTTTGTGACGGAAAAAATCTGGCTTTCAATGCCGCACGTCGGAAAATCATTAGTGACGGCCGCATATCCAGAAGTGCACGCGGACTTTGAGAATGCAACGGCTGAAAGTGACATGGCGCACCTGATCGAGATTATTAAAGCCATCCGTAACATTCGGGCCGAAGCGAATGCACCGTTGGGTCGGCCCGTGGACATTTTGATTAAGACGAACAATGCCGATTTGAAACGGGTCTTAGAAACCAACCGCGAATCCTTAGAACGCTTTGGGCACCCGCGCCAACTTGAAATTGGACCAGACGTGGTTGCTCCGAACCTGGCAATGACGGCGGTCGTTACGGATGCTGAGATTAGCATTCCACTGGCAGAACTAATTGATTTGCACGATGAAGTGCAACGCTTGACCAAGGAAGTCGAGAAGTTCCAAGCAGAAGTAAACCGCGCCACCAAGAAGCTCGCTAACGAGAAGTTTGTGGCAAACGCTCCGGCAGAAGTAGTAGCCGAAGAACAGACGAAGCAAGCTGATAACGAGCAAAAATTGGCAGCAACACAACAACGCTTAGCCGAAGTGCAAGCTGCTTTAGCAGAATAACGCAAAACAAGTCCAGATGAGTCTGGGCTTGTTTTGGTAAGGAGTAAAAATGATGACAGATTACCAGGCGGCCCTGCAATACATCCACAGCCGTCCGCGGATTCAAAAGGAAGCTTCCCAGCGTCGGATTAACGAGCTCTTGCGCCGCCTAGGCCATCCCGAACGGCAGCTTTCGACGATTCACGTGGTGGGGACCAATGGCAAGGGGTCCGTCGTGGCTTACTTACAACAATTATTACAGGTCAGCGGCCGCCGGGTGGGCACGTTTACCTCTCCGTTTATCGTCCGTTTCAACGAACGGATGATGATTAATCGGACCCCCATTCCAGATGCCGAGTTAACCCGGCTAGTTGCCCACGTGAAACCACTGATAGCCGCGATGGAAGCCCAGGATTCGACCCTGGGACCCTCGGAATTTGAAGTGATTACCGCCCTGATGTATCAATACTTTAACGAGCAGGGGGTTGACCTAGCAATTGTCGAGGCCGGAATCGGCGGCCAATCGGATTCGACGAACGTGGCCGATCGAGCGTTGTTAACCGTGATCACCACGATTGGACTGGATCACATGCAGATTTTAGGGAACACGGTTGCAGCGATTGCGCGTGACAAAGCTGGGATGATTCGGAAGCAGGTTCCCACGGTGGTCGGCCGCCTCCCTGCGGAGGCCAATCACATCGTGCAGACAATTGCACAGCAGCGCCAAAGTCCTTTGTTTCAACTTGACCGGCAGTTTAGGTACCAGCCCCAAACGCGCACCAGTTTTTCCTTCCGGGATTCGCAGGGCATAATTCCGAATGTGCCTACACACATGCTGGGTGATTTTGAAATGGAAGACGCTGCGCTTGCGATTGCTGCGTTTCGGACGTTAAGTCAGACGACCTTGCAACTTGCTCCGGGGCAAAGTGCCCGCATAGTGCGCCAAGCAATCAGACAGACGCGCTGGCCGGGACGGATGGAAGTGGTCCATGCCAATCCGAAAGTGTTACTGGATGGGGCCCATAATGTCTTGGCCATCAACCAGTTGTGTGAAACCCTGGCCGCGTTTCCCGAGCGCACCCTGAACGTGGTGTTTGCAGCGTTTGCTGACAAACAATTTCACCAAATGCGCACCCGGTTAGCGCAAGAACCGCGGGTGCACCTGTACCTAACGACGTTTCAAGGCAGCGGAACGCGGAAGAGCGCGCCGCTTCAACCAGCGGATGCGGTTACGGGGACGCTAATTCCGGAGTGGAAAACGGCCGTGCAGACCGCCATGCAAGCTACTCCGACCGACGGGATGACCATCGTGACCGGGTCCCTATTGTTTATTTCGACCGTGCGGAACTGGTTCTTGCAAGGAGATAAACCTTAAAGAATTGCTAATAATTTTAAACGGGAACCGTAACGGCACGCATTATGATATACTGTGATTATTAAAAAGAAATTAAATCTTATCATAAAGGGATGAACGTTTTGTTTGGATTAGGAACTAAGAACATTGGCATCGATTTAGGGACTGCCAATACACTTGTATACGTCGAGGGAAAGGGAATCGTCCTCCGCGAACCTTCCGTTGTGGCCAAAAATGCGAAAACGGGGGAAATTGTCGCAGTTGGAAACGAAGCCGAAGAAATGATTGGGCGGGCTCCAGCTAGTATTGAAGTTATTCGCCCCATGCGCGACGGTGTGATTGCGAACTATGACACAACCGTTACGATGCTGAAGTACTACATCGGCAAGGCCTTGGGAAATCGGAATGTGAAACCGTACGTGATGGTTTGTGTCCCAAGCGGCATTACAACCGTGGAAAAACGGGCCGTGATTGATGCCACCCGCGTGGCCGGTGCTCGGGACGCGTTCGTAATGGAAGAACCATTTGTAGCTGCGGTAGGAGCAGGGCTACCCGTAATGGATCCGACGGGAAGTATGGTGGTTGACATTGGTGGGGGAACCACAGATGTTGCTACCCTTTCCCTTGGGGGCATTGTTTCATCGCGTTCGATTCGGATGGCGGGTGACAAACTGGACGAAGCCATTGTGTCGTACGTTCGGAAAAACTACAACTTATTAATTGGAATCCCAACTGCAGAACAAGTTAAAATTAAAATTGGTTCGGCTTCGATTGAAAAAGCACGACAAATGGAAGGCGAAACGATTCGCGGTCGGGACTTGTTGACGGGCTTACCAAAGTCAACCGAAGTGACGGCGGAAGACGTGGCCACGGCCATTCACGAAGGCATTTTAGAGATTATTAATGCAATTAAAGAAACACTAGAAGCAACGTCTCCAGAAATTTCTGCGGACGTGGTGGACCACGGCATTGTGTTAACTGGTGGGGGCGCTTTAATCAAGAACCTCGATGAGGTCATTGCTGAAGCTACCAAGGTTCCCGTTAGTGTGGCTCAGGATCCATTGGATTGTGTGGCGATCGGAACCGGTGAATCATTAAAGAGCATGGAAGTCATGAAGAAAAAATAAAACAAATAAGCGGGCTCCCCCGCTTATTTGTTTTACAGCAGTGAATGGGAGATTGATATGCATAAGCTTTTTTCAAGCCGCAGTTTAGTGATTGTAGTGATTTGTTTAGTCCTAAGTGTCGGTTTAATTAGCGGAACGGTTGCAATTCGTAACCACCGTGCCACTCCACCGTTCTTACAAAGAATTGGCAATGATGTGGCTGGCATTGGAAATCAAACTCTGGGATTTCCGGTCGGCGTGGTCAATGGTTTTTTGGCAAATACCAATGATTTAATTAACACCTACCACGAAAATCGGATTTTGCAGGGGAAAGTGGATCAAATTGAAGCCACGCAAACCCAAAATAAGGCGCTTAGCACTGAAAATCAACAGCTAAAACGGCAACTGAAATTGGATAAAACCCTTACGGATTACGCGACGGTGAATGCCAGTGTAATTGCTCGGACGCCCTCTAACTGGCAACAACAGCTAATTATTAACAAGGGGCGGGTCTCTGGCATCCAAAAGAACATGCCGGTGGTAGTTAACCAAGGACTGATTGGTCGGATTAGTGAAGTTAATGACACCAATAGTAAGGTCGAGTTGATCACGGATAGTGGTGACGGAGCGAACCGGTTTGCGGTGGAAGTTGCTGGGGAAAAGGGCCCGATTGATGGGTTGATTTCTGGCTACGATAATGGTCGTAACGAACTCGAAATGGGGAGTTTAACTTCCAAAGACAAGATTAAAAAGGGTGCCAAGGTTATGACCAATGGACTGGGTGGCACGACGCCAAAGGGTCTGTACGTTGGAAAAGTGACCGGAGTTTCGGGGGCTGCAAACGGAATCTCGGAACGGATTAACATTAAACCAGCCGCGGATACCCGGAGCATTGACGTAGTTTCTGTCCTCGGAAAGAAATAGGAGGAGCTCATGATGAAGCGACGAAAACAGCATTTCCTGTTTCCAATCGGCTTAGTGATTGCCTTTGTCTTTGAGGGTTCGATCATGCACTTTTTTTCGACGCTCTTAGCCGGGACCTTTCCAATGGTTCCCTATTTGACCATGCTGTGGTTTGTGTATGCCATCCTGTTTGTCCGAGATTTGCACCAGTTACATTTATACTGGTGGGCCTTTGGAATTGGGATTGGATACGATTTGTATTACATTGGCGTCCTCGGGATTTATACCTTTATTTTTCCACTCATTGTGTACGTGACTAAGTTAATGACGATGTACATTGAAGAGAACGTTGTTAGTGGAACCTTAATCTATCTGATTGATGTGATTATTGTGTTAATATTAGGTTACGGGGCCGGACGAATTGCGCACCTGGTTTACTTCTCGGGGGTGCATTTCATGGCCTTTGCGTTTGGTCCAACGATTCTGCTGAATCTAATCATCTTTTTATTGTTGTATTATCCAGTGAGTTTGTTGTTTGACCAATATCGATCATAGGAGTTCTCGACGTATGAAAAGTGTAACGTTAAAGGGAAGCCAAACGGGCTTTCAAGTTATTATTGATGATGAAGCTGATTTTCACCAGGCAATCCACGAATTTCATGAATTGATGAACCAGTTGGCAACCAAGAATCGCGAATCGGCTGCCACTCAAATCGGCTTTACAATTTTGTCAGGGAATCGGGCCCTGTCTGCGGATCAAAAGCAGGAGCTCCGCGATATCACGGGCAAGTATGGCAACTTAGTGATTACTGCCTTTCAGGCCAACGTAATGTCAAACGACGAGGCCTACCATCTGCGTGATGAAAATCGGGTGACGATTATTGATCAGACGATTCGCAACGGTCAGGACCTCCGGGTTAAGGGAGACGTCCTGTTTCTAGGAACGATTCACCGGGGCGGTCGGCTCATTACCAATGGGAACCTCTTTAGTATGGGCAAGGTGGAAGGCATCGTCCAGGTGGGGTTTCCGGTTGATGAGAGTAAACTGGCCATTGGAGATTTTCACGAAGCCCAACAGGTCCGGATCGGCGAACAAATTGAAATCATCGCTGACCAAAAGGAACCGTTAGCAGCTGATGTGCGAACGGTTGTGCACGTTAATAATTTGCATAGTATTGATTACAGTAATTTGGATAACATTAAAGCAATTAGTCCAAAATTCTTTAGTAGAATTGGAGGAATCTAACGATGGGTGAAGCAATTGTGATCACATCTGGAAAAGGTGGGGTCGGGAAAACCACAACTTCCGCCAACTTAGGAACCGCCCTTGCCCTCATGGGGAAAAAGGTCTGTCTAATGGATTTAGACATTGGTTTACGGAACCTCGATGTGGTCCTCGGGTTGGATAACCGGATTATGTACGACATTGTTGACGTCGCGGACGAGCGGGTTCCCTTGTTCAAGGCTCTGGTAAAAGACAAGCGGTTTGACGGGAACCTGTATTTATTACCAGCCGCCCAAAACACCGATAAGAACGCTTTAAACGAGGATCAGGTTAAAAATATGGTGGCGGAATTAAAGCCACAGTTCGATTACGTTTTGATTGATTGTCCAGCCGGAATTGAACAGGGCTTTTTAAATGCCGTGGCCGGTGCGGATAGCGCCATCATTGTCACCACGCCCGAGATTTCGGCGGTTCGGGATGCTGATCGGGTGGTTGGTCTCTTAGAGAAGCACCCTTTAAAAGAGCCTCCACGGCTAATTATTAATCGGATTCGGCCTAACATGATGGATAATGGAGACGTGATGGACGTTGACGAAATTACCCACCATTTAGGGGTAAAGCTACTTGGAATCGTGATCGATGATGATGAAGTGATCAAAACATCTAACCATGGCGAACCAATCGTCTTAAGTTCGGATCACTTGGCAGCCAAAAGTTACCAAAATATCGCCCGACGGGTAACCGGTGAAACGGTGCCGTTGATGCCGATTAAAACGGCGCGCCCAAGTTTTTGGAATCGTCTAAAACATCTGTTCAAGTAGGAAAAAACCCTTAGAGTTTTCTAAGGGTTTTTTAATTGGAGGAAATATGGAAACCACACAGACCGAACGGTTACATGTAACGCAGCAACCAGGCGCAAAATTTAAAACGACGACCGTTGCCATTGACTTTGTGGCGCCCTTCGCCCAGCAGAAGCTGGAACAGCGCCTGTTGCTCGCGGAATTAATGGAAAACTATAGTGAACACTATCCCAGTAAGCTGGCGGTCGCACGCCGGTTGGCCGAACTATATGGCGCCCAGTTTGGCACCTCCGTTTTTCGAATGGGGCAGCAGGCGGTTGTGCGTTTTTTGATTAGTTTTGCTGACGAACAGTACTTGCCGACCAGCGTTGACTTAAGTCAGCAAATTGCCGCGTTTTTGCGGGAAATGATTTGGCACCCGTGGTTCGTGCAGGGACAGTTTCCAGAACGGGTCTTTCGTTTGCACCAGCAGAACGTAGTTAATTACGTACGTAATCTTGATGACGACAAGAAGTATTATGTTGGGCGCGAGCTCCAACGGTTGTACTTTACGGATGATCCGGCGCTGGGGCAGAGTATCTTTGGCAGGGTGTCCCGGTTAGCAGCGCTCTCTAACGCCGCGGTGGCTGATTATTATCAGGAGATGTTAACCACTAATTCGGTGTTTGTATCGGCACTTGGAAGTTCAGCTCAGGCGGTCGTAACTGCTTTGCAACCGGACTTAGCTTCTTTAACTGGCCCAGCGCCCGTGCCTCTCCGCTTGGTGCCTTACAAACCAGCTCAGCTCCAGGTTGGTTCAAAACGGGTGGCACAACAACAATCGTTATACCAACAAGCGTACGCGCTTCCCATTTTACGGACGGATTCCGCGTACCCCGCCGCAGTTGTTATGAATGGGTTGCTAGGCGGGACGGCGGTGTCGTTAATGTTTCATGACATTCGGGAACGTGAAAGCCTTGTGTACTATATCAATAGTAACTATAACGCGCTCCTGGGTGAAGTGACCATCCAAAGTGGGATTGACGGGCACCACCAGGCCCGCGTGCAGGAATTAATTCAACAGGAGATAGCACGATTGATCGACCAAACTTACTCAGACGAAGATTTAGCCCGCGTTAAACAGGTGCTCGTGTCAAACTTCAGGAGTAAGGACGATAGTCCCCGGCGCTTGCTTAACCAACAGGTGCTAACCGCCATGTTTGGGACCCAACCGAACGCGGACTGGGAGGCAAAGCTCAACCAGGTTTCGAAAGCAGAGATTAGTGCAGTTGCTCAAAAGCTCCAGCTGCGGGCGAGCTTCTTTTTGAAAGGGGATTCTGATGCAGAAACAAAGTTACCCTAAGTACCAAGAAACAGTTTATTCAACTAGGTTAGCCAACGGGATGCAGGTGATCGTCAACCCCAAACCGCAGTTTAATTCAACCTATGCTATGTTGACGGTGGGATTTGGATCGATTGATGTCCGGCTTTCTAACCGCCAGCTACCAGCCGGGATTGCCCATTTTATGGAACATAAGCTCTTTGAAAAGCAGACCTATGACGAAAGTGATCGGTATGCTGCCCTGGGAGCGAACGACAACGCCTTTACGAGTTTTAGTCAAACCAGTTATTTGTTCACGGCGACGAGTAACGTGCTGGCCAATTTACAGGTCCTGTTGGATTTGGTGTATCGTCCCTACTTTAGTTCCGCAAAAATTGCTAAGGAGCAGGGGATTATTGGACAAGAAATCTTGATGTATCAAGATGATCCGAATTCCCGGCTCTACTTTGATACGATTGCTAACCTGTATTCGCATTCCCCCCTTAGTGCAGATATTGCTGGAGACGTTCAATCCATTGCTCAGATTACGGAAGCGGATCTGTACGCGACCTACCGTCAGTACTACCAACCGGCCAACCTGACTCTGACCATTTGTGGACCGGTGACGCTGACCAAGCTCCTGCCCCTGTTTCACGACTTACCAAAGGGACAGTCGCAACCAGACGAGTTACACCGGTTACAGCAACAAACCAAGCTGGCAATTCAAACCAGTTCCGTAGTGCCGCAAACCACCACGACTTTGGATGTACAAACTCCAAAAGTCGCCGTGGGATACCGGGGACCGGCGCCTATAGTGACCGGCCGGGCCCTTGCGCAACAGGAGTTGGCGTTTGGCATTTTTTTGCAGCTCTTATTTTCCGAGGATTCTGATTTTTACCAACAACTCTATGCAGAGGGAATCTTGAATGATTCCTTTGGCTTTGATTTTGACCTAGAAGCTGCTTATCACTTTTTGATTCTAGCCGAGGATACAACCAATCCGGACCAATTTTGTGAGCGCATCACCGCTGTGATTGAGAGCGCGTTGCAGTACCCAGACCAGTTAGCAACGCAGTTTGAGTTGGTTAAGAATGAGGAGGTGGGTGAGCGGATTGCGCAGATGAATTCGGTCCCAGCCACGGCCAACCAACTGGGCGATCCGGTGAACGGGTATACCAATCTTTATGATGAAATCGCAATCATTACCCACCTCGATTTAGCTACCGTAGTGCACACCGCGACTCAATTCTTCAAACCAAGTCAACGAACCATTAATTTGATTAGGTAGTTAGCATGTTTTCCCGATTCTTGGTGTGATATACTGGCAGTAAATTAAGGAATTGGAGTGGAAACCATGAGTGAAGAAAACAAGCAACCCAACACCACGTCCGTTGGCGCGCAATTAAAATCCGCCCGGGAGCAAGCCGGGATTTCAATTGATGAATTACAGAAACGAACTAAGATTCAAAAGCGGTACCTGATTGCCATTGAAAACGGTGATTTTCAGGAATTACCAGGTCAGTTTTACGTGCGCGCCTTTGTAAAGCAGTATGCCAATGCCGTTGGGTTAAACGGGGAACAATTTTTACAGGCTGCGAACTTAACTTCGGCCCAGGCTAATCCCGAAAAGGCCCCATTACAAACAACGGCGACCCCAGCGGACGCAGAACACCCAACGGAAAGTCGCACTAGCAATTCCGGGGTAAAAGAGCCCGCAACCCAAGTTGACAAACGCAAGTTAACGCCCATCATTGCCTTGGTCGTTGTGGTGATGATTGTGGTAGCCGTGGTCATATTTGCGGTTGCAAAGACGAAACAGGAAAGTAGTACTGCGGCGCCGGCCAATTCCAAGGTGACGGTTACAAATAATGATGCGAAGTCTAAGCACAAGACCAAAAATCAGAAACAAGCAAATCTAAAAGCCGGCCAAACGGAAATCAAGGTGGTTCCAAACAGTACGAGTGATTTTACTGTAAAAACTGGGAATGCAACTTCCAAGCTGGAGCTAGGGGCTTCACAAGCAGCCAATGCGACGGTGAAGGTGAACGGCAACCAAGTATGGACGGGAACTTTGAACCAAACCGCCGGTCATCAAGTTGACCTCCCGAAGGATACGAAAGAGGTTAACATTCATTTAGAGAATGCTCCCGTTTCGAACGTGAAGTTAAATGGTCAGCAGGTCGTGTTACCACAACCAGCCGCTGGTCAAGACGCAGCGAAACGTGATATGAACTTTAAATTTGAAGCATAATCAACTAAAATGGCGGCCTGTGTAAAAGCAGGGCGTTATTTTCGCTTTGAGGAGGAGCACCATGAATTTACCAAATAAACTAACCATGTTTCGGATTGTTTTGATTCCCATTTTCATCCTGTTATTGGCACTTCCCGTTAGCATGGGGACCGTGGTTCTAGTGGGAACCATGATTCCCCTAAATCAACTGTTAGCAGCACTGGTATTTATCATTGCCGCTCTGACGGATTTCTTAGACGGGCAAATTGCGCGGCGAGAACACCTCGTAACGAACTTTGGCAAGTTTGCGGATCCCCTAGCCGACAAAATGATTGTGATGTCAGCGTTCATCATGCTCGTGGGAGTAGGGGACAATAACGTGGCTGCTTGGATTGCAGCAATCATTGTTTGTCGGGAACTAGCGGTGACGGGCTTACGGCTCATCATCGTGCAGAATAACGGGACCGTGGTTGCAGCGGACTGGTCGGGGAAAGTTAAGACGTTCTTCGAGATGATTAGTGTGATCATCTTACTGTTAAACAACGCCGGGTTTAATAACCTGAACCTGCCCGCCGGCCAATTCTGTTTGTACATTGCCCTCATTGCGGCCGTTTACTCTGGAATTGAATACTTCGTGAAAAACCGGCAGGTGTTTGCCGATTCCTTTTAAGGAACTAGGGAGTCAACTGAATTAGAAAGAAGTTTAACCATGAAAGCAGAAATTATTAGTGTCGGTACCGAACTCCTCTTAGGGGAGATTGTAGACACCAGTACTCCGTTTATCGCGCAACATTTAGCCGATTTAGGGATTGATGTTTACTACGAAGCGACGGTTGGGGATAACCGCAAACGGTTAACGGAAGCAATCCGGCAAGCTGAACAACGCAGTGACTTGGTCGTATTGACTGGGGGGCTGGGCCCAACGGAAGACGATCTTACCAAAACGCTCCTCGCCGAGTTATTAGACCGTCAGCTGGTAACAGACGGGCCGGCCCAAGCCAAACTGGATGAGTTTTACACTGCGACCGGGAAGCCGAAACCCACCCACGCGGACCTAATGAGCCAGTTCATTGCCGGTGCCGATGTGTTACCCAACCAGGTGGGCTTTGCCGTGGGGATGTTTTTGACCACTGAGAACTGTAACTACTTGGTACTGCCAGGACCACCAGCAGAGTTACAGCCCATGTTTGAACAGGAGGCGGAACCGCGCCTGGTCCAGCTCGTGACGGGAAAACCGGTAATCTCATCTCGAGTCCTCCGCTTCTTTGGAATTGGGGAACCCGCGTTAGAGGATCGGTTGCGTACGTTGATTACCAACCAAACCAATCCGACGCTCGCTACCTACGCTAAACGCAATGAGGTGACCCTACGAATTACGGCGAGTGGAAATGATGCTGCCGAGGTTGCTAAGCAGTTGCAGACCGCGATTGACGCGGTTCTCGCGCGCGTCGGGACTTATTTCTATGGCTACGGTGATGATAACTCGCTTGAACAGGTTGTGGTTGGGTTATTACGGCAGCGCCAGCTCACAATCACTGCGGCTGAATCCCTCACCGGGGGGTTATTTCAGAGTACGCTTGCGAACGTGCCAGGCGTTTCAGCGGTCTTTGCCGGTGGTTTTGTAACTTACTCGGCCACCACAAAAGAACAACTGGTGCAGGTGCCGGCCACCACGATTGCTGCAAATGGCGTTGTGTCCAAGGAAACCGCCACGGCAATGGCACAGGGGGCCCAGCGCCAGTTGCACACCGATTTGGCGGTCGCATTTACGGGGGTTGCTGGACCAGGTGGCGCCGATGGACATCCTGCCGGCGACTTTTGGGTGGCGTTAGCCTTACCAAATGGGACAGTCCAGACGAAACAGGTTCGGTTTGCGCGGGACCGGAACCTGGTCCGGGACTATGCCGTAAAAACGGGGTTAAAAATGATTTATGATCAGTTAGCACGTTAATTACAGCTGAGATTGCGTGCTTTTTCACAGTCTTAGTTGACAGTCTTTTTTTTTAACATTAAACTGGATAAGTGGTTAGCACGTAAGTACTGACTGTGACAGAAAAATTCAAGTGATACGGGGGGAAAATAATGGTAATTGCTATTGTTGGATGCGCCGCTATCGCTATGATTGTTGGTTTTTTAATTGGGCAATTTACTCACAAACGAACGGTTGAAGCAAAGTTAGATGCCGCTCACCAGAATGCTAATGATATTTTAACGGATGCACAAAGACAGGCTGAAAAACAGTTGCAAGCGGCAACTGCAAAGGCTAAACAGGATGGGAATGCTTACCGAGCAAAGGTCGAAAAGAACCTCAAAAAACGGCGGGCGGACATTCAACGTCAAGAAGATTATCTTTTGAAGCGGGAAGAAGCGTTGGATCGCAAGGATCAGGCGTTTGAAAAACGGGATGATAATCTTAATCGGTTAGAAAAAAAAATTAGTAACGAGAAAAAAGCACTTGAGAAAAAGCAACAAGATGCAGAAGCACTTATCGCAAAACGGCAGGCCGAAGTAACACGAGTGGCTGCTTTAACGGAAGCAGAAGCACGTGATTTGGTGATTGATGAAACGAAACGCTCCCTAGCAGACGTCCGGGCGCAGATGATTAAGCAAAACTATGAATCTGCCAAGGAAACGGCGGCGTGGGACGCGAAGAACCTGATTGTTGAAGCGTTGCAACAGAGTTCAGCGGATATCGTTTCAGAAACAACCGTTTCCGTTGTTACCCTCCCGAATGATGATATGAAGGGAAGAATCATCGGTCGCGAGGGTCGCAACATTCGGACTTTTGAAACCGTAACGGGGATCGATCTCATCATCGACGACACCCCGAACGCGGTGGTTTTGAGTGGATTTAATCCAATCAGAAGAGAAGTTGCCAAGTTAGCCCTTGAAAAATTGATCAAGGATGGTCGGATTCATCCCGCTCGGATTGAAGAAATGGTTGAAAAAAGTAAAAAAGAACTCGACCAACAGATTCAAGAAGAAGGGGAAACCGTCATCTTTGACCTAGGGATTCATGCGATGAATCCTGAGTTAGTCAAACTCGTGGGCCAGTTGAAATATAAAATTTCATATGGTCAAAACGTCTTGTCCCGCTCAATTCAAGTGGCGAAGTTAGCTGGAGTTTTTGCAGCTGAGTTAGGTGAAGATGTAACATTAGCAAAGCGCGCAGGATTATTGCACGAGATTGGAAGAGCCTCGGCCAGTGGCAGTGACGAATCGTACGTTGAGGCGGGCGTTGATATTGCCAAGAAGTACGGTGAAGATCCAGTGGTGATTGATGCGATTCGCTTAGGAAATCAGGAAAATGAACCCCACAGCCTGATTTCTGAACTAGTTGATGTGGCTGATCGGATTTCGATGGCTCGTCCCGGAGCGAAGAGTGAGTCACTGGAAAGTTTTGTCCACCGCTTAGAAAAGCTTGAGACGATTACCAATCGCTTCCCTGAAGTCGAAAAGAGCTACGCCGTCCAGGCCGGACGCGAAATTCGGGTGATTGCGAAACCAGAAAAAATTTCGGATTCCCAAGCAATTGTCCTGGTTCGAGAGATTAAGGATCAAATTGAAAACGAGATGAACCATCCTGGTCACGTGAAGGTCAAAGTAATCCGAGAGGTTCGTTCCGTCGAATATGCAAAATAAAGGCTGGTTAGTACCAGTCTTTTTTTATTTCCAAATTTCCATGGTAAAATAGAGAGAGACAGAATAATTTTAGATGGGCGGCGGAGCATGCAGTTTTTATTTTTAGGTGACGTAGTGGGCGACATGGGAATGCAGATGGTGACCCAATATCTGCCCCAGTTAAAAAAGGACTTTAAGCCCCAGGTGACGATTATAAACGGTGAAAATGCGACCAACCAGGGGCGCGGCATTACGCAAGCTCGTTTTAAAGGTCTTATGAAGGCCGGGGCGGACGTGGTTACGTTGGGAAACCACGCCTGGAATAACCAAGAAATTTTTACTTTCATTGATCAAACAACTAACTTGCTCCGCCCCCTGAACTACCCGGGGGCGCGCGTGCCCGGGCATGGGGTTTGTCGGTTAAACGTTAACGGCACCCCCGTGGCCATCATTAATCTCCAAGGTCGCGTGTTCATGGAGGGCACCGATGACCCGTTTGCGGCCGTCGACCACTTAGTAACGGAACTGCACGCCGCCGGAGTTCGGGTGATTTTCGTTGATTTTCATGCGGAAACGACTAGCGAAAAAAAGGCGATGGCGCTATTTTTGACCGGACGGGTTTCGGCCGTTGTGGGGACGCATACCCACGTGCAAACGAACGATTCGCAGATCTTAGACCATCAGACCGCCTTTTTAACCGATGCCGGAATGACCGGCCCCGCCGCTGGGGTAATCGGGATGGAATCCCAGCCAGTCATTCAAAAATTCCTAACGGCCCGACCGCACCGGTTTACCGTTCAAACGACGGGAGCGGGAATCCTCTCTGGATGTGTGCTTAACGTTGACGCGCAAACCGGACGGGCCAAAAAGATTCGGACCATTTTGATTGATGCGGAGCACCCGTACCAAAACGTTTAAGGGAAAGAGTGAAAGAATGGCAAACAAACCCAAAACAACTGCGATGATGGAACAGTATCAAAAAATTAAGGATCAGTATCCGGATGCCTTTTTGTTTTATCGGATTGGGGATTTTTATGAACTCTTTAACGATGATGCGGTAAAGGGCGCCCAACTACTGGAGCTCACGTTGACCGCGCGCAATCATAATGCTGACGATCCGATTCCCATGTGTGGCGTGCCCCACCATTCGGCGCAAAATTACATTGATACGTTGGTGGATCAGGGTTATAAAGTAGCGATTTGTGAGCAGGTTGAGGATCCAAAGCTAGCGAAGGGGATGGTGAAACGGGAGGTCGTTCAACTCGTGACACCTGGAACCCAGACTGATAACCACGCGGACACTGCCAAGGTGAATAATTACTTAACGGGGGTGGTTTTTGATGCGGAAGCCAACTGCTTTGGCTTAGCCTACCTCGAACTCTCAACCGGAGAAATGATGGCTTGCCAGCTAGATAACAAGGGGGCCGTTTTAAATGAAATTATTAATTTAAATTCAAAAGAAGTGGTCCTAAACAGTACTGAGATGCCGGAGTTAGCCCAGCAGATTAAGCAACTGGGGATTTTAGTATCTGAGGGCACTCCCGCTTCAGTGGCAAACGACCAACTCCTTGCGCACCTGCGTCCCCCTGTGCTCAAACACGCTGGCGAATTATTGCTAACGTACGTGACTGAGACCCAAAAGCGGAGTTTAGCCCACCTGCAACCCGCCCGCGAGTATCAGCCCAGTTCCTTTTTAAAGTTGGATCATAATTCCCAGTATAATTTGGAACTAACTAAAAACATCCGGACGGGCAAAAAGGCTGGGACCCTCTTAGGCATTCTCGATGAAACTAAAACGGCCATGGGGGGGCGCAAATTGAAACAGTGGCTGGAACGGCCCCTGCTCCAACAAGCAGCGATTGAGACCCGGCAACGGTTAGTAGCTACCTTTCTAGAGCATTATTACGAACGAAACGAGCTTAGAGAGGCGTTGGTCCAAGTCTATGACCTCGAACGGTTGGCCGGTCGAATTGCCTTTGGGGGCGTGAACGGGCGCGATTTAATGCAGTTAGCAACGTCCCTCGCGCAAATTCCTAAGCTTAAGCACGTTCTAGATGAATTAGATACGCCCGACTTTACCGAGTTGTACAACCGGCTAGATGACTTAGCAGACGTGCGCGCTCAAATCGAAGCAGCGATTGTGGCAGAACCGCCCATTTCCGTTACGGACGGCGGCGTGATTAAGTCTGGTTATCATCAACAGCTCGATCAATATCGGGATGCCATGAAAAATGGGAAGCACTGGCTCGCGGATCTGGAAGCCCAGGAGCGTAATCTAACTGGTATTAGTAACCTAAAGGTGAAGTACAACCGGGTCTTTGGCTACTTTATTGAAGTTTCGAAAGTTAACCTGCCGAAACTGCCCGCCGATCGGTACGAACGGGTGCAAACTCTAACGAACGCCGAACGCTTTACCACGCCCGAACTAAAGGCGAAGGAAAGTTTGATTTTGGAGGCGCAGGATAAGTCCCAAACCTTGGAGTATGAGTTATTTACGCAACTGCGAGACCAAATTAAACAAGAAATTCCGCGGATTCAAACGTTGGCAAGTGGAATTGCTAGTTTAGATGTCTTACAAAGTTTTGCCCAGGTGAGTGAACGCCAACAATTCGTTCAACCCCAGTTTAACCAGGACCACCGCTTGCAGATTACTAACGGGCGGCATCCGGTGGTCGAAACCGTGCTGGGTCCCCAAGAATACGTTCCAAACAGTATCACCATGGATCCAGAGACGGAGGTCTTGTTGATTACTGGTCCCAATATGTCTGGGAAAAGTACGTACATGCGGCAACTGGCTTTAATTGTGATTTTGGCGCAAATGGGGTGTTTTGTTCCAGCTGAGGCTGCCGAACTACCCATTTTTGACCAAATTTTCACCCGGATTGGAGCCGCCGACGACCTCATTTCGGGGAAAAGTACCTTTATGGTCGAAATGAAAGAGGCCAACCAGGCCCTCCAAACGGCCACTGCTAACAGTTTGATCTTATTAGATGAACTAGGGCGGGGCACGTCAACGTATGACGGAGTGGCGTTGGCACAGGCCATTATTGAATACATTCATAATCGGATTCATGCCAAGACGTTATTTTCCACCCACTACCATGAACTCACTGATTTAGACCAGCAGTTACCCCACTTAAAGAACATTCATGTTGGGGCCGTGGAGCAGGACGGCCAGTTGGTTTTCTTGCATAAAATCATGCCGGGACCAGCTGACAAATCATACGGAATTAACGTGGCCAAATTGGCCGGACTGCCAGACAGCTTACTAGAGCGGGCGCAAACGGTCTTGGATCATTTGGAAGCTGAAAACGGGCAGCAGGTTTCCAAACAGCTGCAAACGCAACCGGACCCGGCGAAAGCATCCAAACCAGCCGACCAACCGACCGCCACCGACCAGCAAATGGAACTATTTACACCGGAACCGGCGGCGCAACCGAACGCAGAGCAGGCGTTTAATCCCACAGAAAAACAGTTGTTAAAGGAAATCAGGCGGACTGATTTGATGGGGCAGACGCCCCTCGATTTAATGAATTTGGTTTATCATTGGCAACAACAACTACGAAAGGAGTGACCGGAGCATGCCAATCATCCATGAATTACCGACCATTTTAGCGGATCAAATTGCAGCGGGGGAAGTTATTGAACGCCCCTCCTCCGTCGTGAAGGAGCTCGTGGAAAATGCCATTGATGCCCACAGCACGCGGATTGATATCACGGTCCACCATGGCGGACTAGCAAGCATGCAGGTGACGGATAATGGGGATGGGATTGCTCCAGAACAAGTGCGGTTGGCCTTTCAACGGTTTGCCACCAGTAAGATTCGGAATCAGGCGGATTTATTTCGGGTTAATTCCCTCGGGTTTCGGGGCGAAGCCCTCCCGAGTATTGCGGCGGTGGCTACGGTAGACATGAAAACCTCGGATGGGGTTCACCCGGGCACAGAACTGCAAATGAAGGGGGGAAAAGTGGAAGCAGAGCTCCCGGCTGCTACCCGCCGGGGGACGACCATCGAAGTGACCGACCTCTTCTTTAATACCCCCAAACGACGCGACTATTTAAAGACCAGCAGTACCGAATTGAGTAAAATCACTGAGACGGTTAATCATCTGGCCCTGAGTCATCCAGAAATCGCCTTTTCGCTCGTTCATGACGACAAAGAGTTACTCCGCACGTCGGGCCGGGCGAACCTGCAGCAGGTGATTGCGGGTATTTATAATAATCAAAGTATCAAAAAGATGATTCCGGTCACGGCGCATAACGAAGACTTTGAACTGGAGGGCTACACTAGTTTGCCGGAGTTAACCCGGGCGAGTCGCAAGTACCTCTCGGTGATTGTCAACGGGCGGTTTGTCCAGGATGCCGAGTTAAACCGGGCGATTATCGCCGGGTATGGTTCAAAGCTGATGGTGGGACGGTATCCAGTTACGGTATTACGGATTACGATGGATCCGACCCAGCTAGATGTGAACGTGCATCCTACCAAGCAGGCCGTGCGGTTGTTAAATCAAACCGAACTAAGCCAGTTTATTACTCACGCCATTGCCCAGACCCTCGCAGACCGGAACTTGATTCCGGCTGCCTTGGATAATCACCACTTCAAAAGTGGGGTGGCACGGCATAATTCGGTGGAGGTGGCGTTGAATTTGACGGATGAGGAATCGCCCGCTACGACCACGGCCGCGCCGGCGAAACCAACAGTAGCACCCCGCACGAAGACCGCAGTTAAACCGGTCATTGTGAAAACTAAGGCGGACTTGGAAAAACCAGCGGTGCAGGCGTTTTTTAAGCACTATCAACAAGAGCGGTTAGCATCCTCAAACCCCACGGTTTCAGAAGCTGCGATTCCTAACCCCACCACCACGAAAAAGACGGCCAAACCTAATGCTTCGGAGTCATTTCCAGTCTTGCGGTATGTGGGACAGGTCCACGGTACCTATCTGATTGCGGAGAGCGAGTTGGGCATGTACATCATCGATCAACACGCCGCGCAAGAACGCATTAACTACGAACAGTTCCGAACAGCAGCGGGAAACGTGAGTTCCGACCAACAAAACCTGTTAGTGCCCCTCGTGCTGGACTACTCCGCTAGTGAAGCCCTGGTCATTAAGCAACACTTACCTGACTTTGCGGCGATTGGACTGACTTTAGAGCCATTTGGGAGCAACAGTTTCTTGGTCCGGCAACATCCGACCTGGATCGGAGCAGGTGAAGAGGAACAGACGATTCGAGAGCTAATTGAGTGGGGCTTGCAGCATCAAAAGCTGTCGGTAGCCGATTATCGCGAACAAGCAGCGATTATGATGAGTTGTAAGCAAGCCATTAAGGCGAACCATCACTTGGACCGGCAGCAGGCGCAGGCCCTGTTGGAGCACCTGCGGCAGTGTGAAAATCCCTATAATTGTCCCCACGGTCGGCCGGTCCTCGTCAACTTCTCGCCCACGGATTTGGAAGCAATGTTTAAACGGATTCAGGATGCCCACGAAGCAGAACGGTGGGAATTTTAACGGAAATGAGGCTAACTGGTGTTTGAATACTTAACTGGAATTGTAACGAGCATTACCCCCCAGGCCATTGTGGTTGAGGTGGGGGGCGTTGGGTACTTAGTGCACGTCGCTAATCCGTATCACTTTGAGCAAGCAGCTGCCACGCCCCAAAAAATTTATGTGCACCAAGCGGTGACGGACACCAGTCAAACACTGTATGGATTTGCCACGGCGGCTGACAAGCAGCTGTTTGAACAGCTACTAAACGTTTCTGGCATTGGAGCTAAAAGTGCGCTCGCCATTATGGCTGGTAACGATAACCAGGGCTTGATCACTGCGATTCGGACTGAAGATGTCCAATTTTTGACCAAGTTTCCGGGGATCGGGAAGAAAACTGCCCGCCAGATTATTTTGGACTTACAAGATAAGCTGGAAACTACCAATCCGGTAGCAACAACCGTTGCGAGTCCGAAGCCCCCGGAGAACGGTCAACTAGCGGACGCCCTAAAGGCGCTGACCGCGCTGGGATTTAAGGAAAAGGACGTGGCACAGATTAAGGCACAGTTGGCCACGGACACCGAATTGACGACCGATCAATATTTGAGTCGGGGCTTAAAACTCTTAACGAAATAGGTGAAAAGGGGGGATAGTCGTGGAGAAGCGAATCATTACGCAAACATCGGATGACGAAGAACGATCCTTTGAACAAACCTTACGGCCCCAAACCTTTGCTCAGTACATTGGGCAAACTGAAATCAAGCGTTCATTACGGGTCTACATTGAGGCAGCTAAGCAACGCGAGGAATCACTCGATCACGTGTTATTGTTTGGCCCCCCCGGGCTTGGGAAGACCACCTTAGCAACGGTAATTGCCAACGAAATGGACGTACATTTAAAAACCACCAGTGGCCCAGCAATTGAAAAAAGTGGGGATTTGGCGGCGCTGTTAAACGAGCTCGAGCCCGGTGATATTTTGTTCATTGATGAGATTCATCGTCTGCCAAAGTCGGTCGAGGAAATGTTATATTCTGCCATGGAAGATTTTTACATCGACATTGTAGTGGGGCAGGGACCAACGGCCCATCCCGTCCACTTTGCCCTGCCACCGTTTACGCTGATTGGGGCTACGACGCGAGCAGGATTACTGGATGCTCCGTTTCGGAACCGGTTTGGAATTGTGGAACACATGAATTACTACCAGCCGGCTGAATTAGAACAAATCGTGCGCCGGTCAGCGCAGATTTTTCAAACGGAAATTCAACCAGAGGGGGCGCATGAAATTGCCCTCCGTTCCCGGGGGACCCCCCGAATTGCGAACCGGTTACTAAAACGGGTCCGCGACTTCGCACAGGTGCTTGGTAAGGAGCAGATTGACGTTGCCAGTGTGGACCAGGCCCTAACTGCGCTCGGGGTGGACAGTAAGGGACTCGATCGAACGGATCGTAAGTTACTAGCTACGATGATTGATTTTTATAACGGGGGTCCCGTGGGCTTAAACACGCTCGCGGCGAACGTGGGTGAAGAAACCGAAACAATCGCAGAAATGTGTGAGCCCTACCTGCTCCAGAGTGGTTATTTAAAACGGACCGCGCGGGGGCGAATGGTAACGCAGGCGGCGTATGAGCACCTGGGGAAACCATTTTCGGCCGATTAAGGCGAAGCCCTAGTCGTTCCCACGTTTTTTTGCTAGAATTAACTTAAAACTGAAACCGAGGTGAGAATAATGGGACAATATGCTGGAATTATTGTAATTATCGTTTTGTTTGCTTTGATGTACTTCTTTATGATTAGACCACAAAAGCAGCAACAACAAAAGCACCAAGAAACCTTAAAAACCTTGAAAAAGGGGGATCACGTAGTTACGATTGGCCGCTTACACGGGGTGATTGATCAGATTAATCGTGACCGGGGCTTGGTAACGATTGATTGCGATGGGATTTATCTTGATTTTGACCTAAACGCGATTGCCAATGTGGAACAACCCACTACAACACAATCAGCACCAGCGCAACCAAAGGCTGACACAGCCAGCGCAGCACCAGAAGCAGGTCAAACAAACGACGAACAAGCTCACAAGTAGGAAATTAGTCTGGCAACAGACTTTTTTTCTAGAGTGATTAGAACATATGTTCGCAAGCGGGGAGGAGGTTGGCATGGACGTCCAAGCAGAGTTACAGCGAATTGTGCAGCACCGCATTTTGCATGTTGATATGGATGCTTTTTTTGCATCAATTGAAGAACGCGAGCATCCCGAGTTGGCTCAAGTACCACTCGTGATTGCGAAGGATCCGCGTAAAACAGGCGGCCATGGAGTCGTAACCACCGCGAACTACCGCGCCCGCCAGTATGGCGTGCACTCGGCGATGCCAGCGAGTCAAGCGCTCGAATTATGTCCGCACGCGGTCTTTAAGGCGCCGGACTTTGAGCTGTTTCGGACCGTGTCTGACCAAATTCACGAGTTATTTCATGAATATACCGACCGGATTGAAACGGTGGCCTTAGATGAAGCTTACCTGGAGATCACTACGAACAAACTGCACCTAGACGATGCGGTGCTTTTGGCGCACTGGTTACAAAGTGAGATTTGGGAGCAAACTCACTTAACCAGTTCCACGGGGCTGTCTTACAGTAAGTTTTTAGCCAAAGAAGCATCAGACTACCGTAAGCCGGCTGGGATGACGGTTATTAATCCCGATGAGGCGCAGGCCTTTTTGTGGGCCCTTCCAATTGGAAAATACCGGGGAGTGGGAAAGAAAACCCTGCCGAAAATGGAAGCACTGGGGATTAAAACGGGGGCTGATTTGTATCAATTTTCAGAATTAGAACTGATGAACCAGTTTGGGAAGTTTGGATACTTTTTATATCGGCGGGTCCGCGGAATTGATGCGCGCCCGGTCGAGTATCAACGAGAACGAAAATCAATTGGCAAGGAACGGACGTACAATCCGTTATTACATAGTCGCGGGGAGGTCCAAACCCAACTGCGCCGCCTAGCAGAATTAGTGGTGGCAGCCTTACAACGGCACCAAAAACACGGGAAGACGGTGGTATTAAAACTGCGGTATCAGGACTTTAGCACGCTGACAAAGCGGGTGACCGAACCTGATTTTTTGCCACTTGATGCCCAGAAACTCTACGAACGGGCCCTCACCATCTTTGATGATTTACCGCCTACTAAGCTGGACATTCGCTTGGTGGGGATCACCGTGACCAACCTGGCCGAGTTGAACTTTCAGACGATTGATTTACCGCTCACGATTAGATAGGGGTTTGCTAATGACCGGAGAAAGGTTATACTTAACTGTTAAAACCTTTGATGACAGGAGTCTTGCACCATGAGCATTCAAACTGAAATTTATGACCGCATTGCGGCGGCCAATCCAATTATTATTCATCGGCACCAGCGTCCGGATCCGGATGCGATTGGCTCCCAAATGGGACTAGCGGCCATTATTCGCGCTAGTTTTCCTGACAAACAGGTTTACTGCGTTGGGAAGCAGTACGCGGGCTTTCAGGAGCTCGGGACGACCACTGAGATTAGTGACGATACCTATCAGCAAGCCTTGGTGATCGTGGTGGATACTGCGAACCAACCCCGGGTTGACGATCAGCGTTTTTCCACGGGGCAGGGCTTGATTAAAATTGATCACCATCCCAATGATGACCAATTTGGGGACTTAATGTGGGTTAACGATGAAGCTTCCAGTGTTTCTGAAATGATTTACGACTGGTACGCGGAAAATCCTGCGTTAAAGCTACCCGATCATGCAGCGGAGTTGTTGTACACGGGGATTGTTGGGGATACCGGGCGGTTTAAGTACCCGGCGACGACGAGTCACACCTTTTGGGTGGCAAGTCAACTAGCCCAGCATGATTTTTCGACGACGGCGGTGGCGCAGAAAGAGGACGAAATTGATGTTCCCTTAGCGCACCTTTCCGCGTACGTTTACCAGCAACTCCACATTACGCCCTCTGGAGCGGCTTACGTGTGCCTGACCAATAACGTGATTGCGCAAATGAATTTGGGCGATGACAGTACGTCAGCTGTGGTACCACTCCCCGGCAACATTGACCAAGTGGTCGCCTGGGCCATTTTTGTGCAACAAAAGGACGAAAGTTACCGCATTCGGCTCCGGTCCAAGGGACCCGCCATTAACGAACTGGCCAAACAACATCATGGGGGTGGCCATCCGTTGGCGAGTGGTGCGACAGCTGCTGATGCCACTGAAATTAAAGCGGTAATTACCGAACTAGACCAACTTACGACTGCTTACAAACCAGAAAGGAACGCTTAATGAGTGCTGCTTTTAAAGATTATCATTTTCAACCCTTTATTATGGACGCGCTAACGGACCTGGGCTTTCAACGCCCCACGCCCATTCAGGCGCAGGTCATTCCCACGATTCAGCACGGCAAAAGTCTCGTAGGTAAATCGGCAACTGGGAGTGGGAAGACCCACGCCTTCCTGTTACCGTTATTTGACCAACTGGATCCGACTGACCAGCAACCGCAGTTGGTAATTACCACCCCCAGCCGGGAACTGGCTTATCAAATTTACGAAAACATCAAACAACTCGTTCGTTTTAGTCCGGCCACGCTTCACGTGGAAAACTACGTGGGTGGAACCGATAAGGAGCGGCAACTAGAAAAATTAGACCGCGAACAACCCCAGGTGATTGTCGGGACGCCGGGACGGATTTTAGACATCGTTAAGAGTGGAAAATTAGCAATCAACGCGGCCCAACGGTTGGTAATTGATGAAGCTGATATGACGCTCGACTTAGGTTTTTTAGCGGACGTTGACCAAATCGCCGCCCGGATGGCAAAGGAGTTACAGATCATGGTTTTTTCGGCCACGATTCCACCTAAGTTACAGCCGTTCTTGTGCAAGTACCTGAAGAATCCGGTGATTACTGACATTCCTACCGAGCACGTGATCAATGGCGATGTTTCCAACTGGTTAATCTCCACGAAGGGGAAAGATAAAAACCAGCTAATTGCCCAGTTACTTACGATGGGGAATCCCTATCTTGCGCTGGTATTCACGAATACGCGAACCCGCGCGGATGAGCTGGCCGCGAACCTGCAAGCGCAGGGCTTAAAGGTGGCGACCCTCCATGGCGGTATGCAACCCCGGGTACGAAAGCGGGTCATGAAACAGATTCAAAACCTAGATTTTCAGTTCGTAGTTGCGACCGACCTCGCGGCACGGGGGATTAACATCCCCGGCGTTTCGTTGGTGCTTAACGATGATGTGCCGACCGATCCAGAGTACTTTGTGCACCGGGTTGGCCGGACTGGACGCAACGGAATGCCTGGGACGGCCATCACCCTGTATACTCCAGATGAGGAAGCAAAAATTGCTGAATTAGAGGCCAAAGGAGTCCAGTTTCAACCAAAGGAAATCAAACACGGTGAAGTGGTTGATACGTATGACCGGCGCCGTCGGCAACAGTACCGCGGGCACCACAATCGGTTAGACGGGTCTACCCTCGGAATGATTAAGAAAAAAAAGCAACAGGTCAAGCCGGGCTATAAAAAGAAAATTAAGCGTGCCATTAAACTGAAGGATGATCAGAACCGAAAGGTCGAACTTCGGCAGCAAATTCGCGCGAAAAAAAAGCAGAAAAAGCGCAGTTCACAACGCTATCAATAATTGACAATGATGGGTGTTTCTGACTATAATTTGCTTGTGGATATCCGGGTTACTGGTTGGTTTAACAGAAAGGACGCATAGCTGAGACCGTCTAAAGCACCAGTAACCGTTGGGCTCCCACACGAGTGTGCATAACACACCGCTCCCCGCGTTATCAGGGTTAAAGAGGTTAACGACAACATCGTTGCAAACAGAGTGGTACCGCGTTTCGGCGTCTCTGGTCGCAACGGTGTTTTTTATTAAAGGAGGCCAACATGAAACAACTTAGCAGTGGACAGATTCGGCAGATGTTTCTTGATTTCTTTCATGAAAAGGGGCACGAGATCGTGCCAAGTGCATCGCTGATTCCGAAGGATGATCCCACCTTACTGTGGATTAACTCGGGAGTTGCCACCATGAAGAAATATTTTGACGGAACGGTAGCACCCGCTAATCCGCGGATGACGAGTTCACAAAAGAGCATTCGGACCAATGACATTGAAAACGTGGGGCGGACCGCCCGGCACCAAACTCTGTTTGAGATGCTAGGCAACTTTTCGGTCGGAGACTACTTTAAACAAGAGGTCATCCCGTGGGCCTTTGAATTGCTCACCAGTGACAAATGGTTTGGCTGGGATTCAGACCGGCTGTACGTCACCTATTATCCTGAAGATACCGAAACCAAGAAATTGTGGGAGCAAGTTGGGATTGCTCCCGATCATTTAATTCCAGCTGACGATAACTTCTGGGACATTGGTCAGGGACCGTCTGGACCAGATTCTGAAATCTTTTACGATCGTGGTGCTAAGTACGATGACTTAGCGCCAGATGACCCGGAAAACTATCCTGGGGGTGAAAACGAACGGTACTTAGAAGTTTGGAACATTGTGTTTTCCCAGTTTAACCACACGGCTGCCGGAACCTACGAACCGTTACCGCGAAAGAATATCGATACGGGGATGGGGTTAGAACGGGTGGTGTCAGTCTTTCAAGCTGCTCCCACTAACTTTGAAACGGACTTGTTTCTACCCTTGATTAAGCGCACTGAACAAATGAGTGACCACCGCCAATACGGTCAAACCGCTGACGATGACATCGCGTTTAAGGTGATTGCCGATCACATCCGGGCCATTACCTTTGCGATTAGCGACGGCGCTCTTCCGTCAAACGAGGGTCGCGGGTACGTGATTCGTCGGCTCCTCCGGCGGGCAACTGTGAATGGGCATCAGCTCGGGATTACCGGGGCTTTCTTGTACCAATTAGTTCCCGTGGTGGGCGAGATTATGCAATCACACTATCCGCAGGTGTTAGAACAACAAACTTACATTCAAAAAATTGTAAAGAGCGAAGAAGACCGGTTTAATGCAACCCTTAACGACGGGATTAAACTCCTCGATGACTTGATTGCAAAGACCAAAGCCGCTGGGGCCGATGAAATTGCTGGGGCCGATGCGTTTCAACTGTACGATACTTACGGTTTTCCCTTAGAACTGACGGAGGAATACGCTGGTGATCGGGGGATTAAAGTTGACGAACCCGGCTTTGATCAGGAAATGGAACAGCAACGCCAGCGAGCACGGGAAGCTCGGGGTGACAAAGGTTCAATGAAGGTGCAACGGGATCTACTTTTAGATTTAAAAACGCCAAGTGAGTACGTGGGTTATGACCAGTTAACGGTTCCAGCTGCGACGGTAACGGATATTATCGTGGACGAGCAGTTGGTTGATCAGGTTACCAGTGGAACGGCCGAGGTGCTTTTTGATAAAACCCCGTTCTATGCTGAAATGGGTGGTCAGGTCGCCGACATTGGGAAAATTTATGCTGAGGATGGGACTGAGGTTGCCGAAGTTATAGATGTCCAACATGCACCCAACGGGCAAAACTTGCATACCATTCAGGTAACCGGCCCCTTAACTCAAGGGCAACCTTATCGCTTAGAGGTTGACCGCAACTTTCACGCGGGAGTTGAACGCAATCACACTGCGACCCACTTGTTAGATCAATCACTACGAACGGTGCTTGGTGGGCACACCGAACAAGCCGGCTCGCTCGTTAAACCGGATTATCTGACCTTTGACTTTAACCATTTTGGTTCGGTTACCCAAACTGACCTGGCAAAGGTAGAACGCATGGTCAACGACCAAATTTTTGCTGGATTACCAGTGGAAACGGTGGTGACGGACCAAAAAACTGGGAAAGAAATGGGCGCCATTGCGCTTTTTGATGATAAGTATGGCGATCAAGTTCGGGTTGTAAAGGCTGGGGACTTTTCCGTCGAATTTTGTGGCGGGGATCACGTCCACAACACGAGTCAAATTGGGTTGTTTAAGATCATCTCTGAAAGTGGAGTGGGTGCTGGGATTCGACGCATTAAAGCCGTTACTGGCAAAGCGGCCTTTGACTACCTGAACGATGAAGAAAAGATGCTCACAGAAATTGCGCAAACGGTGAAGGTGCCGACTAATGAACAAGCACCGGGTCGGGTCAAAGAACTGCAAGCCCAGATTAAGACCTTAGAAAGCACGCAGGAATCGTTGGAAGCTAAACTGGCTAACCAAGAAGCCCAGGACCTCTTTACGAACCCAGAGACGATTAACGGCGTTACGTTACTAACTGGTCAGTTGGAAAATGCCAACATGAACCAGCTCCGGGAACTAGCGGATACGTGGCGGAATGAATCCCGGTCAAACGTGTTGGTGTTAGGGACTGAAACCGATGGCAAGGCCAACCTGTTGGTGGCAGTTGATGAAGCTCACGTCCAACAGGGCATTAAGGCCGGCGATTTAATTCAGGCGATTGCGGGTCACATTCAAGGGGGCGGGGGCGGCCGACCGAACCTCGCTCAGGCCGGCGGGAAAAACCCCACTGGAATTCCGGCAGCGCTCACGGCTGCTTCGGAATGGTTAGCCACGGAAACGGCCGCTAAATAGGCGGTCACTGCCGTTATTAAATGATAGGATGTTGGAATGAAAATTATGGGATTAGACGTCGGCTCTAAAACGGTCGGTGTGGCAATCAGTGATGCGCTGGGCTGGACCGCGCAGGGCATTGAAATTGTACCAATTAACGAGGACGAAAAGGAATTTGGCTTAGCGCGGATTGGCGAACTCATTACGGCCAACGATGTCCAGTTAGTGGTGATCGGATTACCGAAGAACATGAATAATACGGCTGGCCCCCGAGTAAAGGCGTCCAAACGGTATGGCAAGATGGTTCGGGCTCAGTTTCACGTTCCCGTTGAGTTTGAAGATGAACGGCTCACCACGGTCGAAGCAGAACGGATGCTGATTGAAAAAGCAGACGTTTCCCGGGCCAAACGGAAAAAGGTTATTGATAAAGTGGCCGCAGAATTAATTTTGCAGGGATATTTAGATCGGAACCATGGCTAAGCCAAAGGAGAAGACAGATGGCAGATGAAGCACAAACAGAACAAATTACCTTAATTGATGAAGATGGCAACGAAATTTTATACAACGAGTTGTTTACCTTTTCATCAGATGATTACGGGCGCTCGTACATTTTGATGTACCCGGCTGCTGAAGCGGGCAACGACAGTATTAACATTGAGGCGTATGCCTTACCCAAGGGATCGGATCCGACCGCGCCCGACGATGCAGATTTAGAACCAATTGAAAGCGACGCCGAGTGGGAAATGGTTCAAGAAACGCTGAACACGTTTTTAGATCCCAACGGTAAAATGTAAGTGAGTATGAAAGGAGGGTCGGCCCGTTAGTGGGACGCCCCTTTTTTTGTTATCCATGATAAAATAGACCATATTGGAGGGATTGACGTGAATAGCAAACGAAGATTTAAAACTCGCATTGGTAAGAAGGAATACACTCTGATTGGGACGGCCTCCGATCAGCACATGCGAGCCGTGGCCAAGCTGTTAAACGATGATTTGACCAAGTTAAAAAACCAATCCCAAACGCTGAGTGATGAAGATGCAGCGATTTTACTGGCGTTTAATGCCATTTCAGAGCAACTGGATAAACAGTTGGAACTGGATCAGTTACGGTCGCACCGTGCTAGTGATGATTCAGAGCCAACCGAGTAAGTTGGGTAGGATGAGATCATGAACGAAAAAATTTTACAGACATTAGAGTACCAACGAATTAAGGATCAGCTCGCCCCCTTGCTAGTGACGGAGGCGGGACAGGCAGAGTTGCAGCAACTCCTTCCCAGTTCCGATCAGGCCACGGTGCAACGGTGGTTGGATGAAACTGACGATGGGGCTCAGTTACACCGGTTGAATCGGCTCTTACCACTGCCAAAGCTCAAATCCATTACACCGGCGGTCAAACGGCTTGGGGTTGGAGCGAGTTTGAACGGAAAGGAACTTGCTCGGATCAGTGCAGTGTTACGAGCCAGTGCCCGGGTGCAACGTTTCTTTGCTGAATTAGAAGCGGACCACGTTCACCTGAACTTATTGAATCAAGAGGCAGAGACCTTTGCCAGTTTACCAGACCTTGCAACGCGTCTGCGGCAGTCGATTGATGAAAATGGGTTTTTAAAGGACGATGCATCTGCAACGCTTCGATCCATTCGTCGGCGCATTTTACAACTCCAGGGAACCATTAAGGGGCGGATGGAAAGTTATCTGCACGGCAAGAAGGCCAAGGATTTGAGTGAAACGGTCATTACGATTCGGGATGATCGGTACGTCCTTCCAGTGAAGTCTGAAGCCAAGCAAAAAGTGGGCGGGATTGTCCACGACCAGAGTGCGACGGGGCAGACGTTGTACGTTGAACCTGCCAGTGTTGTTGGTTTAAACAATGACTTGCGGAGCGAGCAGAGCAACGAACGAGAAGAAAGTAAACGAATTCTGCGGGAACTATCGGATTTGTTGCGTCCCAAACGATCGGCGTTACAAGGAAATGCCCAAAAATTAGGTCACTTTGATTTTATTAACGCGAAGGCACGTTACGCCGCCCAGACGCAGGCCACCAAGCCCCGCCTTTCTGTTACCAACCAGGTGGAGTTAAAGCAGGCGCGGCACCCGCTAATTAATCAGGATCAGGTGGTTGGAAATGATTTGACCCTCGGGTTTACATACCGCCAAATCATCATTACGGGTCCCAATACCGGGGGGAAAACGATCACAATGAAAACCCTGGGCTTGTTACAATTAATGGCACAATCGGGTTTATTTGTAACTGCCAACGAAGGGAGCCAGGCGGGCTTGTTTGACGAAGTGTTTGCGGACATTGGTGATGAACAGTCGATCGAACAAAACCTGAGTACCTTTTCGTCACATCTGGATAACATCATTCAAATTTTAAACCAGACCACTAAGCAAAGTTTGGTATTAATCGATGAACTGGGGGCGGGGACCGATCCGCATGAAGGAGCGGCCCTGGCGATTGCCATCCTGGATGCAATTGGTGCCAAGCAAAGTGAGGTGTTAGCCACGACTCACTACCCGGAACTAAAGGTGTACGGGTATAACCGACCGGAAACAACCAACGCTTCAATGGAATTTGACGAAGCCACCTTACAACCAACCTACCGGCTGTTAATGGGAATTCCCGGTCAAAGTAACGCGTTGAGCATTGCCGCGCGCCTTGGGTTGCCAGCCAACATTGTCGCTGAAGCTCGTTCGCTTACCAGTCAGGACAGCCAAGAAATTAATCGGATGATTCAGCAACTAACCAAGCAGACCAAATTGGCAGATGAACGGGCCCGGACGCTTGACCACGAGCTCACGGAAGCCACCGCCTTACATGCGGAGTTACAAACTAAGTTTACCCAGTTTACGGAGCAACGAGATCAGTTGTTAAACACCGCCAAGCGGGATGCTAACCAGCTAGTTGCGCGTACCAAACGGGAAGCCAATGCCGTGATTGCTGATTTGCACCACAAGCAAAAGCAGGGTGCGGCCATTAAAGAGCACGAAATCATTGCCGACCAGGGAAAACTTAATGCGTTAGAGCAGCATCCAGAACTAAAGCACAATCGGGTGCTGAAACGCCAAAAAGCCCGCAAACAGTTCCACGTGGGTGACGACGTCTTAGTGAAAACCTACGGGCAACGAGGCGTGCTGCTGAAAAAAGTTGGAAACCATGACTGGGAAGTGGAACTTGGAATTTTAAAGATGAAGGTGGCCGAAGCCGACTTAGAAAAGATGGAACCAGAAAAACCAAAGGCTAAACCAAAGGCCACCGTGCGTCGGACCAGTTCAACGGGCTTATCCACCACTTTGGACCTGCGGGGCGTGCGGTATGAAGATGCGATGCAGCGTTTAGATCGCTACATTGACGCGGCGCTCCTGGCGGGGTATCCTTCGGTTACGATTATTCACGGCAAGGGAACCGGCGCTTTGCGAACCGGAGTCACGAATTACCTGAAACGGAACCGGCAGGTCGCCTCCTTTGGCTTTTCACCAGCGAATGCTGGTGGAGACGGGTCAACGGTGGTAAAATTCAAATAAGTTTAAATGATTGTAATTTTGCCCAAACTTGTTATACTTACAGATAGTAAGTGAATTAAGGAGGAATTAAAAATGGTACATGAAATTACAGATGCAACTTTTGCAGAAGAAACGGCAACTGGAACGGTCGTAATTGATTTTTGGGCACCATGGTGTGGTCCATGTAAAATGCAAAGTCCAGTGATTGAAGAACTGGCAAACGAAGAAACGGGAATCAAGTTCTGCAAGATGAACGTTGACGACAACCAACAAACTGCTGGTCACTTTGGAATCATGAGTATCCCGACCTTGTTAATCATGCAAGACGGACAAGTGGTTGACCAAGTGGTTGGTTACCACCCCAAGGCACAATTACAAAAGACGTTGGCTAACTACACGGCCTAAGTAAAAAAGGAAGTCCACATTGTGGATTTCCTTTTTTAGTAACGAGAGTAACTAGGGAGCATTGGTGTGCATTACGGCAATCAACACGACCAGCATGCCAATTCCGCCTAGGCACAAACAGTACACTGCTTCTAGCAAGTGATTAAAGCGGGCAAGTTTAGTTTCAGCGTGAAAGAGCGCTAACAAGCCTTGGAGCAGGAGGCAGACTAACATGACCAGTACTAAAGCGGCTGCAACAATTTCTTTTTTACTCATTTCATCACTTCTTTCACGATAACTTTTCAATCTCATTATATTATGAAATCAAAAAAAAGAGCCACATAACGACTCTTTTTTGCTTAATTTGATAATTTACAGGTTTTCTTCGATTTCATCATCACGGTCAGGAGGAAGTTTGGAATCAGCATTCTTGTAACCATACGCAAAGTAAACGATGACGCCGATTAAGAACCAAATGATGGAATAAATTTTAGCTTGAATATCTAAGCCCAAGAAGACCATGAGCGAACCCAGGAAGCCAAGAATGGGCAAGATGGGGAAGAATGGTTGCCGATAAGCGGCAGTTGGTAAGGATTTACCTTCGCGTTTGCGCAAAGGGTACATTGCTAATGAAACGGCCATGAAGGCAATCAAGGTTCCAGCAGAAATTAATTGGGCGAGGAAGGTGAAGGGGAAAACGGCTCCCATGATCACACCCACCGCAGTAATAATCCAGAGGGCATTGGACGGGATGTTCTTGTGATTTAAGCGACCCAGCTTTTGGGGGAGCATTTTATCACGCCCAAAGGAGTAAATTAACCGGGAACCGGCCATCATCATTCCAATCAAAGCAACGAGCATTCCGACGACGGCAATTGCTTGCACGACTGATGCAATGATAACGTGGCCTTGTTGCCGGAGCGCCCATCCAACTGGTTCGGCGTTGTTAGCGTACATCGTGTACTTAAACATCCCCACTAAGACGAGAGATACCGCTACGAAAAAGAGAGTTCCAATGATGAGGGAACCAATGATTCCACGGGGCATCGTTTTCTGGGGATTCTTAGCTTCTGCCGAGTTAGACGCAATCGAATCAAACCCGATGTAGGACAAGAAGATGGTTGAGATTCCAGCGTAGATTCCCTGCCAGCCACCAAACATGGTGCCATCGGCGTTTGGATGTGGCTTTGGGAAGAAAGGAACGTAGTTTTGGGCTTTAATGGCAGTGGCTCCGACTACAACAAAAACTACAATTGCAAGTAGCTTTAGGACTACAAGGATGTTGGCCACCTTAGTCGTTTCTGAGTCTCCCCGTAGCAAAATGAAGGTAACGATGGCCACTACGAGGACGGCAATTAGGTCAAAGACCCCACCGTTAGTTCCGAGGGGAAAGGCTAAGGCGTTGGGTAATTTCCAACCCAAGGGAGAAATTAACCCCTGGACGTTGGCCGATAAACCAGCCGCCACGAAGGCCACGGCAATCAAGTATTCGGCGAGTAGGGCCCAGCCCACGACCCAGCCCCAAAATTTACCGAATAACACGGAAATCCAGGAGTAGGCCGAACCAGCAAAGGGTAGAACTGAGGCCATTTCGGCGTAGTTCATGGCCACTAACCCAGCGACGACGGCTGCCAGTAAGAATGAAACAACCACTGCTGGACCGGTATAGTTGGCGGCCACTAGTCCTGGTAAGGTGAAGATTGACGTGGATAGAATCGTTCCTAACCCCAGTGCTAAAAAGTCTTTCACGGTTAAGGTTTTTTCCAGTTTTTGATCCTTGTTGGCATAAAACCGAAAATCAACCTTTTCGTTCATTTTTTTGAAAATGTTTTTCATGTGCTCCTCCTTTGAAGCTTGTTGAATTTTAAATCGGGAATTCAACTAGTTTGGTGTGGCTCCCCTAGATTGATTCAAAGCCAAACTGATTCGGTAATGATTGCTTAAACCGCTTTCTCCCTCCTTTATAACAAAAAACCACCCAGAATCGAGAAGAAACTGGGTGGTTAAAAGGAGTTCTCCAAGTCCCACGCCAGTTTCTTTGGTGAAGCTGTGTGGACCTAAACAAGTTTCCAATGACTAGGCTTGCGTTGCATTATCCACACGTCGGCTGCGAATTACGACTAAAATGAATAAGGCAATTAAGCTGGTGGCCGTGGACATCATTGGAAAGGCTCCTTTGTTTAAGATTTTTTAAAAGTATAGGCTGTTTTAAAAAAGCTGTCAACCATAATTATGATTTTTTAAGAGGTGGAACGTTAAATACCAGGTCGTGAACAAGCCACTGGCAGTTAAAGCGGCCCCACCGAATCCGAGCGCATCCATGCCCAAATGGCCGACAATCAAGCTCCCACAGGCTGACCCAACGGCAATGCCTAGGTTGCTAAAGATGGGATTGAAAGACGAAGCCAGCACCAGTGATTGGGGATAATCAGCCTCCGCAATGGACATGTAAAAAAGTTGTAACGTAGACCCAGCCAGATAAATGGTAAAGCCCATGATTAGGATGGCGCCCATCACTACCCAGGCAACGTTAAAGCAGAGCGACGTTAGTAGCATGGCCACTAACTGCAGACCATAAAATTTGAGGCTCCGTTGTAAGCCGTGGTTAGCTGCTAAATTTCCACTATACTGGTTACTGAATAACGAGGCAATTCCATACAGAACTAAGAAGATGGTCACAAAGCTCAGACTGTAGCCAAAGTGGTTCGTTAAGATGGGGGTTACGTAGGTATAAACGACGTATACGCCTCCCAAATTAAAAACGGGAATTAACACGCCCAGTAGAATCCGGCGATCCGTGAGAATGTGAAACTGTTCGCTAAAATGTTGTCCCGGTTGTTGGTGAAGCGTGCCTGGCAAGGCCAGATCAAAGCTACCCAAGACTAGTAGTGCCAGTCCGGCAATGAGAAGGAAAATCAGCCGCCAGCCTAACAGCCCACTTAACCAGGTCCCCGCGGGAACGCCAAAGACCGACGCAATGCTGAAGCCGGAAAAGACCCAGGCTACAATCCAAGCCCGCTTTGTTAGCGGGGCAATGTGGGGGGCAAAGGTAATCGTAATCGAGATCGTGACCCCGGACACGAGGGCGGTTATGATCCGACTAATGGTCAGCACCATAAAGTTCGGTGCGAGAGCAGAAAGACCGTTGCCACAAATGAAAATTCCGAGCACGACGTTCATAACCTGTTTGAGGGGGCGTTTTCCAATTAAAAGCGATAAAATGGGAGTTGAGATGGCATAGATGAGCGCAAAAACGGTGGTTAAAAATCCGACCTGCGCAAAACTAATGTGAAAAGTATGGGCAATGTCACCTAAGACCCCGATGATGATAAATTCGCTCATCCCCAAGGTGAAGGCGATGGCAATCAGAATGAGGGTTTGGGCGCGAAATGATTTCATAAATAAAACTCCTTTAACTAAAAGGCAACCATTTGTCTAGCTTAGCAAAAAATCCCTGAGGTCAACAGCCCAAGAATGAATGAGGCGAAATAATTATGACAACGAAACCGCACCACTTAGCAAGGTGGCGAGCACTCTTCCTGTTAGGCTGGAGTGCCCTTTTGATTGGAATTTTTTCGTATAGTTCGCCACTATACGATTTTAACTACACGGGCGATAACAATAATTACCTAACGGTGGGTAAAGCCTTGATGCACGGACTAGTGACCTACCGGGACGTGTTTGAACAAAAGGGTCCCTACGTTTACTTGTTGTATGGAATTGCGAGTCGGATTTCGTTTACCACCTTTTGGGGGGCGGCGGTTTTGGAGGTGCTCGGCCTCTGGCTAATTTTACTGGGAACCCAATCCTTAGCCCGTCGGTGGTTTACATCCCGTGGAGCACTAATAATTGCCAGTGCGGCGCCCCTGTTAGTGCTGATGGAACCTTACTATAGTTACGGCGGGACTGTCGAATTTTGGGTCTATCCAGCAGTTTTGAGTGCGTTTTTAGTGGTGGTCACAGCCCAGCAGCTTCCTGATTTATCGCGCTCCATGTGGTTGGGGCAGGGGGTATTAGTTGGAGTGGTGTTTTTATCTAAGTACAGCCTGTTGGGAACCTGGGTAGCGTTCTTTGGTTTTCTAACGGTGTGGCTGATGTGGCAACGGAACTGGCTGGGAATCTGGCGGATGGTACAGGGAGCGGGAACAGGATTTTTGCTCAGTGTTGTGCCCTGGCTGTGGTATTTTACGGCCCGGCATGGCTTGTCCGCGTTTGTTCGGGTTTACTTTGTGGATAATTTGACCCTCTATAGTAAGAACCAGGGCACGCCGCTGGTGAAAATCCTGCATTCCGGAGCAGCGCTCGGCCACTTTTTGGTGGTTGAGCAACCTGGATTACTACTGTTGGTCGTCGTTGGTCTAATTTGGTTGGCGCGTTTTTCCACCTTTGCAACCCCCACAAAGTGGTTGTTAGTTACAATGATGCTGAGTGGGGCTGTCTTAGCTTTATACGGGGGCCAGTTTGGACCATATTATGACTTGGCGTACTTTCCGAGCATCCTCGTCTGTGCCATTTGGACCCTAGTAGCGATTAGAAACTGGAAGGTCCTTGCCAACCTGCAATTGTGTAAGATTCCGTTTAAACGAACCATGGTAGTAGCTTTAGGGGGAATCTTTGTCGGGTTATTGCTGGTAAATCAGAATCCGTGGATGTCGCGGCTGGTCCCGAATAACCCTTCGGTAACGTTGCATCCCACGTCCCAGCGACAGGTTCCAGCCCAAATTCAATTTGGCCGAATCATGCGCAACGAGAGTCATGGGCGGCCTACGCTACTCACGTTTGATTTTTTAGAAAACGGTTTTTATCTAACCTCTGGGGCGTATCCGACCGTTTATTTTTTTGAGAAAAATAACATTCCTGAGCAAAAGTTACCCGCCATGTTAGCAACGGGGGTTCGGGCGCTGCGCCGGAAACAAGTTGAGTGGGTGGTGCTGGCTACGCCACCAACGGCCCACTGGGAGCAGGCCCCAAATCTACAAACTAGGGGTGGACGTGCTGGAATCAGCGCGGTGCACCAGAACTATCACTTGGTTGCGACCCATAGCCAGCTATCCCAGGGGAATCCCACGAAGTACTGGCTATTTCGGCGTAATTAAAAAGGGGTTTCTAGGTTGTACTGCCCCATAAAAGTTAGACAAAAAGCTAATTTTTATGACTCTTTGTCAACTGGTACTGATGGAGAAATCGTTTAATCAATGTGTCTGACCCTAGGTGCAGAAATCCTTAATAGATTCTGTTGCCTTTTGTTTATAATTCTGGGAGAAATAGTTGTTTAAAAATGAGATGAGCATTCTAATTCTAAAATTCTGGCCACTACGATGACCATCAGCAGCCGTTAAAAATTCATGATTATCGTACTGCTATTGTGGTTTTCAAAGATCGTTCGAAATAAATTTGTAATTTGCCATCTCAATTGATTTCATGATTTATCTTTCCTGTAAGGTCAAATGGATTCTTTTTAAAGTAGCGCAGGTAACTATAAACATGATAATTGTTGGAATTAAAGAAATAATAATTAAACTTATATCCCATTTTCCATATGCAATTGAGCGAAGAGCTCTTAGTTGATATGTTAAGGGATTAATGTCCGACAACAAGATTAAATATTTAGGACCAAATCCATCTAAATAAAACGAGGGAGCAGTAAATGCAATTGGAGCAAATACTAATTGAATCACGATATCTCTTTGCTGATAGTTTTTAAACATGGCGCTACAAAAAATGCCTAATGAACTCCAAAAAATTAACATTAAGGTTCCTACTAGTACAGCGACTATAAAGTTAGGCACGTATGAATTAATCCCGGTTAGGATTAAAATAAAATATAAAATTAAGGACTGATATAAATACCCCATAATTGGGAAGTTACTCATGCCTAAGACATAATAAACTGGTTTAACGCCACTAAGGAATTTAATTGCCATTAACCCAAATTGTTTATCAACAGTACTTCGATAAATGGCATTAGACATTTGCATTGTCATAATTAATCCAATTACACCAACAACTGCATAGGCTGAGTAAGGCAGCTCTAAACCTCTATATTTTACTGGTCCAATTGAATATGATATTCCCATAACTAGAAAAGCGTAATATAAAAACGGTTGGATGGTCATATAGACCAAGGACCCTAAATTACTTTTAAATGCCTTAAATTCATTTAAAATGACGATTAACATTCCCCTTAATCCAATTGATTGATTTCTAAAGTTGTTTGGATTCATTTTTTCTCCCATTTTTCTTCATAATTGTTAAATATTGTTCTCTTAGACTAGGTTGGATCGTCTCAATTTTTGCAATGACTTCATTATTTTTGGCTAATACGTTAATTGTATTCAGTAAAGCACTTTTTTGAATTGTAATTATATGATTGCTTAGCTGATGAGCATGTTCAAGTTCTGTTAATGTTTTTGCTTTAAATCCATTTCCACTAGTAGTGATTTTAATATCATTTTGTGGACCGTTAGAATTTACAAATTTATCCATTTCACCTTTGAATTTTATTTTTCCTTCATCAATAAAGATGATTTTATTGGAATATTCTTCAATGAGTGTTAAATCATGACTAGAGATTAAGACCAATTTGCCCTCAGCTGCTCTTGTTTTTAAAAATTGAAATAATTTTTCAGAAGTTTCAACATCTAAGCCCGTTGTTGGCTCATCCAATAAATAGATGTCTGGTGCTTTGGATAATTCCCTAGCAAGTTGGACTCTTTGTTGTTGTCCGCCAGAAATATGATCCATTGCTCGATTCCTTAAATCATAGATACCTAATAATTTTAAGAAGAAGTTAGTTTTTTCTTTGCTTTCCTTCAAACCTTTACCAGATAAGAGGGGACCTAAAATTACGTTATCAGATACTCTAGTAAACCAATCCACTAAAGGGAATTGATGACAAAAACCAATTTTAGAAAAGACCGGCGTTTGTAAATGATCGAGATCGAGTGAAATCGCTCCACTAATTGGTTGTAATACCCCAATCATGGTATTAATTAACGTAGATTTTCCTGCTCCATTAGCTCCTACTAGGGCATAAATGTTTCCGCCCCTAAGATTAAGCTGTACGTCAGACAAGACGGGCTTGGTTTCGGAACGATAACCGATTTTTGGGCAATTAATGTCTATTTTTGGCATTTTTTGGTCCTTTCTGATTGACATAGTTTGTTTTTAATTATAATTTATATTAATTTAAATGGAAATGAGAAAAATAAAAATGCCAAAAGATTTCCAAAGCTTAATTGATGGCTTACAAAGTAAAAATTAGACAAAAAGCTAATTTTTATAGGGTTATTTTTTATGATTAAGCACAGCACGAAAGAAAAAATTAGGCGGCTTGTCACCGATAAAATATCAGGAACAAGTCGCCTAATTGCGATAAATATTTACTTTAAATTATGGGGCAGTACAGGTGAGAAAGCGCTTTTTAGTTACGCTTGTTCGGGTTGCTTTAAGGTAACTGGTGGTTGAAAAGACCGGTCAGGGGCAGGTTGGTTCGGATCAGACACCACGGTAATGGTGATGGAACCGTTTAGTTTCTTTTTGGCCTCGGCCTCAGAAATCCACCCGCTACTTTGTTCCTGAGTTTGGGCGAGGAACCCGGTTTCCAACATAAAATCGCAATCCTTATTCATTTTTAAGCGCGTGGTTACCACGGGACCACTGAGATTCCAGACCTTTTTTTGCTCCGTAGCCGTCTGCTGGATTAAAGTGCCCCACTGGTTAGCAGTAAAAAAGGCGGGCAAATCGGCCGGGGTTACCGGAAACTTAAGGGCCAGATTTTTCCCGGCCCAGTATAAAATATCTCCAAGATCATCCTGCAAGAGATCAGGGAGGAGCTCGTCACGCAAAATAAAGCTATTCCAGCCACTTAAATTGGGGACGAGCGCTTGGTACTTATTAAAATCACTCTGGTTCTGTTTACTCATAAAGTTAGGTGCTCCAATCCAAAATTACTTCGGCTTTCATTCTATCACATGGGCCAAGTGAAAAAGAATTATTTAGATATAGTATAATAGGTTTAACGAAAGGGGAAATTAAAATGAACTCAGCGCCACTTGCTTTTATGGATTCCGGCGTCGGGGGGTTGACCATTTTAAAACCAGCGATGTTGCGGTTACCAAGTGAAAGTACGGTATTTTTTGGGGACGAAGCGCATCTTCCGTATGGTGAGAAACAACCGCAGCAGGTGATTGATTATGCACTAGCCATCGGCCGTTTTTTTGCTACCCGCCACGCTAAAATGATGATTATCGCCTGTAATACCGCCTCGGCTTTAGCGCTACCAACGTTACAAACTCAGTTACCATTTCCAGTGCTTGGGGTGGTGGAACCAGGAAGCCAAACGGCCGTGCAAGCAAGTTCCAATCACAAGATTGGGGTAATTGCGACGCGGGCAACCGTGACCAGTCATGCTTACCGCGATGCTATCCACCGATTGAACCCAACAGCGGAAGTAGTTGAAGTAGCTTGTCCGACCTTTATTCCGTTAGTAGAAAAAGGTCAGTACAGCGGGCAAGCAGTTCGGGATCTGATTGCAGCCGGGTTGCAACCGCTCCAGGGAAGCGGGATTGATACACTCGTGTTAGGATGTACGCACTTTCCAATCATTCGGGACCTAATCCAAGCGGAACTTGGTCCAGGGGTAACCCTAGTTGATCCTGGAGCAGCAACCATTGAGCAAGCCACCCAGTGGTTAACTGAACATGATCAGCTGGCTGAAGACCGAACCCCGTCCCATGATTACTATACTTCTCGTGATCCCGCCCACTTTCAACGGGTTGGATCAGAATGGCTAAAACGAAAGGTGGAAGCTCAGTTGGTAACGCCAAACCAACTAACTCAAGATGACTAATGACAAAGAAATTGTAATTGCCTCTGGCAATCAAAATAAGATTCGGGAATTTACAGAAATGTTGGCGCCGTTGGGCTTTCAGGTCAAGTCCACGGCTGATTTTACGGAGCTACCTGCCATTGCCGAAACCGGAACCAGTTTTGAAGAAAACGCGACCATTAAAGCCCAAACGGTTGCCCAAGCGTTACAGGTACCGGTGCTGGCCGATGATTCTGGTCTGGTGGTTCCTGCCATTAACGGCGAACCGGGGATTTATTCCGCACGTTATGCCGGCGATCATGATGATGACGCCAATAATCGGAAGTTACTTCAGCGATTACAGCACTCAGATGATCGCAATGCGTATTTTCACACCTCCCTGGTGGTAATGAAGCCAACCGGAGAGAAGTTGCACGTCACGGGGATTGTATCCGGTGAAATCTTAACCGCGCCGCGGGGTCAAAATGGCTTTGGGTATGATCCGTTATTTTACGTCCCCGCGTTAAACAAGACGCTTGCAGAACTAACGGATGCCGAAAAGAATCAGATTAGTCATCGGGGTCGGGCCTTGGAAAAGTTGCAACAGGTACTGATGGATTGGTGGTAAAAAAAGAAGCACAACCATGAATTTTGGCTGTGCTTCTTTTTTATTTCATTTTGAAAGGCGAGGCAGTGGCTTGCGAACTAGCCGGCGGAGTTGGTTTCTTCGGTGGTTGCACCGTTTGCGGTGATAAAGGCAGTTCGATTCCCGCTTGTTGCAGGGCAGTGAGGTAAGCTTGGAGGTAATTAGCTTGGACGTTATCCTCACTACCACTTTTACAAGCAATGCAAGCTTGGACAGCGAGGGAACCATCCGCAAGGTAGACGGTTCCAAAGACTAAGGGATCGCCAATCACATTGTGATCTTTACCAGCCTGGTCTTCGTTAACCTGGTCCATGATTGTTTCAATCTTTTTAATTGGGGCATCGGGCGTGATTCGGATGTCAACCAGGGTGGTTAGGTTCCCCCGGGAGAGGTTGGCGATGCTAGTAATGTTACGGTTAGGAATGAAATTGAGGGTTCCATCGGAACTCCGAATCTGGGTAGTGCGGAGCCCGACGGCACTCACAATCCCGTCAATGGCATTGATGGTCACGTGTTCACCAACCTCAATTTGGCGTTCAGCTAAAATAAAGAAGCCACTGACGATATCACTCACAAATCCCTGGGCCCCGAGTCCAATTGCTAAACTGAAAATCCCCGCGCCGGCAATTAACGTTCCCACCGGAATTCCCATTACTGATAAGATCGAGTAGAGCCAGAAGAAAATAATCACGTAGTTGTAGGCATTTTGGAGCAGACTATAAATAGTTTTACCGCGGTTGCGTCCGGCTGACTTGGTAGGATCCGGTTGCTGGGCTTTTTTGACGTCGGCATGGTGAAAGATATGGTAAATAATGCTTCGACCTACTCTGGCAATGAGCAAAAAGAGGATCGAGAGGAGCACAATGGTGATTACTTTGGAAGTTAACGTTGCTAAAATTTGATTCCAATTAAAACTATTAAGATAGTTGTTGATAAAATTATTGTTAGTGTAGTGTACCAACTGACTGTTATTTTGTTGCATTACAACTGGGATTGGCATAGCGATCCTCATTTCTATTTAGGTTATTGTTCTATTTTAGCAAAAAGCCGGACCGAAATTAAAGACCAGCGATGGTTAAAATCGGTTTAAGATTGTTTTAAATTATGATTAATGCTATTCTTAACCTGTTAGAAACCATCTAGGAGGTAAATTATGACAATTGGAGGAATTGCAGCTTTAATCGCTGCTTTAGCATTTTTGCTGTTAGTAATCTTTTTATGCGTTACCTTGGTCCATGTTGTGAAGGTATTGGATGGCGTTTCACAGAACTTAGAAAAAGTAACGGGTGACATTAACGCCCTTAGCCACCAAACGGATGAATTGTTAGGCACTGTCAATGCCAAGATCAACCAAGTTGATCCGGTTTTTCAGGCGGCTGCTGACATTGGCACGACCGTTTCAGACGTGAACAACGGGACGCGAAAAGCCGTGGAAAACTTGAAAAAGCGGGTGGAATTAGTTACCAAAACATCTGTGTTTAGCATTGCGGCCAACCAAATTTCCAAACATTTTTCAAAAGCAAAGCAGAAAAAACAAACCCAAACCATCCAACCAGCAAAAACGAAGGCTTAAATAGGAGAAAAGTTATGGATATGAAAAAAGGATTATTGCTCGGAGGCTTATTAGGTGGTGCAGCTGCTTACCTGGCCTTTCGGACTTTAGATGCTGAACAACAACAAGCGCTTCGAAACCGGGTCTTAGAATCAGCTGAAGACGCCAAGGATCGCGCCGTTGATTATGCTTACTACGCCGCCGATACTTTAGCCGATGCGAAGGACATGGTAAGTGATAAAATGGATGATTATCGTGATTCTTTGAACGATACCTCTGCCAAAGTTAGTGACAAGTTGAATGACTTAAAGGATGATTTGAGTCAATTACAAGAATACTTAAATGTGCTACCATTAACCAAACAACAGTTGGCTGATGAAGGAAAAGACGACGAAGCAGACGATATTACCGTTGATATGGATGATGCTTTTAGTCCGCAAAATGATGGTGATGATCCCGTGGTCCCACCTCACGCTGACCACCGCAAATAAACAGATTACGAAAGCTCCGACAGGGAGCTTTTTTTGTGACTAAAATCTTGAATGAAACCGGTTTCTTTGTTATCGTTAAGGTATCGTGAACCAATTTAGAAATGAGGGAGTGCTGTGAAAAAGAAACAAACGGTGACCATTTATGATGTGGCCCGTGAAGCCCATGTTTCGATGGCCACGGTGTCACGAGTGGTTAACCACAATCACAACGTTAAGCCGGCCACCGAGCAAAAGGTCATGGAAGTCGTGAAACGGCTTAATTACCGCCCGAACGACGTGGCACGGGGGTTGGCTAGTAAGAAAACCACCACGGTGGGAGTAATTATTCCGAACGTTACCAATTCGTACTTTGCGGCGCTCGCGCGTGGCATTGATGATATTGCCGAAATGTATCAGTACAACATCATTCTAACCAATTCCGATGGTGACGAACAAAAGGAAGTCAAAGCATTAAATACCCTGTATTCTAAACAAGTTGATGGAATCATATTCATGGGTCATGAATTGTGTCCAGCGGTTCGGGTGGAATTGGAAGCCGAACGCATTCCAGTCGTGCTAGCGGGATCGGTTGATCCTGACAATGAATTCCCAAACGTTAACATTGATTACCAGGCAGCCGTTCATAACCAGGTTAATAATTTATTGGCCAGTGGAAACCAGCGGATTGCCTTTGTGGCCGGAGAACTGAACCGATCGATTAATCGGGACTTTCGGATTCCTGGCTACCAAGCGGCTTTGTCCGCACAGCAGCAACCGGTTGCCACCGAGTTGTTATTCGAAGCGGGGAATTATGACGAAGGCTATGCCCTCTGTGATGATTTAGTTAAAAATCGGGTTACGGCGGCCATGGTGAGCAACGATGAGGCGGCAGCCGGAATTATGAATGGAATGAATGACCGGGGAATAACGGTACCGGGGCAGTTTGAGGTGGCTACAAGTGATAACACGAAGTTAACCGAAATGACCCGGCCTACGTTGTCGACGATTACCCAGCCATTGTATGACGTGGGAGCGGTGGCAATGCGTTTGTTGACGAAGCTCATGGACAATCAGGTCGTTGAGCAAAAACAAGTCTTATTACCATTTGGATTGAAGCAACGGGGCTCTACTAAAGCCTCCTAGTTTGCTTGTAACGGTAGTTGTTGCTATAATTAAAAGTGTTAATTTCGAATCAGGAAAGGAGTGCTGTAGGATGTCAGGACATTCAAAATGGCATAACATTCAAGGGCGGAAAAACGCTCAAGATGCTAAAAGAGGAAAGATTTTCCAAAAAATTTCTAGAAATTTGTATCAAGCCGCTAAGGCGGGTGGTGTTGACCCTGATGGCAATCCCCAGTTACGTTTAGAGCTGGAAAAAGCCCGGGCAGCTAACATGCCAAAGGATAACGTCCAACGAGCTCTCGATAAAGCTTCTGGAGTCGGAGGCGCTAAGTTTGAGGAAGTTACGTACGAAGGTTACGGACCAGGGGGGACGGCTGTCATGGTTTCGACCCTGACTGATAACAAAAACCGGACGGCTTCCGCAGTGCGTTCCGCCTTTTCACACCACGGTGGGTCACTCGGAACGAATGGCTCCGTTTCCTACATGTTTGACCGGAAAGGTTACATTGTAATTCTGCGGGATCAAACCGATGACGATGAAGATACCATGTTATTGGCGGCTCTTGATGCCGGAGCCGATGACATGAAGGCTACTGATGATGAGTACCAAATCTTTACTGAACCCAGTAACATGGCAGTGGTTCGGGATGCCTTACAGGATGCTGGTTATCAACTAGATAACTCTGAAGTTCGGCTGTTCCCGCAAACAACGACGGAAGTGCCAGAAGATAAGGTTTCTCAATACACTGGTTTAATTGATGAACTGTCTGACAACGATGATGTTCAAGACGTGTATGAAGCAGCCGTTTTACCAGAAGACGTTAAATAAGTAATTATTTAAGAAAAAGTCGCAATCTGCGTGCAGATTGCGACTTTTTTGCGTATTTAGGGGCAAAGGATGTGAACCGGAATGGAAATCAAACAGTTATTTCACGAAATTATGACCTTGGCTCTGGCCAAACAGGCCTCCGATGTCTATTTTTTGCCCAAACGCGATAATTATGAGGTTAAGATGCACACGTTACAAGGAGCGTTGCAACTTTCAAATTTAGACAATGAGACCGCTCGCCGGCTCTTAACCTACTGTAAATATCGGGGTGGGCTGTCGATTGCAGAACGTCGGCGTCCGCAGTTGGGTTCACTAGACCTTTCGGTGGAAAAGCAGCTCATTCGGCTCCGCTTAGCAACGGTCGGGAGTTTTAACCAACAAGAAGCGCTCGTTCTTCGGATTATTTACGATGGTCAAGCACACCATTGTCAGTTCTTTAACCAGAGAGTGCTGCCCCAGTTAAAGCAGTTGACCAGCCACCGGGGCTTATTCTTATTTTCCGGACCAACGGGCTCGGGGAAAACGACGACCATCTACGAGTTAGCCCGCTCCCTGCCGGAAACCAAAATGGTGATGGCGATTGAAGATCCAGTTGAAATTTTTGAAGAACGTTTTCTGCAGTTGGAAGTAAACGACGCAACGGGAATGAGTTATGGTCAGCTTCTGAAGGTGGGGTTACGGCAACGACCCGATGTTTTCATAATCGGTGAAATTCGGGATCGAAAAACCGCCCAGATTGCGGTTCGTGCGGCCTTATCCGGACACTTAGTATTAAGTACTATTCACGCACAGAACCTAGCTGGGATTAAAGCGCGCCTGTTGGATTTAAAGGTGAGTGAGGCCCAGTACCAAGCCGCGCTCACCGCCGTGGTCTACCAACGTCTCTTGCCAACTTGTAGCCAAGAAACCCGGGCCTTATTAGCCTGGCAGACCCAACCAGCGCTCAAAAGCGGGAGTAGCTGGGAACTAGAACTGAACCGGATCCGCAAACAGGGGATGATTACCAATGAATGTTATGAAGCGTTTAAGCAGGGTTAAAACGGATGCAATGCCACTTCGCCAGCAGGCAGAGTTCTTTGGTTCGTTATCGGAGTTGATTCACAACGGGTTTTACTTGGCTACTAGTTTAGAATTTATTGCTACGACAGCTCCCGAAAATGTATTAGTCGTGACCCAGATTCAACGAAATCTAGAGGCAGGAAGGCCACTTTCGCAGGCCATGCAGTTTTTTCTGGCGGCTGATTTATACCAGCAATTACGGATTGCTGAGGAACATGGCGATGTTATCACGGGGATGCTGGACATTAGCCGTTTCATTCAATTAACGGTTCAACAACGGCAAAAATTAAAAGCGCTGGCGGTTTATCCACTGTGTTTGTTGGGGTTATTAGGGACCATGATGCTGGTCATTAAACTCGTGATTATGCCTCAAACGGCGAGTTTACTGCCGGACCCGCCACAACAATCCCATTTGGGCAGGTACCTGTTGCTAGGTGCTGGATTAGTGATTAGCCTCAGTCTAGGTTTAGGTGTGCTGATTAAAACGAAACGGGGGATTCAGCGTGCAGAATTTTTAATTCGCTTGCCACTGGTGGGGAAATTATTTCGGCATTATTATCAGTATTACTTAGCCAGTAATTTAGCATTAATGCTAAAAAATGGCCTGGATTTACAACAAATTATCACCGTATTTCGCCAGTTTGCGCCCCACAGTTTACTCCAGGAAGTGGGAACTCTAACCGAACGCTCCATTCAAACCGGCACGGGCTTACTGGCCAGCTTACGCCATTACCACTTTGTGGCACCTGAAATGATTACTTTTTTAGAAAACGGAAGTGAACAGCGTACGGCTGGACAAAATTTACTGGCCCTTAGTGAACTCTATTTTCAGCGGTTAATGCGGAGTTCGGAAATGCTAATCAAGTTAGTCCAACCGGGCGCGTTTTTATTAATTGGATTGTTAATCTTTTTAACCTACCTGCAAATGTTATTACCAATGTATCGAGCAATGAAGGGAATTTATTGATGAGAAACCGTAGAAAAGGCTTTACCTTGATCGAAATGACAATCGTGTTATTCATTATTTCACTGTTGATTTTAATCATCATTCCGAACCTGGGGAGCCAAAAAAATCATGCTCGTTCGGTACACGGTTCGGCCATGACGACCATGGTACAGACGCAAATTGATTCATATGGCGACGAGGAACATGATGACAACGTGACGTTTGCTAAGTTAGTCGAGCACCGTTACTTAACCAATAAACAGGTGCAACAAGCACGCGCCGAAAACATTTATATCGAGGGAAATCATGCCTATCAAAACTAGCCGGCCAGGATTTACCCTGTTCGAAAGTCTAATTGTCTTAATGCTCACTACGCTCACCATGGTGACGTTGACGGTTGGGGTTCGGTGGTTTAACGAAAATCGGACTACGGAAACGGCCTTTTGGCATGATTTTGCTAATACGTGGAATCGAACGCTTGTCCTAGCGCGCCAACGACAGGTTCCTGCTACGGTCTTTTTTGTGCCGCATGATCAAGTGGTGTTTACCAGTTTCAATCACGGGAGTCAGTACCGCAAAACGATTAAGTTACCACCGGGTCTGAGTCCTGTCCGTTGGTATGAAGTTAAAATTACGGATCAAGGTTACGTGAAGCCCCAGACATTACGGTGGCTATCCACGACGAGCCAAACTGAAATTTGGCAGAAATTTCAACTGGGATGGGGGAGTTATGTGAATGAAATTCGGAAAATGGAACCGCAAAGCGTTCACCATCGCTGATGCACTGGTGGGGCTTATTATCATTTGTAGTGGGAGTCTGTTTTACTTTGAAACTGACCAGTTGCTACAGACCCGAACGCATCAGTGCGATATGCAGTTACAGCAAGTTCGGAGGGACTATGAACAGCAGATGGCAAGTAAAATTAATGCCTAGACGAGCAGGATTTACGCTGGTAGAAACCGTCGTGGCACTCGGTTTAATCGCCCTTGGCCTGAGTTTAATGTTACTAACTACGAACGGAATGCGCCACACGGTTAACATCCAAAATCAGCAGTTACAGTTTTACCGGTTTGTTGATGTGATCGAATCCCATCATTTTAAATTTAAAGTAGTGCATTGTAGTCCGAACGAAATTAAGCTAGTGAGCCAGGCCGAACACCAGGATTATTACCTCATCAATGCCCAGGGAACTGTGAAGTTACGAACTAGTCAGGGGGGTTACATGCCGTTATTAATGAACGTGCAGCAAACTGATTTTGCACTGCAAAAACAGTGGTTAGTAATGAAGGTCTTATTAGGAGGAAAATGGTATGAAGCCCATGCCCAGTTGGCGTCATGGTAATTTAACGTTGATTGCCATTTGTTTTTTAGTGTTTGTGGTAACGATTGTTTTATACCAACTGCAAATGACGAATATGTACATTGAGAGTAATCAGAGTCGGATCGCTTATTACCAGCACCAAATCAAGATTACCCAGGGTTAATCTTGAAAAGAACAGGGGGATTCGGTACTATGTTCATAGGTATAAGCCACTAAAGGAGCTGATTACGTGACGGAAGAACAAATTACAAAGTTATTTCAAGTCTTTGATCAGTCAGCGGAATGGTTGCAACAGGCTTTGGATACTTCGTATCTAGATGCTTTCATTGAAACGGCTGATAATATGATTGATGGTAATCGAGTGCGGGTTGAGGATGGAGTGCCGACCCCGCTGGTTGTTACTAAACTGACGAATTTATATCAGCAGGTTGATTATCACCAAATGGAGGCTACTTCCATTAGAAAAGCGATTCAAATGGTGATGATTAAAGCGACTAAAGTTGATCAAATCCAAGCAATTCACCAAATCACCCCGGATACAATTGCCTATACAATGGGATATCTAGCGATTCGTTTGGTGAAACCACTTCAACAGGTTCGCCTGCTAGATCCAGCAGTGGGTTCCGCTAATTTATTGACGGCCGTAATGAATCAGCTACAAGAAGAGGCACATGAGCAGGTAGCCGGTGTGGGAATTGATAATGATGACTCGCTGATTTCAGTTGCTAGTATTAGTACGCAGATGCAGGGGTTAGATGTTGAGTTAGTGCATCAGGATGCACTTTCCGAACTCCCGATTGCCCCGGTTAATTTGGTCGTTTCCGATCTCCCAATTGGTTATTATCCCGTTGATGACCAGGCGTCTCAGTATTTAACTAGGTCAGCTTCCGGACATTCATATGTTCATCACTTATTGATGGAACAGGCGGTTAATCACTTAAACCCGGGGGGCTTTGGGATCTTTTTAGTGCCGAGTGGCTTGTTTCAAAGTCCAGAAACTAAGGGTCTGTTAAAGTGGATGCAAGAACACGTTTACCTGCAGGGAATTTTAAATCTGCCAGGCGAACTCTTTCAAAATGAAGCTGCGCAAAAGGCGATTATGATTGTACAAAAGCAGGGAGCTGAATCGCACCAAGCAAGTCAAGTAATGCTGGGAGAATTCCCATCCTTTAAGGATCCCGATGCATTCCAGAAGTTTTTAGCAGAAGTGGTTGAGTGGGAAGAGCACGAGTTCTTACCTGAGCATAAATAAGGAGATTATGATGAGTAAAATTATTGCCGTTAACGCTGGAAGTTCTACGTTAAAGTTTAAACTATTTGAGATGCCTGCCGAACAAATGTTAGCAGAAGGGGTCATTGAAAGAATTGCCTTACCAGATGCGCACGTTGAAATTAAGTACGGAGATGGACAAAAGTACGAGCAAGTGACAACGGTTGCTGATCACGAGGCGGCCATCCAAATCTTGTTAGAGCAACTTCTCGACCTCAATATTATCAATGATTACAACGAAATTAACGGAGTTGGTCATCGAGTAGTGGCCGGGGGTGAATACTTTGATCACTCCGTGGTAATCACGCCAGATGTCTTGAAAAAAATGGAGAGCTTAAGTGAATTAGCGCCGTTACATGAACCTGCTAACGTGTTAGGAATTAAAGCCTTTCAGAAGGTCCTTCCGAACGTGATTAGTGTTGCGGTCTTTGATACGGCTTTTCATGCCACGCTTCCAGAACAGAACTACTTGTACAGCTTGCCCTATGAATACTATGAAAAGTATAGAGCCCGGAAATACGGGGCCCACGGCATTAGTTACCGCTATGTTTCGCGGCGAGCTGCTGAAATCCTGGGCAAGCCGGTCGAAAATTTGAAGTTAATCGTGATGCACCTTGGGGCCGGAGCTTCCATTTGTGCCATTAAGGGTGGTCAATCATACGATACGTCAATGGGCTTCACGCCGCTTACTGGGGTAACGATGGCAACTCGATCTGGGGATGTTGATCCATCCTTACTGGCTTACGTAATGCAAAAAGAAGGGATGTCTGACATTGAAGAGATGATTGACGTTCTAAACAAGCAGTCTGGATTATTAGGGATTTCCGGGGTCTCAGCTGATATGCGGGACGTTGAAGTGGCGCAAACCGATAACCACCGGGCTAAGGTAGCACGTGAAATCTACATTAATCGGATTGTTCGCTACATCGGTGCTTACCTTGCTGAACTGGGTGGTGCAGACGCGATTGTCTTCACTGCTGGAGTCGGAGAAAACAGTATTACGGTTCGTCAAGAGGTTGCCGACCAACTCCACTACTTCGGAATTGGGGTTGATCCGGAAAAGAATAACGTTCGTGGGGTAGAACGAGATCTTAGTGCGCCAGATTCTAAGATTAAAACGTTATTAGTACCAACTAACGAAGAACTTATGATTGTCCGCGACGTAGTGAAACTAGCTAACGAGCAAGCAGAGGTTAGTGACAAATAGAGGACTGTTAAAAAGGAACAATTCCATGTGGAATTGCTCCTTTTTGATTTAGACAGATGTTCATGAATCGTGTATAATCGAGTTAATGATGAGTTTCACTAGACGAAGGGGTGTCAGTCGTGAGTAAAGATTCGCAAGCAGCTCCAGCAATGAACCGGGGCTTAAAAAGTCGACATGTGCAGTTAATTGCGCTGGGGGGAACCATTGGAACTGGACTATTCCTTGGGGCTGGAAAATCAATTCATTCCGCTGGCCCCTCGTTAATTCTGGCTTACTTAATTGCCGGAATTGCCTGTTTCTTCTTAATGCGGGCGTTGGGGGAGTTATTATTATCCAACACGAACAGCGTTTCCTTTATTGATTTTATTCAACAGTACTTAGGCCCGAAAACGGGATTTGTGGCCGGCTGGACCTACCTGGTTTGTTGGATTACGATTGCGATGGCAGAAGTTACCGCGGCGGGGCTATACATGCAGTTCTGGTATCCCAAGTTACCGATTTGGGTAACCGGTTTGTTCCTGCTGGTGATTTTATTTTTAATGAATTCCATCAATGTTTCTGCCTTTGGGGAGACCGAGTTCTGGTTTGCCATCATTAAGGTGGTGGCAATTCTGCTCTTAATCTTAACTGGGGTTGTGCTGGTGGCAATTCACTACAAAACACCAGTCGGCTATGCGTCTGTCTCTAACCTGACCAATGGAAGCTTCTTTCCGAACGGATTAAAGGGCTTCTTCCTATCCTTTCAAATGGTGGTCTTTAGTTTCGTCGGGGTGGAAATGATTGGGATGACGGCCTCTGAGACCAAAGATCCGAAAACAATCATTCCCAAGTGTATTAATGATGTACCGGTGCGAATCATTCTTTTCTACGTTGGTTCGTTAATTGCCTTAATGTGTATCTTCCCATGGCAATACGTTTCACCATCGTCAAGTCCCTTTGTACAGGTCTTTCAGGGCCTCGGTATCAAACCAGCTGCAGCCATCATTAACTTTGTGGTATTAACCGCGGCTGCGTCATCGTGTAACAGTGCCATTTTTACAACCGGACGGATGCTGTACTCTTTAACCCAGGAATCTGAAAATAAGCTCGGAAAGCAACTCGGGAAGTTATCCCCACGCGGCTTACCGACAAACGCGATTTTCTTTTCCACGGTCATGATTGGCTTATCCGTAATTTTGGATATCATTGTCCCAAGCGGGATTTTTGATTTTATCTCAAGTGTTGCCACGACCTGCTTCCTGTTCATCTGGTCGTTAATTGTCCTGGCTCACTATCGGTATCGGAACCAACTAACGCAGGTTGAAACCAGTGAGCTGACGTTTAAGCTACCGTTTTTCCCATACGCGGACTTCTTTACCATTTTCTTCATGATCTTTGTGGCCATTATCTTAGTATTTCAAATGCAAACGCTGATTGCCCTCGTTGGATCAGTAGTCTGGTTAGTCGGTCTCTATTTATTTGATTTTTACCGAACTAAAACTGCTTAATAATGCTGAACCCGTCTGTTTCTGAGGAAACGGACGGGTTTTTAGCTGCAAATGAGAACAACATCAATGGTAAAATGAAATTAGGATTAAAACTAACGATTAGAGGTAAACAAGTGAAACCAAAAGTTGCCATTTTACACACGAATGATTTACATTCCCACTTTGAAAATTTTCCTCAAATTATCCAATTGATGCACGACCGCACCCAGGAATTGGAACAGGATGGATACACGGTGTTTCGGGTTGACGATGGGGACGCTATTGATCGGTTTGAACCGCTGACGGATGCTACGAGTGGGCAGGCTAACATTGAATTATTAAATCAAATTCATTATCATGCCGCTACGATTGGCAATAACGAAGCGTTAACCACGTCGCATCAAGAACTGAGTCAGTTATATCAACAAGCTAATTTCCCAATTGTTTTAGACAACGTTTTAGATCAAACTACTGGACGGGCTCCGGACTGGACGCAGCCCTATGCAGACTACCAACTCAAGGATCACACCCGCGTGCGGTTCATGGGGTTGACGTTTCCATACCCGACCTTTCGCTTTATGGGATGGCAAGCTGAACCGGTGGTCCCAAGCATTCAACGGTGTTTACACGACTGGCAGGGTCAATACGATGTGTTAGTGCTCCTGTCGCATTTGGGGATCAATCAGGATCGCCACGTTGCCGATCAGTTCCCAGAAATTGATGTTTTGGTGGGTGGGCACACCCATCACTTACTACCACACGGAGAACTGCGCAATCACACGTTACTAACCGCGGCAGAGAAGTGGGGTCACTATGTGGGAGAAATTAAGCTGGAAATCAGCGACCATCACGTCGTACACCAGACGGCGCGGGTCCTGCCGATTCCTGCTTTGCAACCAGATAGTCCGGCCACCCAAACGGTGAGAAAATGGCGACGTCAGGGGCGCGAGTTGCTAGCGAAGCAGAAAGTTGCGGAGTTGCCGGCTCCGGTGCCCACTTCCTTTACAGATGATAATCCCCTGATTCAACTGGGCTTAAAGGCGGTTCAGGAAAGCATGGGAGTTGACGCGGCAGTGTTAAATACCGGATTATTTTTACATGCTTTGCCGGCGGGAATCGTGAACATGGAACAAATTCAAAGCATTTTGCCTCACAACATTCATGTAATGAAGACCACATTTTCGGGATATGATTTGTGGCGACTAATGAAAGAAATGCAGAAAAACCGGAATTTCTTGATTCCATTTCCCCAAAAGGGAATGGGGTTTCGGGGTTCGCAGTTCGGTTTGTTAGTCGCCGCCGGGGTTCATTTTAATGAGCACCACCAGTTAATGTGGCACGATCACCTCGTTAATCCCGACCAAGAGTATACGATTGGGCTTTTGGACCACTATCAATTTATCCCGTTTTTTCCAACAATTGACATTGTGGGGAAAAATCACATTTACTTTGAACTTACATTAAAAACGGTGTTGGCGAACTATCTAGCTCGTCACTATCCGATTCAAGGAGGAACACATGGATCATAGTCAGATTGAGGCATTAATTGCCGAACGCAAGGCGGAACGCTCGGCGTATGCAGAAATTCAACGGGTGGATGCAGACACGTTAAACATCAATGGACACATCTACGTAATTGATACCAACGTTCAGGATGCTTTTGACCTCGGGGAATTTAGTAACCAATTCAATCCAGTGTTTACGCATTATGACTACATTGTGGGAGATTGGGGGTACGGTCAGCTCCGCCTCAAGGGCTTTTATCGTGATGATCGCAACGTTACCGAAGATTTACGCTACCGGTCCATTCAGGACTATTTATTAGAGACTGCCAATTTGGGTGCTAGTTACTTTATTGTGAAGAATTTAGATCCCGTTGCTCGACCGGTCGGCACTAAAGCCAGTTTTGCGGTTCCAGCGCCGCACGCTGACAAAAAGAAAAATCATGCTAAACGAAAGCGGACTGGTAGACACCAGCATCAACCTCGCCCGGGCAAGGCGGCTAAGTCCGGTCCGACGAAACGCAAGCGTCAATTTACAATTCGGCAAAAAAGTGAGGACTAACCAATGAAAAAGTATCGTGGCTATCTAATTGATTTAGATGGAACCATTTATCAGGGGAAAAAACGGTTTCCAGCCGCCCAACGTTTCATTCGGCGCTTACAGGCTAACCACATTCCCTTTTTATTTGTCACCAATAACACAACGAAGGAGCCTGCAGACGTAGTTGCCAACTTATCTGATAACCATGAAATTTACATTCAAGAGCAGCACGTCTACACGGCTGGGATGGCAACGGCTGCCTATTTAGCCCAAGATGCCAAACGGCAGCACCGCGAGCAAACCGCGCTAGTAATCGGCGAAAAGGGATTAAAATCCGTCATTAGTCGGGCCGGGTTTGATTTATTTCAAGCTGATCCAGCTTATGTGGTAGCTGCACTTGATTACGATGTAACGTACGAAAAACTGGCGCAAGCTGTGCTTGCAATTCAGCAGGGAGCCCAGTTTATTGGGACAAATGCGGATGCCTTAATTCCAACCGAACGGGGGCTGCTTCCGGGAGCCGGTTCGATTATTGACTTGCTGTGCTATGCCACCCACGTGGAACCGGTTTTAATTGGGAAACCAAATGATCTAATTATCAAAAACGCCATTGAGTTATTGCACCTCCCGGCCGATCAGGTGGTGATGGTGGGGGATAACTACCAAACGGACATGAAAGCCGGGATGAAGGCCGGCATTGATACGTTACTGGTGTACACGGGGGTTTCCACGCCTACAGAAGTCAAGCAGGAGCCGGTTGCCCCGACCCATGAAATCGAGAGTCTAGATGATTGGGAAGTTTGAGGTCCGTCTCGTCCTTAGCTACGGGCTGTTGTTGCTATGGTTGCTTAGTGGAGCAGGGTTAGTGGGGATTAACTCTGGCTGGTTGTATCGAATTTGTGTCGTGGCACTCCGCTTGCCACAGCACTACCATGTGGCGTTGCCGCTGTTACAGCACAATTTTCACCAGATGATTCAGTACCTCCAGTTTCCGCGGCAGTCCACGCTCCAATTAGCCGGCTACCGTTTGTCACCGGCTGCTCGCACGCACTTTCAAGATGTGAAACGGTTAGTGCTAAGCGTGGAAATGGTGTTCTTAGCAACTAGCGGGTGGCTTCTCTGGGCCACGCTCTATCAGCGGTTATCTCGGCAAATTTGGCGCTTGGAGGCGTTCATTACAAAAACCTTAATCATCATTGGGATCTTAGTGGTCCTCCTTCTCATTGATTTTCAAGCCTGGTTTATCTACTTTCACCGGTTGGTGTTTCGTAATCAGGATTGGATTTTCAATCCACGCGTTGATCCAATTATCAATGTCTTGCCCGAGCAGTATTTTGCTGCAGCCTGTGGCTTAATGCTTGGAACGCTCGTCCTGGCACTACTGGGGTTGTTGTTAATCGGACATTATCAACTAAAAAAGGCACGTCCGTAGAAGGACATGCCTTTTTTAGTTTTGACGTTATTTTTTAGCGGAGAAGCGCTCCTTTAACAGACCGAGCACAGCTGGGATTAAGGAAATTCCGATGATGGAAAGGACTACCACCGAAAAGTGTTCCTGAACAAAGGGAATGTTACCGAAGAAGTAACCACCTCCACAGCAGAGGATTACCCAGGCAAAGCAGGCTGCTAAGTTATATTTAATGAACTTGCGGTAACTGTAGTCACTACTAGCAGCGACGAAGGGGGCAAAGGTTCTGACAATTGGGATAAAGCGGGCAATAAAAATCGCTACGGCACCATACTTATCAAAGAAAGATCGGGCTTTGGCGAGGTCTTTTTCTTTAATGAATCTGCCGAAAAAATGGTTTTTGGTGATGTTCATCCCCACCTTGCGCCCAATCATGAAGTTGAGCGAATCCCCTAGAATGGAAGCAATCAGAAAAAGGATTACAAAGATCCAGATGTTGAGGCCATATTGGGCGTTAGCGGAAAGGGCCGCTGCGGCAAAGAGGAGGGAATCACCCGGAAGAAAGGGAAGAATGACAGCTCCCGTTTCAACGAAGATAATCAAGAACAGGATTAAATAGGTCCAGTCTCCGAAAACGTTAACGAGATAAATCAAATGTTTGTCGATGTGTAAAATGAAATCAATAAGAAAATGCATGATAAACTCCGTTCTTAAAATTTAACTACTTTAATTCTAGCAAATAAAAATCTGAAAAGTGTCGAATTAAGGATATTTTAATATAAAAAAAGTGTTGACGGGGTGGGGCTTTCTTGGTAACATAATTTATGTTGTTAAGCGCCACTGAGTTTAAAGCTCTAAACAAAGAAGTGGTTGACAGCCTAACTCATTTGATGGTATACTGTTGAAGTTGCCTTGAGAGTTCAAACTTAATTATTCCGACATAGCTCAGTTGGTAGAGCACCTGACTGTTAATCAGGTTGTCGACGGTTCGAGCCCGCCTGTCGGAGTATTATGGAGAGTTGTCCGAGAGGCCGAAGGAGCATCATTGGAAATGATGTAAACGGGTAACAACCTGTTTCGAGGGTTCGAATCCCTCACTCTCCGTAAACGGTAATGACCCGCTGGTCAAGTGGTTAAGACACTGCCCTTTCACGGCAGTAACATGGGTTCGAATCCCGTGCGGGTCACTCATTTTGGAAGATTAGCTCAGCTGGGAGAGCATCTGCCTTACAAGCAGGAGGTCACAGGTTCGATCCCTGTATCTTCCATTTTTGGTTCGTTGGTCCAGTCCGGTTTAAGACGCCTGCCTGTCACGCAGGAGATCACGAGTTCGAGTCTCGTACGAACCGTAGTTGCAGTGATGCAACGTTAATTGAATAGCATTATCAATGTCATAAATGGTTTGGCTCGGTAGCTCAGTTGGTAGAGCAACGGATTGAAGCTCCGTGTGTCGGCAGTTCGATTCTGTCCCGCGCCATTTATGGAGGGGTAGCGAAGTCTGGCTAAACGCGGCGGACTGTAAATCCGCTCCTTCGGGTTCGGTGGTTCGAATCCACTCCCCTCCACCATAGGGATATAGTACAACGGTAGTATGTCGGTCTCCAAAACCGCTGATGCGGGTTCGATTCCTGCTATCCCTGTTTATGATGTTATGGCGGTAGTGGTGAAGTGGTTAACACATCGGTTTGTGGTACCGACACGCGTGGGTTCGATTCCCACCTACCGCCCTTTTGATTGTCTTGCATCTGCAAGAAGAGGGCATTTAAACTTAAATGTTTTTCTGGCGGTATAGCCAAGTGGTAAGGCAGAGGTCTGCAAAACCTTCATCGTCGGTTCAAATCCGACTACCGCCTTTGGCTCAATCAATCTTTTGCCGAGATGGCGGAATTGGCAGACGCGCTGGACTCAAAATCCAGTGATCATTGCGATCGTGCGGGTTCGACCCCCGCTCTCGGCATTCTTAGCATCATGCAAGTAAAAAGACGTTAGTTCATTCTAATGTCTTTTTTATTTTTTATCTAGTAACAAATTTACTATTTTTAAATTATGAGTAGTGATCAACTCACACTAATAACATTGTAAATATTTTACTTGATTAAGTTTTAAATAAATTGGTTTAAGTGTATAATTAAGGAGTTACTTATAAATACTTAGGGAGAGTTAAAATTATGGATAAAAAGAGCTTGATTGGGATATCAATAATTGCTATTTCAGGAATTACTAATTTAACCGTTGCTCAACCAGCAATCGCTTCAAAATCTGCTAAGTGTTTCCCAAAGAAAGTGCAAGGAAACTGGCATTATAGTGGAAAATCAGATAATAACAGTAATGTAGCGAGATTAAACGGTAGCTTATATGTAAACAAAGATAAAGTTGTATGGAAAGTTACTGCTGATAGCAAAGATAATGGGACATATAAATTTAAATTGAAGCAGAAAGATAAAAATACATATAGTTTAAAATCTTTAACTAAAAAAACACCATTCAAAAAATCTAATTATGATTTAAAAACTTATGGTGATTCAATTTTACTTGAACATCAAGGTGGTACTGAACAATTCTCAAAAGATTCAAGTGACCGCTTTAATCTTAAGACGCAAGATGGAAGAGCAAATCCAAAGACTCAGCCTAAATCAAATAGCAATCAACAACAAACCATGCAAAATAATGCCGGAACTTCAAATTTAAGTCCCAGAGAGATTGCTAACAATTATCCAGAAAATTCACCAGAATATCAGGCAGAATTAAAAAGAGAACAAAATAGTAGTTCCCCAATCAGTGCTGTTGATTCATCTGGGAATCTGATTAATCCAGTTCTTTGGCAACAGCGGGCAAAAGCTGCTGATAATAATACAAATTATCCAAATGCGGATAACGGCTTAGCTTATGTACAGGACGCCCATGCTAATGAAGATTCCAGCGAAAATAATTAATAAAAATCCTCTAAGTAGCTATCTAGATACTGGCTCTTTGTCAAATGGTACTGATGAGTAAATAATTTAATCAATGAGTCTGACCCTAGGCGATGGAATCCTTAAAGGATTCTGTCGCCTTTTGTTTATAATTTTTTGAGAAATAGTTGTTTGAAAATGAGATGAGAATTCTAAGTCTGAAATTCTTGAAACTACGATGACCATAAGCGGTTCTATTGATGACTTTGATTTTGTTATTAATTCCTTCTAAAGGACCATTACTGAAGGAATAAGTAAAGCTATTTTCAATTTCTTCTTGATGGCGTTTTAATGTACGTCTGGCCTTTTTCATTGCTTCAGGAAGATTTTGATATTGATCTTTATGCTTAGCTGAATTAAGCAGATCGGCTAACTCCTGCTGATTATGCGTTTTGGTTACGATCTGAGTCATATCTTGATAGAAGTCATAAGCATCACGAAGTGATGGTGATAAGGAGAGTAATCTTTCAACAACTTCTGTATCAGTTAAACAGGCATATTGATAGTTTCTTCTCCGTTTGAAGACCGTGTAATCTAATTCTTCAACTTTTTTGAAAAGCAACTTGTATAAACCTTTTAATTGGTGTTATTCAGGAGTATTACTGCCATATGCTTTCATGACCTTAATTCGTTCTTTATTTAAAGCTGTGTAGGCTTGGTTAACAACATGAAAGCGGTCCGCTATGATTTGAGCTTGAGGAAATACTCGTTCGATTATACCTCGATAGGGAGAGAATAAATCTACGGTTACCGTTTTAACCGCGGCTCTAGCTAAAGCTGAATATCTTAGAAAATAATCCTCCAATAATCTACCATTTCTGCTTTGAATGATATCCATTAGTTGGTGTGTGTCTGAGTTCATCAGTGCGATGCTCATTCCACTTGGCGACATTTTCCCTGATTTAAAATCATCAAAGGCAATGTGTTGGGGTAAATAGCGATAACCAGTTTTATGATATTTAGCTAAGCCTTCGGCTTGTCTCATCACGGTATTCGTCGAGATACCAAAATTTTCAGCGATTTGTTTGATAGTGATATTAGAGCTTAACTGGAGTGCTGCTTTAATCTTTAAATTTCTGAGAATATGATCGTTAGGATTAATGTCTTTCAATTTAGCTAATTCCGTATGATGACAGTATTTACAAATGTATTTTTGCTTCTTGATGATAAGAAAATTTAAGCCCCAAAGCCCTGCGGGTGCCAAGTGTTGAACCGTTTTAAAGCCATTCTTATTCAAGTAATGTTCACAATTTTTGCACCTTAATTTATATGTTAGAATAAAGCGCCAATAATTTTTAGTGATGCCATCTTCTTTAACAATTGTTCTGGATTTCGTGGTATCATCAACAATGATATTAGGATCTGTGAGGCCTAATATCTCTTTGATTGTTATTTCATTCATAACAATTAACTCCTTTTGGGGTTGGGAACATATCGGGGGTCGACCGATATGTTCTTTTTTATTTTCACTAATTATACAAAAAAGGTACTGACCACATTCACTTAGTGAATGTCATCAGTACCAAAAATTGTAGAGCCTAATCAACATAACTTCTGGCAGTTGTTTGATCAAATTCCTTTTCATAACCACTTAAAGTTCTAACGTTTGAATCTTTATATTTATATGAAACAAAAATACTATATCCCATAATCATTCCCCTTTTAAATCATCCGTTGCAGCGGATGATTTTTTATTTGGGTAAAAATACCCAAAACCCCAAAGCCGGACTCGAACCGGCTTCTTGCTTCCTAGTGGGGTGATTATTCCTGATCGTTTGTAGCATCAATGGAGACTTCTCCGTCTAAATGTCTGTTCTGATTGTCTAAAAGTTTTATGGTAAGTTATTTATTTTAGCAATTCTAAAAATTGATCTTCATTAATCATTTTAATTGGATATCCTTTTGCAATTAACTCTTCAGCTTTTCTCATTTTTGTGGACTTTCCATCTTCTCCAACAACATTTTTATCTTCAACACCAACTACTAAATAATTTACTTTTGATGACATACCGGATTTAAATATTCCACCTTTATTTTCAATTGCTTTTTTAGCATCATCACGACTTAGTTCAAATAAATTACCAGTTATAGCAAAATTTAAATCATTTAATTTTTTTGCACTTTTATTTGATTTTTCTAAAATGGCCTGGCCTATAGCTGAAGATTTTGTCACTTTAGATCGCATATAGTAACCATAGGGATTAGATTTATTCTCACTACTTTTTTTAGTTGTAATTTTCTTTGGTTTATATCCCTTGTCTCTTAGTTTTTGATAAACAATTGCTGTTGTTTTTACATCGTTTAATGAATTATGAGATCCATTTTTTATACCAAAATAATCTTTAAGTGTTTCTAGCTTGTTGTTAGGTAAGCTCAAATCCTTTTGTGCTTGTTTTGCCATTAAAAGAGTATCTTCTATTGTAATTTCTGAAATATTTACACCTTTTTGAGTTAAAAAGGTTATATCAAAGTCTATATTGTGACCAATGATAGCTGGTTTCATATTGCTGTTATAAAACACCTCTAATTCTGTTAATGCATCATTAAGTGATAGACCACTTTTTACATCATCATTTGATATTCCTGTTAAAGAATATATTTTAGGTGATATTTCATCATTTTGTGGTTGAACGTAGTGATTAAACGTTTTTACGGGTTTATCATCTATGTATCTAATTGCACTAATTTGAATAATGTCATTATCTACTGGATTTAACCCGGTTGTTTCAATATCTAAAACCATATAATTATAATATGGTTTCCATCTGCGATGAATCTTAACATTGCTGGGGCTTCTTTTAATTTCATTAATATTTTTTTCTGATTGATCAGAACTATGGTTGTTAGGTTTGGTTTCTTCTTGTTGAATTGATTTTTGCGAACTAGAGTTTAGCTTAATGTCTTTTATTTCATTTTCGCTGGGTTTTACTATTCCTTCTTTATTTCGGTTAATATTGCTATCTATTTTTTCTGGTGGATTTTCTTTGTTAGGATTGAAGTCATCATGTTGCTTATTTTTTTGTTCTTTAGTCTTTATATTTTTCCTAATTGGAAGGGAATAGGAATTTTTTATAATATTCTCTGAGTTTTTGTCAGATGGTTGCCAACCTTTATTAAGCAGATAAATCACATGCTTTTTATTTATATATGCAGCAAAGATTGCGTTAGCGATTATAGTTCCCAATATAATTGTTGGGTAAAATAAAACAATGTCAGTAACAAGAACTATCCAAAACCAAGTCCAAAAACTTTGAATTAAAGCAGGTATTGGTCCAAAAAATAAAGTAGTCCACGAATACCCGATTTTAACTTGTTTTATTTTCCCATTATTTTTGTTTTCTAAGTTTATAAACATAGGTGTATCGTTCAATCCTTTTTGCGTGGTTCGACTATAAATTAAAACATTTTCATTTCCATTTTTACTAATCCAATAATTCGACCCTGTTTATCCTCATTGAGGATAATAGGCTCAAAGTCCGGGTTATCTGGCATGAGGATGACACTATTTTTAGTCTTTTTTACACGTTTGAGAGTTGCGGTTGTGTCATCATCAAGAAGAACAGCAGCTATTTCGCCGCTTTCAACATCAGGTTGCTCTCGGATAAGAACCTCCGAACCATTCATAATCGTTGGCTGCATGCTTTTTCCAACGCACTTGAGGATGAAGTAGTCACCACCTTTAACTAGATTCTTAGGTAGCAACATGTGACCGCTGACATTTTCAACGGCTGTAATTGGTTTGCCGCAAGCGATTTCTCCAATTATTGGAATGCTAACCATATCAGAAGTAGCAATCCTCGTTAGATTAGTAGGATTGTTTTGTGTATCTAAGCCAGCCATTTTAAATATTTCACTTTCAGGAATTCTCAATCCTTTAGCTATTTTACGCAATGTTGAAGGTTTCGGAATGCTTCTTTTCCCATTTTCAACCTGTGATAAGTACGGGTTGGAAGTACCAGCTTGCATAGCAACTTGTCGAATAGAAAAACCCTTTGATTTACGTATATCTCTTAGCTTTTGCCCGAAAGACTTATCATTACAACTATTTACCATCTTTTTTGCACCTTTTTTAATTCTATTTTATCAATGAATTAGTACATATTTAGCAAATGAGTAAACTTTTTTAATAAAATGCTTTCAAAAAGATAACAAATGAATTATAATTTAGTTATTTAAAGGATGTCAAGTGATGATCAGATTAAAATTAAAAAATCCAGAAAGACTGAGAGAGCAAATTGCTCTTAACGGCTTTACGTTAAGTACCTTTGCAAAAAATATTAATTCTAGCCCGGATTATCTAGGTAAAATCATTCATGGCAAAGTCAATCCAGGACCTAATCTGGCACGCAAAATTGCAACTGGAATCGGGTTAAAACAGATGATATTTTTTTGCTGATGGTGCTATCAAAAAGGTAACTAATGGTTAAAGCAAGAAGGTGATGTAATTGGAAAAGCAACTATTGGAAGACGAAATCACTCATTGGATGAAGCAAGGATGTGATGTGGATATCAAAAACGGTGTTGTACGTGGAATCCAATACCACTCACGCGAATAAGGGATCCAGATTGCCGATACGGACCTTACCGAGGAACAATTTAAATACCTCATCCAACATGCACGCGAGGAGATTATCATGGGTCAATCAGATGAGCCAATCACTAGAAATTTTAAAGCTAGCTGGTAATTTATGATACAATGTAAAGGTCTCCTGATTCGGAGGCCTTTATTACATTGAAAAGTCACCAAGAAATTGGTGGCTTTTTTCTTTGTATTTAAAAGTGTTCTACCATTTAATAAGTAACATTTTTGTTAATAAATTATTAACTAATGTATCACTGCAAAAAGTTAAATTTATTTGCACTAATTTTGCACGAATGTGGAAAAATTGTCTAAATTAAGGCATTTTAAATGCCCGCTCTCGGCATTCTTAGCATTATGCAAGTAAAAAGACGTTAGAATGAACTAACGTCTTTTTTGTATGATGTACGATAAGCCTTAACTTCCAAAGGGAGCACTAAAGCTTTAGTAACTGTTTTTTCTTTGCTGCAAATTCCGCTTTGGTAATGATGCCATCGTCTAAGAGGGATTTGTATTTTCTGATTTCATCAGCATTAGAGCGGTGGTGTTCTCCTGAAAAGAAAGTGGTGAGGGTGCTAGTTAGCATTCCCACAAAGCCGACTCCGACTAACATTAAGATGATGGCGATAATTTTTCCAATTTTAGTGTGGGGACTAATATCTCCATAGCCAACGGTGGTTGAGGTTGTAATCGACCACCATAAGGCGTTGTCGAATGAAATTTTTTCAGAGAAAGAATAGATAACAGCCGAAATCACCAGAATAATTAAACAAGTCCCTAGCAAATAAATAAAGCCATTGGTCGTTAGAAATTTGGTTAATCTGGTTTTTAATTTGCCAAATACACCAATAAATTTAAATAGTCTAATAAATTTTGTTAATTTAGCAGCTTTGAAGAGCTTGAATGTGGAAAATAGATTGACTGGAATGATTGCTAACAAATCAAATAAATGAGTTTTGAAAAAGGTCCATTTATTTTTGGAAATTAATAAACCACTAACGTAGTCAAAAATAAATGCAATCCAAATGATAAAGTCAATCGTTTGGTATGGTTCGTTTACTAAACTAATTACATCAGCGAAATTTAATAACGTTAGCACTAACGAAATAATGGCTAAGCTAATGATGGCTACATTATAAATAATTTTTATTTTTTCCCAGGGTAAACTTTTCATTTTATTCCTCAAATTTATGTAAAAGCATTAAATTTTTACTGATACCATTATAACAATTAGAAGGATTTCCATTTATTTTTTTGACAATGATGGTCTAAAAAAATCCTCTAAGTAGCAATCTAGTTACTTAGAGGATTTTTGCTTAATGCAAATAAAATTAAGAACGAGCCTGCCAATAAGCGTGTGGTTCCTAGTTGTTGGTAGTTAAATCAGCAAGTATCCCAGGTAGCAAGCTAACAGGCCTCCACCATAACTTACTAATAAATAGCCCAAACAACGCCCGTATCGCCGTTGAAAGTAAAGGCCGGCTAATTCACCGTTAAAGGTGGAGTAGGTCGTAAAACCGCCGATAAAGCCCAGGAAGAGGATTGCGAATAGAGAAGTGGGGTTAACACCCAATAACATTCCACCAATAAGACAACCAAGGAGATTAACGCACAGGGTAGCAAATTGACCTAACCGGTGAGTTTTCAGATGGTTAGTGATTGTCGAACGACTAAGGGCGCCGAGGCCGCTACCAAAGATGAGTGTGAAAAACATTTAAATTCCCTCCTGTTCGCGTAATCGATTTGACCACTGGTAACCAAGGACGGCTAACAAGAAGCCGCCAACGATGGTGATTGCCAGATAAATCAGTAATGACTGAAACTGGTGGTTCATGATGAGATGACTACTGTCCAACATGATTCCAGAAAAGGTCGTAAAGGAACCAATGACGCCCACGCCAATTCCCTTGCGTAGGGTCGGCTGACAATGCCATTTAATGGCCCAGTAATTGTTCCAAATTGGTAGTATAAAGGCCCCGACGAGGTTAATTAGCAGCGTTACATAGGGAAAACCAATGGCAGGCAGGAGATCGGTGAACCCAATGCGCAGACCACCGCCAATGATTCCTCCAATAAAGACCAGTAAACTTTCCATTACAAATTCTTCCTTTCTGTCACTTTTTTAGAAGGTTGCTTGTTAGTGGCATGGGTAAGGGACCAATACGTTAAGCCGGTGAGGGCCACGGCTTGCAAGCAAAGCCCCAAACCACCAACCACCAATGATTCAACTAAGAGTGGGGTGTTTTTAGACGTAGGATTTTTCATGAGGAACCTCCTTTTAGAATTAATCAATTTAATCCCGCATACTTGTAGATTAGTAAGAAGTAAAACATTGATTAGCAACTAGTGGTATTATTACATAAGTCATTAGTTAACTGAATGATTTTACACAATTTGCATTAACATTAAACAAGCAGTGCTTGTTGCAAAAAATTACTGGTGTAAAAGCTAGTGGCAAAACAAAAAGTTTGAGTTGCTATTTTTTATTATTATAATATAAGAGATAATGTGAGTTTGGTTATTTAAACAGTGAGTGTGGTTAATTATGAAAGGGTACGAATCTAGGGGAATCGGAAATTAATCTGCATCGGAATGGATGTAATTGAATTTTATAATTTAACTAGAGGGTGACAAGATGACGAATCAAAGTGATGATGTCCCTTAATAGCGTGAAACTGGCAGGATTTTTTGCATAAAAAAAGAAGCAATGCTAAGCATTACTTCTTCATGAGTGCCCTGGGCGAGATTCGAACTCGCACTTGATAAAATCAAACAGCGACCTGAACGCTGCGCGTCTGCCAGTTCCGCCACCAGGGCATACCTTTATTATACCACATGGAAAAATAAAATAAATAGAAATTTATACTTCTTTTTTATACGAATGTGTAGTAACATAAAACCAATTAATCACAAGTTGTTAAACGCAATGGGAGTGATGAGCGACACTATTCGGGTTTAACGGAAGTATGACTGCAGCATAGTTTAGTCATTGAAATCAAAATAAAATGGAAAGAAAAGGGATCAAGATGAAAACAGAAAACGAAAAACAACAAGAAAATAACGTTTATTTGTCTAACGAAGAATTAGATGACATCAAGAGTCAACTATGCTTTGCAATTTATAGTACCAATAAAAAGTTTAATCATTTTTACCAAGAAGTTTTGAAAAACTTTGGGTTGACGTATCCACAATACCTAGTAATGATCGTGTTGTGGGAATACTCACCAATCACGGTGCATCAACTGGGTCAAAGCATTGACTTGGATAGTGGAACGTTGACGCCCTTGTTGAAACGCTTGGGCAAAAAAGGTTGGATTACTAAACACCGTTCTACAGAAGACGAACGAGTGGTGAACGTTTCTTTAACTCCATACGCGGAAGAAATGCGAGATAAGATTCGTGACCACGTTGCCGACGTCTTTAAGGTTTTAGGTTTGGATAAAGACGATGTGAACGAAGCAATGGAAGGGCTCTACAGCATTTCGAAGAAACTCGATGAGCTAGACTCTACCCAGTTAAATTAAATTTGTTCCGAAAGGGAAAGCAGCGTTAGTTACTGCTTTCCCTTTTTTGTCAGTTGGGGCTTTTTTTGCTAGAATTGAAAGGGTTCATGACCAGCTTAATCAACGAACCACGAAATTTCGTGGTGGATCAAACGGAAAGTAAAATGGGGTAAGTAGATTGATGTTGAGCACGGTGGAAATTATTAACTTATTACAAGAACACCAATTATTGCAGGAAGTGCGGGGGACCGACAACCAGGCTACGTTTAGATACGTTAGCTATGATTCTCGGGACGTCCAAGCGAACACGCTTTTTTTTTGTAAGGGAAACTTCAAACCCGCTTACCTAACCACGGCAATTGCTGCGGGGGCAACTGGGCTTGTCACGGAGCAACCCCAAATCGCGGATCCGGAGCTCACAGAATTCGTGGTGACGGACGTACAAAAGGCGATGGCCCTGTTAGCAGCGGCCTTCTTTGCTTTCCCGCAAAACGAGTTAGAGCTCTTTGCAATTACGGGGACCAAGGGGAAAACCACCACGGCCTACTTTCTGCGTGAAGCAATTAACGCTGCGACCAACGGCAAAACGGCTTTGTTTTCAACGGTCAACACGATCCTAGGACCAGAGCCAGAAGATACGTTTAAATCAGCATTAACGACCCCGGAATCCTTAGATTTATTTAAGAACATGCGCACAGCCGTAGACCGGGGAATGCGCTTTTTAGTGATGGAAGTGTCCTCCCAGGCGTACTTAAAAAATCGGGTTTATAATTTAGCCTTTAACTACGGGTCATTTTTAAATATTTCCCCGGACCACGTCGGTGAAAACGAACATCCGACGTTTGCAAACTACCTACACTGCAAGGAACAACTCGTGATCAACTCGCGCCACGTGGTGATTAATGCAGCAACTAACCATTTCCAGGACGTTTACTTTGCGGCGAAAGCGACGACTGCCCCTGAGAATTTGTATTTATACGCCAGAAACGGGACGCAGACCGAGTTACCGGTTCAGTTGGACTTCACCTTTGACAGTGAAGCGGACACCTTAACGGACAACGAAATTTACCTGCGAAGTTTGACCAACCACGCCCAGGCGCTTCACTTAGATGGTAAGTATCAAATTGGAATTCCGGGTGATTATAACGAAACGAACGCCGTCGATGCGATTATTAATGCGGGGTTGGCGGGCTTTACCCGAAAACAACTATTAGCGGGACTGGCAACCACTCAGATTCCAGGGCGGATGGAACGCTACGTTAGTGCCGACCATGGGACCATTTACGTCGACTATGCCCATAACTATGCAAGTACCAAAGCCCTGTTGCAATTCTTAAAGAGCCAGGCACCCACCGGGAAAACGATTGCAGTAGTTGGAAGCCCTGGTAATAAGGGGATTGATCGCCGCGAAGGATTTGGTAAAGCTTTGAGTGAAGAGGCGGACGTGGCAATTTTAACGACCGATGATCCGGGTTTTGAAGACCCCCTAATGATTGCTAAAGCCATTGATCAGCACATTAAGCACGACCGGGTTCAAGTTTATTATGAACTCGATCGTAAAAAGGCGATTCAAAAAGCAATCCAGATGGGGACCCCAAATGATATAATTGTGGTTCTAGGTAAGGGACAAGATCCTTACCAAAAAGTTAACGGCGTTGATCTTCCTTATCCAACTGATTCAACGATCGTGCAACAATTGCTTGACGCGGACGCTGGGCAGGACTAAGTGGTCCGAAAGCACCGCGTTCAAGGGGGGAAGGAAAAAGAGATGAAAGCTACAGTACCAAATTTTACTCCAATCCTATTAGGGAGTGACTTTAACGTTTATGGAATGGCACGTTCTTTTTATGCGTTATATGGGCAGCCGGTGCGGGCAATTGCTGAACAGCAACTCGCGCCCACCCGCTTTTCTAAGATCGTCGATTTAACCCTGGTCCCTGGGTTTAGTGAGGATCCCGCGTGGATCACGGAAATGAAAAAATTGAAGCAGGAGTACGCGAGCCACAGCGAACCAGTTATTTTGATCGGTTGTAGTGATGGGTATGCGGAACTAATTGCGAAACATAAGGATGAACTAGCGGACGTTTTCATTTGTCCTTACGTTAATTACCAGCTTTTAAAACAGCTGAATAATAAAGAAAGCTTTTATCAATTATGTGAGCAATATGGGTTACCTTATCCGGGAACTAAAATCATTTCCAAAGCGGATTATCATAAGCATCAGATTGCCCAACCCTTTGGCTACCCAGTGGCGGTTAAGCCGGCCAATAGTGTTGAGTGGTTAGACATTCGGTTTGAAGGGCGCAAGAAGGCGTTTATCATTCATAATGAAGCCGAATACCGGACGGTGATTGGCAAAATTTTTGATAACGGCTACCAGTCAGATGTGATTGTTCAAGACTTTATCCCGGGTGATGATAGCAACATGCGGGTCGTCAATGCCTACGTTGATCGCCACCATCAGGTTAAAATGATGAATCTGGGACACCCGCTGTTAGAGGATCCGGCGCCCGGGGCAATTGGGAACTACGTGGCCATTTTGCCTGAGTATAATGAAGCCATTTACCAACAACTGCAACAATTTTTAGAACAAATTGAGTACGTCGGCTACGCGGATTTTGACTTAAAGTGGGACGAACGCGACCACACCTATAAGGTGTTTGAAATCAACCTCCGCCAGGGTCGGAGTAGTTTTTACGTTACTTTAAATGGTTGTAATTTAGCCCAGTACCTCGTTGAGGACTATGTACTAGATACCTTAAGTGATCAACCGCTGGTGCTTGGCAATCAAGACCCCGCTCAGTGGCAACTTTGGTTGGGCGTTTCTAAACGGACCTTTAAACAGTATGCGCGCAAGAACCAGGATCAAGCGACCGCCATGGATTTGATTCGACGCGGAGACTACGGGACAACCTTTTGGTATCGAAAGGATGCGAACTTCCTCCGCTGGTTACTGTGGAAGTGGATGGATCATAAGTACGCGCAGAGTTTTGCCAAATACTTTCACTTAGAAAAAGGATGATGACCAATGCAAGATTTTTTTACGATTTTAGGGGGAATGGGGACCGAGGCAACGGAAGCCTACATTCACTTATTGAATGAAAGAACCCCGGCGCATTCTGACCAGGAGTATTTAAACTATCTTTTGGTCAATCACGCCACAATTCCCGATCGGACGGCTTTTATTGTTGAGCCTGAAACGGCCCCGAATCCGTTAATTCCATTGGCAGAGGACGTCCGCCAGCAAAGTCAACTGGGACCAGAATTCTTTGCGTTGCCATGTAACACGGCTCACTATTTTTACAAGCAACTGCAGGCCTTAACCGACATTCCAATTCTTCACATGCCGCACCTAGCCATTGCGGCGGTGGCGGCGAAATTTCCGACGGCACGCCGGGTGGGATTAATCGCTACGGATGGAACTTTGAAGGACCAAGTTTATGAACTCCCCATCAAAGCAGCCGGATACGAGTTTGTAATGCCAACGCCCGCCATTGCGGCGGAAACGATGACGTTAATTTATGATGACGTGAAGGCGCAGAATCACGTGAATCCAGACCGGTATCACCATATCTTGCAGCAGATGGTGGATGGGTTAGGGTGTGACGTCGTGATTTTAGGGTGCACCGAGATTTCGGTTGCCGAACAACGTGCTGGTAACGCTGGCTTTCCGGTGATCGATGCTCAGGGAGAACTTGTTGATGAATCAATTCGTCTGGCTTTGGCTGCCCGCAACCGAAACCAATCAGGATAATCTCAACTAAAAAAACTCCGTAAATTAGTTTTTCCTAATTTATGGAGTTTTTTTAGGTACGATGAAGGTTGCCACTCGGCTGATTACGAGAACGGGATTAGCAGGCCGATGGCGATGACAATACTAATCAGCGTGGCTCCAGCCACCGCGATGGAAAGCAACCCCATAAATTTGCGTTGAAAGGTAATGTCGATTAGAGAAACCGCAACCACTGTCAGGATAAAGCTCGCGCTGACTAGTCCGGGATGGTGAGCGAATTGTTGGAAGCCCAACAGGACTTCTAACACAAGAATCACGAGGTACAAGCAGCGACAAATAATGAGGGCTTTGACAACCTGTTTGTCCTGGTGAATTAGGATGCCCCAAACTGTAGCTATCAGTAAGAGTCCCCAACTGATTAAAAGCAATAAAATTAACATCAATTAACCTCCTCAATCCTTTAATTTTATCATACCTAGAAAACGGTGATGACATTAGTTCCAGAACGTGTTATAATCTTATTTGTATTGCGGGTGTAGTTTAGTGGTAAAATTCAAGCTTCCCAAGCTTGCGTCGCGGGTTCGATTCCCGTCACCCGCTTTTGTCCCGTTGATAAAAGAGTAGTAACTTTGAAACTTACAAGCGAGCTTAGGATGGTGTAAGCTAAGCAAGTTAGAGATGTGAAGGCGTGCTTTTGAGGGATTAACATTAATTAATCAAGTGGGTTCTAACCAATTAGAGTGGTACCGCGGGCTTCTCGTCTCTTACATTACGTTTTAATGTAGGAGTTTTTTTATTTTAAGGAGTGAAAAAATGGATTATAAACAATTAGTTGCAGATACAGTTGCAGAAGCAATCGATAACCAAGTTAGTTCAGCTGAAATTTATGCTAAGGTTGAAGTTCCCAAAACCGCCCAAAACGGTGATTTAGCCTTTCCAGCGTTCATGTTAGCCCAGCATTTACACCAAAACCCGAAGGAAATTGCTAAGCACATTGCGGCTAGCATTAAGACGGATGTCTTTGCCAAGATAGTGGCCACTGGACCGTACGTAAACTTTTTCCTGAATCAGGAACAAGTGAGTGCCAAAGTCCTAGAGACGGTGTTAACCGAGCGAGATCACTACGGAGATAATCACGATGGAAACAACGGGGTGGTTACCATTGACATGTCCTCTCCAAACATTGCGAAACCGATGTCCATGGGGCACTTGCGGTCGACGGTGATTGGCAATTCAATCGCAAAGATTCTAACTAAAAATGGCTACCGGCCCATCAAAGATAATCACCTTGGTGATTGGGGAACACAGTTTGGAAAGTTAATCACGGCCTACTTAAAGTGGGGGAATGAGGAGGACGTTAAGCGCGATCCAATTCACTACCTTGTGAAGTACTACGTGGAATTCCACGAACGTGACGAACAAGAACCGGAGTTAGATGATGAGGCCCGTGAATGGTTTAAGAAGTTAGAGGATGGCGATCCAAAAGCGGTTAAGTTGTGGCAATGGTTCCGGGAGGTTTCACTGGAAGCCTTTAACCAGACGTACCGCAAACTCGGCGTTGATTTTGATACTTACAACGGGGAATCGTTCTATAACGATAAACTCCAATCCGTAGTTGACACCCTAAAGCAGGATGGATTGTTAGAAAAGTCGCAGGGTGCCTCCGTGGTTGACTTGAGTGATCAAGACTTGAATCCAGCTTTAATTCTGAAATCAGATGGGGCCTCTCTGTACGTAACTCGAGATATTGCGACGGCCATTTATCGGGACGAAACGTATCATCCGGTTATGAATTTATACGTGGTCGGTTCAGAACAAACTTATTACTTCAAACAGCTGAAGGCGGTGCTCCAAAAGATGGGCTTACAGTCCGCAGCCGGCTTGCACCATGTTCCGTTTGGTTTGATTACGGTCAACGGGAAGAAACTATCGACGCGACACGGAAACATTGTGCTGTTGAACGAAGTTTTGGATGAATCCGTGCAGATGGCCCAACAACAAATTAGTGAAAAGAATCCGAACCTTGCTAATCAAGAACAAGTTGCTGAAGAAGTTGGGGTAGGAGCCGTTATTTTTGGTGACCTCAAGAACGCGCGAATTGACAGCATCGACTTTAATCTAAACGAACAGCTGAAGTTTGAAGGAGAAACTGGTCCCTACGTTCAATATGCACATGCGCGAGCTGAAAGTGTGCTCGCTAAGGCTCAGGATCGAGATTATGCAGCGGGACAACACCGGCTTAGTGGCGCCGAAGCGTGGGAAATCATTAAACTACTGCAGGCCTTTCCAGCGGTTGTCAAAAAGGCGAACGCTGAGTTTGAACCATCGGTCATTGCTAAATACTCCCTGCGCCTTGCCAAGGCCTTTAATAAGTACTATGCTCACACCAAAATTTTGACTCCGGATGACCAACTGGATGCCCGGTTAGCCCTGGTTAAAAGTGTGTCGCTGATTCTAAAGGAATCGCTGCGGCTCTTAGGGGTTCAAGCACCGGATGAAATGTAAGGAATTTGCTTTATCCTGAAACTAGCTAATGATTTTTCTTAACTTATCTGGCAGCGCAAGCCAAAAGCGTTATAATGAAAGCGTTAATGATGTTAGTAGTTTAGAGGAGTTTGCAGATGCTAGAAACGATTAATCATTTAGATGACTTGGTAGGGATGCAACTAATTTACACCTACGCCAATGGTTGGGATTATGAACTGTACGTTAAAAATGCAACGACGATTGACTATCGGATTCACAGTGGCATGGTCGGTGGCCGGTGGGTCAAAGACCAACCAGTCGAGCTCGTCGAGTTAGTACCCGGTGTTTTCAAAATGGCGTGGACGGAACCGACGGGGACCGATGTCTCCCTTGATTTGATGCCGAACCAAAATCGAACCCACGGGGTGATTTTTTTCCCGAAGTGGGTGGATGAACATCCAGAGGTCACGGTTTGCTTCCAAAACGAGCATTTACAGCAGGTCGAGGAAGCTCGTGATCACTATCCAACCTATCCGAAACAGGTGGTTTCAGAATTTTCAGATATCATTGTCAAGCGGTTCCGAGGGGTTAATGATGAAACGGTAATTGACCGAGCTCCGGAACCCGGCATGATTGAGGCGATTCGAAACCAGCGCTTGTAACAGCAATTTAATGACAAATAACGAGTTGATGATAAAGTTCCACGTTTCCGTGGAGCTTTATTTTTTGATTAGGAGTTGGTGGGTTCGTGAAGCTTGCGCCTGTTTTTTGGCGCTAGATAGGTTACAATTGTTGATAAGTTTATAGAGGAGAAGGATTAATGACAGCAGACAAACAAACCCCGTGGTTTAAGCGCATGCTGAGCACCATTTGGCATTATTGGTGGCGGTTTTGGCGCCGGTTTCATTTGACGCGGTGGTTAATTATCGTGGTACTCGTAATGACGCTCATCTCGGTAACTTACTTAACGATTGTGGCTAAGACGGCTCACGTCCGAGATTTACAGGCGAACCTTTCCCGCTCAACTGAAATTTATGATCAGGAAGGGGCCCCCGCTGGTAAACTGTACGCCCAAAAGGGAACCTATGTAAAAGCGGATAAAATCTCGCCCCATCTAGCGGATGCGATTTTGTCAACGGAAGACCGGAATTTCTATCGAGAACACGGTTTTTCGGTTAAAGGTTACGGACGGGCCGTAATGCTGGCCATTACGAACCGGTTAATGGGGTGCAATCAGATTAGTGGTGGGGGAAGTACCATTTCCCAACAGCTAGCCAAGAATACCTTTTTGTCACAGCAACAAACCATTTCACGAAAGTTTAAAGAACTCTTCATTGCGATTGAGATTGAAAACATTTATTCCAAGCGCCAGATTCTGACGATGTATATGAACAATGCCTACTTTGGAAATGGGGTCTATGGGGTTCAAGACGCTTCGCGCAAGTACTTTGGGATGGATGCCGATGAATTACCCGTTCAGGACGCGGCCGTGTTAGCCGGCATGTTGCAAAATCCTAGTAATAATCCGATTGATCGTCCGGCGGCCGCCAAGCAGCGGCGGAACGTGGTATTACAGCTCATGGCGGATAACCATAAAATTCCACAGAGTAAGGTCAAGACCTACCAGGCGATGCCATTAGGCACCAAGGATACCTTTAACGTTGGGAATAATTACCGGTATCCGTACTATTTTGATGCCGTCATTAACGAGGCTATCAATAAGTACGGACTATCGGAAAAAGCGATTATGAACAACGGGTATAAAATTTATACCAATTTGAACCAACAGCAACAGCAGAGTTTTCAAACGAACTTTAAAAATCCGAACCTCTTCCCCCAGAATGCGGCGGATGGCACCGAGGTTCAAGCGGCCTCCGTGGCCGTTGATCCTAAAACAGGTGGGGTGCAAGCGGTTGTTGGTGGACGGAATCAAGACGTCTTTCGGGGCTTTAACCGGGCGACGGACATCAAGCGGCAACCGGGCTCTACAATGAAACCACTTGCGGTGTACACTCCCGCCTTGGAAAATGGGTTTAAATATGATTCCGAACTCGTAAATAAAAAGTTGTCTTATGGAAAAAATCGGTATACACCTAAAAACATTAACGATGTTTACACTGGCAAGGTGCCAATGTATAAGGCACTGGCTCAAAGTTTGAATGCACCGGCTGTGTGGACGTTGGATCAAATTGGCGTAAACAAGGGGTACGAATCCGTCCAGAAGTTCAACCTTCCAGTTACTAAAAAGGACGATAACCTAGCGCTTGCGTTAGGAGGTTTATCGACGGGAGTTTCTCCGCAACAGTTGGCGGGGGCTTACACGGCCTTTGCGAACCAGGGGAAATTAACGAAGCCGTTCTACATTACTAAAATTGTGGATTCAACCGGGAAAACGGTTGTTAATAACGAGGGGGCAACGCCCAGTCAGATTATGTCACCTGACACGGCCCGTCAGATGACCAGTATGATGCTGGGAGTCTTTAACTATGGAACGGGAACCACGGCAAAACCAGCTGGATATCAGGTGGCCGGGAAGACGGGAAGTACGGAAGCCGATAGCAGTACCGATGCAGATGCTACTCGGGATAAATGGATCGTGGGATATACGCCCGACGTGGTCGTTGCGACCTGGGAAGGGTTCGATAGCACCAATGCCGATCACCATCTAGAAAATTTGAGTGGAACTGGAGTTAATTCGCTCTTTAAACACCAAATGGAACAAATCTTGCCAACGACCGACCAGCGGCAGTTTAAGGTGCGGGATTCAGCGTCCTTAGTAGCTGCTAAGCAACAGCGAGCACGTCGCGCAACTGATCCTACCAGTGACTCCAGCTGGGTGCAACGAGCAGAAACGTTGAACAGTAAGGTTTGGGATAAGGGAGGTTCATTAACGGCCAAGGCCGTGCAGAAAGCGCGGAGTTTGTTAGGCTTTTAACGCTTAGTATGTTAGAATAAAGGTAGCTTAAACTAAGAGGAGAGTTATTATGTCAGATCATAAAATTATGGAACAAGCTAAGAAAATGCAAGAAACAGTCGTTAAATCAGAAGAATTTACGAACCTAAAGAATGCCTTTGATGCATTGAAAAACGAAAAGGAATCCTACAAGGCTTTCACAGAATTTCAACAAAACCAAAATGACTTACGGCAAAAACAAATGGCTGGGCAAGAAATTACCCAGGATGATATGAAGGCGGCTCAAGCATTAGCCGACAAGATGAACACGATGCCAGCCATCAAGGTTTTAATGGAACGTGAAAAGGCCATGGGCAAGTTAATTGATGATGCAAACATGGTAATTACTGAACCACTGCGTCAACTTTACGAAGGTTAAGCCGAAAGAGAAGTACTGGTGACGGTACTTCTTTTTTTATACCAAAAAGGAGAATGGGATGAAATTTATCCATACAGCGGACTTGCACCTCGATACCCCGTTTGCTGGTATCAAAGATGATGAGGCGACGCCAACCGAACTATGGAAAACGTTACATGATGCCCCCTATGCGTCTTTTACACAGATTGTGACCGATGCAATTGAACAACAAGTCGACTTTATGTTAATTGTAGGGGACTTATTTGACAGTAAAACTCAGAGTGCATATGCCCTTAATTTTTTACTGGAACAACTGGAACGGCTGCATGCGCATCACATTCCGGTATTGCTCTCATTTGGGAACCATGATTTTCAGGCCGATGGGGGGGCGAAGTTCCAGTTTCCCGAAAACGTCCAGGTTTTCGGACGCGAGGTAAGTACCAAACATTTAACTTTACGGGATGGAACTACGGTTGCTATCAGTGGATTTAGTTATGATCAACAGGCCGTCACGGATGACGTAGTGGCTGATTTTCCTGCTGGTCATCAAGCTGATTTTACCATTGGAATGGTTCACGGAGCAGTTAAAACGGGCACGGATTCGCATTACGCCCCCTTTACCGTTCCAGAGCTGATTAATCAGGGCTACGATTATTGGGCGCTTGGCCATATCCACAAACGCCAGCAGTTAAACGCTAACCCGCCAATTAACTATCCAGGCGACATCCAAGGTCGGCATAAGAATGAACCCGGGGAAAAGGGTTATTTATTGGTAACGACCAATAACCAGGGGATAACAACTGACTTTGTGGCGACGGCGCCCGTGGTCTACACTCCGATTGAACTAGAAATTTCTAGTTCCATGGGAATGAACCAGATTGTTTCAGAACTAGTGGGCACGCTAACCAATGCCAATTTTCCCCAATTACAGTTGGTAAACGTAATTTTAAAGGCTGGCGCAGCTGGAGTGCATCCGGAAGTGGCGCTTAATGCCCAAACTGGCATTTTATTAGGACAGGTCCAACAGGAATTGCAACATCGCTATCAGCAGATCAATGCCTGGGTTTATGAAGTCAAGGTGGTTGAATCCGAACAAATGCACTTTGCTGATCTAGATGAAGCCTTTTGGCAGACGACCAAAGCCGCCGTTTTTAACCAGACAAACGTGAATCAATTGGCCAAAAAATTGTTCAAACAGGATTTCATTTATCAAGAATTTAGCCACCCCGGTGCGGTAGTCGATTTATTGCAACAAAGTGAAACGTTCCTACAGGGAAAAACGGACCAGGAGGAGTTTACCGATGAAAATTGAAGCAGTTGAAGTTTATCACTATGGAAAGCTCCACCAGCTCCATTTGCAATTTGATGAATTACAGTTAATTTATGGAAATAATGAGGCGGGGAAAACAACGCTCATTAACTTCATCCTGGATATCCTATTTGGGTTTGAACATCGGAGTCAAACCCACCCCTATGCACCAAAGGACAACAGTAAAATGGGCGGGAAATTAACGGTTTCCACCGGTCCGAACCAGTTGGTCATTGAACGGGTCGAAGGTAAAAATGGGGGTGAACTTTCACTGTTTGATGTGGCGGGCAATCCATTGCCCCCGACCCGGTTACAACAATTGCTAGGGCCAATTAATCGTGATGTATATTACAAATTATTTTACTTTGGGGCCCCGTCACTAAGTGAAATTACCAAACTAACCAGTGAAGAGCTGGAAGATCGGATTCGTCGCGTTGGCGTAGTCGGCATTAATCAGTGGCTAAACTTAGAAAAAGAAATTAAAACCCAGGCGGGGGATTTGTATAAACCAACTGGGAAAAAGCCTGAATTAAATCAAAAGTTGAAGGAGTACGACCGCTTACAAACAAAGGTGGCGGATGCCCAACAACAGTACCCTGAATATTTAAAGCTAACGCAGGAATTAGGGGAGTTACAAACCCAGATTCAGCAACTGCAACAGCAGGAACAAACAACCCAAAAACAGCTCCAAGAACTTTACCGGGACAAGCAAAGTTGGTCGGACTATCAGAAATTCCAGCAATTGCAACAGTTGGATTTAACGACCAAAGCGGGGTTCACCTCGGCTGATTTGGAACAACTCCAAAGCATCGAAACCAAAGTTAATTATTTGAATAAAGATGTAAAAGCAGCGCAGGAGCAGTTAAAAGCAGATCAGCACCAACCAGTTCCTGCTGATTATCAGTTTTATTTGCAACATCAACATCAAATTGATGAGCTCGGGGAGCAGTTGCCGAATTATCAGGAGCAATGGCGTCAGGTGCAAAGCTTACAGACCCAGCTTGCGACTGAAACGGGTCGTCTGCGGGATGATGAGGCTGAAACGGGTGGAGCCAATGCGCAACCATTTTCGGCCTCGGATTACGCCCGGGTGCAAGATTTAATGCAACAGCGTGCCACCTTGCAAACGCAGCAACAGCCGGAGTCGGCGCAATCTACGCGCACGATTCCAGCCACCTCGGACAAAGTTGCCTATGGATTAATGGTAATGGGAGTGCTCTTGCTGGGGCTCGGACTCCTGAGTGCGGGACTAGTGCAAGTTGTGTTAGCGTTGTTAGGAATTGGATTATTGGTGACCGGTGGGTACCAAAAGTACCACCAGACTAAGGAACAACAGCCGGAATCGCAACGGCCAGCCAAGGAACCGGTTCACGACCAATTGCAACAAATTGACCAGGAATTAGCGCAATTCGGAAACCAGTACCACATTACTGCTGTTCCACCACAACAGTGGTTGACGACGCTCCAAACGGGGCTCAAGCAGCGAGAGCAGCAACGAGCCCGGGTGCAAGCCTTACAGACGCAAGTAGATCAGTTACAGCAGCAGGTCACCGCATACGTTCAAGCGTGGGCATTTTGTCCCTTTGTGGACCAGGTTATGAACCAAACGCCTGGCGAAGCTTTACAAACGCTGCAAAAGTGGTTAGCAACCCTCAAGGATGAACGGCAACAGCAGTCACAGGTTAGCCAACGACTTCAGGATGATGAGCACCAGTTAGGCAGCCGCACGACGGAATTGCATCAGGCCCAACACCAATTGCAAGCAGCCTTTAAGCAGCGTCAGGTTAGCAACATGGACCAATTTCGGGAGGAGTTGGAAGCAGAACGAAAGCGTGAACAGGCTAGAAGTCAGCGAGAGCAGTTACAACAGAAGCTAACCCCGGAATTAAAGGAGCACTTGCAAGCCTTTGGTTCAGAAGCGGAATTACAAGCACAGGAAACGCAACTGACCACCAACGATCAGGAGTTTAAACAGCAACTTAGTGATTTAGTTGAAACCCGAACTAAGAAACAAACCCAGCTAAAGCAGGTGAGTCGAGATGGAACGCTGGCCGAGTTGCGGCAGGAGCAAGCTAACCTGGAAACGGAAATTAACGATTTGACCGGTCAGTGGCTGGTCCTTCAGTTATCGTACCAGTGGATTGAACGGGTGTTGAACGAAGCTAGTCATGGCCGGTTTCCGAAGGTCCAGAAACTGGCACAGCAGTATTTTGCGCTGCTTACCGATCAGCACTACCGCCAGATTCGGTACCAGAAAAAGTTAGAGGTAGTTACCAATGATGGGCAACGCTTTAACCTGGAAGAGCTGTCGCGTGGTACGATGCAGCAACTTTACTTAGCTCTAATTCTGGCCCTGACGGTGTCCTTCAGTGATGAGTTTCCGTTGCCAATTATCATTGACGATGGTTTTACCGAATTTGATAAAACTCGGACCGAGCACGCGTTAGCGTTGTTACAGGAATTAGCAGCCACGACTCAGATTATTTACCTGACGGCCGATGATCGGATTGCCTCCGAGTTAACTACTGCCAAGCTGCTTAAATTAGAATAGAAACAAAAACACCCAGACACAGTAAGTGTCTGGGTGTTTTTGTTGGAAACTAATTATTTTTTGGAAGTATCAAGGTAGCCAGAAAGAATGTTTTTCATGCTGGAATCTTCAATTTGAACGTGGTTGTCTTTTAGGACTTCAGAAACCACTTTGTGGACCGTGTTTCGATCGTTCAAGCGTTCGTTAGCTAATTGGTCTTTGATTTCGGCTTTATGCTCCTTCAAAGTTCCCTTCTTCGGGTGTTTAACCATTTCGATTACAACGTATCCACCTTCGGTTTTAATGGGGGTCTTGGAGTATTCACCATTATTTAACTTGTAAGCAGCTTTTTTAACGGAGTTGTCAACGCCAGAGGTTGCATTGTCAAAGCTGATTTCTTGACCACCATTTTTCTTGGCATTGTCATCAGCACCATATTGCTTAGCAACATCTTTCCAGCTGGTTCCGTTGTTCAAATCAGAAATAGCGCTTTGAGCCGAAGCTTCATCCTTAGTAGCCAGTTCCTTAACCGTTACCTTTGGTTGATACTTCTTGAATTGCTTTTCTAGTTGTTTGTTAGAGAAGTCGGTCTTATCAAGCACAGCTTCTTTTAACAAGAGATTGTTCTTAATCGATTCTTTCAGCTGGCTTTCCGTCATTCCTTGTTGTTGCAGAATGGTGTCGAATTGAGGTCCATACTGACTCTTGTATTTATCAAATTGCTTGTCAACTTCGGATTGTTTAACCTTACTTCCGTATTCATGTTCCAAACACTTGTTTAGAATCATCTGTTGAAGTTGGGCCTTCCCTTGTTGGGTTGACTTCATTTTATCGTAAAATTCTTCTTGGGTAATCTTACCCCCGTCAGTCGTGGCAACAGTTTTACCTTGACCACAGGCTGCTAAGGATAAACTTAGCAGGAGACCGGCGGCCCCGATGGCCCATTTTTTCTTATTCATAAACAAAAAATCCACATCCATTTCTTTAAATTTACAGATTTGTCTTACCCAATCCTAATATAAATATAACATACTTCCTAATTTCTGCCGGCATTTACCCAGAAACTTAAACATAATTTAATCTGGATTTAGAATTGGCTTTTGATGGCAGTTTGGAGGGCTTCGTACTGAGCGGCATCGTAGTCATTCGTGTGGTCACCAAAGTTAATTGAGAAGTCGTCAGCTTGTGAATACCGGGGAATCAGATGGAAGTGGGCGTGAAAAACAGATTGATAAGCCAGCTTCCCGTTATCATTTACAATGTTCATCCCTGCAATATTAGGATTAGAGGCTTTAATTGCCCGGGCAATCCGGGGAATTCGCGCAAAGACTTGACCGGCAGTGTCGGCATCAAACGCGAAGATATCCTGAATGTGTTTTTTCGGGATTACTAACGTGTGACCAGGGGTTGCTTGCGAAATGTCAAGAAAGGCGAGGACTGCTTCATCTTCGTAAACGGGATAACTCGGAATCTGGCCTTGGATAATCTTACAAAAAACACATTGATCATTAAGTTCTGTCATTTTATTCACTCCTTTATAGAATTAATTATACACTAGATTGACCGAATGCTTGGAGGTGCTATGGTATAATTAGCAATAAAAATGAAAAATGAGAGAGTGATACGCATGACTTTAGCAGTTAGTCACCTGACCGGAGGCTATTCCGGAATCCCGGTGTTAAAAGATGAAACCTTTGACGTCCAAGATGGCGAACTAGTTTCTCTAATTGGCCTGAATGGGGCGGGGAAGTCGACCACGATTAACCACATTATCGGATTGATGACGCCGTTTTCAGGAACCATTCAACTGAACGGGTTACAAATTCAAGATAACGTTGAGCAATACAAGCAACAAATTGCCTATGTTCCAGAAATGCCGATATTATATCCCGAACTGACCCTCAGAGATCACATCGAGACCACCATGATGGCTTACAACTTGGATCAAACCGAAGCTTGGCACCGGGCAGAACAATTATTGCAGACGTTTCGGCTGGCCAACAAGCTTGATTGGTTCCCTGCTAACTTTTCTAAAGGGATGCGCCAGAAGGTCATGATTGTATGTGCCTTCATGACGGATGCCAAGTTACTGGTTATTGATGAACCGTTCCTTGGTTTGGATCCGTTGGCCGTTGATGATCTCCTCACGTTAATTGATGCTAAAAAAGCAGCTGGCGTCAGTGTCTTAATGTCTACCCACGTCCTTGATACCGCCGAAAAGCACTGCGATCGGTTTGTTTTAATTAACGATGGTCGGGTCAACTACGAGGGGACCATGGCAGAGATTAAGGCGCATTACCAAACCTTTGGGGACACGTTAACTGATATTTATCTGGGCCTGGCTCGAAACCAGCAAGCAGACCCCACTCAGACCACGGGTGATCAACATGCATAATTTATTTAAAGAGCGGCTCATTAACCATTGGAACCAGTTGACTAGGTACTTGCGGTATGTATTTAATGATTTCTTTGTCATTGCGCTGATGTTTTTTATTGGAGCCGTTGGGCTTGGCTATGCCAACTTTTTAAAAACCGTGCCTCCGCACGCGGAATGGGAAGTGCTGGTGCTTCTCGTGCTGTTGACGTTCGGCCTTCAAGTTGGGCGGTTAGCCACCCTCATTGTTGATCCAGATCGGGTTTTTTTAGCTCCCCAGGAGCAGCAGTTAACGGGTTACTTTAAGCAGGCCTTTTTGTATAGTTTTAGTTTGGCAGCTGGGATGCAAATGCTCGTTTGGATAATTTTGATGCCCTTTATTAGCGTGAGTTTAGGCTGGGATGTCCGCCAATTACTGGTGGGACTAGTCCTCATGGTGGGTCTAAAATGGGACTGGCTTAGTTATCAGTTTTTGCAACTGCGCAATCATGCCACCAATCCGTGGTGGCATCGCTTGGGGTGGTTAGTACTGCTTCCAGCAGTGATCATTCTGCTAGCCCTAGTGGGACGGACGGTCATTGCCTACGTCCTTACGATGGTTGCGATTGGAGTTTTAAGCTGGCGGCTTACAAAGCAGGAGCCTCCGCTTAACTGGGAACCAATTGTGGCCACTGAACAACGCCGAATGCGGCGGATTTACCGGTTCTTTGCCCTCTTTACGGAGGTGCCAATGGTTGGTCCCCAACCGAAACGGCGTGCATACCTAGATGGATTATTCCAGCGCCTTCCTCACGACCAAGCGCATCTCTATACGAATCTATATGTCAAAACCTTTGCAAGAGACGGGGAGACCAGTTCGATGTACTTCCGGTTGCTCGTGGTGGCCGCAGTTATCCTTGGGTTAATTACGAATCAAGCCCTTTCCATCGTGGTGGCACTAACCACGCTGTATTTAACCGGGACACAATTACGGCCATTTTTTGATTGTTTTGATAACAACGTCTTTACCTATTTATACCCCGTGCGGTTTTCAAAGCGGGTACACAACTTCCGGCAGCTATTTAACTGGTTATTAATTATTGAATTAGTCGTAGCCCTAATTGCACAGGTAGTTGGGCAGGCAACCCGAACTACCTTAGGAATTACCTTAGTAGGGGGGAGCTTCATCATTTGGTGGTTAAGCCATCGATTCTTACAACAACAAGTAAAACGGGAGAAATAAATGCGAATTCGAAAAAAGAAGTGGGCGATGCCTTATTTAGAGGATCATCCCGAATATGCAATTTTAAAGCCGGACCAGTACCGGGGAAAGTGGGCGACCCGCTTTTCCCATTCAGCACCGATTCACGTTGAAATTGGCTCTGGAAAGGGCCAATTTATCATTGGGATGGCTCAAAAGCATCCGGAGTTGAACTTTATCGGAATCGACTTGCAAGATGCCGTCCTGGCCATGGCCGTCCAAAAAGCCGTGGCCGCTCAGTTACCGAATGTACAACTCGTCTTAACTGATGGGGGTGATGTCGATGATTTCTTTACGAAGGGTGAAGTGGATAAACTCTATCTCAATTTTTCCGATCCATGGCCAAAGAAACGGCATACCAAACGCCGGTTAACCTCGCCGCGCTTTTTAGCTAGTTACCAACAGGTGCTTCCGGACCAGGCAGAATTGGAATTCAAGACCGATAATCGTGGTCTATTTGAATATTCCTTGGTTAGTTTAAATAACTTTGGGATGCAATTTGAAACGGTTAATTTAGATTTGCATCACAGTGGTCCAGCGATTGTGCAGGAGAACGTGGAGACGGAGTATGAACAAAAGTTCAAAGAAAAAGGCCCCATCTATAAGCTGGTGGCCCGATTCGGTGCTTAATCTAGTTGATCTGATAGTGGTTTGATCCGGTACAGTTCTTGTTCGTCAGGGTTGTAAAGAAAGGAATATGATTCCTTTAGTCCCGTGTCTGGATTAGTAAAGCTAACCCCACATTCATATTCCAAGCCCGCGTGGTTTTCAAAGTCAATCCAGTAACCACTGAAGTCTTGATTGCCGAATTCTTCGGCAATGGCTTCGGTTAAACCATCCTGAATGGCCATGTGCTGGGCTTGCTTGCGTTTTTTAGTGAAAACGTACGCAATGGTTCCTGCTAGTGAAAGCAGGGTGGTGGGAACAAGGTATTTATGCTTAGCCATGGTTAAAAATCCTTTCTTTTGCTTTTATCCCCCCAATTATATAACATTTTAAATGCACGTGGGTTATAATAAATTAAATAGGAGTGGTTATAAATGGAAGAATTACCAGTTATGAATCAAGCACAATTACAAGCACAAGTGAGTGATGGAAAGTACATTTTGTTTTTCACCGCGGATTGGTGTCCCGACTGTAATTTCATCAAGCCAGCAATGCCAGCCATCGAGAGTGAATTTCCAGAATACACGTTCATTAAGGTTGATCGCGATGACAACATTGACCTTTGCAAAGAACTTGATGTATTTGGCATCCCGAGTTTTATTGCTTACGATCACGGTAAAGAAACCGGTCGGTTAGTGAATAAAGCTCGCAAAACCCAAACTGAAGTGGAAGATTTCATTAAGGGTTTACCAACAGACTAAACAGGAGTAATGAAGAGATGATTGTAAGTTATAATCCGTGCCAAATTGGGGATGTGTTGGTGGTTGTCTTGGGACCAGACCAGGGATCGCAACAGGTTACCCAACGGGATCAAATCGTTGAAATTAAAGATCAAACGGGAGCGGTCATTGGATACAATTTCTTTGCTGCCCACGACCGGTTGCCAGAACTAGACCAACAGGTGGGGCAAGTGCATCTAACGGCGAGTCAGATTGAACAGTTAAACGTTCAATTAGAGGCAGCTGGCTTTGACCAAAAACTGCCGACCAGTGAACCGGCCAAGTTTGTAGTGGGTTATGTGAAGGAAACCCGGGAACATCCTAAATCATCCCATTTACAGATCACCACAACGGAAGTTGAGAATGGTCGGACGTTACAAATTGTCAGTGGCTCGCCTAACATGGAGGCGGGCATTAAAGTGGTAGTTGCAAAAGTGGGAGCCATGATGCCGAATGGCTTGATAATTTGGCCTAGTACCCTCAAAGAAGTTGAAAGTGACGGAATGATTTGTTCCGGCCGGGAGCTTCAGATTCCCAATGCACCTGACAAACCGGGTGCGTTGATTTTACCGGATGACTACCAAGTGGGAACTCCGTTTGATTTTAAAAAAGCGCAGACCCTTTTTAGCGAATAGCAATATTCGTTTTTTTGTGGTTTAAATTAAAGATTAAGGTGAATGTAAATGAACCATTACGATGGTCCAGCTTTTTTTCGCAAGTACTTTGCTGGCCAACCAACAACTTCATTTCAAGCAACGGCTGCTTCAAACTCTAATTCTGAGCGCTCTAAGGATGAGAAAATGGCTTCCTTGCAGGAACAACGACAAAATTTCTCCCCGAAGGTGACCCAGCCGGAAGTGCCAGCCGCGAGTTTGGTTCAAAAAACCCGGGCGTTTCAACCCCAGGTCACCGCGGACCGGACGCCGTTTTATCAACGGCGGGCTCCGGAATTTAGCCCTGCTTATGATCGGGCACTAGCGGCCTTGACGCTTCCGGCAGCTGCTTTAATTGTCATGGCTTCAGATGACCCTGAAGCCGAACCGGGCGAGGCCACAACTTCCAGTGAGCTGATCACAACGGTTGCGGCAGATGAGGCAGGGACAGCTTCGGAATCAGAGGCAACTGACACTGCGCTAGCTCCGGGTGATGAACCAATAGAAGCTGCCGTCCCACAAAATGAAAACGAAAATGAAAACAGTGTGGATAACTCGGAAACAAAGGCCACTGAACCTAGTCAGCAACACGGTTTAGGCCATTCTCTGACTGACATTATGCAGGCGGAACAAGGTCAAGCTGCCCACCTGAGTTTTTTCGACCAGCCCCCAGCAAAGGTCGCGGAATCGCAACCTGAACCCCCGGATACGACTGAAGTTACGACGTCGGCTTCGCCCCTTGAGGCGCAGTCCCAAGCTCCAGAAGCGTCAGCAACTGAACCGGGTGATCACCAGGATGGGAATGCTGAGCAGATTGAAGCAAAAGCATCGTCGCTCTCAGCATCAACGAAGGCCGCTTTATCAGGCGCCAATAGTGACCAAGTAGAGCAGGTTGCTCAGGAGACGGTTGCGACAACGGCTGGCTATCATTTTCCAGCCCTTAATCTTTTAAACCCACCGGTTCAGTTTGATGAAGCTGATTTAGATACGTGGATTGCCGATCAGGCGGAGAAGCTTGATGATACATTGCAAGCCTTTCATGTGGATGGTCACGTGGTGGACTGGACCAATGGACCAACTGTGACTCAGTTTCAGGTGAAGCTGGCCCTGGGGGTTAAGGTTAGTAAGGTGACGAACCTTAATGATGATTTGAAATTGGCGTTAGCTGCGAAGGACATTCGGATTGAAGCGCCGATTCCAGGACGATCGACGGTTGGAATCGAAATTCCAAACCCTAAGCCGCATCCAGTGGTGCTGCAAGAAATTTTGCAAGGTCAGGCCTTTCAAGCTGATCCTGCTCACACTTCGATTGCGATGGGCATGGACATCGAAGGTCAGGCGGTTACGGCCGATCTGAAACGGATGCCCCATGCGCTCATCGCCGGGGCAACCGGATCGGGGAAAAGTGTGTTTATCAATAGCTTATTGTTATCGTTGCTTTACCACGCCACCCCGAAAGATCTACGAATGATTTTAATTGATCCGAAGGCCGTGGAATTGGCACCGTACAATGAAATTCCGCATCTATTAGCACCGGTGATTTCTAAACCGCAGGAAGCCGCCGCCGCCTTAAAATGGGTTACGGAAACAATGGATCAACGGTATGAGCGCCTCACGGCGGCCGGGGTCCGTAACATTGAACAGTATAATCAACGCGCCCAAGCGACGGGACACGGTGCCGATCAGTTGCCGTACATTTTAGTGGTAATTGACGAATTAGCGGATCTGATGATGGTTGCTGCTAACGAAGTTCAAGATTACATCGTCCGGATTACGCAAAAAGCGCGGGCAGCGGGAATTCATTTAGTGGTCGCGACCCAACGACCAAGTGTTGACATTGTGACCGGAACCATTAAAAATAACATTCCCACCCGGGTGGCCTTCATGGTCTCTAGTCAAGTTGATTCTCGAACCATTATTGATCAAGCTGGCGCCGAGCGCTTGTTAGGGAAGGGTGATATGTTGTATCTTGGTAATGGTGCCAATAAGCCCGAACGATTGCAAGGTGCGTTCGTTACGAACGAGGAAGTTGAAAAAGTTACCAATTTCGTCCGCACCCAGGGCGCTGCGAACTATGAATTCCAGCCGGCCAGCCTGTTAAAAAGTGCTGATCAAGTTGCCACTCACGATGAACTTTGGACCCAAGTTCTTGCTTACATTGCGGGAGAAGAAAGTGTGTCAACTTCGAAACTGCAACGGGTCTTTTCGGTTGGTTATAATCGGGCCGCCAGCATCATTGATGACTTAGAGCGCAATCATTTCATCGCTGGGCAACATGGTTCTAAGCCACGGGAAGTTTATTTGACGAAGGACCAGTATGCCCAACTAAATGTATAAGCAGACCACAGAGAAGGGAATCAAATTAAAAATTATGACAGAGCCAAAGTTAACGAAAGCAACTACCTATTACTTTGTTGGGATTAAAGGAACCGGAATGAGTGCCATGGCACTGGTCGTGAAGGACATGGGCTATCGGGTGGAAGGTTCAGACATTGATAAATATACCTTTACGCAGAAAGGGTTAGAAGATGCTGGCATCCCGGTACATTCGTTTGATCCGGACAACATCCAACCGGGCATGACCTTGATTGTCGGGAATGCGTTTAAAGACGATCAGCCGGAGGTAGTGAAAGCACGAAAACTCGGCCTGCCAATTTATCGCTATCCGGAATTCTTAGGGGAATTAATCAAGGGATATACGAGTATTGCGGTCTGTGGGGCGCACGGAAAAACCAGTACCACCGGACTCCTAGCTCACGTTTTGAGTGGAATTGCCCCGACGGATTACCTGGTGGGAGATGGAACTGGGAATGCAGTTCCAGATGCCCGGTTCTTCGTATATGAAGCTGATGAATACCGGCGCCACTTTATGCCAACCTATCCTGACTATGCGATTATGACGAACATCGACTTTGATCATCCCGATTACTATACGGGGATTGATGACGTGTTTGATGCCTTTCAAACCTTTGCGACTCATGTGCAAAAGGGGATTTTTGCGTGGGGGGATGATCCTTACCTGCGCAAGTTAAAGGTGAATGTTCCGATTTATTACTACGGAACCGGGACAGATGATGACTTTCAAGCGGTTGATGTGAAGCGTACCACGACGGGATCAACTTTCAACGTGGTTTTCCGGGGCAAGGATCTTGGTCGGTTTGAAGTGCCGTTATTTGGAGAACACAACGTTTTGAATGCGTTAGCAGTGATTGCCGTTTCCTACTTTGAAGAGGTTGACTTAGCGGAAATTCGTCGGGAGTTGTTAACCTTCAAGGGAGTAAAACGTCGGTTTGCCCAAGTTAAGGTGAACGATATGATCATCATTGATGACTACGCGCACCACCCGTCAGAGATTAAGGCCACCTTAGATGCCGCCCGTCAGGAATATCCCAACAAGCAGATTGTGGTGGTTTTTCAACCGCACACCTTTAGTCGCACGATTGCCTATTTAGATGATTTTGCAGAAACGCTCGGCAAAGCCGATAAGGTCTATGTAACTAAAATCTACGGATCCCCCCGGGAAAAATCGGGAGACGTGTCTAGCCAAGATTTAGTGGATAAGATTCCGAATAGTGAGCTTATTACCGAAGATAACATGTCACCGTTGTTAAACTTCCATGATGACGTAGTTATTTTTATGGGAGCGGGTGATATTCAAAAATACGAACGGACCTATGAAGATTTGCTGAGTCATTTGAGCAAAAAAGTTAATTAACAAAAAGCATGACGGGTAGTCATGCTTTTTTTCACATAATTAATCAGGTAAAATGAAACTAAAGTAACGGAGGCAGTTGGAATGGCGGCACAAAAAATATTATTAATTGACGGTAATTCATTATTTTACAAGGCATTTTTCGCTTTGTACCAGTCTTTAGATCGTTTTACCAATGAGGCCGGCTTACACACGAATGCCCTGTACGGGTTTAATCGAATGCTGAATGATATGTTAGCCCAGGGGCAACCGGATGCGGTCCTGGCAGCGTTTGATGCGGGAGAAACGACCTTTCGAACGAACATGTACCACGGTTATAAAAGTGGTCGGGATAGGATGCCCGAGGAGTTGCGTGAACAGTTTCCGTATGTGATGGAGCTCTTGCAAAAGCGGGGGATTAAAACCTATGAACTGGCGGACTATGAAGCTGATGACATCATTGGCACTACGGCGCGGCAAGCAGAACAGGCCGGGTACAAAGTTACAGTTGTTACCGGCGATCGTGATTTAACCCAACTATGTTCGCCACAAACCACGGTGAAGGTTTCTAAAAAAGGGGTCAGTGACATTGAGGCCTTTACCCCGACCTACGTGGAAGAAACTATGGGGATTACCCCGGAGCAAATCGTGGACGTGAAGGGGTTGCAAGGGGACACTTCCGATAACTATCCCGGAGTAGAAAAAGTGGGACCGAAGACGGCGTTGAAGCTCGTGCATCAGTTTGGAACCATTGAAAATCTTTATCAACACATTGATGAGGTGTCCGGGAAAAAACTCAAGGAACATCTGGTAAATGACCGGGAGCAAGCGTTTTTATCCAAGCAACTAGCCACTATCAAACGAGATGCCCCGCTTACGGTTGGCTTGGGGGACATGAAGTACCGTGGGGACCAAGAGCCGGACTTACAGGAACTGTATCAAAAGCTTAATTTCCGTTCCTTTCTTACGGATTCGGATTCAGAAGCAACCGCCGCTTCGGAACTACCAGAGGTGCAGTACACGGTGTTAACCGCTGAGAACGCTGCGGAGTTAGATCAACTAACTACGGAAGTGGTCGTCAACGTGGAAATGTTGACCCCTAATTATCACGTGGCCGACCAGGTTGGTTTGGTAATTGGCACGCCAAAGCACTGGTACGTTACCAAAGATGTTGCTCTCCTGCAGAATCCACACGTGCAAGGGTTGTTAGAAAATCCAGCAATCAAAAAAGATGTTTTCGATAATAAAGCCCAACGAGTGGCCTTGCACCGGGATGGGATTGCCTTGCAAGCCGTTGATTTTGACATGTTGCTAGTTTCATATTTACTAAACACGCTTAACAACGCCGATGATGTTGGCGAAGTTGCGCGGCAACACCACTATAACGGGGTGCTGCCCGATCAGGATGTCTACGGGAAAGGGAAAAGCATTAAGTTGCCCGCTGATGATGAATTTTATCGGCATCTCACCCGCAAGGCCCTCGCCATTAGTCGACTGAAGCAGCAAATGTTAGCCGATTTAGATGCGCACCAGCAAGCTGCACTTTACCGGGAAATGGAATTGCCCTTGTCGCAGGTCCTCGGTCAAATGGAGATTACTGGCATTAAGGTTGACCGCGACCGGTTAGAAGCTTTAAAAAGTAAGTTTATTGAACGAGTAGCTGAACTAGAACAGGGGATTTATCAGGATGCCGGGACCGAGTTTAACGTGGGTTCTCCAAAACAACTCGGAGAGGTGCTGTTTGAAAAGTTACAGCTTCCGGTGATTAAAAAGACCAAAACTGGTTATTCAACTTCCGTTGATGTCTTGGAGAAATTAGCTCCAGACCATCCGATTATTGCTAAAATTTTAGCGTACCGCCAGTTGACCAAGCTAATTTCAACCTACATCGATGGAATCGAAAGTGACATCCAACCTGATCAAAAGGTGCATACCCGGTACTTACAGACTCTGACTCAGACCGGACGGTTATCGTCGGTTGACCCGAATCTGCAAAACATTCCGGTGCGAACGGAGGAGGGGCGCAAGATTCGTGAAGCCTTTGTTCCATCCGAGCCAGATTGGGTTTTATTCTCCTCGGATTACTCCCAGATTGAACTGCGGGTGTTAGCGGCCATTTCGGGTGATCCGAACATGAAAGCGGCCTTTGCCAACGACGAGGATATTCATGCGGTTACTGCCCGGCGGATTTTTGAATTAGATCCGGATGCGGATGTTGACGCCAATTTACGACGTCAGGCCAAAGCAGTTAACTTTGGGATTGTCTATGGGATTAGTTCCTACGGTTTATCGCAAAATACGGGTATTTCTAATCAAGAAGCCAAGCGCTTCATTGAGAAGTACTTTCATGAATACCCTGGGGTAAAGCAGTATATGGATGAAAGCGTCGCCTTTGCGAAGGACCACGGGTACGTGGAAACGATTGCGAAACGGCGCCGGTATATTCCAGAAATCAAATCCCGGAGTTTCCAACGGCGCCAATTTGCCGAACGGATTGCGATGAATTCTCCCATTCAAGGGAGTGCAGCGGATATTATTAAGGCGGCCATGATTAAGATGAACCAGGTGCTGGCTGACCGGGGCCTGCAAGCCCGCATGCTGTTACAGATCCATGATGAACTAATTTTTGAAGCTCCCGTTTTTGAACTAGAAACCTTAGAGACGGTGGTGCCCAAGGTCATGGATTCGATTGTCCAAACGGATTCTTTGTTACAAGCGGCCGCCGTTAACTTCGATGTGCCGTTAAAAGTTGAAAGCCGCTATGGCAATAATTGGTATAATATCAAAAAATAAAAAATAAGTAGGTGGAATGATGCCAGAATTACCAGAAGTAGAAACCGTCCGCCAGGGTCTCACTAAATTAGTGGGTGGCGCGAAGATTGATTCCGTAGAAGTGCTCTATCCCAAGATGATAAACATGCCCGCAGATGAGTTTGCGAGCCAACTGGCAGGACAAACCATTGAGCGCATTGACCGGCGGGGCAAGTACCTGTTGTTTCGCTTAACCAATGATTTAACCCTTGTATCGCATTTGCGGATGGAAGGAAAGTACGAGGTCGAACCAGCTGGTTCCACCCGGCCGAAGCATACGAACGTGGTCTTTCATTTAGATGACGGCCGGGAACTCTGGTACAAAGATACCCGGATGTTTGGGAAAATGGCGCTGGTTGCCAACGACGCAGTAATGGAGCTGTCGGGTCTCAATAAAATTGGTCCGGAACCAACGGCTGATGATCTCAGTTTTACGTACCTTAAAGAACGGTTGCACAAGTCCCATCGCAAACTTAAGGCCTTTTTACTCGACCAATCACAGGTGGCTGGCTTGGGTAACATTTACTGTGATGAAGTGCTGTGGATGTCCAAGCTTCATCCCGAACAACCCACGAACTACGTTAGCGATGCAGAAATTGAAAAGCTCCGCGACAACATCATCACGGAGATTGCAGCGGCAATCAAAGGTCATGGAACCACGGTGCATTCGTATTCGAACGCCTTTGGGGAAGCTGGTCAGTTTCAAAACCAACTGCAAGCTTATGGGCGCAAGGGCGAGCCTTGTCGTCGGTGTAAAACGTTGATGGAGAAGATTAAGGTTGCCCAACGGGGAACGACTTTCTGTCCTAAGTGCCAAGTGGTTCATGGTGATTTAAGTGACTAAGGTAATTGGATTAACGGGAGGAATTGCCACCGGAAAATCGACTGCTGCTCGGTATTTGGTAAGTCAAGGAGTCGCGGTGTTAGATTTAGATGCGGAAACGCATGAATTGGAAGCGCATGATTCAGCAATCATTCAGCAGATTACCGCGACGTTTGGTCCAGAGGTTCAAGTGGACGGGCAAATTGATCGCCACCGGTTAGGGCAACTGGTCTTTGCAGATCCCACGCAGTTGAAGCGCTTAGTCCGCATCATTAATCCGGCCTTGTTGCAGCGGGTGACGGCCGCGATGGCCGAATTGGATCTGCTGGTTTTGGATGCACCGACATTGTTTGAAAACGGCTTTACCAGCTATGTGGATCAGATTCTCATGGTGACGTGCGAACCGCTTGTACAGATGCAACGGTTAATCGCTCGTAATCAAGTCAGCATCAGTCGGGCGAGTCAGTTGATGGGAGCCCAGTGGTCACAAGCGACGAAGGCAGCGTTAGCCGATTGGGTGGTCGATAGCACCGCGGGAGCAACCCAGTTAACGCATCAATTACAAACCTGGTTAGAGAAGATGAGGTAAAGTTATGAAATGCCCAAAATGTCAACAAGCGGCGTCACGGGTCGTTGATAGTCGTCCCTTATCTGGTGGCAGTGAGATTCGTCGCCGCCGTGAGTGTGAACACTGTGGTTTTCGGTTTACAACGTTTGAAACTCTGGAAGCGTCGCCGTTACTAGTAGTAAAGAAGAATGGTGATCGTGAAGAGTTTAGTTCGGATAAGTTACTCCGGGGGATTATTCGCTCTTGTGAAAAACGCCCCGTTTCGCGGGCGCAAATGAATCAAATCGTGGATCAAACCAAGCAAAGCATTGAAAACCGGGATGCCGGTAGCCATGAAGTTTCGAGTAAGGCCATTGGGGAGTACGTCATGAACGGCCTCAAGGATGTTGATGAGATTGCTTACATTCGCTTTGCGAGTGTCTACCGCCAGTTCAAGGATATGAATGAGTTTTACGCGAAAATGCAGGAGTTAATGGGTAACAACCCCACCGTTAAAACTGAAAGTAAACATGATGGAAAATGATAATCAATTAATTAACCCCCAGACGAAATTTCAAGTCCGTCGGGGTCACAATTTAACTACGGAACAGCGGCTTAGCCTTGACCAGCTGTATTTGCCAATGATTGGGAATGATGCTTATGCCTTGGAGAATCTTTTGTGGCACCAGTCAGAACAAGCTCAGGGACACTTTTATTTAATGAGTACGCTCCAAATTGATGCCGAGCAGCTCTATCAAGCCCGGTTAAAGCTCGAAGGTAGTGGGTTAATGCGGGTTTACCGGCAGGGGGAACAGACGCTCTATCAGTTGCTTGATCCCCTGCTACCAGCGCAATTTTTTCAACAGGAACTTCTCAGTCAGTTTCTACTGGAAATGATTGGGGAGCATCAATTTATGACCCTCGCCCAGCAGTTGCTACCCCGCCCGTTGGATGTCTCGAATTTAGACGATCAGACCCATAGCTTTTGGCAGGTGTTTGCCCAACCAGCTGGTTCAGTACCACTGCTAGTTAGGCAAACCAAACAAGCTGCCCAACAAACGCCACCGCAGGCTCCGGATCCGGAGTTACCGGAGGTTGATTTGCAACTGATGTTGCAGATTTTGCAGAGTTCCTTTGTGAACCTTGCAGAAATCAAAAAAAATCAAGCGCTGTTTGCCGTAACCAAGCAACTGTATGGGGTGGATGAGCCCGAGATGTGCCGAGTCATTGAGCAGGCGACCAATCTAACCACTAACCGGTTTGATAAGCAGAAATTTCAGTTATTAATGGCGCGGCGCCATACGCCAGCCGCTCCCCAGCCGTCAGCGCCAGCAGAGCACTTGGAAATGGACACTACGAACGCCCAGTTGAGTCAACAAGAACAGCAATTAGTGCAGGTCGCAGAAACCGCGGCGCCGATTCCCTTTTTAGGGGCGATTAAACGAGAAAAGGGAGGCTACGCGACGAGCGCGGAGGAACGCTCGTTACGCCAGTTAGTTGAACGCAACGTCTTGCCACGGTCGGTGGTAAACATGTTGACCTACCTATTGCTGGTTGAGCGAGAAGCCCCCACGTTGAACAAAAATTTATTAGATACGATTGCCAATGACTGGGCCCAACGAAAGCTTCAAACGGCGACCCAAGCGTTACTGGAAATTAAGCAACGAGACCAGCGCTTGGCCACTAAAAAAGCTAGCAAAACTAAACAACGCCGCCAGACCGTTCGCGAAACGCTTCCAGACTGGGCGCACCAGGCTGGCAATCAGCGTTCGCAAAAACAAGCTTCCGCTGCCAATCGGAAGCTAATCAAGGAACGGTTAGCTAAGTTAAACAAAAACCAGTCGGAAGGGAGGGATAAGCAATGAAAAACGTTGGTGCGGGACTGAAAACATCCCTACAACAGCATCACTTAGAAGCACACTACCAGGAGTTGTTGCAACGGGTCTACGCTGACCCAGACGTGCAACAATTTTTGCAGGAGCACCAGGCTGAACTTGATCCGCAGGCAAAGGAAAAATCGACTTCGAAATTATACGAGTTTGTCACCGAAAAACAGAAGTTACAGGCCGGCAACGGGAACTTTGCGAAGGGGTATGCTCCCCAGTTAGTGGTTAGTGATCACTTGATTGAAGTGGCATACCAGCCGACCCCGGAGTTTTTGGAACAGGAACGGCAACACCGCTTGCAAAGTAACTTTAGAACGGTGGGGATGACGACCGCCATTAAGCAGGTTAACTTTGAAGACTATGAGCCGACCCCGGACCAAGAAGAAGTCATCATTAAAATCCTAGACTTTATTGAGCAGTATGAAGCGGATTCGAAAGCAAACTACCAAGCCTTATATCTGTACGGGCCCTTTGGGGTGGGAAAGACCTTTTTGATGGCCGCCATGGCCCATCGGTTATCCGATCACGGAATTCAAACCACGTTAGTTCACTTCCCATCCTTTGCGGTTGCTTTGAAGAATGCCATCGGAGATCACACCCTTCAGGATAAAGTTGACCAGGTGAAACAGACCCCCGTACTGATCATTGATGATCTGGGGGCAGATTCAATGTCAGCGTGGATTCGGGATGACGTGTTGGGCGTGATTTTAGAGTATCGAATGCAGCATCAGTTGGCCACGTTCTTTACTTCTAACTTCTCAATGGATAAGTTGGCGACAGAACACCTCGCTGTGACGGGGAAGGATGTCGTTGATCCGTTAAAAGCCCAACGGTTAATGGAACGGATTAAGTTTCTCGCACGCCCGGTATTTTTAAATGGAAACAATTTAAGAAATTAAAGGGTTCGCGCTTGACACCCATAGGCGATGTGATTAGACTACTAAATAAGGACACGGGTACAACTTTAATTCACAGAGAGAGTAGCATGATTCTGGAAACTACTTGTTGGCGAGTTGCACCTACCACCTGTTTCTTAATGTAAATTAAAGTGGTTGACAGAGATATCCGGAGAACGGATAAATTGGGTGGAACCGCGTCTAATGACGCCCCTTGGGATTGATTACCAAGGGGCTTTTTTGATAGGAGGAAGAGGAAATGGCACAAATTACGCTCGAATTTCCAGATGGTCGCACGCAAGCATTTAATAGTGGCATTACAGTGGCTGAGGTAGCCAAATCAATCTCAGTTAGTCTAGCTAAAAAAGCAGTGGCTGGAAAACTGGACGAAAAGTTAGTAGATGTTCGGGAACCATTGCTGACGGACGGAAAGCTAGAAATTGTAACGGCTGATTCAAACGATGGGTTGATGGTGCTCCGGCAGAGTGCCGCACAGTTACTAGCTGCGGTCGTTAAACGGGAATTTGCTGGGGTGCGCTTAGGTCGATTAGCAGCTGATGAAGATGGCTTTTACGTTGATACGGAAAAAGACGAACGCCAGATTAGTGCGGACGAATTAGATGGACTCGCAGCACAAATGCAACGGGTGATTAGGGATAATGCGGTTGTAAACCGCGTAATGTTGAATAAAGCAGACGCCTTAACCGAAGTTAGCGGGGATCGCTACCAAACGGAACTAGTCGAAGCTGAAGCGGCTGATGAAATTCCCTTTTACGAAATTGGGGGGCAATTGGTTCTTGCTCAAGTGGTTGCTGCGCCTAGTTTGAAAGCTCTCAAGCACTTTAAACTCTTATCGGTTGCCGGGGCATACTGGGAAGGCAAGTCCTCTAATCCCATGCTCCAACGGTTATATGGAACGTCCTTTTACAAAGCTACCGATTTAGAAGCCGATTTACAAAAGCGACAGGAAGCTCGGGAACGCGATCACCGGGTGATTGGGAACAACCTCGACCTGTTCTTCGTTGATCCTAAAGTTGGCGCTGGGTTACCATACTGGATGCCAAACGGAGCAACGATTCGGCGGACGATTGAACGCTACATCGTTGACAAGGAATTAGCGAACGGGTATGAACATGTTTACACACCAGTCTTAGCAAACCTTGACCTTTACAAGCAATCCGGACACTGGGAACACTACCGAGAAGACATGTTCCCGCCAATGGAAATGGATGATGATGAGATGCTGGAATTACGACCCATGAACTGTCCTTCCCACATCCAAATTTATAACCATCACATTCGGTCCTACCGAGAACTACCATTACGGATTGCTGAATTGGGAATGATGCACCGGTACGAAAAATCGGGGGCCTTAAGTGGATTACAACGGGTCCGGGAAATGACTCTCAATGATGGGCACACGTTCGTTGCTCCGGAACAAATCCAGGAAGAATTCAAGCGGATTTTGAACCTCATGATGGACGTTTATCATGACTTTGACATTGATAATTACACGTTCCGGTTAAGTTATCGGGATCCGAAGAATACGGAAAAGTACTTTGATGATGATGAGATGTGGAACAAGGCCCAGAGCATGTTGAAGGGTGCCATGGATGAATTAGGCTTGGACTACGTTGAAGCCGAAGGCGAAGCAGCCTTTTATGGTCCAAAGTTGGACGTGCAAACGAAGACGGCCCTTGGAAACGAGGAAACCCTCTCTACGATTCAACTGGACTTCATGTTACCAGCTCGCTTTGATCTGCACTACGTTGGTGAAGACGGTCAGGAACACCGGCCCGTAATGATTCACCGGGGCTTGGTTTCAACGATGGAACGGTTTACGGCCTACCTCATTGAAATTTACAAGGGAGCTTTCCCAACCTGGTTAGCGCCTAAACAAGTGCAAATCATTCCGGTTAGTGAAGCTAAGCACGGTCCGTACGCCCACCAGATTAACGAACAGTTGCGGGCGCTGCACGTTCGTTCAGCCGTTGACGAACGCTCAGAAAAGATGGGCTACCTGATTCGGGACGCCCAAACGCACAAAATTCCTTACACCATCGTTGTTGGTGATGACGAAGTCCAGAACCACACGGTTTCAGTGCGTAAGTATGGGGAAGAGGATAGTCGCGAGTTACCAATGGATGACTTCCAAGTGGAAATTATGCACGATATTTCGACTTATTCTCGCAACGATGCCCAACCCAAGGTTGACAAATAAGCGGAACCTTGATATGCTAAAATAGTTAAAAGCAGAGGCTTCCCGCTTCTCGCCTGAGTGACGTTTTGTTGCTGGGCTATTCGGATGCAAGTTACTGGGTTTTCCCAGTAGCCAAGGCGGGAACTCGATTGAGTTTCCGCCTTTTTCTGCTTTGAAATTTACTTGGAGGTGAATCACCATAGCAAAAAGAGATCAAATGGTCAACGATGGAATCAGAGCTCGTGAAATGATGGTTATTGATGATCAAGGTAACAAACTTGGTTTGAAATCAAAGGCTGAAGCAATGCAAATTGCCGAGGACGCGAACTTGGATTTAGTGCTGGTTGCACCAAACGCTAAACCGGCAGTTGCTAAAATTCTTGATTACGGGAAGTACCGTTTTAACCAACAAAAGAAGGAACGGGAATCCCGCAAGAAGCAAAAAACGGTTAGCGTTAAGGAAATTCGGTTAAGTCCAACGATTGATACGAATGACTTCAATACGAAGTTGAAAAACGCACAAAAGTTCCTCACAAAGGGCGAAAAAGTGCGGGTTTCCATTCGTTTTAAGGGACGGGCCATCACGCATAAAGAGATCGGTCGGGACGTGTTGAACCGGATGGCTGATGCCACGGCTGACATTGCAACCGTTACGCAACGAGCAAAGATGGATGGCCGGAGTATGTTCTTAATGCTTGCACCAAGTAATAAAACAAAAAAGTAGGTTACGAGAGTAAACCAAAGAGGAGGAAATTGTTATGCCAAAAATGAAATCAAACCGGGCCGTTGCAAAACGGTTTAAAAAGACTGCTAAGGGTGGGTTAAAGAGTGCCCATGCCTTTACTAGTCACCGTTTCCACGGGAAGACGAAGAAGCAACGTCGTCACTTACGTGGGACTCACATGTTAAACAGCATTTGGGTTAAGTCATATACTGAATTATTAAAAAAATAAACTAAGTTAAATTTTTAATCTAGGGGGATTTTAATATGCCACGAGTAAAAGGTGGAACTGCTACACGGAACCGGCGGAAACGCGTACTGAAATTAGCTAAGGGATACCGCGGTGGAAAGCACCGGCTCTTTAAAACTGCTAAAGATCAAGTAATGAAGTCACGGGAATATGCCTTTCGTGATCGTCGTAACAACAAAGGGAACTTTAGAAAACTGTGGATTACGCGGATTAACGCGGCAGCCCGGATTAATGACATTAGTTACAGTAAATTAATGCATGGGCTTAAGGTGGCTAACATTGACGTTAACCGTAAGATGTTAGCGGACTTAGCAGTGAATGATGCAGATGCATTTGCAGCTTTAGTTGCTGAAGCCAAAAAAGCTTTATAAGCAGAGCGTTAAAACTTCTACTAGGAACACCTGGTAGAAGTTTTTTTGCTTTTAAACCGCTACTATTTCCGTTGCAGATGCTTTAAAATAAAGGATAAACAATCAAGAAAAGAGCGTGCCAATGTTAAAAGCATTTAAACCAACCTGGATGGTGGAGAACGTCTTTCAAATTTCGCCCCAAAAATTGCGACAACACGGAATTACAACCGTTTTGGCTGATTTAGACAACACCCTCATTCCTTGGAATAATAAAAACAGTACCACGAAGTTAAAGCACTGGATGGAGAGCTTACAAGGGTCCGGAATCAAACTGGTGGTCGTTTCGAACAATAATCCCAAACGGGTTAAACGAGCCGTAGGTGATTTGCAGTTACCATTTGTGGCGCATGCCTTAAAACCGCTTCCGGTCGGGATTAAACGGGCCTTAAAGCAGGGCCACTTGCACAAACAAGAAGTGGTGATGGTCGGCGATCAGTTATTAACTGATGTGCTGGCAGCCAATAGCTGTAAAATTAAAAGCATCTGGGTGAAGCCCCTCGTGCAAACCGACTTATTACCCACTAAACTGAACCGCCAGTTAGAAAAACTAGTGTACCGGTTACTGCAAAAAAAATATAAGCTACAGTGGAAGGAAGATATTGATTAATGGACGAAAAACGATTGGATGAAGAGGTCGCAGCGACGGAACCGCTATTTTGTATCGGTTGTGGCGCCCAAATTCAAACGACGGATAAAATGGCCGCGGGCTATACTCCAAGTGGAGCACTGGAAAAGGGCCTGAAGACGGGGGAACTTTACTGTCAACGCTGTTTTCGACTCCGGCATTACAACGAGATTCAACCGGTCAGCGTTTCTGACGATGAGTTTTTAAACCTGTTGAGTCAGATTGGCACCACCGATTCGTTGGTTGTGTACGTGGTCGATATTTTTGACGTGAATGGGAGCTTGATTCCAGGGTTACAACGCTTCGTCGGGAAGAATCCGGTTCTGGTGGTTGGCAATAAGGTGGATTTATTGCCATCGTCGTTTAAACCGACCAAGGTTAAGGACTGGTTACGCCAGACGGTTAACCGGGCCGGCTTGCGCCCCATCGGGGTGGAATTGGTATCGGCGAAGACCAATCAAGCGGTTGATGACCTGCTAACGGTGATTGACCGGTATGCCCATGAGCGCGACGTCTACGTGGTTGGAGTGACAAACGTTGGAAAATCAACGTTGATTAATCAGATCATTCATCAAAGTTCGGGAGAACGGCAGGTGATTACCACCTCGAAATTCCCGGGGACCACGCTTGATTTGATTAAAATTCCGTTGGATAATGGTCACTTATTAATTGACACTCCGGGAATTATTCATTCCAGTCAAATGGCGCACTACTTAAGTAGTCAGGATCTTAAGTACGTTTCACCCCAAAAACGAATTAAACCCCGGGTTCATCAGTTAAATTCAGGACAAACCTTATTTTGGGGTGCTGTGGGACGGTTTGATTACCTCCAGGGACCGAAGGCGGGCTTTACGGTTTACGTTGATAATAATTTAATGGTACACCGAACTAAACTGGAAAACGCCGATGAATTCTTTGCTAACCACGCCGGCGAGCTGTTGACGCCACCGGAGGGACCTGAAAATGTGATCCCGCTACAACGCCACGAATTTAAGGTTACGGACACCTCTGATTTAGTGATTGAAGGCTTAGGCTGGGTAACGGTGCCAACGGGGAGTGTCGTTGCCGGTTGGGCTCCCAAAGGGGTGGCCGTTCTGATCAGAAAATCAATGTTTTAATAAAGGAGTAACAATGAAATTAACTGGGAAACAAAAACGGTTTTTACGGGCCAATGCGAACCAACTCCGGCCGATTTTTTCCGTGGGGAAAAACGGACTGAATGCAATGTGGTTACAAGAGGTTGCCCGGGCCGTCGCAAAACGGGAACTTGTAAAGGTAAGCATCCAACAAAGTGCGGATGTCAGTCCCGCGGAAGTCAAACAGTTTATTGAAGCTAACAGTGAAATTCAAGTTGTGCAGACGATTGGGAAAACGGTCTTACTGTTTCAAGAAGCCAGTCAACCGAACCACCGTGATATTTCCCACGGCGTGTTCCAGTTATAGGTTTTAGTCATGCGTAGACAACGAATTGGACTACTTGGGGGAACCTTTAATCCGGTCCACCAGGGCCACTTGTTAATTGCGGAGCAGGCATATGCACAACTGCAACTTGATCGAGTCGATTTTTTGCCCGATTTTGAGCCGCCCCACGTGGACCATAAGGAAGCGATTGCGGCGCAGCACCGGGTGGAAATGTTACGGCTCGCCCTTGCGGATAATGCCCACTTCGGGATTGATCTAACGGAAATTCAACGCCAGGGCAAGAGCTATACCTATACGACACTGCAAACCTTACGGACCACTCATCCTGATATCGAGTACTATTTCATTATTGGTGGGGACATGGTGGCCGATTTGCCCACCTGGTATCGGATTGCCGATTTGGTAAAGTTGGTAACCTTTGTCGGGGTTAAGCGCGTGGGAACTACGACCGAGGCGCCGTATCCCGTGCATTGGATTAACGTGCCAACCTTTGCGGTTTCTTCGTCATTGATTCGAACCAAATTGCAACGGCACGAAGACGTCCGCTACCTGTTGCCCGATCCCGTTTTAAAATACATTAAGGAGCACGGACTTTATGAAACAGAGTAAATTAGATTATCACCGATATGCCGATTTTGATCGTGACCAAATCATTGCGAAAATGCGAACCATGTTAAAGCCCAACCGGCTGGACCACTGTCTGCGGGTCGAACAAACCGCCATTGAATTGGCAACGGAACAGCAGGCGGATCCCACGGTCGCTGGCTTAGCTGGCCTCGTGCATGATTATGCCAAGCAACGGCCCAAAGCTGATTTTGAGGCGGTGATTCAAACAGACCACCTAGATCCTGAGCTTTTAAACTACGGCAGCGCCATTTGGCACGGCTACGTGGGCTATCTGTTGGTGCAACGCGAACTCGGGATTAATGATAATCGGATTTTACGGGCCGTGAAGTACCACACGATTGGCGCTCCGGTCATGGATGTTTACGCCCAGATTGTGTACATGGCCGATTACATTGAGCCGGGGCGCGATTTTGCTGGTGTCACGGATGCACGCAAGCTCACCCACGCCCGGTTATGGGATGGGGTTGTTTATCAAAATGCCCAAACGATGAAGCGGTTAGTTACGCATGAACAAGCAGTCTATCCAGCAGCAATTGCGGCCTATAACGTGATTGTGGCTGGACAACAATAGGAGGATGTATGGATAACCAAGCAATTTTAGAGACGGTCGTAAAAGCGGCTGACGAACGCCGCGCTCACGACATTGTTGTTTTAAACATTGAACGCCTGAGTGTGATGGGGCGGTACTTTGTCATCATGGATGCTGATTCTGATCGTCAGGTTAAGGCGATTGCCAATAACATCATTGATAAGTTAGAAGAACAGCACGTCAAGGTTGATCATGTTGAGGGAAAAGATCAGGCTAATTGGATTTTAATTGAGGCGGGCGAAGTGATTATCCACGTCTTTAAACAGGAAACCCGGGAATTTTATAACCTAGAAAAACTGTGGGCCGATGCACAAGTAGAAGACATTTCGGCTTGGATTGACGAGGATTAGGCATGATTTATAGTCAGTTTGCCACGTTTTACGATCAACTGTTTGATAATGAGTTGTATCCAAAATGGGCCGATTACGTGAGGCGGTGGGTTCAACCCCCAGCCCGGGTGTTAGACCTCGCCTGTGGCACTGGCCGGCTACTGGTGTTGTTAGCTCAAGCTGGTTACCAGGTAACCGGGGTGGATTTGTCTGCCGAGATGCTGGCGCTTGCCAACCAACACCTGGCAGAGGCGGAGACCACCGTCCCCTTATTACAACTAAACATGCTGGATTTACAGGAGCTAGGTGAGTTTGACGTGGTCACGTGTTTTGATGACTCTTTGTGTTACTTACAGGATCTAACCGAAGTCACGCAAGTTTTGCAAACGGTGGCTGACCGGTTGCCCGTTGGCGGGCAATTTTTATTTGATGTGATCACGCCCTACCAAACTGATGTAAAGTATCCTGGTTACATGTATAACTATCAAGACGACGACCAGGCTTTCATGTGGACGACCTATGCGGGCCGTGTTTCCCATGCAGTTGAGCATGATTTAACCTTTTTTCACTACCAGCCGGATTTAGGTGCGTATGCAGCCTATGCGGAAACGCACCGTGAGCGGACCTACCCACTAGGTGATTACGAACAAGCACTTCACAGTGCGGGGTTTGGAGCGATTAGCGTGACCAGTGACTTTGGAAACGCACCGGTCACCGATACCACTACCCGGTGGTTTTTGCGGGGTGTGAAGCAATGACAGCGCTCCGGGCCGTCGCGGTGATTGCTGAGTATGTTCCGTTTCATAACGGTCACCTGTGGCAATTACGTCAGGCCCAGCGACTAACCCAGGCCAACGTGACGGTGGCCATCATGAGTGGCAATTGGACCCAGCGGGGGGAACCGGCCGTCTTTGATAAGTGGACCAGAACGAAGATGGCATTAGCCAATGGGGTCGATTTAGTAATTGAATTGCCAGCGGTTTCTGCGGTTCAGCCGGCCCATTTGTTTGCACAGCGAGCCGTGGAGCTGGTGCAAGCTTTACAATGTGACGATTTATCGTTTGGCAGTGAACACCCAGACTGGGATTTTAACCAGCTGGCGCAGCTCGACGTCCAGGCTACCGGACAAGAATTCCAGGATCACCACTTGAATTTTCCCACGGCTTTTCGCCAGGCGTTGCTACGGGAGTATGGACTGGCATTGCAGGAACCCAACGATACACTGGGATTTTGGTACGCCCAGGCGGCGGGGCAGTTCCCGCATCCTGTGCACCTGGTTCCCGTAAAACGCCAGGGCAGCGGTCATCGTGACCAGCACCTTGGACAAACGATTTCGAGTGGAACCGCGATTCGCCGGGCATTACTGGCCGGAGATTTGGATTACCGCACCAGTGTTCCCGATGCCACTAAACAGGCGTGGGCCGGCTTAACCCCCTTAGATTGGGAACAATTTTGGCCGTATTTGAAGTATGCGATTACCCAACAGACGCCGGCTGAATTACGGCAGATTTACCAGATGACAGAGGGCTTAGAGTACCGGTTACAACGGTTGGCACCATCGGCACCTTCGTTTGCGAATTTTTTAGCGGCTGTAAAAACCAAACGGTATACCTATCCGCGGTTACAACGATTGTGTACGTATATTTTACTTAACTTTCAGGATCCGGCTGTTCGTGCTTATCAACCGGTGCTGCGAGTCTTAGGGATGACAACCCGGGGACAGCAGTACCTGCATACAGTCAAAAAACACCTGGAGCTACCGTTGATTACGACGGCTAGTAAAACTGCGCTGAACCAGGGGCTTGCCTTAGAGGCGCGAGCGGGCTTAGTAACGGAGCTGGTGAATGGTCGGGTTCAAGATCGGGGCCGATCGGTAATCCGGAAACCAGCTATCAAGGAGTAGACCTTGACATCGATTTTTATTGTCAGTATAATTACAATTGTTGCATTGGAGGTATTTATATGAAGTGGTCCTTTGAAAAGTTACAAGGTTATCAAACGGAGCCGTTCACAGAACAGGGCACGCTTGATTTGAAGGCAGACCTTCTGGAGCGGTATCCGCAGGAGATTTTAGATGCAACGCCATTTACGGTCCAAGTTTCTGCGGTAGCTGATAACGGGGATGTAATCATTGATGCCGACGTCGAAGGAGCGGTGACAGTGCCATCGTCGCGTTCGTTAACACCGTTTTCATTGCCACTGAAATTTCATTTTTCCGAAGTGTATGTCAACACCAAGGCCGCCTTTAATCGCTATGAGAATGAGGTTGTCGTTATCAAGGTTGATGACGCTGGAAAGGTTGATTTTGACAAAGCAGTGGCAGATAATGTGATTGTGCAGATTCCAATGCAAGTCCTTTCTCCAGCCGAACGGGACGGAGCTAAAATGCCGGTCGGTGAGGACTGGGAAGTGATTTCCGAGGCTGACTTTAACGAGCAGCACGCGGGAGCTAAACAAGTTGATCCACGTCTTGCTAGTCTGAAGCAGTTTTATGCGGATGATACCGACAAGACTTAAAAATTCACTAGTGGAAATTAATTAAGGGGAGGTTGTTATTAATGGCTGTACCAAAGCGAAAAACTTCGAAAGCAAGAAGAGATATGCGTCGTGGTCACATTAAGTTGACGGTACCGGGCATGAGTCCATGCCCTAACTGTGGTGAACTGCGGAAGTCTCACTATGTTTGCCCAAGTTGTGGTTACTACAACGGCAAGGAAGTTGTTGCTCAAAAGAACAACTAATATTTATAAAGAACGGCGAAAACACCATGGGTTTTCGCCGTTCTTTTTTTATCCCCAATTGACATTAGGCTGCGCTCTGGTAAAATACGCATAACTAAAAGTAAGTAACGGTTCAAAATGCTGATTTAACGAGCGGTTACGGCACTCGATGGGAACATGTTCGTGATTTTTGCTTTGCCGGCGTGCATGATGGTAAAAAGCAGGGAGATCGCCAACCCGTCCGGACGTTACTTAGCAGTTGATGAGTGATTAGCGCAAATGAGAAAGAGGGACCACGATGGGGCAAAAAAAGCAGAACGCAGCTGTAACAGTTGAAACGTTACTATCCGGTTGGACTGGGGTCGAAATTGAAGAGCACCGGGTGGAACAACATCCCCGCCGGCTCTCGCGGTTTGATCATCCGGCCCAACTGGGGGACCGGCACTACCAGCCCTACTTTCAAACTGATTTTTCGGAAAGCATGGAGGAGTTAATTACGGCTCCACACCAAGCCGTCCGAGCGGTCAGTAGCCAGTTGCACAGTTTGCAACAGTTATTAATGGAACAATTACACCCAGATGAAGTGATTTGGCCCCTGTCAATGCCCCCAAAGTTGCAACCAACTGACGTGACCTTTTTAGAAAAGACCTTCAAACGGGATTGGTATCAGGGCTATCGGGATTTATTGCTGGCGAAGTACGGCCCGTTGCAGCACATTATGTGTGGGGTGCACGTTAGTTACTCGCCAACGCCCGCAATCGTGAACTGGTATCAAGCACGACATCAAATTGCAGACCAGGTAACAGCCAAAAACCAGTTAATGTTTCAGATCACCCAGGAATTAGTGGGATTTCGGTGGTTATTAACGTATTTATTTGGAGCTAGTCCGCTGGATGAAAATCAACCAGCGCCGCGCCCCTTAGTCCGCTCGCTGCGTGCCAGTCATCGGGGCTTTGGAAACCGGGCGGATGTTCACGTTAGCTATCAGCGGCTGGCGGATTTTGTTAACCAACAACTTGACGCGATTCGTATGAACAAATTATTTGCCCCTAGTGAGTTTTACGGACCAGTGCGCTTAAAGGCAAAAAAGGGGTTAGCCTCGATTCCGCAGCAGGGAATTGATTATTTGGAATTACGGACGCTCGATAACGATCCCTTTGCTGCGGATGGTATTGCTCCAACGACCCTCCGGGTGGTTCGCTTACTAATTCTAGCAGGGATCCTGTTTCCCGAACCTTGGGATGCTAAGCGCCTGGCGGATGCTGCCACTGCCAATGATCAGGTTGCCCTTGCCGCTCCGACGGCTCCATTACCGGCCGATTTGCAGGCTAGTGCTAAGCAGTTGGTGGAGCAGTTACAACTCGTTGTGAAGCAATTACCAAATCCCGCAGATTGGCAGGCCAGCTTAGCAATGGTGCACGACCGACTCCAGAATCCACAGCAGACCACCGCAGGACGGTTAGTTTCCTATGTCCGCCAGGATTCTCTAAGTGAGTTTGGCTTTCAACGGGGGCTTGCAACCAAACGGGCTCGCCAAGGAGCGACGCTGACCGCACAATTTCCGGACGTTGTTCCAGCGTTGGTCCCGGTGTATCGCTACCTTGCGCAGACTGGCATTCCATTTAGAGTGGCGACCCCAACTAAACTGGTGGTAACCATTGCTGATCACGCCCCTATCACGGTGACCAATCCCGCGCAACTAGCGGAGCTTCAAGCACTGTGGCAAGCGTATTTTCAGTAGTTGCGGCTAACGATTAGCGCCAGAAACATGGTATAATGATATTTGATAACTTAATAAAGGGGGTTACATTATGAATGGTGAAATTTTAGGAAACACGCAGGATCTCGCCCAACGGTTAATTGCCAAAACGTACCAAAAGGTGACGATTGGGTTAATCATTACGGGGCTTGTGATGGCCTTTATGGCGACGTTTATGCGTGGCTTTATCATGTCAATGGGATTAGGAACTTCATTAATCTTTTTGGTAATTATGATTGGACTCATGTTCATGCTATCCCGCTCGGTTAGCAATGAAAACTCCAGTCCATCGACGGCCAATGGAATTTATTACGCCTTGACAGTTTTGTTTGGGGTTTCGACGAGTCCGCTGTTGGTTTACTACAACATGAATACTGTTGGGTTAGCAATGTTAGCCACGGCGCTCATGTTTGGAGGCCTAACTTACTATGCTAACCACACCAAGAAGAATTATATTCCAATGGGAATCTATTTATTCTGGGCCTTATTAGCAGCAGTAGTGTTATCGATTGTGGCAATTTTCATTCGCATCCCAGGCTTCTACCTGCTCCTAGATGTGGTCTTGTTGGTAATCTTTTCGTTCTACATTATCGTTGATACGCAGAGCGTTAAGCAATACGCTAACCAAGTAACGTCAGAAAGTCAGTTAGAAAAGTATAGTACCATTGGCGCCTTAAACATCTACATTGATGTCTTGAACCTGTTTGAAATTTTGGTCGAACTCTTCGGAGCTGGTCAAAGTAATAATAATTAGATTCCAAAAAACACCTTTCGTTTGGGAGGTGTTTTTTGTTTACACCGTGTTGAAATTGCAAGTCAGCCCCGGTAAGTTAAACTAAGGTTACTTAGGTAATTGCACAAAAAAAGCATTGTTCGCAGGGAACAATGCCTTTTTACTAGTTAGTCATCGTGATGATGGCGTTGTTTATTTTGATTGCGGTGGTGTTGGGGTTGCTTAGTCGTAGATTGGTTCTGTTCTTCTTTGGCAATTTGATCTTCGGTCTGGACCACTTCTTCTGAGACCACTACCTTGGGCGGATTCCGCTTGGCTTCTGCATTAACCTGGGCCACAATTTTAGGCCGGTAGGCGTTAACAATTAGTTGTTGCAAGATTGCAAAGAGGCCGCCAATGAAGAAGTAGATCCCTAGGCCAGCCGGAGAAGACAAGGTTACAAAGAAAATCATAATCGGACTAATTAACATCATAAAGCCCATTTGTTTCCGTTGCTCCTTTGGCATGCCAATTACAGACAGATAACCCTGGATTCCATATACAATTAGAGAGAGGACGGCTAACAAGAGGCTTCGTTGCCCCAGTTGAATGCCCATGAATACCGTGTGGGAAAGTTCTGGTGAATACCGAATGGCCGCGTAGAGGGCGGCAAAGACGGGCAATTGAATGAGGAGGGGTAAGCAACCAATCCCTCCGGTCATACTGATATTATTGTCTTTATAGAGCCGCATCATTTGTTGATTAAGGGCCATCTGTTCCTGTTGGGTTTTGGCATTTTTCATCAACTGTTGCAGCTTCGTTAACTGTGGTTTGACGAGGGCCATTTTTTCCTGCTGGACGGTGGATTTTTTCACCTGGTTGACCATCATCGGAAGTAACAGTAAGCGAACGACGACGGTAATCACGATGAGAGACCAGCCGTAGCCTCCAACGAACTTTGCGAGCCAATCCATTACGTGTTGACCGGGAACGGCTAGGTAGTCATAAACTAATCCATAGGGTTTGCCGTGGGCGTCCGTTTGCACACAGCCAGACAGCGTCAACCCAGCGAGCCCAGTCAGACCTAATAAGGCCAGTTTTTTGCCGATTTTCATATTATTTACTCCTTTAACTTTCAATCATAGCTCTAATCTTAACCTAAACCCCACCGAACTGCAATTTTATGCCTGCTTAGTCGGGGCTTCGAAGTTAAATGCCACCTTTTGGTGGGGATGTGATAAAATTAGCTTAATTAGGAAACAAGTGGGGATTAAGATGGAACGAATTAATTCGAAACAAAACCAACGAATTAAAATTGTAAAAAAATTAACCACGGCTAAGGGGCGCAAGCAGCAACACCAATATTTATTGGAAAGCTGGCATTTAGTGCAGGCGGCCTTGGTGGCATTACCAGCCACAGACATCGTGATGATATATGCGACCGATGACCAGTATTTGGAGCACGGAGCGGCGCTCACCGACCAACCGGTGACGTTGATTTCTGAAGCCGTTGCCCAGGAACTCGGTGACACGCAAACCCCCCAGGGAATCTTTCTCGTGTGCAAGCTACCGGGTGCGGTGAGCACCATTGTCCCCAAAGGAGCGTGGTTACTGTTAGACCACGTCCAGGATCCCGGTAACATTGGGACGATGGTGCGGACCGCTGATGCAGCCGGCTTTCGCGGAGTGGTGTTTGGAACTGGGACTGCCAATCCTTACCATAGTAAAGTTTTGCGGGCCATGCAGGGGAGTCAGTTTCATTTACAGGTCGTTCAACAGGCATTACCCACCGTCATCAAGCAGTTTCAAGAGCACCAGGTTCCCATCTATGGAACGGAGCTAAATCCGGCGGCGGTTAACTACCGCACGATTTCGCCCCAAACTGATTTTGCTCTGATCATGGGGAACGAGGGGAATGGGATGGACCAGGCGTTATTGCAACAGACCACGAACAACTTGTATATTCCCATTCAAGGCCACGCAGAATCATTGAACGTTGCGATTGCAGCGGCGGTGATTATGTTTCGTATTACGGCACATTAAAACGAGGTGATCATATGACAAAACCAGCTTGGCAGACGGATCCGGAGTACGTGGCCTGTGTGCAGGACCTGTTACAAACGCCGGCGGTCCAGAAACTGGCCAACTATACACAACATCACCATTCGACGCGGCTCAAACATTGTTTATATGTTTCCTACGAAAGTTATCGAATTGCGAAGAAGTGCCATTTAGATTACCGGGCAGCCGCCCGGGGGGGCTTGTTGCACGATTTATTTTACTATGACTGGCGCACCACCAAGTTTGCGGTCGGGAGTCATGCCTTTATTCACCCCCGGGTGGCCCTTCGTAATGCCCATCAGCTTACCGAACTAACCCCGAAGGAAGAGGATATTATCTTGAAGCACATGTGGGGATTAACGTTGGCCCGGCCGAAGTATAAGGAGAGTGTAATTGTTTCCTTGGTGGACGACTATGCAGCCGTTCATGAATTTATACATCCAATTGAAACAAAGATGAAACAAGTATTTAAAAAATAAAGCAGAGGAGTCCCTTTAAAATGGGAAAGAAACGAATGCGGGCTGAAGCTTGTTTATGTGCTAGTTTTCAGGAAGCGTTTCGAATTTTGGGACGAAAGTGGAACGGAATGATCATTCAGTCACTATTGGTAAGTGGTCCACTGCGGTTTGGAGAACTAGCCTTAAAGGTTGCTGATTGTAGCGACCGGGTCTTGACGGCACGGTTGAAAGAACTGCAAGCGTGTGGGATCGTAACCCGCAAGACCAGTGCTGACTCGGCTCTGATTTTGTACGATTTAACCCCCAAGGGGCAGGATTTACGTCCGGTGATGGAAGCCACCCACGCCTGGGCGGATAAGTGGTGTAATCAGCATGATGAGGCTTGACCAACCAGCGGGAATGTTTTATATTTTTAGTAACTACGATAGTTAAAGAGGTAGTAGGTTTCACATTCGAACAGAGAGGCTATGCAGGCTGAAAGTAGTCATTGAAACTGAATTCGCTTTAAACTGTAGGCATGTGCAAACAATGCCCGGCTGATGGTCGTTACCACATTACATGAGTGCGTAAGGAAACTTACGAATGTGGGTGGTAACGCGAAGCTTCGTCCCGGTCAATGGGGGCGGAGCTTTTTTTCTGGACCAAATTGAAGGAGGATTTCTATGAGTTTGCAAACAGAATTAGAAACAATTAAGGAGACGGGGTTGCAACAAATTGCAGCTGCGCCGGATCAGCAAACCCTTAATCAAATTAAAGTGAAGTTACTCGGGAAAAAGGGGTCGATTACAACCACCCTTCGCGGTATTGCCGACTTACCGGTAGCTGAACGGCCCGTCGTGGGTAGTTTAGCTAACCAGGTGCGAGATCAGCTCACGCAAGCGCTACAAACTAAGTTAACCGACTTAGAAACGGTGGCCATGAACCAGCAACTAGCGGCTGAAAAAATTGACGTTACTTTACCCGGGGACCAGATTCCGTTTGGACACCCCCACGTCATTCAAAAAATTATCGATGAAATTGAGGATATTTTCATTGGAATGGGCTACCAGGTTTTAAGCGGTCCAGAGGTGGAAGAAGAATACTATAACTTTGAGATGATGAACCTGCCAAAGGATCATCCCGCTCGTGATATGCAGGACACGTTCTACATCACGAAGGAAATTTTAATGCGGACGCATACTTCGCCCATGCAAGCTCGGGCGTTAGAAACCCACGATTTTTCTACGGGACCTTTGAAAATGATTTCTCCAGGAGTGGTTTTTCGGCGGGATACTGATGATCCGACTCATTCGCACCAGTTCCATCAAGTTGAAGGAATTGTCATTGACAAACACATTACGATGGCCGATCTCAAGGGGACCTTGGCAGCCATGACGCACGCGTTATTTGGATCCAAGTTTGCGGTCCGGCTTCGCCCGAGTTATTTCCCATTTACAGAACCATCGGTCGAAGCCGACATTACCTGCATGAATTGTGGTGGCAAGGGCTGTTCAGTTTGTAAGGGTTCCGGCTGGATCGAAGTCTTAGGAGCCGGCATGGTGCACCCAAACGTTTTGCAGATGGCCGGAGTTGACCCTGAAACTTACGGCGGTTTTGCCTTTGGCGTTGGCCCGGATCGCTTTGCTATGTTGAAGTATGGGGTTAACGACATTCGTGATTTCTATTTGAATAACCTGAAATTCTTAACGCAGTTTGATTAACAGGAGGATTGTCCATGTTACTTTCGTATGATTGGCTCAGTAAGTATCTAAACCTTGAGCTGGATCCCGTTGCCCTCGGCGAAAAAATTGAACGAACCTCAGTGGAGGTTAACTCAGTTAAACGGCGCCAGGACGGCTTAAAAAAGTTAATTGTTGGAGAAATTGTCAGCATTGAAAAGCATCCTGATGCTGGCCATTTGAACATTTGTCAAGTCCAGGTTGGTCCGGATGCAATTCAACAAATTGTGTGTGGGGCTCCTAACGTGGCCGTTGGCAAAAAGGTGATTGTTGCGATGCCTGGCGCCCGTGTGGCTGGTAACGTAAAAATCAAAAAGGCCAAAATGCGGGGCGTGAAATCGGATGGGATGTTATGTGCGTTAGATGAAATTGGCTTTCCCAAGGACGTCGTTCCAGACGAATGGAAGGATGGCATCTACTTTCTCCCGGATGATGCCGAGTTAGGAGCACCGGTGTATCCTTACTTAGGGATGGATGACGCCATGTTAGATTTGGACGTGACCCCTAACCGCGGGGACATGCTCAGTATGCGGGGGGTAGTGTATGACTTAGCGGCCGTTTTAAACGAGCCCGCCCAGTTTGAGGTGACTCCAGCGACGGCTACTGGTGCCGAACCGAGTTCCACCGCGATTGCTGCCACAGCTGATGCGCAACTGGCATCCCAATACCATGTGCAAGTGGTTAAAAACGTGCAGGTTCATCCGAGCCCGTTGTGGTTACAAATTCGCCTCTGGAACGCAGGCATTAAACCCATTAACAACGTAGTTGATGTTACGAACTACGTGATGTTAATGCTGGGACAACCGTTACATGCGTATGATTTAAACCAACTGCCAAGTACAGCTTTAAGCGTTCGGGCGGCCCAACCGGGCGAAACCATTACGACGTTGGATGAACAAGCTCGGGAGCTGACGGATCAAGACGTTGTCATTGCCAGTGGCAACCAACCGGTGGCCTTGGCCGGCCTGATGGGTGGTATTGCCACTCGGGTAACCACGGACACTACGGATGTTGTGTTGGAAGCAGCGGTCTTTGATCCCGTGCGGACGAGAAAAATGGCGCAAGCGGAAAACCTGCATACAGACGCTTCCCAGCGCTTTGAACGGGGCGTTGATCAGGGAAACGTAGTCAATGCCTTACACTATGCAGCAGGATTACTGCAAACCATTGCTGGGGGCACTGCCAGCCAGGGAGCGGTAACTGGGAGTCAAGCCACCGTTACTCCGCAGGTAATTAAGATTACGCCCGCCCGAATTAATCACGTGCTAGGGACCGATTTGAGTGCCAACACCATTCAGTCCATCTTCACCCGCCTCGGATTTGCGGTCACAGAAACGGATCAGACCATGGAGGTCACCGTTCCGACCCGGTGTTGGGATATTCACATTGATGCCGATTTGATTGAAGAAGTGGCCCGGATTTATGGGTATGACCAGCTCCCACAAACCCTCCCAGTCACCCAAACAACGGCGGGCGGGTTAACCCCGGCGCAACGCTTAATGCGCCACTCGCGACAAACCCTACAAGGGTCAGGATTAAACCACGCAATTTCTTACTCACTGACAACTCCCGAAAAGGCGGCAATGTTTCTGCTGCAGCCGAACTTTGCTACGACACTGCAGTGGCCCATGACTAAGGATCACTCGGTCTTACGGATGAACTTGGTCAGTGGGTTATTAGATGACATTGCTTACAACCAGGCCCGGGGCGTGGAAAACGTGCCGTTGTACGAACAGGGACGGGTCTTTGCCAAACAGTCCGTTGACCAGGTCCGCCCATTAGAAATTGAGCACGTTGCGGCCGCTATTTCGGGGACCTTACCTACCCCTACGTGGAACCAGCACCCACAACCGGTGGACTTCTTTGCGTTGAAGGGAATTCTGGCTCAGTACCTGCAAACCTTGTCGCTCCAAGGAACCATTACGTACGAAGCAACTGACCAAATGGCAGAGATGCATCCCGGGCGGACGGCGCTCGTGAAATTGGATGGAGCCGTGCTAGGCTTTATCGGGCAGGTTCATCCGCAGGTCGCAAAACAATTTAAAATTAAACCAACCTACGTCTTTGATTTAGATTTGGATCAGTTAATTCAGGCACCGAAACGCGAAGCCCAATATCAAGTGGTTAGTTCGTTACCCGGAATTAAACGGGACGTGGCCATGTTAGTGGCTGAAAGCGTGACTAACGCGGAAGTAACTCAGCTAATTTGGCAACGTGGGGGGGCCTATCTCCACGATGTTAACCTCTTTGATGTTTACGTTGGTGAACACGTACCAGCGGGGCAAAAGTCACTAGCATATACCCTGAGCTTTGAAAATCCAGCGGCCACCCTTCAAGATGACGTGGTTAACCAGGCCCTGGCAAAGGTGGAACAATACTTGAAATCCGAGTTACAAGCAGAAATCCGATAGAAAAAGAGAGGGACAGAGCACGCATGGAAACAAAACAAACGCGTCCGGTCATTATTGGTGTAACGGGCGGATCTAGTAGTGGCAAGACAACGGTTAGTCGCGCAATCTTACAACGGTTATTGGGACACTCGATTTCAATTATTCAACAGGATTCATATTACAAAGATCAAACTGATTTAAGCATGGCGGAACGCAAAAAGGTTAATTATGACCATCCCGATGCCTTTGATAATGATTTGTTGGTTGATCAGTTACGCCGGTTGTTAAACTACGAGACGATTGAAAAACCAGTTTATGATTACACCGAGTTTACGCGCAGCACGAAAACGGAACGGCAAGTGCCGACGGATGTGATTATTTTGGAGGGCATTTTAACCCTGAATGATCCCCGTCTCCGGGATCTGATGGATATCAAGGTCTTTGTGGATACGGCCGATGACATCCGGTTAATTCGAAGAATCCAACGAGATACCAAGGAACGCGGGCGCTCGCTTGATTCGGTGATTCAACAGTATTTAGGGACCGTCCGACCCATGTACCAGCAGTTCGTAGAGCCATCGAAACGCTATGCCGACATTATCATTCCACGGGGTGGTAAAAATAACGTTGCCATTGATTTGTTGGCCACCAAAATTAAGGCAATTTTGGGGACGAATGATGAAGACCCGGTAATTGCCGACTAACTTTTTATTTGATAATCGCCGCGGTTCGTGATAAATTCTAAGTTGACTAAAATAATTGAGGTGGAATCATGGCTGAAGATAAAGTATATCCAATGACCAAAGAGGGGAAAGTTAAGCTTGAAGCCGAATTAGAAGATTTAAAGACTAATCAGCGCCCCCACGTGATTGAACAAATTAAGATTGCCAGAAGTTATGGTGATTTATCCGAAAATTCAGAATACAAATCAGCAAAAAACGAACAAGCACTACTAGAAAGTCGGATTAATACCGTGGAACACATGCTCCAGTTTGCTGAGGTCGTGGACGAAGAACAAACTGCTAGCGACGAAGTAAGCGTTGGAAAAACGGTTGAGTTTAAGGAACTACCGGATGAGGATCCGGAAACGTACCAAATCGTCGGGGCAGCAGAAGCTGATCCGTTGTCAGGTAAGGTTTCCAACGACTCCCCAATTGCCAAGGGCTTATTAGGTCACAAAGTGGGCGAAGAAGTTGACATTGAGATTCCCGACGGTGTGATGCACGTGCAAATCATTTCGGTTAAATAGTGATTGAGTAAGAGACTCGCAAAGGATTACCTTTCGCGAGTTTTTTCTTATCAAATTACCACTGCGCTACTTTTGGGAGGGGCCCTGATTGCGGTTGCTCGCGGATAATGTAATAATGGAAAAAGCTGCCTTGATTGGCATGGGATGTTAAATAATTAAATGAAGAGGAGCAACATCGTGGGTAATTTCTTTAGTCGATTTTTTAAGAAAAAAACACGAACTAGTCGACATGAAAATGGAAATAAGCGAATTCCCTTTCGCTTAAACTTAATCTTTGCTTTAGTAGGTATTTTGTTTGCGGTGTTAATCTGGAAACTAGCGGACCTCCAACTAATTCAGGGAAACTACTTTAAGTCGATCGTGAATAAAAACAACAGTTCAACGGTTTATGGAAACGTGCAACGGGGAATGATTTATGACTCGACCGGAAAGCTTTTGGCGGGCAATAAAACCGAACGGGCGATTACCTATACGCGGGGACCGAAAGTAACGGTGAACGATATGTATCAGGTGGCGAACCGGTTAAGTAAAATTATTCAGGTGCCAACGAAGAAGTTGACGAAAAAGCAAATGGCACAGTTCTATTTGGCAAGTAGCGAGCACCAAAAGCAAATGGCTACGAAGGTTTCCAACCATCAAGCTTTAAATCCCGATCAACTGGTTGAAGCGGAATTAAAACTCGCACAAAAGAAACCACCATACCAAGCAACGGATCAATTTAAGAACGCCGCTGCCATTTATACGTCGATGAGTGGGGCCTACCGCTTGACCACGACGTACGTTAAGTATGATCACGTCACTAACCAGGAAATTGCCAAGGTGGGTGAGCATGCTAAGCAACTGCCCGGCGTCCAAGTAGGGACAAACTGGACTCGGGAATATCCGGATGGAAAAGAAATTCAGCCGATTACCGGGACGGTGACGTCTAATCAGGCTGGCTTACCAGAAAGCCGGATGAACCAGCTTCTGTCGCAGGGCTACTCACAAAATGAAGCGGCTGGAAATAACAGCTTGGAAGAACAGTACGAACCGGTTTTACGGGGCTCAAAATCCCAAACAGCGATTAAGCTTAACAGTGATAACCAAATCATTAAAGCTGTGAAGCAATATCCGGGCCGGCGGGGAGACAATCTTCAACTTTCGATTAACGCGAAGTTCCAAAAGGAACTGCAGGAGATGGTTAAAAACGCCCAACCCGGAGGAAATGCAACGGGAACCTATGCCGTTGTCATGAATCCGAACAACGGGGCCATCATTGGGATGGCCGGAGTAAACCGGGATCCAAAGACCGGAAAAGTAAGTCAAAATGATCTTGGGGTTATGAATAACTCGATCACAATGGGATCCGTGGTGAAGGGCGCAACCATTTATGGGGCCTTCAAGAGCAAGGTAATTACCCCTGAAAGTAGTACGTTAACTGATATGCCGATTAAAAATGGGGGCAGTATTAAGAGTTCGTGGTTTAATAAAAACGGCTCGGCGAACCTTCCGTTAACGGCGGCTGACGCGCTAGAAGTATCTTCAAACTCCTACATGATGCAGTTGGCCATGAAAGAAGGCGGCTTCCACTACGTTCCAGGGGCTCCGTTAAACTTGAGTCCGAACATCTTTAACATCGAACGTGGCTACTTTAATCAGTTCGGGTTAGGGGTGAAGACTGGAGTTGACTTACCAAACGAAACGACCGGGATTAAGGGACCAGGGGGCTATGCCAACATTGGGAAGTCGCTCGATGAATCCTTTGGGAACTACGATGGCTATACTACCTTACAAGTTGCCCAATACATGTCGACCATTGCAAACGGTGGCTACCGCTTACGTCCGCACGTAGTTCAAAACGTCCGGAGTACGAATGCGAAAACCGGTAAGCTGGGAGCAATCCGGGAAACAATCATGCCACAAGCCCTTAACACGGTGCCGATGAGTACGGACGAATTGCGGGTCTTAAAGCAAGGATTCTACCAAGTGGTCCACGGGCACAGCAAGTACAAGACGGGGGGCGCGTTGGCTGAATTAAACCCAGAAGTATCTGCTAAAACGGGAACAGCGCAAACCTTCTATAATGGACAGGCGACGACTACGTTGAGTTTAGCTTCGTATGCACCGTCTGATCATCCGCAGGTTGTGGTTGCCTTAGCAATGACGAACCTCCCTGATAATGCCGAAAGTAATAATACAGACCTGGCTAAAAACATTTACCGGGCTTACTGGAAAGACGTCCAGCATACCGATAAGTAGCGTCAAGTAGAAATACTTAACATTTATTTGGTTAATTAGTAGAAATTATGGTTCAAAAATGGTAGACTAATATTTGTTATATTTGATAAAGCAAAAAAGCATTGGTTGGAGGTATTTAACATGCGTGTACACATTACTTTAGAATGTACTGAATGCCACGAACGCAATTACTTAACTTCTAAAAATCGTCGTAATAATCCCGATCGGTTAGAATTAGAAAAGTATTGCCCTCGTGAGAGAAAAGTTACTTTACATCGTGAAACAAAATAAGATTTTGGGCAGTTGCCCAAAATCTTTTTTATTAATGGGACTAATAAGATGAAGACAGCAATTCGGACCACGGTTTTACACAAGTTAGCGCAACAAGCACAACCGGCTAGCCGGTTTACAGAGCTCTATCAGCGGTTGTTTGCAACGTCAGTTTGGCAGGAGGCGCAGGTGGTGGCAGTGACCATTAGTCTCCCGCATGAATTACCGACGCAGCCAATGATTAGCCAGGCCCAACGACAGGGGAAACTGGTGGTAATTCCCCGTACGTTTCCGCACCGCGAACTGCGCTTTTATCCGTTCACCCCGAAGACCCGCTTAGCCAAGACGAAGTTTGGGGTGTGGGAACCTCGAAACGGAACCGCACTTACCAATGACCAGATTGACCTCGTGCTGGTGCCGGGGGTAGCTTTTTGTAGATGCAATCACCACCGCATTGGTTATGGTGGGGGCTTTTACGACCGATTTTTAGCGTCATTTCCGGGGCAGACTATTGCCTTGGCGCAACAAGATCAGGTGGTAGAGCAGTCGTGGACGCCGGATCCATTTGATGTCCCCGTCCAACAATTACTGGTGGAGGATGAACATGGATAAACTGGAAAAACAACCGGTCGTGACGTGGAGTTTAATTGGGATCATGGTGGTCGTGTTTGGCTTGATGACGCTGGCTGGCGGAACTAACGACCTCACGGTCCTGGTTCAATTTGGGGCCGAGGTAAATCAGCTAGTACAAGCGGGGCAGTGGTGGCGGCTCATCACCCCAATTTTTATTCACATTGGCTGGCAGCACCTCACCCTTAATTTGTTGACGCTCTACTTTGTGGGTCGCATTTTAGAGAACGTGTTTGGGCACGTTCGCTTTTTGCTTCTGTTTTTGGGAGCGGGGATCATTGGAAACTTATTTAGTTTTGCCTTTGGTAGCAATACCAGCGTTTCCGCTGGGTGTAGTACCTCGCTCTTTGGTTTGTTTGGAGCCTTTTTGATGCTGGCCCTGGCAAGACCACATAACGAATGGATTCGCCAAACAGCGCGTTCCTTTTTGGTGTTAGTGGTCCTGAATTTGGTCTCAGATGTCTTCTTGCCCTTTGTCAACATTTGGGGGCACTTAGGTGGGCTAGTGGGTGGCTTTTGCTTGGCATTTGGCCTGGGCTTACCACACCCACATTTATTACCGAAAAAAGTACAATTTTTTTATGCAAACGTTTTAATTATTGTTATAATAGCTTTGTGGATCATTGGATTTAAGCGGTAATGATTCGAGCTACAAACCCACGAGGTGACCAGTGATGAAGAATTTGTATGATGTTCAACAGCTATTAAAACGGTTTGGAATTTATGTCTACGTGGGGAAGCGGATTTGGGACATTGAAGTGATGGCCCTCGAGTTAGATCATTTGTATGAGGCACACGTGATTTCCCAAACGGAGTTTACCGCTGCGAAGTTGGTTTTAAAGCACGAACATCACCTTGAAGCTACCAAAGCACAGCAAATAACTGGAGGATTAGAAGATGGCAAAAAACTTAATTGGAATTGATTTAGGTGGAACTACCACGAAAATGGCGTTCTTAAACCAACAAGGTGAAGTCCTAGAAAAATGGCGCATTTTAACGGATGTGAGCGATAACGGAAGTCACATTGTTGCAAATATCGTTAAATCAATTCGGCAACACATCGAAGATTCCGGCAAAACTCCCGCTGATTTCATTGGAATTGGCATGGGAACTCCCGGAACGGTTGATCGGGAAAACGGAACGGTTTCGGAAGCCTATAACTTGAACTGGGCGGCGAGCCAGCCGGTTCGAAAACAAATTCAAGAGGGTCTCGGGCTACCCTTTGATTTAGATAACGATGCGAACGTTGCCTCCCTCGGTGAATACTGGAAGGGGGCCGGAAGCCTCGAAGAAGACGTGGTCTTTGTGACCCTTGGGACTGGAGTTGGGGGCGGTGTAATCGCCAACGGCAAGCTCCTCCATGGGGTGAACGGTGGGGCCGGTGAAATCGGTCACATTGCGGTCCAACCTGATGGCTACCTGTGTACCTGCGGTAAACGCGGGTGCTTAGAAACCTATGCGTCTGCTACTGGAATTGTACGCGTCGCTGCTGATATGGCTAAGACCTTCAACGGAACTTCACGGTTAGCAGAATTAGAACAAACTGATGAAAAAATTACCTCGAAGTTAATTTTCTACTTGGCCGATAACGGTGATATCTTGGCTAACCAAGTGGTTGATCGGATTTGTTTCTACCTTGGCTTGGCGCTGTCAGCCATCGGGAACACGTTGAATCCTGCTAGTATCGTAATTGGTGGGGGAGTTTCCAACGCGGGAAACACTTTGTTACAACCAACGACTAAGTACTTCCAGGAAAATGCTTTTCCATCCATTCGGGATACAACGAAGCTCAAGTTAGCTGAACTAGGAAACGATGCGGGAGTCATTGGAGCTGCTTCAATGGCATTACAATTTAGATAAACTGGAGTGAATGTTAATGATCGCTGCAAGTGGTTTCACCAGCTCACTGCTAATGGTGTTAATTGCGTTCTTACTGTTAATCGTAATTATCGCCGGTCTTCGTTACTGGCGAATGTGGCAGGTGAAAAAGTACACCCAGTTTCTTTCGGAAGCTGAGTTTCAGCAGGGAATTCGGACGGCACAGGTGGTTGACCTACGCGAAGCGCAGAGTTTTACCAATGGTCATATTTTGGGAGCTCGGAACCTTCCGTATGCGTCGCTAAAGTTGATGTATCAGGATTTACGCCCCGATTTACCCGTGTATCTGTATGACCAAACCAAAGTTTTAAGTGTCCAAGCCGCTAAGTTCTTGCACCAAAAGGGGTTTCAAAAATTAGCCCTTTTGGATGAGGGGTACCAGAAGTGGGACGGGAAGGTTAAAAAAGGATAGACATAGATGTGAGTGTGCGGTTTACGCCGTAGCATCAATGGATGTGAACAGCCTCTCTTCTGGTACTGAACCGGAAGGGGGCGCCCGATTTGGCTACTAGGTGAAGACACGGCCTAGCGTCAAGTAAGTGAAAAAAAAACCGGAGTTAGATAATAATCTCTAACTCCGGGTTTTTATACTGGAGACCGCAATTAATGCACCTTGGTGCTGCTTTCGTGATTGTGGTCAAAAAATTAACCTGGTGAAAACTAGCCCAAGTGGGAAGATCCGGCTTTCCGCATCACTTTTTTCCGGTTTTCATCGGCCTTTTCTTCTTGGTTTTCGATGGGTTCAACGACGGTCTTTTTGAATGAGAATAATGCCCCCGCTGCCAAACCAAGCACGGTCGCAACTCCAGCTGCAAATCCTTTACCAAATTTATTCATTAGGAATGCCCTCCTTTTTAATCACTGTTCTTTCCTTGTTTATTATGCTCGAATTGCGGTAAGATATCCAGTATCAAAACCTAATAAAGTGAGAAGATTATGAAACCAAAAGTTTTAGCCGTCGTTGGTCCCACGGCTGTGGGGAAAAGTGCGCTGGCAATTACGTTAGCCCAACGATTTAACGGTGAAATTATTTCGGGGGACTCCATGCAGGTTTACCGCCACTTAGACGTGGGGACAGCCAAGGTGACGGCTGCGGAACAAGCGGTCGTTCCGCACCATTTAATTGATATTTTAGATGTTCAGGAGCAGTATGGAGTGCAGCGCTTTGTGGTTGACTGTAACCGGGCCATTACAGAGATTCGAACCCGCAAAAAGCTCCCGATAATTGTTGGGGGAACCGGATATTATCTGCAAGCATTATTCCAGGGATTACAACTTGGCGGTCAAGCGAGTTCCGACCCTGCGGTTCAGGCGGAGCTCGCAGCGGAGCGGGAACGCTTCGGGGCCCAGGCAATGTGGTCCCAGTTACAGCGCGTGGATCCGACTGCGGCTGCAAACATCGATCCGCACAACGAGCGCCGGGTGCTTCGCGCTTTAGAAATCTACCGAGTGACGGGTCACAAGCCGTCGCAGCAGCCAAAAGCACCAGCACCCTTTGATTCCTTGGTAATTGGGCTTAATTGTGAGCGCCAGTTATTATATCAGCGGATCAATCAGCGGGTTGATGCGATGGTTGCTAACGGTTTGGTGGCCGAAAATGAGTGGCTCCGAGATCAAGGACCGGATGTGCCAGCGTTAAAGGGAATTGGGTACCGTGAGTTTATCCCGTACTTCGCGGGGACTCAGGAGCTAGCCACGACCGTTACGAAGATTCAAACCGATTCGCGTCATTATGCCAAGCGGCAGTTAACGTGGTTTCGAAATCAGATGGACGTTCAGTGGTATAACTTAGTGGAACATCCTGAGCAGCAGGCACCGCTCGAAGTGGCAGTTACCAAATGGAGGCAGGCACATGACGTTTAAGGATTTACAAATGCTCAGCTTAAATTATTACCAACAACTTGATGTTAAAAACCATACGCTGTGGCAACAGCCGCGACATCAAACCGCTGCTTTAGTTAGTCTAGAGGTTCAACTGGCAAACTTTGCCCAAGCGACGGGTTTAGAAACGGGGGTTGTGGACAATCCACAGTTGGCACCGCGAGCCACCCAGTTAGAGCAGTTTACTAAGTGCCTCCGGACGTTCTTTTTGTTCGCCAATCTCTTGAACTGGAATGAATTATGCCGGCCAACGGATGAGCAGTTAACCCGGTTATCTAACTTAACTCCAGATGAACCCAACACGCGGGCAACGTTGTACCTAATGGTCAATCGCCTGGTCTTGACGGCCTACTATGAAAAGCAGGCCACCGCGTTTCAGCACGCATGGAGTTTGTTTTTAAAGTGGGGACTGGTTGATAGTGGTTTTTCCATCTCCCAGCTTACGACGACCTTGCAACAACAGGTAGCTGCGTTACAGACCCCACGAGCTCCGGAAAATGGGCGTTGACTTACTCGCTATTAATCAATATAATGGTTACTGGTAATGACGTCGCAGTAGCCCAGTTGGATAGAGCAACGGTCTTCTAAACCGTAGGTCGAGCGTTCGAGTCGCTCCTGCGACATGCTAATCACTTCACTTGGTGAGGTGATTTTTTAGTTTGACAGATTAGCCAAAGTTAGCTATACTCAGTTTGTTGTACTTGTGGACTTCCACAGCTACAACCGCACAGTGTAAGTTTTAAGTTCGATTTCGACGCTTATCTCTGGCGAGTCTAAGCAATTATAGAGGAGGTGCATTGATATGTACGCAATTATCGTTACTGGCGGGAAACAATATAAGGTTGCCGAAGGGGAAACCATCTTTATTGAAAAGTTAGATGCTCAACAAGGTGACCAAGTGACCTTTGACCAAGTTGTTTTTGTTGGCGGAGATAACCCGAAGGTGGGAACACCCCTTGTTGACGGTGCTTCAGTTGAAGGATCAGTTGAAAAGCAAGGCAAAAACAAAAAGATCACGATTTTCCGTTACAAACCAAAGAAGGGGGCCCAATCCAAGAAGGGTCACCGTCAACCTTACACGAAAGTTAAGATTGAAAAGATTAACGCTTAATTATGATTAAAGCGCATTTTACAACTGAACAGGGTGTGATTACCGGTTTTACCTTAGCTGGTCACGCTGATTCAGGTGCATATGGGCATGATCTTGTTTGCGCAGCGGTCTCAGCGCTGGCGATTACGACCGTGAATGGGTTAGAAACTGTGGCGCAGTTGCAGCCAGTCGTGGATCAAGACGCTACGAACGGTGGTTATCTTCAGGTTCAAGTGGGTGCGGCAGCTACTGATCAGCGTGGACAAGCATTACTGCAAAGCTTTAAAAATGGAATGACTGAGATTGCGATGCAATATCGTGACTTCGTGACAATTAAATAATCTCTTAATTTGGAGGTGGATGACACATGCTTAAAATGGATCTACAATTCTTCTCTCACCATAAAACTGGTGGTTCTTCATCTAATGGTCGGGATTCTGCTGGTCGTCGGTTAGGAACTAAAGCTGCCGATGGCGCAACGGTTACTACCGGATCAATCATTTACAGACAACGTGGAACTCGGATTTACCCAGGTAAAAACGTCAAACGTGGTTCAGATGATACTTTATTCGCATTAGTTGATGGAATCGTTCGGTTTGAACGGTTGGGCAGAAGCAAACGTCAAGTTTCTGTTTACCCAGCAGCCGAAGCTGTTAATAAGTAAATAAAGATTCGAGGCCCGCTTACGGCGGGTCTTTTTTATTACCAGTTGGCTGTTTTACTTGCACCACACTGGTTAGTATTGATATGATAATGATGAATTAAATGGAGGGTGCTTATGGCTATTTCAACAGCAAAGTTTAAAACGGGATTAACAATTGAAGTCGATAACGCAATTTGGAAGATCATTGATTTCCAACACGTTAAACCAGGAAAAGGGGGCGCCTTTGTTCGGACGAAGCTAAAGAACTTACGGACGGGAGCTGTCCAAGAAAAAACGTTCCGTTCTGGAGCAAAGGTGGAAAAGGCTGAAATTGAAACCAAGAAAATGCAGTACCTGTACGATGATGGGACGGGACTCGTTTTCATGGACGTTGACACCTACGACCAAATTACGATTCCTCGGGAAGCAGCCGAATCGGCAATGCCGTACTTACAACCGAACATGGAAGTTCAAATTGTGCAGTACCAGGGAGAAACAATCGGAATTGAAGTTCCTAAAACGGTGACCCTTGAGGTCGCTGAAACGGAACCAGGCATTAAAGGGGACACCGCTTCTGGTGGTTCCAAACCGGCTACGATGACGACGGGCTTAACGCTCCAAGTTCCATTCTTTGTGAACCAGGGAGATAAACTGGTAATCAATACTACCGATGGCACTTACATCTCACGTGGTAAATAATTAATTAAATTGGGGGTACCAATCATGGCAGCTGAGGAACAGTTTATTACGTTAGCAACACGAAAAGATGATTTAGGTCAGATCAAAATTGCACCCCAAGTAATTGAAGTGGTTGCCGGAATCGCGGCCATTCAAGTGGATGGAGTTAACCGGATGCAGGGTAACTTCTCGACGAGTGTGAAAGGCCTGTTTGGTAGAAAAGAACGAACGCAGGGTGTGAAGTTGCTCCTTGATGATCAGGGTCAACTTAACATTGATGTGTATGTCTACTTTGATTATGGCGTTTCTGTTCCCCAAGTCGCCTTGCAGATTCAAGAACAGGTCCGGCAACAACTCCTTGTGATGACTGACTTACACGTACTCGCTGTCAATGTTCACGTTGAAGGTGTTGTGCCAGAGCGCACCCCCAAGGTTGATACTGACCTTTTGTTCAATAGTGATGGAGAAGACCGTGAAAATTAATCGACACCAAACGCGGGAGTTAGCGTTTCAAACGCTGTTTGCTTTGAAAAGTAATCCGGAAACTCAGCCTCAGGCGTTGTTTGACCAACTAACGGCTAGGCCAGGGGACGAGCTTCCACCGTACTTTACCACCCTAGTAACTGGCGTGCAGCAGCACGTTGCGGAGCTAAATGAACTAATTCAGACCCATTTAGCGGCTAAATGGACGGTGGATCGGTTGAATAAAGCTGATTTAATCATTTTACAATTAGCGGTATATGAGATTAAATTTAGCGACCAAGTTCCCCGGAACGTTGCCATTAATGAAGCCTTAGAACTAACGAAACAGTTTAGTGATGATCAAGCAACTAACTTTGTGAACGCTGTGCTAGATCAAATTACCGAATAGAACCCCCTGTGGTTCTATTTTTTTTGCGTTAGTTTATGCTAAACTTAAACTAACTTGAAAAGGGAGGGCCCACGAATGGTAAAACTAATTGACGGATGGCAAGTGGCACGAACACTGAATGCGCAAACCCAGGTCCGGGTGGCCAGGTTACGGAAGCAGGCAATTGTGCCCGGCTTAGCGGTGGTCCTAGTGGGTCACGACCAGGCTAGCGAACGATACGTCCGCATGAAAGAAAAAAAGGCGCAATCACTGGGAATTTATTCGGTGTTAAAGCAATTACCAGCCGATAGTACGCAGGAAGACGTGCTCCAAACCGTTACAGCATTGAATCAAGATCCTCGCATCACCGCTATTTTGGTGCAAGCGCCGCTCCCACCCCAGCTTGATGCAACCCAGGTGTTTGGCGCGATTGATCCAGCTAAAGATGTCGACGGTTTTCATCCAGAAAACGTGGGAAAGTTGTACTTGAACCTGCCTGGGCACTATCCGGTGGCCTGCACGCCCCGTGGCATTATGACGTTGTTAGCAGCTAATCAGGTTCCCTTGCAGGGGGCAAACGTCGTTGTGCTGGGGAAAAGCGCCATCGTGGGAAAACCGCTGGCAGCCCTATTACTGAATGCGGGGGCAACGGTAGCAGTCTTACACAGTCAGACCAAGGAACGCCGGTCCTTTTTAAGCGCTGCCGACGTGGTGATTTCAGCGGTGGGACAGGCCCATCTGTTAACTGATGCTGATTTTCAACCCCACACAATTGTGATTGACGTCGGTCAAAATTTAGATGAAAATGGGCGGCTAGTTGGAGACGTGGACTATTCCGAGGCGGCCGTTAACATTGAGCAGATCACCCCGGTTCCCGGGGGGGTGGGACCCATGACGATTGCCACGTTAATGCAACAAACGGTTGAGATGAGTGAATGGAGCAAGTAAATGCAACATGAATATTTAACGGTAACGGCATTAAACCAATACATTAACCAAAAATTTGAACGCGATCCTTATTTAAAGCGGGTCTACCTGACGGGGGAAATCTCGAACTGGCGCAAGCGACCGGGCCATCAATATTTTAGCGTGAAAGATGAGCAGTCCGTAATTAGTGCCGTGATGTGGAAGGGGCAGTTTGCCAAGATTAAATTTACCCCAAAAGAGGGGATGAAAGTCTTGATTACCGGGCGGATTTCAACCTTTCCCCGGAGTGGACAGTATCAAATCTACGTGGAGGGCATGGAGCCGGATGGAGTTGGGAATCTTTACATTGCCTACGAACAATTAAAGCAAAAATTATATCAAGCCGGCTTGTTTGATCCAGAACATAAGCAGGTCATTCCCCGGTATCCGCAACGCATTGCGGTCATTACCTCGCAGAGTGGGGCGGTAATTCGTGACATTATTGACGCCGTCCGCAAACGCGATCCGAAAATTCAAATTGTCCTCTTCCCAGCGGCCGTGCAGGGAGACAAAGCGGCCGCAGAAATTGTGCAACAAATTGAGCGGGTTAATCAGATTGGGGGCTTTGATACGCTGATTATTGGTCGGGGTGGGGGTTCAATCGAAGATTTGTGGCCCTTTAACGAGGAATCAGTGGCGCGAGCCATCTATGCGAGTCAGGTCCCAATTATTTCTTCGGTCGGCCATCAAACTGACAATACCATTGCTGATTTTGTGGCGGATATTCGTGCGTCGACCCCAACTCAAGCAGGGGTGTTAGCCTCGCCCGTGTTGAGTGAGGTAATTGCACAGCTGCGCACGGAACAGGCGGCGTTAGCAAGCAACATGAATCACATTCTCCGCCTGCAACAGCAGCGTTTAGACCAGTTGCAACAAACGTACGTCTTCCAACAGCCACAGCGCTTATACGAGACGTACGTTCAGCAGTGTGATCAACTGACGGAACGCTTGCAAGCGACCATGCAGCAACGCTTGACGCAGGAACAGAACCGGCTAAACTTAGCCACGAGTAATCTCCGGTCCCATTCACCGCAAAATGTGATTCAAAGTAACCAGCGGGAATTAGATTACCAAACCCAAAATTTACACCAGGCGATTACCCAACTGGTCACAGAGTGCCGAGACCGGTTAGCCAACCAGGCGGCCGCTCTCGATCATTTAAGTCCTCTAAAGATTATGAGTCGGGGTTACAGTCTGGTGCACAACCACCAAGATCAGTTGGTAACGACGATTGACCAGGTCCACCCCGGTGAGCAGGTCATCATTGATTTCAACGATGGGACGGCGACGGCAGACGTAACTGAAGTTACTAAGAACAAAGGAGTTCACGATGGCAAACACTAAACCTACTTTTGAAGAGAACATGCAACATTTAGAACAAATTGTCCAAGAATTACAGGCCGGGAACGTCCCGCTCGAAAAGGCCCTGAGCGAATTTCAAACGGGCGTTAAATTAAGTCAAACGATGCAAAAAACGCTCCAAAACGCAGAAGATACGTTGACCAAGATGATGACTCCGGACGGAGAAGAAGTTCCGTTTAAACGGGATAAGGGCTATGAAGCCCAAGCAGAGCAACCAGATCAACAAGCAGATCAGGATCTGCCCTTCTAATGAATGCTGACGCGAACACCCTAACAAACTTTACGGAACAGTATCGGCCACAAATTGAACAGACCCTGGCGACAATCGTGCAACAAGAAGCTAGTCAACCGACGTTGCAGCAGGCGGAAGCTTATTCGTTATTAGCCGGAGGGAAGCGGTTACGTCCGTTGTTAACGTTAGCGACGCTCCGGAGTTTAGGTCAACCGATTATGCATGCCCAACTTGTGGCCAGTACCGCTGTGGAATTGGTACACACGTACTCACTGATCCATGACGATTTACCGGCCATGGATGATAGTGATCTGCGTCGCGGCAAGGCTGCGAGTCACAAACGGTTTGGGGAAGCCCAGGCCATTTTGGCTGGAGATGGACTCCTGACGGATGCCTTTGCCGTGTTAAGTAAGTGTGGATTACCAGCGGACCAGACGACGGCCCTAGTTGGACAGCTGGCGACGGCAGCGGGCTCGACCGGAATGGTGGCCGGGCAAATGCTGGACATTGAAGCTACGGGCACGTCGTTAGCGCTCGCTGACCTTCGCAAACTAGACCGGCAAAAGACGGGGGCGCTCTTTTATTACAGTGTCACGGCCGGAGCCATCATGGGCCAAGCAACGGCACCACAGCAACGCTCATTAGCTCAATTTGCGTGGAATTTTGGCGTGGCCTTTCAAATTTATGATGATTTACAGGATGAACAATCCGGAACTAATGAAGATGCTGGCAAAAATAGTTACGTGCAGTTGCTAGGGCGGCCGGCCGCAACTCAGGTTTTGGCAGAAACGGTAGCTGCGGGTGCAGCCGCCGTGGCGGAGTTGGAGCATCCAGAGTTATTACGTGCGTTTTTAACGTATTTTAAAGGATAAGGAACAAGGAATGGCAAAAGAAAAAGAACGAATTGACGTGCTCTTGGTACAACAGGGGTTATTTGCAAGCCGCGAACAGGCCAAGCGGGCGGTGATGGCAGGGGAAGTACTCGGTAAAAATGAGCAGCGCCTCGATAAACCAGGGGTGAAGATTCCGGTTGAAACCGAATTGCACCTCAAAGGAAACGTGATGCCCTACGTCAGTCGGGGCGGCTTAAAGTTAGCCAAGGCATTGGATCAGTTTAAAATTGACGTGAGTGACCAAATTGTCTTAGACATCGGGTCTTCCACCGGTGGCTTTACCGACGTGATGTTACAACAGGGAGCCCGCTTAAGTTACGCGCTTGACGTGGGAACCAACCAGTTGGTGTGGAAATTACGGACCGATCCCCGGGTAATTGTGATGGAAAATACCAACTTTCGGTATAGCCAACCAGCGGATTTCACCGCTGGGTTGCCAACCTTTGCCTCCATTGACGTCTCCTTTATCTCGTTGCGGCTAATCTTAACCCCTCTGAAACAAATTTTACAGCCCCACGGAGAAGTGGTGGCGCTCATCAAACCCCAGTTTGAAGCCGGCCGGGAACACGTTGGGAAACATGGAATTGTCCGGGATCCGGCGGTGCACCGGGCGGTAATCGAAAAGGTCTTTTCGTATGCTACGACGGCTGGTTTTTCGGTGCTCAACCTGGATTTTTCGCCCATTACGGGTGGCGAAGGTAACGTTGAATTTCTGGTGCAGTTACAATCCACGGCGCACCCGACGATTAACCCCCAAATTTCAATCAGTGCGGTGCAGGACCGGGCGTACCAAATCCTCCAAAATTAAACTTAGTTAGAATAGTAAGAGAAGGTGAGCGTGTGCTAAAGGAAATTTCCATTAAGGATTTCGCCATTATCGACCAGTTGGCAGTTAACTTTGCCACGGGAATGACGGTGCTGACCGGAGAAACCGGAGCTGGGAAATCAATTATTATTGATGCCGTTGGCCTGTTAGCGGGAGGCCGAGGGTCACAACATTTCATTCGAACGGGTGCCAACAAAGCTGTCTTACAGGGATTGTTTCAGGTCCCGCGGAATGGAATTGCGGAACAAAAATTAGATGAATTTGGCATTGATCATAGTGATGATAACGTGATTTTGCAGCGCGAGTTATACCGAAATGGACGCAATCTTTGTCGGGTAAACGGAATGCTCGTTAATACAACTACGTTGAAACAGATTGGGGAAACCCTCGTTGATATTTACGGGCAAAATGAACACCAGGCCCTCATGCAGAGTGACCAACACCTGCACCTGTTAGATGAATTTATCGGCAAGCGGTTGCAACCGACCCTGACCGACTATCAAACGAACTTTCGGACCTATCAGCAACTGCAGCAACAGTTACGCAATCAGAGTCAAAATGAAAAGGCCCGCGCCCAACGCTTTGACATGCTACAGTACCAAGTTAACGAAATTGAAAAAGCGGGTTTAACTACTGGAGAAGAGGAAGAACTACTGCGGGAACGGGATCGGTTGACCAATTTTCAGACGATTAGTAACAGTTTGAACCAGAGTCTCGCTGACATTGAGGGGGATGAAACCATTAGCCCCCTAGATATGATTGGAGAGTCGATGAGTGCGATTGAAGCAGTTGAACGCCTGGGAGACGAGTTTAAGCAAATTGCTGAGAACGTAAAAGGGGCCTACTACATGCTGCAGGATGCCGCGGGCGAAATCACCAATCAACTGGATTCGTTGGAGTTTGATCAGGGTCGCTTAGATGAGGTCGAGGCCCGGTTAAACACGATTTTTGAACTGAAACGAAAATACGGGGATTCCATTGAGCAAATTTTAGCGTACTACAATCAAATTTCGGCAGAACTGGCGGATATGCAGGCTGAAGATCAGAGTGGTAACGCTTTAGCGACCCGGTTAAAAACCACGCAGGCCACGTTAAACGATTTAGGGGAAAAGTTACGGACGATGCGCCATCAGGGTGCCAAAGAGCTAACCCAAGCAATTCACGACCAGTTAGCCGACCTGTACATGGATAAAACCGAGTTTGAAGTTCGATTTAACAGTTTACCAGCGGGCCAGTTTAACTCCCGTGGAATTGAAACGGCTGAATTTTACCTGCGGACTAATCCTGGCGAGGCAATGCTGCCACTCAATAAAATTGCTTCCGGGGGAGAACTTTCCCGGATTATGTTGGCGTTAAAAACCATTTTCTCAAAGGTTCAGGGAGTCACTTCCATTATCTTTGATGAGGTGGACACGGGGGTTTCGGGACGCGTGGCGCAGGCCATTGCCAATAAGATTCATGGCATTAGTTTGAAATCCCAAGCGCTTTGTATTACCCATCTACCTCAAGTGGCTGCCATGGCGGACCATCAAGATTACATCGCCAAGCACGTTGATCAGCACGGTCGGACGGAAACCAGCATTGAACCAATTACGGGGCAAAAACGGGTTAATGAACTAGCACGTATGCTTGCCGGGACAACCGTAACTAAACTAACGCTGGAGCACGCCCAGGAGCTTTTGAAGTTGGCGGATAAAGCTAAACAAGCGGCCCAAACTTAGCCTATTGATTATTTCCCCCAAAACCGCCATAATACCAATAATAAGTATTTTGATGAAGGAGCGGTTTAATTGACAAAAAGAGGGATGTTAATTGTTCTTTCTGGCCCATCCGGGGTTGGAAAGGGAACGGTTCGCAAGGCCTTGTTTGAAGATTCAAACGTTGATTTCAACTATTCGATTTCAATGACAACGAGAAGTCCCCGGGACGGAGAACAAAATGGGGTAGACTACTATTTTGTTTCCAAAGCGGAATTTGAGGATCACATTAAAAACGGGGAAATGTTAGAGTACGCGAAGTACGTTGATAACTACTATGGAACGCCGTTAAACTATGTGAACGAACAATTAGATGCTGGGCACGACGTCTTCTTGGAAATCGAAGTAAACGGAGCGTTGCAAGTTCGGGCGAACTGTCCCGATGGCATCTTTATTTTCCTAACCCCACCAGACATTAAGGAGCTCCGTAGTCGGTTAGTTGGCCGTGGAACCGATGCGCTGGAAGTCATTAACAAGCGGATTCAAACGGCGACGAAGGAAATTCATATGATGCAAAACTATGATTATGCGGTGGTAAATGATAAAATTGACAACGCGGTTAATCAGATTAAAGATATTGTTCGCAGTGAACGCTTAAAAGTTAAACGAGTGATGCCAGATTATTTGGCTAGTTTAGGAGATGAAATCTAATGTTATATCCATCAATTGACGAATTATTAGAAATTGTGGACTCCCGTTATTCATTGGTAATGCTTGCCAGTAAACGGGCCGAAGAATTAGACCAGGGGGCAGCACCGCTTTTGGATCACTATAAAAATTCCAAGTCCGTTGGCAAAGCCCTCGAAGAAATTGCCGCTGGCGTTTTAAAGATTGAAACAGAAGGCTAATTTGAACTAAAGCAGACCATGCGTGCGGGGGACCCCGAGCAACGTAGTGGTCTTTTTTATTCTTAAAGAATTCGATACGGTATAATTAGGGTAGTTTATGAAGGAGAATGAGCGATGAACGGGGAAAAAATCACGTTATACGTTACCGGAAGTATTGCCGCCTATAAGGCGGTTTCTTTGCTACGGTTATGTCAAAAAGCGGGGGCAGACGTGCGCGTGGTCATGACCGCAGCGGCGACCCGCTTTGTTACTCCCCAAACGTTTGCGGCCCTGTCCGGTCATTCTGTCCTAACGGATGCAGCGACTCACCAAGAGACAATTGCGCACGTTGAATTAGCGCAGTGGGGCACGTGTCACGTCGTGGCGCCTGCGTCGGCTGATTTTATCGCGAAGGCCGCCGTTGGAATTGCGGATTCGGTGGCGTTAACGACCTATCTGGCCGCCCGAGGCCCCAAACTCGTGGTGCCAGCCATGAACGATGGGATGTGGGATAATCCGGCCACCCGCAGAAACATTACCCAGTTACGCCAAGACGGGCAACAGGTGCTAGAGCCCGTGATCGGGTTATTGGCGGAAGGTTACGCGGCCAAGGGGCGGATGGCTGATCCAGAAGTGATTATGACGGCCCTCCAGCAGTTACAGGGTAAACCGCAGGACTGGGCTGGTAAACATTTGTTGGTAACGGCCGGGGGCACCCAAGAAGATTTGGACCCGGTTCGCTATTTGTCGAATCGCTCGTCGGGAAAAATGGGGTACGCCTTGGCCAACGCCGCTAGCCAGCGGGGCGCGCAAGTTACGTTGCTAAGTGCCAACGTGAATTTACCAATTCCCACCGGCGTGAAGGTGATTCCAGTTCGAACCGCGGCTGACCTGAAGGACCAACTCCAGCAGTTATTTCCGACGATGGATGGACTGTTGATGGCTGCCGCTGTAAGTGATTTTCGCCCGGTTCAAGTTGCCGAGCACAAGCTTAAAAAAACGGCAGCTGGGGAGGAAATGACCCTCCGGTTCCAGCAAAATCCGGACCTCCTCAAATTAGTTGCGGCGCACAAACGCCCCGATCAAGTGGTGGTCGGATTTGCAGCGGAGACCCACGATTGGCGCCAAAATGCCTTGCACAAGTTAGCGGCCAAGCAGGCGGATTACATCGTTTTGAACGACGTCAGTAATCCCGCCATTGGGTTTAATAGTGACGATAATCAGGTGACCATCTTTGGAGCCGATGGCTTTCAAGAACAGACTCCCATTGAAACTAAGGCTGCCATCGCCGACCACATTTTAACGGTGATTAACCCGAAAGATCGTTAGTGACTGAACACCTTTAAGAAAGGAGGAAGTGGTAATGCCGAGCGCAGCCGTAATTGTAGATGTTCCAACCATGCAAACCAATTTTCCGTATTCGTATGCAATTCCACCAGAACTCCAAGCGCAGTTGCAACCTGGCATGCGGGTGGTAGTTCCCTTTGGATCGGGAAATCGGCAGGTGGAAGGCTTTGTCGTGGGTTTACAGGATGATGATTCAAAGCATCAGGCAGACGACCTCAAACCGATTACACGGCTCATGGACCTAACCCCAGTGGTGAACCAGGAGCTCCTTGCGCTATCTGATTGGTTATCCCAACGAACTTACTCCTTCCGTATTAGTTGCCTTTTGACAATGCTACCAAACGTCATGAAGGCTAAGTATCAAACCACCGTTGCCCCGGTTCCGCCGGTGCAGAACCAGTGGCTGGCCAAGGTGTTTGCCGACCAGCAGGAACTCCCGCTTGATCAAGCCCACTTTACGAACCGTGAGGTAGCGCGGTTAACCGAACTCCGAAACCAGGGGCAGGTTCAGGTTCATTATCACGTTAAAAACCAGGCTAAACGGAAAACGGAAGTAGCAGTGGTGAACCAGATTACGGATTTTTCACGCTGCGCTGCAGAAATTCGGAAAAATGCGACGGGCCAACAAGCTCTGCTCCGCCAATTAGAGCAACAGCCAAAGACCCCGCTCCGCCAGCGAGAACTAACCAAAGTTCCCGGGATTTCTGCAGCCGTCATTAAAACGTTTGCGGACCGGGGCTGGGTCCGAAAGGTGACCGTGGAGCAGTATCGTAACCCTTACGACCAACCGCGCCACCCAGATCAGCCGCAACCATTAACTCCCGATCAGCAACGCGCCGTGACACCCATTAACAAGGCCATTCGTGACCAACAGAGCACGGTTTTCTTACTGGAAGGGGTTACTGGATCAGGAAAAACGGAAGTTTATTTACAAACAATCCAACAGGCGTTAGATCAGGATGAGCAGGCGTTAATGTTAGTGCCAGAAATTGCGCTGACTCCGCAAATGGTGACCCGCGTTAAAAATCGGTTTGGCGATCAAGTCGCAATTTTACACAGTGGACTGTCAAATGGAGAAAAATATGATGAGTGGCGCAGAATTAACGCTGGCGCTGCGCAGGTAGTGGTGGGGGCGCGGTCCGCTGTCTTCGCTCCCTTACCCAAGGTAGGACTCATCATTTTAGATGAGGAGCATGATCCAAGTTACAAGCAAAGCGACAACCCCCGTTATCACACCCGTGACGTGGCCATTTGGCGAGCCCAGTATCATCACTGTCCGGTTGTTTTGGGAAGTGCTACCCCCTCGTTAGAATCTCGAGCTCGGGCGGAAAAGGGCCGGTACCAACTGTTGCGGTTGCCGCACCGGATTAACCAGCAACAGCTTCCAGCGATTCAGATTGTTGATATGACCGCTTCTTCTGAACGCTATGGGGATTTGGTTTCCCAGGAGTTGGTGACGGCGATTCAAAGCACGCTGACGCGAAAGGAACAGGTGGTGTTGCTATTGAACCGGCGGGGCTTCTCGTCGTTTATGCTGTGTCGGGATTGTGGGTACGTTTTAAAGTGCCCACACTGTGATATTTCGTTAACGATGCATTTAGATTCGCAGACGATGAAGTGCCATTACTGTGGCTTTGAAACGGCGATTCCGAACGAATGCCCCCAGTGTCATAGTCGGCACATTCGGTACTTTGGGACGGGGACGGAGAAAGCAGAACAGCAGTTACAGCGCTTAATTCCGAAAGCCCGCATCCTACGCATGGATGTAGATACCACCCGCAAGAAGGGTGCCCACCAACGAATTCTGAGCCAATTTGGTGACCAACAGGCGGATATTTTGCTGGGAACCCAGATGATTGCCAAGGGACTTGATTTTCCCAACGTCACCCTTGTGGGGGTGTTGAATGCCGATACGGGCTTAGATCTACCGGATTTTCGCGCCAGCGAACGGACTTTTGACCTCTTGACCCAGGTAGCTGGACGGGCTGGTCGCGCCGAGAAGGCGGGGCAAGTCATCATTCAAACCTTTAATCCGCAGCATTATGCGATTCAGCTAGCCCAACAGCAGGACTATGAGGCGTTTTTCCGCAAGGAAATGCAAATACGCCATTTAGCGGGTTACAGTCCGTACTACTTCACAGCTCAGATTACGGTTAGTGCGCTGGTGGAGAAGGACGCGGCTCAGGAATCTTACCGAATTTTGCAGTTACTGCAACAGAATCTCGCCCAAACGACGGAAGTGCTCGGACCGACCCCAAACCCAATTGCAAGAATTAAGAACCGGTATTACTATCAAATTATCATTAAGTACAAGCACGATGAGCAGTTAGCGCCGACTTTGACGCGGGTCCAAGCAATCTCGCAAAAAGAAGTGCGCAAGGGGCTACGGATTGCCATTGATTCTGACCCCGTTAATTTTATGTAGGAGGACCACATGGAACGAGTAGTATTTATGGGAACCCCTGAGTTTAGTGTTCCCATTTTAAAGGCATTACATGATCATTATGATGTGATTGCGGTTGTAACCCAACCAGATCGCCCCGTCGGTCGGAAACGCACGTTAACGGCTTCGCCAGTCAAGCAAACGGCGTTGGAATTAGGCTTACCCGTTTTGCAGCCAGAAAAACTCGCGGGCAGTACTGAACTAGACCAAATTGTTGACCAACACCCCGACTTTATTATTACCGCGGCTTACGGCCAGTTTTTACCCACCAAGTTGTTGAACGCGGCCCAAATTGCAGCGGTCAACGTCCACGGATCATTATTACCGAAGTACCGGGGAGGGGCGCCCGTTCAGTACGCGATTATGAATGGAGATCAAGCAACTGGAGTTACGATTATGTACATGGTGAAGGCGATGGATGCCGGAGATATTTTGGCGCAGGAGACCGTTCCGATTACGGATCAAGATGACACCGCTTCGATGTTTGCCAAGTTAAGCCTGGCGGGTCGTGATTTACTGTTAGCAACGTTACCAAAACTCGCCAACCAACAAATTACCCCCCGAAAACAGGACGAAGCGCAGGTGGTTTTTTCGCCCACGATTAAACGGGGCGAGGAACAACTGGATTTTCACCAGCCCGCGCGGCTCGTGGATTGTAAGGTGCGGGCGTTACGTCCCAATCCCGGCGCGTATGCAATGGTTCACGGGCAACGCTATAAGTTGTGGGATGTTATGGTCCTAGATCAAACCACGGACCTTGCGCCCGGACAGGTCGTTAAGCGTACTAAGCGAGAGCTGCAGTTGGCTGCGGGCGCAGGGACCGTTTTACAGGTCAATGAAATTCAACCGGCGGGCAAACCCCGAACGACCATTCAAGCGTTTTTAAACGGGAACCAACAATTACAAACAGGAGACCAATTTATTGATGACCACGAATAAAAGTAACCCCCGGGCCTTAGCAGTCGAAACGCTAGAGCGCGTTCAAAACGGAGCGTATTCCAACCTGCAAATTAACAACGTGATTACCACTAGTAACATGTCGGAAAAGGACGTGCGCTTGTTTACAAATATTGTGTACGGCGTAATTCAGCATAAGTTGACGCTAAACTATTATGTGGATCAGCTCGTCCGCCATGCGGACAAGTTACAGCCGTGGGTGCTCGCCCTGCTAGATAGTGCTCTGTACCAGATGATTTACCTCGATAAGGTTCCCAACCGCGCGATTTTTGATGAATCAATCAAAATTGCGAAGCACTGGGGACACGATGGGATTCGACGGTTAATAACTGGGGTGCTACATACGGTTGGCCGCCGGGGTCTCCCAGACTTAAACCAGATTCAGGATCCCGAGCAACGCTTAGTGATTGAAACCAGCACCCCCAAGTGGTTAGTGGAAGCATTACAAGCCCAACTGGGGAACGTTCGGACGAACCATTTATTAGCCACCATTAACCAACCAGCGCACCGGTCAATTCGGGTTAACCGGCATAAAACAACGCCAAGTGAACTACAGGAAAAACTGGTAGCGGCTGGCTTTACGGTCCGTCCCAGTACGGTTGCAGCGGATGCCTTGGTGGTCAGTCATGGCGTTGCTGCGCAGTCAGATTTATTTCAAGCGGGGTTCTATACCATTCAGGATGAAAGTGCGATGTTACCAGTACAAGCGCTCCCACTGACGGGCAGTGAGTTGGTCCTTGATGCCTGTGCGGCCCCCGGTGGGAAAACAACGCAACTTGCGGAACAACTACCGACCGGGCGGGTAATTGCATTGGACTTACATGCCAAGAAATTACGCAAGATTCACGAAAACGCGGAGCGCTTAGGCGTTTCTGACCGGATTGAAACCCAGGCCTTGGATGCTCGCCGGGTTGATGAGGTCTTTGCCGATCGGACCTTTGATCACATCTTAGTTGATGCACCGTGCTCGGGACTAGGCTTAGTCCGTCGCAAACCAGAGATTCGGTACGAAAAATCAATGGCGGATGTTAGGCACCTAGCAACCATCCAACAGGCAATTTTGACGGCGGTGGCACCTAAGGTGAAGGTCGGTGGCACCCTGATGTATAGTACCTGTACCATCTTGAATCAGGAAAATCAGGAGAACGTTAGTGCCTTTCTTGCTACCCATCCCAATTTTGAACCAGTGGTAGTGCCGACGGCACACCAGTTAAAACCTGACCGTGCAACACCAGAACTAGCGATTTATCCAGACGACTACGCCTCTGATGGCTTTTTCATTGCTGGATTTAGAAAGGGAAGCGCATGACAGATCTGCAAACCGGAAAGATTTATCAATCCTTAAGCGGCTTTTATGACATTGAGGTCGACGGAAAAACCTATCGGACCCGCGCCCGGGGTAATTTTCGCAAACAGCAAATTAAACCACTGGTCGGTGACTGGGTCGAATTTAGCGCTCCCAATCAGCAGGAGGGGTACATCTTAAAGATTCAACCCCGCGAAAACGAATTGGTGCGGCCCCCGATTGCCAATACTGACCAGGCATTTGTGGTTACTTCTGCCATCGAACCGGACTTTTCCGCCAGTCTATTGGACAAAGAACTGGTTGCCTTAGAACGAGAACACATTCGGCCCATTTTGGTGTTTACGAAAGTTGATCTACTCAAAGGAGACGCTCGGGACCACTTTTTAACGGAGGTGGTGCAGCGCTATCATGAGCAGGTTGGTTATCCCACAATCATTGCAACGGCTGCAAACGCGGACAATCAACTCCGAGCGGTACTGCCAGAGCGCCAAACGGTGGTCCTCGGTCAAACGGGGGCCGGAAAGTCCACGTTGTTAAATCATTTGGACCCTACGTTAAACCTAGCGACCGGAGCAATCTCACAAGCCCTTAGCCGGGGGAAACATACTACGAGAAAGGTTTCCTTGGTTACCATTAATCACGGGTTAGTGGCCGATACACCGGGCTTCTCGTCTTTTGATCCGATGAACATTACGGCGACCACCTTAAAAAATTATTATCCTGATTTGGTGCGGGTGGCCGTTGATTGTAAATTTCGGGAATGCTTACACATTAATGAACCCGGTTGCGCTGTGAAGCAGGCGGTAAAAAATGGTACAATTTTAACGAGCCGATATGAAGATTACGTAGACCAATACCAGACCATCAAGGCCCAAAAACCGGTCTACCGACGAAAAAGGGGAAATTAACATGATTAAAGTGGCACCATCAATTCTAAGCGCAGATTACGTGAACTTACAAAGTAGTATTGAGAAAGTTGATCAGGCTGGCGCCGAGGTGCTCCACATTGACGTAATGGACGGACTCTTTGTGCCTGCCATTTCTTATGGTCCGGGCTGGGTCAAAGCCATTCGGCCCATCACGAACATGGAGTTAGATTGTCATTTGATGATTGAAAATCCTGAGCGGTACGTTGACACCTTTGCCAAGAACGGTGCTGATTTAATCGGAGTGCATGTCGAAGCAACACCCCACATTCACCGGGCGCTACAAATGATTAAGCACCAGGGCGTGAAGGCGGAAGTGGTTATAAACCCAGGAACGCCGGTTAGTGCCATTGAACCAGTCTTATACATGGTCGACCAAGTCTTAGTAATGACAGTTAACCCCGGATTTGGAGGCCAACAGTTCCTTCCCGAAACAATTAACAAGATTAAAGCCTTAAACCGGCTACGCAACGAACACGATGATTATGATTTCACCATTGAAATTGATGGTGGCGTGAACGACCAAACGGTAGTTAAACCGTATGAAGCAGGTGCAGACGTTGCCGTGGCGGGTTCGTACGTGTTCGCAGCTCCCAATCCAGCCGACCGGGTGCAAGCGTTAAAGCACGCTACTGACTTTTAACGATGACGACACAACCAATTCCCCGGGTTAATCTGTTGGCGGGGGGGCCCGCAACTGAGTGGCCAACAGCTTTGCAGGCGGAACTCAGTCAGGCACCCTGTGTGGGGATTGACCGGGGCACATTACATTTATTAGATTTAGGCATTACCCCAGTCGCAGCGATTGGTGATTTTGACTCCATCACAGCCACTGAGCTGGCGACCGTGCGAGCACGGGTTGCCGTGGTGCACCAATCGAGTCCGATTAAGGATCAAACGGACACGGAACTTGCACTGCAGTTTGCTGGGGAACATTTCCCAGCCGCACAATTATACCTGTATGGTTTTTCCGGCGGCCGGTTGGATCAATTGCTTACCAATCTCATGATGGTGTATCGACCATTTTTACAGGGAGTGGTCGAACGCTTGACCCTACAGGACGCCCAAAATTGGGTTCGGTTTTTCCGCCCCGGAACGCATCAGGTAACCCGTCAAGTTGGGATGAAGTATCTGGATTTTGTCGCGTTAGAACCAACCACGTTAACGTTACCAGATGAGAAGTACCAACTAGACCGCTTTGCGGTTACCCGGCCGACGTCCTTTTCCAGTAATGAATTTATGGGGCAGATTGCTCACTTCAACTTTGACCATGGTTTGTTGATGGTCATTCAAAGCCACGACTAAAACAAAAGCGCAACCACTTTTAGTGGTTGCGCTTTTGTTTTAATTAATTAAAATTTAGACTAAAACCTATACTCGTTTGAACTTACCTGATCTTAAGGTTCTGGCACTTAACCAAACTTTCTTTGGTTTACCATCAACTAAAATCCGGACTTTTTGTAAATTTGGCTTCCAACTACGTCTAGAAGCGTTCAAGGCGTGTGAACGACGGTTACCAAAGTGGGTTCTTTTTCCCGTTAAAGCATCTTTAGCCATGAAAATCCCTCCTTTATCATAAAATAAAGCGTAATTAGCTATATGATTAATCTAGCATAACGAGGCCCAAATTGCAATCTTTCTTTCAAGTAATCTTACTTGACAGTAAAAAAGGGAATGTTTTGGGTTTTTAAAACCAGTATGGTAATATATAGTACCGTGAGAAACTCGTTAAAAAGGGAGATGCATCCGATGGCTGTAAAAATGAACACGAAGTATGGATCTATCGACATTGACAATGATGTAATTGCTACGGTGGTTGGTGGAGCCGCCACTGATAACTACGGGGTCGTCGGCATGGCAAGCCGTAACCAAATTAAAGACGGAATGAATGAAATTTTACGTCGGGATGCTTACTCCCGCGGAATCATTGTCCGCCAGGTCGATGATGAAATTCAGGTTGATGTTAATATCATCGTCAGTTATGGAACCAAGATTTCGGAAGTTTCCCGAACGGTTCAGGCCAAAGTTAAGTACAACTTAGAAACGATGTTAGGGGTAACCGCTGACTCCGTTAATGTATTTGTACAGGGAGTTAAGGTCATTAACGACTAACAAGTTTGAATTAAGAGGGAGATTGGATAATAGTGTCAGTAACGAAGATTACTACTAAAGAGTTCGACCAAATGGTTCAAGCTGCAGCGGTCGTCCTTCAAAATAATGCAGAATTTATTAATTCTTTAAATGTTTTTCCCGTTCCGGATGGGGATACGGGGATGAACATGAGTTTATCCTTTGCGAGTGGAGCAAAGTACGTTGCGGAGGAATCAGCGGCGAGCGTTGGTGCGCAAGCAGCCGCGTTAGCAAAGGGCTTATTAATGGGCGCCCGGGGTAACTCGGGGGTTATTTTGTCCCAAATTTTTCGGGGCTTTGCAAAGGACGTGGAAGGCAAGGAAAGCTTGTCAGCGACTGAATTTGCTGCTGCTATGACGGCCGGTGCCAAAACAGCGTACAGTTCCGTGATGAAACCAACGGAAGGGACGATCTTAACCGTCATTCGGTTTGCCGCAAACGCCGGCCGTAAAGCCGCCGAACAAACTGATGATCTTGGCATCGTCAGTGATGCCATTAAACAGGGAGCCCAAACGGCGTTAGCAAAAACCCCAGAGTTACTGCCGGTCCTAAAACAAGTTGGCGTTGTTGATTCAGGAGGCCAAGGGCTAACCTTTGTGTTAGAGGCGTTTGCTGACATTTTGAACAATCGGGAACCGTCTGATGACGTTCACGCGAAGTTTAACGTCGAAGCTAATAAAATGGATGAGATGGTGAAAAAGTCCGATCATGCTAGTGCTCAGGGGCAACTTAATCCGGATGATATTGTGTACGGTTATTGTACCCAAATGACCGTTCGGTTTGGTAAGGGTAAGGAAGTAGATCAGCCGTTTGACTACGACCGCTTCTACAATTATTTGGCGCCTCTCGGCGACTCCTTATTGGTAATTAACGATGATGAAGTAGCAAAGGTTCATGTCCATACCGAACAACCAGGAAAGGTCTTAGCCTGGGGCCAAAAGTTTGGGGATTTAATCAACGTTAAGATTGATAACATGCGAGAACAACAAGAAGCAATCATGGAAAATGATGAAACTGAGGCTCCTGCTCCAGTAGCGGAAACACCAGCTGAACCGACCGAAATGGCTGTAATTGCCGTGGTGGCAGGGGCTGGTTTGGAAAAACTGTTTAAGAGTCTTGGGGTAACCTCCATTATCAGTGGTGGTCAAACCATGAATCCTAGTACGGAAGACATTGTGAAGGCCGTTGATGCCACCAATGCTAAGCACGTACTCGTACTGCCAAACAATAAAAACATCTTTTTGGCAGCGGAACAGGCCACTGATCTAACGGCCGTGCCGATGAAAGTCGTCCACACCCAAACCATTCCGCAAGGATTAACAGCGCTGTTTGCTTACAATCCGGAAGCTAGTTTAACTGATAACCAAGCAGCCATGGAAGCCTCCTTAGCAACGGTTAAGAGTGGGCAGGTAACGACTGCCATCCGGGACACGGAACTAGACGGTTTGACCATTAAAAAGGGTAGTTTCATGGGAATCGTGGATGGTCACATCCAAGTCACTGCTGACAGCCTCGATGAAGCCGCTGTGAAAATGATGGCAACGATGTTAGATGCCGACAGTGAAAACGTGACGATTATTTACGGAGAAGGGGCAACGCAAGCTGATGCGCAAGCGGTTGCCACGGCTGCCGCAGACCGCGATGATGAGTTAGAGATTGAAGTTCATGAAGGTGATCAACCGGTTTATCCGTTGCTCATCTCAGTTGAATAACACGAGCACGGAAGGCTGTTAATTCACAGGAGAATTGGCAGCCTTTTGCAACAGGTAGGGGGTGAAGTTCGTGAAAAGCAGCTTAGATCCAGTGGGAACCCTGCAGGGGGTCGGTCCGAAAAAGCAGGCGGCGCTGGCCGATTTAAACATCCAGACGGTATTTGATCTCCTAACCTATTTCCCGTTTCGCTATGAGGACTTTCGAAGCCAAGCCCTCACAGACTTACATGATCAACAAACCGTCACATTAAAGGGCACCGTTGCCGCGGAACCCGTCGTTAATTATTTTGGGCGTCGTAAAAACCGGTTACTGGTACGGTTGATGGTTGGTCATGACGTTGTGGGCGTGACGTTTTTTAATCAACCCTGGTTAAAAAAACAGGTTGAAGTTGGACAAACGATTTTGGTGCACGGAAAATTTAACGCTCAAAAACAGAGTTTGACGGGGATTAAGCTCTTGCAATCCTCAGAACAAACGGTGCAATCCATTTATTCGGTTAACCATCAAATTACCCAGAAAACCATGCACGACCTGATTAAAACTGCTTACGCTGAATATCAGGCTACTTTAGAAGACTTCGTGCCCACATGGATTCGCACGAAATTCCGCTTAGAACCACTTAAAACGGTGATTCGTGAAATGCACTTTCCGAGCACTCCTCAGGCGGTTCGAGCGGCACGTCGGACTGCTAAGTTTAACGAATTCTTCTTGTTTCAAATGCGTTTGCAGACTCTGAAACACCGGCATCAACGAGAGGACCAAGCCGCGAGCATTAAGACCGATAAATTAACCTTGCAACCGTTTCTTAACGACCTGCCGTATCAGCTTACCGACGCCCAGCACCGGGTGGTTGGAGAAATTTTGACGGACTTACAACGACCAGTTCCAATGAATCGTCTGCTCCAAGGAGACGTGGGGAGTGGGAAAACGGTGGTAGCAGCCCTCGCAATTTTAGCCACCGTGTTAGCCGGGCAGCAGGCCGTGCTCTTAGCTCCGACCGAAATTTTAGCGGAGCAACACGCCAACAGCTTGGCCCAGTTATTTACGAAAACGAACGTTAGCATCGCGTTATTAACTGGGGATACGCCGGCGAAAGCCCGTCGGCAGTTACTGCCCCGGATTAAAGCCGGGCAGATTGATCTAGTGGTAGGGACTCATGCCCTCTTTCAAAAGAACGTCCGCTACCACCACCTGGGATTAGCGGTGATTGACGAACAACACCGGTTTGGGGTGAACCAACGCAAACAGATGCGTGAAAAGGGAACCGCCACCAACGTTTTATCAATGACGGCCACCCCGATTCCGCGGACCCTCTCGATTACGGCCTACGGTGAAATGGACGTTTCGGTGATTGATGAACTCCCTGGCGGTCGAAAGCCGATTAAAACGACCTGGATTAAAAGTAGTCAAGAAGCAACGATGCTGAAGTTTGTGAAAAAGCACCTTCAACAGGGAGAACAAGCCTACGTGGTGGTGCCATTGATTGATGAATCCGATGCTGTCGAGATGCGAAACGTCATGATGACCTATACGGACCTTCAAGAACACTTGGGTTCGTCGTTTCACGTCGGCTTACTACACGGGCAAATGAATGAAGCCGATAAAAATCAGGTCATGGATGATTTTAAAGCCAATCGGACGCAAGTCTTGGTGTCAACCACCGTCATTGAGGTGGGGGTTGATGTTTCCAACGCCAGCATCATGGTTATTTTTGATGCGGATCACTTCGGCCTGGCCCAGCTGCACCAGTTACGCGGACGGGTGGGGCGCGGTACGCAGCAGTCCTACTGTATTTTAATTGCCGATCCTAAAAACAAGGTGGGCATTAAACGGATGAATGTCATGAGTAGTTCAACCGATGGTTTCTTTATTTCCCAAAAAGATTTAGAATTAAGGGGACCTGGCGATATCTTAGGGAAGCAACAATCGGGGATTCCGAGCTTTAACGTGGGGGACCCGGTTGCGGACGTGAATGTCTTGAGTGCCGCCCAAGAAGTCGCTAAAATGGTAACTGATGACGCCGAATGGATGCAAAAACCAGAAAACCAGAACCTAGTGCGTCAGTTACACGCACTAAATAATCAAACCTCATTCGATTAAGGAGTTGCTTCATGATTAAGATTGCAATTGATGCCATGGGGGGCGACTACGCCCCACAAGCAATTGTAGAAGGAGTAGAGTTAGCTCGCGATGCCAGTCATAACGATGTGGAGTACATCTTATTTGGGGATCAACGCAAAATCGAACCTTTAGTAAAAAGTATGCAAAACCTGCGGATTGTCCATGCGCCTGAAGTGATTGCAATGGATGATGAACCAGTCCGGGCAGTTAAAAAGAAAAAACAGGCTAGCTTAGTGTTAGCAGCACGAGCTGTCCAAGCTGGTGAAGCTGATTTATTGCTTTCCGCAGGCAATACTGGGGCCTTAATGGTAGCCGGACTGTTGATTATCGGCCGGATGAAGGGGATTGAACGCCCCGGTCTGGTTGTTACCCTACCGGTGATTCAGAACGATCAGGGCTTCACCATGATTGACGCGGGCGCGAATGCGGATGCTAAGGTCGAAAACGTCATTCAGTATGCGCGCCTGGGTAAAATTTATAGTCAGCAGGTTCGCAATCAGGCTAATCCGCGGATTGGGTTAATTAATAACGGAACTGAGGCGGACAAGGGGGACGTTGCCCACCGGAAGATGTACGAAGCATTATCTGCCCTAGGGGAAGCGGGGGAACTGAACTTCATTGGCAACGTTGAAGCCAGAGACCTTTTAACCAACGTGACGGATGTCGCCGTCACCGATGGCTTCACCGGCAATGCTGCTTTAAAGGGAATCGAAGGCAGTGCCCTCGCCGTGGTTAACATGATTAAGGCCAGTATTAAGCAGGGTGGCCTACGCGAAAAACTCGGAGGACTGCTGTTAAAACCCGCCTTAAAACGGATCGCGAAAAAAATGGACTACACCCGGTATGGAGGTTCAGTGCTATTGGGCTTGAAGGCACCAGTAATCAAAACGCACGGCAATAGCGACGCCAAAACGATTTTGTATGCGTTACAGAATGCCAAAGAAGTGGCAACTTCCGATTTAGTTGCGGGCATTGCAACGCAGTTTCATGCCAAGCAACAACAAGATTAGTGGTGGAGGTACTGACTAATGGATAAAAAAACGGTATTTAACACGGTGGCACACACAATTGGAGCACAATTTCAAGTCCAAGCGGCGGACGTAACCGAGGCAACTAACTTTCAACGCGATTTGGGGGCGGACTTTGTAGATTTAGCCCACTTTATCGTTGAAATTGAGGATGAATTTGGTGATGTGATTCCAGATGACGCTGCCGAGCAAATCGAAACGGTCCAGGATTTGGTGAAAGTCATCATTCAAAATACGCCTAACAAGAAATGAAAGTAACCCCATCACGTCCTGATGGGGTTTTTCGTTTAATGCTATAATAAGACCATTAAATACTCGGGAGGAAATTCACTTGCAGAAAGAATTTGATCATAAATTAGCACATGATTATAACATTAAATTTAACAACGAAGCCTTGCTTGATGAAGCCTTTACGCAAGCTTCCTACGTTAACGAACATCCAGATCAACATTTAAAGTTTTACGAACGCTTGGAATTTCTCGGGGACGCCGTTTACCAGTTAGTGGTTTCTGACTACATCTTTAAACGGCATCCAGAGATGCCACAGGGACGCTTAACCCGGCTCCGGGCCGCCATGGTTAATCGGCACAGCTTTAGTCGTTTTGCCCGGGAGTGTCACTTTGATAAGTACATTCGGCTGGGAAAAGGGGAAGAAAAGGCGGGCGCCCGAAAACGAGATTCCTTATTGTGTGATATTTTTGAATCGTTTATCGGGGCCGTTTACCTAGATCAAGGAATTGAAACCGTGAAGAATTTTTGTCGCCTCGTGATTTTCCCGAAGCTCGACGAGGGTTGGTTTGACGAATTTTTTGATCACAAAACGGAATTACAAGAGGCAATTCAAGTCAACGGGCCCGTTGCCATTGACTACCAACTGCTTGATGAAAACGGTCCGGATAACGACCGTCAGTTTAAAGTTGCCGTATTCATCGATCAAAAGGAACTAGGCATCGGGGAAGGCCACTCGAAAAAGAGTGCCGAACAAGCAGCCGCCAAGGCAGCCCTAAACAAGTTAGGGATTAAAGACCAGAAATTGCAGTAAAGTGAGGGAGCATTCGTGAAGTTACAGTCGATTCAGATTTCCGGCTTTAAGTCATTTGCCGACCGGACGGTTATCGAATGCCAGGATGGATTAACGGGAATCGTCGGTCCTAACGGGAGCGGAAAAAGTAACGTCATCGAGGCGATTCGGTGGGCGCTTGGAGAACAGTCCGCGAAGCAGCTGCGGGGGCACAAGATGAAGGATGTCATCTTTTCTGGTTCTAATGACCGGCGCCCCCTAAACCGGGCTGAGGTAAGCTTGGTTTTTGATAACGCTGATCATTATTTACCCACCGATTATAGTGAGGTCAAAATCACCAGGCGATACTACCGCAACGGCGATAGTACGTATCTGCTTAATGATCAGGAATGTTTATTACGCGAAATTCAACAACTGTTTCTAGATACTGGGTTGGGGGAAGGTTCACTCTCCATTATTTCCCAGGGAAACGTGGATGATATTTTAGCAGGAGATGTAGAGAAGCGTCGGGCCGTCATCGAAACGGCCGCCGGCGTCTACCGGTATAAAAAGCAGAAGGCGGAGTCCGAAAAAAAGCTCACGGAAACCCAGGCGAACGTGGATCGGGTATCAGACATTGCCCATGAACTAGGGAAACAGTTAGCCCCCTTACAAGCGCAAAGCGAGACCGCTTCGCGCTATTTGCGTCAGCAGCAACGGTTAGAGCAGTTGCGCTTCACCCAGTTAACCCGCCGGGCCGCTCACCTGCAACAGACACACCAAGCGACTCAAACCCAGGTAACTGAACAAACGACCAAGCATCGACAACTCACGGAGCAACTGGCGCAGTTGCGGGAGCAAAAGCAGACGCTCCACCGGCAACTAACGACGACCCAACAAGCTCGCGAACAACAACAGCAACAACTACTAACCGATACCAAAACGCTCGAAAGTGCCACGGGAGAAGCCAAGTTACGCCAGCAACAGCTGGATTTTAAACGAACCCAACTCCAGGAATTAGAACGCCAGCGTACGGACAACCAAACTCAGCTGCAACAGCTCGAACAGCGGGTACAAACGGCCCAGGCGACCGTGCAGACCACGACCGATCAGCTGAACCAGCTGGAACAAGAAATTGCTGACAGCGATGCCACCGCCAAACTAAAGCAGGTGGAAAGTGAAGAAGCAGCGTTAGAAGCGGCTCGCAGTCAATATGTAACGTTAATGCAACAACTGACGAACCAAAAGAATGAGGTCCGGATGGCCTCCCGGATGTCAGAACAGCAGCGTCAGGCCTATCAGGAAAAGCTGCGCCAACAACGGCAGTTAGCGACCGAACAGCAGCGCCTGGAACAAGCATTACAAGCAGCGCAGGAGCAGCTTACTGCGCTGAAGCACCAAGCAAACGCGGCTCAGGCTCGTCAACAACGGTTGCAAGCCCAAGTTGATGAGTTAGCGAATCAGCAAGACCAGCTTCAACAAGCTTGGTATCAGCAACTTCGTGATTTTCAGACGGTTAAAACCGAACGAGATAGTTTACAAAACATGGTCGCCGGGCACAATAACCTGTACCGAGGCACGAGAAACCTCCTCAAGCACCAGCAGGATTTAACCGGAGTTTTAGGCCCAGTTGCAGACTTAATGCAGGTCGATGATCAATATCTGGTTGCGATTGAAACGACGTTAGGCGGGGCCCTTCAGCAGGTAGTGATGCAGACCGTTGCCGCTACCCGCCAGGCAATTCACTATTTAAGCCAACATCAGTTAGGCCGGGTGACCTTCCTGCCCCTTGATGCCATTAACGAGCGGTTTGTTAGCCCCAGTTTGTTACAAGTAGCCCGCGAACAACCAGGATTAGTCGGGGTGGCCGCGGACTTAGTGACGATGCCTCAAAACCTAACGCGGGTAAAAAACTACTTGCTGGGAAACGTGTTAGTTACCACTAATCTGCAACAAGCTACGCAACTGAGCCAGAAACTCCGGCGGCGGGTGAAAATTGTGACCCTTAATGGTGAAGTGGTGAACGCGGGGGGCTCAATCACCGGGGGTAAGAATCAACACGAACCAAACGGGATTCTCCGCCAAAAGCATCAACTTGCCACGTTAACGAGCCAGGCCCAAACGTTACAAACTAAATTAAAGCAGCAAGAAGCACAACTTGCTGTGGTTAAAGAAACCGGGCAAGCAGCCCAAGCGAAGCGGGACGAAGCCTATCAACAGGAATCTAGTCACACCGCTGAACTGAAGGCACAGGCAGAACGGGTCTCCAGTTTATCAGCGGCTCTGACAAAGCAAAAACGCGAAGTCGCTGCCCTCGAACTCCAGTTGAAACACGCTGATGACGAGGCGGACCATCCAGCAGCCACGACTCCTCAGCAGATTCAAGCAACGGAGGCTGAGATTGCGGAGAACCAAGCCCGCGTTCGCGAGTTAAAACAAGCAATTCAACAACATAAAGCCGATCAGCAACGTAGTCAAGCTACTTTGATGGCACAACAACAGCGACTCAGCCAGATTCGAGAACGGCTAAAGCAGGCGCGCCAACAGGTTCAAACTGAGACTGCGCAACGAGACAAAGCTACCACCGCGGGCACCCAGCTTGCAAAACAGGTAACCCAGCTTCAGCAGGAACTGAAGCAACTCCAAACGGTGACTGAGGTCGATCCAGAGCAATTACAAGCTCGCATTAAACGACAACAACGCGCCCTCGCCGAGAGTAAACAGCAGGCGCTTGAGTTACAAGCAGCCGATGAAGCTAATGAACGGGATTTAACTGCGACCCAACAAGCGCTGACCACGGTGCAACAGGACCTGCAACAAGCGCAATTACAGGCGTCACTGCAGGCGCAAGAGACTGCGAAGCTACAACGGGAGCTAGGCGACCTACAAACACAGTCACAGCAATCGCTCCAGGTGGTTGACCTAGATCCCGAGGCATTAGAACAAGAATTACAAACGGTTCAGGCCACAATCACGGAATTAGGCCCCGTTAACGTGGGAGCAATCACAGCCTACGAAGAATTAAAAAACCGAGCTGATTTTGTGAACGGGCAACTCGATGATTTATTGGCGGCCAAACAACAACTGTTAGAAATCATGAATCAAATGGATCAAACGGTTAAACAACGCTTTCAACAAACCTTTGACCAAGTGGCCACGGCTTTTACTGCCGTTTTTCGGCATATCTTTGGGGGTGGGGAAGCGAAGCTCAAACTGGCGGATCCGCACCATTTATTGACAACTGGAATTGACATTCTGGTGAAGCCGCCGGGGAAACGGTACCGGGATCTGAGCTTGTTATCCGGGGGCGAGAAGGCGCTCACCGCCTTGGCCCTCTTGTTTGCGATTTTACAGGTTAAGCCGGTTCCCTTCGTGATTTTGGATGAGGCAGAATCCGCGCTTGATCCAGCCAACGTTGATCGATTTGCGCGTTACATGCAAAAACTTAAACAGCACACCCAGTTTATTGTGATTACGCACCGTAAGGAAACGATGATATATGCTGACCAGTTAGTGGGAATTACCATGCAGGATTCCGGAGTCTCCAAGCTCGTCTCCGTTAACCTCGAAGCAACGCAGAAAAAGGAGAAATAAGAATGGGTTTATTTGATATTTTTAAACGGAAAAATCAGCAAGCGCCAGACGAATCCCAGTCCGAGTCAGGGTCAATCAGCGCCTCAGAGAGTAGCGCAAGTACGGCAGAATCGGTTTCAGCGGCGTCCACTAGTACTGCTACTTCGGTGGTAGAAGCAATGGCATCGACAGCAACCACTGAACCTAACCGTTCGGAAACTTCGACGGTCGCTTCAGAGTCGATTGCATCGACTACACGGGAGGAATCGGACGTCCAATCGACCACGGAGTCAGCTTCGGCCGCAACGTCCACCAGTGATGCAGTACCAAAGCCAGAGCAAAAATATGAACATGGACTATCGAAGTCCCGGTTTTCCTTTGGACAAAGTTTGAACCGGTTATTTGCAAACTTCCGGTCGGTTGATGAGGAGTTTTTTGACGACCTAGAAGACACGTTGATTCAGGCCGATGTGGGGGTCAACACCGCCACTTCCATTAGTGACCAACTACGAGAAGCGGTCCGGCTCAATAACATCAAGGGCCGTGATGAAGTGCAGAACTTCATTGTTCAAAAGTTAGTGGAAATTTATGATGGGTCCGAACCACTGGACACCGAACTGCATGAAAATCCCGATGGACCGACCGTCATTTTGATGATTGGCGTGAACGGAGCCGGAAAAACCACCACGATTGGAAAACTCGCTAATCAGTACCGTCAGGCTGGTAAGCAGGTCCTAGTGGCTGCTGCGGATACGTTCCGGGCCGGAGCCATTGAACAGCTCGCCGAGTGGGCCAGCCGTGATCAGGTTGCAATCGTGAAGAAACCTGAGGGCAGCGATCCTGCTTCCGTGGTTTTTGATGCGGTTAAGCAAGCTAAGGACGACCATTACGATCTTTTGCTGGTTGATACAGCGGGGCGGTTGCAAAACAAAGTTAACCTCATGAAAGAGCTCGAAAAGATGAACAAGATCATTCAGCGTGAAATTCCGGGTGCCCCGCAAGAGGTTTTACTGGTAATTGATGCGACCGTTGGGCAGAATGCGCTCGTTCAAGCGAAGCTGTTCCGCGATGTCGCTGAGATCACTGGGATCGTTTTGACTAAGTTAGATGGGACTGCCAAAGGGGGCATAGTGCTGGCGATTAAGCAAGAGTTGGGCATTCCCGTTAAGTACGTGGGCCTCGGTGAAGGGGTCGATGACCTGCAAACCTTTAATCCAGAGGACTTTGTCTATGGCCTGTTTAAGGGCTTAATTAAGGAATGACCATGGAAACGAATTTTAATGCTAAACTAGAAAAAGATAATCGCATTAATGCGTTATTTGATTTTTATGGAAGTTTACTAACCCCCAAACAGGCTGATTACATTCGGCAGTATTACGCCGATGATCTGTCCTTGGGTGAGATTTCTGAAAATTTTCAGGTCAGTCGCCAGGCGGTCTATGATAACCTCCGACGGACGGAAATGACCTTAGAAAAGTATGAAGAACGGATGGGCTTGTACCAGAAGTTTGTCACCAGAAATCACCTGATTGATGAACTGGCGCAGACGATTCAAACAAAACATCCCCATGATCAAACCTTGAATGGGTTAATTGAGCGCCTAGAAAAACTAGAGGAAAACTAAAAGGAGTAACGATGGCATTCGAAGGGTTATCAGAAAAGTTACAAAATGCGTTTAAAAATTTACGTGGGAAAGGGCAAATTAGTGAAGCGGATTTACGGATTACCATGCGCGAAATCCGGCTGGCTTTACTAGATGCCGACGTAAACTTTACCGTGGTTCGGGACTTTGTTAAAAAGGTCCAGAACCAGGCCAAGGGTGAAAAGGTGCTGGAGGGGCTCAACCCTGGTCAGCAAATCGTTAAAATTGTGGACGATGAACTAACCGCCATGATGGGTGGTTCAGCAACGGAGCTTACTAAGGCACCTAAAATTCCAACGGTGATCATGATGGTCGGGCTGCAAGGGGCTGGTAAGACGACGACGGTTGGAAAGTTAGCTAAGCGGCTCAAACAGGATGAGCACGCGCGGCCGCTGTTAATCGCAGCCGACGTTTACCGACCAGCCGCCATTGATCAGTTAGAGCAGGTTGGAAAGCAAATTGACGTGCCCGTCTTTTCCGAGGGGACGGATGTGGATCCAGTTCAGATTGTTCAGGATGGACTGGCCCAGGCCCGTGAAAATCACAATGATTATGTCTTTATTGATACGGCCGGACGGTTACAAATTGATGAAAAACTCATGCACGAGTTGGAAGAAATCAAAACCGTTTCCCACCCCAACGATATTCTCTTAGTTGTGGATGCGATGACCGGGCAAAACGCGGTTGAAACGGCGCAGGGCTTTAATGAGGACCTCAATCTTACCGGAGTTATTCTGACTAAGTTAGATGGGGATACCCGGGGTGGAGCCGCCTTATCGATCAAGGCAGTGACTGGCAAACCAATTCTGTTTACCGGGCAAGGGGAAAAAATGACGGATCTGGATGTTTTTCATCCAGATCGAATGGCTTCCCGAATTCTGGGCATGGGAGACGTGCTGTCCCTGGTTGAAAAGACTCAGAAAAACGTGGACGAGCAAAAGGCACAAGAACTAGCCGAAAAGATGCGGGAAAATTCCTTTAACTTTGACGATTTCTTGGACCAACTCCAGCAAATTCAAAACATGGGACCGTTAAAAGACATCATGGCGATGATTCCAGGAATGGCCAATAATCCAGCGCTCAAGAACGTTGAGATGGATCCTAAGGACTTAGAGCGGATCAAAGCGATGATCTATTCGATGACCAATGAAGAACGTGAAAATCCCGATGTGTTAAATCCTTCCCGCCGGCGGCGAATTGCCCGGGGTTCGGCGCAACCCATTCAAAGCGTGAACCGGATGATTAAACAATTTGATCAGATGAAAAAGATGATGAATCAGGTTTCCAACGGGAACATGGCCGGGATGGAAAACATGATGCAAGCCGCCGGTATGGGCGGCGGTGGCATGGGGGGAAAACTCTCCAACCTTGCCATGAAGCGAATGAGTCGGAAAATGAAGAAAAATAAACGGAAGCGGTTGAAAAAAAGGAAAAAATAAGGAGTGTAAAGAAAAAACACTTTACATTACTTTTTATTCTTGGTAAGATAGAAACCGTTAAGAAAACATGAGGAGGTGTCATTATGTCTGTTAAAATTCGTTTGAAACGAATGGGTTCTAAGAAAAATCCATTTTATCGAATCGTAGTTGCTGATTCACGAAGTCCTCGTGATGGTCGTTACATTGAAAACGTGGGGACTTACAACCCATTGATTCAAGAAAACCAAGTAACTTTAGAAGAAGAAACTATTTTAGACTGGTTAGAAAAGGGTGCCAAACCTTCTGATACAGTTCGTAACATTTTGTCAAGAGCCGGGATCATGAAGAAACTTCATGAAGCTAAATTAGCTAACAAGCAAAAATAAGGCTGATTAGTTATGGTGAATTTTGACAACTTAATTACAACCATCATTAAACCGTTAGTAAAGTTTCCCGATGACGTTCAGATTCGTCACCAGGAAACGAATGAGTTTCACGAGTATATTTTAACCCCTAATCCCCAAGACGTGGGACGGGTGATTGGGAAACGGGGACGAGTGGCGCAAACCATTCGCGCCATTGTTTACAGTATTCACGTGCCTGACAACAAACGGGTTAAGTTAATTATTGATGACGGTAAATAGCAGAAAACTCTTAGATAAAACGTTGTTTTATTTAGGAGTTTTTTTAGCATAATTTAAAGTTAAAGGAACGATGTAATTATGGACTACTTAGAAGTCGGAAAGTTAGTTAATACCCAGGGGATTAAGGGAGAAGTCCGCGTGGTTTCTGAGACGGATTTTCCAGAGGTCCGGTTTCGCCCGGGAGCCATTCTGTACGCCTTTCCCAAAATGGGAGACATGGAACGCTTAGAAATTGATCAGGTCCGCAAGCACAAAAACTTTATTTTGTTGCACTTTAAGGATCATCCCACGATTAATGACGTAGAACATCTCAAGCCCGCCACCTTAAAGATTGATGCGGCTGAGCAGTCAGAGGCACCCCTGCAGCCCGGCGAATACTATTACAGCCAAATCATTGGCTTAGCCGTAGTTGACGAACAAGGCCGGGCTCTCGGCACGATTAAGGACATCATGGACCTTGGTCCAAATGACGTGTGGGTGGTTGAACGCACCGGACAACCAGATTTACTTCTACCCAAAATCGATGAGGTGATTAAACAGGTTGATCTGGAACAGGGACAGGTTACGGTCGAATTATTAGCGGGGCTAGAGTAGATGAAAATTGATGTCTTGAGTTTATTCCCAGATACGATTAACGGACCCTTACATGACTCTATTTTAGGAAAAGCGGTCGAAAAACAGCTCCTATCGGTTAACGTGACTAATTTCCGGGATTTTTCGACCAACAAACACCATAACGTCGATGACACTCCGTATGGCGGTGGGGCGGGAATGCTGTTACAGGCACAACCAATTGTTGATGCGGTGGCAGCCACCCAAAAACAAGCGCAAGCAGAAGGGTTGTCAGCTGGCCGGGTGATTTTAACTGATCCAGCGGGAAAGCGGTTCGATGAGCAGGTCGCAGCCGAGTTAGCTCAATCCGATCATCTAACTTTTATTTGTGGCCACTATGAAGGGTTTGACGAACGGGTCAAACAAGTGGTCACCGATGAATACTCCATCGGTGATTATGTGTTAACCGGGGGTGAATTGCCCACCCTGGTTATGATTGATGCGTTGTCGCGGTTAATTCCCGGCGTGCTTGGAAACGATGAATCAGCGGTGGACGATTCCTTTTCCACCGGCTTATTAGAGGCGCCCCAGTACACGCGTCCAGCTGATTTTCGGGGTGTTCAGGTACCGGCGGTCTTAATGAACGGCGACCACCAAAAGATTGCGGACTGGCGCTTAAAGGAATCATTACGCAAAACCTACGTGCATCGTTCCGATCTAATTGATTATCACCGACTTTCGCCACGTGCCAAGGAATTACTGGCCGAAATTAAGATCGAATTGGAGCAAAATTAGGCTTTCTTTAGCTAAGCGAATGTGGTATATTATTAGTTAGTCGTGAGACTAAAATACAACAGTATTCCGCTGTCGGAAAGATATGAGTGCTAGTTAGGAGAAGTGACATGCGTCAAAACAAGCTGATCGAAAAGATCAATCAGGAACAATTACGTTCTGATATTCCCGATTTTCGGGCTGGTGATACTGTAACGGTATCAGTTAAGGTTGTTGAAGGTGACACAGAACGTGTCCAAGATTTTACGGGGGTAGTTATCAAGCGCCGCGGTGCTGGGATTCAAGCTACTTACACTGTTCGTAAAATCAGTAACGGAATTGGTGTGGAAAGAATTTTCCCACTCAATTCACCACGGGTTGCTAAACTTGAAGTAGTTCGTCGTGGTAAGGTTCGTCGTTCAAAACTTTACTACTTGCGCGATCGTCAAGGAAAGGCTGCTCGGATCAAGCAATCATTCAAAAAACGCTAAAAGAAAAACGGCTGGAAATTTTTCCAGTCGTTTTTTTGTAAAAGAAACAGAGAATCACATAGCAATGAATAATAGCTCTAAAGATGAAATTATGAAAATAGACCAAATTGACACGGAACCACAAGCCCAAAAATGGCGGAGAAGATCATTAAGACCAGGTCCCCTAGTCTTAATTTTTTGTTTCGACAGGTCGTGTTGATCCTCCCTATAAATTCAAATCTTGGTGGTAGTTTAGTGGCGATAGATCAGCAGACTCTGTAATTAACTGGGTTGCTAACGTTTGGAACCGGGTTAAAGCCAGCTCAGCTGCCTGTTGACTAGCTTGATTGGCTAATGCAACTAAATCATTGCTGGTGGCAACTTGGGCTTGCGTTTGATTAATAATTTGCCGATAACGCTGACGTAGTTCAGCTTGCACGTCGTTAACTTGACCGATAAAGCGATGGTAGTGGGCATCAACCAGAATTCCAACTAGTTTGAAGTTCCAGTAAGCGGACTGAGGATCATAGTCGTGGCCAACTGGGTATTGATAGGCAGCTGGCGTTTCACTAATCCCCGCGAAAAAGGGGGCAAAGGTACTTTCGGCCCCCACGCCCATTGACAGCCAGTGGATGCCCCCAATTTCAACGGGCAAGTCTGCTTGGAGTTGTAAGACATGGGCTTCCTGCGTTTTGGCAAAACTCATCGGACGGAACCGATGCTTGTCAAATTCACTGCCCGTTCCCACTGGATCAAACTCGGTTCCCTGGTAGTGAGAATTCAGGAGGTTTTGCACGTCAGTGGCGGATAACAAGCGGTCACTCTTGCGTAAAAAGGGCAGGTTCTGCGAAGTTGGTTCCTGGTCTACATCGGGAGTAAACATTTTTTGCCCGTACCACACGCGAGGAGTGTTGTAATAGGTATCCATTTGATTACGCGTCCCAAAGATGTGGCGAAAGTTAAAGCCGTGGCGATCCGGATTGAGGTGGTTGGTAGTCACAAATTCTGGTAACTGCGACGACCACTGAAAGTTGACTTGATCGTTAAAGTCCACCTTTTCGATGGCCATTTGGTTGGCAACGACAGCATAACAATCATCCGGGATGCGTTGTGCAACCCACTGGTGTCCGGAACCAATCTCAAAGTACCAAACTTCTTGGGCATCTGAAAAGAGGACTCCATTGGTTTCGCTGGCCCCCTTGGTACTAACAATTTCACCCAAGCGTTGAACGCCTTCCCGCGCGGACTGCACGTAGGGAAGGACAACGGTGACCATGGCTTCTTCGCCGATTCCATCGGAGACCAGCGGATCACAACCTAAAACGGCATCGTTGGCATAGGTACTCTCGGTGGCACTCATTGCCACGCCATGTTCGTTAATCCCATCCTCTTCAAAGAGCCCCTCGCTGGTGGTCCACTCGGGAGTTGCAGTGTACTTTGCGGCCTCATTGGGTAGGTCTAATTGAAATCCATTGGCAGTGGATTGAAAGACAACCGGGTGTTTAGCAACTTGGTGATCATGAACGACAAACCGTTTGGGCCACGCGGCCTTCGCGTCCTCATTACGACCAATTAACGTACTTCCATCGACGGTTGCCTTTTTACCGACTAACATACTAGTGCAGGCGGAATAATTCGGTTCTGTCATGTGCGGATGCTCCTTCATAATTTTAGTTTCGTATCCATTCTACACTTCTCAGCGACAACACGAAATCAGAGACGGTCGTCGTTAGGCAGAACTAGGGGAAAAGGTTATAATAAGGACTGAATTTTAAAGATGGAGTAGACGATGAAAAACGAACAATACATTTTAGCAATTGATGAAGGAACGACCTCCGTGCGCGCCATTCTTTTTGACCAACAAGGAAGCATTGTGGGCCAGGCGCAACGTCCCATTCACCAGTTTTTCCCCCAACCAGGGTGGGTGGAGCAGGATCCGTTAGAGATTTGGAACGGAACGGAAACGGTTATTTCAGAAGTGCTCTTTCAAACGGAAACCCCGCCGTACAAGGTTCGTGCGATTGGGATTAGCAATCAACGTGAAACAACGGTGGTCTGGAATCGGAAAACCGGGCAACCGATTCACCATGCGATTGTGTGGCAATCAAAGCAAACTACCGAAATTGCAAAACACCTCCAACAAGCTGGCTATCAAACTTTCATTCAGCAAAAGACCGGATTACTGATTGATTCTTATTTTTCCGCGACCAAGTTACAGTGGTTATTAGACGAGGTGCCACACGCCCGGGAGCAGGCTGAGGCCGGGGATTTACTGTTTGGTACGATTGATACCTGGTTGCTCTGGAAGCTGACCAATGGCCACGTGCACGCAACCGACGTAACCAACGCCAGCCGGACCATGCTGTATAATATTCACACGCTGGATTGGGATCAAAAATTGCTGGATTTGTTTAAGATTCCGCGGACCATGTTACCAGCGGTTCATGATTCCAGTCATTTTTATGGGTATACGCAGGAATTCACCCTCATGGGCGTCCAAATTCCCATTACGGGGATTGCTGGAGACCAGCAGGCCTCGCTATTTGGCGAGTTAGCTTTAGATCCCGGTCAGACGAAAAATACCTATGGAACAGGGGCCTTTATCATGATGAATCTGGGACATGAGCCGCAACTTTCCGAGCACGGGTTACTGACCACGATTGCCTATGGGTTAAACGGTCAAGTTACGTACGCCTTTGAAGGAAGTGTGTTTACGGCAGGGGCCGCGGTTGAATGGTTAAAAGACCAGGTTGCTCTCGTCCAGGATGTCACCACAACGGCAACCCAAGCGGAGCAAGCCACCGCAACTGACCAGTTATACGTTGTTCCTGCGTTTAGTGGGCTAGGCGCTCCGTACTGGGATCAAAACGCTCGGGGGGCAATTCTAGGTCTGACCCCACAAACTGATGACAAGCAGCTCATTCGCGCCACTTTAGAGTCTTTGGCATTTCAAACGCGGGATGTCTTACAGACCATGACCCACGAAACGGGATTGCCCCTCAAATCGCTGATGGTCGATGGGGGCGTGTCTAAAAACGAATATTTGTTGCAGTTTCAGGCTGACATTTTGGGCAGCCCCATTACGCGCGCGCCCTTAGCAGAAACGACCGCTTTAGGAGTGGCGTATCTGGCCGGTTTGCAGGTCAAATACTGGCCAAATCTTGCGACGTTAAAGGCCTTACCACGGACCACGACTAGTTATCAACCCCGGTTAGCCGCCTCCATGCGGGAGTGGCGGTATGCGAACTGGCAACAAGCAGTCGTAGCGACCCGATTATTTGCGGAGGAACCTCATGATGGAACTACCAACCCAATTTAAAGCTAAATACCAACGGTTATTAGGAGCCCAATTTCCGGCCTTTTTACAAAGTTTTGCAGAAGCACCCCAGCACGGCTTTCGCCTGAATCCTTTGAAACCACCAGCTCACCCGGCGATTGATCAAAGTCGGCCCATTTCTAACGTGCCTAACGGTTATTATGGCAAGGTGGATGGGAAATCACCGGCCCACCAAAGTGGGTATGTCTATAGTCAAGAACCATCTGCCATGTTGGTTGCGGAGGCGGTTGCCCCGGCACCGGGGGAGCGGGTGCTAGACTTGTGTGCTGCACCCGGAGGGAAATCCACCCAACTGGCCGCGTTAATGCAGAATCAAGGCTTACTGGTAGCCAATGAAATTGATCGGGGCCGGGCCAAGGTTTTAGTGGAAAACCTTGAACGCTTCGGGGTCTGGAATCCGTTGATTTTAAATGAACGCCCCGACCGGTTAAGCCCAGCATTTCCCGCCTACTTTGACAAAATTTTAGTGGATGCGCCCTGTTCTGGGGAGGGAATGTTTCGAAAAAATCCGAGTGCGACAACGTACTGGGATGCTGATTATCCGGCAGCTTGTGCGGTTCGCCAGCGCGAAATCCTGCAAGCAGCCGTTAAAATGTTAAAGCCCGGCGGACAACTCGTGTATTCAACCTGTACGTTTGCACCTGAAGAAGACGAACAAATCATTGCGTGGCTGCTAGACCAGTATCCGCTAGAACTCGTTGCTTTGGATAAAAGTGCGGGAATGAGCGATGGTCGTCCCGAGTGGGCCGATGGGAATCCAGAGCTTCAACGCACGCTCCGGTTATTTCCGCAGTCCTTTGCGGGCGACGGGCATTTCATCGCTAAACTGCAGAGCACCGCGACGGGGAAACCAGTTAAAATCCGGGGCCAGCGCAGTAACGTTGGCGGAGCTGATCGTAAAGAATGGCAGCAATTTGTGGCCCAAAACCTGACAGACTTTAAGGCGGGCTCGTTATTGCAATTTGGCGAACAATTATATTCTTTTAACCCCGAGATTCCGGATTTACAGGGATTGCGGGTTATGCTGCCGGGAACGCCTTTGGGAACCTTGAAAAAACACCGAATTGAACCCAGCTATGGGTTGGCCATGGTTCTGCGGCCTGAGCAGGTGCAACGGACGCTACCGATTAGTTATGAGCAGTGGCAGCGGTATGTGCACGGGGATATCTTTAACACGGATGCTGAGCTACCCAAGGGTTGGTATTTATTGCTGTATCAGCAGATGCCAGTTGGCTTTGGGAAGGTGGTCAACGGAACCGTCAAGAACTTCTTTCCGAAAGGATTACGCTTTCAAGTAGAAAAAGGATGAGCAGTTTAGCTCATCCTTTTTCTATGGTCGTAAATGTCGTTGTTGTAAGTAATTTTCTAGTTCTGAACTCAGGACCACCGGGCGCTCTCGCAGTTCGGCAATGTTTTTGACCCCGAGCGCGGTGAAAATGGCGCGTAGGCCAAAGCTCCACTCCTGCAACTTGGTAATCGTGGCCCCCACGCCATCGTCGATTAACGTGGTTAAGATTGCTCCCGCAATCCCCACGGCGTCAGCGCCGAGATAAAGCGCCTTAGCAATTTCTAGGGGACTAGTAATGCCGCCGGCTGCGACAATTTGCAAATCAGGCACCGCCTGGGCCTCATATAATGATTGCACGGTCGTTAAGCCCCAATCATTGAAGTCAGCTAAATCCTTATGGGGGCGCCGGAAGTTTTCAATTTGTGCAAAATTAGTTCCCCCGTGTCCACCTACGTTGACGGTTTGCACGCCGATGGCCTCAAGCCGGTGGAGCGTGGCTTGGTCCAAGCCAAAACCGACTTCTTTAACAATCACGGGCACCTTGACCTGGCCCACAATTTGTTGCAAATTAGTGAGCCAGTGAAAATCACGATCGCCCTCTGGCATGACCAGTTCCTGGACCACGTTAAGGTGGACTTCTAAGGCATCCGCCTGCAGTAAGTCGACCACGGTCTGCGCCTGGGTAGGGGTAGCCCCAGCCCCGACATTGGCAAGTAAAAATCCCGTGGGATTAACTTCCCGCGCGACCGTAAAGCTGGGAAGGGTGGTTTTATCGCGCAGCGCCACACTAGCGCTGCCTAACGCCAAGGCAACCCCAGTTGCTTTAGCCACTTCGGCCAGTTGGTGGTTGAGCTTCTGCGTGTACTTACTGCCCCCCGTCATGGCTTCAATGTAAAAGGGGAGGGCAAACTGATGTCCAACGAAGGTCGTGCTGAGCTCAACCTCTGAAACCGCCACCTCTGGCAAGCCGTTGGGAACGAAATGGAGGTCCGCAAAGCCGGCTGTCGAAGCCTGATGGAACTTCTTGGCTAGCGATACGTGTTCATCTTTTCGGTGTGATTGACGATTAGTCACTGGATTCTCCTTCGTAGTTGTAAATCGCGAGGTTTAATGGTTCGATTCCCGCCCGTTGCCAAGCAGCTTGCAGACCAGTAATATCGCAGTTGGCTTCGATTAACACAATCCCACAGTCTCCACCACCAGCACCGGAAGTTTTGGCAGCACCGCCAAAGTGGTCGGCAATCTCAATCAACTTCGTTAGTTGGGGCGTTTCAATTGTGACGCCCGCTAGGGTACTCAATGATTGGAGGAGCTCGCGATTCCGGTTGATATTTTGCATGATCAACTTGCTGTTATTCTGCCGAAACCCGTTGGTAATCTCGCGGACGCATTTATTACTTTCGTGCAAAAAGCGTTCGTACTGAGAGCCATGTTTCCCCTTTTTTAGTTCTACTTTATCGATTAAGCGGGACGTGGAAGCCGGAGAACCAGTCCATCCCACTAAAAAGCGGAGCACGCTCGGGATCTGTAAGGGAGTGATCTCTAAACGGGGCCACTCCAATTTCAACAGCTCCGGGAGGGCAATCTTATCCCGGAATTCAGCTAACCACTGGCGGTCAAAGGAACTGTATGTAATTAAGCCCCCAAAGACACTCGATGCAACGTCACCGAGCGAACCGTTCCCCTGAACGTTAAAGTGGGCAATCGCGGCCAATTTAAAGAGTTGGACTTTGCTCAACTTGAGCTGGTAGAGCTCGCAGAGCGCCTTAATGGTCGCCACCGTCACGGCTGCGGATGAACCCAGTCCATACTTTTTTCCGGTTCCACTGTCTAGCTCACTGTTGACGCTGAGGTGGTACTTTTGAATTGGTTTTCCCAACGCCTGGACGTAATCTTCGGTTACCTGGATGGCTGCAATAATGTATTGAAAGGGGTTATCACGATCATCTACAATCATGCGTGAATTAACCCGTTCCCAGTGCACGCGATGGTTTTCGTATTGTTTAGAAGTAATTGAGCACCGCTCTTGATTTTTTGCAATCGTGACCGTTACAAACCGATTAACGGCGGCAATGATGGCCGGGTTCCCGTTCTCGACGACGGCGTATTCACCTGCTAAATAAAGTTTTCCCGGGGTGCTTGTTGTAATCAATGTTAGTCTTCTTTCTAAGTAAGGTATTGGATGCCAGGTCCGGGAGCAGCGACGACCAGTTGATTGGCTCCAAAAGCGGGGGTTAGCGCTGCTAAGACCGCGTTGAGGTGTTCCGGTTCCACTAAGACCTTAACGTTCGGTCCGGCATCCATTGTAAAGTAGCAGGGAATTCCAGTAGCTCGCAGTTGGTGAATCAACTGCATAGCCTTTAAAGAATCGGCGTCAAAGTAAGAAAAATCAGGCGCTGCACTCAGGGTTAATGCGTGCATCCGCATCGCATTTTCCTCGGCAATCGTGCCTAAGCAACTGAAATCTCGGTTACTAATTGCCATTTTAAGCTTTTTTAAGTCGTGTTTGCAAAGCTTTTCCCATTCACGGTAGTAGGGCGAGGTCGTTTGCGAACGCTGCATCCCCACGGAACTACTGATTTGTTTTTGCTGTTGGTTTACCAAAATCGCAATCACGTTGAGGTTCCAGTAGTCGGCAGGAGCAACCTGGGTAGCAAAGGACGTTCGGTCGCCAAAGCCCTTGTGCCATTCGACAAACCCGCCATCGATGGACCGCGTGGCAGAGCCAGAGCCCCGGCGCGCTAATCGGGAGAGTTGTTTGTGATCTAACTGTAAGCCACTGGCCCGACTGGCAGCGGCAGCGAGAGCGGCAAAGCCAGAGGCCGAGGAAGCTAGTCCGGCGGCGGTGGGAACGTTGTTAACCGTGGTGACCTGAGCTTTGCTACTAATTCCAGCCTGGGAGCGAACGAGGTCTAAAAAAGTTGCAATCCGGCGGGCGGCCGGGCCTTCCAGGGCAGTCCCGTTTAAACTAATCTGGTCTGCAGATAGTTGCTCATCAAAGGTAACGCTAGTGTCTGTATAAAAGCGATCTAAGGTGAGCGAGAGACTGTTGGTAGTCGGTAATTTTAACGCTTCGTTGGCTTTTCCCCAGTATTTGACAAGGGCAATGTTGGTATGTGCCCGGGCCTTAGCATGGTTCTTCATGATAAATCCTCCTGTGGGTTTAACTCGTATAGACTTTGAATCCAAGTTTGGGTGGCACCGTGGTCCGTGAGGGCCTTTGCGACGGTCTGCGCTGCGGTCCGAGTCTGCGTAAGGGCAATGATACAGCCGCCTAGACCACTCCCGGTTAGTTTAGCTCCCAGCGCTCCAGCTGCGTGGGCAGTTGTGACCAGTTGATCAATCTGGGGGGTGCTTACGCCTAACGCACGTAAAATGGTCTGCGCCGCGGTTAAACTTTGACCAGTGGCCGGTAAATCTTGGTGCTGCAGTGCCTGTTTGACGCGTTCGGTTAGGGTTCCCAACTGTAAAATCAGATCCTGGCGTTGCTGATCTGCGGTTAAAAACTGGTGCACCTGCTGAACTGCCGTTTTGGTATTACTAGCTAAACCGGTATCTGCAATGACCAAAAACCCCGTTAACGGGGGCTGAAAGTCAATAAATTGTTGCTTTTCAAACAAAATGGGGTGGGCAACGTTCACCGTTTGGGCGTCGATGCCACTCGGATTGCCATGGGTAATGTGTTCTTCAATATCAGTATAGGCGGTCAGTGTTTCCCTCGGGAGGGGTGTTTCAAACAACGCGAAGTAAGCCTGTGTAATTGCGCTGGCAATGGCGGCTGAAGACCCCATCCCTCGTCCCAATGGAATGGTGCTGTGCAGTGTCAAGTGGACCGGGATGGCTTGCGGATTTAGCCGGTGCTGGAGGTGTTGGAGCAGGGTTGCCACACCTGCCATGCGTGGGGGTAACTCGGTGAATGTCCCGGTATAGTACTCACTGGTAATTGAAGAAACTGGAGCGGCAGTCATTCTGATTGTTGCAGTAACGGTCGCTTGGGGAACCGGGAAGACAATGGCCGGTTGCTGGTAAACGGCACTATGTTCGCCTAAAAAGATGACCTTAGCATGACTCTGACCAGTTGCTGTTGTTTTCATTTCAATCGCTCACTTTCTTATCAATGTTATTTTACCATAGTCGTTTCTAAACTTCGTCCTTGAACTTGGGAGTCAATGCCCCGTTATCGCCTGATTTGTAGTAAAATATGCATAGTTAGAAACGAAAGTAGGCCGATACTGACATGAAAGCAAATTCAAAATATGCTGTGGTTGATATGGAAACCACGGGAACTGATTTACAGCGTGGCGACCGCATCATCCAGTTTAGTGTCAGTTTTGTGCAAAACGGCCGACAAACGGGCGCTTTTTCCACCTACGTCAACGATGGCGTTTCCATTCCTAGTGAAATCACGGCCTTGACTGGGATTGACCAGGCAACCATTGAAACCGCCCCGAGTTTTGATCAATTGGCCCCTAAGGTTTATCAAATGTTACAAGGCACGGTCTTTGTGGCGCATAATGTCAACTTTGATTTTCCCTTTTTAAATCATCACTTAGAACGAGTGGGGTATCCAGCGTTAGAGCTTGAAGCAGTGGATACGGTGACGTTAAGTCAACTCTTTTTCCCGACCTTGGGTAGCTACCGGCTCAGTGACCTTAGTCGGCATTTTCAAATCCATCATCACCATCCGCACTCATCGGCGAGTGATGCGGCGGCGACGGCGCAGCTCCTGTTAAAAATTAGCCAGCAAATCTCCAAGCTCCCCGTGCAAACGGTTCAGGCCGTGCTCGATTTAGAGCTTAATCTGCCCCAGCAGACGACCCAGTTCATTCGGGTCAATTTTGAAGCCATGGACCAACCGAGACAGCAGTTACCGGCTGATCAGGTGGAACTAGAGGGCTTAGTGTTAAAACGGCATCACCGAAACCCAGTTGAAAATCACGACCGGTTAACCAAGTTTCCGTTAGCCAAGAAGCAGAAAGAACGGATTTTTCAGGGCCACTTTGAATGCCGTCCGTCGCAAAGTAAAATGATGAATTTAGTGTATCGTAATTTTGCCACTACCAAACAACCGGCGCGGAATTTGTTAATTGAGGCGCCCACTGGGAGCGGGAAAACCCTAGGGTACTTATTTCCACTCGCGTTTCTGTTGCAGTCTGGGCAGGCAGCGGTGATTAGTACTGCAACGATTAACCTGCAAGAACAGTTGCAAAATGTAGTAGAGCGGGATTTGAACGCGGGCTTTGGGTTTCACGTCCAGGCCGTCGTGTTAAAAAGTCGCCGACACTATCTAGACTTGTCCCGGTTTGCCACGGCCCTCGTCGCCGATGATTCGAACCAGCTCTCCCAGTTTAGTAAGGCGCAAATTCTAGTCTGGTTGACGCAAACGACAACTGGGGATTTAGATGAATTGCATATCCCACAAAATGCGGCCATTTTACAGCAGGTGAACTACCAACGAGAGCCGCAGTTAGCGGAGAGTGAATTTGGCGAGTACGACTTTTGGCACTGGAAAATGCAGCAAGTCGCCACGGCTGACGTTGTGATTGTGAATCATCACTACCTGAATCAAAATGCGGCGGAAGTGGCTGCCACTTTAGGTGGGCAACCGTACTTAATCGTGGATGAAGCTCAGCATTTACCAGAGGTGGCCTTTGCAGCGCAACGGAAGCACTGGTGGCTGGGTGGAGTTAAAACCAACGTTGGTCGGGTTAAAAATGATGTTTTTCAGACCCACGAACGCAACCTGGAAGATATCATTAGCACCCATCCGGACCTGCGCGGACTCCTGAAACGGCTGATGCATCAGCTGACGCAATTAGAAACGGTTAATCAGGAACTAATTCAAATACTGCTGACAAATTTACACGTGCGCTTACAACCACAGGCGGATGTTGTTCGAATTCCAGTCGATTGGCTGGTTAAATTTACCACTCAGGCACAACTGCGGTTGCAAAAACAGGACCAATTAGCAACACAACTGACCCAGCGCTTAACGTCCCTCAACCAAGCTTTGGGACAGAGGGAGGCGCAGTGGGTGGCCTCTGAATACGAAACGTTTTTACGGTTTAACGAACACGTGCATGCCGTCTTGCAGGGGGTTAGTGAGCTCCAGCAGCTCGTGCATGAGGTAAAAACCCAGTCAGTTGCCGATGGGTTTTGGTTGCGGTATGGAGCCGATCATGACCCGAATAACATGCGGTTAGAATGGGCCCAGTTTGATACCAGTACCCGGTTACAAAAACAAATTTATCAATACTTTCAACCAGCAATTTTCACGGGGGCCGTCTTATTTACCTCCAAAAAGTCGCAGTACATTTATGATCAGCTCGATTTACGGCGGGGCACAACACGGATGAAGCGGTTACCCACGGACTTTGATTACCAAAAGCAGGTTCAACTGATGATTGCGGACCAAATGCCACTGCCACCCGCAACAGAAAATGAGGAATACGTGGCGTTTCTGGCCAATTCCATTCAAAAGATTTATCGAGCCGCGCCCGTCCCGACCTTAGTCCTGTTTAATTCCTTAGAGTTAATTCAAGCGGTCCACGCTAAATTAAAGGGACAACCCGGACTGGGGATGCTCTTAGCCTCAGGGATTTCTGGGAGTCAGAGTAAAATCATGCGGCGCGCTGTTCTGCACCACGCTCCGATTATCTTAGGTGCAGCTGGCTTCTGGGAGGGCGTTGACTTTCCGCCACACTACCTAAAATCAATCATAATTCCGCGAATTCCGTTCGCCGCTCCGGATAGTCCGGTGATGCAAGCGCGGTCTGCTTATCTTAAACAACAACAAAAGAATCCGTTTACCAGTTATTCGCTCCCGCACGCCATCATCACCATGAAACAGGGGATGGGACGGTTACTTCGCCGCAGTAATGACAGTGGAATTATTACCATCTTGGATAATCGGATTTTAACCAAGCGGTATGGAACCCAAATTTTAACGGCTATTGAGGAAAATCTCCAAGTCCACACGGGAGCAATTAAAGCAATTCAACAGCAGCAAAAAGAATTTTTAGCAAAGCACCAGCAGGAGCATTGATTTGCTATAATAAACGCAGAATGGTTACGAAAGGGATTTAGACATGCGAGAACGAAGACAACGAAAATTTAAACTACAACGCCTATTAAGCTGGGTGGGGGCGTTCCTCGTCGTGGTGGTCCTCGCGCTATTAATTATTATGTTGATCGCTAAATTACCGCAAAAACAAACGTTAAGGAGCGCTACGAGTCTGGCTGAACAACACGCCCATTTTCACGACGTCCAAAAGACTTACAAAGCCAACCTCAAACGACCTTACTATACGGTGGTTGGGAAGAACCAAGCGAACCAACCTGCCTATGCCATCGTTAGTAGTGATTTCAAACACATTCGCGTTATGAAACAAACCGATGGGATTACGGCTGAAAATGCCAGTGCAATTGCGCAACGGCGGGTCGCTGGGGACGTTACCAACGCTGGGTTATTGATCTACCGGAAGCAACCGACGTGGGTAGTAACCTTGCAAAGCAAACACCAAGTTCACTACGTGCTAGTGAACTTTAAGACCGGCAAGGTCATTAAAACGCTTAATTTATAGGGGAGCGATTCAACATGAGCACCACATCTGCACTAGCTAAATACTTAAATTCCGGATCAATTAACGTATCCGGTTTTTTATTAACGAATTTAGCTAACCTCAACATTAGTGGCACAGAACTAACGATGTTGTTAGAACTACAGTACTTTCGCAGTCAGGGGGACCGGTTTCCGGCAGCCGAGGCATTAGCAAGCGCCATGGGGCTCACCGAACCGGCGGTGTACGATTTATTGCACCAGTTGGTGAGCAAGAAATTGATTAGTATTACCACCAGCGCCGACGAAAAGGATGAGTATAGTTTTGCGCCGTTAGTGGCCAAGCTAAACGAATTACTGCAACAAGTTCCGGATGATCAGCAACCGGGGTCAACACCAACAACTAGTGATACGGGCACACCGAAAACGAGTATTAGTGACCGTGAGCAGACCTTTAAAATGATTAATCATGAATTTGGCCGAATGTTATCGCCAATTGAGTTAGAAACCGTCACGGCCTGGTTTGACCAGGATCATTATTCCGCGGAGTTGATTCAGCTAGCCCTGCGCGAAGCCGTCTTAAATCAGGTTTATAATCTCAAGTACATGGACCGCATTCTGCTAAACTGGGACAAGCAGCACTTACAAACCGCTGCGCAGGTAGAAGCCCATCGAACCCAACGCCAGGAAAAACAAGCAACGGGGACGAAACAACCACTACCTCAGGTGCCACTCTTTAAAATTAAGAAGGATCAATAACTCCAATTAACTAAAAAAGCGTCGACAAAGCTTTCCTTTGTCGACGCTTTTACTTACCGCTTATTTAGTCCCAGCCGCAGGTTGAGGCTGGTTTACAGCTTGATTATTCCCACTTTGGTTATTCGCTGGGGCGGTTTGGTTATTAGTCCCAGTCGTTGGTTGGGAATTATTTTGTTGCTGATTGTTCCCACCGTTATTAGGAACTGGTTCTGGATTGGTTTGGTTATCATTGTTGGTCGTTTGCGTGGTGGTGGCTGGTTTTTGCTCGTTATTAGCCGTGGTACCACTATTGGTGTTTTTATCCGTAGTTTGTTCTTCCTGTTTATTTGGTTGATTATTCGGCAGGTTAACGACGGCTTTATTATCCGCAGTTTGACCCGCTTGCGTATTGTTCTTAATTACGTTTTCCTTCAGATCGCCCGCATGACCAGCAATGTAGTACTGAGTTTGGTTATCAACCCTAGTTTTAACTACGTTGGCTGGTTTCGTCCAGTTGTCGTTTGGTAAGTCCTGGGAGGCATTTTGCATGACTTCCTTATAGAACAACTGCGCAATTTTGGACTGTGATTGCGAAATGTAGTGGCCCGGTTCTAACGGTTTATCGTACCCAGTCCAGACTGAGAGCGAGAGGTTCTTGGTGTAACCAGTAAACCAGGAATCCATGCTAGAGTTTTCTGGCACCGAACTGAGCCAATCATCAGGATACTGCGTGGTCCCGGTCTTTCCAGCCTGGTTTAAGCCCGGGATGTTAGCTGCCGTTCCAGAACCCTTCGGATCAGTCATCACGCCTTTCAGCATGTCTGTGATCATAAAGGCAGTGGATTCAGACATCGCTTCTTTTCCGCTTGGCGAGTAGGTCTTTGTTTCACCCGTCGGAGTTTCGACTTTTGAAATGGCATAGGGTTTGTAATAAGTTCCGCCGTTCGCAAAAGCGGCGTAAGCAGCGGCCTCTTGCTTCGTTGAAATGTAAGCTCCAATCCCGTTTTGCAGGTTCAGCGGTTCTTTAAAGCTCATCCCTAAGCCGTTCAAGAATTCGGTTGCCCGAGGAACCCCAACTGCTTCAAGGGTGCGAATGGCGGGAATGTTCCGCGATTCAACGAGCGCCTGCCGCATCGTCATGGTTCCTTCGTATTTATTATCGAAATCATGCAGTTGCCGATTAGTGCCAGGGTAGGTATATGGCGTATCTTTAATGGGTTGGTAGGTTGGATAATTTAGGTACTCAATGGCGGGACCATAATCCATGAGCGGTTTCATGGTAGAACCACTGGAATGGTCAGTTTGAACGGCTCGATTTAACCCGAACTGAATGTTTTGCTTCCGACTACCAAGCATTGCAACGATTTTCCCGTTATTCGGGTTTGTCATCGTGGCCCCGATTTGAAAGTCATTATTAGGAAAGTTTAAGTCTGAATTATCATCGTTTGCTAGTTGATACATCTGTTTCTGGGTATCCATATCAATGTTTGTATAAACTTTGTTGCCGGCGTTTAGTTTGTAACCTTTTTGATTCATTTCTTGCAGGACTTGACCGATGTAAGCATCTGCGTACTTCTCATCCTTTTGCGTTGGCGTTTTATCAACATTTTGTTTATCAATTCCTGCCTGGACGTCTTCTTGTTCGGCCTGATTAGCTTGCTTTCTGGTAATGGCTTTGTTTTTGACCATTGCTTCTAGGACTTGGTTTCTCCGGGCCGTAGCGTATTTCGGATTATGCACCGGGTTGTAAGCTACAGGAGCTTGGGGGAGACCAGCTAACAGGGCCGTTTGGGCCAAATCCAGTTCACTCAAGGGTTTGTGGTACATTACTTCGGAAGCCGTTTGCATCCCGTACGCATTGTTACCCATATAAACCTTATTAATGTAGAACTCTAAAATTTGTTGCTTGCTGTATTCACGGTTTACCTTAGTGGCTAACCAGGCTTCTTGCGCCTTCCGTTTTAGGGTTTGATCAGACGCTTTGGTAGAAAAGACGGATAGTTTAACCAGTTGCTGGGTTAGGGTACTTCCTCCCTGTAACCCGCCCCCACCAAAGAGGTTATTAACAGCCGCCCCGACGATTCGGACGGGGTCAACCCCCTTATCGGTGTAAAAATGCCGATCTTCAACCGAGATGATCGCGTTCTTCATGTTTTCAGGAATATCCTTTTGTTTAACATAATCGCGATTTTGCATTCCTAACCGTGAGATGACCTTTCCATTGCGATCATAGATCGTCGTAGAGTTATCACTAGAGAGGGTTTTATACGAAATGTTGGGGGCAGTTGAGGCATAATAAGTAAAAACCCCACATCCCACTAGAAAAAGCACAACGAGGAAAAACAGCACCCACATGGTGATTTGAAAAACGGGGCCCCGTTTCTTCTTGCGATTTTTCTTTAAACGACTATAAACTTCATCGGAACTCATGCTTATTCTCCTTTATTCTTATCAATAATTGCTTGGACCGCATCGAGATAGGGAATTAACGGGTTAATTTTAGGTTTAATCAGGTACGCCGAAGTGGCTAATTCTGTTCTTGTAATCGATTTTCTTCCCCCGTTAAATTGCCGTTCCCAAAATCGGAATAAGTCTGGGCCGTTTAACAAGTATATTTCATTTTTCCGCACAAAGCGAATTAAAGCAAAACAAATGCCCCCCAAATCAGCGCAACTTTGCATGTGGTGAATTTGGTGGGGGTGGAAGTTGGCTAACGGAAAGGACTGAAGGTTGGTCGTTTCCTTGGCATCAAAATCAAGGTAGTAACCGGCATAAATCCCATTATAATCGGTGGTTGATGCTTGCTTAAAGTAGGCTTCTTTGATGACCGCTGCACTCCGTTTGGGATAATCAACGTTCACAATCTGAATCGGGGTCGGCTTTTTATGGACTACTGCGATTTGTTGCGCTTGATAAAATTGATTGCTTTGATTAATCTCGGCTTCAAGCGACATTCCCCGATCCCCATGGCCCGCGGTGGAGTGGGATTGTGCTCTATGCTTGGTCGTGAAAGTTTGGAAAGGACGTCCATTCGGATAATTGATTGTCAAATTAACCTCCTTATAATATTGAGCAATTAATTTGAAGCGTGGTATATTACAGATGATGATTCCATTATAGCAATTTCAACCGATGAATAAAATTATACTAATTCAGGTGACTTTATGAGTAGACAATGGATAACAGGATATCGTAGTTATGAATTAGGGGCCTTTGACGAGCAAAGTCCCAAGGTGCAAATCATTAAACAAGCACTCCGCGAGCAAATGGTCAATTTAATTGAGAATGGCTGCGACTGGATCATAACTGGGGCCCAACTTGGTACGGAACAGTGGGCGGTAGAAATTGCCGCCGACTTAAAAACCACATTTCCAGCCCAGTTTCAGATTGCTGTCATGCTACCGTTTGCGGAGTTTGGTTCCCAGTGGAATGAGAATAACCAAATACGACTGCAACACGTCCTGGCATTAGCTGACTTTTCCACCACGGTGAGTCGGGCAGAGTACCATCATCCCCAACAACTAAAGAATTACCAGCGGTTCATGTTAACCCACACTGATGGGGCACTCTTACTCTATGATTCTGAAAATGAAGGGAAGCCGCACTATGACTTAGACGCAATTCATCAGTTTCAGGCTAACCATCCCTATGTGTGTCAATTGATTGAGTTTGACGATTTACAGGAGGTCGCCGATCAGTACGAAGCCGAAAGAAATGCTGAATTTTCGGAATGATTGTGTTATAATGTGATAGTTACCAAACGATAAGAGGTGCAGATTATGGATAGCATTAACTTTACTCCTAAAGACATTTTGCAAAAAGAATTTCGGCAAAAGATGCGGGGTTATGACCCAACTGACGTTGATTCATTCCTAGATGAGATTATCAAGGACTATGAGACCTTTCAAAAGGAACTCGACGACAAGGACCAACGCATTGCTCAGTTGGTTGCTGAAAACAACCAATTGAAAGCGCAACAAGTAGCGCCAACGCCCCAGGCTACTCCAGCACAGCCCCAACCGCGCTCGAACGTTCAGTCGCAACCAACTACTTCTGAGCGTCAAGCAACCGACAGTACAACGCTAGATATTTTACGCCGGTTATCGAACTTGGAACAACGGGTGTTTGGTGACGGATATCACGGATAGGTGTTAATTGGTGTAGGTTCTGAGTAATCGCGGTCAGCAATCGCTGGCTGAGGAAAGTCCACTCTCGCACAAGCTGAGATGCTTGTAGTGTTCGTGCCCGGTGAAAAAATAAGCCGAGGGATTGCAGATGCAATTACGGCGAAGGAATTGGCTACGGCTTTGGCTATGCCTTAGTACTTCCTAAGGTGCTATAGAGACGATTAATTCAAGAAATTGAATTACTGGAACGCAGTAAACCCCGCGAGCGGGAAACCCAAACTTTGGTAGGGGAGCTTTACACACGGAAACTGAACTAAGTGTAGGGCAAGAATCATTTGATTCTTGAGATAGATGATTACTACTCGATTGTTAGTCCTGATCTTTCAATTGAGCACAAAACATGGCTTACAGGAGCCTACACCAATCAGGATGAGTGGGTTTTTTCCCACTCTTTTTTTATAGAATTAGAAAGGACAGCGCATGCAAACATTTAAACTGATGGCCACCTGTGCGGCAGGAATTGAGGCCGTAACTGCCACAGAATTAAAGCAATTAGGGTATCAAGTCGAGGTGCGCAATGGGATGGTCCTATTTACCGGTACGGTTGCAGACATCATTAAAACAAACCTATGGTTACGCACCGCCGATCGGATTAAAATCATCGTCGGTGAATTTGAGGCGCAAACGTTTGATGATTTATTCGAAGGAACGAAAGCATTATCCTGGGAGCGGTTAATTCCGATGGATGGCCAATTTCCGGTGGCCGGTCGATCGAAAAAATCGTTGCTGCATAGCGTTCCCGACGTGCAAGCCATTACGAAGAAAGCGATTGCCACTAAACTGGCTACTTTTTATCACCGGCGCACGCGCTTACCAGAAACCGGTGGACTATATCCACTAGAAGTGCGGATTGTGAAAAACCACGTCGTTGAACTCTTAGATACCACGGGACCAAGTTTGTTTAAGCGGGGGTACCGGGTTGCAAAGGGGGAAGCCCCGTTAAAGGAAAACATGGCGGCAGCGTTAGTGTTGTTGACAAACTGGCATCCGGAGACGATGCCGTTTCTGGATCCGATGTGTGGTTCCGGAACAATTCCGATCGAAGCCGCGATGATTGCCCGTAACATCGCTCCCGGTAGCAAACGGTCCTTTGCATTTGAGGCCTGGGATTGGATTAGTCCAGACCTCGTAGCCACAGCCCGTGTCGAAGCCCAAGCTGCCGTTACGGAGCCGGGGGCGCTCCAGATTCAAGCTTCCGATGTGAATGGTGAAATGATTAATCATGCCAAGGTTAATGCCGAAGCCATGGGGCTGTTACACGACATTCAATTTAAACAACTCGCCGTTCAGGATTTTCATACGGACGAACGTGATGGCGTGGTCGTTACAAACCCGCCCTACGGACAACGATTAGGGGATCAAGCGGCTGCTACGAAACTTTATCAAGCGTTGGGGGCTGTTTTTCGGCCCTTAACCAGTTGGTCAAAGTATTTCCTTACCAGTGATTTGAACTTTGAAGTTGCCTACGGAGAAATCGCAACCAAACGGCGCAAGTTGTATAACGGCCAGATCAGAACGGACTACTTCCAGTATTGGAGTAATCACCGTTAAGGAGGGATCACCTACGAAACGAATTGCAATTATTGGGAGTGGCATCGTTGGAACCAGTGCGGCGTATTTTTTAAACCACTGGACTAATCAATCCGAGGTTCAAGTAACTGTTTTTGATGCAGGGACCGGGCAGGCTACCCGGGCTGCAGCTGGGATCATTTCACCCTGGCTATCCAAACGGCGCAATCAGAAGTGGTACCACCTTGCGCGGGCGGGCGCTGAAGTGGTTGCTGAGTTGGCAAGGACCACAAAAATGGATCAGTTAACTTACGCTCACAATGGCACCATCATTACTAGAAAAAATCCTGACCAACTAGCAGAATTAGTGGAACTTGCGCAAGCCCGTAAGGTTGATGCTCCGCAAATGGGTGAACTAGTGCCGCTTAGTCCCGCCCAAGTCCGGCAAGCGCTCCCCATGTTAACGAAGCTTACTACTCCTGGTTTATTCGTGGGAGGCGGCAGTTGGATGGATGGGCAACGCTTTTGCCAGCACCTGTTGGCCAGTTGTAATTCACAATTGCAGCTACTTAATTTCCAAGCGGTCCAGTTACTAGATGAACACCACTTAAAGCGTGGCACGACCACGCAAGCTTTTGATAAAATCATTGTGGCAACGGGAGCGTGGACGAAACCAGTCTTAGCTACTTTGCACGTGCAAGCCGACGTTCGGCCTCAAAAGGGCCAATTAATTGAAATAAAACTAGCACAACCAACTTCACCAAAGCGGCCCGTTTTAATGCCGGAAGCAGAAGCGGATTTGATTCCAGTTGCACCAGATCGGTTAATCGTAGGCGCAACTCATGATGATGAGGCCGGGTTTGACCTAACGACCACCACGCAAGCGACCACCGAGCTACTTGCCACGGCGCAACGGTTCATGAGTGGCATTAGTCGGAAAAATGTTATGCTAGAACGGGTTGGAACCCGGGCGTACACACCAGATTATGGCCCGTTTGTGGGTCCCGTTCCTGCACACCCCGATGTCTTAGTGGGCACAGGCTTGGGTTCATCGGGGTTAACGACCGGGCCGTTGGTCGGGAAGCTGATTGCAAAGCTGGCACTAAATCAACCAGTCAACCTTGCTTATTACAGCAAACCAGTCACTAATTATTTACGTTCCGAGTGATGCAGGGCTTGCAAGGCTAATTGGTGGGCTCCTTTGTTTTGCTGTTCTGGGATCCAATTCACAAACACTAGGGAAAATGGTGCTTGTAACTGGTGAATCTGATCAACATAGCGTTGATAGTGTTTTGCATAATTTTTGTGCAGACTGTCGGAAACGATTTTACTGTCCGTATAGTAATTAACGACCGTTGTGGCTAATTCAGCCCGCGTTAGTTTAGCGGTTAAAGTGGTAAACGCGAGGAGACAAGCTTGAAATTCGGCTTCATGATTATCAGTTGCAGCTAGCAAGCTTTTTATCTGATATTGTTTGTGATTTACAATCATTAAAATGCCGGCACTACTGGTCTGTGTTTGGGGCCGTTCCGCGGCATCAGAATATAGTTTTATGTACATGACAATCTCCATTCGTAAGGGGTGTGCTTTATGATAACGCAGAAAAGAAAATTTTTATATCAACCGCAACCGACAACCAGTGTCATTTGTTGGAGTTGGACCGTCATTGTTTTGTTGGTGGGAGTCATTATCTGGCTAGAAATTACCCAATTTCAAAACATTACGTTGGCGTTTTTCCTTGCTTTTGCGGGTTTAACTTGGATTCAAATTTACTTTCGTAAGTTGTTGGTTTGGTCAGATACAATTGAGATCCGTCAGGTTTTAAATCCCTTTGGTAAGCAACTGAGTTTACAATCGATTTCACGGGTCCAAGCTCATCGCAATAGCATTGCCTTTAATGCCGGAGGTCGGCGGTATAAATTCCTCTTGCCGGCGAACTCAGTAATTGAACTCCAAGAATTATTAGTTCAATCCGAAAAGCAGGAGGACGACCATGCGAACTAAACCGAGGGGGCGCAACCTGCTCGTAATGCTTGCGGGCATTTTGGGACTCATTTTACTTGATCAGTTGGTTAAGCACTGGGTCCGTGGTCACATTGCCGTGGGCGGACACCGAACCGTAATTTCCGGTCTACTTTCCCTCACCAATCTAACTAATTCTGGAGCAGCCTGGAGTTTTTTAGCGGGGAATTCCTGGATATTTGTAATCATTGCGGTCGGAGCAATTGGCGGGTTTGGATGGTTGCTCTTTCAAAGTCGGTCGGAACCCGGCTTGTTAGTGGCAGTGGGGTTAATGTTCGCTGGAACGGCTGGCAATTTACTCGACCGGTTACAGTGGGGCGCAGTCACTGATTTTATTCAGTTAGATTTTATGCAATTTCCCATTTTTAACCTAGCAGATTGTTATTTAACCGTTGGCGTTATTTTACTGTTACTACATTTACTCGTAAAGGAGAACTAATGGAAACACGGCAGTTTACCGTCGAACAGCCTACGGAGCGTTTGGATAAACTAATTGCAGCTCACTTTCCGGATTTAAGTCGATCACGAGTGGCCAAGCTCATTAAAAACGGAGCTGTTGTAGTGAACCATCGGGTGGAAAAACCAAAGTATCAGCCCCACATGCACGATGAGATTACCGTTACGATCCCGACACCGCAGAAGTTGAACTTGGAACCAGAAGCGCTTCCCCTAGATGTCGTTTATGAAGATGACCAGGTGCTGGTTGTCAACAAACCGCAGGGCATGGTGGTCCATCCTGCTCCGGGGCATCCGAACCATACGCTGGTGAATGCACTTTTGGCCCATACTAACTTGGCCACCATTAATGGCACCATTCGTCCAGGAATTGTGCATCGAATTGATAAAGACACTTCGGGGCTTTTGATGGTAGCCAAAACGGACGTCGCCCAACAGTCATTGACCCAGCAACTAAAGGAAAAGAGCAGTCGGCGTAAGTACCTCGCCCTGGTGCACGGGCAGATTAAGGAGCCAGCGGGGACAATCTCTGCTCCAGTTGGTCGTTCCCCTAAGGACCGCAAGAAACAAGCGGTCATTGCAAATGGTCGGTCCGCGGTGACCCACTTTAAAGTGCTTGAACGCTTTGGAAATGACTACACTCTCGTTGAGTGTCAATTAGAAACGGGACGAACCCATCAAATTCGGGTTCACATGCAATACATCAACCATCCACTTGTCGGGGATCCGTTGTACGGACCCAAGAAAACCATCAAGGGGCACGGTCAGTTTTTGCACGCTGCCGAATTAGGCTTTCAGCATCCGACGACGGGGATGGAACTAGATTTTACCAGTCCCGTTCCGCCGATTTTTCAAGCGACCCTAATCACATTAAAAAAGAAGTATGGTACTTCGCATTCAGAGGAGGACATTTCGCATGAACAATGAAAAAGTTGTCTTAGATAGTATGTCAATGCAACGCGCTTTGACCCGGATCACGTATGAAATTATCGAAAAAAACAAGGGGGTTCAGAACCTGGTGTTGATCGGCATTAAAACGAGAGGGGTCTATCTCGCGAACCGAATTGCTAATCGGCTTAAGAAACTCGAAAATACCGATGTTCCGGTGATTTCTCTAGACATTACCAAGTATCGGGACGATCAAACTACAAAACTGACCGATCAGACGGTGGCCGAAAACGTGGTACCAATTGACAATCAAAACGTAGTGCTCATTGATGACGTCCTCTTTACCGGCCGGACCGTGCGGGCAGCGCTCGGGGCCATTAACGAAATTGGTCGACCAAAACGAATTAATCTGGCGGTCTTAGTGGATCGGGGGCACCGGGAACTTCCAATTCGAGCTGATTTTGTGGGCAAAAACATTCCGAGTTCTAAGCACGAAACCATTAAAGTATTAGTTTCTGAAATTGATGATCGCGACGGAGTGGAAATCAAACAAAAGTAGTGATTACTCCAGGTGAGGAGGTACTTCCATGGTAAAACGCTATTTATTGCTCGACGATGGGACGTCCTTTGCCGGTGAGGCATTCGGAGACTTAACCAGTACCACGGGTGAATTAGCCGTCAATACGAACTTGAACTATTATCAAGAAGCACTAACTGATCCAACTTATCACAACCAGATTGTGACCTTTTTACAGCCTTCGATTGGCAACATTGGGATTAACCCCAAAAACTATGAATCCATTTTAACTTCTGCCAAAGGAATCGTGGTTCATCAAAGTGAAAACATTTCTTTTTCCCAACTAAAGGACTTATCGTTAGATTCATTTTTAAAAGAACGCCACATTCCGGGAATTTGTCAAATTGATACCCGCCAGTTACAAAAACACGTCCGCGAGCACGATATTAAAAAAGCTAGCATCGTGAATACGAACGATGACCACGCGTTTGACCAGTTGCAGGCGGCCGTGCTTAGTAACCAACAAATCCAAGCGGTTGCTACTCCCAAACCGTACTTAGTTCCCGGAAGCGGGGTCACGATTGTCGTAATTGATTTCGGGCTTCGTGAATCAATCATCCGGCAGTTGGCCAAACTTAACTGTAATATGATTGTCGTGCCGTGGAACACGAGCTTTGCGGAAATGAAAAACTTAGATCCCGAGGGCGTCGTATTATCGTCTGGTCCGGGCTCGCCAGCAGAAATTGATGCTGAAGTGATTGAAAACATTCAAACCATCCAACGGAATTTACCGTTGTTTGGGATTGGCCTGGGTCACGAATTAATTGCCATTGCCAATGGAGCTAAAGTGGCCCGGATGTCCATTGGGAACTACGGGAGCAATCATCCCGTTCGCAAAATCATTACCAACGAATTGATTTATCCCAACCAGTCCCAGGACTATGCCATTGTGACCGACTCTATCGCTTCCGATAAGTTAATTGTTACCTACAAGGATTTAATTAACGGGACGATTCAGGGGATTAGAAGTCGTGATTATCCGACGTTCTCCGTCCAGTTTTCCCCGGACGGATCGGGTGGCATGGTTGATGGGTTTGACCTATTTGAAGAATTTGTTGAAAGCATTCTCGCACACAGGAGGATGGCACATGAAGCACATTAAGAAAATCTTGATTATCGGTGGTGGACCATCTGATATTGATCATGAAAGTGAACAAGATTCGGCTGCTTTTCAGGCAATTTCAGCCTGGCAACGGTTGGGAATTGAAACATTTGTAATTGACAATAACCCGTATTCCTTATTGTTGCAGGAGATAAATAATGACCATACCTTTGTACAGAGTCTAACGGCCAAAAACGTCGCTCAGATTTTAAAAGCGCACCACATCGATGGCATTACACCGATCTTTGGAACCAAGGCGGCCCTAACAGTCGTCCAACGGTTGATGAAAAACCAGGTTCTCCAGACGTTACAGGTCCAATTACTCGGATTGAATGCGACGAATCTCAATTTATTTGGAACAGAAGCCGAAGCGTCCGAACAAAATACCGCGCTGGCTAATCGACTAGCTGAAAATAACATTCCAATCGTAGCGTCGCGGATTATTAGCGATTTTTCGGAATTGCGGAACAACCTGGAAAAAATTCAGTTTCCAATTTCAGTCAAACCCCTAAGTACCAACAAAAAGCGGCAACGCCGAATCTTTCAAAACATGGAGAGCCTTAATAATGAGATTGATGACCTGTTTCAGGAGTCCCCGGACCAGAAACTGTCCTTAGAACGTGAAGTTGGAAATTATCAAGAAATCGGCATTGTCGCGATTCGGGACGTGGAAGGGAATAAGATGTTGATTTCTTCATTAGAGGATATGAATCCGGTGAAGATTAACGCAACCGATTCCGTGATTTTTGCCCCGGCCCAAACTCTCAATGATTACTATCTAAAATGGCTCCGTTCGCTTACCTTCGAAGTACTCGATTGTTTAGGAATTAAGGGAATTTGTCATCTCCAATTTGCGGTGAATGCTGCAAATGATGAGGTCTATGTTTTGAAGGTGAACCCGGTTTTTAACTCCGAAACAGCCTTAGCTGCCAAAGCAACCGGGTACCCGTTAGCAAAGGTCGTGGCCTCATTATTGCTTGATATCCCGCTAACCGCGGTGGAACTCCCACCGCGCTTTAATCCGTTAACCACGATCTTACAACCGTTAAGTGATCACATCGTCGTCAAAATGCCAATTTGGTCGTTTGACTACCTTGATATGGCTGATAATCACCTTGGCCCGCACGCGAAGGCGACCGGCGCGGCTATTGGAGTGGGTCGGAGTGCCGAGGCGGCCTTAATGATTGGCTTACGAAGCTCGCAACCCAGTCCGCAAGATGTTTTACCAGAGTATTCCGACCTTAGCGAAGATGACCTGGTTGAGCAACTAATTCATCCGACCGATCAACAAATTTTGATTTTGTTTGAAGCCGTGCGGCGGGGTTATTCTGCCAGCGATTTGAGTGAGCTCACCAAGATTGACGAATTCTTTTTCGTCATCATGAGTAACCTGTTAGCGGTGATTAACCAGGTACAATCGCATCCCTGTGATTCGCAAGCGTTATTAATGGGAAATCGGTATGGCTTTGGTAATGGGATGTTTTGTCATTTTTGGAACGTTGATAATGCCACAATTGTGGCCATGCAACAGGAATTGTCTCAATCCAAAACCTATAAAATGATTGATCCCACGGCCGGTGAATTCCCTGAAGCCATTAATTCGTTTTATGGCAGTTATGAGTTTGAAAGTGATACGAATCAGTTAAGTAACCAAAGTGCGCTGGTAATCGGGAAGGGGCGGAATCACCTCGGTCCGAATACGGCTGCTGACACGTATACGGCTGAAATGTTGATTCAACTGCATAAATTAGGGTACAAAACGATTATTCTCAATAATAATCCGAACTCGGTCTCCCTGATTCCTGCAATTAGTGATAAGCAGTACATTGAACCGGTTCAACTCGGTGAGATTTTAAACGTGATTGACCTTGAAAAACCCAAGTACGTATTTTTACCTGGGAATCGTCATTTTTTAATTCGTGAACTACAAAAGTTGCAGGGGACCTTTAAGTTAATCGTATTACCACCGGATCAAGAAACCGGGACGATTTACCAAGACCGAGCTGATTTTGCGCTGGACGTTTTAGTAAGTCCCCAGGCCATCATTCCCATCTCGACGGTTGGGTTTCGTGCCCAAATGGAGGGGGCCGGGAACCACCTGGAGGAACAAACGAGCTATTACGTGCCGGATGCAGAGCAGCAACTTGACGTGCCGCGGTTGGAACAGTTGGCAACTGCTGAAATTAAACGGCATCCGTTAACCGGACTAATTCAAGTTCTTTTTGCAATTGACTCCGACGGTAACTACGTGGTTACTGGGATAACCCCGTTACGAATTACGGAGACAATTTTCCTAAATCAAGTGACAGAAATTAATTGGATTCGGGTGTTAATGCAAATGTACACTGGTCATTTTGACCCGGAACCGTTACAAAAACGGCTTCCCCAAATCAATGCAGCGGGGCGCTTTGCCATCATGCAGATTACATTTCCGTTCAAGCACTTAGGGATTAACAACGTTTTGAAACGCCGGCGGTATGAGATTGGCGCTAAAATTTCGTTTGGAAATAGTCTGACTGATTCTACTGATCACCTCTTAAAATAATAAAAAAAACGGATTTGTATGACACAAATCCGTTTTTTTTATTATTAAGCACTGTTACTGGTGGAGCGCGTTGCGACGCAATTGTTCAACTAACTGGGGATCGGGAGTAACGTAGACCGTTTTTTGCCCCGTATAATGAACGAGTCCCGGTTTGCCCCCGTTGGGCTTTTTAACCCGTTTGACAGGCGCATAGTCAACCGGAACGTTCGCGGAATCACGTGCTTTGGAAAAGTAGGCGGCTAGGTTGGCTGCTTCTAAAATGGTTTGGTCGCTAGGGTTAAAACTGCGAATAATCACATGGGAACCGTGGATCTTTTGGGTATGCAACCAGGTTTCCCGTTTATCTGCAGTTTTTAACGTAAGTTGATCATTTTGTAAGTTATTTTTTCCCACCAAAATGACGGTTCCATCGGAAGCAACGAAGCGTTCCGGTTGGCTCACAGGCACCTTTTTGGGTCGCTTGTTGGTCTGACGTTTTAAGTAACCGGCCTGTTGAAGTTCCGTTTTAATGTCTGCCAGATTTTCGGGACTGGCCAACTCAATTTGACTTTCAATTGCTTCAAAATAATCGAGTTCTGCTTGGGTCCGGTGCATTTGTTCAGTAATGTATTGGCCAGCATTCTTTTTCTTCTGAAACTGTTTAAAGTACCACTGGGCATTTGCAACGGGGGAAAGCTCTGGTTTCAGGTTAATTTGGAGGGGCCGGTTATTATCATAGAAATTCGGCAGTTCGATGCTGGTCATCCCCGGGTGAACTTGTTGCAGATAGGTCATAAGGACCTCACCCTTAATCCGATACTGATCGGCATTGGTTGCTTCCATAGCATCCTGCGCTAGCCGTTTAAGTTTTTTCCGATTCTTTTTTAACTCCGTTCGGGTGACTTGAATTAATTGGGCTCCTTGTTCGCGAACTCGTTCACGCTGGACCTTCGTTTGAAAAAAATGATCCAACAGCACGCTTAAAGAAGGGAAATGCTGGTCTGTTTCTAGGGGTGGGTAGGGGAAGGGGGCAAACCCTAATGTTCCCTGGTCCGAGAGGGTGGTGACCGGATCCGGGGTTGCAAACCGCTTCCAAAAACCAGTGTAGTTAGTGGCCAACGAGTTACCTGCTTGGTGGAGTGCTTCAGCTAGTGCTAATGAAGTATCCGAACCCAGTCCTTGTAGGGTTTTGCGCAGTTCTGTTGCTAGACTTTCCACGTTCGGAAAATCATGCTCTAATTGTTCAATGATGCTAAAATCGTGAAGTTGAAACGGATTGAGCAGGTCCTGGTGGGGTGGATTTACGTATTTAGAACCAGGGAGCAGGGTCCGATATCGATTTTTATCGGGACCGACGCGCTTGATGGCATCAATGATGTTACGATCGTGAGCTTCCACCAAAATGATGTTACTGTGGCGGGCCATAATTTCGACAACGACCACTAATTCTTCCAAGTCACCAATTTCATTACGCGTATTGATGTGCAGGTGGACCACTCGGTCATTATCAACCTGATGAATCTCCTTGATGAAACTACCTTGTAAGTGTTTGCGTAACGTCATGGTAAAATTGTTCGGAACTTTCGGATTCTGAAAGGGAACTTCCGTGATTTGAATTCGCGCGTACGTAGGATTGGCCGAGAACAGAACTTGTTGATTCTGTTGCTGGGCGCGGACCGTCATGATGATTTCATGTGGGTATGGTTCACTAATCTTAGTAATCCGGCCGCCCGTTAGTTTAGTTTGTAATTCGTTAACCATGGCATGGGTAAAGGAACCATCAAATGACATAACTTGTCTCCTTTGCAATTTAACGTTATTTTAAGTATAACTGATAACTTAGGGAACGAACAGCAAACAGCAGGAAGAAAAATCGCAATCTTGTATCAGGCAATTAATGCTATAATGGTTAGCGGAGGATCTGATGATGAAAAATAGTTTAAGCGCATTACGTGACGTTAGTAAGCTTCACCAACATAATTTACAAGTAATTACAAAAGCTTATAATGTAACTATTTCTGAATGGCAACTGTTAATGGCCATTCAGCAGACCGTTGATACTCAAGAAAAGTTAGCGCAAGCCCTAAAGCTTGATACATCAACGCTTTCGCGCCAATTAAAACGGTTACTAACCAAGGAAATGCTGGCTAAGCGGGCAGTCGGTCAGGATCGGCGTCAACTGGTTTACAGTCTCACAGACGCTGGGCAAACAGCTTTAACGCAAGTTAATCAGGATTATGACCAGTTCCAACAACGAATTTTTGCGCAGTGGACCGCAGACGAATCCCAGCTACTCAAAATTCTCTTGAATCGATTAGAAACTAGTATGAAAAGATTAGATAAACGGGGTGCATAGATTGAAAACCGCAATTGTGACGGATAGTACGTGCTATTTGTCTCAAACAGACATTCAAAAATATAACATTCAGATTATTCCGTTAGAAATTATTTTTGGAACTGATGAATACTTAGAAAACGTAACGATTACCAGTCAGGAATTCTATCCGAAATTAGCCGCCATGGCTGAGTTACCAACCACGTCGCAGCCAGCTACCGGTCAACTAATTGACCTATACAATCGGTTGGCGGACGCTGGTTATGAAAATGTGATTACCATCACGCTAGCAGGTACCATTTCGGGCTTCTATAACCAAATTTGTAACTTAGCGCAGCAAATCACCCGCCTTCGAATTATTCCCTTTGACTCCCAAATTACATTGGGCCTAATGGGCGATTTAGCAATTTACGCCGCCAAACTGGCTGCTGCCGACACTGATCCCGATGAGATTGTCGCTAGATTAAAGGAGCAACGGGCTACCATTGATGAATTATTCGTAGTCGACGACTTACAAAATCTCGTTAAAGGTGGTCGTTTGTCAAACGCGTCTTCATTTATTGGCGGTTTATTAAACATTAAGCCAATTTTAACGTTTGACAACCAGACCGACGAAATCGTGGCTTTTGATAAAACCCGGACGACGAAACGGGCGTTAAAACGAGTGGAAAAATTATTTAGTGAACGCCAACCAACTTTGAATTATCCGTTAAAAGCCTTTGTTTTTGATGCAAATGCCACGCAAGCTAGTCAGCAGTGGTTAGAGCAGCTGGAACGTAAATTTCCAACGGTGCACTTTGTAATGGCTGAGATTGGTCCGGTGATTGGCACCCACTTAGGGGCTGGAACGTTGGCTTTAGGTTGGGAACGTGACATTACTAAACTTTAAACCGTTTGGAGGACGAATTTAAAATTCGTCCTTTTTATTCGGTCATTTTAGGAATTAGTTTGGGGGATAGTATCGTAACCAGCTCACTGGGCCTTAATTGCTATTTTAGTTTACATAATATATATTATACGAAGTAAGCATTTAAATAAGCAATCCAACTAATTTTAAGCCGCTCTCAGCTGTTTTAAGTTGTAAGCAATGAATTCATTTCACCAGTACGTGAAACGGCCCTTTTTTTCGTTTTAATTACCGCAGGCATCCATTCTTAATTTTGTCGGCCTAGTTAAACCACTTTTATGCGCTCTGTACTGAATCAATAGCCCTTTGTTTTTAGTTGTAAATTCATGCTGGCTTGTTGCTACGATTAACTTTCAAATCGTCGGCCTATTTTTAATGTCTTGAAATAGTCCGATGGCTACTTTCATGAGGTCCGTAACTTTTTGGCTATGGACATCATTGCTAGTAATTCAATTTTATCTCAATCATGCTTCTGAAATTCGTGAATATTCAGCTCACGACTAACTCTGATTGAATCAGATTTAGCTTATTTCATTTTTTATGTTAACTAATTTCAGTTTTGTTTATTACCTTTTCTCTAGTATTACGTATATAACTAAATAATTACCCGTCTGTAGTACCCTTATGCATTCATTTCCCTTATGCATTCATTTATTGTAGTTTTATCACTGTAGGAGCTTTAATTAGAGCAGTAGCCATGGTTAGTCTATTAACCATGGCTACTTTTTGGTTGCTTTTCAAAAACTTTAAAATAAATAACCACTACTTAAAAAAAGTACTGGCTACCTGTTTTAATCTAAAATAATTCCGGACTAATCAAAATGGGCTTCTCGATTATTTACGCAAGGTCTTTGCTTAACAAGCGCTGGATCCAGTATAACGCCGGTAGTCCACTTCCAAAACTAACCACTACTAACAGTCCCAGGCTTGCCCACCAGTCGCTGCTCCCTTTTCCCACTTTGAAATTGCTTGGCGTGAGACAAACAACCGCTCCGCTAACTGCACTTGAGATAATTGTTGTCGTTGCCGTAACCGTACGATCTGTGTTCCCAATGAATTATTTTGCATGCTCACGTTCCTTTCTCCCGATGATTAATTTCTAACGGTTCTCAGTATAGCGAAGACACGGACAAATAATAGTGGTTTTCGTGCTCTCGTTGACTGACAAGCTCGCAACCGATGGTTGCATCGCCGCTAGTACAGGTTCTGCGCCCCGCTGCTAGGATGCTCAGCGAGGGTTAAATTAGGCCTACTAGCGAATTAGTCCCGTCTGCAAATAAGTTTCTACCACAAAAAAATCCAAGTTCCCGTGATTGGGGTAACTTGGACTGTTAAAGATTAACTAAATAACAATTGCATAAAAGCAGTGCGGACCTGCTTAAGCTGAGTTAATTCTCTTTCAAATTCACTTAAAAACTGGTCGTATTGCTCTAACATGTCCCCGATTTTAGCTTGTTCTGCAGTGGTTTCAGGGATAACCAGCTTAATGTTGGCAGTCTCTCGAGCTGAAATTTCTGTAAAGGTAATCCCAGAGGCAAGTTTATTGGCCATTCTCGCAATGTAATCGTGCATTGAATACAAAAAATAAGGATTAATCTGGTTACTGGGAATTAATGATTGAAATCCTTGATTTGTGGTCGCTGGATAACTTAGAATTCCCATTTTCCCAATCCCAGCCCGCGACGTCATTAAAATCGTGTCCTTCGGAAGCAAAACCGCCCGGCTATTCTCCAAGCCAGCCCGCGTGATGGTTTTTAAACTATGGTGGAGATAACCCTGATTTTGGACCTCCGTTGGGGTAAACCAATCAATTTTACCATTCCAAAATTGTGCTTCGGTTATCCGGGGCGTTCCCCCACTTTTAATTGTGGCAACTTCACTTAATTTTTTCGTTACCCAGTTATGCGAAAAAGCGGTAAAACGCAGCGACGGCGTCGTTGGAGTTTCGGGAAACAGGCGTTGCAATAATTGGCGTTTCAACGTTTGAATCTTTTGGTATTTACGTTGACGATTAACAATCAGTGAATCAAGCGTTTCAAAGAGGTCCCCCAGTTTCTCCTGTTCGGCAAATTGAGGTACCTTTAGCATAATTTTGTTTAGTTCGTGATTGGTTAGTTTTAGCCGATCAGAACCAGTTAGATACGGATTAATGTTAATGGTTTTTAAGCGTTTGCCGAGAAATAAATAATTGGAAAGGCCTGGTTTAGCCGTTAAAACGTGAGAATGATTGTTCACCCAGGCTTTGCCAGTGATGGTGTTAACGGGATAGTCACGCACACTGTTTGCGCCATCCTCAGCAATTAAAATTAGGTTGCCGGTATGCGTCGCACCCGCGACATAATCTTGGATTCCATTCGCCCCATAGTACGGAGTTGAACCAGCAATTCGTTTATTTTTAGTGACCGGGACGCGATTGCTATCCAAATTAACGGTCATGTCGGCTAATTTTTGTTCCTGCCATGCATCAGTAAAATTCTTAAACCGAATTCTAGGTTTATCTTGCTTTTCTATCATTATTTAAATACATCTTTCAATAAATCAAGCGTTTCTTGAGCTTCTGCATCCGTTCCAACTAATTCTCCCAGAAGGTGGTTCATGCGCTTGGTTAGTTGCCGCTGTTCTTCATCCAACTGGTGAATGTCACGGGATAGTTGTTTGACATCAATTGGCGGGGTCTCTTCCAACGAATCGACGTACCGTGGGATGTTTAAGTTGTAGTCATTGTTAATGATTTCTTCCATTGAGGCCACGTGGGCATACTTAGCCACATCCATCCGGTTCAGATAGGTGCTGACAATTTTTTCGATGTCTTGTTGCCGGAGCTTATTGTTGTTCTTAACCTTTTCAAATCCCTGAGAGGCATCAATGAAAAGCACGTCGTCTGCTTGCCGTTGCTTTTCTAAAACTAAAATCACCGTTGGAATGCTGGTGTTGGTAAAAATCTTTTTGGGTAACCCAATTACCGCACTGATGTTATGATCTTTTAAAAGGTTTTTGCGAATTTGGTATTCGGCCCCACCCCGAAACAAAACCCCGTGTGACAAGACAATTACCATCCGTCCGTCTGGTTTCAAATGATACAGGCAATGCAATAAAAAGGCGTAGTCGGCCTTTGATTTAGGCGCAATGCCTTGTTTGAAGCGGGGGTCGTGTTCCCGATTGGTATTATCCCATCGTAACGAATACGGTGGATTAGCGGTGACCGCATCAAAAAGCCGGGGGGAATCAATCCCGTCAACCATCCCATCTGGCCAATCATCAGTTAAGGTATCTGCATTCCGTATGACAATGTTTTGATATGCAATACCGTGCATCAATAAGTTCATTCTTGCCAAATTATATGTAGTGGTAATTAATTCTTGACCATAATATTTAATGGAACTTTTTTTCTCCGCATTATTCATGTGAGAAGCAGTCGTTAACAACAGTGATCCCGATCCAATTGCAGGATCATACAGGCTATAGTTACTTAATTCTTCTCTGCCAGCGGTAAGAATTTGGGCCGTAATTTCCGAAACCTGGTGGGGGGTGTAAAATTCACCGGATTTAGTTCCTGAATTAATGGAAAACATCCCGATTAGATATTCATACAAATCACCTAAGACGTCCGATTCTTCGTCCAACTCAATCTGCCCCATTAAATCGATCATATTAATGGTAGTTTGGGTGCGCGCTTGTTGGTTATTCCCAAGCCGGCTGGAATTTAAATCAATGTCTGCAAAGATGCCCGCGAGCGCCGTCTGTGCTTGCGGAGCAATGTGTTGGTCAAATCTTTCCAAAGCATCCGCGAGCTGGGTTAGGGTAAATTCTCGTCGTTTAATTGCATCCTGCCAATCTGTAAATAAATCTCCGGGTTGAATCACGTAGCCCAACTCGGTTTGCATGCGGGCCAGTTGCTCAGTCTGATCGTCGCTGTCATGAAAATGAGTTTGCCACCAAGTTTGCGCTTTACTGGATAAATACTTATAAAACATGATCCCGAATACATAATTTTTATATTCTGCCGGTTCAATTTTTCCCCTGGTTTTATTTAGGGTGTTCCAAACAAGGGCCTTTTTATGTGCATCTAATGCCATGGTTAAACTCCATTTCATTATATATTTAAAGATAAAACTAAACTTCATGTTAAGTTAGAATTGGTCTTTGTGTCAACGCTGGAATTAAAAATGACCGTTCAAAGCATTCGTACTTATAAACCGGTTCCTAGCAGTCTAAAGTTGGAGCCGGTTTGCGAGTTCATTTTCTAACCGTCACTAGAATCCAGTTAAGCAATTTTAGAAAGCCCCCTCACTTTCATCCTCAATGAAGCCTTTCGGAATATATCGGCGGTTGGACAGTTTCAACAACAAAAAACTTCTAACTGATTAATCAGTTAGAAGTTTTTCCACATTAATCTACGCTAATCCTCGTTCGCTAACGTCGCCTGGGCCTGCTTAATTTGAGTTTTAATCGCTTTAAACCCGGTTCCTCCAAGCGAATTTCTCCGTTCTATGGCAACTTCTGGTTGCAAAACGTGGTACACATCCGCCGTGATTAATGGCGACGCGGCTTGCAATTCAGTAAGATCCATGTCCTGTAAGTTGCGGTGTTCCTGGAGGCCCTTAAAGACGAGCTGCCCCACAATTGCATGTGCTTCTCGAAACGGAACCCCCTGATTGGCAAGGTAATCAGCTAATTCCGTTGCATTCGAATAATCATTTTTGGTACTGGCTTCCATTTGCGCTTGATTAATTTTCATGGTCTGCAGCATTCCAGTATAAATTTTCAGGGTCGGCAAAATTGTTTTAACGGTGTCAAAGACGCCTTCCTTATCTTCTTGGAGATCCTTATTATAGGCTAACGGTAACCCCTTCATGGTGGTCAGCAGGCCCATGAGGTGCCCATAAATTCGCCCCGTTTTTCCCCGAATTAATTCGACCATATCCGGGTTTTTCTTTTGGGGCATGATGGAACTTCCTGTGGTATATGAATCACTTAATTCCACAAACTTAAATTCCTGGCTGACCCAGAGACTTAATTCTTCACTTAACCGGGAGAGGTGCATCATTAAGATTGCACTATTACTTAAAAATTCGAGGGCAAAGTCCCGGTCTGAAACAGCATCAAGAGAATTCGTGTACAGTTTCTGAAAGCCAAGTTCGTCCGCCGTAAATTCTCGGTCAATTGGAAAGGTCGTGCCTGCCAAAGCAGCGGCACCCAAGGGTAATAAATCCGTGTGTTGTTGGTTAAATTCAAACCGTTCGTAGTCCCTTTGTAGCATGTTGAAGTACGCTAAAAATGACTGGGCTAACGAAATTGGTTGTGCATGTTGTAAGTGGGTATAACCGGGCATGACGGTCGTCACGTTTTCCTCCGCCAGCTTCACTAAAACAGCCTGGAAGTGTCGAATTTGCGCTAAAACCTTGGGTAACCGGCGCTTTACGTATAAATGAAAGTCCGTTGCAACTTGATCATTTCGGGATCGAGCCGTGTGGAGCTTGCCGGCGACTGGTCCAATTTTCTTAGTTAATAACGCTTCCAGGTTCATATGAATGTCTTCGTTAGCGGTTGAAAATTGGAGCTTGCCCGCGGCTAAATCCGTTTGTAGCGCTTCTAGTCCCGTCGTAATGGCGTGGACTTCATCTGCAGTTAAAATCCCCGTGTGCCCGAGCATCTTGACGTGCGCTAACGACCCGATGAGATCCTCTTCAGCCATCAGTTGATCAAAATGAATGGAAGCTCCAAAGTCGGAGCCGAGTTGATCCAGTTCTGCTTGAAACCGACCACCCCATAACTTTTTACTCATGATGTTCCTCCCGGTGAGCTACTTGGGCAGCAACTTCGGTTGGTAAGCCCCAGAGTTTAATAAAGCCCTTGGCTGCTTCTTGATCAAAGGAATCGGCAGCTGTGTAAGTTGCGAGGTCCTGATCGTACAAACTCCATTGTGATTGCCGCCCCAAAATTGTGATATTCCCCTTCCACAAGCTCAACCGTACTTCACCAGTTACAACTTGTTGACTGCTGGTCAAAAAGGCTCGAAGCGCCTGCATCAGTGGAGAGAACCATAATCCGTTATAAATTAATTCGCTTAATTGTTGTTCAACGGTGAGCTTATAGTGGGCTAAGTCCCGTTCCAAGGTCAGATTTTCTAAGGCTTGGTGAGCTTTAATTAACACCATTGCAGCCGGGGCTTCATAAATTTCACGCGACTTAATCCCCACCAGCCGGTTTTCAATGTGGTCAATCCGACCAACCCCATTCGTTCCGGAAATCTGATTTAACTGCTCGATTAACGGAGCAAATGCGAGCGCTTCCCCATTAATGGCTACTGGTTTTCCCTGCTGAAAACTGATTACTAACTCGGTCGGTTCGTCCGGGGCTTCAGCAATTGAATTGGTTAGCGCAAAGGCGTCTGCAGGGGCACTCACCCAGGGATCCTCCAGCACCCCCGCTTCGTTGGCCCGGCCCCAGATGTTGGCATCGATCGAGTATGGTGAATCCAGGTCGATTGGAATCGCAATGCCGTGGTCCTTTGCGTATGCAATTTCTTCTTCACGAGACCAGTGCCAGTCCCGCACCGGACTGAGCACTTCCAGCTCCGGAGCTAGGGCGTGAATGGCAACCTCAAACCGAACCTGATCATTCCCCTTCCCGGTGCACCCGTGTGCAATCGCACTGGCTCCAGTTTGGTGCGCAATTTCGACCAATTTTTGCACAATCAGGGGCCGTGATAGGGCCGATACTAGGGGATAAACGCCTTCGTATAGGGTGTTTCCCTGTAAAGCAACCGCTAAATAGCGGTCGGCAAACTCCTGCTTAGCATCAATAACGTACGCGGAAACGGCCCCGGTTTGGAGTGCCTTGGCCTTTAAAGCGGTGGCATCTTTTTCCTCACCCACGTTTACACAGGTAGCAACCACGTCATAGCCCTGGTCAGTCAACCAGGCAATGGCCACCGAGGTATCTAATCCGCCAGAATATGCTAATACTACTTTTGGTTTTGTCATTTTTAAGTCCTCCTTAGTCTACGATAATTTTATTAATAAACGCTTGGGTTCGTTCCGCTTGCGGATGTTCAAACAATGCTTGGGGCGGGTTCTTTTCCAAAAGATAACCGCCATCCATAAACCAGACTTCATCGGCGACGCGCTTGGCAAAGCCCATCTCATGGGTTACCACAATCATCGTCATGTCTTCGTCAGCTAATTCCTGCATCACTTGCAAAACTTCTCCAACCATTTCTGGATCTAACGCACTCGTCGGTTCATCGAACAGCATCACTTCCGGATTCATGGATAACGCCCGGGCAATTGCGACCCGTTGTTGCTGCCCCCCGGATAAACTAGCCGGATAAGCGTTAGCCTTTTCGGCGAGCCCGACTCTAGTTAGATACTTCATCCCAACTTGCTTGGCATCTGCTGCACTGAGATGCTTCACCCGCATGGGAGCGAGGGTTAAATTGTCGAGCACGGTCAAATTGGGAAACAGGTTGAAATTTTGAAAGACCATTCCAATTGACTCGCCGAGCTTGGCCAGTGCTTGTTGATTGGCCTTGGTTAAATCTGAACCTGCAAACCACACCGCGCCAGCCGTTGGTTGCTCCAGTTGATTAATGCACCGCAACAAGGTACTTTTTCCTGAACCAGAGGGACCGATGATGCAAATCACCTCTCCCTTTTGTACCGTACCGTTAATGTCCTTTAAGACCTCATTTTTACCAAATTGCTTTTGGACATGGTCAATTGTAATTAATGCGTTAGTCATGCTTCATCTTCCCTTCCCAGTGGTTTAAGAGTCTTGTAAGTGTAAAGGTAATTAAGAAGTAAATCGCCATTACCACAACGATTGGGGCAACCCCCCGATACGTATCCGCCCGGACTACGTTTAATTCATAAACGAGATCGGTAACCCCAATGATGGAAACAATCGAGCTTTCCTTAATGACGGAAATAAATTCATTACCAAGGGCCGGCCAAATGTTTTTAAATGCTTGCGGTAACACCACGAACCGCAGGGCATCTGATTTAGATAGTCCAAGGCTCTTCGCAGCTTCTTTCTGCCCGAGAGCAACCGAGTTAATTCCTCCTCTAATGATTTCACTAACGTAGGCAGCGCTATTCAGCGTGACAGCAATTATTCCGGCGGGTAAAGCGGGAATGTTGATGAGCATCCCTAACCCAAAGTAAACCAGTAGAACTTGCACCATCATGGGCGTTCCCCGTACCACTTCGACGTAACTAAGCGCCGGCCAGCTTAACCATTTAAGGTTACTCAACCGCATGAGTGCGAGTAAGACCCCAAGCATGATACCTCCGGCGACCGCACACACGGAAATTAAGAGGGTGTACTTTAAGCCATCAAAGAAGTATTTCCAGTAGTGCCACATCGAGGTGTTTGCGGTGTTAACCTGCATGTACTTTGCCGAGGTTTTTAAATACTGTGGCATCAAGTGGTGGTGTTGAATCCGATCCATCGACTGGTTCACGGCTGTCTGTAAGGAGGTTGCCCCCTTCGGCATGGCAACCGCAAAGCCTGTTTCCTTTTTATTCAATTTGTAATTAGCGGGAATCATTTTTAAGTCCGGATCATTTTCAACGTATGCTTGGGCCACCGGCTTTTCTACTCCAACCGCATCAACCTTATGGGTCTTCACGGCTAACACCAGGTCCGTGGTCTTATCCATGCTGACCAGTTTACTTTTAGTTAAATCCTTTTTGGCGAGGGTTTGTTGCATGGAACCAGTTTGGGTTCCCACCTTTTGCCCGGCTAAACTATGTTGATGCTTAAGTTTATGCTCGTCCGTCTTATTAATCAGGAAACTCTGGCCCCCGTAGTAATAAATTTTGGAAAAGTCGGCATTTTGCGCCCGCTCTGGCGTTGGATTAATACCTCCTAAGGCCAGGTCAACCTTTCCCGTTTGAACCGCCACTAAGACCGACGAAAAGTCCATGTTTTTTAATTCGAGCTTAACGTGCAAATCTTTCGCAATTTGCTTGGCGACTTCGATATCCATCCCCACGTCTTTGGAACGACCGTGTTCATTGACCTGAAACGCAAACGGCGGATAATCTGGGGCCACCGCCACCTTTAAGACGCCCTGCTGTTTTACCTTTTGTAGTGAGTCATCGGCGTGCACATTTTTCTGGATGAACGTACTTCCGAGAAAAAAGGTGACGACGACTAAGCTCCATTTAAGCCACTGTTTCTGCATCATTTGTTCCTCCCTGCTGGTTGATTTAAGTATGCTTCATTTTCTTTTCCCAATAATTTAGTACCCGTGTGAGGGTAACGGTCTGGATGAAGTAAATCACCATTACGACCACAATCGGAGCCACTTTCCGGTAGGTATCGGCCCGGACCACGTTTAGTTCCTAAACTAGATCAGGAACCCCGATAATTGACACGATTGAACTTTCCTTGATGACCGAGATAAATTCGTTACCAAGCGCTGGCCAACTGTTTTTAAAGGCCTGAGTAAGCTAACAAAGCGAAGGGCCTCGGCTTTCGTTAGTCCTAAACTTCGGGTGGTCTCTCTTTGCCCCTTTGCCACCGAATTAATTCCACCCCGGATGATTTCACTAACGTAGGCCGCACTGTTCAGGGTCACGGCAATGATCCCAGCGGGTAACGCAGTAATATTGATGAAGCCTCCCTTCTCCTTCACTCGTTGTAGCGAGTCGTCCGCGTACACGGAGCGGACCCAGATGCTAGCCCCGACAAGCACCAGCATTCCCACTAAGAACCATCTACGCCACTGTTTCTGCATCACCATTCCTCCAATTTCTAAACTTTACATTACGCCAACAAAAAAGGCGCCCCTTAGTCAATTAACTTGACTAAAGGACGCCTTGTACGCGGTACCACCTTTATTATGCTGACTAACCCGTCAACATCTCTCCCAATCCAGCTTCGAATCGTTGGCTCGATAATGGGAGCACCCAGTATGGTTTGTAATCGCATACAGCAATTAGGTGACGTTCAGCTAAGCGGTTCCGTGATGTTTTGCACCAACCAACATCTCACTGAGGTGGTTCAACTTAGCTTACTACTTCCTAACTAACGCTTTGTTTTTATAATTTTTATTTATGATAGCATGGATTAAAAATAATGCAACCCTTTTTGGGATTTTAATTCGGATTTTTATCGATTTGGGACGTTTGATTGAACTTAATGTTAATTATTTAGTGCCAGCCACGGATTTGAAGGCCGCACTTAAGTACATGATGTCTTCATCAAGTTGAACCTTGCCAAAGACCCGTTGCTCAATTTTACCATGCGCGGTCACGTTAATCTCGGTGAATCCCAGCTTGTGATCCAATTGTTTAATCTCCACCGGCGTGAAAAATGACTTCCAGGGACACCCGATTTTAGCAACCAGGTCTAGTTGCCGACGGGCTTTTTCGTGACGGGGTGGATTAAAGACCGCGCTACTCATGTAATCAACTAATAAGCCAACTAGGTTAAGCTGCTGGTTTAAAAAACTGAGGTCATGAACCACTGCCTCTGGTGACAGGTAAAAGGTCCCTCCTTCCCACAGCACTAGGGTTGGTTTCGTGAGCGAGAATCCCTGCGCTTGTAACCTAGTTAAAAACTGCTGGTCCATTCCGTTTTCGAGATCACACGCCACCAACTTCGTCTGGGTGTGGACCCCCGTTGCCTGATAAATGTTTTGAATGTCAGCAACCGCTAGATCACAGCCATACACCGCCTTATTTTTTAAGCATGGGAGCGTGTCGGGTTTGGTATCGAGTCCGACTCCCAGAATTAAAAGCTGCTCATAGAGATCCTGCTTTTGCTCCAAAAAATGGCTAAAGTACCGGTGCCTTACGACTACATTGCGACTCAAAAATTGATCGTAACCGGCGTCACAATCTTCTTGAAATTGCGTGGGATTTTCAAACTTTGCAATCAACTTTGTGGACTGTGGATCATGCAACTGCTGACTTTTGACACACGGAATGCTCAACATCGTTAAATTTAACCCTTTGGTACTTAACATTATCATCGCCTCATTTTTAAATTCTAAGTCCGCTTTCAGTATAGTTCTTGGTTACCAACGATTCAAATCTAAAAACCAAAGTAACAAAAAAGGATTGCTCCTAGAGCAATCCTTTGTAACCTAACTATTTAGACCAGTGTTCTTTAATAAATTGTTCTCGGCCACCCATTTCTTCAATTTGAGCCCGCAGTGGATTCTTTTTGTAGAAATCCTGGTGGTAATCTTCGGCAGGATAAAATGGTTGAGCTGGTTCAATTTTAGTCACAATTGGAGCATCAAATTGGCCAGACTCTTCCAATGCTTTTTTCGAAGCTTCCGCAACCTTCCGTTGTTCCGGACTATTCACGAAAATCACCGGCCGGTAACTGTCACCACGATCTTGAAATTGGCCCATGGCATCGGTAGGATCCGTTTGCCGCCAGTAAATCTCAACCAGCTCTTTGTATGAAATCACACTTGGATCAAAGGTGATTTTAACGGCTTCCGTGTGTCCCGTTGTGTGACTGCAAACCTGTTCATAGGTTGGGTTCGGAACGTGTCCGCCTGTGTATCCTGATACTACTGAAATAATCCCGGGAGTTTCTTCAAACGGACGTACCATGCACCAGAAACACCCACCGGCAAAAATTGCCGTATCTTCTTTTTTCATGCGTTTGGACCTCCATTTTCGTCAACTTGTTGCTTGTATTCTCCGTATCCAGCAGCATCCATTTCGTCATAAGGAATGAACTTGAGGGAAGCTGAGTTAATGCAGTACCGGAGTCCCCCCTTGTCCGCTGGCCCATCTGGGAACACGTGTCCGAGGTGTGAACCAGCATCAGAACTTTTAACTTCTTCACGAATCATCCCAAAGGAAGTATCCGTTTTACTCTTGATGTTTTCCTTTTTGATGGGCTTAGTGAAGGCTGGCCACCCACAACCAGAGTCATACTTATCTGCGGAACTAAACAATGGTTCACCACTGACGATGTCCACGTAGATCCCTTTTTTGAAGAACTGGTCATACTTACCAGTAAAGGCGGGTTCTGTAGCTGCTTCTTGGGTAACCGCATATTCTTCTGGGGTTAACTTCTGTTTCAATTCATCTTTATTCATTACAAATTCCTCCTTGTTTATTACTGTTCTTTATTCTAATGATATGAAATTTAAATGCAAATATATTGCTCACAACTAAAAATTAGTCAGTCCTGATGAGTGGGACTGACTAATTTTTAGGTTTATTTAGTTGGTTGTAATTGTTCCGTAAGTGGTGGGACAACTTGCTTCTTCCGCGAAACTACGCCCGGAAGTTGCATAACATCGTTTTCATCAAACTGATTGCCAAACGCCGCTGCAACCACGTCCTGAGGTTCTCCTACGCCGATTAATTCTGAATTGCTAGTTAACACGTTCGTTACTAACACTAAGAACAAATCATAGTTTTCTGCGTCAGCTTCCGTTTTCATCGCCGTTTTGATTTCCGTAAGGCGAGCATTGACATCTGCTAGATCAACCACATTGATTTGGTCAATCCGGACATTCTTGCCACCCAAAACAAAGGATTTAGCGTCGCTATCAATCAGTTCCTGGGCTGATTTGGCTGCGACGTTTGTTCCCGCTTTGAGCATTTGGATCCCGTAGTCTTCGTAGTTATCGACGTCGGCAATCTCTGCCAGAGCTTGTAAGGCATCCCGATCAACATCCGTCGTCGTCGGTGATTTTAACAATAAGGTATCCGAAATAATGGCTGACATCATCAAGCCGGCAATTTCCTTTGGAATCGTAACCCCTTCTTCAGAGTACATTTGGGTGATGATGGTGGAACAACAACCATAAGGAGCAGCCCGGTAATAGAGGGGTTGCGCGGTATTAAAGCCACTAATCCGGTGATGATCAACCACGTGCGTGACCTTTAACTCGGCAATGTCAGCAATACTTTGTTGGGGCTCATTGTGGTCAACCAACATTACCTGATCAGTTTCGGGTTGGGCATGATTAACCACCCGTGGAGCTTGAACGCCAAAGTAGTCTAAGACAAATTGGGTTTCCGGGTTCACCGGTCCAAGTGCCACAGCTTCTGTTTCATAGCCATCTTGTTTTTCGAGGTACGCCAACGCAATTGCAGCTGCAATTGCATCTGTATCTGGATTTTGGTGACCAAAAACTAATTCCTTTGTCATGAAAAAATCTCCTTTACTTCATTTAATACCTTTACTTTACCATATTTTGTAGTTTCAAGCTGAAGTTACTCTGCTGCCGGAGGATTCAACAACAGATGTTCCAACTGCACGGGTGTTCCCGTTGTTTTAACGTTAACCTGGTTGGAACCATTCGAAGTCCGAGGTGCACTATGATAATCAGCCAAGAGAATCTCCTCTGCCTGACGGGTGTTCGTATAAACCCGCAGGACCGTTTCTTCTGGATTGATCCGAAGGAAACTAGCTAATTTGTTGGGCTTCGTCTTTAAATCCCGTAAAACTTTGATGCCCTTGCGGGACCGAGCAGTTAATGGAATTTCTGCAACGGCCATTTTTTTGAAGTTTCCGTTTTGAAACACCATCGCCACTTGATCAGTTTCATCCACTAGTTGCATGTTGATAACCCGATCGAGCTCTGCGAGCTTAATCGCCTGGACTCCCACCGTCCGGGGACCGTTAACTGCTACTTCCGTAATGGCGTAGCGCACCCCAAGGCCCTGTTCGGTCATAATCAAGACGTGTCGGTAATCATCAGCTTTTCGGTAGGTTACGTTTACAACTTCGTCCAGCTCATCCTTAAGGTTAACGTACGTCATCGCCCGACTCCGGTACGTCCGACTGGGCTGTAACTTCCTAACTTCCACCTGCTTAATGTGTCCCGCCCGGGTTGCAATCACAAAGTGACCGGGCTGTTCTAATGAATTAAAAGCCTGGACCTGAATTACTTTTTCCGTGGAAGTTAACCCCGTTAACTGAGAAATGTGTTCTCCAGTATCTTTCCACTTGGCCTCCATGATTTCATGAACCGGGCGGTAGATCCAGTTTCCCCCGTCGGTAAAAATGTAGATGGAAGCCCGCGTGCTTAACTGTTGAATAAAGACGGGATGATCTGCTTCTTTGAGACCGTTGTCAGTTAATTCCGTGGCATTATAGGAACGCAAACTCGTGCGCTTCAGGTAGCCATCCTTGGAAACCATGACCATCACCTGTTCGTCCGGAACGGTTACCTGCTTGCTGATGTTCAAACTTTCAATTTCTGATTGGATTGTCGAGCGGCGTGGCGTTTGATATTCCTGAGCAATTGCCAATAACTCCTGCTTTAGCACCCGATCCAATTCCTGCGGATTCGCCAGAATAGTTTGAAATTCTGCAATTTTGGCTGCCAAATCAGCATTTTCGCATTTCAACTTGGTCACGTCGGTATTCGTCAACCGGTAAAGTTGTAACGCGACAATCGCATCCGCCTGTTTGATTGTAAAAGCATAAGTTGCCACTAAGTTATCCCGCGCTGCCTTGCGGTTCTCACTGGCGCGAATCGTTTTAATGACCTGGTCTAAAATCGACAGGGCCTTAATTAAACCTAAAACAATGTGTTGGCGCGCTTGAGCCTTTTGCAGGTCAAACTGGGTTCGGTTAGTCAACACTTCTCGCTGATAAGCCAAGTAGGTCGTTAAAATCGTCTTTAGCGACAACCGTTCCGGCCGCATGTCCTTAATGGCCACCATGTTAAAGTTATAGGAAATCTGTAAATCTGTATTTTTATACAAATAATTCAAGATCCCCCGCTGGTCCGCGTTCCGCTTTAATTCCAGTGAAATTAGGAGTCCGGAACGGTCCGAATCATCCCGCACCTCAGCAATTCCCTCGATTTTTTTATTCAAGCGAATCTCATCAATTTGTTTAACCAGTTGGGCCTTATTAACCTCATACGGAATCTCCGTAATTTGGACTAACTGCTTACCCCCACGCATTTCAATGACCGTACTCCGTGACCGGATGACAATGCGACCATGGCCCGTTGCATAGGCCTGCTTAATTCCGTCCAAGCCTTGAATAATTCCGCCGGTTGGGAAATCTGGTCCTTGGATAAACTGCATCAGTTGGTCCAGGGTCGCGGTCGGATGAGCTTGCAAATAAATTAAAGCGTCAATTACTTCACTTAAATTGTGCGGGGGAATCTCCGTTGCGTATCCCGCGGAAATCCCGGTTGCTCCGTTTACCAATAAGTTTGGAATCCGGGCCGGTAAGACGGTCGGTTCTGATTCAGTGTCATCAAAGTTCAACACCCAGTCCACGGTCTCTTTATCGATATCGCGAAGCATTTCACCCGCAATTTTACTCAACCGCGCCTCCGTATACCGCATGGCTGCCGGTGGATCTCCGTCCATTGATCCGTTATTCCCATGCATGTCAATCAACGGGGCCCGGAGTTTCCAAGCTTGACTCATCCGGACCATTGCATCGTAGATCGAACTATCCCCGTGGGGATGAAAGTTCCCCATGACGTTCCCAACTGATTTGGCCGACTTTCGAAACCCCTTATCGTATGTATTCCCGTCCTTATTCATCGAATACAAAATCCGACGTTGCACGGGCTTTAACCCATCACGAACATCGGGCAGGGCTCGTTCTTGGATGATGGCTTTGGAGTACCGGCTGAAGCGTTCGTCCATCACGGCAGCTAAGGACAGGTTCTTAATTTCTGCGTGTTTTGCCACTGGCTTTCCTCCTACTCTAGCGTCTTATCTAAGATACTACCCTCGTCTTCAAGGGTAAACTGTACGTTATTTTCAATCCAATTGCGCCGGGGTTCCACCTTGGTTCCCATGAGCGTCGAAACCTGTTTTTCGGCAAGCGCCGCATCGTCAATCTCAACCCGAATCAAGGTGCGGTGCTCAGGATCCATCGTGGTTTCCCAAAGTTGGTCAGCATTCATTTCCCCTAGTCCTTTAAACCGTTGCAACGTCATTCCCTGGGGAAAATCCGGTCGCTGCCGTTCCAACTCCTCATTTGTCCAGGCGTATTCTACCTTTTGGTGCTCCCCCTTGCCAGACTGCAATTTATACAGGGGTGGTAAGGCCACGTAAACCCGACCGGCTTCAATCATTGGCCGCATATACTTATAGAAGAACGTGAGCAGGAGAATTTGAATGTGGGCGCCATCATCATCGGCATCCGTCATGATGATAATCTTATCGTAGTTGGCATCGGCGAGGGAAAAATCCGGTCCCATTCCGGCACCAACAGTATACATAATCGTACTAATTTCTTCGTTTTTCAAAATATCAGTTACACTGGCTTTTTCGGTATTTAAGACCTTCCCCCGTAACGGGAGAATGGCCTGGTGTTTGCGATCGCGGCCTTGTTTAGCTGAACCCCCAGCGGAATCCCCTTCGACCAGGAAGAGTTCGTTTTTACTGGCATCTTTCGACTGCGCCGGCGTTAACTTTCCTGAGAGAAGCCGTTCACTCTTCTTCTTTTTCTTCCCCTTGCGACTTTCATCCCGGGCTTTTTTAGCAGCCTCACGGGCTTTACGGGCCCGGAGTGCTTTTTGAATTAACGTATTGGCAAAATCGCCGTTTTCCATTAGGAAGTACAGTAACTGTTCCGCAATTACACTATCAACGATTGAGCGGGCAGCCGGGGTCCCTAATTTACCCTTAGTTTGGCCTTCAAACTGCAGTTCTGCTTCGGGAACGCGGAGAGAAATGACGGCGGTTAGTCCCTCCCGAACGTCGCTCCCGTCTAGGTTTTTATCCTTATCCTTTAACAACGAAACCTTGCGCGCGTATTCGTTCATAGCCTTGGTCCAACCACTCCGAAATCCAGCTTCATGGGTTCCCCCATCGTTCGTGCGGACGTTATTAACAAAGGAAATCATGGTTTCCGTATACCCATCGTTATACTGAACGGCGACCTCTACTTCGATGCCATCCTTGCTGGCATCAAAGTCCATAACCGGACCAAGCGTACTCTTACTTTCATTTAAATACGTCACAAACTCTTTAATGCCTTCGTCAAATTGGTAAATTTCTTGCCGTTCCTGGCCATCCCGCTGATCGGTTAGGGTAATTTTCACGCCTTTCAGTAAAAAGGCTGCTTCTCGCAGGCGCGTAGCTAAGGTATCAAAGTTATAGACTACCGTCGTAAAAATGGTCGGATCAGGCTGAAAGGTAATCGTGGTACCGTTGGGTTCCTTGGTTTTGCCCAGCTTGGTTAGCGTCCCGACCGGATTACCACCATCTGCAAACTCTTCCTGGTACAACGTGTGATCACGGACAATGCGGACCGTCAAACTGGTTGAAAGGGCGTTAACAACGCTAGACCCCACCCCGTGTAGTCCACCGGAGGTTTTATAACCACCCTGACCAAATTTCCCCCCGGCGTGTAGGACCGTTAAGATTACTTCTGGAGTTGGTTTACCAGAAGCATGCATGTCAACTGGCATTCCCCGTCCATAGTCTTGTACGGTAATACTATTATCCGCGTTAATTGTGACATTAATCGCATCTCCGTAACCGGCAATGGCCTCATCAACCGCGTTGTCAACAATTTCATAAACCAAGTGATGAAGACCCCGACTATCAGTGGAGCCGATGTACATCCCCGGGCGCTTGCGGACGGCTTCCAATCCATGTAAAACTTGGATGGAATCCGCATCATAAGTTTGGTTGTCCTTCTTATTCGTCATCGTCAATTACTCCTTTTTTCCATATTAATCATAACCGATTTAATACCAATTGCAACTAGGTGCTTTAGCAGAAGCGCTGCCGACCTGTTTTATTTTGAAAATAAATGCTAAAATAACGAATGTTAGTTTTTACAAAGTAGGAGGAAAAATGGTTAAGATTGTACTTCTTTTAATATTTGCCTATCTGCTTGGGTCCATTCCCAACGGCATTTGGATTGGAAAACTCTTTTTTCACGTTGACATTCGACGGCATGGCTCCAAAAATATCGGGGCCACGAATACCTTACGCGTCTTAGGTCCAGTGGCCGGCACAATTGTCATGCTTTTAGACATTGGCAAGGGCTGGCTTGCCACCTGGTTACCAATGCAACTAGGCATCCACTCCTGGTACCCACTCATCTTTGGAATTATGGCCGTCCTTGGTCATACCTTTTCCATTTTCGATCACTTTCGGGGAGGCAAAGCGGTTGCCACCAGTGCGGGAATGTTGATGGCCTACAACTTCAGTTTCTTTCTCTTGGCCGCTGCCACCGCCTTCACCTGTGTCTTTATCACCAGCATGATGAGCCTGGGCAGTATCCTAGGCTTTATCATCATCTTCTTGGTTTCCTTTACGACGAACGATATCGCACTGCAAGTCGTTGCGGGTGTGTTGACCATCTTTACTTTATACCGGCATCGCAATAATATCAAAAAAATTTGGAATGGAACCGAAAACATTCTCCCCTTTGGGCTTTACTACTGGTACCGCAAATATCGGAGTACCCACCATCCGCATTAATTACAGACTAAAAAGGACTTTTCTAATCAACGTTGCTTTTAGACAACGAACGTGATTACAAAGGTCCTTTTTTAGTTAGAAAAATTTCAGTTGGTATTCAAACGTTTTTTTTGCCCCCGCGGCTAACGTCCGCATCCCGGGCTTGGTTTCTAAGTCCCCGGTGACCGTTTCAGAATCGGCAATCCCCCACCACGGTTCTAAACAAACAAAGTTAGAAACAGTGGGATATGTCGACCAAATCCCAAAATAATCGTTTAATTCCCCGGTCACGGATACCCCCCATGTTTGATCCGCGGCTTGGAGCGTTAGCTCCGTTTTAGGGTTTAGTCGAACGTCAATGATTTTAGCGTCTCCCTGAAACAGGGCATGAGTCACCGCCACCGGCTTTTCAAATTCCGTGGTTTCGTGTTCCGCCGTGGTTAATCCGTCTGTCCCTAATTGAATTTCGCGATATGGTTCCGCCGGAGTAACGGTTAAAGTTGCGGGCTGCTTAGCAGTGGTTAATGGAACTTGAAAGCCCGGATGAGCGCCAATTGCAAAGCGCAGTTGCTCGTCAGCTGCACTTGTATTCATTACCGTCAGCTGCACTTCAACTCGCTCGTGTCGTAAGGTGTAACTCACAAACAAGGAGAAGTTAAACGGGTACATTTGTAACGTTTCATCATTTGCTTCCAGCAAGAAAACCGCTTGGTCTGGAACCTGACTAACCACTTGAAAGGGTTGGTCGCGGGCAAAACCATGCTGGGGCATATGGTGAGTTTGTCCTTGATAGCGGTACTGGTCCTGGTTTAACTTCCCAACGATTGGAAATAAAATGGGAGCGTGGCGCTTCCAGTGCTTCGGATCGGCGTTCCACATGTATTCATGTCCAGCGCGAGTAACCGACACGAGCTCGGCACCGAGCTCATTAATCTTGATCGTCAATTGGTCATTTTGTAATACAACAGTCATGATTATCGCTCCCGTGTCATTAATTGGTTCACTTGTGACCAAGTCGTTCCCATTTTGGAGATAGTTAGTTCAATTTTATAATAACTGGGGCGAATTAAAAAGGATTATCTTTCATGAATTAATCGCGCTTAAAAAACTGCTGGTAATTCTGCAGGAGCTTTTCCTTCGTTACGTGGGTATAAATTTGGGTGGTTGCCAGGTTACTGTGGCCGAGCAATTCCTGGACCGTCCGTAAATCTGCCCCGTTATTTAAAAGTTGGGTTGCAAAAGAATGGCGCAACATGTGGGGGTGAATGCTACTATTTAGGCCACTTCTTTGCATGATTTGGGTCAGTGCATATTCAATTCCCCGCGCCGTTAACGGCCGCCCCTGGTAGTCCACTAACAGGGTTTCATGGTGCTGGTGATGCTTTTCCATTAACGTGCGGCGCCCCTGGTCCAGATACGTACTAATGGCGTCATGTGCGTACCGGCCAAACGGGAGGTACCGATCCTTGTCGCCCTTTCCGTGAACTAGCATCATCTGATTTTCTAAGTCCAGTTGCTGTAACTGTAAATTAGCACACTCACTCACCCGAATTCCGGTTCCATACAGCACTTCCAAAATCACGAGGTCCCGTTCAGCTAGTTCCGGCTTCGGATTAGCTTGGGCCGTTTTAAATAGCTGTTCCAGTTCCCGATCGTAAAAAAAGCGTGGTAAATGTTGGTACTGATGCTTGATTTGCACGTACCGAAACGGATTTTCACTGGCAAGTTGGTTGTTGACGAGAAAATTATAAAACGAACTCAGGGCCGAAACCTTGCGAGCAATCGTATTCGTAGCGTCCCCATGGTCATGGAGTTCACTTAAAAAGACCTCCACGTCAAACGGTTCGACCTTGGTCAGCGTCACTTGCGGCCCCGTTGCCTGTAAAAAGTGCTGAAATTGCAATAAATCATCGTGGTAGGCACGGACCGTTAACGGTGAATACTGTCGTTCATTTACTAAATACCGTTCAAATAGGGTTAGCAATTGTTGATCGGTTTGTTTCGTTGCCATCGTCATTCTCCTCATTTTCGAAAAAGACCGTTCGCTTGCGAACGGTCTTTTGGTTACTTAATGATAGTTTCTTCGTAATCACCCTGCGGACAGAGCACCTGCCAGCCCGCGCGCACCTTCTTGTTAACCAAGAAGTGGTGACATTTCGGACAATCACGACCAATTGGCTTGTCCCAGGAGACAAAGTCACACTCTGGATAGCGGGAACAACCATAAAACGTCCGTTTTTTCTTGGTTTTTCGTTCAATCACTTGGCCCTTGTGACACTTCGGACAGGTAACCCCAATCTCTTTAACGATTGTTTGCGTATTGCGACAGTCCGGGAACCGGGAGCAAGCAAAGAACTTCCCGTATTTACCCATCTTTTCGACCATCGGAGCGCCACAAATATCACAGTTAAAGCCCGCTAAGGGTTCTTTAATCTGAACGGCTTCCATTTCTTTTTCGGCATGGGTCACCTCTTTAGAAAATGGTTGGTAGAAATCATTTACGACCGCTACCCATTTCCGTTTGGCTTCTTCAATCTCATCCAGTTGCCCTTCAATGTCCGCTGTAAAGTCAACGTTCACGATGTCTGGGAAGTACTCTTCAATCAGTTTATTGACAATCTCACCCAGTTCCGTTGGCACGAATCGACGGGCTTCAAGCTTCACGTAGTACCGCTTTTGAATCGTCATCAACGTTGGAGCGTACGTAGATGGACGGCCCACTCCGTTTTCTTCCAACGTTTTAATGAGCGCTGCTTCAGTGTACCGTGCGGGTGGTTGCGTGAAGTGTTGATCCGGTTGGTTGCTAACCATCTGAACCGCATCACCAGTTTCTAAGCTTGGGAGGATGTTATCCTTTTCCTTCCCCGCGGCGTAAACCTTTAAGTACCCTTCAAACTTCAGCTTCGAGCCGTTTGCCCGATAACTAACCCCATTTTGGTCAATCGTGACCGTTTGGGTATCCACAACGGCCGGCGTCATCTGACTCGCTACAAAGCGACACCAAATCAGATTATATAACTTATACTGATCTTTAGTTAAATACTTTTCAATGCTCTGCGGCGTCCGTAAGACCGAAGTCGGTCGAACCGCCTCATGGGCATCCTGTGCTCCTTCAGGTAATTTTCCCTTTTGCGGGTGATTTGCAGCATATTTCGCGCCATAATGTTCATGCAAAAAGGCTGCGGCTTCGTGCTTAGCTCCAGAAGAAATTCGCGTTGAATCGGTTCGCATGTAGGTAATTAACCCCTGGCTTCCTTCCTTACCAATGTTAATCCCTTCATAAAGTTGCTGGGCAGCCATCATCGTACGCCCCGTTCGAAACCGGAGTTTTTTATTTGCATCTTGTTGCAGCGTACTCGTCGTAAACGGCCGTGGAGGTTGCCGTTTCTTTTCCCGCTTTTTAACGTCCGCAATGGTAAAATCAGCCTTTGGATCCAGTCGCTTTACAACGGACTGGACAGCTGCGTTATCCTTTAAGTTCGTTTTCTTGCCGTCTAATCCGTAAAAACTAGCCTTAAACTTAGAACGCCCCTTCTTAAAGACCGAATCAATCGTCCAGTATTCTTCTGGTTGGAATTTTTGGATGGCGCGTTCGCGCTGAATGATAATCCAGAGTGCCACTGATTGAACTCGACCGGCACTCAAACCCTTCTTCACTTTTTTCCACAAAATTGGTGAGATTGAATAACCCACCAACCGGTCGATGATTCGCCGGGCTTGTTGGGCGTTAATGAGGTTCATATCAATGGTCCGCGGGTGCTTAAAAGCATCCTTGACCGTTTCTTTAGTAATTTCGTTAAAGGTCACCCGGTTATAGTCATTCACATCTAAATTTAGAATGTGAGCAACGTGCCAGGCAATCGCTTCTCCTTCCCGGTCCGGGTCAGAAGCCAGAAAAACTTCCTTTGCTTTTTTCGCTTCGGACTTGAGGCTTTTGATTGTCTCGCCCTTGCCTCGAATCGAAATGTATTCCGGGGTAAATTCATTTTCAATCTCAATTCCCATTCGACTTTTCGGTAAATCACGAATATGACCCTTGCTGGCAATTACGTTATAGGTCCGCCCGAGATACTTCCCAATCGTTTTCGCCTTGGCTGGTGATTCGACAATCACTAACTTCTTTTTTGGTGTACTACGTTTGCGCTTAGTTGGTTGCTTTTTCGTTGTTGTTTTGGTGGCCATTAAATTCTATCCCTCGTCACTTTTCTACATATATTATGTACGTAATCATCGCAGGTACAGCGCGATGAATTTCTAACAAAGCATATTGCAATTTTTTCTAGGTGTCAAATTAAACCCACTAAAAAGGCTCTTCCAGTAGTGGAAGAGCCTCACTGTAACCAAAGTCTAAACCCGACTGGGCTTATTTATCCAAAAATTTCCAAATCACGCCTCCAAGGAAGGCGGCGACCAGCACGAAGATGAAAATCAATAGTAACATTACATCTGGAATGTACATCCCAAGGGTTACCACGATTCCATAGAATAAGATACTGAAAACTAAAATCACAGCGTCAATAAAACAAACAATCTGACCACAATCGGCCCAAGCAATTTTATAGGCTGGTTTTTTCATTAACCGATCGATCCCCCACAAGAGGGCGGTAATAATCCATAAAATGACGTTGGCAACTGCGAAGAACTCTAATGAGTTAACGCTACTAAGAAAGTTAAACATACTCACTGCTCCTTTATCTATTAGTCCATACTACCTTTTATTATACACGTCTTTTCTAATTTCGTTGCAAGATTTGGTTGCAGATGTGCGCCTAATTCATTACACCAAAACAATTAGATCGCCTTCAAGTCACCGCAACCCGGGTTCTCTACTTCCAAATTCGCATCCACTTTTTGCGTCCCTACATCAAAAACTTTAAAACCGGGCAGCTGGAAGTCGTACGACTAACCACGTCATCACGCACATAAAAATCGGATTCCGACCACCTACGGCAGAAATCCGATTTTTTAATTACTTCAGTTAAATAACGACCCGTCCCAGTAAATCCTGTGTATCAAGACATGGTTGGGCTCCCGCTGCAATCAATTCATTCGCTCATAACGAAAGCTGACTGTTGATGTTGCCGGGGATGGCCAGAACATCCCGATTGGCCTGCAAGGCGAGGCTGGCTGTAATCAAACTACCCGATTTCTGCCGGGCTTCGACCACCAGTAACTTCTGGCAAAGTCCGGCAATAATGCGATTGCGTTCAACAAATTGGTACCGGCGCGGTCCCACGCCTAATGGATACTCGGTAACCACTAACTGGGTGTGCGCCAGGGTGTGCTGTAGCTCACGGTTGGGCGCTGGATAAAAATGATCTAGCCCCGTGCCTAATACTGCGATGGTTCGGCCACGATGAGCCAGGGCCAACTGATGGCCTAACGTATCAACCCCGGTTGCTAGTCCGGAAACAATCACATAGCGCTGCACTACCGGAGCCGTTACCGTCCGTTTTAACGACTTAATCGCATAGACAGAACAATTTCTGGACCCGACAATCCCTAATACTGGGGTTTGTCGGAGTAGATCAAGGTTCCCCGCATAAAAAAGCACCAGGGGTGGTAGAAAAATCTCTCGTAACTGCTGGGGATAGGCGGCGTCTAAAATGGTAATCCAACCACCCGCCTGATTCCGCTGCACTTGTTTGGTTAATGCTGCCGTTAAAAAGTTTTGAACGAACGGCGTCACCTTCAACCGGTGCTCGCGCAACAAAGCAGCCAGTGTTTGTAATAAACCAGCTAAAGAATAGCGTTCAAAATGGGGTTCTTGCTGTAGCCACGTGTAGATTACACTTTCACCTTTAAGCCCAATCCCGGGACACAGTTTGATCCGCAGTAAAAATTCTCGTTTATCCATCGTATTCTCCCTTTTTTAAGAGATACGAAATTAATGGCCTAAATCACGGACGGGCGCAAAACTTTGCCGGTGAAGGGGCGTTGCTCCATACTGGCGTAAAGCTTGGAGATGTTCCTTAGTCCCATACCCATCATTATGAGCAAAGCCATATTCTGGATATTGCTGGTCATATTGAATCATTAAATCATCCCGATAGACCTTGGCCAAGATGCTGGCCGCGGCAATACTAGCCGATTTGGCATCTCCCTTAATTAACTTAGTCTGGGGGATCTCCGTCTCAATTACCATCGCATCAACTAGCAGATGGTCTGGCTGACAGGTTAAGCGTTCAACCGCCTGTTTCATCCCCAATCGACTCGCCTCATAGATGTTAATTCGGTCAATGATGGTGGGACTGACGGTCACGAGACTATATGCAACCGCGGCTTGTTTAATGAGGGGCACGAGACGCCGGCGCTCGTGATCTGATAGCTGCTTGGAATCATTCACGGTTGGCAGATTAAAGGTCGGCGGTAAAATCACCGCCCCCACCACCACCGGTCCGGCAAGCGGGCCCCGTCCCACTTCATCGACTCCAGCTACGTGTGCAATTCCCTGATGCCAGAGCGCACGTTCTTGTTGCAAGCGCCGTTCAAAAGCTTCAAAGCGCTGGCGGTCCCGTTCCAGACGCTTGGTTGTTTGTTGTAACAGGCGTTGTACCCCCTTACGCGGGTCCGTTTGGTAGGCCGTTAGTAGCGGATCAGTCAGACTAGTTACCTGCGCCAATTGAGCGGTTAGTTCTTTAATGTTCATCAGTCACAACGTCCTGGGGCTCATCTAAGGTAAACCGACCTAATTTACCCTTCCGAACATCGGTAATTATGCGGTCCGATGCTCGTTCGTAATCATCCCGCATGCCTAAATTAGCCGTAATCAGCAACAATAATTCCGGAGCGGGTAATTCTAAAGCGCTCGCTTGCAGGCGATAACGTTCCTGCAGGACCGTTGGATTGGTCGTCCGAAAAAACTGGAGTGCAAACAGGGCTACGTCATCGCTATGGTAGGCACTATCCCGAATGGCGCCCGTAAGAGCCAATTCTTCAGCCACCGTTTGGTTCTGAAACTTCGGCCATAAAATTCCTGGGGTGTCTAACAACTCCAGGTGCCCGTTTCCGGTCAACCACTGTTGCCCCTTCGTCACCCCCGGTCGATTCCCAACTGGGGCAGATCGTCTCTGAACTAATTGATTGAGAAGCGTTGATTTCCCGACGTTTGGAACGCCCACGCAAATCGCTTTGATGGTTTGTCGTTCCATGCCACGCTCACTTTGTGCCGCTAATTTAGTCGTCAGGAGGGTCCGCGCGGCGTTTTCAATTTTTTTCTGCACGCCGGTCAATTTGGCATCAACTGCCAGCGCGACCAGACCCTGCGTCCGAAAGAAACGTAACCACTGTTGAGTTAGCTTCGGGTCAGCTAAATCTGCCTTGGTTAAGATCATTAGGCGGGGTTCCCCCTGACTAATTCGACTAACTTCTGGGTTAATGGAGGTAAACGGAATCCGGGCGTCGACCAACTCAAACACCACATCAACTAGTTTAATGTTCGCTTCAAACTGGCGAATGGCCTTGGCCATGTGTCCTGGAAACCATTGAATGTTACTTTGCATGACCGACTCCTTAATCTAGGTAAGCTAAATACTGCTGCCAGGCATCATCAAAAATCGTTAAGGTTGGCAAATACCCCGCATTTTCCTCTAGGTACTTTGAAATTTCATCAAAATTATCGGTGTGCTTTGGAAAACTTTGGTCAAAGAAAGCATTATTTGCAAACTCAGCAAGCGTCGTATGACTGGCTGGATTCCGTTCTGTCATCAAATACTCATAAAAACTTTTTCGCATCTTCATCCTCTTTTCGCTGCCAAATTTCAAAGTGGTGCGGATATTCGGCCGGCGTGGCTCCAGGTCGTTCCTTAACCAACGTGAACTGGTGGTAGTCAATTGGAGGCATCTTAGTATCCCCAGCGACGTCTGCGGCAATAACTGTTCGATACAACCAAGTCACTTCAGGGAGCAATAACCGAAAAATTTGACTGCCCCCAACCACAAAAATCAGCTCATCATCATGCCTTTTTGCATATTGCAAAAAGCTGGCAGGGGTGTGAAAAACTTGTACTTCTGCCGGGAAATTAGTGGCTGGTTGGTGGGTTAACACCAGATTTTGCCGGTGTGGTAACGGTCGCCCAAAACTGGCATAGGTTTTACTTCCCGCTAAAATGGGATGGCCTGTCGTCTGCTCCTTAAAAAAGTGCATGTCATCTGGCAGATGCCACGGTAACGTTCCCTGGTTGCCAATTATTTGGTTTTGGGCCTCCGCCCAAATAAATGCTAACATGCGACTTGCCTCCTAAACGGCCACCGCCCCTTTAATCCGTGGGTGGTGCTGGTAATGTTTAATTTGAATATCATCAATGTCATAGTCAAAAATACTATTTTTAGCCGGATTCAACCACAGGGTGGGCGCTGGATATGGGGTTCGCGCTAACTGGGTCTTGACCTGTTCAATGTGGTTTTGGTAAATATGGGCGTCTCCCAAGGTATGAATAAATTCACCTGGAACTAAGCCACATTCCTTCGCAATCAAACTCGTCAGTAAGGCGTAGCTCGCGATGTTAAACGGAACTCCCAAAAAGATGTCTCCACTGCGTTGGTACAACTGACAACTCAGTTTGCCGTCGTTGACATAAAATTGAAACAGCGTGTGGCACGGTGGTAAAGCCACCTCATCAACGTCCCCCGGATTCCAAGCCGATACAATTAACCGCCGCGAGTTCGGATTGGTTTTAATTTGGTCAATCACCTTTTGGATTTGATCAACGGTTTGGCCATTGGTAGTTTGCCAACTACGCCATTGACTCCCGTAGACCAAGCCCAGGTCGCCGTACCGCGCTGCAAAGTCCGCATCTGCTAAGATTTGTTGACAAAACCACTCTTTTTGCTGCAGATACGCTGCTTTAAACTCCGGATCAGTTTGTGACCGTAAGCCAAAGTCGGTCATGTCCGGTCCCTGGTATTCCGCGGATTCAACCCAGTTTTTAAAGGCCCATTCGTCCCAGATGTGATTATTATGCTGCAGTAAATACCGAATGTTTGTATCACCGCGCAAAAACCACAACAACTCGCTTTTGATTAGCCGAAAGGGAACGCTCTTGGTGGTCAGCAAGGGAAACCCTTCCGCTAGGTTAAAGCGCATTTGATACCCAAAGGTACTTAACGTCCCGGTTCCCGTGCGATCACCCTTCGGTTGTCCGTTTTCGAGCACAAACCGCGCTAACTTCAAATATTGCTCTTCTAACATGCCATTCCTCCATGCCTAGTCTTCATCAACGTACTGACTTAGATATTCCCAGCGGGCGACCAGTTGGTCCCCCTCGGCATTCAAATCGTCTAACTGTCGTTGTAGTTCGGCCAATTTATTGTAATCAGCTGCATGCGCCTGCATTTGGTCTTGCACGGCGCTGATTGCAGCCTCATTGTCAGCTAGTTTTGGGTCCAACTGACCCCACTCCAATTTTTCCGCGTAGGTTAACTTCGTTTTTTCCGCGGGATGCTTCGACGCATTCGGGGATTTTTCTGCCGTTGGCTCAGCTGGATTAGAAGTGCCCTTGGCTTCCTGTTGTTTTGCTAAGTAGCTACTTAAAGACCCCGTGTACCGGTCAATCTGGGCGTTGCCTTTAAACATCAACAATTGATCGGCAACCTTATCCAAAAAGTACCGATCGTGAGACACTGTAATCGTTGTGCCGTTGAAGTTTTCAATGTAATTTTCTAAAACGGTGAGCGTCCCAATGTCCAAGTTGTTCGTGGGTTCATCTAGTAACAGGACGTTTGGTTGTTCCATTAGGAGTTTTAAGAGGTAGAGGCGGCGTTTTTCGCCCCCCGAAAGCTTCCGAATCAAGGTACCGTGAGTAGCTTTGGGAAATAGAAACTGTTCTAGCAAGTTAGTGACACTGATTTGATTGCCGTCCTTATCAATCACTTTTTGCCCTACATTCGTGAGGTAATTGATCACTCGCTGATCATCCGGAATTGGTTCCATTTGCTGGGTATAGTAGCCTAATTTTACCGTCGCTCCCAGTTCAATCATACCGGAATCAAGCGGTAACGTCTTCGCAATCGCATTCAAAAAACTGGATTTTCCAGTCCCGTTTTCCCCGCTGATTCCGAGTCGTTGACCGTTTTGGACAATCAAATTAAAGTCCCGTAAAATCGGATGATCAGCGACGGTGAGATTAACGTCCTTCATTTCAATCACTTTTTTCCCCAGACGCTGTTGGCCCATGCTAATGTTAACGTCGCTTTCCACTGGTGTTCCCTGGTCAACTTCCTGCTTCAGGGCTTGAAAGCGTTCAATCCGTGCGTTTTGCTTGGTCGAGCGAGCTTTGGCACCCGCTTTCATCCACTGCAATTCCTGCTTGTACAGTTGTTGCTGTTTATGCCCTGCTGCTAATTCTTGATCAACCCGTTCGGCTTTCTGCGCCACGTAAGTTTGGTAATTACCGTCGTACTTGTGTAATTTCCCCAACGAAAGTTCCCAAATGTGGTTAGTTACCTGATCTAAGAAGTACCGATCATGAGTAACCACGATTAAAGAACCGTGATACCGGCTCAAATACTGCTCTAGCCAGGCAATCGATTCAAAATCCAAATGATTCGTTGGTTCATCTAATAACAACAAGTTCGGCGATTGAATTAAAACTTGGGCTAGGCCCACGCGCTTCTGCATTCCTCCGGACATCGTCTGAATCGTTTGGTGTAAATCAGTGATTTTAAGTTGGGTTAAAATCGTCTTGACCTGGCTCTCTGCCGTCCACGCATCCAGTTCATTCATCTTTGCTTCCGCGGCAAGGTAAGCCCGTTCGGCATCGGCAGATTCGGGATGGGCGGAATAAGCCGCCAGGGTGTCTTCATAGCGCCGAATCACCCGGAAAATCGGTTGATTGCCGGAAAAAACCGCTTCTAACACCGTTTTATCACCCGGCAAGTCCGGCTGCTGTTTTAAATACCCAATTGTATAGGTTTTGGAAGTAACAATCTCGCCCGTTACGTCATGATCAACCTGCGCAATCGCATTTAAGAGTGAGGATTTCCCACTCCCATTAGTTCCAATTAACCCAATTCGATCATGCTCATTGATGATAAAATTCAAGTCCTGAAAGAGGGTTTTCTCTCCGTACGTTTTGGTTAAATGTTCGGCTCGTAACGTTTCTACCATGCTTTTTTTGCCTCACTTTGTTGGTTAGCAGCCGCCAACAACTGCTTTGTCTCGTTTGCAATCGTCCCAGCCACCACTTGATGTTCTAACGAATTTAACAGGTGCCCTAACGCCGGACCGGGCTTAATTCCGGATTGAATTAACTGGTTTCCATTAATGGCCAGGTCGTGCTTACTGTGAATGGGAAGTTCTTGATAACGCTGTTGTAATGCGGTGGTTTGATCCGGATGACCGAGTGCAACGGCTACTTGCGCCGCATCCGTTAACCTAACAGCGCCTGTTTGGTACAACTGCCAGTTGGTTAAGTGCTGCTCTAAGAGCGCGTGAACGGCAGCGGTCACCTTCGTCACCGCCAGCGTCAGTTGCTTGGAACTCTTCCAGGCGTGTAAGGCACTTTGAATTTGGGGGGCTTCCCATCCCAAGTTAACCGCTAGCCAACTCCAAACTTGCGTTTCATTTGCCAGTTGCTGCGCCAGCGGACGATTAACGACCTCCGTGAGTTGCTTACCAAATTGGTTTAACACGGGTAGATAGTCTAACAAGTGGGTCGTCAACATCTGCTGTAGACCCCGTAATGGAGCTAGACCCAGTAACATTTTGACAAATTCCACGTGAATTCGTTCGATTGCAATTTTGGCTAGTAGCGCCCGGTTGGTTTGAATGGCCGCTAGGGTAACCGGCTCAATCGTAAAATCTAACTGACTTCCAAACCGGACCGCTCGCATCATCCGCAGTGCATCTTCCCGAAACCGGTGGTCTGGATCCCCAACGGCACGAATAATGTGAGCTTGAAGGTCGGAAAGGCCGTGAAACAGGTCAATCACTTCTCCATTTTCCCGCATCGCAAGGGCGTTGACCGTAAAGTCACGCCGCATTAAATCGGCCTGTAAGGAGCGCACAAATGTGACCTGATCAGGCCGGCGATAATCCTGATACCCTGATTCCGTTCGAAACGTGGTAATTTCAAAACTATGGCGATGATAGCGAACCGTTACAGTGCCGTGCTCAATTCCGGTATCAATGGTGCAAGCAAAGAGTTGCTTTACTTCGGCCGGATAAGCCGAGGTGGCTAAATCTACGTCGTGAATGGGCAGGTGTAACAACGTATCCCGGACGCTGCCCCCCACAAAGTACGCTTCATAGCCATGTTGTTCGATTACTTGTAATACTCGTTGGGCGTCCACAAAGGCCGCCGGTAGGTTTTCAATGCGCACCAGTTGCTCCCTCTTTCTCATCTTTGGTTCAATTATACCAACAAATTTTACCTTACTGGGCTAAATCGAACAATTAAACAAAGAAACCCACCACCACTGTGATGAGTTTCTGAACTTAAAATTGGTCTTCGAGGTCTTCTAACATGTAAATCATTTCATCATCGTTCGGAGCTAATTTTACGTAGCGTTGCAATAACGGTAGCGTTGCTTGAACCTGCCCCGCCGCTCGTAAACAAAGAATATATTCCTTCAAAAAGTCAGGGTCGTCCTGAAAACTCGGATAGGCAGCTTGGTATTGGTGAAGCGCCTCATCTAGATGATCTAAACGCGAATTGGCGAGCGCTAAATCCCACTCCAACTGGGCATCCGTTTCATGATCAGTTTGGTAAGGTGTCAATAAGTCCACTACGGCCTGGTTTTGATCGGACTGTAAGTAAGCTGCTGCTAACTGGGTTACGACCGCTAATTGATCTGGATTAGTTTGGTGCGCCTTTTGCAGATACTCCAGCGACTGCGCTGGTTGCCCCTGCTTCGCTGCTAGACTGGCGGCGTTCAGGTATAAGGAAACGTTGTACTCGTCAATGCCGAGTCCTTCTTGGTAAGTTCGAAGGGCGGCTTCTGGCTGTTGCTCTGCTGCTAGTGCCTGGCCTAAGTACAAATAGAGCGAGCTATACTGGGGATCAACTGCCCGTAATTGTTCCAATTGTTCGATCGCTTTTTTAAAGTCCCCAAGTTGGAAATAGGTAAACCCGGTTTCAAACTGGACGTCTGGAGACATCGCACCAGGTTCAATTTGTTCTAAGTAGCCAATCGCGTTTTCAAAATTACCCACGTTGGCATAGGCCACCCCAATTCGTTCCACTAAATTAACGTTGGAGAGGTTGAGGTCCCCCTCCTTAATCAAAGCTAGGTACAAGGGAATCGCCTCGGCGTATTTCCCTTCTGAGAAATACAGTTCTGCCAGGGCGAATTTAACCACTGGTTCATCCGGAGCAAGTTGCAGGGCTTCCTTTAACTTCTGCTCGCTAACCACCGTTAGGCCCTGGGTTTGGTATAAATCAGCCTGGCCTAACAGGGAATTTAAATAAAACTCGGAGTCTGGCTGAATCTGGTGAAGATAATCTAGAGCCGCGTCGGTTTCATCCTGAGTGATGAGAATATCAGCAATATAAGTTCGAAGTTGATCTTCAGCTGGATATTGTGCTAACAACTGACGGTAAAGCTGTAGCGCATCATCGGCAAAGCCGAGCGCATAAAGCTCTTCTGCTAATGAAAACAATAGTTCACTATCATCGTGCTCCTTCGCCAGGCTTAAATTTTTTTGATAACTATCTAAATCGTTATTTTGTAAGGCAGTTAGTGCTTGTTCTGAATAACGCATCGTCAACCTCTCTTTTCCAACAAAAAAAGCCAGTTCGCACATGCGAACCGACTCCCGTTAAATAACTAATTATTTAACAGCATCCTTTAAAGCTTTACCAGGTTTAAAGGCAGGTACTTTACTTGCAGGGATTTCAATTTCCTTACCAGTTTGTGGGTTCCGTCCTTTACGTGCAGCACGTTCACGAACTTCAAAACTACCAAAACCGATTAATTGAACACGTTCACCTTTTGCAAGTTGTGCTTGGATTGCATCAAAAACAGCGTCCATTGCTGCCGTAGCATCCTTTTTAGTTAACCCAGCTGCTTGCGCAACATCGTCTACTAATTCTGCTTTGTTGGCCATGAGTGATTCACCTCCTGAAAAGATGTTTGAATTCAAACATCGACTTCTAAGCGCTCTCATCCAAATCAGAACGCCAGATGATACAAAACAAGCATCATCTCGTATTTAAAGATAGCACACGGAAACGCCGATTGCAACGCCATTTTAATACATTCTTAAGAGTTTTAGTAAAATCAACCCTTATTTCCGACTACGGGCAATAATGTGAATTGGCGTTCCGGTGAAGTCAAAATTCTTCCGAATCTGGTTTTCTAAGTACCGCTTATACGAAAAATGGAGAAGTTCCGGGTCGTTCACAAAAATAACGATCGTGGGCGGAGCAACCGCCACCTGGGTCGCGTAGTAGATCCGGAGCTTCCGGGTCTTGATCGTGGGCGTGGGGGTCATTGCCACGGCGTCCAAAATAACTTCGTTTAGAGTTGACGAACTAATCCGTTTTTCGTGGTTATCATTAACGCGTTCAATCAAAGCTGGTAACTGCTGTAACCGTTGCTTGGTTTTAGCCGAAACAAAGATAATCGGAGCATAGTCCAAATACTTAAATTCCATGCGAATCTGGGCCTCAAACTGTTGTTGCGTGTAATTATCCTTCTTTAAGGTGTCCCACTTGTTCACCACGATAATAATTCCCTTGCCGGCCTCATGGGCATAACCCGCCACGCGCTTATCCTGCTCCCGGATGCCTTCTTCAGCGTTTAATACAACCAGCACCACGTTACTATCGTCAATGGCCTTCATTGCTCGCATCACACTGTATTTTTCCGTCTTTTCGTAGACCTTGCCCCGTTTTCGAATTCCCGCGGTGTCAACGATCGTAAATTCCTGCCCATCGTGTACAAATTTGGTGTCAATCGCGTCCCTAGTCGTTCCGGCCACCTCTGAGACAATCACCCGCTGATCGCCTAAAATCGCGTTCACTAGGGATGATTTACCGACGTTAGGCCGTCCAATTAAACTAAAGCGAATACTGTCGTCAGGAGCTGGATCTGGAACTTCAGGAAAGTTTTTGATGACTTCATCAAGCAAATCGCCGAGGCCGAGGCCGTGTGCTCCAGAAATGGGATAGGGATCGCCAAATCCCAGTGCATAAAAATCATACACGTCGGCCCGACTTTCAAAGTTATCAATTTTATTGACCGCTACCACCACCGGTTTGTCGGCCTTGTACAGAAGTTGTGCCACCCGTTCGTCAGCATCGGTAATCCCCTGGCGACCGTTAACCATAAAAATAATCACGTCTGCTTCATCAATTGCGACCTCCGCTTGAGCCGTAATTTGTTGGATAAACGGCTGGTCGGAAACTTCAATTCCACCTGTATCAATTAAGTTAAAGTTATGACCCAGCCACTCCCCGTGGGCATAAATCCGGTCACGGGTGACCCCCGGCGTGTCCTCTACGATTGAAATTCGTTCCCCAGCAATGCGATTAAAAATCGTCGATTTCCCTACGTTCGGGCGCCCGACAATTGCTACCGTTGGATCTGCCATGTTCATTCCTCCTTGAAACTAAAAAAATCCTCCATTCTAACAAATGAAGGATTTTTTTAGTTAATTAGTCTTGCGAATTAATGTCTTCACCTAAAATATCACCTAAAGTAAAACCACTTTCTTCTTCAGGAGCATTTGCAGTTGAGTTATCATCAACATTCCGCTTTGGAGCTTGCTTTGCTTCTTCAGCAGGAGCTTCTTCTAAAGCCTTCATTGATAATGCTAACCGGTGTTCTTCTGGATCGATGGAAAGCACCTTCACCTTAATGTCATCGCCAGACTTCAACACGTCACTTGGTTTATCAATGTGTTTGTGTGAAATTTGGGAAATGTGGACTAGTCCTTCCACGCCAGGAAAGACCTCAACAAAGGCACCAAAGTCAACTAACCGTTTAACTTTTCCGTCTAAGACACTGCCAACGGCAGCTTTTTCTTCGATATCATCCCAAGGACCAGGTTGTAATTGTTTGATGGAAAGCGAAATCCGGTCACGTTCTGGATCAACTGATAAGACCTTAACTTTAACCTTTTCGCCGACTTCTAAGACATCAGCGGCCTTGCTAACGTGGTCGTAGGAGATTTCAGAGATGTGTACTAAACCGTCCATCCCACCAAGGTCAATAAAGGCCCCGAAGTTCGTTAAGCGCGCTACTGTTCCTTCAATCACGTCACCCGGTTTAATGGAACTCATAATCTTTTCACGAGCAGCAGCCCGGTCTTTTTCAGCGATTGCCCGGTGAGAAAGAATTAAACGGTTTTCTTCCGGAACCACTTCGATGATCTTAACTTCTAACTCTTGACCCTTGTATTGATTCAAATCACTAACGAAGTGATCCGTAATCATGGAAGCTGGGATAAAGCCACGAACTCCATCAGCGTTAACAACTAACCCACCCTTAACGGGCCGAGTAACCTTAACCGTGATGGTTTCGTCTTTTTCAGCTTTGTCTTTGATTTCATCCCAAACCTTCAAAGCTTCTAACCGGCGGATCGACAACAAGTAACTACCGTTTTCCTTGTCATCACCAATTTTAGAAACCACAACTACTTTGACTTGATCGCCAACCTTGTAGTTGTTGGCAATGTTTTCATCAGGATCACCAGAAACTTCGCGACGAGGAATAACTCCTTCCACTCCGGCTCCTTCGATTCCAACCATTAGTTGTTGATCGTTATCAACGGCTAAAATTTCACCATCAACGACGTCTCCAACGTTTACCTGCTTGATATTATCAAGCGCATCTAACAACTGTTTGTTTTCATTTTCACTCATCAAACATTTCCTCCTTGAAACTACTCTATCATCATTCTATCTTAATTGATGAGAGAATACCAGCAAAACATCACGAACCACACTTATTTTTGAGTGCGGTCTTGTTTTTGCCGGATCAAGTCGGCAATTCGCTCCACCACTTCAGCAATTGACAGCGCGGTTGTATCAATCTCAGTGGCGTCGGGGGCTTTTCGTAAGGGCGATACGGCCCGGTGAGAATCTTTGTAGTCTCGTTCCGCAATTTCTTGCTGCAACGTTTTTAAACTAGTAGTAATCCCCTTGGCCTGATTTTCTAAATACCGCCGTTCGGCGCGTTCTTTGACACTGGCAACTAGAAAAACTTTGACGGCTGCGTGTGGTAAAACGGTCGTGCCGATGTCTCGGCCATCCATTACAATTCCCCCCGCTTTGGCGAGTTCTTGCTGTCGCTTCACTAATGCGGCTCGAATGGCTGGTAAAGCAGAAACCGTCGAAACATGGTTAGTAACCGTTTCAGACCGGATTTCTTCCGTCACCTCGTCCTGATTCGCAAATACGTGTTGCACCGGATCTCCTGGGGTAAAGGTGATCTTGGTTTGCTGCAAAACCGCCAGTACTTCAGCCTCATTCGTCAAATCCACGTGCGCCTGTAAGGCCCGCAGGGTCACCGTCCGATACATTGCTCCGGTATCGACATACACGTACGCAAACTTACGTGCAACAATTTTAGCAACGGTACTTTTTCCAGCCGAGGCTGGACCATCAATGGCAACTTGTAATCCTTGTGGCTGCATTCCTCATCAATCCTTATCTGATTCGTAATTTTTGACCGGGAACAATCACACTTTGGGAGGTCAACCCATTCAACCGTTCCAGTTCTTGCATGCTAATTCCGGCATTTTTAGCTACCCGGTAAATTCCTTCATGCTGCTGAACAACAACGTAGTCTTTAGGCGCTGCCTGGTTGTTTGCTTGCGACTGCTGACTCGTTGTGGTCGTTGCTGAATTAGCTGGTTCAGAACTATTCGCGGTAGTTGCTGCCGCTGGTTGATTGTTTTGAGCAGTCTGATTATCAGCCTCAGCAGCATTAGCATTACTTGAGGTCGGGTCCCCAGTTTGGTCGGCCTGATCAGCAGTGGAATCAGTTTGCTTGGTAGCTGATTTTTTCGCCGGTTTGGATTGCTTTTTAGCTGCTTGCTTGTGCTTAGCCGGTTTCGTTTGCTTTTCGGTAGCTGGCTTAGCGGAGCTATTCAAATCGCCCTGCTTTGACATCCCAAAGGCTAACGCAAACAACGCGATTAACACAACTACAGAAGCCAAAATAGTCACAATCACCTTAATGTTCCCCTGCTTTTTACGGCGCGCCATCCGTGACGAAGCGGGCATGGCTTTTTGGTTCGTACTCGTTTGACTTGGTTTCCCATCAAAAGATTGATCCCATGGTTCTTGCGGTTTTTCTTGCTTATCCAATTAAAATGCCTCCCTTTCTTGAATGTCTTAATTATATCATGTTATTTAAGCCTTAAAATAATTCCGCGATAATTTGCCGCCAATCCCGAAATTTAACGGCCACGGGTGCTGTGGGCGCTAATCCTAACTGGTCAACCGTCCAGTCCGGTTGCTCATTATCACAACACCAGGTTATGTCAGCGGTTTTGGTACTAGAAAAACGACTGAGCAATGCCGTGCGCCGACACTCGGTGGTCAGTGCATACCGCACCACCAGTAAAATGGCCTGTTCCTTGCGCTTTCGTTCCGCTTGAAAGACCTGTAACAGCGTCGTCCGGTCAACGTTGTGATCCTGATAATACTGCAACAACCGCCGAACCTGGTCATTCAAAGTAGCGGATTGATGCTGTTCAAACAATTCCAACTCATGTTCCGTTGGAATGCTCCGTTGCACGAGCGTTAAGCTTAACTGTTCGTCACCGGGAACGTAGAGGAGTAAAGCAAGGCTCTGGTGTTCATCCCGACCAGCTCGTCCAATTTCTTGCATGTAACTTTCTAAATCCTGGGGTAAGTGGTAATGAACTACAAACCGGATGTTAGCTTTATCAATCCCCATTCCAAACGCAGAAGTGGCACAAATTAGTTGGAGCTCGTCATCCATAAACTGGTGTTGAATCGTGAAGCGCGCCGCGGTATCTAAATCGGCGTGATAGGCCGCCACCCGCAGATCCGTTTCTGCCTGGAGTTTTGCGGTCATTTGATTGGCAACCTTTTTGCTGGAAAAATAAATAATCCCCGGCCCGGTAATCTGTTGCACGAATTTCACCAGATAATCCTGCTTAGCGGTTTCCGTTGCCAGCGTTTGTTCCGCTAGAAAAATGTTTGACCGGTCAACGTTCCAGACCAGCTTTTGCACAGCTGGGGCCTGTAATTTCTTGATGATATCATCCTGAACTCGTTGTGACGCCGTCGCGGTCAATAACAAGAGCTGTGGCGTTCCTAACGCCCGCCAGTATTTGCCAAGGTCTAAATAATCGGGGCGAAAATCAACCGCCCACTGAGAAATACAGTGAGCTTCATCAATCACAAAGAGGCCAATGTCTAACTGCTGGAGTGCGCGAAGCACCGTTTGATTGGCCAACATTTCAGGAGAAATGAAGATAAACCGGTACTGCGAAAGGTCCGCGAGCGTTTGTTGCCGTTCTGCCCAACTTTGCTGGGAATTAAGGGCTACCACCCGTTTTTCACCCCCATACTGCATCCGCTCTACTTGATCGGTCATGAGCGATAATAAGGGCGAAACAATAATCACGGGGCGGTCAAGCAATGCGCCGTACAACTGGTAAATCAAGGTTTTGCCCGCTCCCGTTGGCAAAACGGCCAGTACCGATTGCCGGTGCTGTAACCGTTCGAGCGTCTCTCGCTGACCGGGACGAAAGCGGGAAAACCCAAATTTATTCTGTAACAGTTGCGTTAGCTGATCCATGACCTGCTTCCTTTCGGGCTAACTTCGTTAACCAAATCTGAATTAACCGAAATTGAAAAAAGGATAATCCGCCCGCTTGCTCGGACTGAAACTGCCAGTCATCCACGTTATTTCCATCCTGCTTAACCAACCGCTGCACTTCTTTGGGACTCACAAAGTCAGAATACGGAAACTGGGCAAGGGGCACATAGATGGCGGTTTCTAATAAATGCTCGTCTACGGTTGACGACTTAATGTGTTGTTGCGCTGCGACCCGCTTTACATCGTGCCAGGTTTGATAAAGCTGTAACGTCTGGCGTGCCTTTTTCGTAATCAAATCCTTTTGCAGTCCTTGACTAAGTGGCGCCAGGGTCCCGGCCGGCTGGTTTCGATTCCAACGAACCAGTTGAGCCAATGCAGCTAGCTCAATAAAAGCGACTGCCAGTGGATTTAACCGGAGTGCTTGGGCAATTTGCTCCCGCGTCCACCCGTTATTGTGATAGCCAACTAGTTCATGGCTCACGACTTGGGCTGCTGGCGTTGGTAACGTAGCTAAAAAAGCCGTTAAATCGGCCTGAAACTGCGCCAATCGTTTTGTGTGAACTAATTGAAAAAAATAATTCTTAACCCAGACCCGTTCCCGCATTGGGGTCCGCACCGCAAAATAATGGTTTTCATGATGATCAAATTCAGAAATTACCTGGGTTAATAATAATAACCGGCTCTTGAGCCGCTGTAAATCAGTGGTTTGAAATTCTGCTTGCCACTGCAAAGGAAGGTGCTGGAAAAGCGCTTGTTGTTGGTTTAACCCAGCTGTCGTTAGGTAGTCCTGTTCGTGATCAACGGCCACCAGTTGCTGGTGCCGCAAACTAGCAAAGGGTAACTCTTGGATTGCGAGATAGCGCCCAATCCCTAGCATCCCCAGCCACTGATAGCGAAAGCCCCAGTAGAGGGTCGCAACGGTCCGTTTACCCCGGACTAAATTAGTTAACGACCGGGGGCGCCGGGGTTGCTTTTTAGCTAACAGCACCAGGGCCAGTGCTTGCTCAATTGTCAGCATTAGCGGTGCGCAATCCAATGACGAAAACGTCCATAAATTAATACGAGGAGGGTTCCATCGAGGACTCCCTTAATCAGATTGAACGGAATGACCCCAATTAAAATCAACTTGGGCAGTGAAATAGACAGCTGAAAGCCAGCCACATGCAGATAAACTGGCATCAGGATAAAGTAGTTTAACAATCCCATTCCCAGCGCGAGTACCACGGCACTAATGGCAATGGCTGCCACCGTCTTGTACTTACCCGAAAAGAGCCAGCTCTTTAACCAAGTAAAACTAACAATGAGGAGCAAGGACGCCACTAAGGAACCCATTAACCCCACCAGTTCAATGACAGAAAAACCCATGGTCATCCAGTATAAAAACAGCTTGAGCAGGGTAATTTCTACGGCCCCGACCGGTCCTAATAACAGCAGTCCCAGTAAAATGGGCACGTCGGCAAAGTCTAACTTTAAAAAGGGCACGTAGGGCAAAATTGGAAACGAAACAAACATTAATAAGTAGGCAATCGCACTGAGCATGGCAATTGCTACCATTCGCTTTAATTCTTGATTATTAGTTTTCATTCCGACTTCCTCCTTCAGTAAGTTCAAATAAGTTCCGTAGCTCCCGTTTATTCAGGGGCCGCCACTGACCCGGCTCCAAATCAGCTAACTTCAGTTCTGCAAAGGCAATCCGTTTCAGTTTTTCAACAGGATGACCAATGGCTTGAAACATGTTTTTGACCTCATGGTTCCGGCCCTCATGAATGGTAACCTCAATCACAGCATTTTGCCCCGTTGCACCCGCTTTCTTAACCAAGCGGACTTCAGCCGGCGCACTTTGGTGGCTGGCATCAAGTTTGACTCCGGATCGTAAGCGGTCAAAATCAGTCGCATCCGGGATCCCAGTCACCTTGGCAACGTACGTTTTGGGAATTTCATGTTTCGGATGCGTTAAGCGATAATCCAGTTCCCCGTCGTTTGTAAGTAATAATGCTCCGGTTGTATCGTAATCTAGTCGACCAACCGGATAAATCCGTTCTGAAACTTGATGGTTAAAGTAATCTAACACGGTTTTGCGGTGTTTTTCATCAGCAGCCGACGTAATCACTCCCCGGGGCTTATTCAGCAAAAAGTAGACTAACGCTTCCTGATGAATCGGCTTATGGTCAACCTCAATGCGGTCAGTTGGTTCAACTTTTTGCCCGAGGGTGGTTACGACCTGACCGTTCACCCGCACGTGGCCCGTTTGAATTAGTTGTTCGCTGGCGCGTCGAGAAGCCACTCCCGCATGGGCCATTACTTTTTGTAATCGTTCACTCATTCCTGATCTCCTTTATCGGTATCTTTCTGGTACATCCCCGCCTCAGGAGTCGGTTCACTCTCCGGTAGCGAAGGCAATTGCTGCAGGGTTTGCAACCCAAACGCCTGTAAAAATAAATCGGTGGTTTGATATAAATTAGGTTGTCCGGGTTCATCGGCTTGCCCACTAACGATAATCAACCCTAAACTCTGTAAATTACGTAACGAGACCACGCTATTGACCCCCCGAATTTCATCCACCTGCACCCGGGTAATGGGTTGCTGGTAAGCAACGATTGTGAGGGTTTCTAGCATAGCGGGGGTCAATAACGATTCCGGTTGATCGGTCAATTGTTGCACCACATCAGCGTAGTCTGGTTTCGTTCCTAACCAGACTAATTCTCCAGTTTGGTAAAGCATGACGCCATGGTCATCGGTTGCCATGGTCTGTGCGAGTTGCACCACGTTTTCGCGCACGACCGCCATCGAAAGTCCCGTTAGTTCGGCTAATTTACTAATTTTAATTCCCGCCCCACCAGCGGCATAAATCAGGGCCTCTAATTTTCCTCTAATGCTCATCGCGTGCGTTGTCACCTTCAATCATAATTTCATTGCGCCCCACCGGTTGCGTGACCCGCACTAACTGCCGTTTAACCAACGTTAACAACGCCAAAAAGTCGGTCACCACTTCTTCTAACCCCGCCGTGGGCGCATATAACTCGGAAAAGGCTAGCCGCCGGTTGCTCGTCTGGTTAAGCCGGGTCACAATCTGAGCGGCCTGGGTAGAAATCCTAAACTGCCACTCTTCAATTTGATTGACCGGACCCACGGCCGTTCGGCGGTGCCGGTGCCAAATTCGCTGCCAAGTTCCCACTAAGCTGGCCACTTCAAATTCGTTCGGTTGAATTTCAACGTCATTGGTACTCTGGACCGCTGGAACTGAATAAATGCGGTGCCGGTGTTGTTCACGCTGGTGAAGCGTGTGCGCGGCCTTTTGATAGCGTCGGTATTCTAACAACTGGTTGACCAGATCCTCTCGCGGATCTTCCTCTGGTTCGCCATCATCAATCTCTTCTGCTAGCAACCATTGCGATTTAATTCGCATCAGATTGGCCGCCATGACAAAAAACGAACCGGCAATTTCTAACTGCATCTGCTTCATTTGTTGCAGATATTGAAAGTACTGGTTGGTGATGTCTTTAATGTTAATGTCATAAATATCCATTTGAGCTTCTTTGATCAAATGTAGTAACAGCTCAAGCGGGCCATCAAAATCTGTCAAATGCAGTTTTAAAGTGTCCTTACTCATTTGTCGTGCGCTCCCACCGGGTAATTACTTCCTGGTTTTGGAGGGTTCCAATCACCGGCTGATTCGGATATAACTCACGAATGTTATCTAAGATCCGAAAAACGTTGAAATAAGTCTCCGCATCCGGGGTTAGAATAATCTTTCGTACCAACAAACAGTGGTGAGTAACCTCCACTCCAATCACCCCCGCCCAGTTATCAAACTGATCCTTCCACAGGTAAAGAGCTCGCTTCTTGCTGTCTGCGTACCATGCAAGCTCCTCTGGAAGGTAGTGCACCTGTTCGGTCCGCCGGGTTAACGTTAAAATGCCTAGAATCACTTTTTCATGTTCTGGGCGATATTTATATAGCATTGCGACCTCCTCTAATTACGCACGTGGATGGTATTTTTGGTATTCACTCGTCAAATGCTCATGCGAAACGTGGGTATAAATTTGGGTGGTGGATAGATCAGCATGGCCCAGCAACTCTTGAACCGTACGCAAGTCGGCCCCGTGCTCTAACAACCGGGTGGCAAACGTATGTCGCAACGTATGCGGCGTGATGTTTTTCTGAATTCCCGCCTGCGCCGCCGCCTGCTTTAATAATTTCCACACACTTTGCCGACTCAATTGTCCCCCATGGGCGTTTAAAAACACATAGGGGCTCCGCTTTTGTTTTAACAGCTCGGGCCGGACGGTTTCTAAATATGTGGTTAGCCAGTGAATGGCGACAGCATCAATCGGCACAATGCGCTCCTTATCCCCTTTCCCTAACGTTTGGATTAAATTCATTTCCAAATGCAAATCCTGCAACCTCAAGTTAACCAGCTCAGAAACCCGGAGTCCAGTTGCATACAACACCTCGAGGATGGCCCGATCTCGCTTTCCGAGTTTGCGATTAACTAGTGGAACTGCCAATAAGCGATCCGTTTCTTGTTCGGTCAAAACGGACGGCAGATGGGTGCCTCGTTTGGGGGTGGCAATTTTTTGCATTGGATCAACCGTAATGACCTGTAAGCGCATCAAATATTGGAAAAACTTCCGCAGGGAGGAAACACTGTGAATCACCGAATTCCGAGCCTTCCCCCCCTGCTTTTCCTGTTCTAAATAACTTAACACCGTAAACTGATCCACTGCCGCCCAGCTAGTCACCTGCTGGTCAGCCAAATACGTAGCAAATTGGGTTAAATCCTGGCGGTAACTCTTAATCGAGTTATCCGAGAGCCCCCGTTCGACCACGAGATAATGTAAATAATTTTCCAGTTGCTCATTCACGCTGGTCCTCCACGAGTTGAATTCCAGTAGCGGTAATGTTGATTTGGTGGCGTTTAAATAAGTTCCCCAGCGCCCGCTTGAACTGACTCTTGCTGATTCCGAAGTACGTTTGAATGGCTTCTGGATCACTATGATCGTTGTACGGTAAAAAATGATCCGCCCGCATTGCAAGCGTCCGATAAATCATTTCAGCATCATCGGAAATGGCCTCGTAAGCTCGGGGCCGCATCGATAAGTAGACGGTTTTATTGGGGCGAATTCCAATGATTCGAGCGGTGATTAATTCACCTAACCGGGGTTCTTGCTCCACTTCAGAACGGTCAATGAACCCCAACTGATACTGGTCGGTTAACACCTGGGTCCCCATTTTTTTCGGGTTGATTACCCGGGCCTTGATGGTCCGATTTTTTAACTTTGGATTAGTTGCTGGCTGTGAAATTGCTTTAAAGACTTCTTCATCGGCCAATTCGCCCCACAATCGCCCCTTACTGTCCCGCCGTAAGGCTACTAATAACTGATCCCCGACGTCCGGCCAGAGGGAACGCATGGCGGGTAAATCATCCATCGAGACGGCTAAGTCCTTGTCGGGGAGCCCTAGGTCAATAAACACGCCCAGACCAAATTTTTTGCTTACCACGGTTCCCCAGCCATACTGATCAAACCCAATCGCAGGACTTTGCCGGGTAATCCGCAGGTGATGCTGTTCATTTTCATAGGCAAACCCGCGAAAGGTGCTTCCCAGTTTTAGTGGCTTGTTAATTTCTGATTTCGCCAAGGAATAGGTTAGCCCCTCGCTTTGGACAAAATATTCCGTCGCATTTTCGTCAGTTACCTTGGTCGTAATGACAGTTCCCAGTTGCTTATTCATGTTGTTCTCCAATTTATGCGTCCGTTCAGTAAGATCAGTTAATTTTCTTAATTATACCAAAGAAAAAGGCCACCGAAAAAATTCAGCGACCTTTTTCTTAAATAAAATTTAATTAATCATTTTTAACTTGGTTACCTTGGTAAACCACTCCACGCCGAGCATCAACCGTTACCAATTCACCATCGGTAATCGTGGACGTAGCATTGTGAGCAGCAACAATTACTGGAACATCTAACGAAATTCCAATGACCGCTGCGTAAGAAGTTAAGCCACCGGTTTCAACCACAATGGCACTTGCCTTCTTCATTGCTGGCAGGTAATCCTTATTGGTGTCTTTAACTACCAGTACGCTACCTTCAACAGAGTTCGCATCAGCAGCTTGGGCGTTGTCAGCAACCACCGCCTTACCAATTACGGTGTCATCCCCAATTCCTTGCCCTTGAGCAAGCTTGGTTCCGATTAATTGAACGCGCACCGTGTTCGTTGTTCCTTCGTCACCTAATGGAACCCCGGTAGTAACGATGATTTCTTCGCCTTCTTGGGCTAAGCCAGTTTCAACTGCCTTAGAAACAGCTAAGTTCACCATTGCTTCTGCGGATTCTGGCTTTTCAACCAAGACCGGGTTAACGGCCCAGTTAACCGTTAAGCCACGCCGAACCCGATCGTCAAAGGTTAAAGCTAAGATGTTAGCATCTGGGTGATACTTAGAAATCATCCGCGCTGTGTAACCGGAACCAGTAGCAACAACAATCGTGTGAATTCCCATGTCCTTTGCAATCCGAGCGACTGATTCACCGAGTGCTTCAGTTACATCGCCATCTTGAAAGACCGGACGCGGAGTTCCAAATTCATTAAATAGTCCATCTGAAACTTCGTCAATCCGAGCCATCATTGAAACGGAAGCGACTGGGTAGTCACCGTTGGCACTTTCACCAGACAGCATCGTGGCATCCGTACCATCGTAAACGGCGTTAGCTACGTCAGAAACTTCGGCCCGCGTTGGGCGTGGTTCGTCCTGCATTGAGTCCAGCATTTGGGTTGCAGTAATCACTGGCTTACCAGCCTCATTACACATCTTAATCAACCGTTTTTGTACTGCGGGAACATTTTCGGGGGGAATTTCAACTCCCATGTCACCCCGGGCAATCATCAATCCATCAGAAACCTTCAAAATTTCTGGGAAGTTGTCAATTCCTTCTTGGGATTCAATCTTAGGAAAGATTTGGACGTCTTGCATGTTTTTTTCTTCCAACAAAGCCCGAATATCCATGATATCTTGGGGTTTCCGTACAAATGAAGCGGCAATGTAGTTAATGCCTTGGTCACAACCGAAGCGAATGTCATCCGAATCCTTTTCGGTAATTCCTGGTAAGTTGATGGAAACTCCGGGAGCATTAACCCCTTTGCGGGAACCTAAAACCCCGTTGTTCGTAACTTCCACTACTAGTTCACGGTTTTGGTCATCCTTTTCCAGGATCTTCGTTCCGACCAAACCATCATCAAAGAGAACTTGACCACCAACTTTAACATCATCGTAAAGTCCTGGATAAGTTACGGCAATCTTGTCTTTCGTACCTTCGAGGCTATCATCCATAGAAATCCGGAATTGATCACCTGTCTTGAATTCAATCTTGCCATCGGCTTGTTTCGTCGTCCGAATTTCGGCTCCCTTGGTATCCAAGAGAATCCCAGCAATCTTTCCAGTTCTCTTTTCAGCTTCTTTCACCATGTTCATCCGTGATAGGTGTTCTTCATGGTCTCCATGGGAAAAGTTGAAACGAAAAACATTTGCACCACTATTCAACAACGTTGTAATCGTATCAACGTCGTTTGAAGCTGGTCCAAGTGTACTTACGATTTTTGTTCTCTTCATAAGTAAAAGCTCTCCTTTTTTGTAAGCAAACTGTCTCCAGTTTAACTTGCCTTTATTGAATTTCGTTCTCATTGTATCACTTTTCACGTGCGCTGTCTGTATTCAACTAAAAATCATTTTAAGACCACGTTCTTCGTCCCTAACAACGCCTGTAGTTGGTCCATAACGTCCGAACTGGGATTGACTTGCCATGCCTTTGGCAACAGTTGCCGTTGCTTAGAACTCGCCCAGTATAAAATCACGGGGACCGATCCGGGATGTGCCTGCAACAGTGCCTGTAAGTGTTGCAATTGCGTGGGTTGCTCTTGGGTCGGGAGAATTTGTAAAAAGAGCCGTTTTGAACCGGTAGTTTGCTGGTGCACAACGTTTGCAGCTGGTTGGAGTTGGTCCACCACCACCTGTAAGCCCCGACGTTCTTCGACATTACCCGTAACCAGGACTACTTGGTTTGGTTGCAGCCACTCCTGTGCCGCTTGATAAACGTTCGGAAAGAGGGTTAAATCCACCTCCCCAAATTGATCAGAGGCCGTCACAAAGGCCATTAGTTGGCCTTTTTTAGTCCGAATGCTCTTGATGTGATTCACTAATAGCACGAGGTTAACGTGTTGTTGTCCCGCACTTAATTGGTTGCTACGTAAGGCGTTCTGCCTCTGTTTTAGTTGGTCATACCGTTCCACCGGATGCCCAGACAAAAAGGTCCCTAAGTACTCACTTTCGTAGTTAATTTTCTGCCAAGCAGGCCAATCCGCTTTGCGTTGAATCTCAACCTCCATGCCTGGAATTGAAGCTAACAGGGAGCCCGATAAATCAGCAGCACTGATAAACTTTGGAATCGCTTCGCTCAATTCCCGCCGATTATAACCAAACTGATCAAATGCCCCCACTGCAGCGAGGGTTTGTAAGGGTTCCACCTTGCGAAATTTCTGAGGCAGCCGTTGGATCACATCGTTTAGATCACGAAAGTCGCCTTCCTCTCTGCGCGTCGTAATGAGGGCTTGCATCAAATCAGAACGTAACCCCTTCACCGCTCGCAAACCAAACCGAATTCCTTGATCTTGATACGTAAAATCAAGCTCGCTTCGGTTAATGTCTGGCGGTAACACGGAAATGCCATCGTCCTTGGCTTCTTGAATGTAGTTTCTGATCTTAACCTGATTACCTAGGACTGAATTCAAGAGAGCGGTGAAAAAGGGCCCAGGAAAGTGAGCCTTCAAATAGGCCAGCTCAACCGCCATTTTACTGTAGGCAACCGCGTGGGATTTATTAAAACCATAACTTGCAAACTGTTCAATGTAAGCAAACGTCTGCTCCGCCGTTTCCTGTGAATAGCCATTGTGCAAGGATCCTGAAATAAAGCGTTCCCGCATCGACTCCATTTCTTGATGGTGCTTCTTACTCATGGCTCGTCGTAACACGTCAGCTTGTCCCAGTGAAAAGCCGGCCATCGTGGCGGCCAACTGCATTACTTGTTCTTGATAAACAATGATGCCATAGGTTGCGCCCAAAATCTTTTGAATGGCCGCATTTTGGTAATGATATTCTTCTTGCCCATTTTTCCGTTTAATGAAGGTATCAATGTTTTCCATGGGACCCGGACGATACAAGGCGTTAACCGCCGCAATTAGTTCAAAGCGGTCCGGGTGCATTCGGCGCAGTACTTGTTTAATCCCGCTGGATTCAAACTGGAACACGCCGTTGGTTCGACCGGCTTGAAATAGCTCCATAGTCTGCGAATCATTAAGGTCAATTTTAGTCACGTCAAAATCGGCATCCAGTTGGTTGTGCACGATTTGTAAAATGTTCGCCATGATGGAGAGGTTCCGTAACCCCAAGAAATCAATTTTTAACAAGCCCACATCTTCAACGTAGTACTTTGAGTATTGGGTCATTAGTAACCCTTCGTTTCCGGCCTGAACCGGCGCCTTTTCCACGATTGGTTGGTCACTTAAGATGACCCCGGCTGCGTGGGTCGAGTAGTGACGGGGTAAGCCCTCTAACTGTTGGGCCGTTTTAAACAGGGTCGCGTTCAGCGGTTGATCTGCAATTAGGTTTTGTAATTTTTGGGACTCCTGTAAAGCGTTGCTTAGGGTTTGGTGCAAATGATTGGGAATCGCGGCGCTCCACTGGTTCATTTGTTCGGGGCGCATTCCAAACACCCGGCCCACATCGCGAATTGCTTGCTTGGCCCCGAGGGTCCCAAAGGTAATAATTTGGGCTACGTGGGTGTCACCGTAACGATCATGCACGTACTGCAGAATTTCATCACGTTGGTCATCCGGAATATCCATGTCAATATCTGGCATTTGGGCCCGTTCTTCGTTCAAAAATCGTTCAAACAGCAGGTCGTACTTAATTGGGTCGACATCGGTAATCCGTAAAACATAGGCCACTAACGACCCCGCGGCAGAGCCCCGACCCGGTCCCGTAATAATGTGCTGCTGGTGGGCAAAATTAATGACATCCCACACAATCAAAAAGTAGTCGCTAAAACCCATCCGGTCAATGACGTCCAGTTCATGTTGCAACCGCTCGGTATAGGCCGCGGGGGGAGCCTGGTGCAGTCGGTCGGCTAAGCCCTTCGTACACAACTCCTGGAGGTACGCAATTGCTGACTCCTGATTAGGCGTTTCAAACCGCGGAAGATGCGGTGTTTGCTTGGGGATGTGCACGTCACAGGCGGCCACAATTTTTTGGTTAACTGTCAACGCCGCCTGAAGGGATTGCTGTTGGTAGGCTTGTTCCACTTCCTGAGCTGGTCGGAGCCAGTGCTTGCCTAACAGGGCCTGTTGTTCTGGAATTGAACCGAGTGGAGTCCCCGTATCAATGGAACGTAGTACCCGCACGTCAAAGTAATCGGTAGCTTGTAAGTAATCAACGGCATTTAAGGCCACTAACTCGGTCTGCGTGGCATCTGCCACGGCTTGCCGGGCAGTAATCACAGCAGCAGTGGCATCCATTGGGAGGCCGAGTTTGACGGCCTCCGGATCGGCAAGGGCGGTTAAGGTCTGGACGACTTGAATGGCATCGGCGGGCCGGTCATAGTCTAGCAATGATAGTGCTTCGCTACTCTCTGGCAGTAACACAAACAGATCCGTTAACCAGTCGGCCATTTGGTCCAGTGTGAGCGCGTCTGATTTTGTCATCGCAAGTGACGACAACTGCATTAAATTTTGATAACCGGTTTGATTTTTGGCCAATAGCACCAGTTCGAACTGGTGCTCCGTCAAAACCGTTCCCTGAACCGTTAGCTTTAACCCGATGATTGGTTTTAACCCCTGCTGCCGGGCTTCCTTTTCAAACGCGACAGCTCCGTACATCACGTTTTGATCGGTTAACGCCACAGCGTTATAACCCTGCTTCTTTGCAGCGGAAACTAGGTCTGGTAGCTTAGTTGTACTTTGCAATAAGCTGTAGGAACTAATATTTTGTAATGGTGCATACGCCATCAGCGACCGCTCCCTTCGTTAATTTGCTTCTTCTTAATTATAGCAGACCGCCGCGAACTTCCTTTTCTCCCGTCTCCTAATTGCAATTTTAATAATTAGTGATACACTACTAGTGAATAAAGGAGTGGATATCAATGCGCATTATTGCTACAAATTTAACAACGCTCTTATGGGGTGTGCTCTACGGTGAAGTCATTGGGTACATCGGAGCCGCCCTGTTGCAAACTCCGTTTACGACAACGGTCGCACTCGATGTGGCAATTGTAGGAGCCATCGTTGCCCTGATCGGGGTCAACGTTATCAAATTCGTGATGAAACCGTAACTATTAAAAAACCTGGAAATTAATTTCCAGGTTTTTTTTATTGAAATTGAAACGGATCGGTATTAAGTTCCGATTCTAAGACCGTAATTTCCCAATGTGCCTCAGCTTTCCACTGGTCAAATAAATCACGAAGACGCGGTTTGCAGATGCTTTCGATGTGATGTCCCGGATCAAGCGCCGTTAAGCCCGTGGCTAACAAATCCTGTGCCGTATGGTAAAACAGATCGCCCGTGATGTAAACATCCGCATGCTGGGCCAGAGCCGCTGGATAAAATTTACCCCCACTACCGCCTAAAATGGCCACCCGCTGCACCACTTGCTTTGGATCAAAACTTACGACCCGGATCCCACGCAGGTTAAACCGCTCCCGACAGCGAGTTGCCAGTTCCGTTAAGGTCATGGGCTGGGGCAACATGCCGACCCGCCCCATAGCAAGTTCTGGTTCGTCATCCTGTTGTTCGTGTTCAACCAAACCCGTCGTTTGCTCTAATCCCAGAGTGGCTGCTAACCAATCATTCATGCCCCCCGGTGCATTATCCAGGTTGGTGTGGGCCGCATAAACCGTAATATTATGCTTTAATAACTCCGCATACATTGCATTTTGGGGGTTAGCCAAATCTAAATTCGTGGCGGGCCGAAACATTACCGGATGGTGGGCAAAGATAAAATCAACGTTGCAAACGATGGCTTCTTGTACCACCTCTGGCCGCACGTCGAGCGTTGTCATCATTTGATGTACCACAGCCTCTCGATCACCTAACTGAAAACCGGTAGGATCCCCTGGTTCTTTAAACGTTAACGGGGCAAATTGTTCAAAGCGGTCAATAATTTCACTAACCTTTGTCATTAAGTACCTCCTGAATGGCTGTAATGCGAGCTTGCATCGCCGCCATTTTAGCCACGGGTTGCTTTCGAGAAGCTTGCAACCGCCGCAAAATAAGTTCACTCTTGTGGAGCCGCTCCTGCCATTTGTGGCGAAAAATCGCACTCCGTTCCCTAACTAAGTACGGGCCAAACTCCAACTCCGTTTTGGTTAATGCGGGTGGATTAGGCAAAAATTCAGCCCGCAACATTTCGTAAAAGTGCCCAGCATCTTCGACGAGTTGTTCAGCCGTAATCTGATAGTGATTAGCTTGCAACCACCGGCGCAAGACGTTTTCATCGACATTTGGCTGCAACACCAAGACCGGATGCTGCCGTAACTGCGCTTGGCCTCGCGTCAGGATTTCCGTAATCAGTTCGCCCCCCATGCCGGCGATTACAATCACGTCCACCTGTTCGTCGGGAGCAAGGACTGTTAGTCCGTCCCCTAACCGCGCCTGCATTACGGCTTCTAAACCTAGTTTGGTAATTTCGCGCTGCGCGTTTGCTAACGGGCCCTGGCGGACCTCGCCCGCAATCGCCGTCTGAATCACTTGGCGTTGCAACAAATAGGCCGGTAAATAAGCATGGTCAGAGCCAATGTCCACTAACTTAGGCACCGACGGAACTAAGGCGGCCACCGCTTGCAATCGTTTGGATAGGTGTTGAATTGTCATACTTCCTCCCGGCAAAAAAACAGGGATCCCCATGGATCTCTGTTTTTTAATTAATCTAAAAAGTCTTTCAATTGTTTACTGCGAGATGGGTGCCGTAACTTGCGTAACGCCTTTGCCTCAATTTGCCGAATTCGTTCTCGCGTTACCCCAAAGACCTTACCAACTTCTTCTAACGTCCGGGTCCGACCATCGTCAAGCCCAAACCGAAGTCGTAAGACATTTTCTTCTCGGTCCGTAAGAGTGTCTAAAACCCCTTCTAACTGTTCTTTCAATAGTTCATACGAAGCATGGTCTTCGGGACTGGTAGCCTCTTTATCTTCGATGAAATCGCCAAGGTGGGAGTCATCCTCTTCCCCAATCGGCGTTTCTAAGGATACGGGTTCCTGAGAAATCTTCAGAATGTTACGAACCTTGGCGGTTGGCATGTCCATTTCTGCGCCAATTTCAATGGGAAGTGGTTCGCGACCAAGGTCTTGCAATAACTGCCGTTGGACCCGAATTAACTTGTTAATGGTCTCAACCATGTGGACTGGAATCCGAATCGTGCGAGCTTGATCAGCAATCGCCCGGGTAATCGCCTGGCGAATCCACCAAGTAGCATACGTTGAGAATTTAAAACCCTTGCGGTAATCAAACTTTTCAACGGCCTTCATGAGACCCATGTTTCCTTCTTGAATTAAGTCTAAGAACTGCATACCCCGACCAACGTAACGTTTAGCAATCGAAACAACCAATCGTAAGTTGGCTTCGGCGAGCTCCTGCTTGGCTTCCTCGTCGCCTTCTTCGATTCGAAGGGCTAACTGCACTTCTTGGTCAGCAGTTAGCAATGGGACCCGCCCAATTTCTTTCAGGTACATCCGAACGGGATCGTTGATCTTAACCCCTTGCGAGCTCGAGGCATTCTTCAGTTCCTTTTGGGTAACCTTTTTAGCGGCTTCTAAGGCCCGGGGATCCGGTTCTCCGTGTTCGTCAACGATGCTAATTCCATCGTCTTCGACCTTTTCTAACAACTCATTCATTTGTTTCTTCTTCAGATCAAAGGGAACTTGAAGTTCTGATTCCAAGGTTGCATACGTGACATGCCCAATTTTTTTATATTTCTTCACTAAAGCTTGGTAAACCTTGTGGTACCCGTCTTGATCAAACTCTTTTTTCAGATCCTGATTCAGTCGTTCCTGCTTTGCAGCGGTGGTACTTTTTGCTTTGGGAGTCGCTTTTTTTAGTTCTGCGTTTTTACGTGCTTTTCGTTCTGCCATTTAAATTCCTCCCCGGTTTAATCGTCAGTTGCCTTGAGCCGATCTAACTCTTGTTGGAGCTTAATCAAATCGGTCGCGAGTTTGAGTTGTTGTAATTCATTCCCCGTTTGCTCGGCAACTGCAAATTCATGTTTTAAAGTCTTGATTTGCGCGGTTAACGGCGCATCCTGTTGTATTATTTTAACACAATCAGCAACTGCCTGGGCACTATAGTAATCGTAAGCTGGTGTCATTTCTAACTCCGCTAAGACCGATTGTAGGTGCCGTTCCCCCACAAAATCGTTAAACTCAGCAGAATCATATTCAGCATGCTGGCGGAAAAATTCCTGCGCAAACAAGTAGAGTTGTTGATAATCATCGTGTACGAAGTTAAATTCGGGCCGATTAATCACCTGGGTCCACACGTTTGAATCATGGAGCATCGCCGTTAATAGCTGCCGTTCGGCGTTTTCAACCCGCGAATACCGGGGTTGTTCCCGCTGCTGGGGTGTAGCTCGTGGCGGGGTGTCCTTTGCATGAGCGGGCCGTTGTTCATGTTCTAAGCGCTGGCGGTCTTGATCACACTGCTCTTGCAGGCTAGCAAGCCCCAAATCCAAATCAGTAGCTAAGTCCTTTAGGTAGACGGTTCGTTCCACCGAACTATCCAGCCTGGCAATTAACCGCGTTGCTTGTTGGGCATAGTCAATCCGCTCTGCTTCATTGCTAAGGTTGAACTGCGTCCGTAAGTACCGCAAGCGAAATTTAATGACCGGTTCCCGACCGCTTTTGACGATGCTTTGAAAGCCAGCCGCCCCAAATTCACGCCGGTATTCATCAGGGTCCATCCCATTTGGAATCTGAATGACTCCAATTTGGAATTGCTTGGTCTGTTCTAATAGAGTTACCGCCCGCGCGATTGCTTTTTGTCCGGGAGTGTCACCATCGTAAAAAATGTCAATGTGATCGGTGACCCGCTTCAAATCATAAATTTGTTCTTCGGTCAGACTGGTTCCCATGGAAGCTACTCCGTTCTCAATGCCAGCCTGCGTCGCAGAAATCACGTCCATGAAACCCTCAAACAAAATCAGCCGGTGTTTTTGCCGCGCTGCCTGGCGGGCTGGCGCATAGTTATATAAAACCCGCCGCTTGTTAAAGATTGCCGTTTCCGGACTATTTAAGTACTTTGGCGCGTTATCATCCGGTTGCAACAGGCGCCCGGAGAAGCCCACGATGGCTCCGGTTAGGTTCGCAATTGGAAACATCAACCGGTTCGAGAACCGGTCTTTCAAATTCCCCTGTTGATCTTCGACGAACATCCCGGTCTTGCGCAACGTTTGATAATCCGTTTTCCGTTCGGCAAAGAAGGACTGGAGCACTTGATTGCCGGGCGCGTACCCCAGGTTAAAACGGTCAATCATTTCCGGACTAATCTGGCGCTTTTTTAGGTAAGCCCGGGCTGATTCTCCCAGTTTCGTATTAACCAAGATGTGGTGATACAACTGGGCGGCTTCCTGATGAGCAGCAATTAACGGTTGTTGCTGCTGGTGTTTCGGATTGGGTGCTTGGGTCGTGACCCCCGCTGGCAACTCAATTCCATCATCCTTCGCCACTGCTTCCACTGCTTCGGGAAAGGAGAGCCCCTTTAAATCCATTAAAAAGGTAAAAACATTCCCCCCCCGACCGCAACTAAAACAGTGAAAAATTTGTTTGCCTTCATTTACCGAAAACGAGGCGGTCCGTTCTTCGTGAAAGGGACATAAGCCAAACAAGTTTTGCCCCGCTTTTTTTAACTGAACGTACTTACTGACCACGTCCGTAATGTTGGTACTGGTCCGCACCCGTTCAACAAAGTCTTCTGGCAACTTTGGCATGTTGGTCACCATCCTTCACTTGGCTTTTTACTTTACCATGACCGCTTCTACGTCAGCAAAATGCTGAATTAAAGCCGCTAATTGCTGCATTTCCGTTAGTCGATTCTGCCGAACGGCCGGATCCTTGGTCATGATCATCGTTGCATCAAAATAACTGGCAATCACGGTTCGCAAATCTGCCAACGCTGCATAAGCGGCTGCGGCTGGCAGGGTAACAAAATTCTGCTGGAGTTGCTTGACTGCGGTATCCATTGCTTGTTCAGCTTCGTTTTCAAACAAGGCGGGATTAACCTCGTTATCAGCTAATGGGGCATCGGCCTGTGCTGCAATCCGAGTTACCCGGGTCAAGGCTTCAATGACTGCTTTAAAATCAGCCTGGTCATGTGCAGTTCGTAACGTTAGCGCACTCTGTTCATTGTAGTTAATGTCGGTACTGGTAGCCGCAACCGCCGCATTGACAAGGTCATAACTGACCCCTGTATCCTTGAGCTCCTTTTTAATCCGTTCCTTAATAAACGCAATCACGTCAGTAAAGACGGGCGTTTGGTCAACCTTAGGCAGGACAGCCTGCTCTGTTTCCGCTGTCACAATCGCTTCTAATAACGGATGCAGTGGTAGGGTCCACTGTCGATCCGTCACGATGCGCACAATTCCAGTTGCTTGGCGTCGAAGTGCATAGGGATCGTTAGACCCACTGGGGATCATTCCAGCAGCAAAGAAGGTCATGATACTATCCAACTTGTCAGCAACCGCTAACACCGCTCCGACCGGGGATGCCGGTAGGGCACCATCCGCAGCAATTGGTTGATAGTGTTCCCGGATGGCCTGAGCGACCTCTGGATCCTCACCCTGTAACAGCGCGTACTTCTCCCCCATAATCCCTTGTAATTCAGAAAATTCACCAACCATCCCAGTTACAAGGTCAAACTTATAGATGGAAGCGGCCCGGTCGAGGTGGGTCAACTGGCGCTTCGTGAGCCCCACCCGTTCACCAATTAAACGGGCAATCACCTGAACTCGTTGCATTTTGGCATACATCGATGAAATCTGATCATGGAAGGTCACGTCCTTGAGCTTCTGCACGAAGTAATCGAGGTCATGTTGCTGGTCTTCCTGGTAGAAGAATTCCGCATCATACAAACGAGCAGCCAGAACCTTTTCGTTTCCCGTAATGACGTTATCAAGGTACTCACCGTTTCCGTTACGAACGGAAACAAAGTGGGGCAATAAGTTACCGGCTTGATCCTCCACGGCAAAGAACCGTTGGTGATTGCGCATGGAAGTAATCAAAACTTCCTTCGGAATGGCTAAAAAGCGGGGGTCAAAATCACCAGCAAAGCTGGTCGGCCATTCCACCAAGTTATTAACTTCTTCCAATAAATCAGTTTCGACGGGAATCTGCCAATCATGTTCATCGGCAATAGCCGCAATTTGAGCTTTGATTTTAACTTTGCGTTTGGCCGCATCGGCAATGACAAATTCTTGTTCTAAAGCCGGTTCGTAATCGGAGCCCTTCCTTAAGGCAACCGGATTACCTAAGAAGCGGTGTCCGTAGGTTGTCCGCCCCGCCCGGACGTTTACAATCTCTAACGGTAAGACCTCTTCATCGAGGAGGGCTACCAACCATTTGATGGGTCGAACAAATTGAAAGTGGTTCGTCCCCCACTTCATCATGGTTGGAAAGTTAAGGGACTTAATCACGTCGACTAACCCGAGTAAGACCTCCCCCACCGGCTTACCGGTGACGTGTTTATTGACAAACACGTAGTCCGTTCCCTTGACCGTTTTAAAGGTGATGGCGTCTGGCGTAACTCCTTGGCCCTTTGTAAACCCAAGGGCCGCTTTACTCCAGCTACCGTCCTCATTTTGTGCGATTCGCTTGGCCGGCCCCTTGACCTCTTCATCAATATCGGGCTGCTTAGTGGCTAAACCAGTAATTTGAAGGGCCAACCGCCGGGGCGTCGAAAAGGGTTTAATGTGTTCGTAACTAATGCGTTCGGCTTGCAGAAATTGTTCCACCTTGGTCATTAGCTGGTGGATGCTTGGGGTTACAACGTGCGCAGGCATTTCCTCTAAGCCAATCTCTAATAGAAAATCACGTGTCATTATTTTGCCTCCCCCTTTTGTTTTGCTTGTTGGTGCACAGTTGCTTCGTGTTTTTTCGTATATTCAGCGAGTACGGCAGCCCGCGTTTGTGGATCCTTAATCAACGGGAAGCCTAACTTTCGGCGTTCTTCTACAAAGGCCTGGGCAATTCCGTGGGCCATTTTCCGAATCCGGGCAAGATACCCGGCCCGTTCCGTCACCGAAACGGCTCCGCGGGCATCCAGTTGGTTAAAAGTATGACTACACTTTAAAACGTAGTCGTAGGCGGGATGCACTAAGCCGAGTTTAATCAACCGTTGTGCTTCCGTTTCGTATGCATCAAATAATTGATGGAGCATAACTTGGTTACTTTCCTCGAAACTATATTTAGAGTGTTCGTACTCCGGTTCTTTGAAGATATCGCCATACTTAACCCCATCCGACCATTCGAGATCAAAAACGTTGTTAACGGCTTGAATGTAAGACGCTAGTCGTTCCAACCCGTAGGTAATTTCCACGGCCACGGGATCCATCTGTAAGCCTCCCACGACTTGGAAGTAGGTAAACTGCGTTACTTCCATCCCATCGAGCCAGACTTCCCAACCAACTCCGGCACAACCCATTGAGGGGTTTTCCCAGTTGTCTTCCACAAACCGAATGTCGTGTTCTAAGGGATTAATCCCCAGTTCCTCTAGGGAGTGAATGTACAGATTTTGAATGTCGTCTGGCGAGGGTTTCATGAGGACCTGAAACTGATGGTGTTGGTACAACCGATTCGGGTTTTCTCCGTACCGACCATCTGCCGGGCGTCTCGATGGTTCTACGTAACAGACGTTCCACGGTTCTGGTCCAATGGCCCGCAGGAAGGTAAACGGACTCATCGTCCCAGCCCCTTTTTCGGTATCGTACGCATCCATTACCATGCACCCTTGCTGACCCCAATACTTTTTCAGCGTGGCTGCAATTGCTTGCATTGAGAGCTTTTTTGTCATGTTAATTCCTCCATTTCTCAAACAAATAAAAAAGCCTATGTAAAAGTAAAAACTCTTACATAGGGACGAGGTCGTCGCGGTTCCACCCTACTTCTGAACTTAATCAGCAACTCGAAACGCATTGACTCGAAAAGCGCCAGTCCCTGAATGCAAGTGCCATCTCTCACTATCATGGCTTCGCTGCCTTGTAACCTTCAGTTACTCTCTTTTGTCTGTGTCAAATATTTAGTTAATTCCATTATAGTGGGCTGGTTTGCAAACGTCAACGACAATCACTTCGGTGTAAGCGACCACTGCTTCATTTGCTGTAAAAACCGCTTACTCTTTAGTTTCAATCCCACGTCATGATCATAGATTTGATCTAGGGTCTGCTGTAGTTGGGCCTTAGTCCGTTGATTTACCTGAATTTTACCAATCTTGGCAAGCTCAACCGCCGAAAACAACTGGAGGTAGTAAAGCGTTCGTGGCGCTAAGTGCAACCGGTGAGGATCAGCGGCAAAGTGGCGCTCACAAATCAAACCACCGAACTGTTCGGAATAATCATAAGTCGTGGTCGTTCGACCACAAACCGCACAGTGATGCCATTCTGGAGCCACTCCCAAAACCGGCAACAACTGGACCTCCACGATGTTTGTAATAATTGCCGGATCAAAGCCGTTATTAATCAGGTTTAGGGCATAAAATAATTTATCAAACCACTGAGAAACCACTACCCCATCGGGAAAGGCAGCGTCAAGAAGCCCCATAATATAGGTCGCATAAGCGTTCAACATTAAATCAGCACTGATCTGGCTAAAATGCTTCACGTGATCGGCCGTCGCAATGTAGGATAACCCCTGTTTTTTTAGCGTTCCATCGTAGGTTCCGTAACTAAACGGCAACAAATCCGCTGTCATTTTAAACTTAGGCCGACGCGCCCCGCGAATTAAAAACATCTTTTTGCCCGCTTCCGCGGTAAAAAACTTCACCAGCATATCGTGTTCACGATAATTCTGGCGGTAGATTAAAATCCCGTGGAAAGGGCGACTCTTGGTATTAACCACACTTACACCCCTTTGGTGTCAGCCACCTTAATAATCATTTTTGGCACTATATCCCAGGTTATTTAAGGCGGTTGGTTTATCACGCCACCCGGATTGAACGTGGACCCATAGTTTTAAGTTAACCTTCGTTCCGAGCAGTTTTTCAATTTCACGTCGGGCCCCCACGCTGATATATTTAAGCCGTTGGCCGCCCTTCCCCACAATGATGCCCTTTTGCCCATTTCGTTCGACAATAATTGAAGCTTCAATCTGGAGCTTGCCGGTTTCATTGGGACGCATCCATTCAACATAGACAGCCACTGAATGGGGAATTTCCTGACGCGTATTGGCTAAAATTTGTTCCCGAATGATTTCTTGCACGATAAAGCGCTCGGGATGATCCGTAATTTGATCATCCGGATAATATTGCGGCCCTTCCGGAAGGGTTTGTACTAAGGACTGCAGTAACTCATCCACGTTGTTCCCTCGTAACGCTGAGATGGGAAAAACCTCGGCCCACGGGTAGGCCTTGCGGTACAGATCCATAATCGGCAGGAGTTGGTTCGGATTAATCTCATCAATCTTATTAATGATTAGGTAAACGGGGGCTTCAATCTGCTTTAACTGGTCAATAATGTAATTATCCCCGGCCCCACGCGTTTCGGTTGCACTAACCATGAACAGCACGGCTTCCACCTCTTTTAGAGCTGATAACGCCGCCTGATCCATGTATTCATCCAGTTTATTTTGAGGCTTATGGATTCCAGGGGTGTCGAGAAACACCATTTGACTGTCACCCGTCGTGTAAATTCCCTGAATCTTGTTACGCGTGGTTTGAGCCTTATCGCTCATGATGGCCACTTTCTGACCCACCACCCGGTTTAAAAACGTTGACTTGCCGACGTTTGGACGGCCAACAATGGCCACAAAGCCGGATTTGAATCCTGTACTCATATCTTTTCCTCATCTCTTAAAACGGTAGCAGTGCAGTGACATAGGGAAACAATACAATTATCCCGATAACTAAAGCCATTCCGGCGGTAAATAACACGCCTCCAGCGGCGATATCCTTCACTTTTTTGGCAACCGGATCAAAGTGTGGTCCCACGGTTAGGTCCACTAGGTATTCGACCAATGTGTTGACAATCTCAGCACTCAGAACCAAAAAACAGGCTAATAATAACCAGAGCCAGGTACGGGCATCCACGTGAAGCGCCAACCCCACTACGATAACGACGAACATGCCGAGCAGGTGAATACGAAAGTTCCGTTCCCGAAAAAAAATTAAACAGAACCCGTCCCAGGCGTGACCGAAGGCTTGGGCAAAGTTTTTATTTTTGGTGATCTGCCGGTTATTTTTTGAGTCCATAGCCATCTAAAATCTTTCGTTGGAGGGGAAACATCACCGCCTCGTCCTCGGGTTCCATGTGATCATAACCGTTGAGATGCAAAAAGCCGTGAACAACTAAGAAGCCTAACTCGCGGTCCGTAGAATGTCCCAAAAAATCAGCCTGTTCCTGAACCTTATCCATGCTCACAAAGATGTCCCCCAGATTTTCCGGAATCTCAGCGCGTAACTCATCGTCCATGATGAGGGGAAGATCAGCCTCGGCATCATCCTCGAGGGCAAAACTGATCACATCAGTTGCCCGATCTACGTTGCGATATTCACGATTAATGGCTTGAATGCGCTCGTTATTCACGAGCGTCACAGACATTTCCGTATTCTCAGCTAATCCCAATGTTTGCGCTGCATAGTCTAATAAGCCCTTAATTAGTTTGATTTTGGCATCGGAAACCTGCGGGGTGGTTTCATCATAAATTTCTAGATCCATCATTTCTCCTTATTCAGCTTCATAGGCCGTGATAATCTTAGCTACAACTGGATTTCGGACCACATCGGCAGCCGTGAGCCGAATCACCGCGATGTCATCAATCGCCGCTAACACGTGGGGAGCACTAACTAACCCACTCGTCACGTTACCCTTTAAATCAATTTGTTGAATGTCACCATTTACAATCATTTTGGAACCAAACCCTAACCGGGTTAAAAACATTTTCATCTGCGGATTAGTCGTGTTCTGCGCTTCATCCAGGATGACAAAAGCATTTTCTAACGTCCGACCCCGCATGTAGGCTAAGGGAGCAATTTCAATTACCCCCCGTTCAATGAGCCGATCCGTGTGGTCTTTGCCTAAAATTGCGTACAAAGAATCGTACAACGGGCGCAGATAGGGATCGACCTTTTCCTTCAAATCACCTGGTAAAAATCCAAGGCTTTCTCCAGCTTCCACGGCTGGTCGCGTGAGGACAATTTTATCGACTTTTCCCTTTTTCAAGGCGGCCACCGCCATCACCACGGCTAAATAGGTTTTTCCGGTTCCGGCAGGACCAATCCCAAAGGTAATGTCATGCTGATTAATTGCTTGAATATACTGACACTGGCCAAAGTTTTTCACCCGCACCGGTTTGCCCTTGTTGTCCTTAATTAATACCTGGTTATACAAATCCGGTAAGGAACTAATCCGCCCCTGGCGGGCTAGGTTAACGGCCGCTACGTAATCACTCGCGGTTGGATGAATCCCGGCGTGAATCAGTTTTAAGATATTCAAGAGAATGTCATAACTTAACTGGACTGCCTGTTCGTCATGTCCTTCAACCTTAATCATTCCCTCAAAAAAGCGAATCGAAGTGTGTAATTCATCTTCAATAATTTTGACGAGCGCGTCTTGAGTTCCAAATAAGAGCGCCTGATCGTTTGGATTATTCAACGGTAATTGTTTTTGATATTCAAAATTTTCAATCAATCAAATATATCTCCTTAATGCGTTTTGGTTAAATTTTAGCATATCCCCCGGGCTTTCCAAAGGGAAACCCAGTTTGCCAACTAAAAAACACTCCAAAAGATCAACCTTTGGAGTGTTTTTTACGTTTGAACTTGTTTAGAAGTTGTTACGACGCTTTTTCTTTTTATTGTTACGTTTTCTTGCTGCTTCTGATTTTAATTTACGTTTAACGCTAGGCTTTTCGTAAAATTCACGTTTACGAAATTCCTGGAGAGTTCCGCTTTTTGAAACAGTCCGTTTAAAGCGACGAAGAGCATCTTCAAGAGATTCGTTCTTACGAACAACGGTTTTTGACATGTAAAATCCCTCCCTCCGAGCTTAAATAGTGCCAGCGCTACTATCTGACAAGTACAATTATACCTTATGCTAAAATTCACGTCAACGACCGAATTAAGATTTTGTTCTGGTCCGTGAAAGTCCTGCAATTAAGCTATAATAAGAGCAACGAGCTTTTTGAAAGGAGTTCTTTATGAAAACCATTTATAACGTATTTGTCATTTCTGATTCAAGTGGACAAACCGGAACCACGATTGCTAAAACAGCGGCGGCGCAGTTTCCAGAGGCCCATGCCAACATCAGTCAGTATCCATTCATCCAAACCAAGGCAATTCTCACTGGAATTTTAAAGCTAGCCAAGGAAAATCAAGCGATTATCTTCCATACCCTAGTGGATTCCGAGCTCAGTGACATGGTAACGCAGTATGCCGAAGAAAATGGCCTGTCGAGTTTTGACTGTATCCAGACCCCGATTGAATTAATTTCTCACCGGCTCCACGAATCTTCAGCAGCGGTTCCTGGATTAGTCCACAATTTAAACGCTGCCTACTTCAAACGCATCGACGCCATTGAATTTACGGTCGCAAACGACGACGGTCGCCATCCCGAAAAACTAAAGCAAGCTGACATCGTGATCTTAGGGGTTTCGCGGACTTCGAAGACCCCATTATCGTTATACCTCGCCAACGAAAGCTATAAGGTGGCGAACGTGCCCGTGGGGCCCAACATTCAACTGCCAGATGAAATTTGGCAATTAAATCCCAAAAAGATTTTTGGCTTAACCAATTCGATTACAAAACTGCAAGAGATTCGCACCCAACGGATGAAGGAATACGGAATTGAAAACGATACCCGGTATTCAAACGCTGCAAACATCAAGGAGGAACTGGACTACGCTCAGCGCCTCTACCAAAAAATCGGGTGTCTCTGTATTAACGTTGCCGACAAGTCAATCGAAGAAACGGCTTCCATTATTACCGAAAGCCTACCAAAGGCTAATCGGCCAATGCCGCCGTCGTAAGCTTTTGAATCAGCTCCGAATCAAATTGTTGGTTCCGGAGCATCGCAACTTCCGCACCATGCGGATCCACCTTTACCTTATCGTTAACTTTAATGGCGGGCGTTTCCATGATTTTGGGAACTGCCACCAGTTTTTCGTCGTGGGCAATGGCGTTTAACGCCGTGAAACCAATCGTGCCAAAGCCAATGTTTTCATGACGGTCTTTGTGACTTCCCAGTGGATTTTTATCGTCATTCAAGTGAATGACTTTGAGCCGCTCAAGCCCGATAACCCGATCAAACTCAGCTAGGACGCCCGCAAAGTCCTCCTTTACGTCATAGCCTGCATCGTACGTATGACAGGTGTCAAAGGTTACCGAGAGTTTTTCTGGATGCTCCACTCCGGCAATGATGGTATGGAGTTGTTCAAAACTAGTCCCGAGCTCGGTTCCCTTGCCGGCCATCGTTTCTAACGCAATTTGAATTTGTTGTTCGGGGTCAATCACCTGGTTTAACCCCTTAATAATCTGTTGTAACCCCGCATCAACCCCAGCGCCCACGTGGGAACCAGGATGTAATACAATCTGGGTTGCTCCCATTGCTTCGGAACGTTCCACTTCCTTGCGTAAAAAATCAACCGCAAAGCCAAAACTTTGGGGTTTTTTGGTGTTCGCCAGGTTAATAATGTAGGGAGCATGCACAACCACTTCTCGTAACCCGTGGTGGTGCATGTAGTCTTTCCCCGCCGGAATTTCTAATTCATCCAGGGGCTTGCGGCGTGAATTTTGGGGCGCTCCGGTGTACACCATAAAGGCGGTTTCATCGTTTGCAGCCGCCTCTTTCGCTGAGCCTAAAAACATGTCGGGTGCTTTCATTCCGACGTGGGAACCTAGCAATAATTCTTCACTCATCATTATCCTCCGCAGCGTTATGCCGGCCGATGACGTATTTGTCAATCACCCGCTTGTACGCTTTTCCATCGTTATAAGTATTCCACCAATCGTTAAAGGCCGTAAAGTCAACTGGTTGATTGGCCTGGATTGCTTGTCGTAACTGCTCAACTGTTTTAACTGGTGGCGTTGGTAACCACCGGTTTAAGTCCGGTTGAACCCCGCGCTGTTCGGCGTATGCTTGCAAATCATACATAAAGAAAATCGCCGACCGGGCCTGGGGCATCAAACTAAAGTCAAAAATGAACGACGAATAATCAGTGACTAGGGTGTCCGCTAGCGTCATCAAATCGGTCGTGGTAAATTCGTCATAAATTTTGACGTTTGGATGGTTAAACTGTTCCATTTCGAGTTTCTCACGATCAATCTCTGGGTAGAGCTTAACCGCTACAATCGCGTTAGGATCGGCCGCTAAGGCCTCAATCGTCCCAGTGGGCGGGTTCAGTTGGCTCGCACTCCGGTAAGTCGGGGCGTATAAAATCACCCGCTTGTTTTTTAACTCGGGCGCCGCCAACCAAACCCGCTGCCGTACCGTATCTAACCAGTTCGCACTAAACAACCGATCAGAGCGCGGCATGCCCAAATCCTGCATTTTAGTCGCCGGTTGGGCAAAGCTGCGTTGAAAAACGTTTCCCATGGCTTTAGACGCCACCACATAGTCATCAAACTGGTTATATACAAGTTGATGGCGCCGGCGTTTGAACCATCCGGTTCGCCGTTGGTTAGGATCCTCCCAACCAAACGTCTTAATCGTGCCATCCGCATGCCACAGTTGAATGATCTTCATTTTCGTCCGGGGCCGAATTAAGCCAGCTAACAGAGCGTAATAGTTATCACAAAAAATTAACCGAGCCGTCATTAACTGCGGAATGCGCTGCAGTAAAAACGGGATACTCATTTTTAACGGAATTGCCTTAACCCCAAAGGCCTTGAGGTCATAAGCAGCCGCCAACGTGCGTGGATTATAAATTACCACCAATTTTTGTCCCGCTGGCAACTCAGCCGCCGTCCGTTTAATCATGTGGAGGTTGTTACTGTAACTCATCAGGTAATAAACGTTCTTTTTAGTTCTAAAGTAAAATAGTACGGAGAGGAAGCGAACCAACCAAACATATACTGTTTTCATTTTATCTTATCCCGCCACTTTCTAAGGTTGCTCTGTGATCGTTATTTCGGTTTACTTTCGTAAAAGTGTCCAAACACCTCATCCACGTCCACTGCCACTGCAAACGCATGGGGATCAGATTCGTGGAGCGCTGCATCCAGTTCATTCTTTTCATATCGAGAAATTACGGTAAAGAGGATTGCTTTACGGTCATGGTGATAGGCCCCTTCCGCGTCATGGACAATCGTAATCCCGCGTCGCATGTGATTTTGAATGCTATCTACGACTGTTTTTGGAAAATCCGTCACGATCATCACCTGCATCCGTTGCTGTCTAGTATAGGTTAAATCCATTACTTTCGCATTAACAAACAATCCAATTGCAGAATAAAAGGCATACGGCCATCCGTACATGAACCCGGCTGACAGAATAATCAACGAGTTAAAGAGAATGTTGATGTTTCCAATCGAATGCCCCGTTTTTCGTTGAATCACAATCCCAAGGATATCCAATCCCCCAGTGGAAATCTGATTTTTCAGGGCTAATCCGGTCCCAAATCCGTTGACAGCTCCCCCAAAGAGGGCACAAATCAACGGGTCGGATGTCAGGGTTAGCGGGTGCAAAATTTTAATCATAAAACTAGCGAGCAAAACCGAAATAAAGGTAAAGATGGCAAACTGGTGCCCGATTTGTTTCCAAGCTAATAGTAGAAGCGGGAGGTTCAGCAGTAGTAGTGCTAGGGCCGTTGACAAGGTAAACGGCAGGTACCGCTGCGAAACCGTGTTAAGTAACTGGGCAAATCCGGTAATTCCAGAGGAATAAATGTGCCCCGGCGTCCAGAAGAAATTCATCGCAATCGAAACTAACGTCGCATAAATAAACGCGGTTGATAGCTTCGTAATAATTTGGTGCCGGCGAATGACTTTGTGTACATCGTCCATAAACAACCCTCTAATTTCAATTCTTGTAATTATTCCATCATAGTATAACACGAAAAAAGGAAGCCACGCATTGCGCGTAACGTCCCCCTTTAGCTTTATTTATCAGTTGGTTTTTCCACTTCAATTCCTAATTCATCAAGTTGTTTGGGTGCAACGGGCGTTGGGGCACTCGTTAACGGATCAATGGCCTTCGAATTCTTCGGAAAGGCGATTACATCACGAATGTTGCCCCGCCGGGCTAACAGCCGCGCAAACCGATCTAAACCGATTGCCAAGCCACCGTGTGGCGGAAACCCATAGTCTAAGGCCCGCAAAAAGTACCCAAACTGGGCGTTGGCGCTTTCTGGCGTAAAGCCGAGGGCCCGAAACATCTTCTCCTGTAACTCCCGGGTGTGAATCCGGATTGAGCCACCCCCGAGTTCTAGTCCATTTAAGATGATGTCATAACTCTGTGCGTGCGCCTGGTGGGGATCTTCGCCCTCATCCAAATAATGTTCATCGCCGACATTTGGCATCGTGAACGGGTGGTGAGCGGCGGTCCAGCGTTGTGCCCCCTCATCATATTCAAACAACGGCCAATCAACGACCCATAAGAAGTTATACTGGTCAGCTGGAATCAGGTCTTGTTCCTTTCCAATCGCCACCCGCAGGTATCCAAGTGTATCAGCCACGACCTTAGCTCGGTCAGCAGCAAAGAGCACTAAATCGCCGGGTTGGGCGCCCGTTTGTGCTTCAAGCGCCGCAACTTGGTCAGTATCCTTAAAGAACTTTGCGATGGGGCCAGCAAATCCATCCGCTGTAACCTTCAGCCAGGCCAGTCCCTTCGCACCAAACCGCTTTACGTAATCGGTATACCGATCAATGTCTTTGCGAGAGTACTGATCTGCTCCCCCGGGGACGGCAATTGCTTTGACTTGGCCTCCGGCAGCAACTGCCGAACTAAACACTTTGAAGTCAGAATCGGCCACTAGGTCCGAAACATCCTTTAGCTCCATTCCAAATCGGGTGTCAGGCTGATCCGTCCCAAAGCGATCCATGGATTCTTGCCACGTAATCCGGTCAAATGGCAGTTTGACGTCGTAACCAACGGCGTCCTTCATGACCTCTTTAATCAGGCCTTCTGTTATGGCTTGGATATCTTCGGCACTCATAAAGGACGTTTCTAAGTCAATCTGCGTGAATTCGGGTTGCCGGTCTCCACGTAAGTCCTCATCCCGAAAGCAGCGTGCAATTTGATAGTAGCGATCGAAACCGGCTCCCATCAGCATTTGTTTAAACTGCTGGGGGGATTGTGGTAAGGCATAAAAGGAACCGGGATACACCCGTGATGGCACCAAGTAGTCCCGCGCTCCTTCCGGAGTTGATGCCGTTAAATCTGGTGTTTCAATGTCAATAAAGCCGTTTTGATCTAGGTAGCGGTGCGTTGCCTGTAAAATCCGGTTTCTGACCAAGAGCCCCCGTTGCATCTCTGGACGCCGCAGATCCAGATACCGATACTTCAATCGCAAGTCATCGTTAGCGTTGGTGTCGTCCTTAATTTCAAAGGGGACTGGCTTGGAGGTACTCAAAATCTGGGCCGCCGTCACATGGACTTCCACCTTCCCCGTATATAGCTCGGGATTAACTTCCGTTTCCGCCCGGGCAACCACTTTTCCCGTAACTTCGAGCACAAATTCATTTTTTGCCGTTTCGGCCACTTGAAAAGCCGCCGGATTCTCATGTTCGTTAAAGACCAACTGAACAATTCCGGCTCGATCGCGAAGATCAATAAACATTAAGCTCCCGAGGTTTCGTTTTTTGGCAATCCAACCATCCAACGTCACCGTTTGGTCTAAATCCTGTTCGTTGACCTTCCCAGCATATGTAGTTCGTTTCATCATTATCATCCTTTCCAATCCAGCAATTAATCGGGCCGTCGTTCCAACTACGACTTAGCCTTCCTGACGCCAGAAAAAAACCGTGCGAAATTGCTCCAAGGGCGCAAGTGCACGGTACCACCTTTTTTTATTACTTCATGAGGTTTTCATTTTTAATTAAACCAGTCCTAAACGTGTCTTTCCGGAACGCCCGCTACGTTCTTGCACTCCCGAACGCTTTCTGAGAAACGGCCTTTCCCGGTACTCTTCGTTATCATTGAACTATTTCTAACAATTTTACCCTAATCAAAAACCGGGAGAAAGTCAAGGAGATCCGCTGGATTTACTGCTAGAATCCCGAAAAAGTTATATGATGTTAATTAACTAGTACTTTAGGAAGTAGTGAGGAAAAATCATGCCCTTTACAATCAGAAATCGCCGTGGGTTGGCCTTTACCCTGGTCGTAACCTGCTGTACCTGTCTCATTATCGGCATCATGCTCTTACGAAACAACGTCGCCGTTCACACGAATAACCTCCAAATTAAAGCCGGCCCCAACTTAGCTACCACTACCATTGGAACTGTTAACCGGGGCGATCGGGTGCAAATCATTACCAAAAAACACCAGTGGGCCCAAGTTGTCTATCAACACCAAAAAATTGGTTGGGTGCCGAACTGGTTATTAAGCGGTCATCCCCACCTCAAAACCGCTGGTCCACTGGCGGAAGCGAGCATTGTTTTAGACCCTGGTCACGGAGGGTCTGACTCCGGCGCCCTCTCTAATTCGAACCAACCAGAAAAACGCTACACCTTAGCCCTCGCACGACAAGTTGCGGCGCGCTTACGCGCGGCGGGGACAAACGTTACCATGGTTCGTGATCACGACCAAACAGTGGCGTTAAAGCGGCGACCGGGCTTTGCAACTAAGGCGCAGGCCAACCTCTTTGTGAGTTTTCACTTTGACTCCTCCACCGTGCCGGGATCAGCTTCCGGATTCACGACCTATTACTACCATCCGGGCCACTCTAAACAACTGGCGCAAGCGGTTAATCTGCAACTAACCGGCCTTGGTTTAGAAAATAAGGGCGTTCAATTTGGCGATTATCTCGTCATTCGGGACACGACCGTGCCAGCCGTTTTATTAGAAATGGGGTACATCAATAACCAAACGGACTTTCAAAAAATTAAAAGCAAAGCTTACCAACAAAGGGTTGCGAACGAGGTAACCGCGGGCTTGCAACGCTATCTCAAGACTAACTACTAAACTAATCCCTAGGAGGTTTCCATGAAAAAACTAACGCCTGCTTGGTTACAACAACTGCCCCTGCAGGAGCTCCAGACCGTTACTCCCGTTTCTGGTGGGGACATTAATGAGGCCTACCAGCTGACCACCAAGCGCGGTGCCCGGTACTTTTTAAAGGTCCAACCAGGACGTGGTAAAGCCTTTTTTGATCATGAAGTGGAAGGGTTAGACTTAATTGGCCAAGTCGCCACCGTGCCAACCGTGATTGCGAGTGGCGAGATTGAAACGGATGGTTATCTGATCTTGCAATGGATTGAAACTGGCAACGGTGACCAGTTTGAGCTTGGTCAAATGCTGGCCCACGTTCACCAGCAACAAGAACAGCGCTTTGGTCTCGACCATGATTTTCGCTTAGGGCGGTTTCCAAAGGTTAATCAGTGGCAAAGTAACTGGGCGACCTTTTTTATTCAGCAACGGTTACAGCCGCTGGCGCAGTTAGCCCAGCAAAAAGGCCGCTGGAACCAACCCCGTTCCGCGGCTTTAACTCTGATTAAACAGCAACTGCAAGCTTATGCAACCACTCATGGAATTAAAGCAAGCCTCTTACATGGGGATCTATGGGCAGGGAATGCGCTCTTTAACCACCAGCACCAGCCCCTGCTCATTGATCCGGATGTTTATTATGGTGACCGTGAATTTGATCTCGGGATTACCACCGTCTTTGGGGGCTTTACCGCCGCGTTTTACAGTGGCTATCAATCAGTCTACCCATGCCGTCCGGGAATAGAAGCTCGCTTACCTTGGTATCGCTTTTACTACGTTTTGATGCACGTCGTCCTCTTTGGTGAGAGCTACGGTACTTATCTTGACCAAATCAGTTCAAAACTATTGAATGAGGGGCAACAATTCAGTTAAATCATGAATGGTAACGCTAGGCGTCCCCGGGATTTCAATTACATAATCCGGGTCAAACAAAATCGACTTAATTCCTGCCCGATTGGCGGCATCCACATCTAGTTTACGATCCCCCACAAACGCCGTCTGTGCGGGATCCAATTGCATTTGGTCCAGTAAGAACTGCAGGGCCGTCGGATCCGGCTTGCGTGGAAATCCTTGTTCACGGGTCACGACCCCGGTCAACAAGGAGGTTAAATTGGCCTGAGCCAGTAACGTGACCGCCGCTTGATCGCGATGGGTTACCAACCCGTTCTGACCCCCATGCTTAACTACCGCTTGAAGTGCTGCAGGCGCGCCCGCAAACGGCTGGGCTAGCTGAATTTCTAGGGCTTCAAACTCCCGATAAGCAGTTTGCAACTGCTGCGGGTCAACATGGAAACGGGCGCTAAACTTCGTAATGGCCGAATTAAGGGAATGCCCCCGCATTTGCCGATAGATTTCGTCCCCATCAATTTCAAATTCATCAATACCAACCCGTTGGAGCGCCTTTGTAAACGCACTTACCATGTATGGATACGTATCAAACAGGGTCCCATCAAAATCCCAAAGTAAGTTAATCATTGTGCAGACTCCCGATCATTCAACAGGAACGTGGCCGGCCCATCATTTACGAGCTCCACCTGCATATCCGCTCCAAACTGCCCGGTGGCCACTGATAGTCCCTGGGCTCCCAGTGCCTCATTAAAGGCGGTGTAAACTTGGTAAGCTGCTTGTGGATCTCCTGCGGCTTGAAATGACGGCCGATTCCCGTGGTGTAAATCAGCTAAAAGTGTAAACTGCGAAACAGAGAGAATTGCGCCCTTTGCTTGCATAATGTTGCGATTCATTTTCCCCGCCTCATCGGCAAAAACTCGTAGTTTAGCCACTTTGGCGGCCAGCCGTTGGGCCGTAACCTCGTCGTCCCCAGCTTCGGCACCGACAAAAATTAATAAGCCCGTCTGAATGGCTCCCACCACCTGGTCGTCAATCCGCACCGTAGCCCGCTGGACTCGTTGTAATACTAACTTCATAGTTAATTAACTCCTTTAGTTTAAAACTCGTTCGGCGGTCGCCACTCCGGGAACCATCTTAACGGTTTCCATTACCTGCTCAACTTGAGCAACATTGTGAACATCCACAACGGCATCAATGGTCACACCCGTGTCATCGTGAACGCGCCCGTTAATCGACGTTAACTGGGCAGGACTGTTATTAAACCGTTTAATGACATCGTTTAACACTCCATTGCGGTTATCAGCTTCAAAGCGTAACTTGGCTGGATAATTAACCTGATTATTTTCAACTTCCCGCCAGTGGGCCGCAATGATTCGGCCAGGCTCGGCGTTACTAAAATTATTACAGTTAACCCGGTGAATCGAGATCCCCCGTCCCTTGGTGATGTAACCGACAATTTCATCACCAGGAAGGGGCAAACAACAGTGACTTAACCGCACCAACACGTTATCAATCCCATCGACCGCCACGTTATCAGCCGGCCGGTTTCCCCGGGGTTGGGACGTGCTTTTTTTCGTTGATAACGTCTGAGAGTGTTCCAGGAGCTCTTGTTCAGTCTGGTGTTCCCGTTCCTTTTGTTGTTCATCCCGAATTTCACTGGTAAAGCGGTTAGCTACTCCCACCGCGTGAACGTCCCCAAAGCCAAGGGCGGCCAACAGGTCATCCTCCGTCCGGTAATGGAGTTCGTTGAGCACCCGTTCCCAGTTTTCGGGCGTCAATAGTTCGTTCGGCGCGTACCCCGTTTCCGCCAGCTGATTATGCAGGAGTTCGGTCCCAGCTTTAATGTTATCCTCCCGGTTTTGCTTTTTGAAAAACTGATTAATCTTGTGCTTGGCACTACTGGTGTGCACCAAATCTAACCAGTTCTTTCCAGGGCCCGTCGCGTTCGCAGCGGTAATAATTTCCACGATGTCCCCGTTTTTAATCTGGTAATCAAGCGACACCATTTTGCCGTTTACGCGGGCCCCCGTGGCACGATGACCCACTTGCGTATGAATGGCATATGCCATATCGAGCGGACCCGCTCCCTGGGGGAGTTCTAACACATCGCCGTTCGGCGTAAAGGCATATACGTGGTCACTAAACAGTTCCCCTTGGACACTGTCCATAAAGTCAGCCGCATTATCGGTTTCTTCTTGAATTTCAATAATCTTTTTAAACCAGTTTAACTGCACGTTATTGTCATCATTGGCAACGACGTCCGTTTGCCCCTGTTTGTAGGCCCAGTGGGCTGCAACCCCATACTCTGCAATGCGGTGCATCTCTTTGGTCCGGATTTGAATCTCCAGTGGTTTGCCTTCCGGTCCAATCACAGTTGTATGCAACGACTGGTAGAGGTTGGGTTTGGGCATGGCAATGTAATCCTTAAACCGTCCCGGCATCGGGGGCCACTTCGCGTGCACTGCGCCTAAAATGGCATAGCAATCCTTAACCGTGTCCACGATAATTCGAATGGCTGACAGATCGTAAATTTCTTCAAACTTTTTGTGCTTGTCAACCATTTTTTTGTAAATGGAATAGAGGTGCTTGGGCCGCCCGTAAATTTCCGCTGGAATGTGATAGTCCGCAATGGCCCGGCGCACTTCGCGAATGGCATCCTGAATGTAAGATTCCCGCTCGTTTCGTTTCGACTTCATCGAATGCGCAATTTGGTAGTAGGCTTCGGGATTCAGATAGCGTAACGCCATATCCTGCAGTTCCCACTTTACGGTTCCCATCCCCAGGCGGTCGGCGATGGGCGCATAAACATCAAGGGTTTCTTTGGCAAACCGCGCTTGAAAGTCGGCGGAAAGGGCGCCCAACGTATCCATGTTATCCATTCGGTCGGCAAGTTTCACAATCATCACGCGAATGTCCTTGCACATCACTAGCAGTAACTTCCGGTAGTTTTCCGCCAGCGCTTCCCGACTCGAGTTATACTTAATCTTACTAATCTTAGTAACCCCGTCGACAATCAGGGCCACGTCAGCACCAAACTGCTCGCGGACGTCAATCAATTGCATGTCACTATCCTCAACCACATCGTGCAAAAAACCGGCGGTGATGGCCACGGCATCCATATTAAGGTCCGCTAAAATCCCAGCCACGTTCGTCGAGTGATCAATGTAACGCTCCCCCGAATCCCGTTGCTTCGTTCCATGCGCGTGCCGAGCAACTTGGTACGCGCGCTTAACCATTGCGACCTGGTCAGGGCTCATTTCACTTTGAATTTTAGTAAATACCTCAGCTGGTTGCCATTGTTTGAGGCTTGCCATCGTTGTCACCTCCATTTAATCATCAGATCATTCGTGATTTAAGTTATTTTAATCATATTTTATCATTTAAGTTCGGAAAGTACAGAAATGGCACTCAAAAAGTACAACGGTGCCGATTCCGTGCGTAGAATCCGGGGGCCTAAGCCGACCACCTGAAACCCAGTGGCTTGTAAGTCCTGAACTTCCTCAAGGCGCAGGCCCCCTTCAGGACCAAAGAGGGCTATCACTCGGTCGCCCGGGTGAAGCTGCGTGCCCAGTTGCACTAGCCGACTGGTCTCCCCCTGTTTGGCTGCTTCTTCATATGCTATTACCCGCTGGTCTGCGTCTGCCGCCACCGTCTGTAACGCCGTCAGGTTTTCGTAGTACCGAACTTCCGGAATCACGTTTCGATGCGACTGTTCGGCCGCACTGCGCGCAATTTTTTGTAAACGCGCAATCTTTTTAGTGGCCTTCTGGGACCACTTTGCGACCGACCAATCGGTTGGGACGAAGATAATGGTTTGCGCTCCGAGTTCCGTAGCTTTCTGCACAATTAACTCGGCTTTCCCACTTTTCGGTAAGCCACAGGCAATGGTGACCGCCACCGGCAGTTCGACATTCTGCGTGGTTGCAGCCACAATTTTAATTATGCCCTGCTGCTCATCGACCAGTTCGCCCACAAAGACCTGCTGCTGGTCATCCACAAACTCGGCCTGCGTTCCTATGGTAGCGCGTAAGACCCGCAACCAGTGTTGCTTAATTTCTGCGGATAACGGGACTTCTTCGCCCACCGTTAAGGGACGTTCACTAAAATAATGTTGCACGTTATTGTCCTTTCCGTTTTACTACCAAGGCCCGCCAGTTCTCGTGCGCCAGCGTTAGCTGAACGTCTAGCTTTAGGGAGTCCAGTTGGGCTAGAATGCCCGCCAATTGATCAGCATAAATTCCCGATAAAATTAGCTGTCCAGTTTCCGTTAAATGGCTCGGCACCTGTGGGAGCAAGGCATGCAACACTTCTGCTAACATGTTTGCAACAATGACATCCACCGTCCCCAAAATGCCATCAAGGAGACTATTGGTGGCGACCTCAATATCTTGCATCCCGGAGTTCGCGGCCACATTTTGCTGGGCAGAAGCGACCGCCACCGGATCATTATCAAAAGCCCGAATGGCACCGGCACCTAATAAACGAGCCCCAATACTGAGCACGCCTGATCCAGTCCCCACGTCAAAGAGCGTTTCACCACCCCGCAGGCTCATTTCTAAGGCTTGGAGCGCTAGTTTGGTCGTTGGATGCGTTCCCGTTCCAAAGGCCATCCCGGGATCCAAGCGAATCAGCTGCTGATCACGTTGGTTTTGCTGATAATCCTCCCAGTTGGGAACCACCGTTAGATAGCGCGTAATCCGTTCGGCATGATAATAATGCTCCCACTCGGTGGTCCAGCGATCATCAACTTGTTGCGTGGTGACCGTTGCGGCTCCCGCATCAAGGCCATAATCGGCAAACTGGGCTAAGGCTTGCTGAATGCGGTCAAGCAACGGTTGGATGTCAACATCTGCAGCTACATACGTCTCCACGACCACTTGGTCCCCCGGTAATTGATCCTCAATTTGAATCCCTTGGGCACCTAACTCAACTAGCAAATTACTAACCGCTGCGACGGCTTCATTCGTGGTGGTTACTTGAATCTTGGTTAAACTCATGTGTGCTTCCCTTCTGACAAAAAGAAGCATCCTGTTGAGGATGCTTCACTTGTTAATGTTCTTCTTTCGCTTTTTGCAGCTTCGCTTCGTGATACGGAAGATGTGACTTCAAATACTTCAACAGGATCCGCTCGGTTTTGAAAATCCGCGGATGTTTTTGCTTGTGTAAGCGCAAGTCAATTTCCTTAATTTTTTGGCGTCCTGTCCATCCGTGTCCATAACGTAAAATAATCCGGTTATTCAATTCATCTTTCCCAAACCGGAAAATGTACACACTCTCTGGAGTCATTAATGGGCGGATGTAACCCTTTTTGTAATGATAACCATTGTCCCGCAAAAACTTTTTCGTCATTGCTAACACGTTATCCACCTCCATTTTCCAAAATTCGTCTAAACCTATTATCCATGGTACTGGAGCAATCTGAAAATGGCAAGGAGATTTATTTAATTTACCTAATAATCATTAAAAACAATGCACCCAACTCAGAAAAAAGCAGGCGTATTGACTACGCCTGCTTTCTGGAATTCCCTTATTTTACAATTTCACAGAATTCAATTTTTTCGTGGTTCGGACCATAGATGTTGAAGAACTTAATTCCCTTGTCCCAGAATGGCCGAGTTTGAATTTCCGTGTCAATTAAGTTTAAATCCATTTGCTTGGCTGCTTGTAAAGCAGCAGCGGCATCCGTAGTGTTTAATGAGATGTGGTTAATGGCTCCATCAACTTTCGCGGTTTCGTCACCTTCCCACGTTTCAATCAATAAGTTACCGTACTTCATAAATGCACACCGATTACCTTGGTATAAAAATTCACCGGCCTTTTCAAAGCCTAATTTTTCGTAAAAAGCAACCGTTTCATCTAAGTCTGTGGCTGGAATTCCAACGTGTTGAATTCCGGTAAAGTAATTATCTAATGCCATTTTTATCTCTCCTTTAGGTTTAGTTCATGTCAACTATGTGAAACTGTGAACACCATCATTATAAGCTACTTTTTTTCAAGAATAAAGGGTCCCTCCCTACTTTTTTACATCACACTTTAACACGGTATTGAGAGGAATAAACTGCTGCCCAATCCGCAGCCTGCCTGCCTGCCAACCGGTAATTCTCCCCTGGATTTGCTGATAGTGAGCTTCAAAGCCACTGAATTGCTGCCAGGTAATCGTCACCACTTGGTTATGCCGATAGGCCTGCTGGAGCGTCTGCACTACTTGCACTGGTTCGGAAGGAGGCAGTTGTGCCCACCTTTGCTGTTGCACCGCCGTACAGCGTTGTTGGTGTAATAATTGAGTATGATCAGATAAAAAATAGCCCTGCCATTTCTGAATCCCCCGGTCATGATAATCATGGGCGAAAAACTGTTCTGCTAGTCGTTCATCCATTGCCATTGACATCACCTCCTGGACCGGCTAATTAACTGGCCCGTCGTTGGCCACCGCAGCTGGTTAAAGTTTCGATAGACAACCGTAAATTGATACCGCCGGCGGACTAAGTATTGAACTGCTTCTAGGGTTGGTAAATCAAGGGTTGGTACCACCCCAATTGGGTGCGACCGCTGATTTTGATGTGGATGTTGAACGTTTAAAAACCAATTAAAGCGCTGAGCATAGGGATCTCTAACGATCACCAGTAAATACCGCATCCCGTGTTGCGGGTGAAATTCCCGTCCGATTTGCTGAATGAGCTGGTTAGCCTGGTGCCGAAGCCACTGTTTATTCATAACTATTTCCCCCACTGTGACCCCCAACTAGTCCAGCACGTTGCAGCGCAGTCCCACCTGGACACAGGCTGTGCGGGTGAAAGATGGCACTGACCCCAAAGCGTTGCCGGATTTGATCGGTTACTTGCGTTAATCGCTGTCGTCTCACCCGTTGCTGATTATTGGCTAATAGCTCTAACTGCATTCCGGTGGCCTTGGTTAAATCACCATACGCCAAGTTAATCCGCCGAATCCCCTCACCCTGCCAGAGTTCATGAAACAGAGCCAACACGGTCGCCGTCAAATCGGCCGTTTGGTCGGTAGCAGCAATCCGACGAGTTTTGGCTAACCGACCACGTACTCCCGCCGTTCGGCTTGCAGTGGCTAACCCTAGGCTAAGGGCGACCGACCCTGCTTGCAGTTGGTGCGCGCGAATTCGGGCAGCAACTTGCTCCGCGAGTTCCTTTAAAACTACTTCTAACTCAGCAGCCTGCCAGTAATCACGGGGAAGTACCTGTCCGTTACTATAACTCCGGTGCCGGGGTCGATATTGTTCGTGGAGATTACTACGATCGATGCCCCAGGCGGTCGCAAATAACTGAGAGCCGATGATGCCAAGTTCTTGTTGTAGTGCATACGGATTCGCCGCAGCTAAATCCGCCATCGAATTAATGCCCAAGCGGTGTAGTCGCTGCGCCTGCCGGGTTCCAATTCCCCATACGGCAGTTAAATCCCGAATGGTCCAAATCTTCGTGGGCACATCTTGATAGTGAATCTCGCCAATTAAATCAGCAGCATGTTTCGCATATAAATCAAGTGCTAACTTGGCCTGGACCGGATTATCACCAATCCCAACCGTAACGTACAGTCCTAAGCGTCGACGCACTTCCCGTTGAATCCGTTCGGCAACCTCGCGAACCGTATTCCCAGCTAGCTGCCACGAATGCGTAACGTCTAACAGCGATTCATCAATCGAATATGGTAAAATGTCTGCTTCAGCGGCAAATTCACTAAAAATCCGGTTGATTTTTAAGTTTTGTTGCAGATAAAAATTCATTCGTGGTGGCACTAACAAGAGGCGTTCGTCATGGGGGAGCTCGTACTGGCGGTTCACGTTATGCAACCCAAATAACTGTTTCGCCCGTGGTGAGGCTGCTAGAATTAAGCCACCGTTCGTACTGGCGGTTTCTGACATAACACAGAGAACCGCAGTTAACGGGTTTAGGCCCCGGGCCACACATTCACAACTAGCATAAAAAGATTTGTTATCAATGAAGAGATAAACCCCGCGGGGTTCGGTTTGATAATTCACGTTCGCACACCTCCCGAACACTTGTTCGGTTATTATTGTACTGTGCTTAGTGCTGTTTGTAAACGTGTTTTTCCTTTGACCAACTTTGATCTAACGAAATTAGATTCATCCTACAAGTGCCGGCGTAGTCCGTACGTAATTATGAAGCCCAACTAACCATAAACCCAGTTTGCAGGAGGCGGAGCATGTTTAAAGCCTATCGAAATTTTGGGCACAACCCCTTTAACTTTTCCGGAACAGCAACGTTAATTGCGTTCTGAATTCCCCTAATTTTTAACTACCTATTCGCGTTAATCCCGGCCTGGCTAATTACTAACCTAGCAGATACACTTTTGGGGCAAGTAGCTTCGGATGTTTATCTGATTCTGGTTGCCCTCGCCCGGGTGGGTCAGCTTTTTGTTACCAGGGGCCGGCTCCACGACTCCAATCACTCTGGTTGGTGGTTTTGGATTCAGTTGATTCTGGTGATTGGAACTTTGTGACTCCTCATTTTGTTAATTTTACCGGGGACTTGCCGGAGTTGGTGGCGTTAAGCTCGCCGAATTAAAAAAAGCTGATCCAAAAAAAAATTGGATCAGCTTTTTTAATTGTAGTTAGTTAAAGACCATGCCCCCATCAATCAAGAGTGATTGGCCGGTCATGTAATCAGAATCAGGACCCGCAAGGTACGAAACACACCCTGCCACGTCTTCTGGTTGCGAAAGCCGTTTCAAGGCGATGTCCTTGGCAAATTGTTCCATGCCCCATGCAAATGGTTTGCCGGCTTTTTCCGCTACCTGCTTGGCAATCTCATTCATCATTGGCGTTTCGACAATTCCCGGACAAAAGGCGTTCACGGTGATGCCGTCATCGGCTAACTCCTTTGCCGTGGTTTCCGTAATCCCCCGAATCGCAAACTTAGTGGATCCGTAAACCGTTAGATTCGGATTACCGGTCATCCCAGCCTGTGAAGACGCATTAATAATTTTTCCGGCGTGCTTGAGCCGTTTGAACATGGTCGCCGCCGCTTGAATTCCCCACACGGTGCCACCCACGTTAATCCGTTCTGCTTCTGCCAGCACTTCCGGGGTGACCTCTAAAATGGGCGTTGTGGGAGCAACCCCCGCGTTATTAATCATCACGTTCAAATCACCAAAGTGGTCATAGGCAGTTTGAACAGCTGCAAAAACCTCTTCCCGGTTGGCCACGTCAGCTTTGATTGCAAGGGCGTCTCCATGATCCTTTTGAATGATATGCGCTACGTTTTCCACCTTATCTAAGGTTCGACCGACGAGGGCCACTGCAAACCCATCGTGATGTAACCGCTTTGCAATGGCGGCACCAATTCCCTGACCGGCACCGGTAATTAAGGCAACTTTTTTCATCTTCTACTCCACTTTCTAAGCTTAAAAATTTAATTAACAAATCCCCTTTGATTATACTCCTAATTGTTCAACACTGCACAATAAAAATGAGCGCCATTTTCTACTGCCTGCTCATTCAAACCTAAACCAAAAAGCGCTTAGTAGTCTCCACCACTAAACGATTTTCGATTAAGATCCCAACAAGAATAGCATTACGAACGCTAGCAAGAGCAATGCTAAGCCAATTGTGATTACCAACTGCGAGCGGTGATCCCCTAATTGGGGAATCATCGGTTGGTTCGCCTGAGGCTGGTGCTGGTTAACTACAGGTTGTTTGAGCGACCGCATGTATGGTAACTTAATCACCCTTCCGGCAGCTGGAATCGTCACCGTAAATGGACTCTTGGGTTTAGCATATCCAGGTATATCGGGCAGAATATTTGGATCAATCGTGATGCAGTCCCCTGGTTTGCCAGAGAACTGCGGGAAGTTAATGCCTGGATGTGGAATCACGTTTCCATTCTGATCCACCGGTTGACTTGGCGTTTTTGGTTCTGCAGTGGGCGTGTACGGGATGTTAATCGGAGATCCGTTTGCCGGAATCGTCACCGTAAACGGTGCCGTCGGTTTATCGTAACCCGGAATATCCGGGAGATTCTTCGGATCAATCGTCACCTGTTCCCCTGGTTTCCCCGGGAATTGTGGGAAGTCGGTCCCAGAATGGGGAATCACGTTCCCATTTTGGTCCACTGGTTGACTCGGGGTTTCTGGTTCCGGTGTCGGCGTGTACGGAATGTCAATTGGGGTTCCTTCTGCTGGAATCGTCACCGTAAACGGTGCCGTCGGTTTATCGTAACCAGGAATATCCGGGAGGTTCTTCGGATCAATCGTCACCTGTTCCCCTGGTTTCCCCGGGAATTGTGGAAAGTCGGTCCCAGAATGGGGAATCACGTTCCCATTTTGGTCCACTGGTTGACTCGGGGTTTCTGGTTCCGGTGTCGGCGTGTACGGAATATCAATTGGGGTTCCTTCTGCCGGAATTGTCACCGTAAACGGTGCCGTCGGTTTATCGTAACCAGGAATATCAGGAAGGTTCTTCGGATCAATCGTCACCTGTTCGCCTGGTTTACCCGGGAATTGTGGAAAGTCGGTCCCAGAATGGGGAATCACGTTCCCATTCTGGTCCACCGGTTGACTCGGGGTTTCTAGTTCCGGTGTCGGTGTGTACGGAATGTCAATTGGGGTTCCTTCTGCCGGAATCGTCACCGTAAACGGTGCCGTCGGTTTATCGTAACCTGGAATATCAGGAAGGTTCTTCGGATCAATCGTCACCTGTTCGCCTGGTTTACCCGGGAATTGTGGAAAGTCGGTCCCAGAATGGGGAATCACGTTCCCATTCTGGTCCACCGGTTGACTCGGGGTTTCTGGTTCCGGTGTCGGTGTGTACGGAATGTCAATTGGGGTTCCTTCTGCCGGAATCGTCACCGTAAACGGTGCCGTCGGTTTATCGTAACCTGGAATATCCGGGAGGTTCTTCGGATCAATCGTAATTTGATCCCCTTCATTTCCGTTAACCGGTGGGAAATCAAATTTATTTTCACTAGGAGGAATAACCTCTCCATTCTTAGCATTCACTGGTTGCATTGGGGTCTTAGAATAAACACTAAAGTCTACCCCATCAATGTAGTTCCCATACGAAGGCGCTTTACTAGCGACACTCTTAAACCCGAAGTACGTCTCGGTTTGCCCCGCCGGAACTTCATAGTAACCATCATACCGCGTCCAAGTTCGATCAGGACTAGAGACTTGTCTAACCGCGCTATGGTTAGCTAACGTTCCGATGTTGATAGCCATGGTATCGGTTTGATCTCGACCAGCGTGGTATAGACTCCAGTGCATAATCGTTCCGGGGGTTGATTTAACTACTTGATATAATTCCCCAGTTTCATTGGCATTAATTTCCGCCCACTGATTACCAACGGCCGCCTTAAAATTATGGTACTTACCGCCGGTTCCGTTCATCATCTCAATATCATGATCGCTAGCGGTCGTTGACCACCCAGGGACCGTATCTTGTGAAGCGATGCTTACACTGTTTGCAGCCAAAACTGGATCTTCAAATGATCCATTGACAATGTGATCAGATATTTGATCCTGAGTCGTAGCAGCGCTAACGGCGGGGGTAGCCACCGAGTCAGCGTTCATCAGTTTTGGGTACGCCACTAACATCTGGGTTACCACAAACCCACTAAAGATAATTTTCCATTTGTACTTCATAAAACAGGACTCCGATAACTAAACTTATTAAGAAATCATTAACGCCCTCAGTATACCACAAAAAAATAATTATCATAATTTCAGGTTTACTATGTAATAAAATTTAATTGTGTCCTTTTAATTCGAAATCCAAATTACCATTGAAAATGGCCTAACGAAAAAACCACTGACTAGCATCCTAGTCAGTGGTTTTGTGCTTAATCGCCATTTTGTTCTGTATCAGATTGCAAGACTGTCATAAAGGCCGCCTGGGGAATCTCGACCTTTCCAACGGCCTTCATCCGCTTCTTACCTCGTTTCTGCTTCTCTAACAACTTAGCCCGCCGGTCGGGATCCCCGGTGTGAATCCGGGACGTTACATCTTTCCGGTAAGCTTTAATGTTCGTCCGGGCAATGATTTTGGATCCAATCGCAGCTTGAACTGGAATTTCAAAGTTTTGGCGCGGAATAATTTCCTTTAACTTGCGTACAATCTCGCGACTCCGATCCTCTGCAAACTGACGGTGCGCAATAAAACTCAGGGCGTCAACTTGATCCCCATTCAAGAGAATATCCACCTTTACTAGGTCACTAACTTGATAGCCATCCACTTCATAATCAAGGGAAGCGTAACCCTTCGTACTGGATTTTAACTTATCGAAAAAGTTAAAAATAATTTCTGACAGGGGCATCTGGTAAATAACGTTCACCCGAGCATCATCAAGATATTCCATGGTTACAAAGTTCCCTCGACGCGCCTGACAAAGTTTCATTACCGCCCCAACGTAGTCATTCGGTACCATAATCGTTGCTTTTACAGATGGTTCTTCAATGTTTTTAATCTTTGAAACATCCGGCATTTCGGCGGGATTTTCCACCTCAACCATGCCACCCCCATTTAGGTTTACGTGGTAGGTAACCGAAGGCGCCGTAGTGATTAAATCAAGGTTAAACTCGCGTTCCAAGCGTTCTTGCACCACATCCATGTGCAACAAGCCCAGAAAGCCACACCGAAAGCCAAAACCCAGGGCTTCAGAAACTTCTGGTTCAAATTCCAAGGACGCATCATTTAACTTAAGTTTTTCCAGGGCTTCACGTAAATCTTCAAACTTCGCGTTATCGGTTGGATAAAGCCCCGCGTAAACCATCGGAATCATTTCCCGATACCCGGGTAAAGCCTGGGCTGCCGGTTCGTCGACGTTCGTAATCGTATCTCCCACTCGGGTTTGGGTAATATCCTTAATGCTAGCGGTTAAATAACCAACGTCCCCCGCCATCAGGTAATCCCGCGGCAGTGGTTTGGGCGAGTTAACCCCTACCTCGGTCACTTCGTACTCGCTCCCGCTGTTCATCAACCGAATCCGGTCCCCCGCTTTAACGACTCCAGCAAAAATCCGGACGCTAAGCACCACGCCCCGATAATCATCATAAATGGAGTCAAAAACCAGCCCCTTTAAGGGCGCCTCGATTTCACCGGTTGGTGCCGGAATTTTCGCCACAATTTCTGCTAACAAGTGGTCAACGTTCAGCCCGGTCTTCGCACTAATTTCAACCGCATCGCTGGTATCTAGCCCAATCACAGCTTCGATTTCCTGTTTAACCCGATCTGGTTCGGCAGACGGTAAGTCAACCTTATTAATCACGGGCAGAATTTCTAGGTTGTCGTCTAGGGCTAGATAAACATTGGCAAGGGTTTGGGCCTGAATTCCCTGGGTCGCATCCACGACCAAAATGGCGCCCTCACAGGCAGCTAAACTACGTGAAACTTCATACGAAAAGTCAACGTGCCCCGGGGTATCAATTAGATGAAAGACATAATCAACCCCATCTTTTCCGTGGTACTTCAGTTGAACCGCATTCAACTTAATCGTAATCCCACGTTCCCGTTCCAAGTCCATGTTATCTAATAGTTGATCTTTCATCTCCCGTTTCGATACCGTGTCAGTTAACTCTAGAATGCGGTCAGCCAGGGTCGACTTCCCATGGTCAATATGGGCCACAATCGCAAAATTCCGAATCTTGCGTTGGGCAGTTTGCATTGCTTTATAATCCACGTTATTTCCCGCTTTCTTACTTCGATCGTTTTTTCTTAATTATACCAATGGGTTGCCGCAGAAACAAATAGAGCGAGACCACCATCTCGCTCTACTAGTTATTTTAATTTATCCTTTAACTTTTCAAAAAATCCTTTTTCAGGAATGGGATGTTCCCCACTCGCTTCCGCAAAGGCTTGCATCGCTAACTTTTGTTCTGGCGATAATTTCTTGGGGGTCACAACGGTTACGCGCACCATTTCATCACCCTTACTATCACTGTGCAATCGGGGGGCGCCTTTGCCCTTAAGCTTAAAGACGGTCCCGGTCTGGGTTCCCGCTGGAATCGTCAGTTTGCCATCACCATAAACGGTTTTGACGTCTACTTCATTTCCTAAAGCTGCATCCGCAAACGAAATTTCCTTGTTGTAGTAAATCGTGGAACCATCCCGGTGAAAGTCTTGACTTGGCAGCACCCGAAAGACTACAAACAGATCTCCGTAGGGTCCACCATTAAGGCCAGCATTTCCTTGGCCCTGTAGGCGCATCTGCTGTCCTTCTTCAACACCGGCTGGAACTTTGATTTCAACCTCGTGGTTTTCTTCTATCTTCCCAGTTCCACCACATTTTGGACATTTTTCCTTAATTAATTTCCCAGTTCCCTCACACTGCGGACAAGTGGTTTGGGTTTGCATTTGGCCCATGGGGGTGTTAACCGTCCGCGCAATTCGGCCAGACCCGTGACAATCCGGACAGGTTTCTGGGTGGGTCCCTGGTTTAGCCCCGTTACCATGACAATCCGGACATTCAGCCTCCCGGTGGTAACTAATTTTCGTTGTCTTTCCAAAAATTGCTTCATCAAAGGTCAACGTCATTTGGTACTGCAAATCTTCACCTTGTTGGGGGGCCGTTGGATCAGCTCGACGCCGACCTCCGCCCCCAAACAAATCACTAAAGATATCCGAAAAGTCCCCAAATCCAGCACCGCCAGCGCCATTAAAGCCGCCTCCGGCACTACCGCCAAAGCCTTGCGGACCATCTGCGGAACCATATTGATCGTAGTTTGCCCGTTTTTGCTGATCACTTAAAACTTCATAAGCCTCAGTGATTTCTTTAAACTTGGCTTCAGCTCCTGGCTCCTTATTAATATCCGGGTGATATTTTTTGGATAGGTGGCGATAGGCGTGGTTAATATCTTTTTCGGTCGCATCCTTTGAAACGCCTAAGACATCGTAATAATTTTTCGCTGCCATTATGATCCTCCTCGTTTGATTGCCCCGTTCTAAAACAAAAAGCCAAAGCGTTCACAATGGCTTTGGCTTTTTGATTACCCACCCATTTGGCAGGCAAGCTCCCACTGATTAGGAACTTAAAACGAGCTTAATTATTTTTGATCGTCGTCGTTTACTTCGTGAAAGTCACCATCAACGGTCTGATCATCGCCTTGCTTAGCTGAATCAGCATCTTTGCCAGCGCCAGCTTGTCCATCTTGAGCTTGTTGTTGGTAAAGTTTAACTGCAACTGCTTGTACCTTTTCATTCAAAGCATCTTTCTTAGCTTTCATGTCTTCAAGGTTGTTGTCAGCCTTCGCTTGCTTCAGTTCTTCTTCAGCATCTTTAACTTCTTTAATCTCTGCTTCAGAAACCTTGCCCTCAACGTCCTTCAAAGTCTTGTCAGTTTGGAAGATTAATTGGTCAACTTCGTTGTTCAAGTCAACTTCTTCTTTCTTCTTCTTGTCCGCTTCTTCGTTAGCTTGGGCTTCTTTCATCATCTTATCGATTTCTTCATCAGACAGACCATTGGAGTCCTTGATCGTAATCTTTTGTTCCTTACCAGTTCCTTTGTCCTTAGCAGAAACGTTTACAATCCCGTTTTTGTCAATATCAAAGGTAACTTCGATTTGGGGAACCCCACGCGGCGCAGCTGGAATATCAGTTAATTGGAACCGACCTAATGATTTGTTATCAGCAGCCATTGGCCGTTCACCTTGAAGAACATGGATATCAACGGCCGTTTGGTTATCAGCAGCAGTTGAGAAGGTTTGCGACTTCGAAGTTGGAATCGTCGTGTTCTTGTCAATCAACTTCGTCATCACTCCACCCATCGTTTCAATTCCAAGGGACAGTGGGGTAACATCCAACAGCACAACGTCTTTTACGTCTCCAGTCAGAACTCCACCTTGAATAGCAGCCCCTAAAGCCACCGCTTCATCAGGGTTAATGGAGTGGTTCGGGTTCTTACCCGTCCAGTTCTTAACGGCTTCTTGAACAGCAGGAATCCGTGTTGAACCACCGTTTAAGATTACTTCATCGATGTCACTTGTACTTAAACCAGCATCCTTCAATGCGTTTTCAAATGGAACCTTCGTTTTATCAACTAAGTCAGAAGTTAATTCATTGAACTTAGCCCGCGTTAAAGTGGTTTGCAAGTGCAATGGACCATTGTCATTAGAAGCAATGAACGGCAAACTAATTTCAGTTTGGTTAACCCCAGAAAGTTCCTTTTTAGCTTTTTCAGCTGCATCCTTCAAACGTTGTAAAGCCATCTTATCTTGGGATAAGTCAACGCCTTGTTCTTGTTTGAAGTTAGCAACTAACCAGTCAATGATCCGTTGGTCAAAGTCATCTCCACCAAGGTGTGTATCACCATTAGTCGAAAGAACTTGGAAAACTCCATCCCCTAATTCTAGGACCGAAACATCAAACGTTCCACCCCCTAAATCGTAAACCAGGATTTTTTCATCTTTATCCTGCTTGTCCAAACCATATGCCAAGGAAGCAGCCGTCGGTTCGTTGATGATCCGCTTAACATCTAATCCGGCAATCTTTCCGGCATCCTTAGTTGCTTGCCGTTGGGCATCATTAAAGTAAGCTGGAACGGTAATAACGGCTTCAGTAACCGTATCACCAAGGTAATCCTCAGCATAGCCCTTAATGTATTGCAAAATCATCGCTGAAATTTGTTGTGGCGTGTATTTCTTGCCGTCAATGTCAACTGTGTAGCCTTGTTCACCCATGTGACTCTTGATGGAACGAACCGTGTTCGGGTTTGTAATTTCTTGCCGCTTAGCAACTTCCCCAACTTGAGTTTCACCGTCTTTAAAAGCCACTACTGAAGGAGTAGTCCGCGACCCATCTGGGTTCGTAATGATTTTGGGTTTGCCACCTTCCATAACCGCTACAGCTGAGTTAGTGGTACCTAAGTCAATTCCAATAATTTTATTACTTGCCATTGTTGTCTCTCCTTTTATTTTTCTTTATTGTGCGACGATTACCATTGCCGGCCGAATAATTCGATCAGCTAGTCGGTAACCGGTTTGTAGCACCTGAACGACCGTATCAGCTGGATGCTCATCGCTAGCTGGGACGGTTTGCACTGCCTGGTGCACTTCAGGATCAAACTTAACTCCCACCTCATCAATCGCGTGGATGTCATTGTCGGTGAGCGCCTTTTGCAGGTGTTTAACCACCATCTCAATCCCAGTCTTTAACTGCCGCCCGCTTTCGTCGTCTACCTGCACGTTTAGTGCTCTGGTCAAGTCATCCAAAGCGGGTACAATGTCCTTAGCCAGTGCTTGTGAGCCATACTTAACCAACTCACTTTGTTCTTTTTGGTTCCGTTTTTGCATGTTTTGAAGCTCTGCTTGGGACCGTAAATAATCATTTTGGCTGTCATCCAACTGTTGCTGTAATTTATCAACTTCGGCCTGTAAAGCTTCGGTTGGCGCCGCCGCATCCGGTTGCGCTTGGTCTACTTGATTAGTAGCAGTTGGTTGGTCAGCTTGGGCTGCTTCGACAGCTGGCTGCTTTTTTTCTTTGGCCATGCTAACCCTCCTTTATTGGTCGTAGTCATGGTAATAACTACGAATTCTTGTTTGTAATTCATCACGAAACGCATCAACTAGCCCCATTACCCGGGGATAAAACATCCGGGTTGGACCAATTACCGCAATGCGACCAGTTCCATGTTCCCCAGCATCATAAGTTCCACTAATAATACTATAGTTTCGCCATAGATCGTTGGGCAATTCAAAGCCCAAGCGTACGGAAACATCCCGACCACTGGGCTGTAAAATTGTCGCCAAGTCAGCGGCGGAACTCAAAGATGAATAGAGGGGCTTCAAGTTAGCAAAGGCTTCGGCCCCCATCCCATGGAATAAATTACTCCGACCACTCACAAAGAACTGGTCATGCTGTAACTTACTAGCAACCATCATGAAGGCATCTACAATTTGCGTAAAGTCCGCCAAGGGCTGCCCACCATGGGCTACTTCATTTTCCAAGCTCCGGGTAACCACTGCTAACGGTTGATTCCGTAGGTGCTGGTTTAACCAAGCTTCCACTTTCGTACTACTACTTGGCGTCAACGCCGCTTCGGTTAGAAACGGTTGACTCTGCACTAAGCCACTTTTCATCATCATAATCGCCATAAAATTCAGGTGATTAATCTGAGTTAGACGAAACGACTCAACCACATCCTGAGATTGCAACGTGGGGGCAAAGGTTAGCGCCGTGTAATCAGTAATTTGTGATAACAAATCAGCTGACTGCTTCACGATGTCATCAATCTGTTTAACCGAATCATCTAACGTTTCCGTGATGTAGTCGCGTGCTTTCATTTCTAGTGGAATCGGTTCCGTCAGGTAATCAACATAGTAGCGATATCCTTTATAAGAGGGAACCCGTCCGGAAGAAGTGTGTACCTGTTCAATGAAATGATTGTGACTAAGCACACTCATTTCATTGCGAATGGTCGCAGAACTAACCTTAATCGGTAAATGATCGGCTAGATACTTTGAACCAACTGGTTCTCCGGTTTGTGAATATGCGTCAACGATGTGTTTCAAAATCAGATTTTGTCTCTCAGTGAGCATCTTCACCACCTCTTTTTAGCACTCTCAATCAACAAGTGCTAAGGTACATTTATACTGTACCAAGGATAACCATGCAGGTCAAGAATTACGCTCCAATTTAAAAAACTTTCTTGCTTCCTGCTCATCACGTCGTAGCTGGGTGACCAACGCTTCCGGGCCCTGGTATTTAACCTCGTTACGCGTCTTGGTTAAAAACTGAACCGCAACCTGCTTTCCATATAGATTCTGATTAAAATCGAACAAATGCACCTCTAAGGTCACCGGATTTTGATCACCAAAGGTCACGTTTTTACCAATCGAAGCCATGGCCGGATACCAGTGTTCGTTGATCTGCATCTTAACCAGGTAAACACCTAAAGCCGGCATCCGTTGTAGGTCGTCATATTGGACGTTTGCGGTCGGATAGCCGAGGGTCCGTCCCCGGGCTAACCCATGAACCACGGTTCCCGTAATTTGAAATGGACGTTGTAATAGCCGGTTCACGGTTTCAATGTGACCGGCACTAAGATTCCGCCGAATGCGGGTCGAACTGACCTTCTTCCCATCAACGGTAGTCGCTGGCACCGTCACCACCGTAAAGCGGTCCTGGGCGTAGTCAGTCAGATTATTCATGGCCGCCTCCCGCTCCCCGTAGGTATGATCAAAACCGGCGACCACTACCTGAGCCTGCATGCGAATAATAAAATTATCCACAAATTCTTGCGGGGTCTGCGCCTGAAAGGAATAGTCGTAGTTCACTTCGTAAACATAATCAACCCCTAAGGCTGCAAAGCGTTCGTACTTCGCTGTGGTTAGGGTTAGATAGCGCGCCTCGTCCCCGGTCAATTTTTGGTAAACTAGGGCGGGATGGTGATCATAAGTTAAGATTGCTAACGGTAAGTTCCGTTGCTCAGCCAGGTGCCGCGCTCTTTCGATGACCTGCTGATGTCCCTGGTGCACCCCGTCAAAAAAGCCCATTGCTAACACTACGGGAGTGGAAAACTGTACGTCAGGTGCGAGCGGATAGGTTAACTGCATAATCTGCATTAGTGATTACTCCAAACTAAACATTTTTTGTGGTTGATACTGGTGGTGCTTTTCATTGTAGTAGTATAACGCCTTATCTTCCCCATTATACCGTAAAACCACCTCTGCTTCAGTGCTGTTCAATTCACTGGGAGCGAGAAAGCCGCCGTGCTGAACTCGCTGCCACTGCTCGTTTGTCAGCTCAACCTGCGCAAAGGCCTGCAGTGCATGATCAATCGGATAAACTAGGTCCTCTAGGTGACCAGTTGCTTGAGCAGCAGCTAGGGTAGCAAAGGAAACCGTTTGTTGAATGTCAAAGCCACCGCTCGCCACCCGCGTGAGCTGGGACATGACGGCTGGAAGTCCAAATAGCCGACCGAAATCAACGGCCAGAGTGCGCACGTAGGTCCCTTTTCCGCAGTGAACCTCAAAAAAGATGGTTTGGGTGCCGGTTGCTTCGTCAACGATGGCTTCGCCAAGTTGGGTAAATTCCGTAACCTGCACGGTTCGTTGTGGACGCGTGACCGTTTCCCCCCGCCGAGCATAATCATACAAGCGGCGTCCGTTTACTTTCACCGCCGAATACATGGGTGGAATCTGGTGAATGGTTCCAACAAAGTGGTGTAACCCGTGTTTAATCTGGGCTTGCGTGAGCGGTTGAAAATGGGGTTGTTCTGCAATAATTTCTCCGTCAAGATCCTCCGTGGTTGTCGCAAAGCCAAGCGTAATTGACCCACGATAGGTCTTTCCCGATGCCATTAAGTAGTCAACCACCTTGGTCCCATTCCCAAGGCAAATCGGCAAGACCCCGTCGACACTGGGATCCAACGTCCCACTGTGCCCAACTTTTTTTTGGTGTACAATCTTACGCACCTGACTCACGCAATCAAAACTGGTGCTCCCTACCGGTTTATAGAGGGGAATAATCCCATTTACCATGTCATCACTCCTTACTAATTACTAACTACGCAAAAATGACTGAGAAAAAATTTCTCAGTCATTTTTTTATTGGCGTTTTAGGTTGTTTAGCAGCTGGTCAATTTTACTTCCGTACTCAATTGACTCATCGCGCTCAAAGTGAATTTCCGGTGTAACATAAATACTCAACCGATGTCCCAATTCACCCCGAATTAACCCCGTTGCCTTATCAAGACCCTGCTGAACCTTTTCTTGTTCAGCTGGGTCGCTAGATAAAATACTATAAAAGATCGTGGCCTGCTGTAAATCACCAGTTACTTTCACCCCCGTCACTGTAACTCCTTGAACCCGGGGATCCCGCACTCGTTTCAACAGGATATCGTCAACTTCTTTTTGAATTTCTTGTTGGAGCCGTCCAACTCGATATTGTTGTGCCATTGCTTTCCTCCTTACTTAGGAGCGACTTCTTTCATGTGGTAAGCTTCAATGACGTCACCAACCTTAATGTCATTGTAGTTAGCAATCGTCAACCCACATTCATGACCCTGTTTAACTTCTTTAACATCGTCTTTAAAGCGTTTCAAGCTCCCCAGTTCACCGTCGTACTTCACAACCCCATCGCGGACGAGCCGCACCTTACTGTCGTTGCGAACGTACCCATCACTGACCATGCCCCCAGCGATGGTTCCGACCGCCGAGGCCTTGTAAATCTGGCGCACTTCAATGCTTCCTGTAACCTCTTCGACGTAAGTAGGGTCAAGTTTCCCTTTCATCGCCGCGGTAACATCGTCAATCGCATTGTAAATTACTTGGTACAGCCGCACATCAATCTTATCCGTTTCGGCTTGGACCTTTGCCTGGGGAGTTGGCCGAACGTTAAATCCAATGATGATCGCGTTACTAGCCTTTGCTAGGGCAATATCACTTTCGTTAACCGCCCCCACGGAAGCATGAATAACGTTAACGTTAACACCTTCAACATCAATCTTCTTCAAGCTATCGGCTAACGCTTCTACTGAACCCTGCACGTCCGCTTTAATAATGACGTTAACCTGCTTCATGTCTTCTTGTTTCATGGAATCAAACAGGTTATCCAGGGTCACCCGGTTATTTTGCTTCCGCTCTTCAATCTGCGCTTCCTTGGCCCGTTCTTCTCCGGCCGCCCGCGCGGTTTTTTCGTCATTAAAGACGACAAAGCGGTCCCCAGCTTCTGGCACGGCGTTCAGCCCCGTAATTTCAACCGGAGTCGATGGCGTAGCCCCGTCTAATTCTTGCCCGGCTTCGTTCGTCATCGTCCGCACCCGACCAAAGGTATCACCAACCACAATTGGATCACCAGGATGGAGGGTTCCCTGTTGGACTAACAACGTTGCCACTGGACCCTTCCCACGGTCTAGCCGGGCTTCAACTACCGAGCCGGCTCCATTTTGCTTCGGGTTGGCCTGTAATTCCATCACATCGGCCTGTAATAAAATCATATTCAGCAGTTCATCCACGTTGGTTCCGTTTTTAGCTGAGATATCAACAAAGATGGTATCGCCACCATAATCTTCAGGAACTAACCCATAGGTCATTAATTGTTCCTTGACGTGGTTCGGGTTAGCGTTGGGACGGTCAATCTTGTTAACCGCCACGATAATGGGCGTGTTTGCTTCCTTAGCATGGTCGATTGCTTCAATGGTTTGGGGCATAACTCCGTCATCAGCAGCAACAACTAACACCGTAATGTCCGTGATGTTGGCCCCTCTGGCCCGCATTTCGGTAAAGGCAGCGTGGCCGGGCGTGTCCAAGAACGTAATTAAATGATCGTCTTGTTGTAACTGGTACGCCCCAATTGCCTGGGTAATTCCCCCGGCTTCTCCCGCCGTAATGTGCGAATGACGCAGGTAATCAAGCAGAGTCGTCTTCCCGTGGTCAACGTGACCCATAATCGTCACTACTGGGGGACGCGGTGCTTGATAACTCGTGTTATTTTCCTCTTCTTCAAAGAACTTATCGATATCAGAAACGTTGACATGTTCTTTTTCTTGGGCTTTAATCCCGTAATCTTCAGCCAGTAATTCAATGGCATCTTTATCAAGTGACTGGTTTTGGTTAACCATCATGCCCAACATAAATAACTTCTTGATGATTTCGGCTGGTTCGCGGTGCAAAATCTTTCCCAGATCCTGAGCGTTCATCCCATCTTCATAGACCAAAACTTCTGGTAACGGCCGATTTTTCCGAACCGTTGGCGCCTTTTTCTTGTGGTTTTGCCGAATCCGTTGGTTTTTCGAGTACATATTCGCAAACCGGTTGTTACGATTATTACGGCGCTTCTTCTTGTTTTTATTATTATTGCTGTTGTTGTTTCGATTTAAACTACCACCGAATTTACCAGCACCTGCTTTAGCTTTCGCCGTAGTTGTTTGCTTCCCAGCTGGTTTAGCGGTACGGGCTGGCTGCTTTGGAGTTCCCGGCTTCGACTTTCCTTGATTGATCGCTTTATCGTGATTAGCATGCGTAGGTTTGTTCGGTTTCGTTGTTGCAGCGGCCTGGTGGTGTTCGGGACGCTTACCAGTTGCTCGCGCTGGTTGGCTCTGTTTGGAAGCTGAGGCTTGCTTGTTACTCGTTGCCTGGGATTTCCCGTTTTTAGTCATTGCACCTCGTACCGTCTTTTCCTGGGCTGCATCTAACGATGACATGTGGTTTTTCACACTAATCCCATTTGCTTGTGCTACCCCCAGTACTTTTTTACTGGGAACGTTTAATTCTTTTGCTAGTTCATAGATTCTTTTTTTGGCCATGAAACCACGCTCCTTACTTGTTTATCTCATTTAATTTCCTCGCAAAGCCTTGATCTGTAATTCCAATGATTGTTCGTGGTTGTCCAATCGCCGCACTTAATTCGGCTTTGGTTAACTGGTGGTTCACGGGAACGGTATAAAAGCGACTTTTATCCAAAAAGCGCTTCGCAGTCGCTGTTCCAGCGTCACTGGCTAAGAATAAAAATTGAACTCGATGACTCCGAATTCCACTTAAAACCAGTGCCTCTCCGGTAACTATTTTACCAGCTCGCCGGGCAATTCCCAACAAATTAAGCGTTTGCTTATAATTGGTCATTTTGCATCAATTCCCGTCTAGCTTGGATGTGATCAACGTACGCAATTAGCTGGTCATAGAACGCCGGATCCAGAGTGACGGAAAAAACCTGCTCTAGCATTTTGGCATCCCGCGCCTGTTTGACTGCGTCAACATCAATCCGCACATACGCACCGCGGCCCGCCTTTTTCCCGGTTGGATCTAGGCTAACGTTCATTTCCTTATCGCGCACGATGCGGACCAAATCCTTTTTCGGAAACATTGCTCCGGAAATGACGTCCTTGCGCATCGGAATCTTTCTCTGCCTTTTCAAGTTCGCTCCACTCCTTTGCTGTGTTGTGCCGTTACTAGTCGGTTACTTCACTTTCATCGTCGCTAACCGAAGCAGGTTCAACATCTGCTTGCTCCTGATCGTTCATCTCAGACTCTGCCTTAATATCAATGCGGTAGCCAGTGAGCCGAGCTGCCAGGCGGGCATTTTGACCCCGCTTCCCGATTGCTAGCGACAACTGATCATCGGGAACGACCACGGTACAAGCTTTGTCTTCTCCGTCTTTGAAGATTACATCTACCACCTCAGCCGGATTTAAAGCGTTGGCAATGTATTGGGCCGGATCTTCATCCCACTGGACGATATCCATGTTTTCGCCTCCGAGTTCGTTCACAATGTCTTGCACGCGTTGCCCCCGGGGCCCCACCGTGGTCCCTACCGGATCAACGTTTGCTTCGTTTGATTTAACGGCTACCTTCGACCGGTCGCCGGCTTCCCGAGCAATCGACACAATTTCCACGATGCCGTCGTAAACTTCTGGCACTTCCTGTTCAAACAACCGTTTTAACAGTCCGGGAGCCGTCCGACTAACAAACACCTGGGGTCCCTTCGCGGCATCGTCAACGTTCGTAACGTAAACCTTGAGCTTATCTTGCGGCCGATAATTTTCATTCGGCATTTGATCGTTATGCCCCATGGCAGCTTCAACCCCGTCTAAGTTTAGATAGACAAACCGATTGTCCTGACGTTCCACTTCAGCAGTGACCAGTTCATCCTGATACTTGCTGTATTTGTCATACACGTTTTGGCGTTCCGCCTCTCGTACCCGTTGCATAATCACCTGTTTGGCAGTTTGAGCTGCAATTCGACCGAAGTTCTTGGGGGTTACCTTAAATTTAATTTCATCCCCCAGTTCATACCCCCGGTTAATTTGGAGGGCTTCATCTAAACTCACTTCAAGGCGGGGGTCCACCACCGTTTCAACGACCTTTTTAACGGCATAAACATTGATGTTTCCCTGTCGTTCATCAAACTCAACGTCTACGTTTTGCGCCTGGTCATAATTTCGTTTGTAAGCTGAGATTAACGCCGCTTCCAAGGCTTCAATCACAACTTCCTTTTTGACCCCTTTTTCGCGTTCTAATTCATCGAGCGCTGTCACCAGTTCTTTACTCATTGTGCTGCTTCCTCCTGTTTAAAATTTAATTGCCAAGCGGGCGGTTGAGATTAGCTTCCGCGGAATCTCGACTTCGTGATCCCGTTGCTTGTCTGTTACCTGAATGGTTAAAGTGGTTTCATTTAACTGGGTTAAAGTACCCTCATACGTCTTTTTACCATCTAATTTTTGGTAGAGCGAGAGGTGCACATATTCGTTTAACGCTTGCTGATAATCCTGCTCACGGCGAAGGGGGCGTTCGGCCCCTGGAGACGAAACCTCTAAGAAATAGGGTTCAGCAAATGGATCCGGATCGAGTTCATCCAGCTGTTCTCCTAGTTGATCGCTAACTAACACACAATCATCTAGGGTAATCCCACCCTCTTTATCAACGTAAACCCGCAGGTACCAACTGCCGCCTTCTTTGACGAATTCAATGTCATACAAATAAAAGCCCAAAGTGGATAGGATTGGTTCCACCGTTGCTGTGACTTTCGCAATAATCTCGCTTGTTTCGCTCAACTATTTCCCTCCCAAATGGTTCTAATAAAAAGAGCGAGCATCGCTGCTCACTCCCAAAAGAGTTTTCAATTACTACCATAATTGTAGCATAATCGCTAGTCGGTCGCAATGTCCTTATAAATCAAACAAGCTCAGTTGATTTTCGTCCGGAAGTCCTTTCAAAACCCCATTTTGATTCATAAATTCAATAATGGTCTTAGAGACTCCCCCCCGGTTAGCGAGATCCTCTTTGGACAGGAACGGTTTATCTTCTCGGGCAGCAACAATCTGCTTAGCCACGTTCAAACCCAATCCGGGCACGGCACTAAAGGGCGCAATTAACTGTTGCCCATCCATCAACCATTCCGAGGCATCCGAGCGCTCCAAATCAATCATTTCAAACCGAAAGCCCCGCTCTAACATTTCGTTTGCAATCTGCATCACGGTCAGCAGGTTCTTTTCCTTTGCAGAGGCTTCCGTTCCTTTGCTTTCAATCGTTTTGATCACGTTTTTCACGGCTTCCTTACCGTGTGCCATCGCTTCAACATCAAAATCAGAGGCGCGCACTGAGAAGTAAGCAGCGTAATAAACCAGCGGGAAGTATACCTTGAAATAGGCCACCCGCAGGGCCATTAACACGTAGGCCGTCGCGTGCGCCCGGGGGAACATGTACTTAATCTTAAGACAGGAGTCAATGTACCACTCGGGAACGTTGGACTCACGCATTTTGGCCTGCCATTCGTCCTTGATGCCCTTTCCCTTCCGGACCTTTTCCATGATTTGAAAGGCAGTTTCAGAATCCACCCCGTAATTAATCAAGTCGGTCATGATGTTATCCCGACACCCAATTACGTTTGAAATCGTGGCGATTCCTTCTTTAATTAATTCTTCGGCATTCCCTAACCACACGTCAGTACCGTGGGATAGTCCTGAGATTTGGAGTAAATCAGAGAAATTCTGCGGATTAGTTTCCTCGAGCATCCCCCGGACAAACCGGGTTCCAAATTCTGGAATTCCCAGCGTTCCCGTTTTGGAGAAAATTTGGTCTGCAGTTACGCCCAACACCTCTGGACTACTAAAGATTTTCATTACTCCCGCATCGTTCATTGGAATAGAATAAGGATCAATTCCGGATAAATCCTGTAACATCCGAATCATGGTTGGATCATCATGGCCCAGAATATCGAGTTTCAGGATGTTATCGTGGATGGAATGGAAATCAAAGTGGGTCGTTTTCCACGCCGCATTTTGGTCCTCTGCCGGAAACTGAATCGGGGTAAAGTCGTAGATGTCCATGTAATCGGGAACAACGATAATCCCAGCCGGGTGTTGGCCGGTCGTTCGCTTGACTCCGGTCGCACCCTGGGCTAACCGATCAATCTCCGCATTCCGGAAGTTTTTCCCCTGGTCACGTTCGTAGGCCTTCACATATCCATAGGCGGTTTTGTCAGCCACCGTTCCAATCGTACCGGCCCGAAAAACGTTCTTTTCCCCGAACAGGACCTTAGTATAGTTATGGGCAATTGCTTGATAGTCTCCCGAAAAGTTCAGATCGATATCCGGAACCTTGTTCCCCTTAAATCCCAAGAAGGTTTCAAACGGAATGTTATGCCCATCTCCCACCATGACGGCGCCACAATGCGGACACTTTTTCTCTGGTAAATCAAATCCAGAGCTGTATTCCCCCTTCGTGAAAAATTCAGAATACTGGCATTTGGGACACCGGTAGTGAGGCGGTAAGGGATTCACCTCGGTAATCCCGGTCATCGTAGCCACCAAACTGGACCCAACCGAACCCCGGGAGCCAACTAAATACCCATCCTTATTACTTTTAGCTACCAGCCGCTGCGAGATCAAGTAGATAACTGAGAAGCCGTTCCCAATGATACTCTTCAGTTCCCGCTTTAGGCGCTTTTCCACAATGTCCGGTAAAGTTTCACCATACAACTGATGCGCCTTATCCATGGTCCGACGTTCAATCTCATCCTCAGCGCCGTCCATTTTTGGTGTATACAACTTATCTTTTAAGGGATGCACGGTTTCAATTTCGTTCGCAATTTTTTGGGAATTCTCAACCACAATTTTGTGCGCCGTTGCTTCCCCTAAAAATCGGAAATCTTGCAACAATTCGTCGGTCGTCCGCAAATGCACGTCCGGCAATGCCTGCCGGTTCAACGGGTTCGCGCCTCCCTGGGAATTGATTAAAATCTTACGATAGATAAAATCATGGGGGTCTAAATAATGAACATCACCGGTCGCCACGAGGGGCAATTGAGCGTCATCCGCAACCGTCACCATGTTTTTTAAAATTGTTTGCAGTTTTCCACGGTCGCTAATCAGATGACTATCAATTAACGGCTGGTAGGCTGCTTGCGGTTGAACTTCTAAGTAGTCATAAAATTTAGCCTTGGCCAGTGCTTCCGACTGTCCCTTTTGCATCAGCGCAGTAAACACTTCGCCACTAGCACACGCTGATCCAACCAGTAGACCCTCCCGGTGCTTTTCGAGTTCACTGCGGGGAATTCGTGGAACCCGATAGTAATACTTAATGTGAGCTAAAGAGACTAATTTAAATAATTCCTTTAACCCGGCTTGCGTTTTCGTCAGTAAAATGACGTGGAACGGTCGCGCGTGCTTATACGCATCATTGTCAGTCATGTGTTCATTGAGCTGATCGTGATACTCAATTCCATACTGCTCTTTTGCATCCTTTAGAAACAAATAGTTGAGATGGCCAGTTGTTTCCGCATCGTAAATGGCCCGGTGGTGGTGTTCCAACTCCACGTTAAATCTCTTGGCTAGGGTGTTCAGCCGGTAGCTCTTGTAATTCGGGTATAAAAAGCGTGCGAGTGTTAACGTGTCAATAATCGGGTTGGCAAGCGCTGGCATTTGGTGCCGGGCATAGCCGGTATTCATGAATCCAATATCAAAGGTGACGTTATGCCCTACGATGATGGCATCGCCACAGAAGTCGCGGAAAAGCTGAAAGACTTCCGCTTCAGATTTAGAACCGGCGACCATTTCATCGGTAATGGAAGTCAGGTTCGTTGTTTCTTCTGATAAGTGAAACCCGGGATCGATGAACTCTTCGAATTCCGCAATCACATTATTCCCCTGCATCTTAACCGCTGACAGTTCAATCACACGGTCATAAATCGCTGACAGTCCGGTGGTTTCCGTATCAAACACCACGTAGGTTGCATCCTTTAACCGCACGTGCTGGTCATTAAACCCGATTGGTTCTCCATCATCAACTACGTTCGCTTCCATTCCATAGATCATCTTAACGTCATTTTGCTGCCCAGCTTGGTAGGCTTCCGGAAAGGCTTGCACGTTGTCGTGATCCGTGACAGCGAGGGCTGGTTGCCCCCACTGTTTAACCCGTTTGACGTAGTCTGAAATTGAATTGGTTGCATCCATTTGACTCATGTTCGAATGCAAATGCAATTCCACCCGCTTTTCATCAGCATGGGCGAGATCGGAGCGGGTTTCGTGTTCAACGGGCATCAAATCGTAGGCATTCATCACCAACTCGTGTGAATAGTTATCCTCTTGAATACTCCCGCGTACCTTTAACCAACTACCGGCTGCGAGGTTAGCAAATTGGGCCGCTTCTTCATCATTTTTCGAGAATTTTTTCACGGTTAACGACGAACTGTAATCGGTAATTTCGAGAATTAACAACTGCCGCCCGGAACGCAGGGCGCGAACTTCCTTATTAAACACGTACCCGTTAATCACAACGGACCGTTCCTCTTCTGTAATATCGACCATCTGGGTAACTTCACTGCTATCCGCGATCTTGCGACCAATTTGTTGCGAACCAGTGTGCTGCGTTGCTTCCTTGTGCGCGTTGCTCTTTTCCATGGCCGCCCGGGCCTGTTGAGCCAGTTTTTCGTCCCGTTCCTGTTTCTCGGCTTTCAGTTCGGCAATTTTAGCCTGGGAGGCCGACTCATCAACCATAGTATTAATGGTGAATTGGGGAAAGCCCACCTGTTGATAGGTCGCTTCAATCGGTCCCAGTGCCTTATTCGTCATGTAATCCTTGGCAATTTCATTGACCGCCAAAAAATTAACCCGGCCGTCATCCACCGTCGGAACATGGTTATTTAACAGTTCCTGGGTTAAATTGGAGTGTAGCCCCGCGTGTCGTACGACCCACTCCCAGTAGTCACCAAGTTCGCGGTTGGGCACCGTCGTTTGATCCGTATTGATCGTAACATCCACCTGTGCAATTTCTTGAAAGGCTTGCTGCAAGCTGGTTAGCAATTTTTGAAACTGCCCAAAGGGGAGAATTCGTTCCAAGTGAAACGTAAATTCCCACCGGTTAGACTGTTGGTGCACAGTAACTGCTGTAATCTGCCCGTGGTTAAATTCAGCGCGTTCAGAATCCGACCAACCAATTTGATCCAGTAACTTTTGCAAACGTTCTTCTTTGGTTAGTGACACTGGTATCCTCCTCATTTGCACAAAAAAGACCAGTCTCGTCTGGTCTTTTGGTTACATCTCTTTAGCTAAAATAGTAATGGTATTTTGTAAATCATCAACTTTGGTTTCAACGGTTTCACCGGTTTTGCGAATCTTCACTTCGACGATGCCTTCATCAGCCTTTTTCCCAATCGTCACTCGAACTGGGATTCCAATCAAATCGGCATCGGCAAATTTAACTCCGGCCCGTTCTTTGCGGTCATCAACGAGCACATCATACCCGGCTGCTTCGAGCACCTGGGTAATTTGTGTCGCTAGTTCGACCTGCTCTGCTTTCTTCACGTTCGTTGGAATCACATGCACATCAAACGGCGCGATGGCAGTTGGCCATACCAACCCGTTTTCATCTGCTTGCTGTTCGGCAACCGCTGATAGTAACCGGCTCACCCCAATGCCATAGCAACCCATGATCATTGGTTGTTGCCGGCCATTTTCATCTAAAATGTCAGCCCCCAATACTTTGGAGTAGCGGGTTCCGAGTTTGAAAATGTGGCCAATTTCAATCCCCTTGGTAAATTGCAATTCACCACTTCCATCTGGAGAAATGTCTCCTTCTCGGACGGTCCGTACGTCTACGTACTCAAGGTCAGGTAGATCCCGAGTGGGGTTAAAGCCCTGGTAGTGGTGATCAGTTTGGTTCGCCCCCACCACGGCATTCACGAGGGGTTGCACGTATTCATCCGCCACCACCTTCGTTCCCACTGGCAACTCAAATGGTCCCACGGAACCCGGCTGAACGTGGAAGTTCGTTACCACTTGGTCGGGGGTTGCTAGCTCAAGGGTGTCCGCCGCGAGGACATGTTTGAGTTTCGCTTCATTGACGACCTGATCACCCCGCAGTAAAACGACCACCAGCTGTCCATCCGCCACGTAGAGGAGGCTTTTTACAACTTGGTCTGGTTGCACATCGAAAAACTTTGTGACTTGCGTAATCGTCTTTACGTCCGGCGTTGCAACCAACTCTAAGGGTTCCATCTCCGCATGAGACTTTTGGGGCACAAATAAGTTAGTGGCCATTTCTAGGTTAGCGGCATACTCACTGTCATCAGAATAGACAATTGTATCCTCTCCAACCGCAGCGGGGGCGGAAAATTCCATGGAATCAGAGCCCCCCATACTACCACTATCGCCAATGATACCTCGGTAGTTCAGACCAATTTGGTTGAAAATGGCTTCAAAGGCCGTCCGCATTTCTTTATAGATTTGATCTAGGTCTGCATCATCAGCTGAAAATGAATAGGCATCCAACATAATGAATTCGCGACTTCGTAAGAGTCCATAACGGGGCCGATCTTCATCGCGAAATTTACTTTGAATCTGATATAAATTTAACGGTAACTTCTTGTAGGATTTCACCGAAGCCTTGATTAACTCTGTAAAGGTTTCTTCGTGCGTTGGGCCCAGGATGAATTCGGTATCATGGCGGTTCTGCAACTTAAAAAGTTCGTCTCCATAAGTTTCATACCGCCCCGAATCCCGCCAAAATTTAGCGGGAATGATTTCTGGAACGAGCATTTCACAGGCAGCCGCCGCATCCATGTGCCGCTTAATGATCCGTTCGATTTTTTCTAACACCCGATACGCCAATGGTAGGTAGGCATACGTTCCAGCCGAGACCTGTTGAATATATCCGGCCCGCAGTAGCATCCGGTGACTTAGGGCTTCCGCGCCCGTTGGATCCTGTTTTTGGGTGGGGATTAACATTCTTGATTGTTTCATTTAGTTCATCACTCCTACTATTAACGAATAAAGTACCGCATTATATCATTCCAAGTTACTAAAATCATTAAAATTGCTAGGCAGGCAAACCCCACTAGCGTAATTGCTGTTTCGACGTTTTCTGACAGAGGTTTCCGTCTGATCAACTCAATCAAATTAAGCAAAATTTTTCCCCCGTCAAGGGCCGGGATCGGAATCAAGTTCACCACTGCTAAGTTAATCGAAAGCCAGGCCAACAATGAAACCACCCCAACCAAGCCATAGGTTGTGGCCTGGGAGGTGCTAGCATAAATCGCCACTGGTCCACCGAGGTCATTGAGCGAGAAGTGCCCAGCAACCATCCGCCATAACGCGGCGCCTAGTTGCTTAGTACTCTGCCAAGTTTGGCTAAAGCCCGACGTCAACTTAGCAGTGAAACTGGAATCTACGGACTTCGTTACGCCAATCAACCCAACCGTTCGTTTCTGGACCGTTTGACTCGTCGTTTTCAGGTTCACTTGGCGCTTACGACCGTGGTCAACCACCGTCAAGCGAATGCGTTGGTTCGGCTTGGCACTCACCCGTTCGGCCACCGCATTAAAGGTGGGAGTGGAATGCCCATCAACAGCGATAATCCGATCTCCACTTTGTAAACCGGCTTGGCGCGCCACACTCGGTTGGTGCGCGGGTAACTGAATTTGATTTGAATTTTGGGGGACGCCTCCCTGTAAAAAGGAAAGCAGCGTAAAGGCCACAATGGCCAGCAAGATATTATTAACAATCCCAGCGGCATTCACCATTAGTTTCTTGCTAACGGGTGCATTTTGAAACTGTACGTCAGCCGGGGCAATCTGCAACTCGATGCCCTCCCGGTTAACAATCACCGCGTCGTGATTAACGCTAAAGTGCTTTAACTCACTCTCATCGCCATTTTCGTATCCCGTAATTTCAAGGTCATGGACCAAATCCGCATTAGTTACTTGGACTGGGATGCCCTGAAACAAATTACTTTTATCACTTAGATCAATCTTTGTAACTTGTTGTTGGTGGTTCAGTTGTAACTTGACCGTGGTGCCTTGTTTCAAATCATCATCGTCATCATCACCACTACCCGCTAACCGGACGTAACCCCCAAGAGGAAGTAAGCGAATGGTATAGGTCGTGTGATTCTTTCGGTAGAACAAGAGCTTCGGTCCCATTCCAATCGAAAACTCACGCACCATGATTCCAGCGCGTTTCGCTACAATAAAATGCCCAAACTCGTGGACAAAGACCAAAATTCCAAAAACAAGAATAAAACTAATAATCGTGGTTACCAAAGAACCACCTCCCTTTCACCTAAACGATTCCTAAGAGATGGAGAACCGGTAAAACAAACAAAAGACTGTCAAACCGATCAAGAATGCCACCATGTCCTGGTAAAATTTTTCCGGAGTCCTTTACCCCATAGTACCGTTTCAAAGCTGATTCAACTAAATCACCCAGTTGTCCTGCTACCGATAGAATGACAGTTAACCCAATTATGGGGATTAACCCTGCGGGACTAATGGGGAAGAAGCTCACGTAGAGCGAACAAACAACCGTCGCAATCACCACTCCACCAACGGAGCCTTCCCAGGTTTTGTTTGGCGAAACGTACTTAGCCAGCTGATGCTTGCCCAAGTATTTTCCCACAAAGTACGCTCCGGTATCGGTACACCACACAATTAACAACGCGTAAAAGAGGACCGCCAATCCATCATGACGAGCAACGACAAAATAATGGAAGCCAAATCCGATGTAAAGTATTGCGAGGGTGTAAACCCCGGCATCATCAAAGTTAAAACTCTTGTGAAAGAAGACGGTACATAGGAGTAATAACAAGACGAGCCCGTAAAAGGCAACACTCGGCGTCAGGTGGGTTGGTAATAGACCCGTCGCTAGGTTCGGTAACACCAGCGCTGCTACTCCGATAAACGCAATCAGTGCTTCCACCGAAATAATGATCTGTTTCTTCATAATGAAAATTTCTGCCATTGCTACCAATGCCAAGGCAACTGCAGCAAGTTCAATCAACCAACCTCCCATTAAAATAATGGGAATAAAGATTGCGAGGGCTACGATTGCCGTAATAATTCTTTGTTTCATCTCAGTTATTCTCCTACTTATTGTTCAGCCCACCAAAGCGACGGTGGCGCTGTTGAAATGCCATGATTTCAGCCCGAAAATCAGCTGGCGTAAAATCTGGCCAGAGTTTATCCGTAAAGGCTAGCTCGCTGTAGGCTAGCTGCCACAGTAAAAAATTCGAGAGCCGTTCTTCACCACTCGTTCGAATCAACAACTCTGGATCAGCCTCGTTCCCTAAAAAGGCGGTGTTCAAATGCTCACTGAGCACTTGTTCATCAATCACTGCCGGATCAAGGTCGCCGGCCTGCACTTCAGTTGCAATTCGTTGGGCAGCCGTCGTGATTTCAGCCCGAGACCCATAATTAAGGGCAAAGTTGAGAATCATCCCGTCACACGTTGCCGTATCCAGCTGGGCCTGTTTTACCGCCCGCTGTGTTTCTGCCGGAAGTTGCGAACTGTCACCAATGGTGCGAACTTGCACGTTATTGGCAATCAGGTTCGGAACAAACTTATTAAAAAACCGGCTGGGTAAACTCATTAAGTATTTAACCTCGGTTGTAGGGCGCTTCCAGTTTTCGGTCGAGAAGGCATACAAAGTTAACACCCGCACCCCCAAATCACTCGCAGCCATGGTAATGTCTTCAACGACATTCATCCCACGTTTATGTCCAGCAATTCGCGGTAAATGGCGGCGTTGCGCCCACCGGCCGTTCCCGTCCATGATGATCGCCACGTGTTTGGGAACGCGCTCGCGATCTACTTCATTCGTTTCCATTAATTGACCTCACTCCATAAAGTAAAGAAAGGATGAGCACCCTCACCCTTTACTTAATTAATTTCCATTCGCCTAGTCCGGCCGTTAACAGCCGTTCAAAGTACTGGAGTAACTCGTTGGCAACTTGCGGATCCCGGAACCCCAGTTGGTTTAAGCCCTGACCCGTAGTCTCTGGCTCGGTTAAATCCGTCACTTCATTGTCGTTTTCAATCGTAGCTTGTGAAAAGCCAAGGACCCAATCCTCACCGACTAGTTGGGCGCCCACCAAAAATAAATTAAACTCCGGTTGCAACAAAACTGGTAATACGTAGACCCCCGGTTGAATCTCAGTTAGTGGTTCGTCCTTAAACTTAAACGCCGTTTGATTAGCAGCCGTAATCGGCCCTGCTAATTTAAACACCATTTTATCAAACTCTGGCGTGCCCGGCGTAATGTCTTGCTCTGCCATTATAATCCCGCTCCTTAGTCGTTTAAAATCGAAGCTTGTTTGTCTTTTACAATCTGGTCAATCCCCTTAATCGCCGCATCAGTTAATTTTTGAATTTGATCTTCAACTTGGTGAGCCTCATCATCATTAATTTCATCTGCCTTATTGGCTTGTTTAATGGCATCCATGCTTTCCCGGCGCACGTTCCGAACTGCCACCTTACTCTGTTCTCCCGTTGCCTTGGCTTTTTTGGCAATTTCTTGGCGCCGCTCTTCTGTTAGTTGCGGAATCTGAATCCGGATGTTATCCCCATCGTTCATTGGATTTAAGCCCAAATCAGCTTCTAAAATTCCCTTTTCAATGTTTTCAAGGGCGGTTTTATCGTAGGGGGTGACCATAATCATCCGGGGTTCCGGAACAGAAACAGACGCCACCTGAACCAAGGGTGTCTGGGCGCCGTAGTAGTCCACCACGACCGGTTTCAAAATACTAGCGTTGGCGCGCCCAGCTCGCATTTGCCCGAGCTCACTTTCTAACACTGATTGCGCCTTGTCCATTTTACGTTTTGTTTCTTGCGTCAGTTCTTTAGTATTCATCGTGTTTATTTTCCTTCCACAATTGTTCCAATGTTTTGGCCTTCAACGACTCGTTTAATGTTCCCTGGTTCGTTTAAATTGAACACTACCAACGGGATGTTATTGTCCATCGAAAGTGAACTGGCCGTTGAATCCATCACCTGCAGGCCCTTGCTCAAAATTTCCATTTGCGTTAACTTCGCAAACTTTTCGGCACTCGGAGTGGTGTTGGGGTCAGCTGAATAAATCCCGTCTACCCCATTCTTAGCCATTAAAATGGCATCGGCATCAATTTCCGCCGCTCGTAACACCGCCGTCGTATCGGTCGAAAAGTACGGATTCCCGGTTCCTCCAGAGAAAATTACGACCCGCCCCTTTTCCAAATGACGGACTGCTTTTCGGCGAATGTATGGTTCGGCAATTTGGCGCATTTCAATCGACGTTTGCAACCGGGTTGGCACCCCAGCTGATTCCAGGTTATCCTGCAAAGCAAGGCCGTTCATGATGGTGGACAACATACCGATGTAATCCGCTTGGGCACGTTCCATCCCCATTTCGGCGCCGGCTTCGCCACGCCACATGTTCCCGCCACCAACAACAATTGCAATTTGAATGCCTTGGTTGTAGACATCACGAATTTCTTCGGCAATTTTTTTGATTACGGGTGGATTAATTCCAAAACCTTTCGAACCAGCTAACGCCTCTCCGCTTAGTTTTAAAACAATCCGTTTATATTTCACATCAGCCATTAAATTTCCCCCTGAAAGCATTAATTGTTACGTTAATTTTAGCATAAATGACCCGCTAACAACAGGCTCATTCAGCGCAGAAAAAAAGACCAGCAACGAATTGCTAGTCCTTTCTAATCAATTATTCAGTTGCGCCTTCACTAACTTCTTCGATTCCTTCACCAACTTGGTAACGAACGAAAGCAGCTAACTTACCATCGTTGGCTTCCACGTATTGAGCCACCGTTTGGTCTTGATCCTTCACGAATGGTTGGTCGGCTAAACAAATGCCAGCCAAGAACTTGTGCAAGCGACCGGCAACCATCTTTTCGACAATGCTTTCAGGCTTACCTTCATTAAGGGCTTCCTTCTTCAACACTTCCTGTTCGTGATCCAACCGGTCAGCCGAAATGTCAGCTTGAGTTAAGAACTCAGGGTTTTCAGCCGCCACGTGCATGGAAACGTCCTTTGCTACCGTTTCGTTTGCACCGTCAATCTTTACGAGCACGCCAATTTCTCCACCGTTGTGTAGGTACTTCCCAAAGGTTTGGTCAGCCGTTTTCGTCATGGTAGCAAAGCGCCGGAGGGTAATCTTTTCCCCCGTAATTTGGCTCGTGTGAATGATGGCATCTTCAACCGTGTCATTTCCTAATGATAACTTTAAAGCTGCGGCAACATCAGCTGGTTGTTCTAAAGCAATTACACTTGCAACGGCATCCACGAGGTTTTTGAAGTCGTCGTTAGCAGCCACAAAGTCAGTTTCCGAGTTGATTTCAACGATCGCAGCCTGGTCCCCATCAATGGCAACTTGCGTTAATCCATTTGCAGCCGTGTTGCCACTCTTCTTCTGGGCTTTGGCAACTCCTTTTTCCCGTAAAATTTCAATTGCCTTTTGTTCGTCACCGTCGGCTTCAACAAGCGCCTTCTTTGCATCCATCATTCCGGCACTGGTCTTGTCACGTAAATCTTTGACTTGCTTAGCAGTAATATCAGCCATAATCCGATTCTCCTTCTTATTTAGTGGTTAAAAAAGCTGACCCTTCTAGGCCGAAGTGGTCTAAGCAGAGTCAGCCAGGTAATTAACTATTCTTCGTTGTCAGCAGCTGGTTCGTCACTTTGGTCTTCAAAGGCGGCTTCGCTAACGTCATCTTCACCTTGACGACCTTCAATGATGGCATCAGCCATCGTTGAAGTAATCAAACGGATTGCCCGAATGGCGTCATCATTAGAAGGAATTACGTAGTCGATTCCATCTGGATCAGTATTCGTATCAACCATCGCAATTACTGGAATGTTTAACTTCTGAGCTTCTTTCAAAGCAATTTGTTCTTTGTGAGGATCAACAATGAACATTACATCTGGAACTTTCGGCATGTCTTCGATTCCGCCCAAGAAACGTTCCAACTTTTCAGTTTGCTTAACTAATAATGAAGCTTCCTTCTTTGGTAACCGTTCGAACGTGCCATCGGTAGCCATCTTCTTCAGATCCTTCAAGTACTTGATCCGTTTTTGGATGGTGTTCCAGTTGGTTAGGGTTCCCCCTAACCAACGGTGGTTAACGTAGAAAGCCCCAGACCGTTTTGCTTCTTCTTCAACGGAATCTTGGGCTTGTTTCTTAGTTCCCACGAAGAGAACGACGGCGTCGTCAGCAGCCGAATCCTTCATGAAGTTGTAAGCAACTCCTAACAGTTTCACCGTCTTTTGCAAGTCGATGATGTAAATTCCGTTGCGTTCCGTAAAGATGTACTTTGCCATCTTCGGATCCCAACGACGAGTTTGGTGTCCAAAGTGAACCCCAGCTTCTAATAATTGTTTCATTGTTACTACAGCCATAATCAGCCTCCATTAAAATAGTTTTTTCCTCCCCAAAATTAGGCCTGGGACTCAACGAGCACTACCAGGTAAAACCTTTTGGGTGTGTATTAGTAATTTAATACCGAAATCTAGTATACAGGTTTCCCCGCTAAAAAGCAACCACGGTTCTCTAGGCGTGCCACTGTTGCGGCGAAACTCCCTGGTTCTGTAAAAAGGCTTCCTTTTGTGCACGTGATTGGTGCTTAAAGGAATATTCCGCTTGCAAAGCGGTGTGGCGGTTCGGATATTCGGCTGAGAATAATAAGGAAACGGGGCGATGAGCTTTAGTATACTTGGCCCCCTTTCCAGCTTGATGGGTAGCGAAGCGCCTGACGACGTCAGTGGTAAAGCCCCCATAAAATGAGCCATCATTGCACAACAGCACGTAAAAATAAAAGTGTTTAGTTTCCATATAAAAGCTTCCTTACTGCCGGCGTATAGTGATCCTGATCGTACACAATTAACGGCGGTTGGACCTTTAATCCAGCGGCCTGACCATCTTTGCTTGCCGCAATCAGAACCATGTTGGCAGCCCGGTTGTCGCGCGGATGGACAAACTGCAACCGCTTGGGCGCTAACCGCTGCTTTTGCAAGGTGGTCAAAATCTCTAAGAGCCGGTCAGGACGATGTACCATAAAGAGTTTACCCCATGGTTTCAGTAATTCACTCGCCATCGTTACAACTTCGTCCAGGTTGGTTTTTAACTCGTGCCGGGCAATTGCAAGGTGCTCATTCGGATTTTTCCGACTAGTCGCTTGGACTGGGAAGTACGGTGGGTTGACGGTGACAGTATCAACCGTTTCTTTGCCAAAAAATCGCAAACTTTGGTTTAAATCCGCATGTTTGACGTGCACCTGGTTTTCCAATTGATTTAACTGGACACTGCGGCGCGCCATGTCACATAAGCGCGCCTGAATTTCAATTTCCGTAATTTGGCCCCGCGTTTTGGGACTCAAAAAGAGGCCAACCGCTCCGTTACCAGCACACAAATCAACAATCTGAGTTTTCGCACTTTGCTTAACCTGGGTAAAATTAGCAAGGAGCACCGCATCGAGTGAAAAGGAAAAAACTTCATCGCTTTGAATGATTTGAATGTGGTTTTGATACAGCTGATCGATTCGTTCTCCCGGCAAGAGTTCGACGTGCTCCATAAACTTCCTCCTTCTTTGCAAAACTCGGTCCGCACATAAATGGTATACTATTAGATGTTAATTTTACCTCTCAATAGAAAGGATGAGAAGATTGTTTTATACAGTGGCCTTCTCCATCATTAAATGGATCATTCTGATTTTTAACGGTAAACCAGAGCTCAAGAATCAGCAACGCATTCCGACTGGCAACTACGTCCTGATTGCCACCCACCGCACCTGGTTTGACATGCTCTACTTTGGTGCATTTCTGCTACCAAAGCATTTTTATTTCATCGCTAAAAAAGAGCTGTTCAAAAACCCAATTGTGGCTTGGGGACTGCGCAAGTGTAACGTTGAACCAGTCGATCGTACCAATCCCGGGATTTCCGTTATTAAAAACCCGGTCAAGGTCCTAAAAAAAACTGACCTGTCGGTGTTAATTTTCCCCTCCGGGACTAGACACTCGACCAAGTTAAAGGGAGGAGCCGCCCTCATTGCAAAGATGGCCCAGGTGCCCATGCTTCCCGTTGTGTACCAAGGACCGTTGACCCTGAAAGCAGTTTTTTTACGCCAGCGAGCCCACATTAACTTTGGTGAACCAATTTACGTTCCTAAATCAAATAAACTAACCGATGCCGATCAGGTAGCGGTGGAAGCACAAATGGCCGCAGCCTTTGCCACGCTTGATCGGGAGCTTAATCCCAATTACGTTTACCACGACCACACGAAAAAAACCACTAAGTCATAGTGGTTTTTTTATTAGCTTATTTAGCATTGCGTTTCATTGCAATCATCATTTGGTTCAGTTTCTTCTTGGAAGGTTTCTGTCCCATTTGCAACATCATAGCCTTTAGCTGTTCCTCGTTAATTGGCGGGTTATCCTTCAGATACTTTTCCATGTACTTCCGAGCTAAGAAGAACCCTGCTACTGCTCCAGCGACGAGGGCTAAAATAATTAATAAAATCCAAATCCAGGCTGCCATTGTCAACGCTCTCCTTTCTGTCCTAATTAGTCATCCCGTAAATTCTTTTTCCGTTGCACTTCTTTAACCGGTTCGGGAGTTACTTCATTACCATCCTTATCATACAACTGCGTCATTTCTAACTGCGTTTTAAAGTTGGCTTTGAACCGTTTTAAGTACTCTTTACGTAACTTTTCTTGTTCTGCTTTTTCCTCATCAGTTAAACCTTCGGCCTGCGCCTTATGGGCTAACTCATTAATGCGGGGAATTAGCTGTTTTAACTTTTCGTCATCTGCCACGTTTCCCACTCCTTTTTCTGATTTCTTCCATAATAGCATGAAACTGCTGATAATTAAATAGCAAGCGGGCGAACTAACGTTTGCAAACTTCCCGTTTTATGGTACGCTAACAGCATTGATAGTAAACGAATCTGAGGTGTTCACATGTCTTCTCAAGTCAATACAAAGCAGCAAGAAATTCTCCAATTCATCTACGAAAATGTCCTCGATCACGGATATCCCCCCACCGTCCGAGAAATTGGCAAGCACGTAGGTCTCTCTTCGACGTCCACGGTGCACGGGCATCTTGCTCGGTTAGAAAAGAAGGGGTACATTGCTAAAAACCCGACGAAACCACGGGCACTAGAAATTACCGAGGATGGCATTCGGTCGCTTGGTGTGCAACCCAATACGACGGAAAATGAAATGCCCCTCTTAGGAACGGTGGCCGCTGGAGAACCGATTTTAGCCGTGCAAGAGGCCACTGACTACTTCCCGATTCCTAACGAATTACGCTATCAACGGGCGGATCTGTTCATGTTAACCATTAGTGGCGAAAGTATGATTAACATCGGCATTTTAGATGGAGATCAGGTGATTGTCAAACGGCAACCAACCGCGGAAAACGGAGAAATTGTGATTGCCATGAATGATGATGGCGAGGCCACTTGCAAGCGTTTCTACAAGGAAAGTGATCACTTTCGGCTCCAGCCCGAAAATGACGACATGGCCCCGATCATCCTCACGAACTGTGTGGTGCTGGGTAAGGTCGTCGGCCTGTACCGGAGTGAAATTGAATAGAAGCGTTGCCACTAAAAAAGAACCAATCTAATATACTACCCCATAAAAGTTAGACAAGAAGCTAATTTTTATGGGGTATTTTTTATGGTTAAACACCGCCCGAAAGCAAAAGTTGCAGCAGTTGAATTTTATTTGAATCATCTGAGGTCCGTTAGGCTTGAAAGTTAGGCAGACCTAGCGAACTTATTCAAAGCATTTAAATTAAACGTGATAAACGACTAGCACCCTCATGAGAAGAATTTCAGGTAACAAAAAAGGATTTCCTCCGATTGAAGATCGAAATAAATCCTTAAAAAATGAATCCCGAGCAAGTCTAATTTTTATAGGGCCGTACAAAATGGATTGGGTCTTTTTAATTACGAATTTTCGTGGGCAATTTTAGCGGATGCCGCTCCAGCGACGGCGCCCACAATGTCATCAATGAACGTCGTCACACGGGACTGTTCCTGGTCTAATTCCTTCACAATCCCCTGCTTATTGGTATCTAAGCCACAGTAGTTCGTAATTCCAATCGTCCCGTAGATGTTTGCAATTCCTAATGCCAGCGTTTCATCGACCCCAAACACGCCTAAATCATGTTCCACAATGCTCTGGAGCGGTTCTGATAGTTGGTGAGCGGTTGCCAAGCGGTCAATTTCCATTCCCACCAACGCATTATTCAACACTTCCCGCTTGTGGAGGACGTCAATCACAATTTTATCCACGTACTCCATGCTGGGAATGCTAATAAATTGTTTTTGTAAATTATAGGTCACCTTAGAAATATCGCGAACGGTGACCCCATTTTGATTTAGAAACTCAATCACCTTGTCATAGGCCTGGGTATCTGGATATTTGTAATCTCGTTTATCGACCATCGTCACTCTCCTCATCAGTTGGCATCAACGTTACATCATACTTGTTAGGGTAATTTTGATCCGTCACAATCACACTAATCGGTTTTTGATCCTGAAGATGTTGTTCAATCACTTCACCCACATACGCGGCCCCGTTAAAGTCCTCTTTGAAGTCATCAAAGGTTGAAAAGTAATTAATTTCCACCACCGTGTCACAGTCACTTCCAGAGGTCGTTAATTGTTCAACGTGGAGCATCCGATTGGTTTTTAACCGGTCTAAGAGCGGTAACGCAAATTCTTGGTAGAACTTTTCCACCCGGGTTAATTCCGTTTCCACGTCATTTGCTTCAGCACTGATGGCCGCTAGTTGCTGGGCTTCACTCGGATTCAAGGTTTGGACGTTTGCTAACAGGAACGTTTGGTCATGCTCATCCAAAGCCGTGGCAATTTCTGCCGTAAACTGATCGTCATCCCCTTGATTTAAGGCATTCGCCAGTTGCTCCGTCGTTGCGACATCGTAATCATTGTAAAGCTGTTTCAAATTCCCCATTTGCTTTAAATAAGCTGTTTGTTCTTCTTTTAGTTCGGCTTGGACCTTGGTTAACCGACTCTTCAAATTTTGGTAATAGTTAAATTCTGTAATGTCCACGTTTACCATCCTTTCCTTTAGTGCATATTCCCCACAATGGAAATCACCATCATCACGGTTGCGACCAAATTATTAATCAAGTGGAGGGTAATGGCGACTTGAATCCGATTAGTTTTCACGTACACCCGGGCAAGGATCATCCCCATCACGGCGTAGGTCAAAAAGCTTAACCAGTTCGAATTCGCGTGCCCAGCTGAAAACACGATTCCACTTGTAATCATTGCTAACCACATGGGTGCCCAGCTCATTACCCCGCGAATTAAGTAACCCCGAAAGACGAGTTCCTCTAAAATCGGGGTCAGCAAGACCATCCCGGTGCTCAATAAGATCAACACCACTGGGTTACTTGCCAATAACCGATAAATAATCTGGTTGTTTTCACTGGTACTGGACAAATGAAGTACCTGCCCCATAATTCCAATTCCAATCTCAGCTGCAAAAATTGCCAACTGGGCAGCCCCAATTAATTTCCAATCCGCTTTTGTTAGCCACCCGCGTGGATTGTGCCAGACCTGGGAAAAGGACCGCCAAGCTAACCAAATTGAGCCCAGATACAAGCAGAAGTAAACGGCCGCCACTACAATCGTCCCTGGCCAATTGACATGCTGGGCTTGCAATAAAATCACTGGAATCGGAACAATCAATACTAACCCAATTAAACCAATGAACAGCATCAGTCGGAGCAAAAATTGCCAAACTTCCCTAATCTTCATGTCCTTGTTTATCATCCTTTTCTGAATAGCGCCGCACCTTACGCAGCCGCAGGAGCACTACGACCACCATTAATAGCCCCTGTAATCCCACTAAAAGCCCCAGTAACCAAAGTCCAAGGCGGAGTTTTCCGGATTCAAAATAACCAGCTCCAAGGAGCAGACCACATAGTGCCACTGTTATTTCGCATAAACGCTTCATCATTCACCATCACTAATTTTGATTATTAATAGGATACCATAATTTAGCAACCGGCTTCGTTATTTTCTCGAATTTCGTGAGCGTGCTATACTAAGATTATTACAGAAGAAGGAGTTATTTATGGTGATAATTACGGCTGGAATGATTGGCGTGGGAAAGACCACGTTAACGGGCAAAATTGCAAAGCACTTGGGGACCAATCCCTTTTACGAACCAGTGGGCGATAATCCCGTGTTACCTTTATACTACAAGAACCCAAAGCAATATGGGTTTTTGCTCCAAATTTATTTTCTTAACAAACGATTTGCCATGATTAAGCGGGCGTTAGCTGACGATAACAACGTGTTGGACCGTTCGATTTATGAGGACGCCTTGTTTACCAAGGAAAACAACGCTGCTGGTAACATTTCTGACGTTGAACTATCCGTCTACCTCACCCTCCTCGATAACATGATGGCAGAACTAAACGACATGCCCAAAACGCGCCCAGATTTGCTGGTCTACGCCGATGCAGACTTCCCCACGATTCTCAAACGCATTAAAAAACGGGGCCGGGATTACGAACAATTCGATGACAATCCCGAATTGGAAGATTACTACCATAAAATGTGGCAAGCATACCAGCAATGGTACGCAGACTATGACGTTAGTCCCAAAATGAAAATTGACTTACAAACTTACGACCTGCAAGATCCACACAATACCGCCGTTATCTTGAACCAAATTGACGCTAAAATCAAAACCTTATCGCAATAATCGCAAGGGCACAACGACTATAACTCGTTGTGCCCTTGTTCTTTTATTTAGTAATTGCAAAAAATTGCTCCGCGAGGTGCTTGTAGATCTCAATGGTCGTTAAAAAGCTACTAATGGTGGTATGTTCATTAATTTGATGGGACGTTCCAGCTTTATCGGGGCCCAGTACAATCACCGGTAAATCGGGCTGATGTTGCACAAACACACTCGCATCGGTCGCTCCGTTATCAATTCCGGCTTGAACGTTTCGGTCTGGATAAGCAGCCTGGGCAATTTCAACGGCCGTTTGAACTAACCAAGCCTGCTTAACAGTTTCCACGGGATAGAAATCATGAATTACCTGTAATTCCAACTGATAGTCAGTGGTGCGATTGATGGTGTCAATCGCCTGCTGGATTAGGTTGCGCACGGACTGGTTATCAAAGGCCAAGGTGGGCCGCACGTTTCCAAGTAATGTGGCTGCGTCTGGAATCGTGTTGATCTGTTCGCCTCCCTGAATCACCGTTACGCTGTGTTGGACCTTTCCGAGCTGGTCATCAACCGGTAAGTCCGTAAACAGTTGCGCTTCTTTGGCCATGTAGTGGGCAAGTCCCTGAATGGCATTAATTCCTTGGGTTGGCACCGAACTATGCGCGGCCTTGCCCTTACTAATGATCCGGTAGTTAAAACTTCCGGAGTGCGCGTAGGTGACGTCTCCATCAGTAGCCTCCCCCACGACGAGGGCATCCAAATCAGTTAGCAACTCAGGCGCCACTTGATAAGCCCCCGGCGCCCCAAACTCTTCTCCCGCCGTGATGATTAAGCGAAGCCGTCCTGGAAGCGGGGCCCCACTTTCTACGAGTTCGATGAGCGCGATTACTTCCGCAGCCAAGCCGCTTTTCATGTCTGCCGCTCCCCGACCGTATAATTTGTCACCAACCACCGTTGCGGCAAACGGTGGGAATTGCCAAGCCGCTTCGTCTCCGACGGCAACCGTATCTTGGTGTCCAGTAAATCCTAGAACTTGGTCAGTACTTCCCGTGCCAACTTCCACGATTAGGTTCGTCCGGTTGGCATCGGTGGCTAATGGTGTAACCTGGCTGGCAATGCCATGCTGGTCTAAAAGATGCACGAGGTACTCCGTCAGCGCCCCTTCATTTCCATTAACGGTCGGAATTTGAATCAAATCCCGTAAAATTTGGATTTTTGCTTCCGGTTCCATGCCTAGCAATCCTTTCTACTTTAAGTTTAAGTTCCAAGCAGGAATTTGGTTAATCCCCGAGACGGCTTTAATTTGGCGGGTCGTCGTTTTTGTTTGGTAGGCTTTAACTAACTTCTTAATCCGCGGATCAGTGCGGTTCTCCCGGTTAGCCGCGATAAAGTTAATCCACTGTTTCGATTGGTGGTTAAACGGTTCCGTAAAAATTGCTTGCTTTGGATTCAAAGCGGCCGTCTGGGCGTAGTTCCCGTTCACCACGGCTGCGTCCACATCATTTAAGGAACGCGCCGTTTGACTAGCATCAACCTCTTTAATCTTTAGCTTCCGGGGGTTAGCCACAATTGAGCGGACATCCGCCAGCTTAGTGTGCGGCTTTAATTTTAACAAGCCCGCACTTTGGAGCACGAACAGGGCCCGGGACTCATTATTGGCATCATTGGGAACCGTAATGGTACTTCCAGTTGCCAAGTCAGCAAGTTCGCGGTGTTTATAAGAGTAAATCCGCATTGGTTCAATGATGGTCTCTCCAACTGCAACAATGTGATCATGGTGTTTTTGGTTCCAGAGGTCCAAAAAGGGATAATTTTGAAAGGCATTCACATCAATACTGTGATTGGCAAGCGCCGCGTTAGGCTGACTGTAATCCGTAAACCGTTGAAATTGAACCTTGAGGCCGTATTTTTGCGCGGCTGTTTTGGCAACTGAATCCCAAATCTGTTGTTCTGCTTTGGAACCCGCCATAATGCCGACTGTAATCGTATTCTTTTGTTCGGCACCCCCGCGTCCAAAGCTTAAGTAGCCCATGAACACGATAAAAATGATGATGGCGGCCCACAGCCCCGTTTTAACTCGTTTTGACATTCGCTCTCCCCCTTTAACCACTCGTTGCAATAAAAAAGCATCCGTCCTTTAAAAGGACGGATGCTCCGCGTTACCACCTTACTTTGTTAACGTATCACTACGCTAATCTCTGTGAGTTTCAAGCCCCATGCTTGCGACTGAAACCCAGTGGTAATAACGACCACAACCTCGTTCCTAGTTCGGTTTCCCTCACTAGGAAAGACTCCAAGTCCATCTTCTGTAAGCCCCCATCATTTCCTCACACCATCCGGAAACTCGCTGGGATGGTTGCTTACATACTCAACCCTTCAGTCATATCTATTTTAATTGGCTACACTATATAACGAATCCAACTAGCTGTCAATTCCCAATCGCGTTAACAAATTTTACTTTGTCACCGTAAAAATCGCTTGGGCGTAAATGGACATTGCCAACATCAAATCGCGCACCGGTTGAAATTCATTGGCCTGGTGCATGGTATCAGTAGCCCCGGGGAACAAGGCTCCAAAGGCTACTCCGTGTTCCATGAGTCGGGCAAACGTTCCCCCACCAACTACTTCTGGTTTGGCGGTTGCCTGTCCGGTTTGTTCGCGGTAAACGGCCATTAGATCCGTCACTAACGGATCATCAGCGGAAACAAAGTGGGGTTTCATATTGCTGCCCTGGGTTACCGTTGCTAGATAAGGACCCGCTGCCTGCTCTAAATGTTGTTGGATTGTCTCCGGTTCAATTCCCTTTGGATAACGGAAGTTCGTATTAATCACACCACCCGTTTCGGCATCGTAGGTCATCAAGCCCACGTTCATGGTAAGATCCCCCATCACGTCATCGTGAAACTGTAACCCTAATTGTTCGGCACGGGAATCATCATGCAGGTTATTCGTAATGAAACGAATGAAGTTTGCGCCCGCCTGATCTAATGGTAGTTGTTTTAGAAACATTGCTAAGTAGGTTCCGGCGTTAATCCCGTTACGCGGTTCCATCCCGTGGGCCGCTTTACCAACCACTTCAAAGTGAACTTGTTTTCCAACGATACTAGCCGAACCGCTAACTGGACTCGCTCCGATAAAGGTATCAAATTGCTGAATCACCGTATCGGGATCTTCCATCGTTACAAAGGCTTCGGCATCACGGGGCACCATGTTTTCTTTCAGACCCGCATTAAAGGATAATAACTGCTGTTCGGCAATGGCACTGGCTCCATCAAAGTGGGTTTCAAAAGTGACATTCCCTTTTTCTCCATTAATCAGTGGGAATTCAGCATCGGGCGAGAACCCGGCTTTCGGTGCCGGTTCAGTTTCAAAGTACCGGTTCATCCCGGTCCAATTGGTTTCTTCATCGGTTCCAATGATTAGCCGGATTTTCAACTTTGGTTGAATGCCTAAGTCCTTTAAAATTCGTAGTCCATAATAGGCTGCTAATGCCGGTCCTTTATCATCAGAAGTCCCCCGGCCAATGGCTTGTCCCTCTTCCACTAATAGTTCAAAGGGGTTTGTGTCCCAGCCATTGCCAGCGGGAACCGTATCAGCATGACCTAAAATGGCAAAGTAGTCGTCACCAGTTCCGTATTCAATGTACCCGACCACGTTATCAATGTTTTTCGTGGTAAAGCCATCGCGGTCCGCAAACGTCAAAAACTGGTCCAAAGCCTTGGCAGGTCCTGGGCCCAGGGGAAATTCATCCGTCTGATTTGCTACATCGCGGGCACTGTCAATTGCAACCAGTTGCTTTAAATCAGCCAGATACTGATCTTGATACTTGGCTGCCGTTGCTTTCCAATCTGTCATGTCTGTTCATCCTTTCGCGAATTAACGTACTTTAAGTTTACCATGAATCAACCCTCTAAATGCTATAATAGCCCCGAGGTGAATAAATTGAAACTAATTACAGCATCCATTCTACCAAAAGTAATTCGAAAACGCCCAGTTAACAGTTTTAAGGGCACCTATGGCAAAGTCGCCCTCATCGGAGGTAATCAAAACTACGGTGGGGCTATCATCATGAGTACCTTAGGCACCGTTTCTGCAGGAGCTGGGTTGACGACAACCTTCACTGCCCCCAGCAACCAAAGTAGTCTCCACGCCTGGATTCCGGAGGCCATGTTTGCCGACTACCAGGACCAAACTTTACTCCAGCACCTCCTGCCCACAATGACCGTGATTAGCCTGGGCTCCGGGCTCGGAACCGATCAGCAATCCTTAGAGCTCATTCACACCGTCTTTGACCTGGTAACTCCCCATCAGACCCTGTTACTGGACGGCTCGGCGCTAACCCTGATCGCCCGCAACCACCTGCAACTTCCAAGCGCGAACATCATTCTTACCCCCCACCAAATGGAGTGGGAACGGCTCACCGGCGTCAAACTAGCGGATCAAAATCCGGAAACCAATCAACAGGCTTACACCCAGCTAGCCGCTACCCAACCCCACTTGATTGCGGTCGTTAAGTCAGCACAAACCGAGGTGTTTACCCCCACCGGAGCCTTTCAAAATACGACGGGCACGCCCGCGCAGGCTACGGGTGGAATGGGTGACACTCTGGCTGGAATCATCAGTGGCTTTGCAGCCCAATTTGCCGATCTCGATGCCGCGGTGTTAGCAGCCGTCTATACCCACAGCGCGGTTGCTGACCAGCTAGCCCAACAGCAGTACGTAGTGTTACCCCACCAAATTTCAGCGGCATTACCACGGTTTATGCACGAACACCAAGCTTCCTAATTTTATTTTGAAAAAAGAAGCGCGACCTTTCCATTAAAATGGAAAGGTCGCTCTTTTAATTTTAAGCTCGTAAAGCCCGGTTTACCCGTGGATCAAATAGCATCAGCAATGGCACTAGTAGCATCGGACAGACTAGTAGCAACATTAACGGTGTCGTTGGCTGCTTAATCACTCCCGTAATCAGTGAAGCCAGGGGCGCTAAAATCCCAAAGATTGAGAAAATCGTTCCCAGGGTCTTCCCCATTTGATCTGGTTGTAATTTTCTTTGGACGGCCGTGACAAACATCAACCCGGTTAAAAAGTTAAAGACGCCATACAGCAACCATGCCACACAAAAACTCACAATTTGCATTACCAAGGTTAACCTTACTTGCATTACCAAAAGAAAGATTACAAAGCCACTACCTTGAAACAGTAAAAAAACTGGATAGTAAATGATTAACTTGGATAACCATCCTGTGTATTTACCAACTACGATTCCGCAACTAATTGCGGCTACCCCAATCAAAAGTTCTTGGAGCGAAAAAGCAATGCGAAAGCGATGTAAGTAGGTAGTCAGATACAACGGTGTTAAAAACCAGAAGCTCCAAAAACTGAGATTCAAAATAATTGCATAGGGCAATAAGACCTTAATAACTGGAATTTTTCCAATGGTCCGAAACTCGCTCACCAATTTGGCAAGTTGAAAGTTTTTCCATGGGTTGGTTACCGGTTGACGGTGAGAATGAGCTTGTAACCGAAGAATACTAATCGTTGCCATTGCCAACAACAATAACAACAAGCTATACGCGATTAAATTACTCGGTAAAAAGGTAAACAAACCCGCGACCACCGAAGCCGCAATGGTAGCAATTTGGTTGGCAACGTTCACAATCGTATTGTTTTGGACCAATTCATCCTCTGAAGTCGCGTAGTCTGGAATAATTGCTTCAACTGCCGGTCCATAGAAGGCCGCTAAAATACTAAGCCCCGTTCCGGTTGCAATTAGCAAGTAATTTAATTGCCTAGTTACAACCAATAAAATCACGAAAGCACACAACAACCCCGTTCGCATTACAGTAATGATTTGCATAATTTTCACCCGTGACCAAGTATCTGCCACCACTCCGCCCACTGGTGCCAGTAAGACGGTTAGTAATTCCAAGCCCCCGAGGAGTGAGATTAAGCCCTGGTTGTGCAGGTGGCTAGCAATGTACCAGAACGTATAGATACTAAAAGCTTGCGTAGCAATCGAGCTCGCTAAATCATTCAGAGCCACTTGTTTAATTGGTTTCATATAAAAGGACACCCCCTATATTTATTTCTTTTTTCTCTATTATTATCATTATCAATTGCTGAACTATAAAACGGTACATACTCATTACTAAGTAATGGCTGTAAATCAGGACTAAAAACTTTAGTAGTAAAAATACCATTATTTATTGATATGACAGTCCCAAAAAAATCAAATTTTTCAGTAACAACATATGGATTTAGACTTACATAACTTAAATTAAAATTACCAATAAAAGTGTTATTTATTAATTTACTATCTTCTTTTTTATAATCATTAAAAAGGATCGGGGTTATGCCGCGATCATTTTTTCTTGTTTGAAAATAACACCGGCTTCAAAATTTAACCAAGTACTATTAATATTTTCATACCAATCTTTTCCCAATTCTATATCTTCAGATGAAATAAAAATATCGATATTCTTATCTTTGAAAATTTTAATTAAAACTTTTTGAATTCAGTCGACAATTTTCTACGATAATCTCCAGACCAGCTAAAAAACAATTTCATAAAAATCTCCTACGTTATATTTAATCAATCAATAATTAATGTGTGAATTATATCATAATGGAAAAACATAATAAATTATCCTAAACAATAAATAATCTGAAAATAAAATTCTATTATTAATGTAAAATGAAGCCAAAAAACATATAGTGATAAGCCAAATGTTAGAAAATTAAATTTCACACCACTATAATAAAGTAAGTTGCTTTAATATTTGGTTAATAATAAAGCAACATTTTAATTGATTGAAAAGGAGCAAAAATATGAAAGCAGCAAAATTTATTCAACCCGGGGAAATACGGATCGAAGACGCCCCCATGCCAACCATTGAAAAACCAACTGATGCCATCATCAAAATGGTCCGAGCCAGTGTTTGTGGTTCAGATTTATGGTGGTACCGGGGCATTTCCGAGCGGGAACATGGCTCTGGCACTGGTCACGAAGGAATCGGCATCGTTGAATCCGTTGGATCAGCAGTCAAAAACGTTCAACCGGGTGACTTTGTCATTACCCCCTTTACCCACGGGTGTGGTCACTGTGCCGCTTGTTTAGCTGGTTTTGATGGTAACTGCATGAACCGTGAACCAGGAATTAACAACGGTTACCAAGCCCAATATCTCCGGTTTTCAAACGCTAGTTGGGCGCTTGTTAAAATCCCTGGGCAACCAGCTGACTACTCTGATGACATGCTGAATTCGTTCGTCACCCTCTCAGACGTTATGGCCACCGGTTACCATGCCGCTGCTACTGCTGAAGTTAAACCAGGTGCTACCGTCGCCGTCATGGGGGACGGTGCCGTTGGTTTGTGTGGAGTCATCTCTGCCAAACTCCGAGGGGCCACCCGCATCATCGCCATGAGTCGGCATGCAGATCGACAAAAGCTAGCCCGTGAATTTGGCGCAACTGAGATTGTCCCCGAACGAGGTGACGAAGCCGTCCAACACGTCTTGGACCTTACGGATGGAACCGGTGTCGATACTGTTCTTGAATGTGTAGGAACAGAACAATCTGTGGATACTGCCACTAAAATTGTTCGCCCCGGCGCCGTCATCGGCCGCGTGGGGATTCCCCAAAAAGCGGAAATGAACACTAACGAGCTCTTCTACAACAACACCGGTTTACGTGGTGGCATTGCTTCCGTTACTACGTATGACCAAGCAGAATTGCTACAAGCCGTCTTAGACGGAAAAATTAATCCTGGCAAAGTCTTTACACAGCAATTTAGTCTGGATGAAATCCAAGCTGCCTACGAAGCCATGGATCACCGTCAAGCCATCAAATCCCTGTTACTGATTGATGCCTAAACAATCCTGATTCCAGCCTCTAATTGCTAAAAATCGCCCCACTCGATTGCTTTAATCAGTGGAGCGATTTTTAGTTCTGGTTAATTATTCATCATCGTATAGTAGGTTTATAAACTTGCGCAGGGTTTTTGGCGCATCCAACTTTTGCAACCGGATTTGTAACAGCGTTAATTTGGGGGTAGCGTGTTGCAGGTTTCGAAACTGCGTGATTAACTCTGTTTCTGTGGTTATCTTAGCAAACCGGTATGTTTCAGGAGTAGCCCCAAAGGCCATTAGTAAATGTTGGTAGTTAAGTTGTGGAACATCATGATACCGAGCCTGTTCACCATGAATGACCCGTTCAATTGTATAACCCTGGTTATCAAGCAACAGAATAATGGGGGTCAGCTGGTGCTGAATTGCAAAGCCCAATTCCTGCAGCGTTAATAAAAAGGAGCCGTCTCCAATGCTCAGCAGATGCCGCCGGTTGGGGTTAGCCAGTAGACTTCCCAACGCTGCTGGGAAAGCATACCCAATTGACGCCCACAACGGTTGCGTGATGACCTCGGCATCAGTTGGTAACCGTAAATCTTCAACCGTAAATTGGGACGTGCCTTGTTCGGTAATCACCACGTCGTTTGGTTGCACAAAATGCGCCAAGGCCGCTTGGTAAAAGGCCTGGGTGACCGGTTGCTGTGGCTGTGGCACCGGTTCAGCTGGTCGAACTGGAACAGTTGGCGCCGATGACGGCATGGGCGTCGCGCGTTGACACTGACACAGTTGCTGAATCCACGTTGGAAAGTGCTCCGGCGACTGCTCAACCAACGTTTCACCATAAATTGAAATTACGCCGGGAGTCATAGTAATCGTGTGTTCGGGATCAAATTGGTGGGTAAAGCCAGCCGTATTAACATCAGAAAGAGAGCTTCCAAGCAAGAAGACCACGTCAGCCTGTTCAACTTGGGCTTGTAGGGCAGCGTTCGCGATTTTCCCGTGATAGGTGCCCTTAAACTGGGACATGGATTCCGTGACGACCCCCTTACTTTCAATCAAATCGACAAACGGAAATCCCTGCGCTGCCAGCCACGCCTGCACCGCTGCGCCTAAGTGAAACTGAGCAAGTGCTTGCCCAATCACCACCAGCGGGTGCTCTGCTTGATAGACAGCCTGTTGCATTAATTGGAACGGAACCGTAGGCACTGGAGTTGCATTCGGCGCCGTAAACAACGTTGGAATCAGTTGCTTAAACGTCGGATGGACCGGGAGTTCGGTTAGATCACTCGGCAACCCTAAATAGGCCGGTTGCTTGGTGGTCACCAGCTTTCTAATTACCCGGTTTACCGCGGCAACCGCGTGGTTCGAACTGACCACCTCGGTCATAATCCCGAGTTCCTGGTGCATTGTTTGAAAATGATCAAACTGACCATCTCCAAGGCTATGATGCACCCGTTTTTGTTGCTGCTGGGTCGCCGTGGTCGGTAACCCGACGATTTCTAAAACCGGAACCCCCTCGGTCTGACTGCCGGCAAACCCGTTAATGGCACTTAATTCACCGACGCCGTACGTCGTTACAAACGCCGCCAAGCCCAGCTGCCGGGCATATCCGTTTGCTAAGTATGCAGCGTTTAACTCGTTGCCGTTTCCACACCACTCCAGGTCCGACCGGGTTAGGATGTGATCTAGAAACCTTAAATTATAATCGCCGGGAACCCCGAACACCTCTCGAATTTGACCGTAGTGCAAAACGTCTAAAAGATAATCAGAAATCGTATACAAACCCATTGGCCCCTGCCCCACTTTAACCATACCGTTAAAATCCTTACATTATCAGCCCATTATTCGATTGAAACCAGGTGAACTTGGCTCGTCCCCGCTACTCGTTTAAAGTTTTCCAATAAATCATCAATCGTGATCGTAATGTGACTTAAATCAATTGAAATCACCACACTCGCCATCTGATGAATCGGAATGTTTTGGTTAATCGTCAAAATACTGGCCCCGCTCTCTGCCACCTGCTTCAAAACTTGTGACAATACCCCTGGACGATCGTTCAACATCAGTGAAATCACCGCTTTCCGATTCCACGTTGCTTCGTCAGTTGAATACACCAGATCCTTATATTTATAGTAGCTCCCCCGACTGATACCAACGGCCTTCACCGCTTCGCTAATGTTCGCAACCTTGCCCTCTTCTAATAACTGACGAGCGGCAATCACCTTGCCAAACATTTCTGGTAATAATGATTGATCTACAATGTAATACTGTTTAATTTTACTCAACTCCCCTGTTTACGCCCCGTTGTCCCAGACTAATCCGTGCGTATTTAATCCCAAACCTCGTAAATTTTCTTAATCATACCAATTACCCGCTGATAAATAAAGCCATGTCCAACTGGCTCAAAAATTTTAATGTTAGAACCCTATGCTATAATTAATGTCCGTAATAATAATTTTTGAAAGAAGGTCCTTCGTTTGAAAAAAGCTCGCGTTGAAGCCCTGACGGATGCCATTGTGGCAATCATCATTACCATCATGGTGTTAGAATTCAAAATTCCAGCTACGCCGCACTTTGATGAAATTTTCGACAGCATTCCCGAATTACTTGCTTACATCGTTAGTTTCGGGTTCATTGGTGTGGCCTGGTACAATCAGCATTACATGTTTTATTTAGTTCGTCGCGTGACCAAACAAGTTTACTGGGCAAATAACCTCTGGATCTTCACGATGTCATTGATTCCAGTAGTTTCCGCTTGGGTGGGAAAATTTATGACGGCTGTCGCTCCCCAGCTGTTCTACTTACTCTTTTTCACCGCCTGGAATTTAGCTTATTTATTTCTTAGTAAGGTCATTTTAAACGAAATGAAACGGGAGGATGACCAAACCGGCATCAAGAAAATCAAAAACATGTGCAGTTACCAATTTTTAATTAGTTGGAAATTTCCAGCCCTAATCATTGTAACCGCAATTGCCATTCTAATTTTCCCCCCGAGTGGGCTAGTCTTTAGTTTAATTGAGATCATCATTAACGGGATTTACACTACTAGCGATAGTGATCAATTAGAGGGTCCCGATGATTAGTAAAAAACAGCACTGCAAATGCAGTGCTGTTTTTTACTAACTAATGTGAAAAATAATCCGTAATCGCGCTACCCTAGCTCCTAAAACTTGATCGGCCAGTCGACTCTTCAAAGTTAAGTACATATATACACTACCTCCAATTAAGGCGGAAACACCAGTAACTACCAAACTCATCAGTGAACTATAGGGGTTTCCAACTAGCCCAATCAAAAAGTTCAAGGCGTAAACCATAACTAATGTAATTACATACATGACTAACGTATACGCAATTAAATCGGCCGAATCCATCAACATTTTATGGACCTCAAACCCAAAGTCATGGTTTAAGGAATGAATGATCAGCAGGTTTGCTATGGTAAAGCCAACGACCGTGGACATTAAGGTCCCAAACGCGCCAAACCAATAAACCAGTGGAAATTGGGTAATGACCTTTGCAATCGTTCCAATCACAAAGTACTTCACAGCCCGTCGATTTTGCGATACTCCCTGCATCACGGCAGAGGTAACCACAAACAAGCCAATTGGAATTGCAGTAATCGCCGCGAAAGTTAACACGTTACTCCCAAAGTCCATGTTAGCCGTTCCATAAAAAGTGCGGTTCAATGGTCCTGCGACCGCGGCCATTCCCAAGGAAGCCGGTAACATCACGAACTCAAACAAAATCATGGTGTTCGACAGTTGATCCCGCATCATAGCCCGATTTCGCTTCGTAAAGGCCGTGGACAGTAACGGAACCACCGTGATAGCCAGCGACGACGCTAAAGAAATCACGATCATAGTCAGCTTGTTGGCATTTCCGGCAAAGACGGCATAGTCCACTTGTAATGCTCGTTCGGAAAAGTTAGTTGCTAGCCGCATAATGTCAAAGAAAGTAAACTGATCAATCAGGGAAAAGATGGTAACTCCCGCCCCTAAAATCACAAATGGCACCGCTTGACTAATGATTTCTCTGTATAACTGGTTGGTTGGGACCTGGAGCTGGTTATTACTGTGTGCCACCAAATTATGGTAGTAGTGACGCCTTTTCCAGTAATACCAACCCAGAATTAAGAACCCAAAGATGGCTCCGATACAGGCCGCAAAGGTTGATTGCGACACCGCCGTCACCCAGTTACCGTGGAGCACCTTTAAGATAATGAAGGCTGAGGCCAACATGTAAATGACCCGGGCCAACTGTTCCACAAACTGGGAAATCGCAGATGGCGCCATGTCTTCGTATCCCTGAAAGTACCCTCGGGTTAAACTCATCGCGGGAATAATCAGCACCGCCCAGGCTAACGAGTGAATCACCGGAATCACATTGGGATCTCCATTCGTCAGCAACGGCGCGGCAAACCATAAAAGGAGGGCACTAAGGACCCCCATCAAAATTGACAGGCTAATCCCCTTTTTATACAGTTGCACTCCGACTCCATACTCATTTAACGCATTATAGTGGGCTACTTGCTTGGCAATGGCAGAGGGAATCCCAGCAATGGCCACGATTAAAACAAAACTGTAAATGTTATAACCCTGGGTATACAGTGAGTTGGCAATCGGGAATAAGGAGGCTCCAAAGATGAGCCGCCAGGGAATAATGTAAAGCGCCCCGAGAATCCGCGACAGGATACTCCCAATCGTCATCCAGGCAGAGCCCTTGAGCATTTGGCCCTTGGCCCGTTGCGAATCCGCAAATTGTTGTTGCTCTTCTAACTGATTGTTTTCAACATCGTTATCCACTAAAATAACCTACTTTCGCCCTAAAAATCTTAAACAACTAATCTAACACAAACTAGGCTAATTAGCTACAATATTAACAATCTTTCCAGGAACCACAATCACCTTGCGGATTGTTTGGTTGTCCAGGTTTGCAATGACATCTGGATTAGCAAGCGCAGCTGCTTGAATGGCATCCCGATCAGCATCCGCTGGAACCGAAATCCGGGCCCGCACTTTTCCGTTCACCTGAACGGCCAGTTGCACCTCATCCGCCTCTAATTGCGCGGGATCGTAGGTTGGCCAACTCGCGTATGCAATCGTTTCATCGTGCCCCAACCGGTGCCAAATTTCTTCGGCTAAATGCGGGGTAATTGGTGCGAGCAACTTAATTAGCCCCTCCGCATATTCCTTAGGCAGCGCCTGATGCTTATAAACTTCGTTTACAAATACCATCATTTGGGAGATGGCCGTGTTAAACCGCATCTTTTCGATGTCATCGGTCACTTTTTTCACGGTCTGGTTATAAACTTTAGCAAGCTTCCCATCGTTGGTTGGCACCACCAAACTCGTCATTTGTTCGTCATCACCAACATACATCCGAAAAACCCGCTTAATCCACCGGTTAGCACCCGTGATTCCTTCGGTACTCCAAGGTTTTGATTCTGTCAACGGACCCATAAACATTTCGTACAACCGCAGGGTGTCAGCCCCATACTCGTTAACAATGTCGTCCGGGTTCACCACGTTTCCCTTTGATTTGGACATTTTTTCGTGGTTCGTCCCGAGAATCATGCCCTGGTTCACCAAACGCTGGAAGGGTTCCTTCGTTGGCACGACTCCTAGGTCATACAGGAATTTGTGCCAGAACCGGGCGTACAAGAGGTGCAAAACAGCGTGTTCGGCTCCACCAACGTAGAGATCAACTGGCAACCAGTAGTCTAACTTCTTTGGATCGGCAATCATCCGATCGTTGTGAGGATCAATGTAACGGAGGTAATACCACGAACTCCCGGCCCACTGGGGCATCGTGTTGGTTTCTCGGCGACCGTGACGACCGTTTGCATCCGTGACGTTAATCCAGTCACTCAGGTTTGCTAGCGGACTTTCCCCGGTTCCAGATGGCTTAATGTTATCGGTTTTTGGGAGTCGCAGAGGCAATTCTGATTCTGGTACAAGTGAGGTACTGCCATCATCCCAGTGGATTACGGGAATTGGTTCCCCCCAGTACCGTTGCCGAGAAAAGATCCAATCCCGGAGTTTGTAGTTAACTTTCTTTTGGCCGGCATCATGTTCTTCCAACCAGGTTAAAATCGTTGGAATGGCTTCGGCTTTTTCCATGCCATCGAGGAACCCAGAATTAATGTGCACTCCATCGCCGGTGTAGGCTTCTTTACTAATGTCTCCGCCGGCAATCACCGGTACGATAGGCAGGTTAAACTTTTGTGCAAATTCGTAGTCCCGTTGGTCATGAGCCGGCACAGCCATAATGGCTCCCGTTCCGTACGAAGGCAGAACGTAGTCCCCAATCCAAACGGGTAGTTTTTCCCCGGTTACCGGATTGATTGCGTAGGCACCCGTAAACACACCTGATTTATCCTTATTCAAATCGGTCCGTTCCAGGTCTGACTTTGAAGCAACTTCCTGTCGGTAATCGCGAACTGCCCCAGCTTGATCAAGGGTAGTAATTCGATCCACCAGGGGATGTTCTGGTGAAAGCACTAGGTACGTTGCTCCAAACAACGTATCGGCCCGGGTTGAAAAGACTTCAATGGTGGCATCAGCTTGGTCAGCAACCGGGAACTTGATGCTGGCTCCCACTGATTTTCCAATCCAATTCCGCTGCATCTGCTTAATGCTTTCCGGCCAGTCTAGGTCATCCAAATCATCCAAGAGCCGTTCTGCATAAGCAGTAATCCGCAACACCCACTGTTTCATTGGTTTTCGGTACACGGGGTAGCCACCACGTTCGGTCTTACCGTTGACCACTTCTTCGTTCGCAACCACTGTCCCCCCCATGAGGTCTGGAGCCCAGTTAACTTCAATTTCATCCTCATAAGCCAAGCCCTGTTTGTAAAGTTGTTCAAAGATCCACTGGGTCCACTTGTAATACTTTGGATCGGTCGTGTTCACTTCCCGACTCCAATCGTAAGAAAACCCGAGGGATTTGATCTGCCGTTTAAAATTTTGAATGTTTTGATTGGTAAAGTCCGCGGGATTATTCCCCGTTTTCATCGCATACTGTTCGGCTGGCAAGCCAAAGGCGTCCCAACCCATCGGATGCAACACGTTTTTACCCTGCATCCGGTTGAACCGCGCCATGATGTCCGTTGCAGTATACCCTTCTGGATGACCCACGTGGAGTCCCTGCCCGGATGGATATGGGAACATGTCTAAGACGTAGTACTTCTCCTTATTTGGATCATCGCCCGTTCGAAAGGTTTGGTGCTCATCCCAATATTTTTGCCATTTTTGTTCAATTTCCTGGTGATTGTAGCCCATGTCATTCACTCCTTTAACCTGACTGGTTGCTGGTTATTCACGCCATAAAAAAAGCCTATAGAAATTAATTCTATAGGACGAATTTCCGCGGTACCACCTAATTTTTCCCCACCCGGGGAACCCCTTAAGTCCATAACGCGGAAAACGGTTAATCGGTACGATTAACGAAACCTCCACAGCAAGTTCGTCGCAAAAAGTTCTAAGCTTCCACCATCCGCTTAGTCGCTGGTAACTTTTGTACCACTACTACTCTGCTTCTTTAGTTTAATCATTTGGTTACCCCCACGATAGCAAACTACGGGGCAAAACACAAGGTTTTTATTGCTATAATACTATGGAAAGGACGGTTTATCATGCAATTACAATCAGCTTTACAATTTAGCCATACGCTCTTAGAACAAGTCGTGAATCCCGGTGACATCGTAGTCGATGCCACGGCTGGAATGGGTCACGATACCCTCAAACTAGCGCAGTTGGTCGGAACCACTGGGCACGTCTATAGTTTTGACATCCAAGCTCCGGCAGTCATGGCCACCAAAGCCAAGCTGGCGGAAGCGGGTTATCACAACGCTACGGTGTTCCAACAGGGGCATGAACAGCTCGACGAAATGGTTGCAGGTCCCATTACCGCCGCCATCTTTAACCTGGGTTATCTCCCTCGCGGCGACCATGCCCTCATTACCCAACCAAAAACTACCCTCAACGCCCTACAAAAATGTCTCGAGCTGTTAGCTCCAAAAGGCGTCGTGGTGGTCGTCTGCTATTATGGTCATCCGGGTGGGGCCACCGAAAAAACGGCCGTCCTAGCCTGGGCCGCCCAGCTGCCCCAAGCTGAATTTAACGTCTTGCAGTATCAATTCCTTAATCAAGTGCATGAACCACCAATCCTGTTAGCAATTCAGAAGCGCTAAATGCGGGGCCGATGGTCCAACCAGTTAACGACCGCAGCAGCAACCACTAAAAGCGCGGCAACCAGAAAGACGTTGTGTAACGCCCCATACAAGATTTCCTTGAGCTGTGGCAGTAAGTGAGCTGCTAAATGCTTAGCCGTTTTGGGGTTAATCAGTTCGTTCATTAACTTTAGACTGGTTTGCGGGTGTGTTGCTACTCCATGGCTCATGGAGGTATTCATTACGATTCCAAACACTGAGATCATCAAGGTTTGCCCGAGCGTCCGACTCAAAGTATTAAAGGACGAAGCAACCCCGATTTGATCATCAGCAACCTCATTTTGTACGGTTACAGATGCATTGGTAATGCACAGCCCAAACCCAATGCCTAACACCCCAGAGATGATGAAAAATAACCAAAAGGGGGTTGTAATCGGCGCAACGATCGACGCAAGACTCCCAGTCCCAATGAAAATCAGGCTTAGATAGGTAATCAGTTGGGGCCGGAATTTCACCAGTAACTTACCAGTCCAAAATGATCCAATGATCCACATAATCGAACTCGGGGTAATCGCAAAGCCGGCCATGGTTGCCGGTAATCCGAGGATTCCCTGGGTCCAATCAGGAAGGTAAACTTCATAAGCAAAGATAAATCCACTAATCAGTGCTGCAATTAAATTCTGAGTAACAAAGGTCCGCTGCTTAAACATGGCGAGGGGGATGATGGGATCGGCTGCCCGGCGTTCCTGGCGAACAAACCACCCCAAGCCCACGGTTGCCACCACGATGCATCCAGCAATCAAGGCCCAGTTCAGTGGTTGTTCCCCTAACAATTGAAAGAGCTCCATGATGGCTAATAACACGATGGCGATCAACACGACCCCACCGTAGTCAATTCGACTGGTTCGTTTGGTAACCGGTTCTACCAAGAACCACCAAATTAACCCAATCGTCACCAGCCCAATCGGTACGTTCACAAAGAAAATCCAGTGCCAGGATAACTGGTCTACAATAAAGCCCCCTAATAAGGGAGCTACAATCGATGCAATTCCCCAGGCCGAACCTAGTAACCCGACCACGTCCGCCCGGCGCTCAAAGGGATAGAGGTCCGCAACAATCGTAAATGAAACCGGCATGATGACTCCCGCGCCAACTCCTTGCACCGCCCGCCACATGATTAAGGTGATCATCCGATCGGACATCCCAGAAAACATGGATCCAACCGTAAACACGATGAGCCCAAAAATAAAGACCCGTTTGCGGCCCAGTTGATCGGCTAACTTTCCGTAAATCGGGGTCGCAATTGCGTTGGTCAATAGGAAAATGGAAAAGACCCAGTTCATTAAGGAAACTCCGTGCAAATCACCAACAATGGTAGGCATGGCCGTCGCAACAATTGTCCCTTCCACGGCACTCATAAAGGTGGCAATGAAGAGGGCAATTGTCACCACCCGAACGTTTGTGACTCGTTTTTTCATTCGACTACTTCACTCCTTTCTGACTAAAAAAACGACCCTCTCGGATCGACTTTCTTAGTTTAACTTAATTCTTTTTTACCGCATCCTGCAACTGTGCAACCCGGTCAGTGTGTTCCCATGGTAAATCAATATCATCGCGACCAAAGTGACCATAAGTAGCAGTTTGTTCGTAGATTGGTCGTTGCAAGTCTAACATCTTAATAATGCCCGCAGGCCGTAAATCAAAGGTTTGGCGAATTGCAGCAATCAACTCTAGTTCCGAATAATCAGACGTATTGAAGGTGTCAACTTCAATCGACACCGGTTCGGCGACCCCAATTGCATATGCCAACTGAATTTCTACCCGATGGGCCAACCCAGCGGCTACCAAATTCTTAGCAATGTAACGAGCGGCATAACTAGCAGAGCGATCCACCTTGGTGGCGTCCTTTCCAGAAAAGGCTCCCCCACCGTGGTGGGCGGAGCCACCGTAAGTATCAACAATGATTTTACGACCGGTTAAACCGGCGTCCCCATTTGGTCCACCAATCACGAATTTCCCGGTTGGGTTAATCAGGTATTTCGTCTCGGCATCCAAATCCTGGGCAGGAATCACCTGTTTGATAATCTTATTAATCACATCCGTCCGAATTTGCGCCTGCGAAACGTCTGGATCATGTTGGGTACTCAATACCACCGTATCAACCCGCAGTGGTTGTCCCTGTTCGTCAAATTCGACCGTCACTTCGGCCTTCGCATCCGGACGCAAGTAGCTTAGTTCGCCACTTTTACGGACCTGGGCTGTTTTACGCATTAATTGGTGCGCTAACGAAATTGGTAAAGGCATCAATTCTGGCGTCTCGTCAGTCGCATACCCAAACATAATTCCCTGATCCCCGGCCCCAATTTGGTCCAGGGGATCAGCTTGGCCAGCCCGGGTTTCTTCGGATTCATCAACCCCCTGCGCAATGTCTGGTGATTGTTCGTCGATTGAAACCAACACCGCAACGTTATCAGCATCAAAGCCGTACGCGGGGTTGTCATACCCAATCTTGCGGATGGTATCGCGCACAATTTCGCGGATATTAACATCCGCGGTCGTTGAGACTTCTCCAAAGACCAACACTAACCCCGTAGTAACCGACGTTTCACAGGCCACTCGGGCTTGCGGATCTTGTTTTAAAATAGCATCCAAGATCGCATCACTAATATGATCGGCAATTTTATCTGGATGTCCTTCTGAAACTGATTCAGAAGTAAATAAATGTTTTTCACTCATCTGATTTTCCCCCTAATGGTTTTGGTTACAAGGCAGCTTCACTTTACGTGAATCCTATCGGGAACATACTCATAACTATTTTATCCTATCACAAGTTTTCCTAAATAAGTAGTTGAAGCCCACGAAAAAGTCCACTAAGATTAAGTTATTGAGGTAAATACTATGAAAAAATACGTAAATTTCTGCATGCACTACCGCTGGTGGTGGGAAAATTTGTTCTATCTCATCCTTACCATCATCGTTTGGAACCTAGCGGCCAACCGCCCTTCGAGTTCGGCCCCGACCTTTCAGACGAGTTGTTTTCTGATCATGGAGCTGGCCTGGGCTGGCAGTTGCCTAGTTTTCTTACGCAAATGGGACGTCCGCCTCACCATCATCTTGACCGGCAGCGCCGTCCTGCTGGCGTTGCTCTCCCGCTTGCCGGGGATTCTGATTTGGGCAACCATGTTTTATGCCGTGGTTAGCGTGGCCCTACGCGTTCCACGCCTGGCGCTTCATAACCAGTACGGCTTGTTCTGTTTCGCCCTGATCAACGCTGTTATTCCGGCAGCGTCCTTAAACTTGTTAACCAGTCAATATTTAGAGCGAAGTACCCTCTTAAACATCGGAATTCTCCTGACCCTGTACTTCCTCTTTTACGCCCTACGCTTTACGAACGAACTGGCACATCCTAGTAACGTCCTCTTCATTTTCTGGTTTGCAGGCTTAATCCTAGCAAACTTTCCGCTCCTAAAGGACAGTTTATTAATTGCCCTCGTGCTCCTGGCCTACGGGGGCCAAATCTTTCTCCGTAACGAGCGCCAGCGGATTTGCTTATTAGCTTTCTTTGTCATTGCCTTAATCGCATTCATCAATTAAATTTTGACAAACTAAAACCAGCAGTCCTCGATGGGACTGCTGGTTTTTTATTTCACGCTAATTCAAAGAAATTCCCTGCAAAAAATTAGTTACCCGTGGAGTGGGATGGGCAAAGAAATCAGCACAGGAACCATCAAACTGCAGTTGCCCGTCTTCTAGGAACAGAATCTTATCGGCCGCATTCTTGGCAAACTGCATGTTGTGAGTTACGACAATCATCGATTGCCCTTCACCAGCCAATTGTTCCAACATCTTTAAAACCTGCGTTTCCATCTCTGGATCTAGCGCACTGGTCGGTTCATCTAACAAGATGTACTTGGGATGAACCGCGAGCGCCCGACAGATTGAAATCCGTTGCTGCTGCCCTCCCGATAACTCCTGGGGATAAACATCCGCATAGTCAGCGAGCCCCACTTCCTTCAATAACGCCCGGGCTTGCGTTTCCGCTTGCTCTTTTGGCACCTTTTGCACGTAAATTGGAGCCACCGTGATATTTTGGAGAATCGTTAAATTAGGAAAGAGATTCCAATTTTGAAACACCATACTAGTTTGATCACGAAGTTCGTGCTTAGTCTTTTTATCAACCGGTCGGGCAAAATCAACCTGCAGGTCATCCAGTGCTAGAGTCCCAGCATCTGGTTGAACCAAGAGGTCTAATGACCGGAGTAGGGTGGTCTTTCCCGATCCCGATGGGCCCACGATCACCGTGGTTTGGTGTTCGGGAAATTCGGTACTAATCCCCTGTAACACAGGTTTCGACCCAAAATTTTTTTGAATGTCATTAATTTTAAACACTAGTTGGCAGCCCCCTTCAGATAACGTGATGACCGTTTTTCCAAGTAGTGTTGCAGGACATTTAAGATCGAACACAAAATGGCATACAGAACCGCAACTTCCATGTACATTAACAACGGTTCAAAGTTTTGCGCTGCAATCTGTTGGCTAACTTGAAACATTTCGGCAATCGTAATCGTACTTGCTAACGACGTATCTTTGACTAAACCAATAAATTCGTTGGAAAGTGGTGGCAAAGCCGTCCGTAGCGCCTGGGGAATGATGAAATGCCACAACGTCTGGGGCGTTGAAAAGCCCAAGGTGTAGGCTGCTTCCCACTGATCCTCATTAACCGACTGTAACGCAGCTCGAATGGTTTCTGACCCGTAGGCCCCCATGTTAAGCGAAAAACCAATCAGCGCCGCAATGAATGGTGCTAACTTAATCCCCACTGACGGGAGTCCAAAGAAAATGATAAATAATTGAACTAGTAACGGCGTTGACCGAAAGGCCCATACGTAAAAACTGATTACTGCCCGAAACGAAACCCAGGCCGCATGGCCAACTGGTCCCAGGTTCGGTTTTAGCGTTCGAATCAAAGCGACGATAAATGCAATAACCATCCCAAATGCGAAGGAAATCAGTGCTAAGGGAATCGTGAACTTCACCATCGCCGTCAACAAACTGGGGAGCGATGACGTAATAATCTCAAGCATCCTTAATCAACCCCTACTTTTCTGTAATATCAGTCCCGAAGTACTTCATGGACAACCGTTTTAAAGTTCCATCTTTACGTTCGGACTTGATGGCTTTGTCCATCTTCGCTTGTAACTTAGCGTTCTTTTTATTCATCATTGGAGCGATGGCACTAGTTTTAATTTCACTATCAGGAATTACTTTGTAAGTTAAGTCCGTATCTTGATGACTCTTCTTCCAGTATTCAAATGCTTCGCGGGAGTTTACGGCTCCAACTACCCGGCCCTGGTCAATCATGTCCATTGATGTTTGAAAGTCGGGGGAAGACACCGGCGTTGCGCCTAGTTTCTTCGCGTTGTTAAAGTTATCGGTTCCCGTTCCTTCAGCAACTTTTTTGCCTTTCAAATCCTTAGCAGACTTAATGGGACCGTCCTGTTTGGTAATCAAGATGGACTTCGAGTAAATGTACGGCGTTGCAAACCGGAACTTCTTTTGCCGATCCGGATTTTCAGCCATGTTATTGAAAATAACGTCATAGTTGTTTGAATTCAAACCAGCAATCAACGAATCCCAGCCGGTCGTTACAAACTTCGGTTTCAAGCCCATTCGTTTAGCCGTTTCCTTGGCTAAATCAACTTCAAACCCAGTTAACTTGCCGTTTTGCCGGTAAGAATAAGGAGCATAGGTTCCTTCCAACCCAACGGTCAGGGTGTTCGGCGTTTTTGTTTCCGCTTGCTTTTGTCCACAAGCCGCGAGGACTAATGCAGATAAACCTGCCATTAAAATTAAAGACCATTTCTTTTTCATGATTCACACTCCATTTACTTATTTTTTGTACGTGCTCGATTATACCGAATCTAACCACAAATTACCATTTTTAACTTCCTATAACAGCTAACTTCCAAAGAAGTTGCCTGTTACTTTGTCGTTTTCGTAGTTGCAGCCGGAGCTTCGGGGGAATTGGTGCGGGGCAAAATTAAGTTTAACCCAATTCCCATCACGGTTGCTAAGGCGACCCCCGTGAACTGGAACGTACCCAGTTGCAGGTAGGCATTCCCCACCCCGATGACTAAGACGACCGATGCAATCATCAAATTCCGCTTTTGGTTTAAATCCAAGTGATTATCAATCATTACCTTAATTCCACTGGAAGCAATTGTTCCAAACAGGAGAAAACTAATTCCACCGATTACCGGCAGCGGCATCTGCATGATCAACACGTTCAACTTATTCACGAACGCAAAGGCCATCGCAAAGAGGGCGGCTCCAATAATTACATAGACACTGTAAACCTTTGTAATGGCCATCACTCCGATGTTTTCTCCATAGCTAGTTACAGCGGGGCCGCCCAGTAACCCCGCTGCTAGCGAAGCAGCCCCGTCCCCAGCCAACGTCCGATTTAATCCGGGATCCTTAAAGAAGTTCCGTTGGGTTAGTTCGCCCAGAACCATCAGGTGTCCCATGTGTTCTGTCATGGTGACAAAGGCAATCGGTGCCATCACTAAGATGGCGTTCCATTCTAAGTGGAACCCCTTTTCCGTCCCTAGTAATTCAAAGTGTGGAACCCTGAACCAGGGAGCAGCAGCAATTGCATGTAAGTCAACTAGCCCGCAGGCCATGGAAATTAAATACCCTACGACAATCGCTAGTAAAACTGGAATCATTCCCAAAAAGCCCTTCAGTTTCATGTTAAAGAAAATCGCCAAGCAGAGCGTTGCTAACGCAATCAGAAAGTAAGTCAGATCATAGTGATTGTTTTTCAGCATGGCATCCTGGGCAGCTGCTCCGGCAAGCGACAGCCCAATTACGATGACAATTGGTCCCACAACAATTGGAGGTAACAGGTGGTCAATCCAGTTGGTTCCAAGCAACCACACGACCGCCGCCACGATGAGATATACCACCCCAACCGCAATCACTCCCTGTTGCACTCCAGCAATCCCGGTCGTTTTCATAAGCGCCAGCATCGGGGTAATGAACGCAAAACTCGATCCCATGTACGCAGGAATTTTCCCCTTTGTAATGAGAATGTGTAACAGCGTCCCAATCCCCGAGGCAAAGAGGGCGATGCTAGGACTCAGACCCACTAACAGCGGGACGATCACCGTACTTCCAAACATTGAAAACATGTGCTGTAAAGACAACCCAATCCAGGCTAGGCCACTCGGTTTATCATGAATGTCTAACTTAATTTCCTCATTTTTCACGGCAACTTCCTCCTACTAAAAAATCCGGTTGCCAGTGACAACCGGATTCGAATCCAGCTCCGCTGGATTACTCACCATTCATCACTTACGGTCTCACTGGGCCAGTTTAAAGTTCCATCTTTAAAACTAATTTAACTGTTTCTTAGAAGCCTGTCAATCTGCATTTTCCAGTCGGCGCTGGTACTGCCGCTTGTTGTCAACCACGCCGGTAAACACAAATTCAGCTCCATCCGGAGCGGGATCAATGGTTACGTTCGCGGTATTAAAGGTCGGCCACTGAGTAAACCATTCCTCATACTGATCAACATCCAACCGGGTGCGCTGCGCGAGGGCTGCTTCAATCCGGCTACGCCGTTGCGTATCACGAAATCCTGGTTGGACGGTCCCTACAAAGAATTCACCCTGCGCACCAGAGCCATAGCTAAACAGTCCAACCTTTGCCCCGGCCGAGAGACCCGTAGTCTGGTCTAATAGTGAGAGCAGACTTAGATACAGCGAGCCAGTATATAGATTTCCTACCTGCCGGTTATAAACCCGACTGGCTTCAAATTCACTCAACCACTGCGTCTGTTGGGCAGCAGAAACTTCGGGTAAAAGCGTTCGGAGGGCTTTTAACCCCAGCTTGGTGTAGGGCAAGTGAAACGTTAACGCCTGTAAATCAGTTAACGAACACTGCTCCTGCTCACAATAAGCATGAACCGTTTTTAAAAAGAACTGCTGGTAAATATCGTTGGAATAGTGACCATCCACCAGGGCTTCCTTCCGGTTCAAGGGGCGCCAAAAGTCCATGATGTCATCAGAGTAAACACTGCTGTTAGTACTCAGGGCAAGGGTCCGGGGATTAGCACTGATCGTCATGGCAACGGCCCCGCTTCCCTGCGTTACTTCGCCGGCAGTCTGCAGACCATACCGAGCGACATCCGTTCCAACCACTAGCGCCTGCTGGTCGGGGTGGTTTTTCACGAACTCCTTCGCCATTTGGATCCCCGCGGTTGCTCCATAGCAGGCCTGTTTGATTTCAAAGGCCCGGGCGCTCCGTGGTAATCCTAACAAGTTTTGCAGGTAAATTGCGCCCGACTTGGAGTTATCCACCCCACTTTCGCTTCCAAAGATAATCAGTGAGATCTGCTGCCGATTGGTCGCATCCAAAATGGGACTCGCCGCATTGGCAGCCATGGTGACTGCATCTTGGGACTGCGGAATCACCGCTTGTTGCGCCTGGCCGATCCCCACTAGATACTTCTGCGGGTCTTCGTTCCGAGCCCGCGCTAAATCAACTAAATCCAAGTAGTAGGCCGGAGTATAAAACCCCAGCTTATCAATTCCCACGTTCATTTTGATCACTCCATCGCTTTGATTAAATACCTTAATTCTACCGATAAATGCTCCCAATGGCAAAAAAGACGGTAGCTCTGGTGCCGGAAACAGCAAAAAAGCCCGCATCCAGCGGGCTTAATCATTAATCTTCGGTTGGTTTGATGAAGGCGGTAATTTGGGCTAAGGCTTGTTTGATTTGGGCTAAATCTGCCGCGTAAGATAACCGTAAGTACCCCTCTCCGGCCGGTCCAAAGGCGCTCCCAGGCGTAACTCCGACCTTCGCTTCCTTAGCCAAGCGGAGGGCAAACTCCCGAGAGTTTTCGGAGAACTGCGCCGGAATTTTGGCGAAGATGTAAAAGGCCCCCTCAGGGCTGACAATTCCAAACCCAAGTTGCTGTAAGGTCGTGGTCATTAAATCGCGCCGTTCCCGGTACGCCTTGCGCATGGGAATTGGATCATCCATACCGTTATTTAAGGCCTCGATGGCCGCGTACTGGGCTGGGTTTGATGGTGAGGTAACGAGATAGCCATGGACCTTATTCACGTTTTTAACGATGGCAGCGGGCCCCGCCACGTAGCCGAGCCGGTAGCCGGTCATCGCATGAGACTTAGACAGCCCATTAATTAGCAGCGTATTCGCGGGCAGTAGTTTGGCAAAAGAAACGTGCTCGCCGTCATACACCAACTCGCTGTAAATCTCATCGTCAATGACCAAGAGTCCATGCGCCTTTACAACGGCGGCTAACTCGGCTAGTTCAGCTTGCGAATACGAAACCCCCGTCGGATTCGTCGGGTAGTTTAGGACCAGTTCCTTAGCTTGCGGATGTTCGGCTAGGGTCGCCGTTAACTGCTCGGGAGTTAGTTTAAACTGGTGGGCGCTCGTATCCATTCCCACGGGAACGCCACCAGCTAGCTCAACTAAGGAAGTGTAGGCAGGATACCCCGGCATGGGAATCAAGACCTCGTCGCCCGGGTTTAGAGTGGCTAAAAAACTACTCGAAAGCGCTTCAGTCGCCCCATCCGTGACCGTAATTTCGGTTTCGGGATCATAATTAAGGTCGTACCGCCGCTGTAAGTACCCTCTAATCGCTTCGCGCAGTTTTAACCACCCATTTTGGGGCGAATAATGGGATTGATTATTGGCGATACTCTGAATTGCAGCTTCCTTCACGTGTTCCGGCGTATTGAACCCCGGTTCCCCCACGTTCAAACTGATTAACCCAGGAATATCCTGAATTTCCTTGGAAAAGGACCGAATTTGTGACGGTGTAATTGTATCTAAACGATGGTTATAAACAGTTTGTAAACGCTCATCTAACTCTGGCATGATGTGGTTCCCCCAAATTTTCCGTTTTCCCGCGTCGTTAACCTCTCGAGCCACGCGAGCAATAATTCAAACCCCAGTTTACCGGAAAATAAAAAAACTTCAAGCGGTAAACTTGAAGTTTTTTCGAAAAAAATGATTATTTATCTAATTTTTGTTCGGCTTTTTGGGCAGCCACATTCATAATGTTCCAAGGCCGATCGAAACCAGGTTGGAAGAAGAAGTCTGCATATGCCAAATCATCAACCGTTAAATGTTGTTGAATTGCCAACGAGATGGCGTTAATGTTCGCGGTCGTGTCTAACTTCGACATGATCTGAGCGCCCATTACTACGCGGGTCTTTGGATCATACGTTAACTTGAAGAACACTTCTGCATTGTATTCAGCTGGGACAAACGGCGGAACCTTCGTATCAGTGACAAAGACAGAATCAACCGTAACGCCTAATTTATCCGCAGTCACATCTTTAACTCCCGTTGATGCGAACTTGTAATCAAAGACGTGGAGTGCCGATGAACCAGACACTGCTGTGGTCTTGCGGTTGTGTCCAGTTAAGTTAGCAGCAGCGGACCGACCTTGACGCCGAGCGTTAGAAGCAAGGGCAATCAATTGTTTCTTGCCCGTTGGTGCAAATTCAATTTCAGTAGCATCCCCAACGGCAAAGATATCAGGTTGACTGGTTTGTTGGTATTCGTCAGTTTTGATCATGCCATGGTCATCGAGGTCGACAATCCCGGCTAACCACTTAGTTGCCGGCCGAATGCCGGCGGTTTCAATTACTAGGTCGGCATCCCAAGTTTCCCCAGTCGTCGAAACTACGGCAGTTACTTGGTCGTCAGCATTCCCAATGTATTCCTTCACCGATTGACTCAACCGAAGATCAACGTTCTTAGCTTTCAATTCTTCAGCGAGGATCTCCGTGAATTCAGTATCCAAGTAAGTCCCCAAAATGGTCGGGTTCGTATCAACGATGGTAACGTGCTTTCCAGCCTTAGCAAAGGATTCCGCTGCTTCGATTCCAATGTAACCAGAGCCAACAACCGTTACGTTCTTGATGTCTGGTTTAACTTCGGCAGCTCGTAACTTAATTGCCCAGTCACGCCCCCGCATTGCATAAATGTTTTGTAAATCTTTCCCGGGAACCGGAAGTTGGAACGGAACGGCACCGACACTTAAAATTAACTTGTCGTAACTAGTGGTTTGTGATTCCCCATTCTGGACGTCAACCACCGTCAGCTTGTGCCCAGCGGGATCAATGTTAGTTACTTCTGAATTGATGTGCACGTGCACACCCTTATCTTCCATTTCCGGAATGGTGGCGTAACTAACTGAGTTAACGTCCTTAACCACTCCTTGGAGGTATAATTCCATCCCACAGGACAGGAACGAAATGAAGTCACCCTTTTCGTACCAATCAATCTGCGCATCTGGAAATTGTTGTAAAACTCCGCGAACTGCTTCGTAACCACCGTGAGATGATCCAACTACTGCTACTTTCATATGCATAACTCCTCCTAAAATGAAAACATTTTGCTGCTTAATTGACTTCCATCAACAAACCAGTTTGTACTGATTATAAATAAGGACGAGCGATTTGTCCACTATTTTGTTCCGTTTATTATCAAATGATTTTATTGTACAATAAGAAGTGAACTAACGATATCACGACAAGGAGTCCTCATTGTGAAGAAAAAAATCATTCTAGGCATGGTCACCATTTGTGCCCTGGGACTGGCTGGTTGTTCCACCCCTGGCCACCATGCGAATAACGCTAAATCTAAGGCGGCCCCCACGAGTCAAACGACGCAGCCGTCCTTTCGTAACAACGTGGCCCAGTTAACCGATAAAACGATTCGGATTAAAGGGGTCAAAACAATTAAGCAACCGAACGAAACCGAACCATCGATGGTGGCGTTTATTTATCAAGTCACAAACAAATCCAAGCGAGCCCTGACGCCAAAGCAAGCTTGGAACGAAAATATGAAAGTTGCTCAGAACAAGCAGGAGCTCAAAGAAACGACCTTCAGTGACAAAACGTTGCCCCAAAATTCAGATGAACCGATTGCTAAGGGACAAACCGTTAAAAGCTCAGTGGTTTATCAATTGCAGAGTCCCAAAGCATCAATTTCCATCAATGCAAGCCAGGGCATTAATTCCAACCCGATCGATCAAAATGCTAACCAACAAATTGACGGGACGGATCTCGGGACACAAACCTTTGCCATTAACAAATAACTAGTCATTAAATTCTAAACCAGGAACCACCACCTCTAAGTTAGGCACTACGGTTCCTGGTTAAATCCATTCAAAAAGGAGACGTCTAAAGACGCCTCCTTTTAAATTTGCTATCCAAAGATCGAGATATAAATTCCCGCCATCACTAGCATAATCGCTCCGCCTAATCGGTTCCCCATTTGGGCAAATCCGATCAAGTTCATCCGGTTACAGGCAGCCAGAACCGAGATATTCCCAGTTCCACCCATCGAGTTGTTAACCAACCCGGCGGTAATTGCTGATTCCACTGGATAAAGTCCAAAGAGTTTTCCAATGAACCCGGCCGCCAGCGCAATCACAATCACACTGGTTAAGACCAACACGACAAACTGCCACGTCAATGAATGACCGAGAACTGGTAGGTCCAACTTGGTCAACCCAACTCCTGCCAATAGGGCGTGCGTCAGGTTCTTAGTAATCGAGTTACTAAAGGTAACGGCCGATTCTTCATAGTACTTAGGAATCCAACCACAGGCCTTGAAGATGATAACCAATAAAATGATAAAAGCATATTCATTTACCATCGGAATGAAGTGGTTTAACGTCAATCCAATCATTAGGAAAGCAGCCGCAATCATTAAGCCGACTCCCATTTTTTGGTAGGTAATTTTAATGCTGTCTTTAGCTACGTCATCAAAGTTTCCGGGCAACATCTTCCCGTGTCCGTTCCACTTACTGTTAGCAAATAACTTGCTAATTAACCCCGCTCCGATAATGGCAAACACGTTCCCCAAAATCACGGCCGGAAGTAACATGGAAAGAAAATCCGTGTTGCCACCAAAGGCTTCGTGGTAAATTTTTGAAAGCGGAATGGCTCCCGCTCCAATTCCCCCACCCATGACGGGAAAGGCTACATACAAGGCCCCATAGTTAAAGCCTTTTCCAATTAACATGGAAACCAACCCAACTGCTAAAAAGGCAATTGCCATTGATAAGAAGGCCACCGGCAAGAACCGGACGGATGCTTTTAATAACATCTCCCGGTTCATTCCTAAGATGGCTCCAACGATTAATGAAATGATGAAGAAGTCAATAAAACCGGTACTTGTCATAAAACTATCAACCGTTTTAATGACCGTCTTAGGAATTACTCCTGCAATGCCAAGCAATGCGGGTGCAAAGAGAGCAAATACCGCTCCCCCACCAAGGTAACTTTTAAAGATTGGTAGGTGCGCACCAAGCCAGTAGAAGATATTTCCCATGATGACCATGACAAATAACGCCCCAAAAATCCCCTGGGGCAGGATGTTTAAGCTAACTACAACAATTAAGATTACGGCCAACAAAGCGTAAACCGCTAAGCCAATTCCGTCAATTTTAAAATTGTCCAGTCGGCTAATCAGGCCTAACAGACCATTTTGTGCTTTTTTCATGAGTTACAAAACTCCCTTTTCTTTATATTTCACAATAACAAGTATATGATACTTTTCACAAAATTCAATTGTTTTTTACTGGTTTTAGCAAAAAAGCACTTAATCGCGCCCAATCCACTTAATTACAATGTGAGTAATTATGCAAACTTTGGGTTTTGCGGTAACCCATCAGGAATTCGATCACTCATGAACAAGTTCAAATGGTCAGTCTTCGTTTACTGTGTTACTTTTTTTAATTTTTTGCTACTCTGTTTTCCTTTTTCGACCATCAGCAACGAAAAAAAGATCCCGGATGTCCATATCCAACCCATCCGCAATTTTTTTAGCTAACGGTGGATATGGATTCCGTTTCCCATCGAGCACCTTACCGATGTAACCCGGATTCGAATTAATCTTACGGGCAAAACCGTTAATCGAATAACCCCGCAACGAGATCTCCTTGCGAACTTCCTCTGGATTCTTCAAGCGTAAACTCAGCATCTCCCACTCCGCCTTTCACAATAAAATCATTATTATTTACTATAGCATAGCGTTTCTGTTTTTCAATCAGTTCACGACCACACTTTTCTTTTTTTATAACAATTCCACACCCTTTTTGTTATACTAATTTAACATAGAAGGTGATTTAATAACCATGACAGAAAAAAATAAAAAATTTGGTCAAAGTATCAAAGCTCTGCGAGAAGCCAAGGGCTTTTCGGTTCGCCAAACAGCGCTCCAAGCGCAGATGTCTAATTCGTACCTTTCCCAGATTGAAAACGGCTTAGTTAACGTCCCAAAACCGATCACCCTAGAAAAATTAGCGAAGGGACTGCGGGTTCCCGTTAAAGAAATTTTTCAACTAGCAGGGTTACAAGAACCCGGCTCTCAATTTCAACCGGTCGATCGGCACCAGTTGGTGTCCGTTCCGGTGGTGGGCGAAATTGCCTGTGGACGGCCAATCGTGGCCCAAGAAAACATTGAAGCATACTTACCCACTGAACAAAGTGAACTCCCAGCGGGGACTAACTTTTACCTCAAGTGCCGTGGTGATTCGATGGCTCCCACAATTCCAAACGGAGCCTGCGTCTTAATTCACCAACAGTATCAGGTGGAAAGTGGCGACATTGCCGCGATTCTTCTAAATGAGAACGAAACGACTCTGAAACGCGTCCAGTATCAGGATGACCAGGTTATTTTGTTACCTGATAACCCCAGCCCCGCATTTCAGCCAATCATCATTAACCGGCATAATCCCGCCAAGATCATTGGCAAAGCCATTCAAGTTCAATTTAAGTTGTAGCCACTCCGTTTAAATTAAGCTGAACCCAAAAGAAAGGAAGCAACTCGATGTTAAATATGTGGATTCATTTTCTGAATTGGATCGGATTGTTAAGTGCCGCCGTAGTAGCGTTAGTCAGCACCCGGCCTCAAATCAGTCGGGTAGCCATGATGGTTTCTCGCTTTTGTTATCTAGTGGCCATTGGGACTGGAATCTTGCTGCTACCAACTGGGTGGCAGCTTCATCCGGGACTAACTACCATCAAGGTGGTCATGGGCTTAGCCGTCATTGCTAGTTTAGAAATTGCGTTTGCCCGTAAGCGCCACCACCAGTTATCAAAATTACTGATGCTGGTGGTAGGTTGCCTCTTAATTGTTGTAGCTGCTTATGGACTCTTTTTAACGCACGGAAAACCCTTGTAAACCATAAAAAAACAGTTCCGCAACTGTACTGCCCTATAAAAGTTGGACATGTTATTTATTCAGTTCTTAATGATTTATTCCGATATTCAATCGGAGTAAGTCATTTTTTGTTACCTGAAATTATTTCCTCGTTAAACCACTTAACATATTCTTCGCAGACCTGCTTTAACGAAGTTAAAGAGGTTAATTTAATCCGATTTAAACATTCTCGTTTTAACAAGCTAAAAAAAATTTCAATCGGTGCATTATCAAGACAATTACCTTTTCTAGACATGCTTTGAATGATGTGATTATCTTTAATCCAGCTTTGATAGGATGTAATTTGATAATGGAATCCCTGATCTGAGTGAATTATTATTTGCTTTAAATTTTTTTTGAACTTAGTTTCATTTAACATTTTGCTTACTAATTGGAATTTTTCATTGCTATCCACTACTAAAGAGATGACCTCACTTGAAGCTTCATCAATAATGGCTGAAATATAAGCCTTCTTACCATCAGCTAATTGAACTTGTGTAATGTCAGTGTGAAGCACTTTAAACGTTATCTTTTCATTAAAATGTTGCTTTAAAAAGTTAGGCGCAATTTTTCCCACCTTGCCAAGAAACGAGTTATATCTTTTGCTAGTTGACTTAGAATATACTTTAGTTTTAATGCCTAATTTAGTAATCAATTTTCTAACTGTTTCTTGACAAATTCTAATTCCAAATTTAACCAATCTCAAACAGATTCTTCTGTAACCGAAGGTTTCCAGATTTTTACTAAAAATGGATTTAATTTCTGATTTAACTTGTTGATATTTATCTGGTTGTTTGGCTCGTTTGAGATTGCAGTAGAAGGTTGAACGTGCCATTGAAAAGTAATGGAAAAGCTGATTAAGCGGGTATTTAGGCCTCAAAGTATTTATGACTTGTGCTTCCAATTGTCGTTTTGTCCAAGTACGATTCCGTACTTCGAGGCTAGATGTTTTTTAAGATGTCAATCTCCATCTGATTTTCATTAATTTGCATCTTTAATTTAGAAATTTCATCTAAATAAGCTGATTCTTTATCTTTTGGTAAGGATTGATCTTCATATTTTTTCTTCATTGGTGTTCTACCATGCCTTTTTGGTAATAGCCCCTTAGCACCAAAATGATTAAATTGATAAATCCAGTTTTTCACTTGACTGGGATTAAGTTTGAATTCTAATGATGTAAGACGGGTACTAGTTTCATGAGTTTTATAGTAGTTTACCACGCCTAGCTTAAACTCTCTGGAATAAATTTTATGTGATTGCTTAACATTTAAGCCTGACGGCCCTGCTGATTTATAAATTTTAATCCATTGTAGTAGATCACCATTAGCTTTGATGTTAAATTTTATAGCGGTTTCATTAACGGAAACCGAGTTATTTAAGTAAAATTCAACTACTTCTATTTTGAATTATATTTGGTCATAAAAAATTCCCCATAAAAATTAGATTTTTGTCTAACTTTTATGGGGCACTACAGTGATTGCTCAAAGTATTTAATTTGATACGTCTTTATATAAATCATACTTCTTATTAAATTCTTGAATTAATTTTTGAATATCTTTCTTTTGTATAACTTTAATATATTTTTCCATATAGTCATAATCTGGTATACCTGAATCATTACAAGGAAGTTTGATATTAATATCATAAACATCTTTTGGATAAAAGTTTTTACCATAACTAAATTTATTATATATTGATTTGCCAATAATGGTCTGAATAAATTGGATATTAAATCTATTTAAATTTTTATTTTTACTATTTAAAACAGTAATATGGTCATCAGCTCCAAATTCATAACCTCTATAAAAAGTATTTCCAAACATATCTATCGTTAGACTATCTTTCTTAAAAACATTAATATTGTTTCCCACATAGTCTGATAATCCAAACAAATTTGTGCCAGCTGTTATAAATGGAATTTTACCCTTAATACGATCATCAGATTTTAATCTTTTTCCTCTTTTTAAAGAATCAAAAATATATGAAAGATTATATTTCTTAAATATTTTATTTCTATAATCAACAAGTACTTTTTTATCCTCGTCAGTTAACTTTGTAGATTCAACATTTGGATATCCCATTGTCTTTAAATAGGCTTTGATACGTGCAACGTATTGAGCTTTGATACGTTGAATATAATTATCTATATATTCATGATCAATATCTCCGTTAGAATTTACAGGAATGACAATTATACTGTTTAAAAATTTTTCATCTACATCTCTAACTAAACCAGACATCATACACTTTGATAATTTATTTAAAACAGTTTCAAAATATAACTTATCATTCTTACAAATATTTATTTTTGGTATTACTTTTCTAACAAATTGACCTGCGTACCATGGATTATCTCTGTAAAAAAAATTCATCTGCAATAAACCGAGGCTCCATGTTCCTGCACTATTTATATTATTATCATTAACAAATCCAGTTTTACAAAGTATTCCCCTATTATCAGACGTTCTTGTTACATAGTCGTATATCTTATTACCATTGGGTTTAATTGAATCTTTATTAAAAGATAAAGTATTTTTAATTTCAAATAAATCGCTTACTTTAAATTTCTTAAACTTTGTCATCATTATCACCTTTAAGAATTTGGTCGACTTCCCAGCTAATATAATCACCAACTGTTTTCATAAAGTCTTCCTCTGTAGGCATTGTATCAATAACCTGATGTTGTTCAAAGTTCCAGTCTTTTCCAGAATCATCAATTTGATCATCAAATACTTGTTCTTTTAAATTCCATAAATGTTCATGATCATCAAGTCTAGCATTTATACCTGCCTTAACAATTTTAATTATGTCGTCATAACGTTCCACCGGATGATCAATTTCACGCATTCCACGAGCAGTCCGCTTATACCCGTCATTTCTAAAATCTATAAATCGTACTGTTTTATCAAAATCATGTGGAATACCTGTTTCAAATACATAAATTGAAGTCTGAACACCAGCACTAGGTTCAAACAAATCAATGGGCATCTTAATACTACATAGCAATGTATTATTTTTAAGGATTTTCTTATTAGTTTGAACTGCTTTACCAGAGCCAGCTGAATCCTGAATGATAATTGCTGCCTTTCCCCCTTTATCCATCCATCGCATTCCATATTCAATAAATGGCATTCCGTTTTCTGGGGCACTAAACGGTGGGTTAAGAAGCAACTTGTCAGGCCTAAAGTCGTGGTATAGATTGGGTGAATCAGGTTTAAATGTGTCTCCCTTAATAATATGAGTAGACCCATCACCACGTAAAATCATATTAGTCGATGCTAAAGTAAACATTTTTTGATTGAGTTCAACCCCAAGTAGTTGTTAGTGTTTAATATGTTCAATTTTATCTTTTGCTTGAGAACTATTTTTAATTAACTTTCGGTTAGCATCATCAATCATAATGCTCATTGATGCTATTAAGAATCCTGCGGATCCAGTGGCTAAATCCATAACGTGACTATCTAAATTGACATCTTCAATTTCAGCCATCATCTTAGTGATATATGGTGGCGTTAGAACAATTCCAATACCCTTTCCATCACCTAAGGCATACTTAAGAAATTCGGAATACATTTCACCCATAATATCTAAAACACCTTTAGTGGCATCAATAGATTTAAAAATATTTTCATAAATAAAAGTGAAAATCTGTTTATTTACAGAAGCTTCACCATTAATTAATTTAGAAACAGTTCTATCAAGATTAGTTTTTCTATCATGATCAGGGTCAGATTTAATCATATTAAAAGAGATCATCATCAAGTCAACTTTAGAATTAGGAATTTCACGGGCATTTAAATAACTTTCAATTTGATTAACAATTTGCTGACCATCTTTTTTCCCATATAATTCAGATCCTGTTAAATCATTTGGAGTTAAACCCTGCCCAATAATTCTTCCAGTAGATCTTTGTTCTACTGGTTGCATTGCCAACAAAGCGCCAGAAACATAGATTACTCGATTATCAGCAGTTATGTTCAAATTATTCATTAACTTATTTAAATTTTTGGCCTGTTTATTTAAATCAGAACGAGTTTTAATTAAAATTCTATGCTTTTCTGCGCTAGTTAGTTTGGCATTATTAATAAATTCGTCAAAAACGTCTTTATTCTCTAAAAAGTTAAAGTTACGATAATTTTCCATTAACTTTGGTTGAGAGTTTCCATCAAAAGTATAGTAAACTTTAACTTCTATATTTTCATCAACACCGGCAACTGCTATAAAAACAACTTGATCATATTTACCTGATCTAATCATTGACTGTGCATAGTTAAGCCCACCATTCACGGCATAATTACTAACACTCTTATCATCTAATTTTATTCCATCTTTATTTTCAGACACTAAATGTTTAATATCACTTTTATCTTCAATAATAACCGGAACATTATATTTTTCTATTTCAAAATCAGGTTTACCAAAATTAGACTTGCTGGTTGTCTTGGCTGCACCTTTCAAAGATTCTTTCATGTAGTCGCTCATATCAGACTCAACTGTATAAGGAACATTTAATTCATCCAGTCTTTCTTTAACCCAAAAATTAGTATTTTCCTCACTTTTCGGCATATAAACACCTCGCTGTAATTTTGTTTAAACTAACAAGCAACTCAATTTTTTAATGATACCACAATGATAAATTATTTACTCTACAAAAAAGCCGATACATTGAATCAATTTTAAATGGAATGACCAAAGAAACAAAAAAGACGCCAGCACTAACTGACGTCTTTCGTTCGTGTAAACAATCCATACACATTTAGTTCCCCTTTATTCCTTTCGGTTCCTTTTTACTTTTCAAAGAATCCCATCAAATCAAAGTTTGACGCCTTTTTAACTTGAAATAAAATGGACTAGAAAGGAGAGTACAGGATTTGAACCTGCGCGCCAAGTATAAGCTTGGTTCGCCGGATTTCGAGTCCGGTGCATTACCACTCTGCCAACTCTCCAAAATGTTACTATTCAATTATAACCAGAAATCCACGATTTTGCAAACTGAATAGCAACGGTCTTGTTAATATTGCATCAAACTAAGCATGTCGTAACCCTTAATCTGATCGCGCCCCTTCAAATCCAGTAGTTCAACGAAAAAGGCGGTTCCGGCCACAACGCCCCCAAGATCTTCGACTAATTGAATGGTCGCAGCAATCGTCCCTCCGGTTGCCAGCAAGTCGTCGGTTACCAGCACTCGTTGGCCAGGCTTAATGGCATCATCGTGAAGGTACAAGGATGATTCACCATACTCCAAGCCATAGGTGGCTTTGACCGTGTGGCCTGGTAATTTGCCCTTCTTACGGGCTGGTGCAAAGCCAATGTTTAGGTCGTACGCAACCGGGCACCCAACGATAAACCCGCGTGCTTCTGGACCAACCACCATGTCAACGTTAAGCTGTTTGGCATACTCAACAATTTGGTTAGTCGCTTGGTGGTAGGCCGCCCCGTTTTCGAGCAGAGGCGAGATATCGCGAAATAAGACGCCCGGCTCAGGAAAGTCGGGATAGCTAGCTACGTAATCTTTTAAGTTTAATGTCATTAATTAATCCTTCTTTCAATCCTCATCATGTGTACGGAGGGAACGAAGCCACTGCATTAGTTGCTGGTGACTACTTCCCAACAGCTGCTTTTCCATCCGTAAAGCCGTTTCGCGTTGTTGGTAACAAGTGGCTGACGTAAGTGCCTGGTGCGGCGGATTAGCGACCTTGTGCACGATCCCATCCTGAATCGTCACAAACCCTAATTCACTAAACACCTGCATCATAAACCCGAGGGCACGAGGATCAATGTGCAATTGTTGCCCCAGTTTAACCAATTGATTGCGAACCGTAAAGGTCGGTTGCTTGGCTAAAAACTTAAACAACTTAGCATATTGTTCCCGACTCGGCATTCCTTCTGCTTGCAACCGGCGTTTCTTATACAGATATAACGTGATTACCGCGGCTTGTGCGTGCTGCATAACCGCCTGCAAGTCAGTCAACTGCGCAGGAAAATCCACAATTACTAAGTGTTGAAACTGGCTGTGCTGAAAGTCGGCTTCTGCAAACAAGAGACTCTCCGACTGCTCGTTTAGATGCGTAGCCAGCTGCTCGCGACGCTTGGGGTCAAAAAATAAATAAGTCGCCGTGGGCTGAAACATTTGTTCCACCAACTTAGCCGTACGCCGGTCCTCAATTACTTGACCAGCTGGCGCTAAATCATCTACCATCACCTGAAAGTGCGTTTGCCCACGAAACTCGTTTTTTCCAATGGTCCCCGCCACCTTTAGATTATCAGTAAGTTGGCGCAATTCACCAAGGCATGGACCCCAGCCAAATGCAATTGCCCCCACCTTTTGCTGCTTGCCAACCAGGTCAAACTTGAGATGCTCTTTTCCAGCTCCAATTGCAAAGAGGCCCGTTACGGTTGCAGGTCGAAGCGCAAATTCTGGCTTCGGATTATCAACCCCAAAGGGACCCAACAACTGCAAACTAGCAAACAGCGTTGGAGTGATTTCATCTGGACTAATTTCATAATCAATCATTAGTTCAGCACGTTGCCCCAGTTGTAACCCCTGCTTGCGCGCAGTTGTCGCTAATTGCTCTTTAAAGGACGTCAGCTTGTCAGGTGAAAGCGTTAATCCAACCGCAATGGCGTGACCACCAAAGGCTTCTAGAAGGTCGCGCTCTGGATTCAGCGCCTGAAACAAATCAAACCCGGGGACACTCCGGCCTGATCCTTTTAAAGATCCGGTCTTCGTGTTCGTCAGAACTAAGGTCGGTTTTTGAAACTGCTCCCGAATTCGACTTGCCACAATGCCCAGCACGCCTTCGTGCCAATCGGTTCCAACTAATACCAACACGGGTTGCTCAGGTTGAGCTATAGCCAGTTGCTCAGCTTGCTTAGTGATGGTCGTGACCAACTGTTTCCGTTCCTCGTTAGTTTGCATCGTTTGCTTCGCTAACTTCGTTGCCACCTGATCGTCATCCGTCGTTAATAATTCAATTCCGGGCGCGGCGGACCCCATCCGGCCAATTGAATTTAACGCGGGCGCAATTTGAAATCCAATCTTTTCTTCATCAACCTGAGGGAGCTTTAGTTTGGCTTGCTTAACCAGGGCCTTGAGCCCGGGCCGCTCCGTTAAATGAATCACGTTCAAACCAAATTGCACTAGTGCCCGGTTCTCACCAGTCAGCGAGACCAAATCAGCAATCGTTCCAAGCGCAGCTAAATCGAGTTTTTCCTGGGGAAGCTCATCCATTAGTGCGGTGGCAACCTTAAAGGCAATTCCAGCTCCCGAAAGCTGCTTAAAGGGATAATCGGGACTCAGCTCCGCATGCACGATTGCATCCGCGGGAGGCAGCTCATCTGGCAGTTCGTGGTGATCTGTGACTAGTACTGCACAACCTAACTCGTGTGCCCGGGCAATCGCAGTGGCACCCGCCACTCCGTTATCAACGGTTACAATTAACGAGGTCCCCGCGTTAATCAATTTTTCAAACGCCGCCACGTTCGGACCATAACCATCGACGAACCGATTAGGAATGTAATAATTTACCCGAGCTCCCATTTCTAGGAGGGTTTCGTATAAAATGGCGGTACTGGTTAATCCATCAGCATCATAATCCCCGTAAACCGTAATTTGCTCATCATTCGCAATGGCCGTTTGAATTCGTTCAACCGTGGTTTCCATATCGTGTAACAACCATGGATCAAGTAAATCAGACTCATCTGGATGTAAAAAATGTTGCACTTCATCCGCATCGGTATGCCCCCGTTTGATCAGGAGTTCCGTTGCTAACTTCGGTAATCCGAAGGTCTCACTCAACTCCGCTACCTGCTCTGCCGCTACCGGAGTCTGGTTTAAGTTCCAATCAAATTTTGCGGAAAGCACCACAATCCCTCTTTCCCGCTAGTTTTTGGTTGAATCAGTTGGCGGCGTCGGTTGTTCATTTTGGTTCGCCACTGCAGCTGCCTTTTGGTTCGCCAACTGATCCTGATCTTGGTCTAAAAGCTGATCCTTTAAGGATGAAATTTCCTTATTCAAAGCGTTAATTTCCTTCGTGGCCGCCTTTGATTCCCGGTGTTTCTTCAACGTGGAGAACGATGAGAAGAGAAACATCAAAATCGCTCCGACAAATAAGCTCCCCAAAATAATCAAAATCAGGGGGAATTCGACCGTGGTAAACCCAAAATTAATCTTGGTACTCGTCATGTTCATCAATACAAAGAGCGCCATGATAATGATTAGGACTAGCGCTGTAATTACTCCAACTTGTTTTTTCATGCTCAGTTACTCCTTCTTTTGAAATGGAATCTCAATCACATCAAAGTCTTTAACTACCTTGCTGCGGGGAAAAATCTGTTGGGCCTGTTGTTGCAGTTCACGTGCCATTTTAGCCGTATACCGAGCGGAAATGTGCGTTAGTAGTAACCGCCCCACCCGGGCTTGTTCCGCCGTCTGGGCAGCCTGAATATTAGTCGAATGGAAATAATTATGGGCGAGCTTGGCTTCCCCTTTTCCAAACGTACTTTCATGCACCAAAACGTCCGCGTGGTCTGCTAAGGCGGCGATGTTGCCTGTCTTGCGCGTATCACCAAGGATCGTTACCGTCCGGCCGGGCTGGGGCGCTCCAATAAAGTCTTGACCATTAATGGTTCGCCCATCAGCTAACGTGATCTGTTGTCCCAGTTTAAGCTTACCATAAACCGGCCCCGCCGGGATATGCTGCTCTTGCAATTTGTCGACCATTAATTCACCCGGATGGTCATGTTCTTCCACTCGAAACCCCCAGGATTCGATTTGGTGGTCTAACTGAGCCGCCTTGACCGTAAATTGCGCATCTTCAAAAATCACCCCGGGACTGGTTAGCTCCACATAATGAATGTGATATGCAAGCCGGGTTTGACTAACTTGTAACGCCGTCTGCACGTAACGTTTAATCCCGACCGGTCCATAAATGGTTAAGTCCTCATTGCCACCCTGAAACGAACGACTGGACAATAGCCCTGGGAGCCCAAAAATGTGATCCCCGTGTAAATGCGTAATGAAAATTTTGTTAATCTTGCGTGGCTTTAAAGTCGAGCGGAGAATTTGTTGCTGGGTGCCTTCGCCACAATCAAACATCCAAACTTCATTGGCTTCATCCAGAAGGCGGAGTACCACACTGGAAACGTTTCTAAATTTACCCGGTACCCCAGCTCCGGTACCAAAAAACTCTAACTGCATATTTTTTACCGTTCCTTTACGGACGCATCCAACTCTGTAAGCGCCTAAACTCATATTCTAATTGTAGCCTATTTGCCTTAAAAAATCATAGCGGGTTGCAGTCCTACAATCCCTCGTTAACTGCTTTAATCATACTATTGCCCCGAGGGCTGGCGCAAACTGTGCTAAAATAAGACCAATTAAATCCAGTCTTTAGCAAGCAGGTGATCATATCAAGCTTTCCCAATTCAACGTTTCAGCGGTTGACCTTGATCCGTACCGGTTCCTCTTTGTCGAAATCCAGCACGAACTCTGGCCGGTAACTGAACTTCAGTTCCACGCCCAGCGCCTCTTTTTAGTTACGAGTGATGCCACGACTAAACCGTTGACCCTCGAACAGTTTGAGGCCCGAACCCAGCAACTTTCAAGCCACCTTGGACTATTTATCAATCCAAGCGCCCCCCAACCGTTGTTTGGCTATCGCTTACAACCGCACCAACTTATTTTTGGCTAAAAAAGTAGTTAACGGTAGTTAACTACTTTTTTAATTTACGTAATCAAACGTAAAATCGAAAATGCGAACAAGATCGCCATCCTGAGCTCCAGCAGCGCGCAAGGCATCATCAATTCCCATACTGCGCATCTGACGGGTAAACCGCATCATGCTTTGCGTATGATCCGTATTGGTCATTTTAAAGAGCCGTTCAATTTTTGGACCACTAATGACCCACGTTCCTTCCTCATCACGGTGAAGGGTGAACGGTGCTTCCTGGGCTTCAGGACCCGGATACATCGTTGCCTCACTTGCTTCCGTTTCGTCAGCAGCAATCACTGGGAATTTCGGCGTCTGAGCCAGTAATTCGCCGGTGTCGCGAATCAACATTTGTAAGCCTTGATGCGTTACGGCCGAAATCGGAACCACTTTGCGGGCAAGGTGGTCACCGTGTTTTGCTAACTCTGCCTGAAAGTGTTGCAAATTAGCAGCACTTTCAGGCAGATCCATTTTACTGGCGACGATAATCTGGGGGCGCTCCAATAACTGCGGATCAAAATTTGCTAACTCGGCGTTAATCTTTTGGTAATCTACATATGGATCACGACCCTCAACTCCACTCATATCAACGACATGGAGAATCACCCGCGTCCGTTGAATGTGGCGCAAGAATTCAAACCCGAGCCCGACTCCCTGCGATGCGCCTTCAATCAATCCCGGTAAATCCGCGATCACAAAGTCATTACCCGCATCGTTTTGAACAATTCCAAGGTTCGGTACTAGGGTCGTAAAGTGATACTGCGCGACCTTGGGTTTAGAATTGGTAATCGTTTTTAATAAGGTCGATTTTCCTGCGGAGGGAAATCCAACCAGACCAACGTCAGCTAGCAATCGCAGTTGGAGACTAACTTCCATCTCTTCGCCGGGTTCGCCATTTTCAGCAATTTCTGGTGCTGAATTACGCGCCGTTGCAAAGTGGACGTTCCCACGTCCACCGCGACCACCGTGCGCAATCACCACTTCTTGGCCGGGTTCGGTTAAATCGGCGATCGGTTGCTCCGTGGCTTGATTATAAACCGTGGTCCCTTCTGGAACCTTGATTACTAAATCAGCGGCACTCGCGCCCGTCATCTTTTTGTTAGCGCCGTTTCCACCATTGTCAGCTTTAAACAATTTTTTATACTTAAAGTCCATCAGGGTACTCATTCCAGAATCCACCTGAAACACGACGTCGCCACCATGGCCCCCATCACCACCGGAGGGACCGCCATTTGGAACGTACTTCTCGCGCCGAAAGCCGACCATTCCATCGCCGCCCTTCCCCGCTTTTACTTTAAAGTTAACTTGATCTACAAACATATTTTCTCCGTTCTGTGTTTACCTATTTTAGGACTGACTGCCCGGTCGCAACCTGGGTTGCAAATGAATAGTGAATGGTTTGTGCCACCGTCTTAGAAATTCCAAGCGCCTGTAGCTCCTCAACCGAGGCAGTCTCAATCTTTTTCATGGACCCAAACGTGCGGAGCAGTTTATTGCGAGTTTTCGGTCCCACCCCTTTAATACTATCTAATCGCGAGGTCATCGAATTTTTACTGTGTAAGTCATGATGGAAACTAATTGCGAACCGGTGCACTTCGTCTTGAATTCGCTGAACGAGGTAAAAGGCCTGACTGTGCGGATCTAAATCAACGTGCTGGTCGTTATCACCGTACAACAAGTCAGCAGTTTTATGTTTCAGGTTCTTTACCATCCCAGCCACCGGAATCTGTAAGCCTAATTCATTCTCTAAGACATCGCGGGCAGCATTTAACTGAATCTCACCTCCATCCATCAAAATCAGATCGGGTAATTCAGCGTGTTCCTTGAGCAACCGGGTATACCGTCTCCGAATCACTTCACGGGTACTAGCCGCTTCATCCGCATGATCGACCGTCTTAAGTTTATACTTTCGGTACATGTTCTTATTCGGTTTCCCGGCTTCAAAAACGACTAGGGCCGACACGAGGTCCGCTCCATCAATGTGCGAGTGGTCAAAGGCTTCGATGCGGTTCACCGGCGGGAGCTGCAACGCTTGACTAAGTTCTTTAACGGCCCCCACCGTTTTTTTCTGGTTCATTTCTAACAACCGGAACTTTTCATCTAATACATACTTCGCATTTTCACGCGCCATCCGGAGTAAAGCTCGTTTTTGACCGCGGACCGGGGTACGAGCTGGAATTCCAGTTAGTTCGGTAATCACATCCGTGTCAATCTCCGCTGGTACCAAAATTTCTCGCGGCTTAACCTTCCCCTGCTGATCATAAAACTGAACGATAAAATTAGTTAGTTCTTCTTCTGGCGTACTTAAAATCGGGAACAGGCGCTTAGTGCGCTTCATCAAGCGGGCTTGGCGAATGTAAAAGACTTGAATCGACAACCAGCCATTGTTGGCATAGAAGTTAAAGACGTCGCGTTGCGTATAATCATGGGAAATGATTTTTTGCTTTTCGACCGTAGCCTGGATGTAATTTAACTGGTCCCGCACTTCTGCCGCCCGTTCAAACTCCAAGTTGGCGGCGGCGCTGTTCATGCGCTTCGTCAAAATTTGTTTGGCTTCCGTCACGTTTCCGTTTAAAAATGATTTAATCTTCTTAATCTGGGCCTGGTACTCGGACTTTGGAACCTCCCGGAAGCACGCACCGAGACATTGATCCATGTGATAATACAAGCACGCCCGCCCCTGATAGCCATTACACCGGCGTAACGGATACATTTTTTGCAAGAACTTCAGAGTTTCATCGGCGGCGTACACATTTGGATACGGACCATAGTAATAAGCATTATCATTTTTAATGTAGCTCGTTACCAACATCCGCGGATCCTTTTCGTTGGTAATCTTAATGTACGGATAACCGCCCGTTCCGTTTTTCAACCGAACGTTATAGTACGGCCGGTACTTTTGGATCAACGTAATTTCTAGGAGAAATGATTCCTTATCGGTCGCAGTAATAATCGTTTCGTAATCAGCAATGTTTTTCACCAACTTCGCCCGCCGACCGGTCTGCCGACTCTTAAAATAGGAGCGGACTCGATTCTTTAAGTTCTTAGACTTCCCGACATAAATGACCTTGCCGTTTTGATCCTTCATAATGTATACTCCTGGCTTCTCCGGCAGGAGCTTTAACTTATTTTCGATGTGTTCAGAGGCCACTAGCGTTCCTCCTTTCTAACCAAAAGTGCTCAAATTTAATTATAAATAAATTAATTTCATTTGTATAACCAAACGTCCGTACTTACCTAAGTAACTAAATGACAAGCAGCTCTCTTTTTGCTATCATGGGAGCAAAAGGAGTGAACGCAATGGGCTTACACATTAATAAACAAGCTGATTTGGATGAAATGTTGAATAAATTTGCCAAGATTAATCCAAAAAATAATCAGCGCAGTGATTATTTAAAAAAAGACGAAACCGAAGATCGTGATGCCGAAGCAGAACGTCATGATCGCTTCTTCAAAAAAAACCATAAGTAAAGGGGATTGACTACTAGATAGTCAATCCCCCTTTTTTGTTTGACTTAAGATTCATTGGCCACAAGGATTTTAATTATGGACGGTTCCCACAGACTTGTCAAGCTCGGCTGCCAAGAACCCTGCCTAATAAAACTTCAGCAGAATCTCAGCAATTTTATGGGCTAGCTGCGGTAAATCAGCAAATTTATTTTCCACAACGACTTCTTCCATGAGGCCATCGATTCCATAGTCAATAAAATCGACTTCAGTGGCATCAAGCTTGAGATCTTTGTCCATGAGCGATTTTCGCGTAAATTCGTAAAATTTCTTGCGAAAGAGATAGGAAGCACTACTTTGAAACAAACTTGAGAAAAAAACCTGATTTTCTTGGAAAAAATTAACCCAGATGCGGGCTTTGTCCTCTACATTATTCATCTCTAAATCCTGACAGGCCGCAAATAGGTCCTCTAGGTAGTGGTTTAAGAACTGGTCCATCAGCTCGTACTTATCCGAAAAGTGCAGGTAAAACGTTTTTCTTCCAATGTTGGCTTCATCGCAAATCATTTTAATGGTAATGTGCTCTAAATCATTCGTTTCCAATAGATGTTTAAAGCTTGCTTCAATGGCAGCTTGGGTTTTTAAAATTCTTCGATCGGTTGCCATGATTTCTCCTTTTACTAGTTAACAATCGTTAACCGGTTTTTTATTTCAATCAAGGGGTGGCATGATTGCAAGTGTGGTTGCATTATTTACACCTTTTATTATACTACTGTGTAATATTTCATTGCAATGTAAAATTGTGAAAAGCGCCGCTTTTTCCTAATTTCCGTTAAAACTGGTGGCTTAACCTTCAGGCAACAAAAAAGGACTTACCCCGATTGAATATCGGAATAAATCCTTAAAAACTGAATCAATGGCATGACCACCTTTTATGGGGTCCTTCATTGGCTTGCTGATTGAATTTGTTGAGTAATCCACGCTTCAATTTCAGCTTGACCGACCTTGGTTTTAGCGGAAAACATCACCAGCGGTTCCTCCGCTTCGAGTTCCAACTCGCGCCGCAGTAACTGTTTTTGCTGAGCAATCTTGCTCTTCGGAAGCTTATCTACTTTAGTGGCAACGTATAAAACTGGAATGTGATAAAAATCCAGCCAATCACGCATTTGGAGATCATAGTCACTCGGACGGTGCCGACCATCAATCAAATTAATGACCCCGCGGAGGGTTTTCCGTTGGGTCAAATAGGTTTCAATCATGGTAGCCCACTTTTCCCGTTCCTGCTTAGATACCTTAGCATAGCCATAACCGGGAACATCTACAAAGTAGAGTTCCTGGTTAATCGCATAAAAATTTAAGGTCTGCGTTTTTCCCGGTTGCCCAGAGGTATGCGCAAAATCCTTTCGATTCATCAGCACGTTCGTCAAAGAGGATTTACCCACGTTCGACCGACCTAAAAACCCAATTTCCGGGTAGCCCGTCGTGGGATACTGCTTCGGATCAACCGCACTGATGGTTAATTCAACATCAGTTACTTTCATCTGCATGGTCCTTTCCGGCAGACTCCTTCACCTTTGCTTTTAAAACTAGCTTTGGTTCCGAATGGTTCACAACCGTGGCTTTGGTTACGATTACTTCGGCAATGTCATCACGACTCGGAATGATAAACATAATATCGCGCATCACGCTTTCAATAATCGAGCGCAACCCCCGGGCCCCGGTGTTACGGCTAATTGCTTCCTGGGCCATTTCTTGAAGGGCTGGCTTTTCAAAGGTTAACTTAACCCCTTGTAGTGCCAACAGCTTTTGATACTGCTTAACTAAGGCGTTTTTAGGTTCAGTCAGAATCCGGATTAGGTCGTGTTCATCAAGCTTGTTTAAGGCCGTTAGAATTGGTAACCGACCGATGAATTCTGGAATTAACCCAAACTTCATGAGGTCCTCTGGGATAACTTGCTGCATGAGCTCATCATCACTTTCCTTTAGAACTTCATGGTGCTTCGAGCCAAACCCGATAGTTTGATCTCCAAGGCGTTGCTTGACGATGTTTTGGATGCCTGGGAACGCCCCCCCAACGATAAATAAGATGTTCTTGGTATCAATCTTAATAAATTCCTGTTGGGGATTTTTCCGCCCGCCCTTTGGGGGCACGTTAGCAACCGTCCCTTCCAAAATCTTCAGGAGGGATTGTTGCACTCCTTCCCCGGAAACATCCCGGGTGATGGAGACATTCTCACTTTTCTTGGCAATTTTATCAATTTCATCGATATAAATGATGCCCTTTTCGGCTCGTTCCACGTCAAAATCGGCGTTCTGCAATAATTTCAGCAGAATGTTTTCTACGTCTTCGCCGACGTATCCGGCTTCCGTTAACGTCGTTGCATCCGCAATTGCAAAGGGAACGTTGATAATGTTAGCTAGGGTTTGGGCAATGTAGGTCTTTCCCGACCCGGTTGACCCAATCATACAAATGTTACTCTTTTGAATCTCGGTGTCGGCTTCTACCGCTTGATAAGCCGCTTGCTCGCCATCAGTGTCTTCGGCTTCATCGTGGTCGAGATCCTTAATCCGTAAGTAGTGATTGTAGACCGCCACCGCGAGGGTCTTTTTCGCTTCCGTTTGTCCAATTACGTAGTCATCTAACCGCTCCACGATTTCCTGTGGCGTTAACACGTTAATGTCCTCACTACCACCTTGATTACGAAGCTCGTCACTAATAATTTGTTCGCACAAATCAATGCATTCATTACAAATGTACACACCGGGACCAGCCACAATTTTCTTAACCTGATCCTGAGTTTTGCCACAGAATGAACAGCGAACCGCTTTGTTATTTTCGTCGTCATCAAACATGATTCTGTCCCCTTACTTCTTCATTAATTGTTCATCTAAGTCAAAAAAAGTACCTTTCAAACTATACCATAAAGCCCGGGGCTTGCAAAAAGGTTTGTTTATACAAAAAGACCATGTTGAATAGCCATCAACATGATCTTTTTCCCGTAACCAGCCGAACTAGTTGTTGTCCTGGTCATCATCGTTACTATCAGTTTCAGCAACTTGGTTGGCACTATCAGTTACCAAATCAACTGCTTTTTCAATCGCAATGTCATGTTTCAACATGTCATCAGATAATGCCCCGCGGACAGCTGCTTCTTTCATTCCGTATTGTTCCGCAAGGTCTTTAACTTGTTGTGCTACTTCTTCATCAGTGGGTTCAATCTTTTCTGCCTTAACAATGGCTTCTAAGACTAAGCTCGTTTTAACCCGTTCTGGTGCCCCGGCTTCAAACTGTTTCTTCAGGTCAGCTTGGCTCGTCCCCGTTAACTTGAAGTACATGTCAGCAGAAATCCCTTGTTGTTGAATTCCAGCTAGGTACTGATCCATTTGCCGTTGGATGTCTTCATCCAACATAGCTTGTGGGATATCTTCAACCGTAGCGTTTTGAACGGCGGCCTTGATGGCATCGTTTTGCACCGTATCGTGAGCACTAGCTTCTTTTTGTTCCTTGAGTTCTTTTTTCGTTTTTTCTTTCAATTCGTCAAGGGTATCAACATCTTCATCAACGTCCTTGGCAAATTCATCGTCCAGGTTCGGTAGTTGTTTTTCCTTAACTTCATGGACTTTGGTAGCAAAGAGCGCTTCTTTTCCAGCTAAATCATTTTGTTGGTAATCAGTTGGGAACGTAACCTTAACTTGGACTTCATCGCCAGCCTTGTGACCAATCAGTTGGTCTTCGAAACCGGGGATAAAGGAACCAGACCCTAATTCTAAGGCGTAGTTATTGGCTTTGCCACCTTCAAAGTGCTCCCCATCAACGGATCCATCAAAATCAATGGTAACCGTGTCGCCTTCTTTAGCCGGACGATCAACTAACACTAATTCGGCTTGGCTTTGCCGTAATGAATCTAACTTAGCATCAACGTCTTTTTTGTAAACCCGGGTGTTTTGCTTGGGAACGGAAACGCCCTTGTATTGACCCAGTTTAACTTCTGGCTTCACACTTACTTCTGCTTTTAATACCCATGGTTTCCCTTTTTCCATTGATTCAACGCTAATTTGGGGTTGACCAACGGCATCGATGCCAGCGTCAGCAACGGCACCAGCGTATGCTTCAGGAAGCACAATGTTTAAGGCATCTTGATATAAAGCTTCTTCACCGTACATTTGATCAAAAACTTGACGGGAAACTTTTCCCTTCCGAAATCCAGGAACATTCAAGTTTTTTTTGTTCTTTTGAAAGGCTTGGTCTAATCCTGATTTAATTTGATCAGGACCAATTTCGAACGTTAATTCACCTTTATTTGCTTCTTTTTTTTTCCACTCTGCCATTTATATTCCTCCAACATGAAAAAACGAACGTTTCTTCAAGTAATTAAGATACGTTCCTATTCTAACGTATCCATCCCTAAATGTAAACATTTACCGCCAATATAAAAAGGCCGAAGACCTTGTCTTCGACCCTTTTACGTAGGAACAATTAGTCGTCGATTTCAGTAACAGTACCGGCACCAACAGTGTGTCCACCTTCACGAATAGTGAACTTAGTTCCTTTTTCAATGGCAACTGGTTTCGTTAATTCAACGTGGAACGTAACGTTATCACCAGGCATAACCATTTCTTTGTCCTTGTCTAATTCGATCACACCAGTAACATCAGTAGTGTGGAAGTAGAATTGCGGACGGTAGTTTGAGAAGAATGGAGTGTGACGTCCACCTTCTTCTTTGGTCATGATGTACACTTCGGCAGTGAACTTTTCGTGAGTCTTAACTGAACCAGGGGCAGCAAGCACCTGTCCACGAACCACTTGGTCACGGTTAACACCACGAAGTAAGGCACCAACGTTGTCCCCAGCTTCACCAAGGTCAAGCGTTTTACGGAACATTTCAAGTCCAGTAACCGTCGTCTTAATGATATCAGGAACTAACCCAACGATTTCAACTTCGTCACCGACTTTAACAGTACCACGATCGATACGACCTGAAGCAACAGTACCACGACCAGTGATCGTAAATACATCTTCAATTGGCATCAAGAATGGTTTGTCTTCTTCCCGGTCAGGAGTTGGGATGTACTCGTCAACAGTGTCCATCAACTTCATAATTTGTTCTTGAGCTTCTTTGTCCCCGTTTAAGGCCTTCAAAGCAGAACCACGAATAACTGGAACGTTGTCACCATCGTAACCGTATTCTGACAGTAGTTCACGAACTTCCATTTCAACTAAGTCAATCAGTTCGTCATCATCCACCATGTCAGTCTTGTTTAAGAAGACGATAATGTGATCAACTCCAACTTGTTTAGCTAACAAGATGTGTTCACGAGTTTGTGGCATTGGACCATCAGTTGCGGCAACAACTAAGATTGCACCATCCATTTGAGCAGCACCAGTAATCATGTTTTTAACATAATCGGCGTGTCCAGGAGCATCGATATGAGCGTAGTGACGCTTTTCAGTTTCGTATTCGATGTGGGCAGTATTAATAGTAATACCACGTTCTTTTTCTTCTGGAGCAGCATCGATATCAGAGAAGTCTTCGGCTTTTGCCAACCCTTTTTCTGACAATACTTTTGAAATTGCTGCAGTTAAAGTAGTCTTCCCGTGGTCAATATGGCCAATAGTACCAATATTAACGTGGGGCTTTGTTCTTTCGTAATGTTCTTTTGCCATTATGAAACCCTCCTATGATTTTCGTAAGACGTCCTTTGATAAACACCAAAGTATCTTTACACCTATTATACAACATTATAGGAAAAGATAAAGGGTATTCCCTCAAAGAATTCACTATCATATTATATCCACTGTGCCTTAATTTGTAAACACTTACGCTTCTTTTTCACTAATTAATCCTGCCATTAATTTTTCAATTAACGTGAGCCAATTGGTTACTGATGGCTTGGCTGATTCGAGTGGTTCGCCCTGGCTTTGCCGTTCCAACTGCTCTAACCATAGTTTGGGATCCGTCATGATTCGATCCAGAAATGGGTATAAGTTTTGCAGTTCAACCTGCATCAAGCTCATCAGTTGCGTTTGCTTAATCGGGTCCACTTGTCCGTACTTCGCGGTGACTAATCGTTGTAGTTGTTGATAAGCAGTTGTTTCGGTAACTTCTGCTAACTGATCAGGTTGGACGGTGTAGGTTTGCTGGTCAATCCACAGCAACGACACCGGGGTCTTAATCCGTAACCGCATTAAGTTATTCAGCAATTGTAATCGCCAAATTGGATGGACATCAGGATCCTGTAGGTTAGTAACCGTCGCGGCTACATAGTTAGCTAGCGGGAGATGTTCGGCCTGTGCAATGATGGCCTGTTGTGCTTGAGGAGTAAAGGCTCCCAAGTGTTTAAACTGGCGTTCCCCTGCTTCGTCTAAATTAGTGCCCGTCGTTTCGGCCGTCTGAAGCTTGGTTCGTGCTGCTTCAGTTTGCGCGGCCGGTAACTGCGCTAGCAGAATGTGCAGTTCGACAAACCGCCGATTGGCTAGCAAGACGTCCGTTAACAGCCCCAACTGCTGGGTCACGAAAAAAGCAAAATGTTCATCAACTAACCGATTGGCTTCGATAATTTGGTGCTGACCGAGGAAACTATGCGCTAAGGGCGCTAACACAGCTTCATCGTCACTTTCATCATACAACCTAAGCAGCGTTGGCGTGGCGTTCGCGTAGTGACCAGCACTAACTTGAGCTTGAGCCGTTTGTAGTTGTTTTCGTTGTTGGTCGTTCATGACTGGTTCTCCTTTCGCTCCTAACCCGAAAAACAAGAAAAGAACTGGGCACGCCCAATTCTTCACGATTTATTTCTTCTTTTTGTTTTTAGAGCGCCGGTGGTGTTGGTTAACTTCCATGATTACCGGAAGAATCACCGGCCGCCGATCCGTTTTCTTGTATAGAAACGAGCTGAGCTTTTCACGCACATCCTGTTTCAAAAAGCCCCAATCAAAGTCTTGATTGTCAAGGTTGCTCCGCACCGCTTTTTCGACTACCTCCGAAGCTTCATTAAGCAAGGTCTGGTTCGAATTCGCGTAAATAAAGCCGCGTGAGGTGACCTTTGGTTTTTCGACAATTAGCTTCTTCTTTCGATCGATTGTGACAACCGCAATGAAGACCCCATCTTGGGCGAGCACGCTTCGATCGCGCAACACAATGTTACCAATGTCACCCACCCCAATGCCATCAATCATGGTGTCGGAAGCAGGAACGGCTTGGGCTAACTGCATCCCCTTCTCGTCAAACTCAATTACATCACCCTTGGCCGGAATGATTACCCGATCGGCGGGCATTCCAGTTGCATAAACGGCTTCTGCCGCTGCCTGAAGTTGCCGATACTCCCCTTGCACCGGAATAAAGTAGTTTGGATGCGTCAAACTAGTCATCATTTGGATATCACTTCGCGTTGCGTCACTAGCAAGGTTTAGACTGTCACTAATGCTGGTTACCGTAGCATCATCTTGATAAATTAAGTCGCGGGTCCGAGCCCACTCGTTATCCATTGATCGGAATGGGGTGGTCGCTAGGAGCACCAGGTCCCCACTCTGAATTTGCACGCGTGGATTACGTTGACTGGCCATGTCAGCTAGGGAACGCATTGCCTCGCCCGGTTGACCAATGTGCAAAATGATAACGTCCTCAGGCGCTAACTGGTTTAACTCTTTTTCAGATTGAATAAAAAGGTTTGGATCCGGATTTTTCACTTTATCAGTTGCAAGGGCCGTTTCTAAGATTGACTTTGATTTGTCATTTGCAAAGAAAATTTTTCGCCCTGTCGTTGCAGCGGCGTTGATGATTTCTTGCAGCCGAAGTAAGTGATCCGCTAAACAGGTAACAATAATCCGACTGGCTTGAAAATCAAACACATCGATTAGATAATCTTGAACCTGTTGTTCCTCGGCCACCGTTCCGTGATCCTCAGCGTTCCGGGAATCACACAGTAAGGCCAAGACTTTATGTTTCCCGACGGCGGCAATTGCCGAATAATCGGCCCGGTATTCTGCAGGCACCGTTTGATCAAACTTGAAATCTCCGGAATAAACCACACTCCCAAGCTTCGTTTGGATTGCAATTCCGACCGCATCCGGAATTGAGTGGGTTACGCTAAAGAAACTCACCGTCCCATCATCAAACACAATTTCACTGCTGTCACTAATGATATGAAAATCGTGAAAATGTTTTGCTTGCTTATTTTTAGCTACTAATTGTTCGGCCAATTTAATGGTTAACTCAGTTCCAAACACCGGCACGTCAAATTCGCTCAGCAAATATGGTAACGAGCCAATTGAATCTAGCTGTCCCGAGGTTAAAAAGACCCCCACAATTTTGTCTTGATTTTCCCGTAAGTAGGTAAAATCTGGAATCACGTAGTCCACTCCGAGCATTTCATCCAGGGGAAACTTGGATCCACAATCTAAGATAAAAATACTACTGTTGTTAATTTCAACCGCAAAGAGATCCTTCCCCTCTTCACGCACTCCACCAAGTGGAATAATTTTGACGTTTTTTTTCATTATCTGTACACCTCAAATTACTAGTTTCATTTCTTTTCAGAAGCACCTGCTTCTAGCCGTCCCTAGTCTAACTAGTAATCAGTGTAACATACTTAAAGAAAATTAGGCAGAAAAAAAGAGTTCCGCACCTGGTGCGCAACCCTTTTCTTGTCGAATCTTAACGACGAAGACCCAGACTCTTAATTAACTCTCGGTAACTTTGCACGTCTTTCTTCCGTAGGTAACCAAGGAGGTTCCGCCGGTGACCAATCTTTTTCATCAAGCCCCGTTGGGAATGAAAATCCTTCTTGTGGGTCTTCATGTGGTCGTTGATTTCGTTAATGTCAGCAGTTAAAACTGCAATTTGAACTTCCGTCGAACCAGTATCGCCATCGTGCTTAGCGTACTTGTTAATGATTTCTGTCTTTTGTTCCTTAGTTAAAGCCATCTTATTTTCCACCTTTCTATGCTCTCATCCCTTATTCTGAGTGTTACGTCAGTGACTCGTAAAACTAAGAATAAGTTCCAGACACCACTATACACTCTTTTGCAAGCTAAAACAACCCTGACATTAGTTAGTCAACGCGGGTATTGCATTTATACTGGCTTTTTTGTATAATTAGGCTTGTTAAACTGTGAAATAGATGAGCTTATTTCACTAAGTGGAGGTGAATAAAACATGCCAGTTATTAAATCAGCAATCGAACGGATGAAAACCAACGAAATTGCACGGAAACGCAACGCTTCTGAAAAGAACGAAATGCGTAGTGCCATCAAAAAGTTTGAAAAAGCGAGCGTCAATAATGCTGAAGACATCGACAGCCTTTACAGAAAGGCAATCGCTGCCATTGACCACACTAAATCCAAAGGTTTGATCAAGGCTAACAACGCTAACCGGAAAAAAGCACACTTGGCTCGGGTTAAAAACGCTTTATAAACAAAAAACACTTAGCAAACTTGCTAAGTGTTTTTTTTCGCCTTTGTTTGACTAAAACGAATTGCAAACATTTCAAAGAGCAGCTCTGGATTAGCCGAGCTGCTTTTTAGTTGGTGCTCAATGGCAACCAACGCGAGGTACGCTTGTTCCAAATACTTCCGGGTAAACCGATTAAGTAACCGTTCGGCCAGTTTAATTCGATATGGATGGACCTTTAATTTCTGCGCCATCATACTCTGGCTCTGTCCTTGACCTCGCAAAATCTTAACCTGTAGTAACAACCGAAATTGGCCCTCCAAAATGGCATTAATTTTTAAAGGCTCCTCACGTTGGGTTACCAAATCGTGGTAAAACTGAATGGCCGCGTTGGTTTTACCAGCTAATAGGTCGTTCACGAGTTCGAACACATTTTGCATCATGGACTTTGGAACCAACTGATCCACAACCGTCGCGGTAATGGTCCGCTCATCCTGGCAAAAGAGCAGTAATTTCTGGAGCTCATTCATAATCTGAGCTAAGTCCCCCTGCGTTCGGGCTAACAACTCCGTGAGGGCATCAGGCTCAATTTGATACTGCTGCTTTTCGATAAACTGTTGGACAAACTGCGTTGTTTCACGCTCAGAAACCGCGTTTAAATCAATGACGGTGGCACTTTTCTTGAGTTGCTTAACCACCTTTTTCCGGTTATCAATTTTTTCGTAGGGAGCAAAAATCACCAACACCGTCTCCGCTGGTTGCGCCTGCAGGTACTTAATTAGCTCATCAACATCGTGTTTCCCGCTCATCTTTGGCTTAGCGCCCGTCAAAAACGTAGCGTTCTGCATAACGACCACCCGCCGGTCACCAAAAAAAGGCACCGACCAGGCATCATTCAAAGCCACGGCTAGGGGCGTTTCCTCTAAATCATACGTAGCATAGTTCATCGTTCGTTCTGCTTCTGGGATGAGTTGTTGCACTTGATGCATAATTCGGCTTTCCCAATACTCATTTCTGCCTAGCACTAGATACACCGGCTGGGGCTTTTGACTAATTTGTTCAATTGCTTGGTTCACTGCCATGCTGGATGTCCTTCCACTTTGTTTCAAATTTCGGTCGGAATGCAAACCAACCATACCGATACCGAATCATTCCGGCCGTCTGGGTACTGATCAGCTGGACATGATGTCGCTTCATGGTTACCAACGTTTCCTGATTAGGATGCCCATATCGATTTTGCCGACCGGCGGAAATAATTCCCACCTGTGGTGCCAATTTCGCAATAAACCGGTCATCAGAAGCCGTCTTGCTACCATGATGTCCTAATTTTAACACGTTCGCCCGAAGTTGCGGCTCGTGCTGGAGAAGCTCCCGTTCCTCCGCTTTGGGTAAATCACCCGTAAATAACCACGTTCGGCCACCCATTTGCCCCCAGAGAACCATTGAATCTTGATTTTCTCCTAACCCCGGATGAAACGGATGAAGAATCCGGAGGTGGGTTCCGGGGACAATCTGACCGGCCTTAACTCCGATTAACTGGGTGTTGTGAAGCTCAGGACGAATTTTATGCATAAAATGCTGGTTGCGATCCATCCCCCACGGAATTAACACACGTTTTACCTTCATGGTTTTTAAAAAACAGGTTAGATCCCCAATGTGGTCGGCATCCTGATGGCTCAAACAAAGATTATCAAGCTGACTAATCCCCTGACTTTTTAAATAGGGAATCGTCATCGTCGGGGCCAGGTGGATTGTTGGTTGTCCCTGCCGGGCAAAAAAATTGGGGTTGCCCCCGGTATCAATTAGCGTCACAGTCCGATTGAGGGGCTCACGAACTAAGATACTGTCGCCCTGGCCGACGTCAAAGAAGCTCACTTCCCCATTCAAAGGATAATGAATGATTAAAAAACTCACACCATAGAGTACTAAAAGCCAGCTTAGGCGTTTCCACGTCCAGGATTCAATCAATAACAACGTCGTACCCACTAACAACAAGACCAGAAACCACGGTGGTTGTCCGAACGGCAACCCGCCTGGTAGACTAGCAACTTGATCGGTAACCTGCGTCAACCACCGCAACAATGGCTCCGTCCCCCAAATCGGGACTTTGAAGATTAAATAGCAGAGATAATTGCTGATGATTAACGGAAAAATCCCAATCGTAAAGAACGGCACGACGACTAAATTAGCAATAATTGATAGCCAATGCCACTCGAAGAAATAAGCTAATAACAGCGGTAGACTAACTAAGTTTAACATGACCGTTTTCAGCACATTGGTAGTTCCTTGACAATAGAAAATGGTAAATGACAACAAAAAAGAGAGCTGAAAGCCAAGTTGACCAATCAGCCATGGGTTAACCAGCACACAAATCATCAGTGCAAAGGCCCAATAATCAAGACCGCTACGCGACCAGTTTCCTAGCTTGGCCCAGTAACGTTGTTCAACCATTAGAATGACTCGAACTAGGCCGATGGCTCCGCCGGCCACCCCTGCATACAGGGGGAGCAATAACATCGCCCCAAGTTCCGCATGTGCTTTGCGCATGCGAACCACCGTTGCCAGAAAGAACCACAGGTTAAGTAATACATAAACATGTAACCCGGCAATACTAAATAAATGAATCAAATTTAAGCGTTTAAATCCCGTGCTGGTAGCTTGAAAGTCCGCGGTCCGCACGCCAAACAGGAGGCTTTGGACATACACGCGTAACTGGGGCGGAAGTTGGTTGGTCCGGCGTAACTCGTGCGCCCGCCCCTCATGAAACCAGGCCGCTATCGTCGGTGGGCGCATCCGCTGAACCGCTGCAACTTTTGTGATCCGGAGGTCCCCGCTAAGTCCGTGACCCCGGGCAAAGGACTGGGTATCAAAGGCTGCCCAGTTAGAAGCCGGTTGATTGGGCGTCAAACTTCCTTGGACACGAAGCCGCACGCAATGATGCAGGCGTTCGCCTTGATTAATGAGCGGTTGCCCATGAAATGAGACCCGCTGGTGACTTTCCAACTGTCCGCTTCCGTGCATACTCGTCTTCGTATTAACCACCTGGTCCGGCAGTACCACTAAATCCCACGTTTGAACCTGATTGCCTGCTTGCGCAATCGCACGTTCATTCACCTGAACAACGTGTTGGGTATGCCACCCCACGGTAATTGGAAGCACCAGACTAATTAGATTTAAAATTAAAAACCGGCGGAGCTGGAGCCGCCACAAGCGAATTAACCACAACCCGGTCAGCAAACTGCCACTCCACCCGTCGACCAGCAGTGTCCACAAAACAAGGGCCCACAACACAGCCGGAAAAACTCCAAAGTTTCGTCTAATCGTTACTCAATGGAAAGATAATCAGCAAACGGTAGATCAGCAACCCGTTGGGGATCAAGAGTGATTTTTTTCACCTCAACGGCTTCTTGTTGTAATAGTTGTTCCGCATATGCATTATTGTGATATTCGCGCAGATACTTAATCTTTTTAATCCCCGCTTGCAATAACATCTTTGTACACTGTAAACAGGGAAAATCAGTTACATAAATTTCCGCGTGATCGGTGGATTCTCCAAACTTCGCACACTGCAATACGGCATTCATTTCTGCATGAATGGTTCGTTCACAATGACCGTTCACGAGGTAACAGCCCACCTCAGTACAGTGGTCGGCTCCAGACACTGAGCCATTGTAACCACAGGCAATTACGCGCTTATTGCGGACTAAGACCGCCCCCACTGACAACCGTTCACAAGTACTCCGACTGGAGATTAAAATTGCTTGCAGCATGAAATATTGATCCCACGGAATTCTCTTTTTAGCCATGTGCATTCCCCTCCCAATTAGAATGCTTTCAGTATAGCAGGAAAACTCCTCACGTGATACTTAAACCGTTAACGAACTTGCCAGTTGAGTAACCGTCTTGGCTCCAAAGCCCGGGACGTTTTTTAGCTCATCCACGGTTTTAAAATTCCCCGTTTGTTGCCGGTAGGCCACAATTTTTTCGGCTTTTTTCGCCCCAATTCCAGAAACGCTTTGTAATTGGGTAGCATCCGCTTGATTTAAATTAACCTTTCGGTCGCTCGTCGGTCCTGCCGGTGAAGCGGACTGCTCGTTTGGACCCATCGGTGGTTTCTCTCCTTGGTTTGGAACGTAGAGAATTGATTGGTCAGTGGCCTTTTGCGCCAGGTTAACCTGGTTTGCATCCGCACTCGGTAAAAAACCGCCGGCTAACCGAATCACCTGATCAACCCGGGTATTGGTAGCAACGGTATAAACTCCGGGTTGCTTGACCGCTCCTTTCACGTCAACAACTACCCGATCAGGTGCCTTATTTTTAGAACTCGAACTGGACCTAGGCTTGGTCTGGTTCGGTTTTACGGTGGCGGGTTCAAGCTTTTGCGCGGCTTTCACTGCCACTGGGGGTGCTACTGCTGACTGGAACCACCAAGCGCCCCCAATTCCAATGATTATCAAACTGATCAGCCCTCCAATTAGGCCAATTTTCCACTTACCTGCTAATGCTTCCCAACTTGTTCTGATCCTTTCCATTGTTCCACCCCTTTCTCCTCGTTAAATACGCAAAAAAGCTGAATTCCAATTACGGAATTCAGCTTTTAGTTATTGATGTGTCTTTAAATAGTGTACGGCTTGATCAAATGAGGTAACGGGGACAACCTTCATCCCTGGTGCATACTTTTGCGCCGTTGCTTTGGCCACCTGGTAGTTCGTTTGGTGCCCGGGTTCGAGCGCTAAATTGGTTTTGGTTGGTTTAACGTAGGGACAGAAGAAGACCTGCGCGCCACTCTTGTGCGCCGCAATGATTTTCTTATCTACGCCCCCAATTTCACCAACTTGCCCATCACTGGTAATCGTTCCGGTTCCAGCGATTTTTTTCAACTGATACCGTTGCTGGGTTAACTGACTGTAAACTTGCAAGGCAAACATTAGTCCCCCAGATGGTCCGCCAATTTGGCCGGGATCGATGCGGGCCTTTGGAGCGGTTTTAATCGTCATGTCATCGATCATGGTAATCCCAATCCCATTGAATCCCTTGACGATGTCATGTTTATGACCAGAAACCATCATTTGCCGCCCGTCGCGCTTAAACATAATCTTAAGTGGAGCGTTTTTGGGCAGGCTCTTAATGTAATTTACGTATTCCGTACTCTTGGTCAGCTGCTGGCCGTTAATTGATTCAATCAAATCAGCGGGCCGCAAGCGATTTTTAAAGTCGGACTGGGGGAAAACGTTGAGAATGTAAACACCATGATACTGCTTGGTTACCGGTCGGTTAGCGTGTTGGAAGCCAACGGTAATCGCATTGTTAATGGCACTTTGCATGTAGACCTTCTGCACGTTGTTAAAATCAGCGTTATTTTGCCCCCCGGTCACATCATTCGTTTTTTGAATATCAATGTGGGGATCAAACAAGCGGTGCACGTAAGAAACGGGCCGCGCCGGGGCGATTGAAACCGCCGTAATCATAAATTCATTCTGTTTTAGGGGTTGTTTCCCCGCAATTTTCACCATCGGTTGAATGTTCACCGCTTCACCGGGAGCTTCCACAACTCGGTTCAGAGGCCAAAAAAAGAACCACAGAATCGCAATTAATAATGCCACCACTAAAAACGCGAGGCTGGTTTTGCGATTTTTTTGCCAAAATTTACGCATGGTTACTCCTTTCTTGTAAAGCACGGGCTACGGGAGCCGGAACGAACTTACTGACGTCGCCTCCAAAGGCATTAATTTCTTTAACCATCGAAGAAGAAATTAACTCGTAATCCCGATTCGCAAATAATAAAATTGTTTCAATTTGTTCATCCAATAATCCGTTTAAATTAGCAATTTCTTGCTCGTACACAAAATCGCGGGAATCACGCGTTCCCCGCACTACAATGTTCGTATGTTGTGACTTTACGAATTCAGCGGTCAAACCACTATAACTAGTTACCGCAACGTTATCGAGTTCCTGGGTACTGGCTTGAATCAGTTGAATGCGTTCTGCTACCGAAAAGAGGGTCTGCTTACTGGGATTAGTCCCAATCGCAACAATCACATGATCAAAAATCGTGCTCGCCCGTTTAATAATATTCAAATGACCATTCGTCAGCGGATCAAAACTCCCCGGATAAACGGCTGTTTTCATGTGGTTTCCTCTTTTCCTTGATAAATTGAAATCATGGTTAACCCGTAATCCTTTTGCCGGAGCAATTGATAGTGGGGCTGGGCCCCTAACTCGGCCGTGTGGTCGGTTTCACAAATCACTAATCCCTGTGGTTTCAAGAGCTGCAGTTTTTGAATTTCTGCCAACTGCTTGACCATTTGTTGGGCAGCGTATGGCGGATCAAGAAAAATGACCTCAAACTGCTCATGCTGTTCTGTCAGTCTAGTTAAGGCCCGCTCAGCCGGCAGCTTCCAAACCACTACTTCCTGATCTGGCTCAGTTACCATGGTCGCATTTTTTTTAATGGTCTTTACGGCCGCAAACTGGCGATCAACTAGGACCGCTCGTTGCATTCCCCGGGAAAGCGCCTCTAAGGCCACTGCTCCCGAGCCCGCAAACAAATCTAAAAAACTGCCTCCTGTAAAATAGGGACCGATCATATTAAACAACGATTCTCGCACCTTATCCGTGGTGGGACGAGTTTTCGTCCCCGGCACGGGTTGCAGCTTTCGTCCTCCGTAAGTTCCTGAAATAATTCGCATGGCACTTAGTCCCCCTCAGTTGCTTCGTTTAAAGCTGCAAACTGGTGGGCTAACGTTTGGGTGGGAGCCACCTCCACTTTTTTCACCATCCGGAGTTTTGTTAAGTCCTGGATGCTTTTACTCGTTTCGGCTTGATTCACAAACAAAATGGCATACCGCATCCGTCGCGAAACGTAGTGCACATCTCCAAATCGGTGCAACTGTTTGGCCTGTTTAACCGAAAAAAGCGATACTAATAACTCTGTGCGTGCTTCCATGGCACCATCTCTCCTTACTGTCGCGGAATTTGGATTCCTGGTTGGCGTTGTGAACTAAGTTGGCGTTCTTTACTACTGATCTTCATTACTAAGCCTAAACACAGGCTCAACGTAATCATGCTAGAACCCCCGTAACTAATAAACGGTAGGGTCACTCCGGTCAACGGCACAAAGCCTACCGCACCCCCGGCGTTAAACAACGTCTGAATCGTCAGGTAGGCCGCCGTTCCGTAGCACACCGAACTAAAGTACAGGTTGGTGGTCCGAAAGCCAATGTCAATCGTGCGGACAATGAGGATGCATAATAAGGCAAGAATCAGCACCACCCCAACTAATCCGAGTTCTTCAGAGATAATCGGCAAAATAAAATCGGTATTCGGTTCCGCAAGATATCCCATCTTTTGAATGGAATTTCCCAGTCCGCGACCAAAAATCCCCCCGTTACTAATCGCATAGTAAGAATTAATTAGTTGTTGCCCGGAGGTTTGGGCGTGCAGGAACGGATCGGCAAACGCCACAAACCGCTGGAGTTTGTAGTTCTGACTATTACTAACAAAGTGGGCAATCACCCCACTGCCAATGTGAATCAAAAACAGGGGCAGAACTAAGCCCAGCCCCACAATCCAAGGCACTAATTTGCTAGCGGTACTAGCCGCTAAAAACATGACCAAGATGATGAACAAGTTAATCGCGAAACCACCAGTATCCGGTTGGATGAAAATTAAAAATAGGCACAGGACTGGAATCAGTAGTGGACTTAAATTGTGGAACGTGGCTCGTACAATGCCCTCCTGCGTAATCAACCGGGAACGTTTGTTAAACAGATTGGCAAAGTAAATAATAAAATAAAATTTACACAATTCTGCCGGCTGCAGTTTAATAAAGCCAAGACTAATCCAGCCAGCGGCGCCGTTCACCTTAGTTCCAAAAAACTTCACGTAGATTAAGAGTACTAACAACGTAATTTCTAAAAACCCTAGGAAAAACTTACTTTGAAAGACAGCAAACCGCATTCGATATACCAGGACCAGTAGTAATAAACTGATTGCCACAAACGCTGCTTGCTTCACCAGGTAATCGGGAGCAAAGCCTCCGTGCGTTAACCCAATCCCCGCACTGGCAGAGTACACCATCACAATCCCAATTCCGCATAACAACAGGTATGGGAAAAATAAATACCAATCCAAACCCTTGATAAACTTTTTCATTCCACATTCTCCGGCTTTCTTTTTGCTTCAGTATGTCCATTGTACTATAAACTACTTCAGTTTCAGCAATCAAGCCATCCTGCAGCTCCAAATTTCTCCAAAGAAAAAGAACCACTATCACAGTGGCTCTTGTTCATTCTAATTAACGGTTGTTTTTCCGCTTCTTAGCGGCCTTTTCCCGTTCGTTAGTATTCAAAATCCGTTTCCGAAGGCGAACATGTTCTGGCGTAACCTCACACAGTTCATCACTATTCAAGAATTCCAAGGATTCTTCGAGCGTTAAATGAACGGGGGCTTTAACCTTTGCAATGTCTTCAGATCCAGCGGCCCGGACGTTCGTTTGGTTCCGACCCCGCGTGATGTTAACCGAAATGTCATTATCCCGGGCGTTTTCACCCACGATCATTCCTTCGTAAACTTCCGTTCCCGGATCAGTAAAAATCTTACCCCGGTCCTGAACCGCCATAATGGCATAGGTGGTTACTTTTCCAGTGTTAATTGAAACCAAGGTTCCGTTGCGCCGGCCTGGATCCCAGTTCTTCACTACCGGAGCGTACTTGTCAAAACTGTGGTTCATAATTCCGTATCCGTGGGTTAGAGATAAGAATTGGGTAGAGTACCCAATCAAACCACGAGAAGGAACTAAGAAAGTCAAGCGCGTTTGCCCGTTCCCAACGCTCTCCATGTTCTGCATTTCCCCTTTTCGTTGGGAAAGGGTATCAATAATGGAACCGGAGTATTCTTCCGGCGTATCAATTTGCACTGATTCGTATGGTTCACACTTTACGCCATCAATTTCCTTATAAATTACTTCGGGACGTGAAACCTGTAGTTCGTAGCCTTCCCGGCGTAACGTTTCAATCAAAATTGATAAGTGAAGTTCCCCACGACCAGACACTAACCAAGCCCCTGGATCGTCGGTTTCTTCGACCCGCAACGAAACGTCAGTGTGCAGCTCGCGTTCCAACCGGTCAATCAATTGCCGGGCCGTAACGAACTTCCCGTCCTTCCCAACGAATGGGGACGTGTTAGTTCCAAACGTCATTTGCATGGTTGGTTCATCAATCCGCAGAATTGGAAGTGGTTCCAAAGCATTTGGATCTACCACCGTTTCTCCGACGTTAATGTCTTCCATTCCGGATACGGCAATCAAATCCCCCGCCTTGGCTTCCGTAATTTCAACCTTGTTCAAACCAACAAAGCCCATGATTTTGGTTACCCGGAATTTTTGTTGGGAACCATCGAGCTTCATTACCACAACGCTGTCACCGACTTTGATGGTGCCCCGAAAGACCCGACCAATTCCGATTCGACCAACGAAATCGTCGTAATCCAGCATGGCAACTTGAAATTGCAGTGGATCGTCAGAGTTATCGATGGGCGCAGGAATGTTTTTGAGGATCGTATCGAACACTGGTTTCATCGTGTGTTCCTGCGTATCAATGTCTGAATCGAAACTGGAAGTTCCGTTCATAGCAGAGGCGTAGACAACTGGAAAGTCTAATTGACTTTCGTCAGCTCCTAATTCGATGAACAGGTCCAACACTTCGTCAACCACTTCGTCAGGCCGGGCCCCGGGCTTATCAATTTTGTTAATCACCACGATCGGAGTTAAGTGCTGATCTAAGGCTTTCTTCAGCACAAACCGTGTTTGGGGCATCGTTCCTTCAGCGGCATCCACCACCAGCAAAACTCCATCAACCATTCGCATGATTCGTTCTACTTCTCCACCGAAATCGGCGTGTCCAGGAGTATCCAAGATGTTAATTTGTTTGCCATCGTACTTAACGGCCGTGTTCTTGGACAAAATGGTGATTCCCCGTTCCCGTTCAATGGGGTTAGTATCCATGGCCCGGTCTTGAATTTGTTCGTGACCATTTAACGTGTCAGATTGCTTTAAAAGCTCGTTCACCAGGGTTGTCTTTCCGTGGTCAACGTGCGCAATAATCGCAATATTTCTAATGTCATCTCTTGTTTTCAAAAATAGTTCCTCCTTCAAAGCAGTAAAAAAGCGAGAACTCAATTCAATCGTAACGTCAGATAAAAGGCCGTGACACTGTCACAGCCTCCGTGCATCCCTTATTAACAATGTCAAAATCGGTTGGTGCTCTTCTATTCGCTGTCAAAACTGTTTTTAATTTTAACACAAACTGGCACATTCAGTCAAACTAGTTGAGTTTAATCAACTTGGCCGTTGGCTGGGCTGCCGCGGCCTGTAACACGGCGTAAATATCGAATCCCGATGACCGTTCAAACTCACGCCGCAACTGGTTTTGTTCCGTCCGAGCCGGATTAATGGTTTGAAAGTCAGCATAACTCGCCATTAAATCCGCCCGCAAGACCCCCTGGGGCTGTTCGTAGGCCCGCTCAATGTTTTGAAAAAACTCAGTGACGGCGACTAATTCAGCGACTGACCAGTCCGCTACAATCGGGTAACTATAGGTTGATTTAGCTTTCTGTTTCATGATGCCTTCCTTTTTTTATTTGTTGAATGATGTCCATTGCCCAGGTTTGGGCGGCCGTAATGTCTGCGACTTCTGTCTCTGATAACTTTAAATCAAACTCATGCGACAAACCACCCTGATTAATAATCTTTGGCATGAGGTTTAACTCTAACTGATCACTTTTCTTGGTCAAACTAACCACGGAATATAATTCAGATTGCCAGCCCAATAAGCAGCGCAACACCTTAAGCAGTGCTTGAATTTGGAGCGTCGGATTCACCACTAACTCCGGATTGGAAACGAGTTGTTGAACCTTGCCAATCAGTTCCGTATCGTAGTTATTATCTGGACGCGCAACGTATGAAAGTAATGGCATCGCACCAATGTAAATACGATTCCACGGGACGACACACCGGGTGTTTAACCCACAAACACTCACGTTGATGTCTTCGTTGGCAACCTTAAAGTTCCGCACCAACTGTTCGCGCAGGGTCAAGCCCACCGGGACGTTTCCTACTCCCACAAGTTTACTTACGTCTAAGCCGGAAAACGCCGCGATAAAGTACAAAAACACCTCATCGTGGGGCGCATCCACCACAATTTTTCCCTGAAATGCCCGCGCCATTAGGTCGTTAATCAACGGACGCATCTGATCGATAGCCGGAGCAACCTTTTCGGCCACTTGCTCGGCTGCGGAGTCCGTTGCTTGGTAAAAATCAACTGCCGGTAGGTACACCAACGCAGCTACATTGCGTAAATCTTCATCGGGAGCCAGTTCGCGCACACTGAAGTGGCGACAAGCCTGATCAAACATTGGGATGGTTGCCACGTCAGCTGCATCCTGTAAAAACGTTACCGGTAGATCCAAAATGGCCAACGCAGCCGTTAATTGTTGCACCCGCTCGGGATCTCCCTTAATTAAGATTGGGGCTTGCATGGTTTTCATCTCCTAAAATTTAGCTTGAAATTAAGTTTATAAGTCAGTAATAACCTAACATTAAGTTAAGATTTTGCAAAGTTTTGCAAAACCTAATCAAGAATCCCTGATTTACAACTGCCGGCTTGATGCCATATAATAACTAGATGATACTGACAACGAATGGAGGCAACATCGTGTTTTTAATGAAAGATATCACGCGAGATGGAAATCCAGTCCTGCGCAAACAAGCACAACCGGTCCCATTTCCCCTTAGTGACGAAGATCGGGAACTCGGCGAAAAAATGATGGAATATTTAGAGGTCAGTCAAGACGAAGCGCTCTGCAAAAAGTATCACCTTCGCGCTGGAGTCGGATTAGCGGCCCCGCAAGTTGGAGTTTCCAAATTAATGGCCGCCGTCCTTACCCCCCCAGAAGCAGCAGACGAACCATCCCCATTTAAAGCGATTCTCATCAACCCCGTCATCGTTTCGAACTCGGTCCAACCAGCGGCACTGACAGTCGGCGAAGGTTGTCTATCCGTTGATAAAGACGTGCCAGGCTACGTACCGCGTTCCGACCGAATTACGGTTGAGTATCAAGACTTAACGGGGACCAAACACCGGGTTCGGTTAAAGCACTACCCAGCCATCATCGTGCAACATGAAATCGACCATCTGCATGGCACCCTGTTTTACGATCACATCAACCAACAGGATCCCTTTGCACGAGAACCCAACGAAATTTTCATCGACTAATTAAAGAGCACCTGGTCCTTTGACCGGGTGCTCTTTTAGTCATCTAAACGTTCTAGATCAGTTACATACTCCTGGGTTGCGCGATTGGCAACGTCCGCAACGTCAAAATACAATTGTTGCTGTTGAATCCAAGCATCCGTCACAACCAACCGGGGCGCCCCGGTTTCCGTTACAAAGTGATCGGCACGAACCTGTTGTTCCAGTACCTGATTTAATTGCGATTGCATTTCCGTAGTAGACAACTGGGACTCCAACTGACAGCGATATTCAAAAACCATGATGCCCCGACCCCAGACTGCATCAAGAATCCGAGCCTGGTTGATTTTTCCAACCAGTGGTGTGCCCTGCGCCGTTTGCAAATGTGCCACGGCGCGCGCTACCTCCCGATTCACCCCCCGTTGCACCGCCAATTGGTGCCGTTGATTGGGAACGGTTACTAAAAAATGATGCAGGACATTATAGATTAAGCACGCCACTCCAATTCCAATGACTAATTCGATTCCAAACTGCATGCGTGTTTCCCCTCCTCAGCTAGGCTGGCTTTATTCTACCAGAAAACGCTCCATATATACTTGCATCTTAATCTATGATAAAATTGTGTTAGGAGTTGGTGTACCAACGAACAGTTCGACACAAAAATTAATTTATTTATAAAGGAGTAATCATTTTGATTTACAAAGTCTTATATCAAGCAAATCCTAAGGAAAATCCGAAGCGGGAAGCAACTAAATCACTGTACGTCGAGGCGCAAACCCAGGCAGAAGTTCGTGATTTAATTGCTGAAAATACGGAATACACCGTGGAATTCATTCAACCGCTCGCGGGTAAACACCTTGAATTCGAACAACAAGAACCTGATTTTAAAATTACGGAGTTTAATAAATAATGAGTAAACTAAACGTCAAAAACAACGAAACGGCGATTTATGGCGTTGGTGGTCTAGGTGAAATCGGAAAAAACACATATGGTGTTCAGTTCCAAGATGAAATCATTCTCATTGATGCCGGAATTAAGTTTCCGGAAAGCAGCCAACTCGGGATTGATTACGTGATTCCAGATTATCAATATCTGGTCGAAAACCAAGATAAGATTAAGGCTCTAGTCATCACCCACGGTCACGAAGACCATATCGGTGGGATTCCCTTTATCCTCAAGGCTATTAACGTTCCGGTGTATGCCGGTCCCCTCGCCCTCGCGTTAATTAAAGGTAAATTAGAAGAACACGGCATGTTAAAACAAACCGAGTTACATGCCATTGATGAAACCACCGTCTTAAAGTTTAAAAAGACCAGCGTCTCGTTTTTTCGGACTACGCACTCGATCCCTGATGCGCTGGGGGTCGCGGTTCATACTCCCGATGGGGTGATTGTCGAAACTGGTGATTATAAGTTTGATCTGACCCCGGTGACCAACACACCGCCTGACTTACAAACGATGGCCAAGCTCGGTGAAGAAGGCGTCCTGTGCCTGATGGCTGACAGTACCAACGCCGAAAAACCAGTGTGGACCAAGTCCGAACGCTACGTTAGTGATTCGGTTCGCAAAATTTTCAAACGGGTGAAGGGGCGGATTATTTTTGCAACCTTTGCTTCAAACCTCTCCCGGGTGATGACGGCGATTGACGCCGCCTACCAAAACGGCCGTAAAATTGCCGTGTTTGGGCGAAGCATGGAAGCTGCCGTTGTCAACGGCCGGGAACTCGGTTACATCAAGGTCCCTGATAAGGCCTTTGTCGATGCTAACCAACTTAAATCCCTCCCGGCCGATAAGGTCATGATTCTATGTACCGGTTCTCAAGGCGAACAAATGGCCGCCCTGTCCCGAATTGCCAACGGTACCCACCGGCAGATCTCAATTGAGCCGGGCGATACTGTAGTCCTTTCCAGTAACCCCATTCCCGGAAACGTCTTAAGTGTGAACCGGGTAGTTGACGAACTCGAAGAAGCGGGCGCCACCGTCATCAAGGGTTATGCTAATCACATCCACACTTCTGGTCACGGGGGCCAAGAAGAGGAAAAATTGATGATTCGCCTCATGAAGCCGAAGTTCTTCGTGCCGATTCATGGTGAATACCGGATGCAAAAAATTCACATGGGGCTTGCCGAACAGTGTGGGATTCCCAAGGATCACTGCTTTATCTTGAAAAATGGAGACGTGCTCGCCCTGACTAGGGACAGTGCGCGGATGGCAGGTAACTTTGCCGCCGGAGACGTTTACATTGATGGTAATGGGGTTGATACGGTTACCGAACAGGTAATTGAAGACCGGCAACTGCTTTCTGAAGAAGGCCTCGTGGTGGTCGTTGCTACCATTAATTTGAAGGACAAGGAAATTCAATCTGGTCCCGATCTTCTTTCCCGGGGCTTTGTTTATATGCGTGAATCCGGCGAACTGCTCGATCAAGGTCGTAAATTGGTCTTTCGGACCATCCGGCGGGCGATGAATAACAAAAACGCCAGTGAAAAAACGATTAAAAAGGCCGTTGTCAAAGAGTTATCCAACTTCCTCTACGAAAAGACGGAACGCCACCCGTTGGTCCTCCCCATGCTAATTATGAATAACACGAAGTAATCAAAAAGGAATGCCAGTGGCGTTCCTTTTTATTTTTCCTAAGTCAACTAAAAAAACGAGCTTACCAGCTCGTTTTTTTAATTCGTTATTCTTTCACGATTTTATCAATCGCTGCTAATTCATCGTTAGTAAAGTCCAAGTTGTCCAAGGCCTTGAGGTTATCATCCAAATGTTCCACCTTGGAAGCCCCCGTCACTACGCTAGTAACGGTTGGATTATTCAATAACCAGGCCATTGCCATTTGCGCGAGGGTTTGGTTCCGGTTGTGGGCGAGCTCGTTCAGTTGATTTAACTTCTTGATCGCCGTGGCCTCCCCTTTTTCCAGAATGAAGTTATTCGTAAAGTGCAGGTGGATGTCATCCGGAATCCCGTTTAAATATTTATCCGTTAGTAACCCTTCGGCCAGAGGCCCGTACGCTACCAACCCATCATGGGCATCAGCTAACGTTTGCAACGTTCCATCCATTTCCGGGGTCCGGTTTAACATGTTGTAAGAACTCTGGTTAACCACAAACGGCGTGTGCAATTCTTGAAAGAGTTCAATCATCTTTGCCGTTTGCGGACCATCGTAGTTAGAAATCCCAATGTAAAGTGCTTTTCCTGCTTTAACCAACCCGTCTAACGCTTCCGCAGTTTCTTCCAATCGCGTATTCGGATCAAACCGGTGACTGTAATAAATATCAACGTAGTCCAAGCCCATCCGGTTTAAACTTTGGTCCAATGCAGCGACCAGAGTCTTTTTCGAAGAAAAGTTTCCATACACCCCTGGCCACATGTGAAAGCCCGCCTTGGTGGTAATAATTAATTCATCCCGGTATGGTTTTAAATCGCGCCGGTAAACTTGCCCAAACATTCTTTCGGCAGCTCCCGAACCCGGTCCATAGTTATTGGCAAGGTCAAAACTGAAAATTCCGCGGTCAAAGGCGGCTAACATGATCTTTTCACTATCCTGAAAGTTCGCATCGTCACCAAAACTGTGCCAGGTTCCAAACGAGAGTGCTGGTAGTTGTAAACCAGAGTTGCCGGCCCGACGTACCTTCATTTGATCGTAACGGTGTTCACTTGCTTTATATACCATCCGAAGTTCCTCCTCTAAATAAGCGGTGTGTGGATTTTTGTTCCTGAATTAATTTTAACGCATCCCCAAATAATCCCCCAACCGAAATGATGGTCAACGTGGGAATTTGTTCCGGGTGGGGAATAACGATTGAATCCGTCACAATCACCTGGTCAATGTTTTGATCGTTTAGCTTAGCTGGAGTTTCCGCAGAAAAGACTGGGTGCGTGGCAATCACAATCACCCGCTGGCAGCCTGCCTGCCGTAGCGCCGCCGCCGACACCTGCATCTTGCGACCGGTGACAATCAAATCGTCCACTACCAGGGCTGTTTTTCCCGCGACGGAACCAATCACGGTTTCTGGAACTTGATCTGACGTATCCGGTTCCCGATTGTCCACAATTGCCAAGGGGAGCTCCAAGCGATTAGCAATCGCCCGCGCCCGTCCAACGCCGTTATGATCCGGCGCCACGACCACCGCATCGTCATCTAAGTGATGCTCGTGGAGGTAGTTACTAATGAGACGACTGGGTTGTAAATGATCGACAGGAAGATCAAAAAAACCTTGAATTTGCGCCGCGTGTAAATCAAGCGTCACCACTCGATTTACCCCACTAGCTTGCAAAAAGCTGGCAATTAACTTGGCAGTAATGGGTTCTCGTGCCCGGGCTTTGCGATCAGAACGAGAATAGCCGTAGTACGGGATGACAACGTTAATCTGGCGGGCGCTGGTCCGGCGCAGGGCATCGATCATAATCAACAGTTCCATCAGGTTATCGTTAACAGGATTAGAAAGGGATTGAATCACATACACGTCTTTGCCCCGGACACTTTGGTCAATCGAAATCTTAATCTCTCCATCACTAAAGTGGTTAATGGTGGCTTGCCCGATTGGCATCCCACTAACCTGGGCGATTTTTTCGGCAAGGGGGCGGTTGGCGTTTAAAGCAAAAATAATTGGTTGCGGTTTTGTGGTCAAGATGTCCGTTCCTTTCCAAACTAAGGGTGATGTCATCTTTAATTATAATCAATTCACTGTGATTTAGCATCAAGAAAATTTTGGGGCGTCACCCCTGCCATCCCAATCATGGGATCGATGGCCTGCCGTTCAATGGCGGCCATCGTTAACACCGCGTCCTGCTCCGCATTCGTTGCTGGATCCACTGGTTGGGGCTCCATGGCTGCAGTGGTCGTGGTGGTTGCTGGTGAGGTGGTAGCGGACTCCGGTTCACTTTGAAACGCGGAGCGTAGGCGGTCAGGTAATCCGGTTTTGCGACGGCTCGCCTCTTTGGCTAACGCCGCTTGAAAAATACTGGCATCACCAACGAGGACCAGTTTACTGGCCGCCCGAGTTACTGCCGTGTACAACAAGTTCCGATCAAGCATCCGGCGGTATGGTGAAACGACCGGTAAAATCACCATTGGAAACTCGCTTCCCTGCGCTTTATGAATCGAAGTACAGTACGCCAAAGTTAACTGCTTCCAGTCATTTCTGGGATAGGTTACTTCCGTCTGGTCAAAGGCCACCGTTAGTTTATCGAGGTACTGCTTGCCTTCGGAATTAATGGTGAGGCCCACGATTTTGCCAATGTCTCCGTTAAACACGTTATGTTCCGGATCATTAACCAGTTGTAAGACCTTATCCCCGATTCGAAAGCAACCGCGAGCCGTTTCCACCTGTTTGCGCTCGGCACTGGGTGGATTAAAAATGGCTTGGACTGCTTGATTGAGGTGATCAATGCCCACCTCACCTCGATACATGGGAGCTAAAACTTGAATATCAGTGGCTTGAAAGTCTTTCGCCTGCGCCTTACTAACGATTTGTTCAATGACTGATACTGCTTGGCGCACGTCACACTGAATGAAACTCCGGTCCGGTTTTTTAGTCAGTAAATCGGGAGGAACAAGCCCGTCCTTTAACTGGTGGGCTAGGGTAATAATGGTCGAATCCCGACTCTGCCGGTGAATTTGCGTTAGCTGCATCGTTGGAATCAACTGGGACCGAATTAAATCCGAAAAAACCTGGCCCGGTCCAACGGATGGCAACTGGTCTTGATCCCCGACCAAAATCACCTTCATCCCGGTTGGAATTGCCTGCACGAGTTTAGTAAACAGTTCGGTATCCACCATGGACATCTCATCGATGATTAATAACTCTCCGTCAAGGGCGTTTCCAGTGGCCTCCGTGTCGTCGCCGTTTAATCCTAACAAGCGGTGAATGGTGCTGGCCGGTAAGCCCGTCGCTTCCCCCATTTTTTTAGCCGCCCGGCCGGTAGGAGCTGCTAGCAAGATGGGATAGGGATCATCCCCACGATAGTCATGGGGATCTAACGATAAGTCGTGGGCGGTGGCATAGGCCTGCACAATCCCATTAATAATCGTCGTTTTTCCAGTCCCGGGTCCTCCGGTCAGGAGGAACAGGGCATGACTCAGTGCTGATTCAATCGCCTGAACCTGAGAAACGTCGTACTGAATGTGACTCGCTTGTTCCACCTGACTAATCAATTGTTTAGGATCAGCTGGAGCAGCATCCGCCGCCTGTAAAATGCGGTGCACGTTCTCAGCAATTTGCCATTCCGCCTGAAAGAGGTTTTTTAGGTAAATGCGGTCCTGATCGACCTGCACCTTACCGTCCTGCACCAGTTGTTTTAACGCCGTGGCTAGTTGCTGGTCGTCAATCGTTTGGTTCGGATCGGTATCTAAAATTTGAAAGCTGGCGTTCATCACTTCCGTCGTCGTGGAGTAGGTATTCCCACTACTAACCGACAACCGGTCCAAGGTGGTTAGTAACCCCGCCCGTAACCGGCCCGGATTGTTATAGTCAATCCCTACTCGTTGGGCAATTTGATCGGCCCGCTTAAAGCTAATGTTTGCAATCTCTTCAACTAGCCGATACGGATCAGTTTCAATGATCTCTAGTGCCTGTTCATGATACTTTTTGAAAATCGCGGCTGCTAACGAACTGCCAAACCCATAGCTATTGAGGCCGACAATCACCTGTTCGGCTCCGTTATTTTGCCGGATGGTCTGTAAAATCGTGTCCCGCTGCTGGGGTTTTAACCCCAAGCCGTTTAAAGCGTCCGGATCCTTTAATAGTTTCGGGATTAACTCCGTTCCCAGCTGGTTAACGACCTTGGTAGCAGTCTTTGGACCAATCCCCGGGAAATCACTCCCGGATAAGTATTTAATCAAACCGGCGGTCGAGGTTTGCGTTGCCCGTTCATAGTTTCTGGCTTGAAACTGCTTCCCATATTTGGGATGATCCACCAGTTTCCCGCTAAACCGGTAACTCAGCTCGTCGTTAATTTCAGCAAAGTCACCCGTTACCACAATTTCTGGTTCATCCCACTGAAAATTGTGTTCTTCCACCTGGACCAATAACACCTTATAAAAGCTATCATTTCCTTCAAAAAAGGTCGTGGCAACCTTGCCAGTTAACTGTGCGGTGGTTGGTTGGTCCTCTGGGTGGTGCTCATCAAAAAGACTGATTGACTGTGCCACAGGGTTACTCCTTTGGCCGCTTACGCAGCCCTTTTTCAATGTCTGCAATGCGTTCCCGATGAATCATAAAGTAATGTTCATCCAGCGCGCGGGACTGTTCAAACTCGGACTCCGCCTGCTCGCGCTGGCCGTTGCTTAGTGCAATTACACCCAAGTTAAAGTGCGCGGCCGCATCGTTTGGCTTCGCGACTACCGTCTGCTGGTAAAAATCAGCGGCTGCATTTAAATCGCCACTCGCCAGTAAACAATCACCGATTAAGCGATTCAGTTCCGGATCCTGCTTCGCGTGGTCATGGGCGGTAATTAAAAAGGCCAACGCCTTGCCATAGTTCTTTTCACCATAGTAACTTTGTCCCAACATGATGTACGCATCCTGCTTTAAAGTAGGGTCCGTCACCTGTTGAAATTGTTGAATCGCCTGCGTAAATTCCCCGGCAGCGTAGTACACGTTTCCGAGTCCATAGGTCAGCGTGTTTTTGGCCGTTTGACTGCGATCCGCAAACAACCCGAGCGCCTTCATCAGTAATTCTTCGGCCTGCGCGTAGCTCTTGAGTTCAATCAAGAACGCACTGAGGTCGTAGTAGGGTCGATAATCGTTTGGGTGTTCATCAATGTCCGTGATTAACTGGTGCAACGTGGCGGTGGCCCGCTCCTGCTTTTCGTCTGCTTCTGCATGCTCTGCCATTGCTGTCCTCCTACACTAAATCTGAATCCCGCACCGGGTGGTTCAAGTAGCTGGTGTCGTTCCAATCCAATAATTTAAACTTCTGACCGTGGTCGGTAGTTTCTAAAATCGTCGTACTGGTGTTGGCCAAGCCCCCCCGTTTCCGTAAATCCTTTAATGGAATTTCCAGTAACGAGTTAATCAAGGCGTTTAACGCCGCCCCATGACTGACAATTAAAAGATTCGCATCATTATCAAAATTCGTGGTAATCTCATTCATTTTACTTCGCATCCGCTTAATCAATTCTGGAAAGGATTCGCCCCCAATCGGTGTGGGATCGTACTGATCCGGATGATTGCGAAAATCGTTAAACGTCTCCGGATATTGAGCTTCAGCGTCCGTAAATTTCATTCCTTCGAACTTACCGAGCCGAAATTCTTCCAACCGATTATCCAAACTCAGCGGGGCTGGATGGTGCAACTGACTTTGAATTACGCTTGCCGTAACCCGGGCCCGCTTAATTGGGCTCGCATACACATGGGCAAAGACAATGTCCTTTAGGTAGTTCCCCACGAGCTGCATTTCTTGATAACTAGCTGGCAGTAACTCGGAGTCCCCACCCGCGCCCTGATAGCGACTCTCTAGGTTCCATTCGGTTTTGCCGTGGCGCACAAAGTATAATTTCATGGTCTTCATCCTCGTTTATAATCTACTGTTATTATGCCAGTTTCCCCCTAACGACGCAAAAAAGCCTGACTCAAGCGTCAGACTTTTTTAAACGTATTGTAACTTGGCTTCATTTTTGTAAGCAGCGTCAATCGTGGCTACGCCCAGACATTCCGCTCCGTCGTAAAAAACCACGGCCTGACCGGGTGTCACAGCGCGAGCCGGTTCGTCAAAGGTCACCTTGACGTGGTTTTGATCATCGTCAATCTGCACCGTCACCCCGACGTCCTTTTGCCGGTACCGGAACTTCGCGGTACAGTGGAAGGTTTGCCCACGGGTGTTGCCATCAACAAACGAGAGGTCGGAAGCCGTCAGATAATCCGCGTACAGGTAGGGGTTTTCGTACCCCTTGCCCACGTAGAGAACGTTCTTTTCGAGGTCCTTGCCAATCACGAACCACGGCCGGTTATCCTGACCGTCGCCCCCAATGCCTAGTCCCCGTCGTTGACCGATGGTGTAGTACATCAAGCCGGCGTGTTCGCCTTTGACTTCTCCATCAAGGGTCATCATTTTTCCGGACTGCGCGGGCAGGTACTGACTCAAAAAGTGATCGAAGTTATTGGGTCCAATGAAACAAACGCCCATGGAGTCCTTTTTATCGGCTACGTACAGGTTCGCATCGTGCGCAATTTGCCGGACTTCCGGCTTGGTCATGCCACCCACCGGAAACATCACCCGGTCAAGTTGGTCTGCTGACAGTTGACTCAAAAAGTAGGTCTGATCCTTGTTAAGGTCCGTTGACCGAATCAAGTGATTCTTCCCATTTTCATCCCGTTTGAGTTGGGCATAGTGACCCATGGCAATGTAGTCTGCACCCAGATCCATTGCGTATTCTAAGAAGGCCTTGTACTTAATCTCCGTGTTACAAATCACATCGGGATTCGGCGTCCGCCCCCGTTTGTATTCAGCTAAAAAGTACTTAAAGACCCGGTCCCAGTATTCCTGTTCAAAATTGACAGAGTAGTAGGGAATCCCGAGTTGGTTCGCCACGTGGGCGACGTCCTTAAAGTCCTCCGTTGCGGTACAAACTCCGTTTGCGTCGGTGTCGTCCCAGTTTTTCATGAACACCCCAACAACGTCGTAGCCCTGCTGTTTCAATAAGTAAGCGGCCACGGACGAATCCACACCACCACTCATCCCGACTACCACGCGGGTTTGACTGTTATCTTGCATTTTATCACCATCATTCTTATAGATTCAGAAATCCACGATTTGAAGGTCGTAATTCCAGTATTCATCATGATACGCCACCTGAACTGGGCTTGGCAAGCGTTCGGCACACCCGGCTAGTTTTTAGTTAAAACCTGTCGGATGATTAGATTTTGCATCAAAAAATGGTATTGTTCGCGGGCGGCTGCAAACTGGTCTCCAGTAAAAATATTAACCGTTTGCAGGCCCGAGCCGGTCAGAATCGCTAGTTTCAACTGCTGTAAGTCAGCACTAATGCTCAGCTTTACCTGAACGGCTCCCTTCCCCTTCACGTTTAACGGTTGCAACGCCTGGGTTAGTTCATAGTTTTGAAGCTTCGTTTTTTTGAAGTTTAAATCACTCAGCGTATACTTCTTAACCGCCGGATTTACCCGATAGGTGGCTGAATCACCAGCTAAGTGAACTTGGTCTGCGAATGCCATTACTGTTTCCTCCGCTGTGCTAATCTGTGAATAATTTTACTCGTCGTTGTCACGAATTGGTCGATTTCAGTGGCCGTCGTGTCCTGACCAAAGCTCACCCGAATCGATTCGGCTAAGCGCGGACTCGTTGCCCCAAACATTGCCCGTAACACGTGGGATGGTTCTAAGTTCCCGGCCGTACAAGCAGAGCCCCCAGAGACCGCAATGCCAGCTAAATCCAGGTTATTTTGGAGTACGTAAGTGGACACACCGGGAAACCAAAGGTTCAAAACGTGGGGCGAACCAGTACCAGCCGCGGGTCCATTAACGTGGACTTCAACGTTCTGGGCGGCAAAGCCGGCTAAAAGCTGATCCCGAAAAGCCACAAACCGGGCGCGCAACTCCTGTTTTTTCGCGCTCGGCAGTTCCAACACCGCCGTTGCAAACCCCGCAATCGCCGGGACATTTTGGGTGCCGGCCCGGCGCTTATCTTCCTGGTCACCACCCATGATGTAGCTGGGCAACCGGAGACTTCCGCGCCGGTATAAAAAGCCGAGGGATTTCGGCCCATATAGTTTATGGGCGGACGTTGACAACAAGTCAATGTGATCACGTTCCACGTCAATTTCATCTAATCCATAGGCCTGGACGGCGTCGGTATGAAACCACGCTTGGTGATCCTGAAGTAAGGTCCCAATCTCATGAATCGGCATGCGACTCCCCACCTCGTTGTTCACGCTCATGATTGACACGAGGGTCGTTTGCTCATCTAACGCTGCTTCTAGGTCTGCGAGTCGAATCATCCCCTGTTCATCAACCGGAAGGTAGGTAACTTGGTAGCCGTGGCGTTCGAGGTACTGCATTGGCTTTAAAACGGCCTCGTGTTCAATTGCCGTCGTAATCAAGTGTTTGCCTAATTCCTGGCGGGCTTCGGCCGTCCGAATGATAGCCGTGTTATCACTTTCCGTTCCCCCACTGGTAAAAACAATCTCACTATCCTGGGCGTTGATGCTTGCTGCCATGACGTGGCGGCTATCCTCTAGGACTTGATTGGCGGCCCGTCCGATCTGATAAAGTGTGGATGGATTCCCAAAGGTAGTCTGATATTGGTGCATTAATTCCGCAAGCACTGGTGCGAAAATTGGAGTGGTGGCGGCATGATCCAAATAAATTTCCCTCATCGCCGGGCCTCCTTATTGTGCGGCGGTATTTGCAAACAAACGGAGGAGCATTTCGGCTGACTGGCGCCCCGCAGCCACGATGAATTCACCAAAACTCTGATTGGCGTCTTCGTCACCCGTATCTGACATCGCCCGCACCACTACGTAGGGAACCTCAAACTGGTTGGCCACTTGACCAACAGCGGCGCCTTCCATTTCCCCCGCGAGGGCATCTGGAAAGTGGGTCAAAATGTTTTTAATCATGACTTTTCCAGCAATAAATTGGTCCCCGGTCACAATTAAACCGTGGTGAACATTTAGCCCCTGGTCAGCAGAAGCAGCGGCAATTTGGTTGCCCCAAGCTTCTGAAGCCGGAAACCGGGCTGGTTGATTCGGTAACTGGCCAAAGACCTCACCATCCGCCGTACAATCAACGTCGTGATAAGCGGTTTCGGTCGCAATGACAATATCTCCGACCTGTAAGCCGGCGCCAATCCCAGCCGCCGAGCCGGAGTGGATGAGCACGTCCACGTTAAAGTTCGTTAACAGTAACGCGGCGGTAATCCCGGCTTCGACTTTTCCAATCCCGGATTTAACTAAAATAACCCGCTGCCCACTAATCGTCCCGGCATAAAAGGTCACGTTCCCGATGACCGTGGTTTCCTCACCCATTAACGCATCCAACAGGGCTTTAATTTCTTCGTCCATTGCACAAATAATTCCAAAGGTTTTCATTCTGTTCTTCTCCCATTTTTTTAATTAGTCCACAAACCGCATGATTGCTAACACGGCAATGATTAACAGTACTAAGATTACGATCACGACATCTAACTTCCGTGCGGTCCGCCGGTGCCGGCGTTCTGGATCATTAACCTCCGTCCGGCGTAACGGTAGGTCTGTTTCCGGGGCCGCGGCGTCCTCCGTGGTGGGCCGTCCCCACCGGTGCCGTTGTTGGCGGCGAAAGGCCGCCCGCGTTAGTTCTGGTTCGGGAGCGGCTTTTGTTTGTTTATCATCCATTGTTTTAACCTACTTTTGCATTAGTTCCCAGGCTTGAATGGCCATGATGGTTTTCGCATCCTGAATCTGACCCGTCGCCAGTAATTCTTTCGCCTCTGCGAGCGTATACTCCCCAAGCTCCAGGAATTCACCTGCATCCCGGGGGAGTTTCGTGGTCACGGGCGTTAAATCCGTCACGAGGTACAGATACATGTATTCATCGGTAAAGCCACAGGATGTGTAAAACGAGGAAAGGAGCTGAATCGTTGCTGCTTGGTAACGCACTTCTTCATTTAGCTCGCGTTGAACGGCATGCATTTCATTGCCACGATCTCGTTCATCCAGCTTTCCCGCAGGAATTTCTAACATGACTGCTTTGGCCGGTTCTCGCCACTGCTTTTCTAACACCATCCGGTTCTCATCCGTCAGGACTAGCATTGCCACCGCTGCAGCATGGTGGACGACGTCACGATGAGCCAGTTTGCCATTAGCGAGCCGCACCGTTTCTTGGTCAACGCGAATGATTTCCCCGTCGTACTTTCGCTCGCTTTTGATTTCTGTTTCTGCTAACTCTTTATCTGTCATTCGATTGTTCCTCCATCCTCATGGTTGTCATCACTCCTAGCGGTCACCAGTGGTTACCGGGGCAACCGAATTTTAGCAGCTTGAATGCCGTGTTTTCCTGGTGCCGTGACGAATTCAACTGGATCGCCGGGCCGAATTGCCTTTGGATTTCCATGAATGATCCCGGTGATGTGCATAAACACGTCCTGCCCCGCCGGATCAATCAGGTAGCCAAATCCCCGGTGTTGATCGTACTGTTTTACTTTTCCCTGCATTGCATCCTCCTGTTTTTCATCCGGTTTCTCACTCTCATCATAACAAAAGCCGAGACTAACATCTCGACTTTTATCGTTCTTATTCTTCAAAACCGGTCGTTGCCGTTGCTGGATACTCGGACCGCACTAATTTAGCACACCGGGCACAGAATTCCGGATAGTCTGGATCACTCCCGACGTCCGGTTTAATTAACCGACACCGGGCACAAACCGTTCCGTCTGCGTGTTGAACTTCAATTGCCAACTGATCACCAAAGGTGGATACGCCATCTTCCGCTGCTTCAATTGGTTTGATGTCTAAGTCTGAGACCATCAGAATCTGAGCCAGATCAACGTCTAACTGGTTCAGCAGTTGTTTGACCGTTCCGTTAACGTAAAGAATCAACTTCGCTTCGGACGGTTTTCCAATTATCTTATCCGTCCGCGCTGCTTCCATCGCCTTTAATACATCCTTACGCAGTTTTAGGAAGGCCTCCCACTCGCTGCGAATTTCCGTTTCATTAGCAAGTTCACGCACAGACGGCATGTCTGCCAACTGCACAAATTCTTCGGGTTCCTGACAGAACTGCCAGATTTCTTCCGTTGTGTGGGGAATGATTGGCGTTAACAGTTTTGTCAACGTTACTAAGGATTGGTACAACACCGTTTGCATTGACCGGCGCCGCGGGCCATTTTCCGGTTCAATGTACAAAATATCCTTGGCAAAATCCAGGTAAAAGGCCGATAGATCAACGGTCATGAACTGCATTAACTTTTTGTTGATGGTCATAAAATCATAGTGATCGTAGGCGGCTTTTACTTCCCGCACTAAGTCGTTTAACCGAATCAGCATGAACTGGTCGACCGAAGGCAGGTCCGCATAGGCCACCGAGTTCGTTTGAGGATCGAAATCACTGGTGTTGGCTAACAGGTAGCGCACCGTATTCCGGATCTTCTTGTAGCTATCGCCCACCGTCTTGAAGTTCCCCATTGAAACGCGCACGTCGGCAGCTGTGTCAACGCTGGTTACCCAGAGGCGAATGATATCGGCCCCCATTTGCTTGATCACATCTGCGGGGGCAATTGTATTCCCTAAGGACTTGCTCATCTTGTGACCCTTGCCATCGAGGGTGAATCCTTGCGACAACAAGTTCTTGTACGGCGCAATTCCGGCCGTGGCCACACTCGTAATCAGACTGGAGTTAAACCAACCCCGGTACTGGTCGGACCCTTCTAAGTAAAGATCAGCTGGATAGGTCAATTCCGGCCGCTCGGCAAGCACGCCCTGGTGGGAAGAACCGGAATCAAACCAGACATCCATAATGTCCGTTTCCTTCGTAAATTCCCCGTTGGGAGAATGGGAGCTGGTAAAGCCGGCTGGCAGCAGGTCCTGGGCGTCCCATTCAAACCACACGTCCGACCCGTGCTCTGCAAACAGGTCCGCAACGTGATTAATCGTTTCGGGTGTCATAATTGGCGTGCCATCTTCAGCGTAGAAGATTGGAAGCGGTACCCCCCAGACCCGTTGTCTAGAAATGACCCAGTCCCCCCGATCCCGAATCATGTTATAGAGCCGCTGGTGCCCCCATTCCGGATCAAAGTTAACCGTATCAATGGCATCCAAAATTTGTTGCCGAATCTTTGTAACCGATGCAAACCACTGGGGCGTTGCCCGGTAAATCACTGGTTTTTTCGTCCGCCAGTCAAAGGGATAACTGTGTTCATACGGCATGTAGTGGAGCAGTTGTCCCTGGGCTTTTAGTTTATCCAACGCAATTTGGTTCGCGTCTTCGTAAAAGACCCCAGCAAAGTCAGGACCGGCATCGGCAGTCAGGTACCCCTTGTCATCGACCGGGGCAAAGATTGGTAAGTCGTACTGCTTTCCAATGTTGTAGTCATCTTCCCCGTAACCAGGGGCCGTGTGCACGAGTCCCGTTCCGGCATCTGCCGTTACAAAATCACCGAGCATCGTTACTAACTGCCACTCTGAATCAAAGGGATGGGTGGCTAAGACCCGGTCTAAATCGCGGCCCTTGATCTGCTTGACGGTCCGCACGTTTTGCCAGCCAAATAATTCGGCATCGGCTGCCACTAAAGTAGCGGCCAACACGTACTGGTTCGGATCATCATCGTGTTGGACCACCACGTAATCAAAGTCGGGGTTCACCGTGATTCCTTCTGAAGCTGGAATCGTCCACGGCGTCGTCGTCCAAACCACCATGTAGGTGTGCTCGTTGTCAAGGACGCCCTTGCCATCAACCACCTGTTCCGCGTAGAACGCAGACGGTGACTCAACGTCATGGTATTCAACTTCGGCTTCTGCAAGTGCAGATTCGGATGACCAGGACCAGATTACGGGCTTCAGGCCCTTGTAAATCAAGCCCTGTTCGGCCATCTTCCCAAAGACTCGAACTTCAGCGGCTTCATACTCTGGTTGCAGCGTCAAGTACGGATGGTCCCAGTCCCCCTGCACTCCCAACCGCTTAAATTCCGTCCGTTGGCGGTCAACTTGTTCTAACGCATAGTCATGGCAAAGCTTCCGGAATTCGTTAGTTGACATCTGCTTACGGTCATAGCCGGCCTTTTTGAGCTGTTGTTCAATCGGTAAGCCGTGGGTATCCCAGCCGGGAACAAACGGTGCCCGAAACCCGTTCATGGACTTATAGCGCACGATAAAGTCCTTGGTAATTTTGTTCATGGCGTGCCCCATGTGAATATCACCGTTAGCGTATGGCGGGCCATCGTGAAGCACAAACGTGGGCTTGCCTTCATTTAACCGTTGCCGTTGTTGGTACAAGTGGTTAGTCTCCCACACCTGCTCGCGTTCGAGCTCTTTGACGGGAAGGTTTCCCCGCATTTTGAACTTGGTTTTTCCCAAGTTCAAAGTATCTTTAATCCGCATCCAAATTCCTCCTCCTGCTATACAAAAAGACTCCGTCGCAATCGGGACGAAGTCTTCGTGGTACCACCCAAGTTCAGAAGTCCAGCTGGTTCAGTCAGACTCCTCTCGTTGTTTGTTATTAACCTAATCATAATAAAGTGATCTCCGCCCTTCAAAGTGACAAGCAGGCTTCCACCGTCCCCGCTTCGCTGTGGTATTTTCAAGGAGCTTGCTGGCTTTATTATAAGCTTTCAACCCGGCCGTCTGGATAAAACATGATGGTCGGTTGCTCGTATTTATCAGACGTCAACGTCCGATTACTGTTTGAGTTTACTCTCTCCGTTGTGTGATTGTCAAGGTTCTCCACCACCGCTTTAATCTCTGGGAACGCTTGGTAGTCAGCCCCATCAAGTAACTTCGTCCAAGCGGATTGGTGGGCGTACTCAAGTTGACTTTCCAACATCCCGATTAACTTTTGCCGGAACTGCTTAATCTGCATTCGGAAATCGTCGGTACTTAGGGCTAAAGCAGCGGCTTTTTGGGCTTCTTGTTCGACCGTGGCTTGGGCTTTTTGCGTGGCCTCGGCTACGATTTGGTTGGCCTTATGGCGCGCCGTTTTAAGCGTTTCCTCTGCATCAGCATCCGCCGTTTTTTTAACGTTATCCGCGGCTTCTTGGGCCACCAAAATAGACTGGTTTAACGAGCTCTTCAAATCATCATAGTAAGCCAAATCATGTTTCGTTTGCTCGAGCTCTTGTTTTAACGAGGTGTTTTCGGCTCGGAGAATTTGATAATCCTTCGTGATTTGATCCAAAAAGTCATTAACCTCATCAATGTTGTAACCCCGCATCTTGGTGCCAAATTTTTTGTTATGAATGTCTTCTGCAGAAAGTACCATGGTAAGCCTCCATCACTTGTTTTTTATCACATCAAACGCTGCTTTAATTTTCCCTTTTTTTGAAACCCCGCTCTGCTCGTCAAACTTAATTCTGCCAAACCCCCGAACGGAAATCAAATCGTGCACTGCTAGTTCATAATCCGGCTGATCGTACGTAAACCAATTCAAGCGCACCTTACCATGCGCTACTAACGCCTTGGCGCCGGCCCGAGACATCCGAAACAGGGTTGCAATGACGACATCCAGCCGTAACGAGGGCAACGTGACGTGTACGACCTGACCGTCATCATGAACCGGTAGCCGTTCTGTCAATGGCTGGGGGAGAAGTTGCACCTTCGTTCTCCCCATTTCTGTCACGGTTCGTTCGAGGTACTCCATCATCGTTAGTTGCGTGATGACTTGCCACCGCTTTCCATCTGTAATCAAATCACCAATTACGTTTCGTTCAATTCCACTCCCGAGTAAGGCCCCGAGCACCTGACGATGTTGTAACGTAGCAAATTTGACGGGATACCTGATTTCCACTAAGCCGATCTCAAAGTCCGTTTCGGCTGGCGTAACATACTCCGGATACAGCAGTCCCCGTTGCATCTCGGCTTCCGGGTAGCCTCCGTTTGCCGCAAAATGCACATCTGGTTCCCGATTAACCAACGTTTGCACCAAGTACCGTTCCCGTTCGTTTAAAAAACCCGTCAAAATGGGACGATACTCGGTTCGGGCTTGGACTAACCAGTCACTGGCTTGGTGCAGAAACGGTCGTTCACTCGCTCGAAAGTGCTGGGTGACATTCGACGTTAATCCCATCTTAGCCAACCAGTCCAATTAGAAAATTAGCAATCCCGTTTACCCCTAATCTAATGAACCACAGGGCTAGAATCGCAAGCACCGGCGCGAAGCCAATCATCCCAATCCGGGCAAAGTTAAAATAACTGACAAACGGGGTCACCAAGCGGGTGATTAGTTGACCCAGCTTCGATTCACTCGCCCCGGGAAGCCAACTCATTAACGCCCACGCCACGATGAGATAGCTATAGATGTCAATCAGGTAGCCCAGCGTCACTGCAATTAAACTAATTACGTTCGCCATTACTTCTTCTCCGACCGATCGTAAAATTGATTCTTAACGTCCCCGTTCACAACGTAGTTTTGGGGAGCGCAGAGATAGACCTTCTCATCAATTTGCTGCAAGTTCCCCTCAATGGCGTACACGGTTCCACTCACGAAGTCGACAATCCGGCGAATCGTTGTACTGTCAACGTTTTCCATTCGAATTAACACAGCATCCCCGTTAATCAACTTCTTCGAAATGTTTTTGGCATCCGCAAAAATTCGGGGTTCAACGATGTTAATTTTACTGTCTGGAAGCCGGTTATCATTCATTGGTAAGACCTTTCGGGGGTTAACCCTGACCGATTGCGGATTTGCATCTTGGGGGTAACGCTCTTGATCAGTTTCCTCACTAGCCCCAAAAAAATTATTAAAAATACCCTTTGCCATCGGTGTTCACCCTTTCTTTTTATTGATTCCGATATTTAAAGTTAAACGGCGGAATATCATCATTTTGATCGTCATCATCCTGTTGATTACCGGCGTTAAATGGTTCAAATTCCTGTTTTTCAACGTTTTGAAAGCGTTGATCTGGTTCGGCACGGTGACTTGGTTCCGCACTTTGACTCGGAGCCCGATCTGGTTGCACGACCTGACTAGCTTCATTGGGTTGAACCACCGTTTCACTCGAACGCGTTGCACTTTGAATGCTTTGGACGTCCGTAATGTCACTAGAATCATCATCAATTCCCGTTGCAATCACGGAAACGCGGATTTCGTCTCCCATGTTTTCGTCAATGGACGTCCCAAAGATGATGTTTGTATCATCAGAAGTGGCATCGCGAATGATGTTCGCCGCATCTTGCGCTTCGAAGATTCCCAGGTCCGGACCCCCGGTAATGTTTAATAAGACCTGTCTAGCTCCGTCAATGGAAACCTCTAATAGCGGTGAATTAATGGCCTTCTTCGTTGCTTCTGCAGCCCGGTTTTCACCGTTTGCAGAGCCCACGCCCATTAAAGCGGTTCCCTTATCCTTCATGATGGTCGTAACATCTGCAAAATCCAAGTTCACGTACCCAGGGCGCGTAATTAAATCAGAAATCCCTTGCACCCCTTGCCGTAAAACGTTATCAGCATCGTGTAACGCCCCTAAAAAGGAGGTCTTTTTGTCAGCCATTTCTAACACTTGATTATTTGAAATTACAACCATCGTGTCCACGTTTTGTTTAAGTGCGGCGAGCCCTTCGCTGGCGTTATGTGCCCGGGCTGGTCCTTCAAAGGTAAAGGGCCGCGTGACCACGGCCACCGTGAGGGCTCCAGCTTGTTTCGCAATCTTAGCAATGATGGGAGCAGCTCCGTTTCCGGTTCCACCACCCATTCCGGCCGTCACAAAGACCATGTCAGCACCCTTGAGCGCATTTGTAATATCTTCTTGGCTTTCTTCGGCGGCTTTTGCTCCCACTTCGGGGTTAGAGCCCGCCCCGAGTCCCTTGGTCAGCTTAGGACCTAGGTTAATTTTTGTTTCCGCCTTAGAGGCATCCAGGGCCTGTACGTCGGTATTAGCGGCGATAAATTCAACCCCTTCAACCCCGTCTTCAATCATGCGGTTCACAGCATTGTTACCCCCGCCCCCAACACCAATTACCTTGATGCTGGCACCAGTTCCTGCATTTTGATCCATTGCGTAATCCATCCTTTTTACCCTCCGTGGTTATTCAAAGAAATTCTTGAAAGAGAAATTAAAGCCATCCTTTTTACGTTGTTTGGGTTCTTTCGGTTGCTTGCGCCGGGAAAAGAGTGAGAGTCCGCCTTCCTCCTCGGCTGGAGTAGGAGCTTGGTATTGGTCAGTAGCCGGCTGCTCAACCGCTTGGTCAGCTTGACTCGGCAACGGTGCGTCCACCGAGAAGACGGTGCGAATCACCTGATCAACCTCGCTCAACCCAGTTGCGTAGTTTACTAAGGCTAGTCCCAACGCAAAGGACGGGTGCCGCAGCCCCATTTTATCGGGAATGTACACGCGCACGTTCATGCCAAACGTGTTAGCGGCTAATTCCGCCAGCTTCGGCATGGAAGCGACCCCACCAGTCAATACGATTCCGCCGGGCATGCCTAGGGCATTGGCAGCGGTAAGTTTATCCTTTAAGCGACCCAGGATTTGATCCAAACGGGCTTCAATAATCTCAGCTAACAACTTTTCGTTGACCTTTTGGGGTTGACTCTGCCCGACCACTTCAACCGGAAATTCGTTATCAGCTACCGCCGCTTGCGCGTCGGCAATTCCATATTCCCGTTTGATACTTTCAGCATCCTTTAGTGATGTATTTAAAACGGATGAAATATCTTTCGTAATGTATTGACCTCCTTCGTGATCAACATCAATGTACTTCAATTCATGATCATGAATCACGGCGGCCGTCGATTGCCCACCCCCTAAATCAAGGAGAATGGTCCCAAAGTCTTGCTCTGAATCTGACAGGATGGTCTTACCCTCCGCTTCGGCACCGACCACTAGTTGGTCAATCGTAACCCCCGCTTTGGTAACGGCTTTGCGCACGTTGTGAATGATGGTCTTTGGACCGGTAATCACTCGGCCCTCTAGTTCCAACCGCGAGCCAACCATGCCCCGGGGATCAGCAATTCCATCGAAATCATCAATTTTGAACTCCTCGGGAATCAAGTTGACCACTTCGCGTTCCTGGGGCAGGTTGTTTGAAATCGCTGTCCGGGCAACCTCCATGATGTCCTGGTTGTCAATCTCATTTGCTTGGTCCTGTAAACTAATCATTCCTGAACAACGATCAATACTGATCAAGTCCGCTGGCAAGCCCACAACCACACTACTAATTTCGACTCCCGACTTAGTTTCGGCCTGATCGAGCGTCTTGCGAATGGCTTGTGCAGCTTTCTCAATGTCAACAATAATGCCACGACTGACGCCTGCAGATGGTTCATTGCCCACGCCGATCACATTCGTTTGCCCATCGATGGTCTGCGCTACAATTGCTTTAATTGAAGTGGTCCCAATGTCTAGGCCAACATAAATATCCGATTCGTTCATAATGCGGAGCCTCCCGATTACTTGTTAATCCTGCTCATTGTTAGTTAATATTTGTTATCAGTCTACCATATAAAGCCAAAAATGCGAAAGTGCGACCTAATTTAAGGGGGTCGCATATGCCCCAAATTCCATCTTAAGCACACTTGGTTGCTTTAAAGTTGGTTTGAGCTTGGGATAATATGTCAGTTGCTTGGCAAGCTGGTTCGTAAACGTGACCACCTGGTTGCCATCTCGCATCTGTAACCGGACTTTTTCCATTCCTGGTTGACTGGGTTCTTGGTGGATGGTTTGAATCTCTGCGACCAAGTTCGGCGCGAGCTTTCCCAACTGCCGGCCAATTAGTTGCAGCTCGCCACGTTGCTTAATCCCCTGAATGACGCAGGTTCGTTGTTGATCAACCTGTTTGGTTGCTTGGTGCGCAATTTTACCGGAAGAGTACAGGGCGTGAAAAACTCGCTGGTGTTCAATCATCGCTAGTGGTTTTTCCAGCTGCACCTGGATTTGTACCCGGTTGCCCGTCATCTGAAGGTTGACCTGCTTTACCTTGTCATTTTGCCGTTGCAACTGCCGTTCTAAAGCAGACCGCTTCCGCTGCACCACTTGCAAATTATCGCCTGGTTGCACTGGCAGTTGCTGGGGAAGCTGGTTCCGGGCCGGTTGGGGCGTGACCCGTACCGTTTGCACCCGACTGGCCGGTGAAGCTAGATAGCCAAAGTACAAACAGCCACTGAGTAATAACACCAGTAATGGACCCGCCACCCGCACGGTGGTGTGCCAGCGCCGGCGCTTGATGGCTCGATTTTTGCGACCCACCCGGAACCGCCGATGTTGCCATTTTTGGACGTGATCGGCCCGTAGTTGTTCGTTAAGGCGCTGATCTTGCTCTTTTTCATCCATGGTCTTGGTCCTTGTTTATTCGTGGTGCATTTGAATCGCTGTGCGACACACGTCAAGCAACCGATCGGCAGCATCCGGAACGCCCATTTTTTTAGCATTCTGTGCCATTGTTTGGCGCTGGTCCGGATGGTTCATCAGTTGATCAACCTTACTTAATAACGATGGTGCACTTAAATCTGCTTCCGTTTCCAGCAAAGCGGCGTGCTGCTTAACCAAGCTCATCGCATTCTTCGTTTGGTGATCGGCCGTTACGTACGGACTCGGGATCAAGATTGATGGAATCCCATCGGCCGTAATTTCAGCTAAGCTCGTGGCCCCGGCCCGCCCCACAATCAAAGCGACCTTGGGCAACACCTCTGGCATGTTATTAATGTACGGCAGCACTTTGACGTTAGCATTAATGGGCACCTTTTTTAACTGTTCCATGACTTCTTCATACCGCCGTTCTCCGGTTACAAAGACCACCTGGTAATCACGGTCATTAAACTTCGGAATGGCGGCCACCATCGCTTGATTTAACTTAAGTGCTCCCTGGCTACCCCCAAAGACAAGAACCGTTGGTGTTTCCGCTTGTAACCCCAGTTCGGTCCAACTAAACTGACTGTCAACTTCAGCAACTTGCTGGGCCCGGGGATTCCCCGTAAACACCACTTTGGCAGCCGGAAACTGGGCGCGGGCTTCTGAAAATGAAATCCCAACCTTATCAACGTAGCGACTCAAAAACTTGTTGGTCCAGCCGACCACGCTGTTTTGTTCGTGAATAACCGTCGGAATTCCCATTTTAGCCGCGGCATAGACCACTGCTCCGGAAACATACCCCCCGGTTCCAACCACAACATCCGGTTGAAACGTTTTAATCATTCGTTTGGCAGTCCGTACACTCTGTAAAAAGAGATAGACCGTTTCAAAGTTATAGAGAGAGAACAACTTGCGTTTAAATCCTTGAATCTTTAACTCCCGAAAGGCAATTCCCTTTTGCGGAACAATCTGTTTCTCTAGTCCCCGTTTTGAACCCACGTAGAGCACTTGAGCGCCCGCATCTTGGCGCTGCAAGTCTGCAACCAGAGCTAACGCGGGATAAATGTGGCCACCAGTGCCACCGCCAGAGATCATCATTTTCATTACTATTTTCCCTCCTGTTTGCCGGTTAAGCGTTCGACGTCGCTAATAAAGCGATCGCCCCGTTCTTCATAGTTAGTAAACTGATCCCAGCTGGCATTCGCAGGTGAGAGTAAAATCACATCGCCGGACCGACTTAACTGGTAGGCGGCCAAAACGGCTTCATCTAAATTCGAAACCACCTGGATCTCGCTCACCCCGGCCGCTTGTCCGGCTTGTTTTAGTAAAGCTGCCGTTTCTCCAAAGACAACGAGGGCTCGAACGTGGTCATGCAACTCCGGTTCGAGCTTTTCAAACGTATAGCCCCGGTCTAACCCACCGGCAATTAAGACCACTGGTTGGTGCATTCCGGCGAGGGCCATCTGGGTGGCCTCAATGTCAGTAGCCTTGGAATCATTGTAAAAATCCCGGCCATTGGCACTTAAAACGTACTGATTCCGATGACGCACCCCGCCAAAGTTGCGGAGGACTGCAACAATGGTTTCGGTTGCAACCCCAGCTAGTTTAGCAACTGCAATCGCTGCTAAGGCGTTTTCAACGTTCGGTTCTCCGGTCACCCGCATGTCAGCGGTTTTCATAATCAATTCATCGCGAAAATACAACTTCCCATTGCGTTGGTACGCGCCATCTTCATACTTCCCCTGGGCGGAAAATGGGACCACCATGGCGGCACTTTGTTGACTCAGTTGGCGCCACTCTGGTTGATCAAAATTCATTACCAAAAAGTCATCCGCGGTTTGGTTTTTCGTAATCTGCAACTTAGCAGCGACGTAGTTCGCCCGGGTTCCATGGTAATCTAGATGATTAGCATAAATATTCGTAATTACAGCAATGTGGGAATGGATGGTAGGCACGCCTAACAGCATAAAGCTCGACAGTTCCATGACAATGTCGTCGTTAGCCGTTGCCTGTTGCGCCACCTGCGTGGCCGGAATGCCAATGTTTCCAGCGCGATACGCTGTTCCATGCAGATTCCCGGCCGCTAGCATCTCCGTAATCATGGTAGTTGTAGTGGTCTTACCATTACTTCCAGTCACAGCCACAATGGGCGCACTTGCAACTTCTGCTGCAAGTTCGACCTCACAAATAATGGGAATCTGCTTTTGCCGCGCCGCTTGGACAAGCGGAACCGAATAGGGAATTCCTGGGTTTTTGACCATCACGTCGGCATCTTCTACCAACGAAACTGGTGACTCCCCGGCAACCACCTGAACTCCGGCCGCCACCAGCTGCTGATAATCAGCAATTTCTGCAGCTGGTTTGGCATCCGTGAGCGTAACGCGGGCGCCTAATTGCACCAATAATAGCGCTGCGTTGGTCCCACTCATTCCAGCCCCAAACACGAGCACCTGTTTATCTTGATAAGTATTAATCTTTCGCATCTGCCGCTCCTACCTAAATCATTGCTAACACGCCAGTTACCGCCGTAAATAAACCAACGGCCCAAAAGACGAGGTCGATTTTCCATTCACTCCAGCCCAGCATCTCGAAACTGTGGTGAATCGGGGTCATTTTAAAGATTCGTTTTCCGGTCAACCGGAACGAACCTACTTGTAAAATGACACTCAAAGTTTCCAACACAAACACGAGTCCGACCCACAACAGTGATAATTCGTGGTGTAGCAAAATGGAAACGGCTGCGAGGGCAGCTCCCAATGCTAAGGAGCCCATGTCACCCATAAAGATTTGCGCGGGCTTGTGGTTGAAAACTAAGAAGGCTAACACGGCGCCCACGACAGCCCAGCAAAACAGTTCGACTTCGTACTGTCCCTGAACTTGGGCAACAATTCCGTATGCGGCAAACGCAAGCGCACTTAACCCACTGACCAAGCCATCTAAGCCATCGGTCAGGTTAACCGCGTTAGAAAAACCGGTTAACCAGATTACTACAAACACGACGTAGAGCAAGCCGAGGCTGATTTCTCCAGCGCCCATAAAGCGTAATGACATTGGAAAGCCAGCGACGTAGTAACCGGCCGCAAACACTAGGGAACCAAAAACCTGCAGGGCAAATTTTTGCCACGCCTTAAACCCTTCGTTTTGACGCCGAAACAGTTTAATACTGTCGTCCCACATTCCGATTAAACCAAAGAACAACAACACAAACAATAAAATCAACAGAATCGAGGTCAATTGGTGGGTGAAGAATCCAATTACTACCCCCGTTAAAATAATGGCGGTCACGAAGCCTAAGCCTCCCATGGTTGGGGTACCGCTCTTCTTTTCGTGCCAACTGGGACCCTCTTCGCGAATCATCTGGCCCTCTTTGTTAGCGCGAAAGTATTTAATTAACACCGGCGTAAACCCGAGCGTTAAACAAAAACCCATCACGAGGGGAATCAATCCATCCGTTATTTCCATTGCGTTCCATTCCTTTCTTGTTCTGTTCGTTATTAACCTTAGTTAAGGGCGACATCCAGAGTGGCATGCTCGGCAAAATCCTGGTTTGGTTTAATACTCTGATCCTTTACGTGTCCCGTACCATTGTAATTCACTTGCAGGTTAACGAGCTGGGCCAGTTCTTCGACCTCTTCCTTACTCCAGCCCGTCAAATCAGGCATTTTCATTTGGCCGTCGGTGCGTAACAGCACCCGGGAACTCAAATCCGCTGGGGCTTTCGGCGCCGGGCTTTGTTGCTGAACGGTCGCCCCCGTGCCAATCACAACGGAATTCACCTTTTGTTTTTGTAATGTCGCCTGGGCCGCAGCAACCGGTTGCTTGGTAACGTCTGGTAACGGTGTCAGCTTTTGTTTCGCACGCTCATTATCGAGCGCTTTTTTCATGACAACGTTAAAAATCTTGGCAATTTCTTTGGTAGCACTCTGGGAACCCAATTGCGGTTGCTTCATCGTCACGTACATGATGTAGCGCGGATGTTTAGCTGGCGCCATCCCGGCGACTGAATACAGATAACTATCGTTACCGTTTTCGTACTGACCATTAGCATCTGTAACTTGCGCGGTCCCCGTCTTAGCGGCAACCCGATAGCCATCGATTTGAAAGTCATGCCCAATTCCATAATTCTTGTACACAACATCTTCCATGTGCTTACGCATTTGTTGCGCCGTCGTAGCCGAGATTGGATGGCCGACGATTTTCTTCGGATACCGTTTCAGCACTTTTTGATTTTTGGCATCCGTGACCTGATCAACTAAGCGCGGTCGAATCATTGTCCCATCATTAGCGATGGCCGTAAAGCCCTGCATCATTTGCAGCGCCGTTACTTGAATCCCCTGTCCAAACGCCGTATTGGCCTGTTCGATTGGGCGTTCAAACTGCATTACACCATGCGATTGTTGGTCAAAGTCAGAGGTATTATTTTGCAATAGCTGGAACCGGTTAATGTAATTTTTCCAGGTCTTTGGTCCCATGTTCTCTTCTAAGTGAGCCATGGCAACGTTACTCGACAAGGCAAAGCCCTTGTCATAAGTAATCGTTCCCCAACCGTTCCGATTCCAGTCCGGCACAATTTGATTCCCAATGTGATAAATTCCCGATTGATAAGTATCAGAACCCCGGTAATGACCACTATCAATTGAAGCGGCCATCGTGAAGATCTTCATGGTCGAACCCGGTTCGTACAAGTCCTGCGTTAACGTGTCCCGCCACACCTTACCTAGTCCTTGTCCGGTTTGGGGATTAAAGGAGGGCCGTTGGGCGGCGGCAACGATTTTCCCCGTCTTGGCATCCATTAACATAGCATTTAGAACCTTGGGATGGACATCACTATCAACCTGACTCATTTGGTTTTCTAGCAATAATTCGAGACTCGGATCAATCGTGGTATGCACGTTCTTACCGTTGCGAGGCTTTTTCTCGGTGGCTTTTTCGGACGGAATTTGGTACCCGTAGTTATCGTGTTGACTCTTTTTTAGGCCATCTTGCCCCTTCAGGTCCTTTTCAAAGGTCCGCTCAATCCCCATTTGTCCGACTAACTGCGGTTGCTTAGTCTTTTGATCAACCTTCGCACTAGCCAGGCCAATCAAGTGGGCGGCAAACATCCCGTTCGGATACATCCGGGCCGGTTGTGACACAAAGTTCAGTCCGGAAAGCCGGGCTGCCTGAAGCTTTTGCTTAGTTGACAGCGAAATGTTTTGCCCCGCGGCCCCAAACTCAACTTGGAAACTCTTGTGCTTGGGCGTTAACACTCGGTAGGCTTTTTCGTATGAAATGGGCAGGTTGGCTGCGAGCACCCGGGCCGTTTTCGCTTTATCCTGCACGTACTCCGGCTGCCCCGTTAGACTCTTTTGCTTATGGTCTAACACGGCATAGAGGGAATAGGTGTTGGTATTTTCTGCTAACGGCTGTCCCGTTTGGTCGTAAATGGTCCCGCGCCGGGCATGCATCACACTAGTTTGATTATAAAGTTTCTGAGTCCGATCCGCTAGGTTAACCCCATTGGCCGTTTTAAAAATGGCCTTTTGCGCAAAAAAGATGACAATCAATCCAAACACAACCACCACAAACACCAGCAGGCTTTTCCCCGCCAGACGTCGTGTTTTGATCGCCCTTCGTTGATTATTCATCTCTGTTTGTTTCTCACTCATCGACTAACATTCCTTACGGTTGCATCTGCGATTGAAAGCTGATCCTGCTTCACCACGTGGTCAATGGCCTTCATTTGTTTCCCATCTAGTTCCTGCTGATAGCTCTGGTTTTGCTGATTAATGCGGGAACTCTTGGTCGTTACGGTTTGCAACGAGCGCTGGGCCGCATTTAAATTATTCTTGGCACTAACCACCGCCACCATCATGAAAACGACGAGTACTACGCCAACAACCATGATGGTTTTTTCAAACGGCGAAAGCCGGAGATGACCCTGTGCCTCCTGGCGTTCTCGTTGTGCTCGTTGCTGTTGAAACGATTTTCGTGAATATGTACTTGTACTTTGTTGTTCCAAGAGTCCATTCTGTGACACGGTACTTCCTCCTATCTAATTCTTTCGATAATGCGTAACTTGGCGCTATGCGAACGATGATTTTCCGTTTGCTCCGTGCTGCTGGGTAAAATCGGTTTCTTTTGCACCAGTCGAAAATGGGGTTGTAACTCGGGGGGGATCACCGGTAAATTGGGCGGTAAATCCACAATTTCGGTTTCTTCTTTAAATAACCGTTTTACCAAACGATCCTCTAGCGATTGAAAGGTAATCACTGCGAGCCGCCCCTGTACACTTAACAGTTCTAACGCCTGCTCAAGGGATTCCTCGAGGGCCCCTAACTCATCGTTCACCGCAATGCGAATGGCTTGAAACACCCGTTTAGCGGGATTGCCCCCGTGGCGTCGGGCGGCAGCGGGAATGGCGGTTTTCACCAACGCGGCTAATTCCGTCGTGGTAACAATTGGGTGTTCACTGCGAACCCGTTCAATTTTTCTGGCAATTGGCTTCGCAAACTTTTCTTCGCCATACCGAAAGAAAATCCGAACCAAATCAGCATATGGCCATTGATTAACGACTTGGTAAGCATCCAAAGTCTGGCGTTGGTCCATTCGCATATCCAAGCGGGCATCGCGCTGATAACTAAACCCGCGTTCTGCATCATCAAATTGGGGGGAAGAAACCCCTAAATCATAAATAATCCCATCGACTTCTGTGACTCCTTCTTTGGCCAGGTCCGGTTTCAAATTACGAAAGTTATCATGAATAAAGGTCACTGCCTGGCGCTCTAAATCCGTTTGTAGGTGAGTTTGGTTGTAGGTAATTGCGGCTTGATCTTGATCAAAGGCGTACAGATGGCCGGTATTTAACTGCGAAAGGAGCCGAGCACTATGACCCCCACCCCCAAGGGTGCAGTCCACATAGGTTCCAGCGGGGTTGACTTGCAAGCCATCCACCGCTTCCGCTAATAATACTGTCTCGTGCTTAAATTCCGTCATTAATCCTAACTCCTACGGTTAAAAATCCAATAAATTCTCAGCAATTTCGTTAAAGTCATCCTGAGCTTGGTCGTTATAGCGATCCCATCGCTCCGCATCCCAAATTTCAAAACGCTTTGAAACTCCGGTTAACACACACTGTTTTTGCAACTTGGCATACTTGATCAGGGGTTCCGGGAGGTTAATCCGACCCTGCTTGTCCAGCTCACACTCCGTCGCTGCGGAGAAAAAGAGTCGCGCAAAGGTCCGGGCATCCCGCTTATTAAACGGCAGATGGTCAATTTCTGCCTGCACCTGCTCCCATTCTGCCGGTGGGTAGCCAAAGAGACAGCCGTCTAGTCCGCGGGTGACCATAAACTGCGGACCAAGCTGTTCACGAAACTTAGCGGGAATAATGAGGCGTCCTTTCGTGTCAATATTGTGACGATATTCACCAAGTAGCACTAGTAAGACCCCCAATCCCCTAAAACTAATCTCAGTCTACCACAATCTCCCACTTGCAACCACTTAATTTAAATTCTTTCCCACAAAAAAAGTAGCATGAGAACATGTGTTCTCATGCTACTTAGAGCCGAATTCCAATTTCATAAAAGAGGGCAATCACGTAACCAAGGAGCCAATATAAATCTCCAATCCGCCACCAAATTATAAAAAAATGTTTGAACAAAACTTCACCATCTTTGAATAATTGCCCCAATAGAACAACCATTCCAATTACACACCAGCCACAAAGTAGGGCTGGAAGCCAGGTATTGCCATGCTCATCAATGGTCAAAGTCGGCATTACAACCATGGCAAACAGTGGCCACAGATCCAGCAGTCGCAGCCGCGGTAGTACCTGCCGTTTCAACAACCGGCGTACGAGACTGATGATTAAAAGCGCGCCAATCAAGCCCAGAACCGGGACGAGTTGCGCCTGAAACAAGCTACCAATTTGCTGGGGAACTTGCACCAAGTTCATGAAAATCCTCCTTCATATCCCATTTGCAAAGACTGCCCGACACCTTTAGAATTAAACAGAACCATTCTTAATGAAAGTGAGGGTCAACTTTGACAAAGTGGAGAGATAAAACAACCTTTCAAAAAATTCTGTACGTGTTCGTTTGGATCATGATTATTGTCACCCTAGCCGGGGTGGTTTTAGGATCAGCACTTACCCTATTCGGAAGTTAACCATCCAGACCTAATGCTAGTTAAAAAGGACTGAAACCCCTTCAGTCCTTTTTAGTTTGCAGACGATTCATCAGTAGGGGGCTGTTTATAAACCGTGCGCGGCGTACTTCCGCGTTGGGGGCTCACGTAGCCTCGCTGTTCAAAATCATCAATGATCCGAGCCGCCCGATTGTAGCCAATCCGAAAGCGCCGTTGCAACATTGAGGTGCTAGCTTTGCGCTCATGCACCACATAGGCTAGCGCTTCATCAAACAATGGATCCTGCTCTTCGGCCTCCGATTCGGCCTCAAGTTCTGCATCCGTGACCACGAGGTTCTCATCATACTCGGGAGCACCCTCGTTTTTAGCCGCAGCAATCACCGCCTCTACATCGGTATCCGAAATGTATGAGCCCTGGACCCGGTTGGGTTTGGTTTGTCCAATTGGCTGGTACAGCATGTCACCACGTCCCAGGAGTTTTTCCGCCCCGTTGGCATCTAAAATCGTTCGCGAGTCGGTTCCACTGGAAACTGCAAATGCAATCCGGGAGGGCACGTTCGCCTTAATTAACCCCGTAATCACATCAACGGAAGGTCGCTGGGTCGCGAGCACCATGTGCACCCCGGCCGCCCGACCCATCTGAGCTAGCCGGATGATGGCACTTTCCACCTCATTGGAAACGGTCATCATCAAATCAGCCAGTTCGTCAACGACCACGACGATGTACGGTAATTCCGTTTCGGTTGTCGCTTCTGTTTGACGCTTTTTCCGAATCATCTCGTTATAACCGTCAATCTTACGCTGACCGTTATTCGCAAACAGTTCGTACCGTTGTTCCATTAAGTTGACAACTTTATTCAGCGCCCGCGCTGCCTTCTTCGGATCGGAAACGACCGGCGCCAGCAGGTGGGGAATCCCGTTGTAAACCCCGAGTTCTACCCGTTTGGGATCGATGAGCATCAGTTTGACCTGATCGGGATTGGCTTTTAATAACAAACTGGTCAGCATTCCGTTAATGGCAACTGACTTACCGCTCCCCGTCGATCCCGCAATTAAGAGGTGCGGCATCCGCGTCAGATCACAAGAAATCACCTGACCGTTGACATCCTTGCCAAGGGGCACGCTTAAAATCCGCTGCTGGTCAGCCGCCGTTTGCTGTTCAAAGACCTCCCGAAAGGAGACGGTGGCGACTTTTTGGTTGGGAACTTCAATTCCAATCAAAGACTTCCCAGGAATGGGCGCCTCAATCCGGATGTCCTTGGCGGCCAAAGCCAGCGCCAGATCATCACTTAAGTTAACAATCTTACTGACCTTCACCCCAATCGCCGGTTCCAATTCGTATTCCGTCACCGATGGCCCAATCCGGACGTCTTTCACCTGGGCATCAATCCCAAAGCTCTGCAAGGTCGAGTGGAGTATTTCAGTATTATGAGTAGCGGTTTGTGATTCCTGCTTTTGACTAACCGGTGGAACCTGGTCTAAAAGATCTACCGTGGGCAATTGATACTCGGTAGTCGGCGCATCCACATTCGCAGTAGCAACGGGCGGAGCTGGTTTGTCACGGACTGCTGGTTGGGGTTGCACTTCACTAGCAACTTGAATGCGAGGAGCCATCGGAGGAACAGCTACATTCTGGTCCGCAAGATGTGGTTCGTCAGCGGACGTGGTCGGCTGGGGCGTTACCGGTGGTTCCGGCGTAGACGGCTGTGATTTGGCAGACGTCCGGGCAGTTTGCCGGGCGCGCTGGTGTCTGTGCCAAGCGGATTGACTGGCCTTTAGCCAGGCATGGACCCACTTTGCCACCACCTGCCCCACCTGAACTACATTAACCCGGAACAGTAAGAGAACCCCGGTTAGTATCAATAGGCCCGCAATGATCGTTGCCCCGAGCCAGGAAAATAATTTAACACAGCCAGCTAGCAGGACGGTCCCAATTAAACCACCCCCTGCATTAGCATGCACTTGACCCCGCATTAGGTCGGAAAGCACGGTTTCCCACGTAATTTGGACAAGTTGGACGTGAATCCCTAACCCGTTGAACAGTAACAGGGACGCTCCTAACAAACTCCCGGCACTAAGACAAAGCAAACTCAGCCAACTTCGCCCACTAATCTTCAAGCGGGGAATTGCCAACAACCACCAGATTCCCACCAGTGCTATCCCAATTAAGAACACGGGATAGAGATTGCCGACCGCCAACCGGGTTAAATTAGCTACCAATGCCCCCACGAGCCCCAGCTTGAAGATCCCTAACCCGGCTAAAGCAAAAATTAGTAATCCAAGCCAGTTTTTCCGGTCCTTTGCAACCACCGTTGCTAACCGGTGCCAGCTACTGGGAGTCCGTTTGGTTGGTTTACGTCGGGTTGTTTTCTTGCGTGTTGTTCGTTTGCGCGTTGTTTGTTTAGCCGCCACCAGAATCCCTCACTTACTCCTTAAAATCCTTTAGTTTATCGTGTTCATAGGTATGGACCCGTTCTAACCCCGCAAACGATTGCTGCCGCAAGGCCTCATAAATAACGATGGCACAGGTATTGGACAGGTTCAAAGCCCGAATGTGTTGGTCATCTTGGGGAATCCGCAGGGCCTGCTCAGCATAGCGCTGTTCAAACCGTTCCGGTAAGCCCGTGGTTTCCTTACCAAAGATAAAGTAGTAATCCGGTTTGGGATCGTGATAATCCGGATCCGTATAGGTCTTTGTCCCAAACTTCGAAATTAAAAACATGTGCTCTGGCTGGGTCACCGTTTGCAGGAACGCCGGCAGGTTTTCGTGGTACCGAATGTCAACTTTTTCCCAGTAATCCAAGCCAGCGCGTTTCAAATGCTTATCATCAACGGAAAAACCAAGGGGTTTGATAAGATCTAACACGGTATCAGTCCCGGCACAGGTCCGCGCAATGTTTCCGGTATTCGCGGGCATCAGGGGTTCAAATAAAACAATGTGATTCGTCATGATTTCTACTCTTTCTATCTAAACTTTAGGGGTTTATTATAGCACACTTGTTCGCCTTGTTTCGTCACAACCGCAAGTAGCGAGGCATCATGATATGATGGCAATAGGAGGATGATTAAAATGCAAATTGAACCTTTAATTACCACGTTTCAAGAAGTGCCCGCAGCAACAACCACCGCAACGCTTCGGGTGGCACTCGCTAACCACCAGTTAACTCCCAGCCGGGGGTTAATTGCTGAAACCGTCCGGTATCTTCACGAACACGAAACTAGTTTAGACGTCCTGGTCAGCGCTGCTCCTGAGCGCAGTGCGTGGAATGATGCCGAATTAAACCTGATGGAGTCAGACCTGTTTACCTGTCAGGAACTCGGCGCAGACGGTGTCATCATTGGGGCGACCACGAAGACCGGCCAGCTTGATTACGAAGGCTTAGCCGTTTTAATTGGCGCCGCTGACGGCATGGAACTCTTCTTTTCACCGGCGATCACCCAACTTCCGGAATCCGAATGGGAAACTGCCTTTGCGTGGCTGAGCGAGCAACAGTTTAGTGGCATCGTTGCCGCAGATCATTTAGCCGCGTTAGCCGAGGCCCTCACCGCATTTCCGACCTTACAATTAATTCCACTGGTTGCAAGCGAGGCGGAGCAGGCAACCGTTAATAACCAGTTACACCCCCAACGCATCATCACACCCCTTCGTTGATGAAACAAAAGAGCTTTCCTAACCGGGAAAGCTCTTTTTTGGTTGCATCAACTGCCGCAACTCGGCTGGCCACGGGGTGGTAACCGCAATCATTTGCTGCCCTAACTGATCCCAAAAGGCCATCCGGTAACAGTGAAGCGCCTGATGGTCTAACTCGTGGTTGGTGGGGTTATACAACCAGTCCCCCACTAACGGTAATCCAAGGGCGGCAAAGTGAACCCGAATCTGATGGGTTCGCCCCGTGTGCAGGCGAATTTTAACCAGCGTGTGCTGACCAGTTCTTGCAACCCGCCAAAATTCAGTTCGTGAGTACCGGCCGGTCGCCAAGACCATCCGGGCTAAAAACGACCCCGGTTTTTGCCCAATCGGCAACACAATGGAAGCATGCTCGTTGACGATCCGCCCCGTTACCACAGCTACGTATTCCTTGCGCACACGATGTTGCTGTAACTGCCGGTCAACCAAAGAGTGCGCAAAACTATGCTTTGCAAAGATCACGGGTCCACTGGTCCCCCGGTCTAATCGGTTCACGACGTGAATGACCCGATTTTCAGTTTCTTGGCGACAATAATACCCGAGCACCCGGTTCACCAGTGTGTCGTTAGGATACAGGTGGGAAGGCACCGTTGCCACGTTAGCGGGCTTGTTTACGATTAAATAGTTATCATCCTCAAACAAAATCTGCACCGGATGGTGTGACACCTGCAAGTGGGGATTTTGGGGTTCGGGAGGCAAGCAGAGGGTAATCTGATCCCCAGGCTGTAGCATCGTGTGGGGATACCGGGGGTGCTGATTAACCAAAATCGTGCCTCCATGAAACTTGATGCGTTTTAATTGTGAACGGGTCACGCCACGATGCTTCAAAAAGGTGTGTAATTTCAGCGGGGTGGATTGGTGATTAACCCAGTGAAACTCAGTCATTCAGATCTTCCCCGATAAAGGAATTCCCAACCCGCTTCCAGAAGTGCGTGTGCCGGTACTTAGCAAAGTAAATCCGCCGCTCAGAAATACGGTAGGTGATCGCCTTAATGGGTCGGTCTTTAACTAATAATTGATCACAGGTTAACACGTTGTGCAGAGAAACATTCGGCACAATGGTGAGTTCTTCTGAAGGCGGAATAATGATTGGAGAACCAATCGTTCGAAAGACCCGGTTGTTAATCGAGGCCATTTCGGCCACTTGCACCGCATTAAACTTCGGCGAGATGATCGCCCCACCCACTGATTTATTATAAGCGGTCGAACCGGTGGGGGTAGAAATACAGAGCCCATCGCCCCGGAAGTTTTCAAATAACTGGTCCTTGATGTAAATCTTTCCGACCATCGTTCCAAACAGTTTTTTCACCGTGGATTCATTTAGGGCCAGCATGTAATCTGGTTCACCCTGGTCTGAATACTCCACCTTAATGTCTAGGAGCGGATAACTAACACTCTGCCCGTTATCCCGTTCCAAACTGGAAACCAACTGCTCTACCTCGTTATCCCGCCAGTCCGTATAAAACCCTAGGTGCCCCGTGTGCACCCCCACAAAGCGAATTTTTTCTACCAAGTCTTTATAATGGTGAAACGCCGATAGGAGGGTTCCATCCCCGCCAACCGAAATTACAACCTCGGGATTTAACTCATCCAGTTGCAATTGTTGGGAGTTATTAATTAGGTTAGATAATGACGTTGCTACCTCTGTAGACGTCGGATTGTCATTACCAAAAATTGCAATGCGCATCATTGTTCTCCTTTATCATCCTTTATTGCTTCATCCTCATCTGCATCCGCAGCCGCTAGTTCATGATGAATTTGTGACATTTCTTCATCGAGTTTAAACGCCGTCTCAGAGGCCGCCTGCAGCCGTTGATGCACATCGGGGGGGAAAACATCCGGATGCTTATAATTGAGTGAATGTTCTAACGTTGCCCAGAAGTTCATGGCGAGGGTCCGAATCTGAATTTCCACGAGGATCTCACGCTGCCCCGTCACCAGTTGCAACGGGTACCGAAACACGATGTGATACGAGCGGTACCCACTCTCCTTTTCGTTGTTCACGTAGTCTCGTTCCGACACAATCTCGACGTCATTACGACGGCGCAGTAGTTGCACTACCTCATAGACATCATCTAAAAAGGGGCACATGATTCGTAGGCCACAGAGATCTTCCATATCTTCCGTCAAACGTTCCGGCGTAATGTTACGCCGCTTCATTTTTTCTTGAATGCTTGCCACCGATTTAATCCGACTCGTGACAAATTCAATCGGCGAGTGCTCATCTTGGAGCTGAAACTCCTTCCGAATTCCGCGTAGTTTTACTTTCCATTCTTTTGCGGCTTGTTGGTAGGGAAACAAGAGTAATTCCCAATTTTGCGACACAAAACCACCTCATTTACAGTTGATAATGTCATGATACCATACCCACCCCGCGCGCTTTTAACTTTCAGAGACAAAATCATTGAATTTTGGGCAAAATTTGGTATTCTTGATAATGCATCTATATTATAAAGTTTGTCTTAAAAACCTTAAAAATTCAGAAAGGAGCGTTCGGGATGATTGAAATGTACTTATTTGTTGCGCCGACCTGTCCGAGCTGTCTCACAGCGGAACGGGCAGTTACCAAAGTAGCTGACGGCTTAACACAGAAAGTCCGCGTCAAGTTCATTCCCTATCTACAACTTGGTGTCATTAACAATTCCGAGCAACAAATTGATTACCAAATAATGTTAGATTACAAAGCAGCGCTCTTTCAAGGGTGTAAAAAGGGACGGATGTTCCTCCAACACTTACAAACCCAAATCATGAAGCAAAATCAGGCTTATTCTGCAACGTTGGTTACTGCCGCTGCACAAGCCACTCACTTGGATTTAGAAATGTTCCAGGAAGACCGCCACTCTGATTTACCGCTATCGGCGTTCAAATCAGACCAAGCCCTCATCCGTGAAATGAACGTCCCCAGCCACGATAATTTGGTTATTTTTAACTGCTCTAGCTGTGCCAACGGTTTACTTGTTAAGGATTTAGATTATGCTCATTTACATAAACTCTGTGACAAGATGGAACAGCAAATGCAACCGGCAACAGATAATCCCAACCTACGGGTGCTTTAAAAAGACTAGCGCATGCTAGTCTTTTTCTTTTGCCCTAATTGCTCGTTCCTTCTGTTGTTCAGTTCCAAACCAGGTTATCGGCCGGATCTGGTGCACCTGTGTTCCCTGCCACCGAATAACTTGCTGGTGCTGGAGTGCACCAATCAAGGCCAGCACCATGGCTTTCAGGACTGACCGTGGCGCTTTGACTAGGGGCACCTGCACAGCCCGTGCAAGCTCGTCCACGACCACGGTTAAATCAAGAGTGTGCTGTTCTAAGGCTAACACGCACTCGATCCGCCAGCCAAGCCACCAGGCATAGGTCTGAAACGGGGGCACCCGGCGGGGATAATGACATGCGACTGGGCAGCCTTGCAATAAGTGATGAGCTTGATAACAGCGAGTTTGCACGGCCAACCAGGGAGATCGCTTCCAGGCCAATTGTCGCCCGATCCACCGGCTAACCACGCTTAGCGACGGATTATAACAGGTCACCGCCTGGGGTTGCTCCCAAAAAGTGGTCAACGCGTGCCAGGTGGTAAACTGGCGCTCTTGAAACGTCAACCGGTGTCAACCCAGCTTAAGTGGTACCGAACCACGAATCGCTGTTCGTGAACTAACAAGAACAATAAATAATACCCAATTGTCCGCCGGTAAGCCACAAATTTTAACACACTGGGGGCTTCCGGCCGGCGTTGCCAATAGGCACGCCCGAGGATCCATTCAGAATGAATGGCACACTGTTGGTAGCCCTGCACCCGCTCTGTGAGACGCGTCAGTGAAATCGGACTACATTGAAATTCAAGGGCGTTGCCGGGCGACAAGAACACGTCCGGACGCTGTTTGATGGTCGGTAAATACCATTCCAGCACTGCCCTGGTACAACGACCGCCTTGGTGCCACAAGAAGAGCTTGCCCTGCAGGTGTTCGAACGTCTCTGGAGCCCCACCAGAACAAGCCTGGCCTGTCCGATGGGCAAAGTGAGCGATTTTAATCCGACCCCGCTTTAAAATTACCGGGGTCTGACACCCTGGACAGACATAGTTAGACCCTGATGCAGCTTGGGTCGCTAAGACCCGGTGACCATTTTGCAACGCAATTAACACAATCAGCACCCTTAGTTAAGGTACGAAAAAAGGAATCCCAGACCTGATTCCTTACTGAAAATATTTAGTTAAGGTACTAACCGCCCGTTGTTGAATAATGGGAGTTGCCGCTTGCTCCAGCTGGTCAGCACCTACCGGACTTAATTTTCCGAATTCATAAAACAAACTGAGTTGATCGTCAATGGCCTCCAGTTGAACTTTAATCTCATCCCAACTGGGCGCCACGTTGTCCGGCAAAATTTGATAATGCAAGACTAAGTAATACCGGGCGTCCTGTTTATACAGGGACGTGGTCACGGTAACCCCATGAATTTGCAGGGGCTGCTTGACCGCATGAATTCCACTAAGTAAATCTTCAAAACTGGCAAACTCAACTGGAACGACACGGGTCAAATTGTCCGTGTCAAAAACATCCACAGCAGGATGTTTTTCCTTGAGCTTTTCAAATTTCTCCTTCGATTCATCAGACGCAAAGTTAACGTTTGCTTCCGTCAGTTTGGAAACCAAGCGGTCGTCCTTACTGATGATCATTTCAAACCCATTGTGGGCTGGCAATACCTGAAACGACACTAAATCGTTATTTTGAAATTCATGGTCCACGTCAACTTCTTCAAGGATTTGGTAGAAAAATTGTTCGACTTCCGCTTGATTGTCCATTAATTCCAGTAAATTAACGTCCCGATCCTTCAGGTCCTGATTGGTTACCCAAACTTTAATCGTATTTTCATTTGTTTTTTCAAATTTCAAAACGATCCCTCTTTACTAATTTAAATATTAATGACTAAACCAGTTTCTGGTAGGTGTACCGGAATTTGATTGTGACTGGCCGCCATGGTCTCCCGTTGCAAACGGTCCCGATCTGTTGATTGGGGTAAATGACTAATCAACAGGTCATGAACCTGCGCATTTAGGGCTAATTTCCCAACTTGGGTGGTAGTCATATGCCACATGGTACCCGTGTGATCGGCAAAAAAATTGGTGTCAGCGATTAATAAATCGGCACCACGAGCAAAGTCCCCGAGGGCTGGAAAATCCTTTGAGTCAGCAGTATAAACCAAAACTTTTCCTGTGTCACGTTCTTTGATTCGAACCGCAAAGGCCGGCACTGGATGTTCGGTCCGTAAAAATGTAAGTTCAAATGGCCCAAGTTCATTCTTTTGATCCGGCTGAAAGGCATGCTTTTCGGTGGCACCGGGCCAATCAAGGGCTGCAAACGCCGTCTGGTCTAACGAATGACCGTAAATTGGGAGCAGATCAGTATGATACCGTTCAGAGTGAAGCTGCCAGTCATATTGTAAAACTCCTACGTCAGCAACGTGATCGGCGTGGTAATGGGATAATAGCACCGCATCAAGTTTCAGCGGATCTAAGACGTCCTCTAACGCTAGCAAGACCCCACTTCCACAATCCAACAACAGGTTAAACTCCCCGGCTTGTAACAAGTACCCACTCGTTGCCGTGTGGTCAAATGGATAGCCACCATAATAACCTAAAACCGTTAATTTCATTATTTCATCCTCACTTAAAATTCTTTTCCCTTTTAACTTAACCTACTTTATTCTAAACTAAAAGTAATTAAATGATTGGAGGATTATGATGATTTCACAAATTTCTGTTACCTTTGGTTCCCAGGCCATTCTAGAACAGATTATGTACAAGTATCCCGAACGAAACTTGGCACTTTTTTCAGCAGCTGGAAACGCTCACGGAATGCAGCTAGTTGATTATTCTGGATTAGATTCGATCTTTACTTCCCCCGTGGTGTACCGGGTAAATGCCCATGCAGGGACCGATGACTGGACTCACTACATTGACTACATCGAAGTTAACCCAGGAAAGGAGCAACGTCAGGTGCTTGATGCCCAGGTCAGTAACTTTATGAGTAACCCAGCTACCCCCAAGGGACTAACAGGGGTCTACTACCTCACTGCTGCTAATAACAGTGATAGCCGAATTCTGTTAACCCTATGGAACGATCATTATGATTGTCTTCAATGGGAAGATGGTACCCAAAATGCGTTCATTGCCTACGATAACTTTAAAAACGATCTTGGAGCCGACTATCACGAAGTCGGGTACCAACGGTTTCAACCAAAAGCATAAAAAAGAGAGATGAAGTAATTCATCTCTCTTTTTGGACGGTCCGTACGAGACTCGAACTCGTGATCTCCTGCGTGACAGGCAGGCGTCTTAAACCGACTGGACCAACGGACCAAAATTGCGGGGGCTGGATTTGAACCAACGACCTCCGGGTTATGAGCCCGACGAGCTACCAGACTGCTCTACCCCGCGATAATTAAAAAAATGACCCGTACGGGATTCGAACCCATGTTACTGCCGTGAAAGGGCAGTGTCTTAACCACTTGACCAACGGGTCATAAAAAACGGAGAAGGAGAGATTCGAACTCTCGCGCCGCTTACGCGACCTACACCCTTAGCAGGGGCGCCTCTTCAGCCACTTGAGTACTTCTCCATATGGGCCTAAGTGGACTCGAACCACCGACCTCACGCTTATCAGGCGTGCGCTCTAAACCAGCTGAGCTATAGGCCCAAAACAAAAGCGGGTGACGAGAATCGAACTCGCGACAATAGCTTGGAAGGCTATGGTTTTACCACTAAACTACACCCGCATAACATATTAAAATAATGAAACAAGTGGCGCGGGACAGAATCGAACTGCCGACACACGGAGCTTCAATCCGTTGCTCTACCAACTGAGCTACCGAGCCATGGTAAGCGGTCCGTACGAGACTCGAACTCGTGATCTCCTGCGTGACAGGCAGGCGTCTTAAACCGACTGGACCAACGGACCAAAATTGCGGGGGCTGGATTTGAACCAACGACCTCCGGGTTATGAGCCCGACGAGCTACCAGACTGCTCTACCCCGCGATAATTAAAAAGGAGGATGAGAGATTCGAACTCTCGCGCGATTTGACTCGCCTGACGGTTTTCAAGACCGTTCCCTTCAGCCAGACTTGGGTAATCCTCCATCAAACAAAAGCAATTATAACACACGAAAAATACGGCCGTCAAGTTAATCTTGACCAATGGATCTTGTAGGACTCGAACCTACGACCGGACGGTTATGAGCCGTCTGCTCTAAACCAACTGAGCTAAAGATCCAAGACCTAATCGCGGCGGAGGGAATCGAACCCCCGACCTCTCGGGTATGAACCGAACGCTCTAGCCAGCTGAGCTACACCGCGATTGATAGGTAATCATTACCTAAAATAGATATTAAAATATCTAATCGGGAAGACAGGATTCGAACCTGCGACCCCCTGGTCCCAAACCAGGTGCTCTACCAAGCTGAGCTACTTCCCGAAAAATGCACCTAGCAGGAGTCGAACCTGCAACCTTCTGATTCGTAGTCAGACACTCTATCCAATTGCGCTATAGGTGCATAAATGCCGAGGACCGGGATCGAACCGGTACGGTCATTACTGACCGCAGGATTTTAAGTCCTGTGCGTCTGCCAATTCCGCCACCCCGGCAAAAGGTGGTACAAAGCGGAAGACGGGATTCGAACCCGCGACCTCCACCATGGCAAGGTGGCGTTCTACCACTGAACTACTTCCGCATAATGCCGACTAGAGGATTCGAACCTCCGACCCCCTGTTTACAAGACAGGTGCTCTGCCAACTGAGCTAAGTCGGCATATGCATAACTATTAAAATAATGAGCCGTGGCAGGTTCGAACTGCCGACCCTCTGATTAAAAGTCAGATGCTCTACCGACTGAGCTAACGGCTCAATATGGAAGATACAGGGATCGAACCTGTGACCTCCTGCTTGTAAGGCAGATGCTCTCCCAGCTGAGCTAATCTTCCAAAACCGCGTGGCAACGTCCTATCCTCGCAGGGGGCGATCCCCCAACTACTTTTGGCGTGCTAAAGCTTAACTACTGTGTTCGGCATGGGAACAGGTGTATCCTTTAGGCTATCGCCACCACACGACTGAGTGAACTTCGTTCCCTCAAAACTAGCTAATATTATTTCCTGCTGAGTCACCATTGCACTTCTTTGGTTAAGTCCTCGACTGATTAGTATTAGTCCGCTTCACGTATCACTACGCTTCCACTTCTAACCTATCGACCTGATCATCTTTCAGGAGTCTTACTTCCATATAGGAATGGGAAATCTCATCTTGAGGCGAGTTTCACACTTAGATGCTTTCAGCGTTTATCTCATCCATACATAGCTACTCAGCAATGCGCCGGGCGGCGCAACTGATACACCAGCGGTATGTCCATCCCGGTCCTCTCGTACTAGGGACAGCTCCTCGCAAATTTCCTGCGCCCGCGACGGATAGGGACCGAACTGTCTCACGACGTTCTGAACCCAGCTCGCGTACCGCTTTAATGGGCGAACAGCCCAACCCTTGGGACCAACTACAGCCCCAGGATGCGATGAGCCGACATCGAGGTGCCAAACCTCCCCGTCGATGTGAACTCTTGGGGGAGATAAGCCTGTTATCCCCAGGGTAGCTTTTATCCGTTGAGCGATGGCCCTTCCATACGGTACCACCGGATCACTAAGTCCGACTTTCGTCCCTGCTCGACTAGTCAGTCTCGCAGTCAAGCTTGCTTCTGCCTTTACACTTACAGAATGATTTCCAACCATTCTAAGCAAACCTTTGAGCGCCTCCGTTACTATTTAGGAGGCGACCGCCCCAGTCAAACTGCCAACCAGACACTGTCTCCGAGCACGCTAAGTGCTCAGGGTTAGAGTGTTCACATAGCCAGGGTAGTATCCCACGGGTGCCTCCACCGAGACTAGCGTCCCGGTTTCAATGGCTCCTACCTATCCTGTACAAGCTATGTAAACACCCAATATCAAGCTACAGTAAAGCTCCATGGGGTCTTTCCGTCCTGTCGCGGGTAACCTGCTTCTTCACAGGTATCTTAATTTCACCGAGTCTCTCGTTGAGACAGTACTCAAATCGTTACGCCTTTCGTGCGGGTCGGAACTTACCCGACAAGGAATTTCGCTACCTTAGGACCGTTATAGTTACGGCCGCCGTTTACTGGGGCTTCATTTCGAGGCGTCGCCGAAGCTAACCTTTCCACTTAACCTTCCAGCACCGGGCAGGCGTCAGCCCATATACTTCATCTTACGATTTTGCATAAACCTGTGTTTTTGATAAACAGTCGTTTGAGTCTCTTCACTGCGGCTGACCTGACGGTCAGCACCCCTTCTTCCGAAGTTACGGGGTCATTTTGCCGAGTTCCTTAACGAGAGTTCTCTCGCTCACCTGAGGATACTCTCCTCGACTACCTGTGTCGGTTTGCGGTACGGGTAGTTAATTACTAACTAGAAGCTTTTCTCGGCAGCGTGACATCGGTTCCTTCTCTACTTTAATTTCGATCCTCATCATCGCTTGTCAACCCGGTCAGAAGCATTTCACTCCTCACCTGACTTACGATTTGAACATACCTTTCCAATCGTATGCTAAACCTAGCCTTCTGCGTCCCTCCATCGTTCCAACATAATTAACTAGTACAGGAATCTCAACCTGTTATCCATCGCCTACGCTTCTCAGCCTCGGCTTAGGTCCCGACTAACCCTGGGAGGACGAGCCTTCCCCAGGAAACCTTAGTCATTCGGTGGATCAGATTCTCACTGATCTTTCGCTACTCATACCGGCATTCTCACTTCTAAGCGCTCCAACAGTCCTTCCGGTCTGCCTTCATCGCCCTTAGAACGCTCTCCTATCACGCAACGTAGTTGCGTCCGCAGTCTCGGTAAGATGCTTAGCCCCGGTAAATTTTCGGCGCAGAATCACTCGACTAGTGAGCTATTACGCACTCTTTAAATGGTGGCTGCTTCTGAGCCAACATCCTAGTTGTCTAAGCAACTCCACTTCCTTTTCCACTTAGCATCTATTTAGGGACCTTAACTGGCGGTCTGGGCTGTTCCCCTTTCGACGATGGATCTTATCACTCATCGTCTGACTCCCGGACATAAATCAATGGTATTCGGAGTTTATCTGAACTCAGTAATCCAAGACGGACCCCTCGCTCAAACAGTGGCTCTACCTCCATGATTCTAATTCCGAGGCTAGCCCTAAAGCTATTTCGGAGAGAACCAGCTATCTCCAAGTTCGTTTGGAATTTCACCGCTATCCACACCTCATCCCAGCACTTTTCAACGTACACGGGTTCGGACCTCCGGTGCGTATTACCGCACTTTCATCCTGGACATGGATAGATCACCTGGTTTCGGGTCTACGGCAACATACTAATTCGCCCGCTTAAGACTCGCTTTCGCTACGGCTCCGCTTCTTCGGCTTAACCTTGCATGCAACTGTAACTCGCCGGTTCATTCTACAAGAGGCACGCTATCACCCATAAACGGGCTCTAACTGCTTGTAGGCACATGGTTGCAGGAACTATTTCACTCCCCTTCCGGGGTGCTTTTCACCTTTCCCTCACGGTACTGGTTCACTATCGGTCACTAGGGAGTATTTAGCCTTGGGAGATGGTCCTCCCGGATTCCGACGCCGTTTCACGTGTGGCGCCGTACTCAGGATCCTGAACTGAGGGAATTCAATTTCGCTTACGAGACTATCACTCTCTTTGGTGCAGCTTCCCAACTGCTTCAGCTATCAAATTCTTTTGTAACTCAAATGTTCAGTCCTACAACCCCGAACCACGAAGGTTCGGTTTGGGCTATTCCCAGTTCGCTCGCCGCTACTATGGGAATCGAAATTTCTTTATCTTCCTGTGGGTACTTAGATGTTTCAGTTCCCCACGTCTACCTCTCCGCAGCTATGAATTCACTACGCAGTGATTAGTCATGACACTAATCGAGTTTCCTCATTCGGAAATCTCCGGATCACAGCTTACTTACAGCTCCCCGAAGCATATCGGTGTTAGTTCCGTCCTTCATCGGCTCCTAGTACCAAGGCATTCACCATGCGCCCTTCTTAACTTAACCTATAATCCGTAGGATTATAAATCATTGAGTTTAGCGATCAAACACATTAAAAAACTCAAATTACACAATGGTTGTTCTCGGTTGAAATTATATTAACAATATAATTCTTACAGAAAATAATATTATCTAGTTTTCAAAGAACCAAGTGGTACTAAAATCAGTACCAATGGAGAATAGCGGGATCGAACCGCTGACCTCCTGCTTGCAAAGCAGGTGCTCTCCCAGCTGAGCTAATTCCCCAAAAGGTTAAATTGTAATGCCGAACCCGTCGGCGATGGGCCTAAGTGGACTCGAACCACCGACCTCACGCTTATCAGGCGTGCGCTCTAAACCAGCTGAGCTATAGGCCCAAAAAGCGCGAATATCATGTGAGAGTAATCCTCTCAAAACTAAACAAGACTTTGATCGGTGTAAGGTTCCGTATTATTCCTTAGAAAGGAGGTGATCCAGCCGCAGGTTCTCCTACGGCTACCTTGTTACGACTTCACCCTAATCATCTGTCCCACCTTAGGCGGCGGACTCCTAACGGTTATCCAACCGACTTTGGGTGTTACAAACTCTCATGGTGTGACGGGCGGTGTGTACAAGACCCGGGAACGTATTCACCGTGGCATGCTGATCCACGATTACTAGCGATTCCAACTTCATGCAGGCGAGTTGCAGCCTGCAATCCGAACTGAGAACGGCTTTAAGAGATTAGCTTGACCTCGCGGTTTCGCAACTCGTTGTACCGTCCATTGTAGCACGTGTGTAGCCCAGGTCATAAGGGGCATGATGATTTGACGTCATCCCCACCTTCCTCCGGTTTATCACCGGCAGTCTCTCTAGAGTGCCCAACTGAATGCTGGCAACTAAAGACAAGGGTTGCGCTCGTTGCGGGACTTAACCCAACATCTCACGACACGAGCTGACGACAACCATGCACCACCTGTCATTCTGCCCCCGAAGGGGACACCTAATCTCTTAGGCTAACAGAAGATGTCAAGACCTGGTAAGGTTCTTCGCGTAGCATCGAATTAAACCACATGCTCCACCGCTTGTGCGGGTCCCCGTCAATTCCTTTGAGTTTCAACCTTGCGGTCGTACTCCCCAGGCGGAATGCTTAATGCGTTAGCTCCGGCACTGAGAGGCGGAAACCTCCCAACACCTAGCATTCATCGTTTACGGCATGGACTACCAGGGTATCTAATCCTGTTTGCTACCCATGCTTTCGAGCCTCAGCGTCAGATGCAGACTAGACAGCCGCCTTCGCCACTGGTGTTCCTTCATATATCTACGCATTTCACCGCTACACATGAAGTTCCACTGTCCTCTTCTGCACTCAAGTTTCCCAGTTTCCGATGCACTTCTTCGGTTAAGCCGAAGGCTTTCACATCAGACTTAAAAAACCGCCTGCGCTCGCTTTACGCCCAATAAATCCGGACAACGTTTGCCACCTACGTATTACCGCGGCTGCTGGCACGTAGTTAGCCGTGACTTTCTGGTTAGATACCGTCACGCCGTGAGCAGTTGCTCTCACAGTCGTTCTTCTCTAACAACAGAGTTTTACGAGCCGAAACCCTTCTTCACTCACGCGGCGTTGCTCCATCAGACTTGCGTCCATTGTGGAAGATTCCCTACTGCTGCCTCCCGTAGGAGTATGGGCCGTGTCTCAGTCCCATTGTGGCAGATTACCCTCTCAGGTCTGCTACGTATCATCGCCTTGGTGAGCTATTATCTCACCAACTAGCTAATACGCCGCGGGTCCATCCAAAAGCACTAGCGCCAAGGCCAGCTTTCAAACTAAAACCATGTGGTTTTAGTTGTTATACGGTATTAGCATCTGTTTCCAGGTGTTATCCCCTACTTCTGGGCAGGTTACCCACGTGTTACTCACCAGTTCGCCACTCGGTCCGATCTAAAATCCAACCCGTGCAAGCACGGTTTGTCAATTAGGAGACCGCGTTCGACTTGCATGTATTAGGCACGCCGCCAACGTTCGTCCTGAGCCAGGATCAAACTCTCATTTTAAATGAGAACTTTACTAGCTCTCCTTGATTTGTTACTTTAAGCGAATTGACTTCGCAATTGTTTAATTTTTAAACTCACGTTTAAAAATTCCTTACACTTTTGTAATCAAAATCTTGTTCAGTTTTCAAAGAACTACTCCGTCGTCAATCACTTGACAACTTTATTATCATACAACGATTAAGTTTAAAAGTCAACTGTTTTTTCAACTCGTTTGGAACTAACAGATGACCGCCCTTAACGACATGAATAATCATATCAACTTCCCTAAGGTTCGTCAATACTTTTCAATAAAAAAAGACCCGCTAGTTAAAGCAGGTCTGAAGCCTAATTATTTAAGCTCTGGTGCGTCCGTTTGAAAATCAGACACAGTCGATTTACCACCGTTTTGATCAACTAAATCGGTCTTCTCTTTCTCATCAGTTTGTTTTAGCTTCTTTAATGCTGGTTTCTTACTGTAATTAAAGGACTTCTTATTGACATCATGATAGCCCTTAATTTTGTGGAACCGTAATAAGTCACCATAAACAACCTTATCTGAGTTTGATAAAGCGCCATTTACATAGGCTTGCATCTTGGCAATTTCGCGTTGCTGTTCCCCATTCGGTCGTAATTCCGTTCCCGTTTTGGTGTCATAAACGGTTGAGCCAACCTTAGTGTACTTCGGGCTGACAAAGTCCCCATTTCGGAAGGGCACAATCTGGTTATTATCCTTACTGGTTAAATCTTGACCAAATTGGATCATGTTCTGGTTGTTAACCCCTAATAGGTGCAACAAGGTTGGTAAGACATCAATCTCTCCGCCGTAGGTATGGTCAAGGCCCCCTTGAATGTTTGCACCGTTAATCATAAACGGCACCTTTTGGAACTTTGCCAGGTCATACTTATTCACACTCTTCTTGTTCAGAAGCTTAGCAATCGCTGGGCGGTGGTTATTAGAGATTCCGTAGTGGTCCCCATACAGAACCACTACACTATTCTTAGCCAAGCCACTCTTTTGCAAGTAGGCTTCAAACTCCCCAAACGCTTGATCCAAGTAGTGCGCGGTTTGAACGTAAGGATCCACGGTACTATCTCCCGTCGTTGTGGCGGGGAAATCCGTGTTTTGTTTATCAATTTCATACGGATAGTGGTTCGTGAGGGTAATTAACTTCGCATAAAATGGTTGTGGGAGTTGCTGAATGTACGGAATACTTTGTTTGAAGAAGATTTTATCCTTCATTCCGTATCCAATGTTGTAGTTCGGCTTGTTTTGATAGTAAGCTTCACTAAAGAAGTAATCGTATCCCCATGATTTATAGGTATTATTCCGGTTCCAAAAGGTCGGAACATCCCCGTGAAAGGCTGCCGTTGTGTATCCCTTTTGGTCTAGAATTGACGGCGCTGCCTGGTAGGTATTCTGACCCCCATAGGTAACCATTGCCGAACCCTGGGGTAATCCGTACAATGAATTTTCTAACATCATCTCGGCATCAGAAGTCTTTCCCTGGGCCACCTGGTGGTAAAAATTATCAAACGACAAGGTGTGCTGATCGTGATAAAACTTGTTGATGTTGGGGGTTACTTCCTTGCCATTCACCTTATAATCAATTAAAAACTGCTGGAAACTTTCCAGGTGAATGATGAAGACGTTCTTCCCCTTTTCCTTACCGTAGTAACTAACGTTAGGGCTAGCATAGTTATTCTTTACAAACTTTTGTACGCTCTTTAAATCAGCCGCCTTCGCCTTCGATCTAGTCGTTGACTCTTGGTGCGTTTGGTAAGCGCTAAAGGCCGCATACTCGTTCAAACCGAGGTATTTAACGATGTAGTTATTATCAAAGGTCCGAGTTAATAAACCCGACCGGTCGGCATTTGCCACGTTGTATTCTGCAAACATTAGCACCAATGACAAAATGGTAATCCCCACGGCGTATCGCAATTTGAGGGGCTTTTTACTAATTTTAATGACCCGGAAGAGCAACAACAGAATCAAAATCACGATGTCAACGTACACAATGAAGTCAGTGGGTTTCAAAATTTCTAAAAAACTCTTGCCCAAATTATTCTGGACGTTGCCCGTCCCTTGAATAATCCCCATCGATAAGAAGTCGGAAAACTCACGGTAGTACAGAATGTTTGCAAAAATCCACGTTGACTGTAAAAAGTCGATAATCAGCATCAACCAGTAGGAGAGCTTGCCCCGAAAATACAGGGCAATTCCAAACAGCAACATTGCTGACGGGATGGGATTGACGGCCAGCAAGAATTCTTGCATCCCGCCGGAAACCCCCAACGTAAAGTCCGTCTTATAGCAATAATAGGTTTTTAGCCAAAAAAGAAATACAACCAGGCAGTAAAACCCAATCGTTGTATTAAAAAATTGGCGGATTCGTTTCAAAAAAGCAGTCATGCTTGTTTCCTCCATTTTTTCCGCTTAATCATGTTTAACTTTGGCCGGTTTCGGCTTAACAATCAACGCTACGAGTCCTAAGACTAACCCTAAATAATAAGTCAATAAGCGCCACAGAATCATGGCGAGCGCCAGCTTACTGGAACTGTGGATATAACTGCCAAACAACTTTTCAAAGCTATATTCAGCGCCCCCAGCCCCACCGGGAATTGGAAAGATCGAAATCACTAGGAAAATCAGAACGTCTAAACTGGTTACCATCACCACGTTTGCATTGTAATAGCCCAACGCGAGCATCACAAAGTAAGGAATTAGGTAATAAAAGACCAGCTGGAGAAAGGTTATTCCACAAACCTTCCCCATCAACTTCCATTCGTGGGCGATCCGCACACTTTCATGGTGAAAATTATCAATTTTTTCGTTTAACGTTTGCTTCCAGGACCGGTACTTTTGTTCGCTTACAAACCAGCTAACGATTTTAAAACACCAGTTAATCACCCTTTTGGTCATTGAATACCAGTACATAATCATTAACAGGCCAACAATCACCACCAAGTGGATTAAAAATCCAAACAACACAAAGATTGCCAACGAGTGCACCGTGTCGATCAGGTAGTGAAAACCAATGAGCAGACTGATGACAAAGTTCAGCACAATCATGGCTTGATAAATCACGAACTTCATCAGTAAAGCGGAACTAGCTTTACCTCCATCCACGCCGGCTTGTAAGAGCACTACCAGCTGCGCCGGTTGTCCGCCAGAAGAAAACGGCGTAATGCCGTTAAAGAGTTGTTCTACCAAGGGGACCCGAATCGCATTGCGAAACGAAAAGTTCGGGGTACTACTTTTCACGAGAACGTAGGTTACCACCGCCTCCAAGAAAAAGTAGAGCAAAATACATCCGAGCGCTACTAACAACCACCCAGGATTAATTGATGAGAGATCATGAATTAAAACGCTGAATTGAATGTCACGCACTGCGTACCAAGAAATCAATACACCAATGGCAAGCATGATCAGGAGTGAAATTTTATTACTTCTCGACATGGGATTTTCCTTTCGCATTCTCAAGCTGCGCTTGCTGCAGATAAAAATCATGCCAAATGTGCGCTAAGTGGTCTTCTGAATAACGGTCAGACGCCGCCACTGCTTTTTGATGAAACCGTTCCCACTCCATTGGGTCCGTGGCCAACCGGTGCAACCAGTCGTTCATCTGCGTTCCGGTCTGGGCAGGGGCATAGTACCCCGCAATAATTTGTTGGTACAACGGTAGATCACGCAAAATAACTGGCAACCCACACGAAAAAGCCTCCAAAACTGACATTGGAAACAATTCGTTATATGACGGGAGCAAGAACACATCCGCCAAATTATAGTAATCCACCAGGTGCTCCCGTTCCACAATCCCCGGGAAACTCAAATTAGCGGGCGGATTTTCCACCAGGTGTTTCAGTTCACTGTACCCGGCGGTCATGCTACCAAATGAAAAACCCCCGACCCAGATAAACTGGTAGTCCGGATTAGCTTGCGCTAGTTTAGCAAAGTCGAAAACGCCCTTGCGGGTCTGCACTTGTCCCGTACAAACTACCGTAAACCGTTCCGAATAATCGTATCGTGTTCGCAAGCGGTGCTTTTCCGTCGTTGGAACCGGGTGAAACTCATTCTTACTTACAAAGTTCGGAATGTAGGTAATCCGGTCTTTGGGGATTCCGTATTTTTCGAGCTCCGGAATAAAGGTCGGATTGACCACGACAATTTGATCCATGCGCCGGTAAAACGCAATTACATACCGGTAAAATAACTGTTTTAGTCCAACCGGCAGCTTCAAACTTTCTTCTAAAGTTTCCGGCAGAAAGTGCACATAACCAATCTTGCGGCCGCGTTTATGGCTAAAGGTCGACAGATAAAAGGTTGGATTAATCGTATGGTAATGACTGATGTCTGCCTGGTTATAACGATTAATTTCAATTGCAAATTCGTTGGGAAAATGGGTTTTTAACAACCGAATTAGTTCGGTATACGCGCTCCCCACTCCCTGACCTTTGACCTTTGTCGCCGTTGAAAACATATCAATTTTCAGCATGACCATATCACTCCTTATTTTCCGTCGCCACGTAGCGGGAAACCGCATCCTGGTAAAAGGCGCTCACCTGATCAACAAAGTAAGCAGCCGAGATGTCATGCAGCTTTTGCTGGCGCAATTCTGGTTTGTCAGGAAAGGCAGCCGGGTGTTGTAAGTAATCAATCACGTCAGCACTAAATTCCGACAACGTTGTAAAGGTTTTGCCCAGGGAGGGGTCATTGATTAAATCATCCGTATACGGGCTGGACGCTACAACCACCTTGGTATCAGCCGCCATCGCTTCAATGTACGTCAATCCCTGTGATTCTGAGTTTGAGGTGGAAACAAACAAATCGGCCATTTTATAGTACGCATTTACATTCTGGTTATTAATTTCGCCCGTGAAGGTCACGTGGGCTTGCAACCCTAAGCGAGCCACCTCGGCATGTAAATCATCCGCCGCGGGTCCGTCCCCAACAATCACCAAGTGCGCGTTAGAAACGGCCTCTAAAATCGTCGGCATCTGATCAATTAGGGTGTCAACGTCCTTTTCGTAGGCTAACCGACTCAGGGATAGCAACACAGGTTGGTCAGCAGTTAAGCCCAACTCAGCACGCACGTCTCCGGTTGTAGCCGCCTCGTAGTGTTGTAAGTCAACTCCCGTCGGAATAATCCGAATGGGGCTTTTGACCCCGTAGTCCGTTAACTTATCGAGCACCCGTTTACTGGGGGCCACGATTCCGTCCAAGTGATGACAAAACGCTAGCGTTCCTTCCTTCACATGAATTGGCTTTAACAACCGCCCGTTCGCCACGTAATGCAGATAATCCTCATACATCGTGTGATAGGTGTGCAAACAGGGAAGGTTTAAATTCCGGGCCACAAACTTCCCAATCATTCCCATCGAAAATTCAGTTTGGGTATGCACCAAATCCAGCCCTAACTTCTTCGCAATTTGAGTGGCCTGAAATAGGCCCCGAACCGCAATACGCCGTTCTGTAAACGAAATAAAGGGAATGCTAGAAAATCGGTAAATGCCTGCTTCTTGGTCTTCGTTTGCGTTTGGATCCGTAGTCGTGAAAATGTAGACCTGATGCCCACGCCGTTCCAATTCCTCTCGCAGCGTTTTAATGGAAGTTGCTACCCCACTTACTTGCGGGAAATATGTATCTGTAAATAAGCCGATCTTCAACTGCCGGTCCACCCTTTCCAAATGACGATAAACAACTAGAATTATATTGGTTTCGCCCATCCTTTGCAAATCATACCGGTAAAGAAAAAGAGTTGCCGTAGCAACTCTTTTAACCCCCAATCGACTACTATTCGATTAAGCCTTCATCCTTCATGGTCTTAGCAATTGCTTCTAGGGCATCCTTTGCATCATCACCATCAGCCGTAATTGTAATAACCGCATTTTGGCCGACTCCGAGTGACATCACTCCCATGATTGACTTTAAGTTAACCGTCTTGTCTTCGTATTCCAACGTAATGTTTGAATCAAACTTACTAGCCGTTTGAACCAAAAAAGTGGCTGGACGAGCATGAATCCCAGTTTCCGCAGTGATCTTAAATTGACGTTTTTCCATATCAACGCACCCCTTTGTAACCATATTTATAGTCTAAGCCTACCAATATATTCATCAAAATACAAGCGTTTGCGCCCTCGTTCCCGTGATTAGTTAGCACTAGCATAGTGATAAACAACCACGCCATTTTCTTGGGCGGTCCCAACCACCCGTTTCCGCGTGGGATAATCCATAAACGCCTGTTGAAAGATAAAAAACTGATCAGGTTGCACGGTCAATTCCTGGAGATCCCCATTTTGCAGCTGTTCTAGTTGGGCGGTAAACGCTTCCTTGGTTGGTTCCATTGGCTTCGCTTCCTTTCTGTTCTTCTCATTCATTCTATCATAAATCACGTTGCAAAGGGGAGCAGTGTAATTACTTGAAACCCGCTTTGAGGTGAGTATAATAATAATCACACGGAATTAGTCAACAAAGGTCAAAAAGACCAGAACCATAAAGGAGGTTGTACCAATGGAAGGACAACAAGGTGCATACGGATTTGGAAATCTAGACGATTTAATTCGCTCCATGCAAGGAAACAATCAAAACGGGGCTGCCGGAACACAAGGTTCTAACGGCAACCACGGTCAAAAAGGAATTTTAGCAACTTACGGAACCGATTTAACCAAACTAGCGCGGACGGGAAACCTCGATCCCGTCATTGGAAGAGACGAGCAAACGGCACGGGCAATCGAAGTTTTAAACCGCCGGTCCAAAAATAACCCCGTGTTAATTGGGGAAGCCGGCGTCGGAAAAACGGCGATTGTTGAAGGACTCGCGCAAAAAATTGCTGATGGAACGGTCCCCCAAAAATTACAAAGCAAACGGATCATTCAAATTGACATGGTTTCAATCATTCAAGGAACTGGGATTCGGGGTCAATTTGAAAAGAAGATGCAACAACTCATTAAAGAAGTTAAGGCTGATCCAAACATCATCCTCTTCATTGATGAAATTCACGAAATCATGGGCGCCGGCAATTCTGAAGGCGGTCTCGATGCCGGAAACGTGTTAAAACCATCACTGGCCCGGGGAGACTTCCAGTTAATTGGTTCCACAACCCTGAAAGAATACCGTGACATTGAAAAGGATTCGGCATTGGCACGCCGGTTCCAGCCCATCATGGTGAACGAACCGAGTCCAGAGCAAACCGTAAAAATTTTGAAGGGCTTACAAAAGAACTACGAGGACTATCACCTCGTTCACTACACGGATCAAGCAATTGAAGCAGCGGTTAACCTTTCGAACCGGTACATCAATGACCGGTATCTTCCGGATAAGGCCATCGATTTACTCGACGAGACTGGGTCCCGAAAGAACCTGACCCTTAACATTATCGATCCGAAGGCCATTGAAAAAGAGATTGCCCAGGCCGAACGCCACAAGGAAGCGGCCCTCCACAAGGAAGATTATGAACAAGCTGCTTTCTACCGTGACCAGGAAAAACAACTAGAAGCCCAGCGGGACAAAGGGGCACGTAACTACAACACTAATAACAACACGGTCACCGAAAAGGACATGCAACAGGTGGTTGAAGAAATTACCGACATCCCGGTTGGTGACTTAGAGGAACAAGAAAAGGCACAACTAAAACAACTGGACCACAACCTTGAAGAACACGTGATTGGCCAAAATGAGGCGGTGAACCAAGTTGCCAAAGCCATTCAACGGAACCGGATTGGCTTTAATAAGTCTGGCCGTCCAATTGGATCCTTCCTGTTCGTTGGACCAACCGGAGTGGGAAAAACCGAGTTGGCCAAGCAGTTAGCAAACCAACTCTTCGGCTCTAAGGAGGCCTTGATTCGGTTCGATATGTCTGAATACCGAGAACCTCAATCCGTAGCAAAGCTAATCGGAGCAGCACCAGGCTACGTTGGATACGATGAAGCTGGTCAGTTAACCGAAAAGGTCCGACGCCACCCGTACAGCCTGATCCTCTTCGATGAAATTGAAAAGGCCCATCCCGATGTTTTACACACCTTCTTACAGGTGCTTGACGACGGACGTTTAACTGATTCGCAAGGACGAACGGTTTCCTTTAAGGATACGGTCATCATCATGACCAGTAACGCCGGTTCAAACGCAGAATCAAACGTGGGGTTCGGGGCAGCCGCCCACGGCAAGACCCACTCGGTCCTCAACAAGTTAGGCGCCTACTTCAAACCCGAATTTCTGAACCGGTTTGACGGCATCGTCGAGTTTAACCAGTTGCAAAAATCCAATCTGCTTCAGATTGTTGATTTAATGCTCGATGAAATGAACCAAAACTTACAAACCGCTGGCATCAACGTAGCGGTGACCCAGCCGGCTAAGCAACAACTGGTTGAACTTGGTTACGATCCCGCCATGGGGGCTCGGCCCTTACGGCGGGTCATTCAAGACCAAATTGAGGATCCGACCGCTAGTTACCTGTTAGACCATCCTAATGTTAAGAAATTGGTAGCTGACGTTGATGAACAACACCAGCTTCACGTTTCAGCACAATAAGCAGCGCTTCAAAACCCCTCGCTCTGGTAGCGGGGGGTTTCTTTTTTCCCCCTCCATGCTAAAATTAAGCCATGAGGAAGGAGTTCAACCAATGTTCAAATTCTTGCAGAATCTATTTCAATCAAAACCCGCAACTCCACATCAACCTGAGCCCACACCGGCCCCGAATCCGGAAACGGAGCCCCCTGCCAGCGGTTCCGTTCCCACTCCCCAACCATCAAAGCCCCCGCGCCCGGAGCGCGAAGCGGAGGTACTCGTTCAATTCGTTACTAACCAGGGCAAGACCCTGCGCCCGGCAGTAATCATGAAGACCAGGCTCGGCGCCTATCTGTCCCTTCACATCCCGGTTATTCCAAACTACACCTTCATCACCCTGACCGGGCTTACAACCCGGGTCACCAGTCTCAACCAGGTGGTTCAGTTAGTTTATGCGCCCACGAAAGCGGCCCCAGTGGCGATTTATTGCTTTGACTACGACACAAACCGCTTGTTAGGTGCCCCCCACTTTATCGATGGGAACCGGGACGAACCCTATCACATCGAACTTCCCCACATCCCGGGCTACCAACTGCACTTGCTAGCGGGAGACCGGAACGGAAACTTTACAGATACCACCCAAACTTTAGTCGCCTACTACCGCCACGAACATTGGCGGCTAGTGCAACCCGTTTACTATCGCGTCCGGATTAAGCATCGCACGGCGGTCTATCCAAAGCCCCACGTTGCTAATCCCTATCCGGAGGCCCTGCCCGCCGGCTCCGTTTGGAAGGTCTTCAAAGAAGTCCAAGTGCACGAACACACCTGGTTATCACTTGGCGGTAACGAATGGATTCAAGCCACCGTCGCCACCCGGCTGCCAGAAAATAAATAACCATTAAAAAAGACTTGCAGCAACCGTTCGTTGCTACAAGTCTTTTTTATAGATTGCGATCCATATCATACGTCAGTTTAGAGAGGGTTAGCCCCTTTGCCATTAACGTATTCATCAGTTGATGCACCCGATCATACATCTCGTTCGTTAAACTCTGATTCTGTCTCTCCAAAAACGCTGGCACTTGGGCTTCGCTTAGGTGCCGTGCCTGATAAATCGTATTTTCTAGATGCGTCAAAAACATTTGGTTGGCTTCCGTCTTAAAGTCCCGCACCGTTTGGATAAACTGTGGATAGTGCGTTTCCGCAAGCATCGAAAGCTTCCGATACATCCAGTACGCGCTGTGATCATCCATCGTCAGCGGGGTTTGATCGTAACTAGCCGGGGTCCGGGCCACGTTCGCAAAAAACGGTACGTAGGGACTAAAGGCCGGTACCCCAAAATTTAACCACATAATTGCGGCCCACTGCGGATTTTCCGCATCGTTGCGAACTTGGAGCACGTGTGAATTTTGGGTCCGATTCATGGCAACGGGCCGAAACTTTGTTTTTAACTCACTCGGCCCGTTCCCCAACGGATCATACTCCGTTTCGTTATAGTGCGAACTCAATACTGCTTCCACGTCCATCACGGTCAACTTCCGACTTGCCTTGCGAATGAACGGCAAATCGTTTGCAACTGGGGATTGCTCAATTTCTGGGTTAAATAACTTTTGTCCGTACCAAACCCGGGGCGTATTGTAGTGACGGTCCTTTTCGTTACTGGTCCCAAAAATCTGCCGGAAGTTAAACCCGTCCTCGGCTGGATTTAAATGGTAGCGCCGAACGAATTCCTCAATCCCCTCCGAATGCAGAAATTGGTCGGAATCATCAAAGTCAACTTCTTGAATCGCAACCTGGTTGGCAACAACGGCATAACAATCGTCTGGGATGCGCTGGGCGACCCAGTGATGTCCGGTCACAATCTCCATGTACCAAACCTCATTGGCATCCGCAAATAAAACCCCGTTTCCTTCCGGAGACCCATACTGCTTTAGGAGGTTTCCCAGGTATTGAACCCCAGCTTTCGCGGTATCAATGTAAGGTAAGACGACCGACTGCAACGAATCCTCTGCAATCCCGTTTGGGATCCAGGGATCGTGTGAGAGGGCCCGGGGATTTCCGTAAACACTTTCCGTGGCACTCATCGCAACGTTCTTTTCATTAAATCCGCTTTCTGCGTAGACGCCAGCCCGGTCTACGTCAGCGTTGGGCGTCGCGAGATACCGATAACCGGTGTCTGGTAACGGCATCCGCAGGTCGTTTTGTCCCGAGTGCCATTCGCGACCCGCTTGTTGGTAAGCGGGCACCACCGTAAATCGTTGGGGGGTCAACGGTAAAAAGGTATCGTCGTTTCTCGCAATCATGGTTGACCCATCAACGCTCGCCGCTTTTCCGACTAAGACACTCGTACATGCTGACAACTGCTTCATAATTAACCTCCTTGGTGCTTACAGTTTGGCCGTTAACTTAACGTCCGGATACTTGCTCTGGAACCAACGTTCTGCAAATTGATTTTCAAACAGAAACAGGGGATCCCCGTGAATGTCCTTCACCAAAATGTTCCGTGATGACGACATCTTTTCGTCTAGTTGGTCGGGATCAATCCAACGCGCAATTTTATGGCCGAGGGGCTCCATCACGACATCCGAATTGTACTCATTTTGCATCCGGAACTGAAAGACGTCAAATTGCAACTGGCCGACCGCTCCTAAGATGTATTGCCCAGTATCATAAGTGGTATAGAGCTGGATCGCTCCTTCTTGCACCAGCTGCTGAATCCCCTTGTGAAAGGACTTTTGCTTCATCACGTTTTTCGCCGAAACCCGCATAAATAGCTCTGGCGTAAACTGAGGCAGGCTTTCAAACTGCAAGGCTTGCTTGCCGGTATAAATCGTATCGCCAATCTGGAAGTTTCCGGTATCATACAAGCCAATGATATCTCCAGCAACGGCGGTTTGCACGTTCTCTCTAGTGTTGGCCATAAACTCAGTCACGTTCGATAACCGAATCGGTTTGTTGGTTCGACTCAAAGTCACGTCCATTCCCCGGGCAAAGGCGCCAGAACAAATCCGTACGAACGCAATTCGATCCCGGTGTTGCGGGTTCATATTAGCTTGAATCTTAAAGACAAACCCCGAAAATTCGGGATCAGTCGGGGCAACTTCTGCTCCCGTCGTGGTTTCGTGGGGGCCAGGAGCAGGAGCTAGCTTTAGATAAGCATCTAAGAAGGTTTGGACTCCAAAGTTGACCAGCGCCGAACCAAAGAAGACCGGCGTTTGGTCTCCGTGCGCAATTTTCTCGCGGTCAAACTGGTTCCCGGCTTCCGTAATTAAATCCATTTCGTCCTTGGCCTCTAAGTAAATGTCGTCATCAGCCAACTCGCTGGGTTCGGCCAGCTGCCCATCAGCATCCAACGGGATAAAGGTCCGGCCTTCCGATTCCGGTTGAAACTTTTCAACCCGGTGGTTGTAACGATCATATAACCCCTTGAAAATTCGTCCCGAGCCAATCGGCCAGTTCATCGGGTACGCTTCAATCCCCAGGACCTCTTCTAGTTGATCGACCAGCTCCATCGGTGGGCGACTATCCCGATCAAGCTTGTTCATGAACGTAAAAATCGGAATCCCCCGCATCTTACAGATTTGAAACAGTTTCTTCGTTTGAGGCTCAATCCCCTTTGCCGCATCAATCACCATCACGGCCGAATCAACCGCCATTAACGTCCGGTACGTATCTTCAGAAAAATCCTCGTGTCCCGGCGTATCCAGAATGTTAACCCGCTTATCATCGTAATCAAACTGCATCACGGAACTCGTCACGGAAATCCCCCGTTTTTGTTCGATTTCCATCCAGTCGGACTTTGCAAAGTTGCCACTCTTCTTGGCCTTGACCGTTCCGGCTTCGCGGACAATCCCCCCAAACAACAGCAATTGTTCGGTAATCGTCGTTTTCCCCGCATCGGGGTGGGAAATAATCGCGAACGTCCGGCGCTTATCCACCTCTTGTTGTAATTGTTGTTTTTGCATAACTTCCTCCTCCGTTCATTATATAATAGCTCGGCATAAAAAAAATCCGGGTGACCGGATTTTTCGGTTATTGTTCGTGTTGAAGTTGCCAAATGTTGTAAAAGAAACTAATGATCACTTTGACAATCGCGTAGATTGGAATCGCCAAAATCATCCCCAGCAACCCGGCAATGTGCCCGGCTGCTAGCAAAATAATAATGATCGTTAACGGGTGGATGTTGAGCGATTTCCCAATCACGTTCGGGTAGACAAAGTTTCCATCAATTTGTTGGACGATAATGACCACCACAATCGTCCAGAAGGCCTGAGCGGGACTCACAGTAATTGCCACTAAGAGCGCGGGCAAAATCCCGATGTAGGGTCCCACGTAGGGAATCAAGTTACAGAACCCGGCAAAGACCCCGAGGAGCAAGGCATATTTTTGCCCGATTAAGAAGTACCCAATCGTGGTGAAGGTCCCGACAAACAGACACTCAATCACCTGACCGCCAATGTAGTGGGACAGGGTTTGATTCATCTTAGTTAATAAGGCCGTTGTTTGCTTCCGGTGCCGTTCTGACAACGCGGGAAACAGTTTTTCAATACTAGGCAGGAACTTGTCTCCATCTTTTAACATGTAAAAGAGGATGATCGGGGCTGTAATCATCGTAACCACGATGTTAGCCGCCATGGAAATGATGTCCCCCGCACTTGAGGACAAGTGGGTCAACAAACTCTTCAGGTATGAAGAATATTCACTCTGGACCTTCGTAATAATGGGATCCCAGTTAATGTTTTTCAAAAAACCGTGCTTGGAAAGCTTCGTGAGCGATTCCTCTTGATGCGCAGCAAACTGGGGCATATGACTCGCCATGTTCGCAATTTGTCCGACTAACCGGGGTAAGAAAGACACAAAAATGAAAATAATCAGACCGATAAAGACCACGAAGATGAGTGTGGTTCCCCACGTCCGGTTGATCCGCTTGGTTTTTGAAACGGGAATCTTCATTAATAATTCCAAAATTGGATTCAACATGTAATAGAGGAATCCGGCAATTAACAACGGGGCAAAGATGGTGGAAATAAAGACCCCGATTGGTCGAAACATGAAGTCAATCTTGGTACATCCATAGATAATCGCCACCACTAGGAGAATTTCTAAGGTCCAAAATAATAACTGTGTGCGTTTGCTGTTGCTCGTTTTCATTGCTGCCCCTTTATGTCGTCTATCAACTGATCAATGTCATCGAAGGCAAAGCCCCGCCGTACCAAGGCCTGTTTGACCTTTTGTTCCCGGATAAGCCCCGGTTGCTTGCGATACTTATACCAGGCTTTCTCCCCCGCTTGTGCTAACAAACGGGCTTGGTCATCTGCATCAACCGTATCGTCAATTGCGGCGAGCGCCTCGTCGATGGTGGCAAAGGCAAAGCCCTTGCGCATCAGTGCTAATTTAGTCTTTTCAATTCTCTTATTATATGGGTAACGTCGCGCTTGGTCAAACGTCTTTTGCGCTAACTGGATGGCAATTTTAAGCGCTTGGTCGGCTGGATAATCGGTCGCCACCGCCGTCTGGGCAAGAGCTTCCGCAATTCCTTTATGTTGGAGGTACCGTTGCGCCGCTTGGGGACCCTTTTTCCCCGCCAAGACCACCTGCTGCACATACCGCTGCGCGTACTGGCGATCATCAAGCAACTGTAACTGTTTTAACCGGTCCACCACCTGAGCAATCGCCGCTTCATCATCAGTTAACGTTGCTAGTTTCGTTCGTACTTCAGCCTCCGTGCGACTTTGATACGAAATAAAGTCAACCGCTTTGGCGTACAGTTTTGCCTGTTGATCGGCCAATTGAATTGTTTGAATTAACGAGCGCGTCAGTTGCTGTCCCTGAAATACATGGTACTGAATTAGGACTTCTTCACTCACCGGGAAGGCATACTGACCGTCTAGATAAACGTTATAGCGCCCGGCTTGCTGTTGCGCAACCACTTTGGTGACTTTCGCTGTCACTGCATCAGCTCCCATCGTACTCATCCTTTCTAAATTCACAATTATCACTGCTTCTGCTATACTAAGGAAAAAATCGAAGGAAGTGCGCCCATGACTCAAGCACACGTGGTGTTTGCCACCATCACTGGTAACAACGAAGATATCGCGGACATTGTCACCGAGGGATTAGAAGATCTTGGTCTCACGGTAAAGGAAACCGAGATTTCGCAAACGGACTCAGATGAACTGCTCGCAAGTGATTTAATCGTAATCTGTCCCTACACTTATGATGAAGGCAATCTGCCAGAAGAAGGTCTCGACTTTTTCGATGATCTCGCTGATTTGGATTTAACCGGAAAAATCTTTGGGGTCGCTGGCTCCGGCGACGTTTTTTACCAAGAATTTTATAACGTTGCCGTTGATAAATTCGCTACTGCCCTGAAACAAGCGGGCGCCACCCAAGGCGCTCCGAACGTGAAGATTAATCTTGATCCAGACGAAGCAGACATTGAGACCCTTGATCAATTTTCGAAAACGCTGGTTGAACATCTGCCCCAAGCAGACTAACCATTCGCTAAGCCCCGCACTAGTTGGTGTGGGGCTTTTTGCTTACCAGTGATTTAAGTGACGTTTGCGTGGTCGCCTCGGGCAACGAGCCGTCACAGTACTCCTGCAAACTGGCGTTGATTACAGCGCCGAACAATAAAATCGTCCCCATGAAGTTTAGCCACAGCATCAAGACCATCACGGTTCCGAGGGTTTTGTAAGCCGAAATGCTACTGAAAAAGGAACTGATAATTAACGAAAAGACCTGGGTTAACACCAGTAAGCCGATCAACGCGACCACTGCTCCACAGACCACGTACCGAAACTTGGTCGTCACACTGGGAACAAAGTAGTACAGCAGGGTTAAAATAACGATGGATAAGCCTAATGTGACGGGAAAGCGTGCGTCATTTAATAGATTCACGACGCTCGTTGGCACGTGCAGTTCTTGGTGGGCAAATTTCAATAACCCGCGACCAAAGCCCATGACGATGATGAGCACAAACAAGAGCACTACTAACAACAGCATCCATACAAACGAAGTTAGCCGATTCATCAGCGAACTCTGGTCGGTAACTCCGTAGATTTTATTGACGGACCGTTGAAACGCCGCCATCGAACTACTAGCCGACCAAATCACGATGATAATCCCGATTGACAGGATGCTACCTCCGTTCCCGGTAAAAATTGACTTAGCAATCGGGGCAATCCCCTGGTAAATCGACCCTGGTACCATCGAATGAATCGTGGCGAGCACGTGGTTAACGTTGGAATTGGTTAAGCGAATAATCCCACCAATGATAATCAGGATGGGAAAGAGGGAGAACAACACGTAGTACGCGAACACCACGGCTGAATCAGAAACTTCCCCGAGGTTAAAACGCTTAAGTACCAGTTTACAAAACTGAATCACCTTTTGTTTGCGGGTTGCCATGCTTACACATCCTCCTCTAAGTTACAACTTCATTCGTTGGTAAAATCGGTTGGTTTCATTGTAGCAGAAATTAGCATTTCGAATTACCCTAAATTAATGCTAGAATAAAAGAGTAGTGCTACTTTTCGATTAACCTTGAACAACCAAGGAGGAACCAATTTGGAAACAATCAGTTTGATTGTCCCTTGTTATAACGAACAAGCATCAATCCAATTATTTTACGATACAGTGGAAAAGGTTTTTGCGACCATGAACCAGCCGACCATCCAGTATCAGCCGGACTATCTCTTTATTAACGACGGATCTAGCGATGACACCGCCCAGATTCTCAGAGATTTACATCATGAACATTCAGAAACCGTCCACTTCATTTCCTTTTCTAGAAACTTTGGCAAGGAAGCGGCAATGGCAGCGGGACTTCGAAATGCCACGGGCGACTACGTAGCGTTAATGGACGTCGACCTCCAGGATCCCCCCGAATTACTCCCGAAGATGCTCCACATTATCACCACACAACCCTACGATTGCGTGGGCTGTGTTCAAACTAGCCGCAAACAAAATCCCATCCGAGCCTTTCTTTCCGCTAGTTTCTATAAGGTCATCGACAGCCTTTCGGACGTGAAAATTAAACCCAACGTCCGCGATTACCGGCTCATGACCCGGCGGTACGTGAAAGCGGTCAACGAACTGACCGAATACAACCGCTTTTCCAAGGGAATTTTTAGCTGGGTGGGCTTTCAAACCAAGTACCTGGAGTACCAGGGTCGTCCGCGCGCAGCCGGTGAGACCCACTGGTCAATGGTGCAACTAATTGAATACTCCATCGAAGGCATCGTTGATTTTTCCGATGCCCCGCTGCGCCTTGCCACCTTTGTCGGGGGGATTTCCTGTTTCCTCGCCATGGTTGGCATCATCATCGTGGTGATTCGGGCCCTCTACTTTGGCGATGCCGTGGCCGGCTGGCCGTCCCTCGTGTCCATCATGCTCCTCATTGGTGGAATTCAACTCTTTTGTCTGGGGATTCTCGGCAAGTACATTGGTAAAATCTACCTCGAAACGAAGCGTCGCCCCCAATACATCATTGAGGAGCAGGCCTAATGAAAAGATTGCAAGCGCTTTATCAACGCCACCACGACGTGCTTTTCTACCTCTTTTGGGGGGTCGCAGCCACCGTGGTGAACCTCGTGACCTTCTACCTGCTGACGCAATATACCAGCTTAAACTACGTCATTAACTACTCGGTTGCTTGGGTAATCACGGTGTTATTCGCATTTTATACCAATAAGTACTTTGTTTTTCACAATCACCACGATTCCACCCGGGAATTTTGGTACCAACTGGTCACCTTTTTCGCGGGCCGCTTGTTAACCTACCTCATCGGAGCCGGCCTTTTAGTTCTCGGGGTCAGCGTACTAAAGTTTGATTCCAATTTAGGGAAGAACCTGGTAAACGTGTTCCAAAACGTAGTCGTCATCATCTTGAACTACTTCTGGGCCATTTGGGTTTCATTTCGCCAAAAATCGTAATTGGTGCTTAACTACAGCCACCACTATAAAAGCGACCCGATTACCAAGTTGGTAATCGGGTCGCTTAATTTACGCGTTGATGAACGCCTGTAAACTGGATGTCGCTTTGGATGGATGAAACTCGACGATGCGATACTGTGCAAGCTGGTGTTGATAAAACGGATCCTGGTGATAAATCGCTTCCAATTCCGTTCGAGAAGCAACGGTTGCAAGAATAAGGCCCCCGTCCCGTGGTTCCTTGCGCCCTGACAACAGAAAGTTCCCAGCGGCATAATTGCGGTCTAAATACGCGTTATGCGCCGCTAACTGTTGGTCCACCTCAGCCAGTGGTTTTTGATACGTTAATTCAATTATAAACATGGTGCTTCCTCCTCATTTTACTGCTCTTTAATTCCAATGAACACATTCACTGAACATCTTCATTATAATCCAAATGGAAAGGAACTGGCAATGGTTAACAAGCGAACGCAGCAAAAACTCGCCACCCAACAAAAAATCTTTACGGCCGCCGTCCAATTAACTAAGGAACACGGCTTTACGCACATCTCAATTAAAGACATTGTTACGGCCGCCCACGTTTCCACCGGGACGTTCTACCTCTACTTCAAGTCCAAACAGGACTTAATCTCCCAGGTTTATTACGACCATTTAAACCAGACCATGCAAACCCTTTTAACTCAGCTTGCGTCGCAATCAATGTCGCCCCTCACCAAATTACAAACCCTGGTAGCGGCCGAATTTGAATTTGCTGCAACCATGGGTGTTGAAATCACCACCCGGGCCTTCATTGCTAATCTGGATGCGAACCTCACCGCACCCGGAAACCACTTTCAGCGACGTACCTTTACCACTGGCCTGCAAGCCGAACTCCACGCGGCCATCGCTGCCCATGAAATTAAGCGGAGTGACGAAGCAACCCTCTTTTTGGAATTGGAAACCATGGTACGTGGTCTAATGCTGAGCTGGTGTTTTGCCAATGGTTCCTTTGCCATTCAAACCACCGGGAAACAAATGCTACATGATTTTTTGGCCCCGTTAGTATAACTTTCGTAAGCTAATTATTTGCATTGTGCGCCCATTGCAAGCGTACAATGAATTTATCTCAACTAAAAGGAGTTCAAACTTATGAGTGTAAAAGATAAAGTGATTGTAATTACCGGTGGTTCGTCCGGAATGGGCGCTGCCACTGCCAAGTTAGCTAACGAACGTGGTGCCCAAGTCGTGATTGGATCGAGAAACCAAGCCAAACTCGATGCCATGCAAGCAGAAGTGGCTCATCCGGAAAATTTTGCGACCAAGCTCACTGACGTCACAAATGCTAGTGACGTCCAAGCCCTAGTTCAGTTAGCCCTCGATCAATTTGGTCAGCTCGACGTGATGTACAATAACGCTGGCATTATGCCCAAGGGCAAGATTGCGGATGCCGAAAAATTACCAGTTTGGCAGGGGCTGCTTGCAACCAACCTGATGGGTGTATTAAACGGAATTGCTGCAGCTGTTCCAACGATGCGCAAACAAGGTCATGGTTTGATCATGGCAACTGACTCCATTGCCGGCCACAAGGTTTCTCCTGGCTTTGGCGTTTACGGCGGGACTAAATTTGCCGTCAAGGCCATCATGGAAGGCTTACGGCAAGAAGAACACGAAAACGGCATTAAGACGGGAATTGTGTCCCCTGGTTTCGTTAATACGAACCTGATGAACACGATTAACGATCAAGCTACCCATGACCAAATCATGGCTGCAAATAACGCGACGAAGAACGGTTGGTTAAGTGCTGATGACATCTCTGAATTAGCGGTCTTCATGATGAGCCAACCGGAAAACGTTGACATCAACGAAATCATGGTTCGGCCGACGGGTCAAGCCTTCTAAACCTCCCAATTTAAAAGTGCAATCGTGCTTTAGTTTTTAACTAACGTGCGATTGCACTTTTTTAATGTCATTTAACCTAACACTAACCCTCGGCTTTTTCCCCGAACTCCGTTATGCTAAGCGCAAAGCGCAAAACTACTGAGCGAGGAGGAACTTTTATGGATCACCACTTACAGGTTAACTCAGAGATTGGCCCCTTACGAACGGTCTTAGTGCACCGACCCGGGGCCGAACTAGAAAATATCACTCCGGCTACCATGCAGGAGTTACTTTTCGATGATGTCCCCTTTTTGAAAGTGGCGCAACAAGAGCACGATCAGTTCACTGACCTTTTGCGTCAGCATCACATCGAACCGGTTTACGTTGAGCACTTACTGACGGAGATTCTGAATGAGCCAAACACTAAAACGGCGTTCATCGCCGCCTACCTCGCTCAATTTGCCCTGGCACCGCTCCCAAAGCAGGAAACGACTACCTACCTGGAACAATTACCGGCCCCGGCACTAACCAACACCATTTACGCAGGATTACGAAGGGCCACGGTCGGGTTGCCAGAAAACTACCAGCAACCGTTTCTACTCCCGCCCCTTCCCAACGCTTACTTTACGCGCGATCCCCAGGCCACGCTGGGCACCGGGGTCACCATCAATCCCATGACCTTTGCCGCCCGTAAACCGGAATCCATGATCTTCTCGTGGATTGTTCAGCATCACCCACGCTTTCAGGCGACCCCCACCTGGTTATCCCCCACGTTGCCGACTCATTTGGAGGGCGGTGACGAGCTGGTGCTTAATCGGCAAACGTTAGCCCTCGGGATTTCAGAACGCACCACCCGAACTGCCGCATTGACCCTCGCCCAGCACCTCTTTACTAATCCAGCGTCCTCCTTTACAACCATCATTGCCATTCACATTCCGCACAACCACGCCATGATGCACTTAGACACCGTGTTCACGATGGTTAATCGTGAGCAATTCACCATTTTCCCCGGCATCATGGACCACGATTACCGGTTAAATATTGAAGTGCTTCACCCGGACGGACACGGTGGAGTAGCTATTAAACGGGCCACCCACTTAAAACCCGTCTTACAAGCCTCCCTCGGTCTAAGTGAGATTGATCTAATTGAAACGGGTGGTGGCGATGCCATCGTTGCTCCTCGTGAACAGTGGAACGACGGTTCGAATAACCTGGCGATCGCCCCTGGGGAAGTGATCACCTACGACCGCAACTACCGCTCGATTCAGTTGATGCGCGAGCACGGTCTCATCGTGCACGAAATCCCCTCTTCAGAACTAGCCCGGGGCCGGGGTGGCGCGCGCTGTATGTCGCAGCCGTTGTGGCGGGATGATATTTAAATAAGAGAGTTTAAGTTTATAGTTCTAATAATACCTCCATCAACATCGAATTGTTTACTAAGTTTTTCCCTCATTTTTTTCTGCTTTTCACTGTCATTTACACTTCCATCATTTTCTTCACTTATATAGTAATAGTAATCTATTCGCTTAATACTATTAGGGTTAACTGCTTCAGTAATGAACATCTTTATATCACCATCTGAGGCATAATCGTGTCCGATGATAGTGATAGTAACATTATCTCCATTATCAAAGTTTAAACTTTGTTTATCCTTAAAATAAGCATCCAAAATATCAAGATTTCTATTATCCTTTTTTAATTTGCTTTTAAGCTCTTCAATATTATTGTTGGTAATTTGATCAGAGGTCTCAACCAAATTATAATTCAAAGTTCTAGGTTTTATTTCGAAAGGGTTTTCCATCATAAAGGCGTTATTAATCGATTCTAAAAAATATCGATATCCCTTATCAGAATTATTAACATCTGGGAAAAATATTTCAATTAGTTCTTCTTTGAGTAAATTTTTATACTGTTCACTCCGTTTTGCCCATAAAATAAATCTTTGGACTGCTTTCATTGGAGATATCATTTCTATGTTTATCTCCTCAGGATTTTCATATTTAAAAGCTGACGATAAATTAACACTTTCATATTGATAATCATCATTTTCGTTTAATTTATCTAAATTGCGTCCGTTACTTCTAGGAATTTTATCCGGTGAATATCCAAAAACAAATTCCTCATCGATAGAACCGTGAAAATAATTAATCTTTTCACTTGGAACATCATAATTTTTTTCTAAAGTATCTGTATAATTAAATGTGAGGATGTTATCCGCATTTTGCAAAATTTTATCAACTTTTTCAAACTTTCTATCATTTTCTTGTTCTTTTAGATACTTCCTCAGCTTTTCTCTCCATTGATCTATTATTTTGTCGTAGGATAAAGTTTTCTTTTTACCATCTTTATCATATTTATCATCAATATATTGATATTCATAAAACATTGAATCTCTAAGAATGGTTTCTAGGTCGTACCAATCATCTCCACCTTGGATTTGAGTAGTATAATCATCAATTTTTTTAATAAGATTTTCTTGATTTTTTTGACTTTTTAGTTTAGTTAACATTTTTATTCTAAAGATAATTGCTTCACGCCTAATTTTTTCTAAAATATACTTATCATGATCATCAAAAGTTGTTTTAACAAAACTCTTAAATGAAGTATCTAAGTCGTGCATCAAATCAAATCCGTTACCAATAATAACAATATTTTTTTCCTTATTCATTTTATGCTCCTAAAAATTAAAGATAATGATATAAAAAACAAGCAATCATAATTATGATTGCTTGTTTTATTTTAAATCTAAACTACCAGATTTAGCAGTAACACGACAATCAGTCCCGTTACCGAGATCACGGTTTCTAGACTCGTCCAAATTCCTAACGTCTGCTTAACGTCTAAGTCAAAGTATTCTTTAAACATCCAGAAGCCCGCATCGTTAACGTGGGAAGCCGCCAGGGAACCAGCTCCAATGGCTAAGGCCATCATTACGGGGTTGACGTTCAAGGAGGACATCAATGGCATTACCAATCCAGCAGCCGTCATTCCGGCCACCGTTGCTGATCCCAAGGAAACCCGCAAGATTACAGCCACTAACCAACCTAAGAGGATGGGTGACAGGTTCGAGTGCATCATCATGTCTTTAACGGCGTTACCAACGCCTCCGTCAATCAGGACTTGTTTGAAAGCCCCTCCACCGGCAATGACAAGCAGGAGCATGGCGATTGATTTTACGGCTTCGGAGATACTTGCAGAGATTTGTTTCATATCGCGACCACGGTGAAAGCCCATGGACCAGATAGCGAAGAGCAAGGCAATTACCATCGCAATCATCGGATTCCCGAGCATGGAAATGACGGCATCAAAACCATGGGGATTCTTAATTTCTTTTCCACCATTAACCGTCAATTGGTAAATGGTGTTCAATGCCATGAAAATCGCTGGAAGTAATGAAGTCAAGGCCGACAATCCAAAGCTTGGGGTGTCCTTTAAGTCGTATTCCTTCACTTCCCCAAAGGCTGGCAAACTCTTCTTTACCACAAAGGCATCCGGGAAAAACTTCCGAACTACTTTCGTCCATAGCGGACCAGCCACGATCACACATGGAATGGCCACGATAATCCCAAACAGGAGCACTTGCCCGATGTTAGCGCCCAAGGCCGTTGCGACGGCCGTTGGAGCTGGTTGAGGGGGCAAGAATCCCTGGGTGGCTGACAAGGCAGCAGCCATCGGAATGCCGAGGTATAGGAACGGAACGTCGGCTTCTAAGGCCACCGCAAATACGATGGGCGTCAAGAGCACCAGCCCAACTTCAAAGAAGAGCGACATCCCAATAATGAAGGACGCCACCACGATTGCTAACTGCAACCGCTTCTTTCCGAACCGACGAATCAACGTCTGGGCGATTCGATACGAACCCCCGGCATCAGAAACCAGGCGTCCGATCATGGCTCCAAACCCGAAGACGACCGCTAGTTCTCCTAGCGTGTTTCCAATCCCTAACTTGATGGAGTTGGCGATTGAGGCCGGGTTCATTCCGAGTCCCAATGCCACTAAAATTGCTACCACAATTAATGATACAAACGTATTGAGCTTGAGTTTGATGATTAAAAATAGTAACAACATGATTCCTAAAATTAAAACGACAAACGGCATCATCTTTAGTTCCTCTTCTCTCTAATTTAATCGTTACTTTTTTAGTACAAAAACCATTGTATGCGTTTTCATTGCTTATTTCAAGCCTTTTATTTCTAATTTTGTGCAAATTGTTAATATGGTAGAATAAGGGTAAAGACCTAAAGGAGTTTCTTTATGAATAACGAAAACAACAAATTTTGTACTAACTGTGGGAAAGGGATCCCGAATACCGCGCAGTATTGTCCCTACTGCAATACCAAGCAACCCACCCTCAATCCGACCTATTTAAAGCGAAGTGACGTTAGTTCCCACTTTTGTCCACGCTGTGAAAATATTCTCCCCAACGACATTTCTTACTGTCCATACTGTGATGAACCCCAAACCCGGGTCAGCGCTAACGCTACACAGTCACAACCAGCACCCACGAAACCGGCTGCTACTAATCCAACTAGCCCACGTCCCCGGCGAAAAAAATCACACTTTTGGCGTAATGTGATCGTTTTATTGATTATCATTTTGTTGGCCATCATTGCCTTCTTCACTTACCAAAATTCGCAGGCAAATCAGGCTGCGCAAGCCGGCCAGAAACAGCCCCAGGGAATTGAACGAATCTTTGCCTTCTTTAACTTTCAATCAAACAAATATGAATCCGGTCAGGATGCCGCCCAGGGTGTCGAAAAAATCGTTGCAAAGGTGCCACACAGTAAAGGCTCAGACGTTAAGTGGGATCCAAACTCACAAACGGTTAACGTGAACCTGCCCGCCTCTTCTCCAATTGTGAAGAGTGCGGAATCCGGTTCCCCACAGGTTTGGAACGCGCTGGTTAAAGCGTTACAAACCATCTCCAAAGACATCGATAGTAACTCCAAGAATCAAGATGACTACTCCAACATTCGCGTGGTTCGTAACGACACCAATCAACCAATTCTGCAGGTCGACAAGGGAAACGTGTCGTTAAATAGTCGCGATCAATAAATCATTTATCCAAAACCTACTTTTTCATCCCGAGAAGTAGGTTTTTCTATCACCACTCATTAGGAAGGAGCCCTTCATGAAAACCATTTCCGCATACCTCAAGCACATTTCTAATCCCGCTCACCGGACCAGCTTTCAAGCCGTGTTGCAGTGGATCACAACTAACTTTCCGCAACTCGACCTGGTCATCAAATATAACCAACCGATGTTTTTAGCCCATGGGACCTACATCATTGGCTTGAGCGCTGCCACCCAGCACTATTCAATTGGTCTCGAAGGGCAGGCCATCACCCGGCGTTTTCTACCCTTGGCAAAACAACTGGGACTGCAATATGGCCATAAAACCATCCGGGTTCCTTACGACCATCCGCTTCCCACTGAACTCCTGCGGGCAATTATCACACACCAGTTGGAACAAAAACGAGACGTTACCACCTTTTGGTTGCCTGCCAAGGAGCGCTTTCAACCCGGCTCGGATTCCGGCTCGGTTTAACACTCTCATGTTTAAAATTACCGCCAATGGAGTTCGTCCCGTAGAAATTTCGTACTTTCATAAGTTAAATCAAAACCATTATGACCTCAACCTGAGCCCGGATTGATGCAGACGTGGTCGTTGCCGAACATCCCATTTTTGGCAATGACTTTGCCTCCCTCGTGGATTTTTCCAACCCGAAACTTCACCACCTCAATGGCTAGTTTAAAAATGGCCATCGAATGGATTCACCGTTAGCTAACTATGCCCCACTAAACCTGTATCATGACTGTCAAGAAGCCCCCCATCGATTCCGATGAGGGGCTCTTTGGCGTTGGTTAGCTTCTCGTTAATTGCTGTAATGCTTCCTTTAAAACCTTAATTTGCGCCGTGTACGTTGCAATCCCATAGTTGGCAGTCAAGCGTTGGTTTTCCGTCATCCCCCGGGCTTGCCAATCAGTCAAATTAGCGTGGAGTGCATCTAACTTTAACTGCTTCAGATCCAACTCTTGTTGCACTAAGGTACGTTTTTGCGCTGGCGTCAGTTGATCCCCAAAGTACATTTTTAATAAGAAATCTGATTTAAAGGTGTCCGTCGCAAGCTCTGACGTTAGCGCCTGGCGAAATGCAGTTTGACCGGCGGGTAAGATTGAAAACACGTTTTTATTGGGCTTTTCCGTTTGGTTAACCTGGCGCTTGGTCACCAGAGCATCCTGTTCAAGCTTCCGTAACGTCGGATAAATCATCCCGTAGCTGCCATCATAGAAATGACTCAACTGGTTTTGAATAATTTCGTTGATCTCATAGCCCGTCAGTGGTCCCCGGGTTTCTAGTAGACCCAAAATAATTTCTTTCCCCTTCATCCTTCGCCCTCCTATAACTATCGTTGCTGTCATTATAAGCGACTTTGCGTAGAAAAGGGAAACTTTTTTCTTAACTTAGAACTTTTAAAAACATTTCAATCTCACCATTGGCTAATCCATTCGCACCTTTTCTTCATGACCACCCTTACGAAAAAAACGGCACCAGGGTTTTCAGCGCCCAGACTAAAAAGCCACCCACCGGAAAAATCAACCACCAATCTCGGTGGAGAAATTCCCACCCGTTCATCTGGTGGCTTGGGACAGGTTGCTCACCTGGGCTTGGTTGGGCAGACACCAACTCGTCGAGCGAGCACTCCAACAACTCCGTTAATTTAATTAACGTGTTAAGATCCGGAGTTGCCGTTCCAGCTTCCCACTTGGAGACTGCTTGGCGCGAAATAAACAGTTGCTCGGCTAATTCCGCCTGCGATAATCCCCGGTTGCTCCGTAATTTTTTTAATTGCTGTGCAAATTTATTTTTCATGAGCATCCTTCCTTTCATGGTTAGTTTTATTATTACCAAATCTAATCTAATTTGCAAAGCAAACTTTGACCGGGCTCCGCATCCAATCCGGGCAACCCCGCCCGTTTCAGTTGCCACCCCGCACCGCTGAGGTGCCCTCAAACTAGTTCAATTACTCCCAACGAAACAAGCACCGCAACGATTGGTTGCGATGCTTGTTATGCGTACCTTAATAACCAGCTGGAAGCTTCCAGAAGCTTTGCTTGTTATGATCCTGCAGGTATTGTTTGAATTTCTTGGAGTGGTAAGCCTTGCTAACTGCCTTCGCCCACTTCTGCTTGGCGCTCTTCTGATCCACTGCCACAACGAGGTAGTAATCTGGTTTGATGTCTTCTGCTAATAACATCGTCTTCGTCGAAATCTTGGCTGGATAAGCCGTCGACCCCGGCAAGATTACGTACGCAAAGTCCGATCGCGACCGCGGAATCTGCACGTCCTGCATTTCTTTAATCTTTAAATCATATTTGTTGGTAGCAATATCCTTACTGGTGGCTTTAATCGGATCAACTCCCGGTTTTAGCGTGATCCACCCGGCCTTAACCAGCACGTTGTAGGCCCGCGCCATGTTCGAGGGGTCATTCGGAATGGCCACGGAATCCCCCTTCGCAACTTCCTTCAAACTGTGCTTTTGGGCAGGATAGATCCCGGTCGGCACCGTCGGAATCTTCGTTAGTGCCGTTAAGTGGGCGTGTTTTTCGTGGTTAAAGTTGTTCATGTACGCGGTATGCTGATCCACATTCAAGTCCGCTTCGCCGTTATTGATGGCAACATCCGCTAGGGATAAATCGCTAAAGGACTGGTTTTTTACCCGATAGCCCTCCTGCTCCAGAATCGGCTTCACGCCCTTTAAGAAAAGTTCACTGTAAGGACCCGGTGACGAAGCTAGACGAATCGTTTTTCCGTCATCCTGCTTGGGTTTGATGATAAACGTAACGATAAAGAGAATGGCAAACACCACCACGATGCCACTAATAATGTACTTTTTCTTCATAATCGTCCTGCTCCTTTGTTAGTTGCATTCTAACTATCCACTCCTATTACTGCTCCTAACAACTGCGACCACCACGGTACTTCCCGCGTAGTGCCACTAACCGCTGGTTCATGTTTCCCTCCTTTACAACCTAAAAACGGACCACCATCAATTCATACCGACAGTGACCCGTTTTGTAGTGACCAGTAGTGCTCTCCACGAAACCCGTGTAATTGTTCAATATGAATTTTCTCCAAAAATTCGCTTACGAGCTACAGCAATCCGAAAGTTCCCTCATTTCCGCATTAATCATGCTCATTTTGAACAACAAGCTCGGCGCATCGATAGCATTCGTGGCACTCCTTTACTAATTTTTAATAAGTATACCACTTGGCCAGCAAACCACAAACATTTTTTTATTTTCACACCATTATTGCAGTAATTTACAAAAAAACCGACTTCCCCACGAGGGGAATTCGGTTGTTTAATCATTAGCATTCAAAGGATCCTGGTGGGTCGCTTGAAATTCCTGTTTGGCTTTTTTCTCAGTTTGCTTATACTTGGGCACAAATTCCTTACTGACCTTATCGATTTTTTGTTGGGTGGCTCGGACCTTTTTTTCAGCCGTCTGGCGCTGTGAAAAAATGGAAACATTCCAGGTTATTAACCCGGCAAGAATCAAGACAGCGGCGCTCACCACTAGTTTGGTCGGAGTGAGCAAGTGTTTTAGTTGCTGCATCATCGTTTTACCTCCCTAAAAACTTGAATTAAGTGAAACCGAACCTGCTTCGAGTTTAAATCTCCATGATTAAGATCCACCTTAAACAGGTAGCGATTCGTGTGCAACCGCCGATGGTGTCGGCCATAGTACGTGACGGTCACGTTAGCATAGTAGTAATGGCCGTTGCGCGCCTCTGAACTAGTGTAATTGTAAATCCCTACGTTATTCAATTGGGTTGGACCTAACACTGAATTTACCAAGGTGGTGGCATCTGTTTTGGTCAGATAGTGCTTCTGTAACTTTGTGATTGCTTGTTGCTTGGCCGCCACCGTCGGATAGTTCCCAAACGTAAGCTGCATTGCTTCCGTCAGCGCCTGGTTATTGGTCTTCGCAATCGTTTTCATGTTTTCGTACGTAATGTTTTCTTGGTACGTAACGTCATCTGGCTCCATTTCATCGTACGATTTTTTCAGCATCTTGTACTTAACCTGTAAGTTACTAGCTTTCGTTTGGGTCTTGTGCAACTGATACTGATTGACCCCCGTTAAAATAGCGACCACGACGACGATTAGCCCTAAGATTGCAAGGCCAATCGGCTTGCGATATTGGTTTAACTTCTGCACGTTCTTAACCTTCTTTACCGTTTTTTCCCTAGTATAGCACCAGTTCCCTTAATTGCGTACTGGAAGTTGCCGAACCCGGGCTCCGTGAACCCGCCTCCGGTCACAAAAAATAGTAAAATAAACCTAGTAAGTTCACTAAGTTACTAGGTAAAGGAGATTCCCATGGATTATAAAATTGCCGTACCCCAGACCCTGGCTGTGGCTGGCAAACAACAGTTACGCGAGCACGGGTTTACCGTCGTTGAGCTCCCGGATCAACAGGTCAGCACGTTGCTCAACCTTGCTCCCGATGCGTTTGGAATTATTTTAGCAACGGCCCCCTTCCCAAAGGAAACCATTCACCAGATGCCCAACCTTAAGATCATCGCCAGAAATGGCGTGGGTTACGATAATCTCGATGTCCCGTATCTAAAGCAACACGGGGTGTTAGTCACGATTACGCCGCTTGCAAACGCTGGAACGGTCGCAGAAACCACGCTAACGGCGATGCTTGCCCTTTCCAAGCACATAGTTCCCGCTACCAATGCCATGCGCGCCGGAGAGTGGGCAGCAGCCCGAACCCACTTGGGCTTTGACCTAGCCGGTAAAACCGTTGGTATCATTGGTTATGGTCGGATTGGTAAAATGGTCGAGCAAAAAATGAGCGCCCTTGACATGCGCATCCTGATTAACTCACCCCACGCCACAACTGCGGCCTACGGAACAATCGTGGATCGCGACACGCTCCTACGCGAATCAGACGTGGTAACCCTGCACCTACCGGTTCGTCCGGACACTAAAAATTCGATTGCCACCCGTGAATTTCAGTTAATGAAACCCTCCGCGGTCTTAATTAACTTTGCCCGCGGGGCGGTCGTTAATACGGCTGATTTAGTGACCGCCCTGCAAACCGGCGTCATTCAAGGAGCCGCCTTAGACGTGTTTGATCAAGAACCACTGCCCAAATCCAGCCCCCTCTATCAGCTCGAGAACGTGTTATTAACGCCCCACATTGCATCCAACACAGTTGAATGTACGAACCGGATGGCGACCGACGCCGCCAGTGAAATCATTCGCGTCGCTGAAGGAGCGGAGCCCCAGTGGCCCGTCCATTAGCCCAACAAAAAGTCCGAAGCATGATGCTTCGGACTTTTTGTTGGGCTAATTTTTTTAACCGGAGAACGCGGTTCGTTGATGACCCCACTCAGACTCGAACTGAGATCTGCCGCTTAGGAGGCGGATGCCCTATCCAGTTGTGCTATGGGGCCAAGTCACTCCCTGCTATTTTCTCACGAAAGCTACATTTCGTAAAGGTTACTTTGGCCAGTGCTTACCCTTGTTCTTCTGGTCCCGGCGCCGGTTTTTCTTTCGTTTCCGTTGCTTAGGCGGGTTACTTACCACCGGTTGAGTAGGTGTTCCTGGTCGCGTGGTCGAAGCCGGTTGCGTGGCGGTGGTAGTTGGTTTCGGCTGGGCCGGATTCGCTCCGGCCGGCGCCTCAACGTGATCGACTAGTTTCCCCCGGTAGTAGTAAATCGGTTGTAAGTCATAATCCGTGTCCCGCAAACACTTCTTTAGATCGCGCAGGTCGTGGTCGTCGCCAAAGTTAATCACTAAGCCGGGTTCACCCATCCGACCGGTCCGACCGACCCGGTGAATGTAGGTCGTCGCGTCACCCGGTAAATCATAGTTAATCACGGCCGGCAACTTGGGAATATCGAGTCCCCGGGCAGCCACGTCCGTCGTCAGCAATAGCTTAAACTGTCCCTTGCGAAAGGCCTTTAAGGCGCGTTCCCGTTGCATTTTAGTTTCGCTACCACTCAGCTTTTCCACCGGCGCATAGCCCTGGTGTTTAAAAAAGTTGTAAGCCCGGTTCAAGTCCTGACTCTGATTAAAAAAGACCAGGGCTTTAAAGTTCGGCAACTTGGTCAACCGGTTCAACACGTCATTTCGTTTGCCCCGAGAAACCTCAAACTGGCCGTGGCGAACCACTCCCCGACTCTGATCCTGCTTACGAACGTCAATTACTGTGGCCGGTTTTCCCATCTCGGTCTCTAAGTGGTGTAAAACATCGCTATCGGTGGCTGAAAAGTAGGCCACCTGCGCATCCCGGGGGACGGTTCCGACAATTGCTCGGACCTTCGCCCGCGAATCATCCTGCAGTAAATCATCCGCTTCATCCACCACCACGGTTTCGATTCCCTGCGGTTTCAACTTTCGATCCTGTAACAGGTTCAACACCCGCCCGGGGGTTCCCACAATGATTTCTGGGCGCTTTTTCAGCTTTTCCTGCTGCCGTTTCACGTTCGCACCTCCGATAATCGGGAGCACCTGGGCGTGAAACGGACCCGCCCAAGCGCGAATCACGTTGGTCACCTGCATAGCGAGTTCCTGGGACGGTTCCAGAATAATCACCTGGGGTCCGCCTCCGGCCAGTAAATTAGCCAGAATCGGCATCAAAAAGGCAACCGTTTTCCCCGACCCCGTCGGTGACAATGCCACAATGTCGGACCCGCCGTCAATCATTGGTTCGTAGACCGCCGTTTGAATCGCCGTGGGGGCCGCGTAGCCTAACTGGGCGAACCGGGTTTCAAATTGTTCTAACACTACTCATCCGCCTCCAGTTTGGTTGGGTATTCGAGCCCGGCAGCCGAAGCTAATCGACTCATCACCAGGTTCACGTTCTGCATCTGCTCTAACCAGAGCTCGTAGTCAGCCACATTTTGAGGTTGTGTAGGTTCCTGTAGTACCCGGGCAAAATCAGTCATTTCGGGAATCATCGGGTTCTTTCCATATAACTGACTGAGGATTTGGCGTTGGTTATTTTGAATGATGGAGGCCTCGGTCACTTCTCCAGCGCTATCAAACGTGATAATCTCTCGTCCGTGATAAATTTCTGAGTTGTGAGTCGAATTCGAAAGCTTGCTAAAGTTCAAGGTAACGTCAAAGGCTCCATAGTTCAAAATCGCCGTCCCCTTGCCATCCACTCCGGTTGAAATCATGGTTGGATAGTAAGCTACTCGTTCGGGAACCCCAAACAAGCCGACCGCATCATACACGGGATAGATCCCGAGGTCGGTCAACGCGCCTCCACCAAACTGGGGATTAAAAACGTTTGGGACTTGTCCAGCTAACACCTGGTCGTAGCGCGAGGAGTACTGGCTAAAGGTGAACTCAGCGCCATCAACCCCAGTATCTAAGCCACTCAGATAATCACGCACCGCTGCAAAGGCCGGCATGTGGACGTTTCTAGCTGCTTCGAAGTACCGTACTTGGGGATGGCGGGCGAGTTCATCCATTACACTTTGATACTGGTAGGGAGTTAGCACCGCTGGCTTTTCCACAATCACGTGTTTGTCGTGTTGGAGAGCCTGCAGAATTTGTTCGTAGTGCAACACGTTTGGTGAAGCAATGTAAACAACTTCCACGTTGGGGTCACTTAAAAATTGCTCCAAATCCGTGTACACCGTGGCAGGTTCATGCCCCTTGGCAAGCTCGCGGCCGCTAGCTTCGTGGCGGGAATAAACCGCGGTTAGCTGGTATTCGCCAGTGGCATGGGCGGCCTCAATCATGCGTTCCGTAATCCAGTTGGTGCCAATCGTTCCTAATTTAATCATGCTGCATCACTCCTAATCTCATGTTGTTTTAACACTTGCAGATATTGATTCCATTGTACCGTACTCCCCCGAAAGGCCGTCATGCGAAAGGCGCTCCCCTTCCCGTTATTATATAGTTGTTCCTGCTTCGCTAAGCTCGCAAACGTCACATGCCGCCCGGACTTAGCGCGCGGTAACAGGAACTCCGTGTGGGGAATCCGCTTCAGCACCTGATAGTTTGTGGCACTCGTTTTAATCAGGACCGGCCGTTGGGAGTAGTGCTGCGTCCAAGCCACCAGTTGGCGCATCCGCCGCGCTAGTTGCTTCCGGTCCACCGTTTCGGCGTTGTAATCATTATAGTAGGAAAGGTTAATCATAATCGGCAGATCACCAATGTTATTGCCGAGGGTGCGCTTCAGGTTCTGTTCCTGCTCTCGCACCGAGCTGCTGAAACTGTATTGATGATATACCCCTACTTTAAGTCCGGAGCCGATGCTGCGGGTGTAGTTGTTGTTAAAATCATCGTCCGTCAAGCTTGCACCCTGGGTCGCGCGCAGGTACACGTATTTAACCCCGTTGGTTTGCAACTGGTTAAAATCAGCGTACTCATCCGTTTGGTCCAGCATCACCCCCCGCACAGGATAATTGCGCAGGAAGACTTGCTGGCGGGCGTGCCGGTTAATCACATGATGCCCGATCAGCACCCCCAGCAGCACTAGCCCGACTAGGATCACACTGGTCCACCCAAGCTTTCGGGAAAGTCGCCGCCGGTGCGCTCGTTGATAATCACTCCGTGTTTGTGCTTGCATTTTTTCTGGCCTACCATTTTTAAGATTACCCTTATCTTACCATGATTAGCGTGTTCCCGCTTGAAGTACCCAACGAATTCTCATATAATGAAAGCGTTATAATAAATCAAAAATCGTTGGCTGACCCAGCCAAAATCAATGATTAAGGGGAAAAATTATGGAATACGTAATTGGCGTTGACATTGGAACCACCAGTACTAAAACGGTTTTATACGATGATACCGGAGCCGTAAAGGGGTATTCAAATGACCTTTACAACCTGTACCAAGACACTCCAGACATGGCCGAAGAAGATCCAGAAGAAATCTTTAGTGCCATGCTGGCGGGGGTTTCCAAGGTCGTCGAAAAAGCAGACTTACAACCCGGCGAACTTAAAGGCATTTCTTACTCCTGTGCCATGCACAGCTTGATTTGTCTGGACGAAAATTACAAACCCCTCACCCGGGCGATTACCTGGGCCGATAACCGGGCTGTAAAATACGCAGACGAGTTGAAAAACAACGGAATTGGGATGGAACTCTACAAAAAGACCGGCGTGCCGGTTCACCCCATGACGCCATTAACCAAGATCATGTGGATTCGCAACGAACGCCCCGCCATCTACAAACAAACGCGGTACTTCGTCGGCATCAAAGAATACATTAACTACAAGCTGTTCGGGGTCCTCAAGGAGGACTACTCGATCGCGAACGCAACAGCTTTGTTCAACATCTTTACCATGGACTGGGACGACCAAGCTCTTTCCGTCGCGGGCGTAACGCGTGACCAGTTACCAGAACTCGTTGATACTACCTACCAATTAAAGGGGCTCAACGAACGCTACGCCAACATGATGGGGATTGATCAGGACCTGCCGTTTGTCATTGGGGCTTCCGATGGTCCCCTAGCTAACCTTGGCGTCGATGCCATCAAACCCGGCGTAGTAGCCGTAACGATTGGAACCTCGGGTGCCGTCCGGATTGTGAGTGACAAACCCCGCATTGATCCAAAGGCGCGGGTCTTTTGTTACTACCTCGCTAAGGATATGTGGGTCATCGGGGGACCAGTTAACAACGGTGGAATCGTCTTCCGGTGGATTCGAGACCAAATCTGTCTCCCCGAAAAGGTAACCGCCGAGGAAATGAATCTCGATGCGTACGACCTGTTGACTAAAATCGCTGCTTCGATTCCAGCTGGGTCGGACGGCCTAATCTTCCTACCTTTCTTAGGTGGCGAACGGGCTCCGATCTGGGATGCCGATGCCCGGGGAACCTTCTTCGGGTTAACCCGGCAACACACCCGGGCCAACATGATTCGGGCTGCGCTGGAAGGAATCGTCTACAACCTGTATACGGTTATGTTGGCGCTCGCCGAAGTGGTGGGCGAACCAACTAAGATTCAGGCTACGGGTGGCTTCGCCCACTCCGAACTCTGGCGGCAAATGTTAGCCGACATCTTCGAACAAGACGTCAACATCCCCGAAAGTGTCGAAGGAACGGCACTGGGAGCGGCGGTCTTAGGGATGTACAGTTTCAAGATGATTGATAGTCTGTACGACGTCGAAAAGTTTGTCGGGGTTACCAACACTCACAAACCAAATCCCGAAAACTACAAGGCTTACCGAGAATTAGTGCCAATTTACATTCGGCTGAGCCGCGCATTACAACCAGAATACAAGAACATTGCGAACTTCCAGCGCCAAAACGAGGCTGAAGATCCGCATGATACGGAAAAGTAATTAATTGAAAGAGGCTCTTTGTCAAATAGTACTAATTAGTAAATAATTTAATAAATGGGTCTGACCCTAGGCAATGGAATCCTTAATGGATTCTGTCGCCTTTTGTTTATAATTTTGGGAGAAATAGTTGTTCGAAAATGAGATTAAGATTCTAATTCTGAAATTTTTTAAACTACTATGACCATAAGCAGTTCTATTAATGACTTTAATTTCGTTATTAATCTCTTTTAAAGGCCCATTACTGAAGGAATAAGTAAAGCTATTTTCAATTTTTCTTGATGTCTTTTTAATGTACTTCTGACCCTTTTAATTGCTTCAGGAAGATTTTGATATTGATCTTGATGCTTAGCTGAATTAAGCAGATCGGTTAACTTCTGCTGATTATGCGTTTTGGTTACAATCTGAGTCATATCTTGATAGAAGTCATAAGCATCACGAAGTGATGGTGATAAGGAGAGTAATCTTTCAACAACTTCTGTATCAGTCAAACAAGCATATTGATAGTTTCTTCTTCGTTTGAAGACCGTGTAATCTAATTCTTCAACTTTTTTGAAAAGCAACTTGTATAACCTTTTTAATTGGCGATACTCAGGAGTATTACTGCCATACTCTTTCATGACCTTGATTCGTTATTTATTTAAAGCTGTGTAGGCTTGGTTAACAACATGAAAGCGGTCCGCTATGATTTGAGCTTAAGGAAATACTCGTTCGATTATACCTCGATAGGGAGAGAATAAATCTACGGTTACCGTTTTAACCGCGGCTCTAGCTAAAGCTGAATATATTAGAAAATAATCCTCCAATAATCTACCATTTCTGCTTTGAATGATATCCATTAGTTGGTGTGTGTCTGAGTTCATCAGTGCGATGCTCATTCCACTTGGCGACATTTTCCCTGATTTAAAATCATCAAAGGCAATGTGTTGGGGTAAATAGCGATAACCAGTTTTATGATATTTAGCTAAGCCTTCGGCTTGTCTCATCACGGTATTCGTCGAGATACCAAAATTTTCAGCGATTTGTTTGATAGTGATATTAGAGCTTAACTGGAGTGCTGCTTTAATCTTTAAATTTCTGAGAATATGATCGTTAGGATTAATGTCTTTCAATTTAGCTAATTCCGTATGATGACAGTATTTACAAATGTATTTTTGCTTCTTGATGATAAGAAAATTTAAGCCCCAAAGCCCTGCGGGTACCAAGTGTTGAACCGTTTTAAAGTCATTCTTATTCAAGTAATCTCCACAATTCTTGCACCTTAATTTATAAGTTAGAATAAAACGCCAATAATTTTTAGTGATGCCATCTTCTTTAACAATTGTTCTGGATTTCGTGGTATCATCAACAATGATATTAGGGTCTGTGAGACCTAATATCTCTTTGATTGTTATTTCATTAATAACAATTAACTCCTTTTGGGGTTGGGAACATATCGGGGGCTACCGATATGTTCTTTTTTATTTTCACTAATTATACAAAAAAGGATTTACTCCAATTGAATATCGGAATAAATCCTTTAAAAATGAATAAATGACATGTCCAACTTTAACTTTTCTTTAACAACTTAAATTATGTTAATTATCTATTAACAATATAAAATTTACCTCTACTAAAATAGTAACGTTTACATTCACTAACATCCTTAATAAACAAAATTTTTAATTCTATACCATGATATTTCATTTCACGTGATAAACTAGATAAACCTAAGCAAGATAAAAGCGGAAAGATTTTAGAATTAGATGACTTATTTAAGTGTTCTTTATTGGTTATAATACCCAAAACAAACACCATATTACTATTATCATTTTTTAATTCAAAATTTATCCTTTTTTTATTTTGATTTAAATAAACTTTTTTTATAAATTTAATAACCTTATCCTTATTCCCGTCAATCATTTCAGCTGAAGATCTTACCTGATTAAGCAAGTGACTAAAATTTTCGCCACTATATCCTTTTTTATTAAAAATAAAATGATATTTTTTGTCAAAATAAATCCAATCGCAAATTTCCATTGGACTTCGTGCTCCTTCAACTGGAAATGATTCTTTATCTAAATTTAGAATCTTATGATGATTATTATATACAACAATTTTATTGTAATCATTTTCTGAGTATTTCTTTAGTTTATAATTGGTATCCTTTTTTGAATTTTCTTTGGATAATCCAACAGAATTCAAAGATTTTCTTTTTTCATCCTTAATAATAATTTCTGGATATTGAGTAAATGGAAAGTATAACGGAAATGTATATTCCTCAATTTTATCTATACGTGAAAATACACGTTCTATAAAACTATTGTTAAATGCATACCATTTTCCAAAAATTAGAACATAATTCTTATTATTGGAGGTATCCCTGTAGAAATATTGACAGCATTCATAAACATGCTTGCCTATATTCAAATTTTCACCATTTGAATTATATTCATTAACAACTAACTTATTTTTAAGAATATAAATTAATGGATTTTTGGGGGCTTGGGCTTGGGCTTGGGCTTGGGCTTGGGCTTGGGCTTGGGCTTGGGCTTGGGCTTGGGCTTGGGCTTTAAAATAATCTTCTATATTAATTTCAAGTGAATCTCCACCAAATTTTTTTAAAATATTCCTATCAAAATAGTCCTCAATATTATTTTCATCAAAAAATTTATTTATTTTCATAGACGATATCTTATCAAAGATACTTAAATCAAGTTGATCATACATATATTTTGTGCTTAACTTATTAATTTTAATATAATGAACATCATCATTTTCTTCTCTTTTTTCATAAGTAAAAGACAATCTATTATCATTATTTTTTCGAGAATTACTAATAAATAAATGCTCCAAATAATCTTCAAAATTATTTTCTTGTTCATTAACCTCTTTTAATTCTATCACTTCATTTTCCCAATTTATTTTTGGAGACATTGATTCTAAATATGACATTCTATCAATAATATTTAAAATATCAAATAAAGATTTAAATTCAGAACTTATACTTAAAAATATCCCATTGTTTATTAAAATATGAATATCATTTTCATTTATTTTAATAAGTTTTGAATATATATTTATTATACGAATATAACAAAAATAATCTATAAGTAGGTTATAATCACAACTAGTAATAATATTATCATTAACATTTTCATTTAAAAAATATGATATAAACTTACATTTATATCGATAAAGGTTTCCTATATAATTCAATAATTTAAATTTAATTAACAAATTATTACATTTATAAGAATTTGTATAAGAACTTGATAATTTATTAAAATTTTTGTGTTTTAAAATTCCTTTACCAATAAACTTCGTAGCTAGAAAAGGCATTTCTTCATCTACTATTCTTGATAGAGGGATTGATCTATTATTTGTTGTTTTTTTATTATTTCTTATATATGGATATTCAGAAAAATCAATTGCCGATATATTCTTAATATCATCTAAATCTAAGGATCGTCTAATTATTTCATTAGGAAAATCTTTTTCAATATATTTATTGTTTAGTAAACTTCGTCCATTTCCAAAAGAAATAGCATAAATATTTTTATTTTCTTTATCACTTATAATTATTAAGACATTATATTTAATTTGCCTCAAATCAAATTTATCATCAGTAAAATATGATATGATATCAGACCATCCGGGAGAAACGGGATAAACTCTTTGTAAATATAATTTCCCATTATATCCATGCAAGAGCCTAATGTCGCTGCTTAAATCTCTTTCTACTATATGATAGTCTTTATTCTTTTCATCATGTTTATCAATATTTTTTATGAGATCATCAATTATCAAATTGTTCTTATTAATATTTTTTAAACTTCTTACAATACAATTAACATCATTAAATTCTTGATTTTCATTTAAACATTCAACGTACTCGTCTCTTAAATATTTTTTATAATCTACATGATTGTCAATTTTTGTTAATTTACAAAAATTTATCTTTTTTACCATTATATTCCCTCAAAAACAAGTAAGCAAAGTAATTTAGTTTTACTATAACACTAATTTATTTATACTATAAATAAAATTAATTATAAAAGGCAAATCAAAAATTTATTTCGAACGATTTTTAAAAACCTCAATGGCAGTTCGATAATTGTTAATTTTTAACGGAAGATTATTAATTAACTCTAAGGCTTCAAAAAGTTTATCATTAGAAACATTTTTAAAGTTAGTTTGCTTCGGGAAGAACCATCTTAATCTCCGGTTGAAATATTCATTACTGCCTCTTTTCCAAGGCGAATAAGCTTAACAGAAGTAAACATCGACCTTGTATTTGCTTTGTAATACCTAATAACCAGAGAATTATTTTCCATGGTCGACTGTAAACGATTCAACGTTTGAACCAAAAATGCGCATGAATTTTTCAAAGGCAGCATTTAATAACGATTTGGTTCGATTAGGAATTTTAATTGCCCAAACCAAGCGAGTACTTCGTTCCACAAATGTTGCTAAGCAGGCTTTGGATTTCCCACGTCCAGATAAAACTGGATCTAATTCCCAGTGATCCAAGTCACTACGATCATTGATATAGCTAGCTCTCGTTTCAATGGTTTGATTGATTTTGAAGGTTACTCACTTCTCTGCTTTTCGTTTCCGACGAACATTTCGATTAGGCAAACAATCTAAACTAAAATCAAGCAAAATGCGGTTTAACCAATTATAAATGGGGCCGTAGCTACTCCATAAAAACGGTTAATCAATGCTGGTGACCACGTTAATTTCAAATGATTCTCCACAACTTGTTTTAACGAAGCGGTCAATTTGGTTTTTCTGCCACATTTTTTCCGTTTATAATCTGCATCAGCTTGAGCTAATACGGGATTATAAGGAGTTACTCGCAATAGTTCATAATGAATCGTTGATTTAGAAAAACCTAGTTTATCAGCTATTTCACGAAGTGAAAGGCCTTCATTAATTAATTGTGCTAACGCACCGCGATCATAAGATGTTAAAATGGAATAGCTCAAAGTAATATATACTTACTGGTTTGTTTGGTCACTACCATTGTAAGTTATTACTTTGGTTTTTTTATTTTATTTAGCGTTCGAAACAATTATATAATTTACGTTTATTAAAAAACAATATAATTTATATTAAAACAGTAAGAATCGTTATCCATTTAGCATTAAAAAGTTTTTTTAATTCCACATTTTAACCTCATATTTACCTTCCCTTAATCTTCATTTGCTAGAATGATGTGAAAAATGCCTCGAGGTAATTATGACTTCTAAACCGAAATTGACTAAGACCGAACTCATCAAACACATAAAAAGTAAAAAAATCACGTTCAATGAGATTGATGTTCAGCAATCCAAACAAGTACTCGTCCACAAAAATTACTACTTTAAGCTAACGACCTATCGCAAAAACTTTCCCAAACGAGAAGGTAAATATCCAAATTTAGACTTCGCCTATCTAATTGATCTGGATTCCATTGACATGCAACTGCATGAGTACTTGTTGTCCCTATCCCTCGACATCGAACACGGTATCAAGGTAAAAATTTTATCCCTCATCCCACTGCGCAAGTAAATACGGCCGTATACTTGATGAAGATTCCGAAGATGGACCTGAAAGACATGAAAATTAACGATTTGACCTCCCTCTTCTTTTTGCATGACTACGTTAAGAATGGTAAAGTGAGCAAGCGACGGCGACGCCAAGGTGCAGCTTTTCTAAAACGCTTTGAGCGTAACCCAGATTGGTATCAAAATGTCACTTTTATTAAAAAATTCAAGGAAATTTTAAATAAATTAATTAACTATTTAGAAAAAGATTAGTATATTTTAATTAAGGAAAGAGCGAATGCTCTGATGATCGCTAATTATATTTTAATTATAAAGAAGAGATTATCAATTAAGATAATCTCCTCTTTTTGTTTACTGATACTTAACTGTTTTCCATCCCGTCCTGAAAATCTGGATGCTTTTCAGCATCATAATGACCATTTTCGTCAAATTCAACGTTTTCAATTGGAATACGATTTAATAATTTTTGCCAGTCAGCTTCATTTGGTACATTTGAATCCACAGCTTACACACTTGTATAATAATTAGATTTTTAAAATTAATAGGTAGAATAACCCGAAACTAAACTAAGTACATCATCAATTAATTCCTTATAAGAATGAATATCTTCACCATATGATCCAGTTATTGAAAATGTCTCATTGACCTTAACACTTTTTATATTTGAATTTTCAACAAATATTCCTTTATAAATATTTTCCAAAATAATTTCAACTTTTCGCTTCTCGTTAATATTAAAATTAGCAGCGAAAAAATGTTTAAAATGATAATTATTAGAAAAAATGAAATAAAATTAGCACTGTCAATACCATTAACAGTTTTATTATACATATTCTTATCTATAATTATTAATGCTAATAGATAAGGGAGTATAAAATTAATTACAATGAAGCTTGAAAATTTTTCATTAGAAAACAATGAATTTACACTGAAATTAAAACTATAGATAGCTGTATTCAAGGTACTATAAAAATGATTTATTTCTCTTAAACTAAGTTCAAAAAATTCAGCAACGCTTTTATAGTATGAATCTGCAACCATTGAATCATCATTCGGAAAATTATCATTTTGCCTATAATAATTTTCTAAATTAGCATCTGGAAGTGCAATAACAAAATCAAAAAAGCGATCTAGGTAACGACTCCCATCAAAATTATTACCATAGAACTTTTGAACAGTATTTTTCAATTCAAATATATTAACTGCGAATACGAAGGTAATTTTATCATCATTAAAAAAATGCTTAATCCGTTCTAATAATTTAATTGCATAAGTGGGTTGGCATCGATCAAGTTCATCAACAAAAATTACCAAACGACCATTTTCTGGAATCAATTTTGTTAGTACTCGATTAAATTGTTCTTCAGAACTAAGTTCTTTTTCAGAACCTAAAGAATCAATATAATTGTCTATATCAACCTGGGCAATTGATTTAGCAGCAATTTTAACCAAGTTCTTTAAAATTTCTATTCCGCCTTTTCTTATTTTTTCATCCATAATTGAATCAGCAGAAACGATACTCTTAGTTAACGAAATAATTGGATCTTCTTCGCTATCATTTTTCCACGCATCATAATAAACTGTTTTGTAAGATATTTTTTTGATTCTGCCTTCTTTACCATTTATAATTTCATGAATAACTTGTTTTTCTGAATTATCCTCATTATTCTTATTAACTATATCCAGTACAATTTGACATTGTTTAACAAAAAACGTTTTCCCCGTTCCCCATTTTCCATCGATTGCAATCGACCATGGACCGTTTAGACTATTTAACATCTCTAGGAAATGAAAAACATTGCTATTTCTTCCTGTCGTATCATGGATAATTGATTCTTTAAGATTGTCCGTCGTCGGCTGTAAATCAAATTTTTCCAATTATTTAACCCCTTAAATATCAAATATGACAATTTAATCATCACTATTATATCCTCAATTAAATCATTAGCGAATCCTGCCCAAAAATGTTAGCATTTAGTTGTACACCATCAAATTTAACAGAATGGAGTCCTTCTCATGCTCAACTCAATTTACGATTACCAAACTAAAGAACTAAACGGCGATCCGATTAACTTTGCCGATTTTAAAGGTAAAGTTATTCTCGTGGTTAACACCGCCAGCAAGTGTGGTCTAGCCGGTCAGCTCAAGGATCTAGAAAAGTTATACCACGAATATCACGACCAAGGATTAGAAGTCATTGGTTTCCCATCCAACCAGTTCTTGATGGAATTGAAGGATTCGAAAAACATCACCGAGTACTGCCAGGTCCACTACGGAGTAACCTTCCCCATCACCGAAACCATCAAGGTTAATGGCGAAGATACCGATCCATTATTTGCCTACTTGAAAAGGGAATCCGGTCACGGTCCAATTAAATGGAACTACACCAAGTTCTTGATTGGCAAAGATGGCCAGTTGCTTCATCGGTATGCGCCAATTACTAACCCTGCCAAGTTAGAACCAGCTATCAAAAAAGCACTCCAAGCATAAACAAAAAAGACCCCGGGAAGAAATCCTCCTGGGGTCTTTTCTTTTGCGTTATTTTTTAATTGATTCCCCGTTTGGTAACGGTGGTAACCCGTTATCGGGCAAGGAGAATGAGTCTAACAAGCCCTTGGTCCAGGCCGTTTGTTTCAACTGTGCTGGCGAAATCTCGTGTACAATTTCGTCGGCTCGATGATGAGATACCTTGTCTCCAAACAACGGGTCAATCAAGCTACCACGGGCCATCCCGACCATATCCATGTAGTGGTTAACGGCATCCAACGCAGCTTCGGCGCTAAAGACGCTACCGACTGCCAGCACCTTAGTTTCAGCATCCAGCGATTCCCGATAGATTTGCGTGTAACTCAGCTTGCTATCATTGGGGCCATCATAATAGTGTCCAAAGATGGAGACATGCAAGTAGTCGAGTTGGAGCTGGTTAAGTTCCTTAACTAACTGGTTAGAATCAGAAATCGAATACCCGCTCCCGTCTTGATGTGGCTCTTCCGGACTAATCCGGTAACCAACGATAAAGTCTTGGGGTGCGTATTTAGCAACCACACGCAGAACTTCCTTCGTAACCGCGAGGGGAAAGCGCATCCGCTTAGCTAACGATCCACCCCACTCATCGGTCCGTCGGTTGGAATACGTCGACATGAATTGTTGCAATAGGTAATGGTTGGCACCGTGAATTTCCACCCCATCAAAGCCAGCTTCAATGGCGCGTTTTGTCGCTAACCCAAAATCCTTGATGATGGCTTCAATCTGCTGAGTAGTTAACTCTCGCACATCATAGTTCAAACTCGGGGAAGTAATAGCACTGGGACCGAAGGCGTACCCATGCTTGGCAGCAAATCCATTACTTCGCAGGCCACCATGATTGATCTGTAGAATGGCTTTGGCCCCATCCTGCTTCATGGCCTTAGCAAGTGCCTTAATCGAGTCGAGGTGCTCGTCGTCATAAATCCCAAGTTGTTCACCAAACGGACCGCCACCACTCGGTCCCCCGTTTTCGCTAACGTAATGATACTCGGTGATCAGCATCCCCGCTGTCTTACTCCGGGCCGCATAGTACTGCAGTGTATCAGCAGTTGCTCTTCCATCTGCCGTTCCCGACGAAGTTAGCATTGGAGGCAGAAACAAGCGTCCCTGGACTTCGACGCCGCGCCGAAACTTCACTAAATCCGTTAATTGTCGTGTGATGATGGATTCCTCCTTAAATAAAGCCATTTTGTCATAAATGCTAACATTGATAGCTAAATTATAGCTGGATTCCGTGAAATAGCAATGATATTGCCTACTTTTAGTAAGTTAAACCAAAAAATTCCCCGCCTAATTTACTACGAACAAAATAATTTTGTTGTTACTTGATAAGGCTTCAGCTACCTCAAGCAGGGGATTCCTTATCCCTGTTGGTTATGCTATTCTTACTACAATAACGTTTTTACGTAACCCTATTCATGCAAAGAGGCCTACCAATTTTGGAGGAATAGAAATGAATAAAGTAAGTGGTCTAGCTTTCACATACATAGCGGTTTTAAGCATCATCATTGGTCTCGTTATTGGCGCTTATTTACAAATTATCAATTGGATTATTGAATTTACCTGGCACGAGTTGCCGGGTCTTTTGGGGATCAAGCAAGTGATTTGGCCCTGGCTTTTTTGTCTGCCAATGGGAATCGTGATCGGCCTGTTGCAAAAGTACTTGGGTCAATATCCCCTAACCATTGAAGAGGTCTTAGCTCAAGTTAAAACCGAAGGTCACTTTGGCTATCACAATTGGTGGCGAATCGTAGTCTTAGGATTGGTGATTCTTGGTGCTGGTGCCAGTGTCGGACCAGAAGCAAGTGCCACCGGGATTTTTGCAGGAATGGTGTACTGAATAGGTTGCCGTTATAAATTAGCCGTACATTCAGTAGAAAATACGCAAAATAAATCACTGCTTCAACAACTGCATCTAATTATTTGGCAACGAATAAAAGATTGTCCCAACCAAATTACCACCACATCAATTACGAATTATTTTGCGAGTAAACGCCAAAAACAAATTTACTACAGTGCCTGGATTTTATTTGGCCTGCTTGGTTTATTTACTTTCTTCTTCTTTTTCCCGCAAGAAGGCGTGATTGGAATTCATACTCCTTCGCTCAATTGGAAATGGCAAGGAAACCTCGTGGTTATCCCGGCATTAGTAGTTGGTTGGGCCTTTGGTTGGCTATTCGTTAAATCTGGAAAATGGTCCGAAAAAGTAATCGGTAATTTCAATTATCCCGTCATCGAGGGCTTTCTCGGTGGAGTATTATTAGCGGTTGGAACATTGATAAGTAAGGATGTTTTATTTTCTGGTGAATTCAACATTCAATCATTTGCTAGTCACGTAACCCAAGCGCCCATTTATTCGTTAATCGCCATTGCACTTGCCAAAACGATAACAACCAACCTCGGCTTTTCCCTCGGATGGCGTGGTGGAACCATTTTCCCAGCTATTTTTACTAGCTTAGCCGTTGGCGGAATTGTAGCGCAATTAGTCGGTCCAATGCCACATTTAACCGTAACTCTAATCATGGCTGTCGCCCTAACGATAATTATTGGACAACCAATCGTAAGCATTGTTTGCTTAACCCTAGTTTGTCCCGTCCAATTTCTACCGTTTGTAATTGTTACAACTTACTTAACCCATTGGGTTGTCAACCGCTGGACTTTTTTACGTCCATAATCATAATCTTATTTTCACAGATTTATACATAAACCTGATAACCCTTGTATATATCAAAATATGATTTTTCGTAATCATGCTTCTTGCCAATCAATGATTGAATAATATAATTTTTAATTATCGCAGATTTATACTTAGATTTACTTCTAAATAATTAAGGTGAACCTACGCTTGTTATCATCAATTGGAACTTCAACAATCTAAAGATCCATAGCCCATCATCCGTTTACCATCCAATCATGAAAGTCAGGATGTTTTGGGGCATCATAATGCCCATCCTTATCAAATTCAACCCTTTCGACTGAAACTTGCTTCAGCAAATTAGACCAATCTAACGAGTTAGGAATCTTTTTTAATGAAATTTGATCTCGGTTAACTTCTAAAGACAATTTGGTGCCTTTTTCAAGTCCCAAATCCTTTCGAACAAAAACGGGAATAACAATTTGATCCTTTTGTGAAATATTAATTATTTTGGGTTTCATGCAATTTCCCTCCAAGAAAAAATAAATCTTCCGGCCTACTTTTTACTAATATTTTTTAATTGAATCGCCATTCGGTAACGGTGGAGTTAATTTATCACTAAGCATAATAAATTATATCGCCTCATCTTTAGTAAGGTAGGCAGTATTATAACAGTTTATCATCCATTTAGGTGTTGGTTTCTTCCCGGCAATAAACCATTCGATAATGGTCGGACGAATAAAAGCCCAGTACCCACCTCTGCCTTGTAATCCATCAGCTTCTCTGGAAATTAATGTATGTAAAATTGAATGTTCAATTAAATTACAGTAGACAAGTCTATCGGCTTTTTGAACTGTAAACGGATACCCGAAAGATTTTATGATTTTCGGTGTTGAAAGTTGAATATATTTATCTTCGTCAATGTGATGGATATAAAGTCCTTCATCAGTACGACTAATTTCCTTTGTCTTTATTAAGGTCTTCCGGTTCTCCTTTAAAAAATCAACATACATTTTCTCCGAATAATAATCTTTAGTAGATTTTCCATACTTATTTAAAAGCGATTTAACTGCTGATTGATAATCTAAATCTAATAATTGCTTTGCTTCTTCTAATTTTTCTTTGCTCATTAAAGATTCCTCATTTACATCTTCTAATTGAAATAAAAACACAATCCTCTTTACAAGAATCGTGTTGTCATCATTGATACCTAGCTTTCAGCAATTCAGCAAATTTTTCGGGATATCCATACATTTTTTTTGCCATTACTTGTTATCCCTGCCAAATAGAACCAATTAATTTTCATATTTAGCGTTTCCGTTTGAAGTAAGTCACCATCAATGTAGTCATACAACACATCTCCATCTCCCATATAAAACGCTTGGAAGTAATTCATACTACTAATGATTTGACGATTAGTTTTTTTATCAAAACAAATGAAATCATCTTCATCCGCATACCTATCGATTAAGTGTTCCATCTCTTTATATTCGGCGTAGATGTAATATAAATAGCCAATGATAATTTGTCCCAATTGATTAATTTATTGATCTTAAACATAAACGACAATAATCGTAAACTTATTAGCAATAATTACAAAGATGCAAGTAACGTATTCTCTCAAAATAGAAAATTTTCGTGCCCCACTAATGAATCTGATCTTCAGATTGCTGTTCTTTAGTGTGCATCACTGTATTTTTGAAAAATGGATCAGAGATTTGCTCAGGTAAACTTAGATGATAACTTGCAAGCGTCTTTTTGGTTCCGTATATAATCATGAGGATTTTCCTTTATTTTAATAGAATTAAAAATTAATAACCAGATGTTAAAAATCATAACTAATGAAATAACACTAGAGTTTTTGAAAACAATTCTAAATAAATTTACATTTATAGTGGTCATTAAAATATAATTATCTTATCGCCAAATATGTGAAATTTCTTCATTACAATTTAAAATATTCTTTATATATTTAGCCAGATTAATTCTTCTAACCATTTCTTTTATTGAATCATCTTTTAATTCAATAGAATTTTTATCTAAATTAAGGCTTAATCTACTCTTATATCTAGAAATATCATCATCACTAGGAACAATTTTTTCATAAACTTCATCTAAATGATTATTTAAAAAAGATTCTACTTCTTTTTGTTCTTCTTTATTTTCATAAACAACAATTGAATTTGCATACTGTGATAATTCACTTTCATCAGGGGATATAAAACTAACCAAATTATTTATTAATTTCTCTAGTTTAAATCTGAAAGAATCCAACAAATAATAATTATAAAACATATCATGTTGAGTAACTAAATCTGGTAATCCAATTGAACCAACATATGGACAAACAACTTTAAATCTACATCCATCTAAATTAACAATTGGAATTTCCTTAAATGTCTCATTATTATATTTCAAATGAGCAACATCCCATACTAAACTAGTATCTAATTGATCTAAAGAATAAGAAGCTACTTTAATATTAGCTAATTCATCACTTATAAAAACTATCTTATAATTTGAATCAATTAAATATCTTATAATTTCTTCATCGTCAACTTCATAATATTCCCAATTTGCATAATCTAATAGTTTCTTCTCAAATTTTTCAGGAAATTTAAGATCAAATCCTAAATGTTTTTCCCATAAATTTAAAACTTTAGAATAGCTTGCGGTTCTATTAGTAGGTGTATTTGTATCTGCTTCCCTCATAAAAATCTGTCCAGGATGAACAATTGATTTGCTACCATATCTTTTTAATTCTTTTAAAAAAATGGGAACCTTATCAGTATCTTTTATTTTTAAAACATCAATTTCATGACCCTGAATATTTAAAGTTTCAACTTTAATAGATGGAGCTTCAGGTTCTATTGGTAAATTATTTAAGAAATCTGTTATTTGTTGAGTATTATATCTATTATTATCATTTTCAACACCAACAACATTGCATGTTTTATCCTCAACACCAAAAATCAAATAACAGTCATGATGATGAACAGTATTAACAAAACTAAAGATATCTTTAATCATTTCAGCTTTGTGATTTTTAGAATACCACTCTTCCTTAAAATCATGATAATCATCTTCAGGAACTTCAATTAATTTTAATAATTCATCACTATTCATTTTTTACCTACTTCCGCGTAAACACCGTCACACTCTCCACATGTGGCGTCTGTGGGAACTGGTCCACCGGTTGGACCGGTTGATCAATCGCGTAACCCCCGTCAAGCAACAACTGCGCATCACGCACCAACGTGGCTGGATTACACGAAACGTACACCAGCCGTTCTGGTTGCATCTTCACGGCACTCTCGATGAAGCTGGCGTCCAACCCTTTCCGGGGCGGATCCACCACTATTACGTCCGGTTTAATCCCGTCCGCTTCCCACTTTTGCATCTGGTCCTCGGCCTTCCCGGTCACAAAGGTTACGTTTTCAATGTGATTCAGCTTGGCGTTCGTCCGGGCATCCTGGATGGCTTCCTTGACCACGTCAACGCCGTAAACGTGCTTCACTTGTGGCGCCATTGCAAGTGAAATCGTCCCAATCCCACAGTAGGCATCGATTACGATATCATCCTTGGTCAACTGCGCCTTCTCAATCGCTAACGAATACAGTTTTTCCGTTTGCACCGGGTTAACCTGGTAAAACGATAACGGTGAAATCAAGAACTTCGTGTCTAACAGCTGGTCCATGATGTAGTCTTTTCCCGCCAGCACCGTGTTCTTGTCTCCTAGTAATCGGTTCCCAGTGCTCAGGTTGACATTCACAATCAAACTGTCCAAGTGCAGTAATTTTTCCTGAATCGCGGCCGTAATTTCGGTGGCCCGCGGAAGATGCCGGTCGTTGATTACCAACACCACCATCAGCTCGTGGCTATACTTCCCGTACCGGACCATGATGTTACGCACCACGCCCTGGTGGGTCGTTTCGTTGTAAGCCGGCAGTTGAAAGTCCCGTAAGACATCGCGGACCTTTACAATGGCATCATCAATTGTTGGATCCTGAATGTAGAAGTCTTCGATTGGGATCAAATCGTGACTGTGGCGCCGGTAAAACCCGGTTTCCAACTGTCCGTGTCGTTCTCGCACCGGAATCTGGGCCTTGTTGCGGTACTGCACTGGATGCTCCATCCCAATCGTCGGGGCCACCTGGACCTGGTTCAAATGGGCCTTTTGGAACAACTCGGCAATCTGGTGTTGTTTAAACTCCAATTGCTTCGCATAACTCAAGTGTTGTAAGGGCGCAATTCCGGCCTGCGTCAACCGGCGATCCACCGTGATTACCCGGTCCGGACTGGCCTGCTTAATCTCGAGTAACTTGGCAAAGGCAAAGTTGCGTTTGACCTTGATCACCTTGACCGTGACTTGTTCCCCCGGAAGGGCGTCTTCGATAAAGAGCGGGTAGCCGCCGTCCACTTTGGCCACACCCATTCCTTCGTAGGTCAGGTCGGTCACCGCCACGTCGCGTGTTTCGTTTTTCGTTACTGGTGCTTGCTTCTTTTTGCTCATTGCTACTCCTTAACAAAAAGTTTTGTCGCCATTCACGACAAAACTTTTTCGTGTTTATTCTAGTAATCGTTGCGGTTCTGGAGGCAGATTGGAAAAAATCGACAGATGTTCCTTGAGATTTTCAAAGTGCATCGGTGCCGTTCCGCCAAACTCGCCGTCCAGATTAATCGGCATCTGCAGGTTCGTGTTTTGCTGGGCGACCGTAAAGTGCTTGGTTTTCTTGTAGATAATCCGCGCATCGTTTACGTGCCGCCCCCCGTTTAAGACCTTCGTCAGTAGCTGGAGAATTTCCATCATATTGCCGGTTTTCACGATGATCATCGTGAAGTTCCCGTCGTTTAACGAGGCGTTCGGAACCACCTGTTCCAACCCGCCAACCGAGTTGGTCATCGCGAGGAAGAACATCGAGGCTTTCCCCTCGTATTCGCCCCCGTCAAAGGTCGCCTTCATCTCAATTGGCCGCGCCTGGGGCAGCATCTCCATCGCCTTCACGAGGTAGGCAATGTAGCCAAAGACGGTTTTTAGATCCGAGGGAACGTCGTAGGTTAGCTCGGTCAGACGCCCGCCCGCTGCAATGTTGATGAAGTACTTGGTAAGCTCATCGTTACTGGCTTTCCCCACGTCCATTGGAATTAAGCGTCCCTGGGTAATTACCCGCGCCGCTTCCACAAAGTCCGCGCGCGGAATGCCGAGCGCCCGCGCGAAGTCGTTGGTGGTCCCGGCCGGAATAATGCCCAGGTTCGGCCGGTGTTCCAACGGAGCAATCCCGTTGATCACTTCATTAATGGTCCCATCGCCCCCGGCGGCCACGACCAAGTCAAAGCCTTCGTGAGCGACCCGAGCCGCTTCATCCCGAGCCGAATTTTGCTGGGGCGTGGTGGCGTAGGCACTGGTTTCGTACCCGCCCCGTTCTAAAACGTCTAAGATATCAACCAACTTGGCTTTGAGCGTTTCGCGGCCCGAAGTTGGATTATAAATTACGCGCGCACGTCGTCGCATCTGGTGCCACCGCCTTCTATTGATTTAATGCTTGCATCAGGATTTGGTTTACAACTTTCGGGTTGGCCTTGCCTTGCGTTTGCTTCATGATTTGGCCCACCAGGAAGCCAACCGCGCGGTCCTTTCCGTTGTGGAAGTCTTCGATTGACTGTTGGTTATTCGCTAACACATCATCAACGATTGGTTTCAATTCAGCGGGATCAGACAGTTGGATTAAGCCCTTTTCCTTCACAAAGACCTTGGGATCTTCCCCCTGCGTAATGGCCTTAAAGACCTTCTTGGCCATCTTGGTGGAAATCGTTTCGTCCATCAACATCTTAATCATGGCGGCCAGGGCTTCCGGCGTAATCTTGGTGTTTTCCAACTTCACCTGTTGGTCATTCAAGTAGGCGTTCACGTCCCCTTGGAGGTAGTTCGAAGCCATCTTCGGATCACTGCCGAGTTCAATCAAGCGGTCAAAGAAATCAGACATTTCCTTGGTTTGGGTTAACACCATGGCATCGTAGTCGGTTAAGCCGAGTTCGTGCACGTAGCGTTCCCGTCGCTTCGCCGGCATTTCTGGCAAGGCCGTTCGTAACTCGTCAATCCAGGCGTCCGAAATTTCCAAACTCGGGAGATCTGGTTCAGGGAAGTAACGGTAATCATCCTTCCCTTCCTTGACCCGCATCAAGTAGGTCTTGCCGGTTAATTCGTCGAATCGACGGGTCTCAGCACCAATCGTGCCCCCAGCCATGATTACCTGGGCCTGGCGTTGTTCTTCGTAGGCGAGCGCCTTACGCACGTAGTTAAACGAGTTCAGGTTCTTCAACTCGATTTTTTGACCGAGTTGGTCACTGCCGACGGGCCGAATCGAGATGTTACAGTCGACACGCATCGACCCTTCTTCCATCCGCACGTCCGAAATCCCGGTAAATTGGATCCGTTCCCGTAATCCTTCCAGGTAATCGTAGGCTTCTTGGGGCGTTGTCATTTCCGGTTTCGACACAATTTCAATCAACGGCGTCCCCTGCCGGTTCAAATCGACGTAGGAATACTGGTTACCGTGGGTGTTCTTTCCGGCATCCTCTTCGACGTGCAACTCTTCGATCCCGACCTTCTTAGTGCCACCGTCCGCGGTCTGCACCTCAATCCACCCGTTCGTAGCAGCTGGCGTATCGTTTTCGGTCACCTGGTAGCCCTTGGGGTTATCAGGATAGAAGTAGTTTTTCCGGTCAAAGTGGGGGTGCTTTTCAATGTCAGCGTGGAGGGCCAAGGCGGCCGTGATCCCATTTGCAATCACCTGCTTGTTAATGGTCGGTAACGTTCCCGGATAACCCCAGTCAATCACGTTGGTGTTTTCGTTGGCGTCGGCTCCATAACTAACGGGAGACGGGCTGAAAATTTTCGAATTCGTCTTTAATTCCACGTGGACTTCGAGCCCAATTGTTGTTTCAAAGTTCATCCTTATTTACCTCCCAACTGTGGGGTGTGCTGGTGAAAATCAGTGGTTTGTTCAAAAGCGTGTCCCGCTTGGTACAGGGTGCTTTCGGCAAACGGTTTCCCAATCAGTTGCATTCCAATTGGGAGCCCAGCACTGAACCCAGCTGGTAGTGACATCCCCGGTAACCCGGCCAGGTTGACGGGAATCGTCATCACGTCGTTCACGTACATTTCGGTTGGATCGGTGCTTTCGGCGCCAATCTGAAAGGCCGTCGTCGGGGCGGTCGGTCCCATGATCAAATCGTGATCCTGAAAGACCTTTTGAAAGTCCTCAATGATTAGCGTCCGAATCTGCGCCGCCTTCTTAAAGTATTTATCAAACGAACCAGCCGACAGGGCAAAGGTTCCTAACATGATCCGGCGCTTGACTTCGTTGCCAAAGCCGGTGGACCGGGTCTGCACGTACAGGTCCTCGAGGTTCTTAGCCTCGGGAGCCCGGTAGCCGTACCGAATGCCGTCAAACCGTTCCAGGTTTGAGGAGGCTTCCGACGACGCTAGGGCGTAGTACGCCATGACCCCATACTTCGCGTGGGGCAAGGAGACCGTTTCCACCGTAGCGCCGAGGGCTTCGTACTGTTTAGCAGCGGCCCGAATCGCATCTTTTACCGCCGGAGCAATGCCGTCGCCGAGGTATTCTTGGGGTAAAGCAATCCGCATTCCCTGCACACCGTCGTTTAGGTGCGCCGTAAAGTCCGGAACTTCTTGATCGGAAGAAGTGGCATCGTGGTCATCATGACCCGCAATCGCGTTTAACAGGTAGGCGTTATCCTTAACGGTCCGGGTGAAAGGCCCCACTTGGTCAAAACTCGAACCAAAGGCAATCAGCCCCCACCGCGAAACCCGGCCGTACGTTGGCTTCATGCCGACCACGCCGGTAAAGGACGCCGGTTGGCGAATTGAACCCCCGGTATCTGAACCGAGACTAGCCAGCACCTGACCGGCGGAAACCGTCGCTGCCGAACCACCTGAGGAGCCCCCCGGCACTGTGGTGAGATCCCACGGGTTCTTCGTCGTTTGGTAAGCTGATTTTTCGGTCGAGCTCCCCATCGCAAATTCATCGAGGTTGGTTTTTCCAACGATGATGGCACCAGCGGCCTGGAGTTTTTCCACGACCGTTGCGTTAAACAGGGAGTGGAAGTTTTCGAGCATCTTTGACGCCGCTGTCGTCGGCATGTTGGTCGTTACTAGGTTGTCCTTGATGGCCACGGGCATCCCGGATAACACGTTCTCGGGATCAATCCCAGCGGCATCCACTGCTTCGGCCTGTTCCACTGCTGCTTCGTTCATGGCTAAGTAAGCTTGTAAATCGGGTTCCTGCGCTGCAATGTTAGCGAGGGTCTGCTTCGTCAGTTCGGCCGACGTCACGTCCCCGTTCACTAATTGCTGGTGCACGGACTCTAAATCACGATCAAAATAGTTCATTACTTGTCCTCGCTTTCGTCAATAATGGTTGGGACGCGAATCAACCCGTCGACAGCTTCTGGTGCGTTCCGTAAGAGCGCATCGCGTTCGCCCCAGTTGTTAGCGACGTCGGGACGCATTACGTTGAGCTGGTCGGTCACGGAATACGTCGGCGTTACGCCTTCCGTATCAACGGCTTCCAACTTGTCGAGCAGTGCCAACATTTCGTTGAGTTGGTCGGTAAACTGAGCGAGCTCCTGGTCCGCAATTTTCAACTTGGCCAGCCCCGCAATGTGTTGGGTCCGGGCTTGATCTACTTTTTCACTCATCAAACTTCCTCCTTACGTGGTTCCTAATAATTGTTAAACACGTGGGCCGTGAACTTCTTCTCGTCTTGGCCCCGGTTCAGATAACTCTGCACCCCGTTCGTAGATCCAACCGTGATTTCGATTGGAACGTTGTGGGGCAAGTACTTCTGGGCGGCCGTCTGCAGGTACTGGGTGAAGCTGTTAATTTCCGTGTAGCTGTAGAACTGGGTCACGATGTTCACGTGCATCCCGGTCAAGGTGCCGTCCGTGTACTGGGCCTGGGCGGTCACTCCACTCAAATTCGGGAAGTAACTCTGGGCCTTGTTCTTGAACTGCTCAAAGGCGGCTTCATCGTTGGCATTGGGCACCTTTTCGTTCCCAGCCGTTGGGAAGACGTAGTTACGTTGGTTCACCTTGTTCCAACTAGAGACGCTCGTGGCGCCCCCCCGGTTAACGGAGTAGGCAAAGAAGTTTCCGCCGACCAGACTGTCATCCGGAGCGGCCTTGTACAAGGCAATTACAATCGGGATGTCCTTGGTTGCTGCACGTTGGCGCATCCGCTTCAAGACCTCGTTGGCCATTTCCTTCCCCTTGGCCTCGATCTCATCGTCCGACAGGTTCTTGGTATATTGGGCACCGTACTTTTCCTTCGTGTAGTAGTACACGGAATTCAATCCGAGCCCAATCGTCATGCCCTTGAGCTGTAACTTGCCACCGTTTTGTTGCAAGAAGTCCTGCTCGTCAATCTGTTGCAGGTACTCTGGAACGATCTTCTTGTCCGGTTGGTCCGGATTCAGACCCTCGGGGTTCTGCTTGGTTTTGCGGCCAAGCCAGTTATAGGTTTGTTCGGTCGAAATTTGTTGGCCCTCTTGGAACACGTACTTGTTCGGCGAAAATTCCTTTTTCGAGATGTCTAACAGCCCGTGTTGAAACCCTTCCAGATTAAACTGGTTGCTGGTTTGTTGTTGGTTCACGCCGGCAGACTTACTGGTTTGGTAATGGCCGTCCTGAATCACACTCTGGTAGTTATTGTTGGAGTTTGTCCCCGTCAGCTCGGTCTTGGTCGACCCACTGTTAGAGCTCATCTTATTCTGATTCCCACAGGCGGCCAGCACGATGGCACTCGCCGCCAGCATAATCCCGATTCCAAGCTTTTTCACAACTTCACCTTCCTCTTCCTGCTTATTCGTTCGTCATCGCGGTGTGGAAGCGTTGTTCATCCCACACCGGTACGTTTAATTCCTGCGCTTTGGTTAGTTTACTCCCGGCATCGGTCCCGGCAATCACCAGATCGGTCTTCTTGGAAACACTACTGGTCACGCTCCCGCCGTGGGTTTCAATGTAGTCCTGGGCTTCTCCCCGGGTCATCGCCTCCAGCTTACCAGTTAGCACGACTTTCTTCCCGTAGAAGAAATCATCCTGATTGGGAACCGGACCACGACCCTGATAGTCAAAGTTAACCCCGACGTCCGCGAGTTCCTGGAGCAACGTTTGGCTGTGCGGTTCGGCGAAGTAGGTCACTAAGCTATCGGCAATCGTGCTCCCAATCGAGTCAATCGCCTCCATCTCAGCCGCGCTCGCTTGCCGCAACCGGTCTAACGAACCAAAATGTTGCGCGAGCAACAGGGCCGCTTTGCCACCAACATGGCGAATTCCAAGGCCAAACAGCAACCGTTCTAACGAGTTGTGCCGACTTTGCTCAATGGCTTGTAACAGGTTCTGCGCCGACTTCTCGCCAAACTTATCCAAGTTAATCAGATCAGCGAACCGTAACCGGTACAGACTGGCGACGTCCGTGATCAAATCGCGGTCAAACAGCTGCTTCACAAGCTTGGGTCCCAGCCCCTCAATGTCCATCGCGTTCCGAGAGGCAAAGTGGGTCACCTGTTCGGCTAACTGCGCCGGGCACTGCGGGTTAATGCACCGCAACGCCACCTCATCGTCTAGGTGAACTAGCTCCGCCCCACACGACGGACACGTAGTCGGGATCACGTACGGAGTCGCCGTCGCGGGCCGGTCGGCTGGTAAGTAGTGATCTACTTCCGGAATAATGTCACCGGCCTTATAAACTTCGACCGTGTCGCCAATCCGAATGTCCTTTTTTTCAATGTAATCCGGATTGTGCAACGTGGCCCGGGCGACCGTGGTCCCTGCCAGTTTCACGGGGGCAAAGACTGCGGTCGGTGTAACTACTCCAGTCCGCCCAATCGTCCATTCGATGTCCTCGATCTGGACCCGCGCGACTTCTGGCGGAAACTTATAGGCAATCGCCCACTTCGGGACTTTGACCGTGTGGCCGATGGTTTGTTGTAAAGCCAACGAGTTGGTCTTAATCACGATCCCGTCGATTCCATAACTCAGTTGATCCCGGGCTGCTTGGTACTTTGCAATGTAGGCGTTAATTTCGTCCAGGTTGTGCGCCACCTGATAGTCAGGATCCACGCTAAACCCGAGTTCGCGAAGTTCAGCTAACATTCCACTCTGCGTGGTCGCCTCTAAGTCGGCATCATCTGCCACGTTGTACATAAAGGTGCTAAGGTGCCGAGCGGCCGTTACCTGCGGATCTAACTGGCGCAGACTCCCAGCTGCCGCATTGCGCGGGTTAGCAAAGGTGGCCTGCCCGGCGAGTTCCCGCCGTTGGTTTAACGCGAGAAAGGCGTCTTTGCCCATGTAGCACTCGCCCCGGACCTCAATGTCAATCGGGCGACTGAGGGTTTGGGGAACCGACGCAATCGTCTTCACGTTCGCCGTAATGTCTTCTCCGATCGTTCCATTACCCCGGGTGGAACCCTGCACTAAGCGTCCCTGTTCGTAGCGCAATGCAATTGATAATCCGTCAATTTTCAGTTCGCAATTAAACTCCTGGACTTCCGGATAATCCTGTTGCAAGCGCTCCACAAACTGGTTCAACTCGGCTGCTGAGAAAACATCGCCCAACGAGAGCATCGGAATCGGGTGCGGCACCTTCGTAAAGTCACTGTCGACCTGACCGCCGACACGTTGAGTGGGCGAATCCGGCGTCACAATTGCCGGAAAGGCCGTTTCTAACTGCACTAGGCGGTTATAGACCTGATCGTACTCCGCATCCGGGACCGTCGGTTGGTCGTTTTCATAGTATTCTTTCCCCCACTGCACTAGTTGGGGGCGCAGTTTGTCTGCTTCTGCCGCCGCTTCCTGGACAGTTAAGTTGTGAAGATCCGCTTCCTGCACGACGTGTGCTCCCTTCTACTTTTCGACCTTTTGAATCGGGGCAAAGGCGGCTAACAGCCGTTTGATGCCCTTGTCCGTAAAGGCAATATCGAGTTCCATGTCTTCCCCGGTCCCGTTGACTTTGACCACGGTGCCCTGGCCCCAGGCCTTGTGACTCACTTGGTCCCCAACCTGCCAGTTTTGACGGTCGGCCCCGGTGCCCGTGGCGGCTTGCACAGCCTTGGGAGCCTGATACGTCGACTTGGTGGCTGCGACGGTGCGGCGCTGGTACCGGTCATTGTCAAACGGAGTGCTAGGTCCCTTTGCGACCGCGGGTTGACTCAGCTCATTTTCTAACAAATCAGCGTTAATTTCATCCATAAAGCGCGATGCCGGATTATTTTGGAGCCGGCCATACAACGTTCGGGAGTAAGCGTTAGTTAGATAGAGCTTCGTTTGCGCCCGGGTAATTCCCACGTACGCTAACCGGCGTTCTTCTTCTAGTTCATCCGGATTTTCCGTGGCCCGGGCCAGGGGGAAGAGGTTTTCTTCCATTCCAATCATAAAAACCACCGGAAACTCCAATCCCTTGGCGGCGTGGAGCGTCATCAGGGTCACCTGCGGAGCGCTTTCATCAACGTCATCCTGCGCGGAAACAAGCGCCAAGTCCGCCAGAAAGTCCACGAGCCGGTTCCCGGTTTCACTCTGATCCGGATCAAACTTCTCGTCAAAGTCCTGGGTCACGGTCAGAAATTCTTCAATGTTTTCTAAGCGGGCCTGCGCTTCCAGGTTATTTTCCTGGCGCAGACTGGCAACGTACCCGGTTTTTTCGAGGAGTGCTTCGGTAATCTCCGTCACGGTCTGGTTGGGAACCGCCGCGTGAAGCTGGGCCATCGTCATCCCAAAGTCGGCAATCGCATTCCGCGCCCGCGCCGAGATGTCATTGGCCAAGGCCACGTTCTGGGCGGCTTCTGATAAGCCCCAGTCGTTCGCACTCGCAAAGTCCCGCAGTTTCGTAAAGCTCGTCGCCCCAATCCCCCGTTTTGGGACGTTAATCACCCGCTCAAAGCTCAGCGAGTCATTAGGATTGGCGGCTAACGTCAGGTACGACAAGATATCCATGATTTCTTTTCGTTCGTAGAACTTGTGACCCCCGACCATCGTGTAGGGAACGTTGGCTTTCAAAAAGGTTTCTTCAATCACCCGGGACTGGGCGTTGGTCCGATACAAAACGGCAAAATCGTTGTACTTATAATGATGCTTTTGCATCTCTTCCTTAATCTTAGCCACCACGTACTGGGTTTCATCGCGTTCACTCTGAGCCCGGTAGTAGGTAATCTTCTCGCCCTGCTGGTTTTCGGTCCAGAGGTTCTTATCCTTGCGTTCTTCGTTGTTTTGGATCACCTGGTTGGCCGCCTGCAAAATCGTTTTGGTAGAACGGTAATTCTGTTCCAGGAGGGTCACATGGGCATCCGGGTAGTCGGACTCAAAGTCCAGAATGTTATTCAGGTTGGCTCCCCGCCAACCGTAGATACTCTGGTCGGCATCCCCCACGACGCAGAGGTTGTGGTACTTATCAGCCAGCATTTGGACTAACTTGTACTGGGCTTCGTTCGTATCCTGGTATTCGTCGACGTGAATGTAGCGAAACTTTTGTTGGTAGTAGGCTAACACATCGGGAAATTGTTCCAGGAGTTGAATGGTTAACATGATCAAATCGTCAAAGTCGACCGAATCATTGGCCCGCAGCCGGTTTTGGTACTCTGCGTACACGTCGGCCACCACGGTGTGAAAGGGATTGCCATCGTCATGGCGACTTCGGTAGTCGGCAGGGGTTTCCAAGTCATTTTTAGCGTTTGAAATCGCCCCTAAAATCGCCCGCGGATCGTTTTTCTTGGGATCCAAGTCGAAATCGGACAAAATTCGTTTTACGAGTGTTTTTTGTTCACTGGTTCCCGCAATCGAAAAGGCCTGGTGATACCCTAACTTTTCAATGTGACGGCGCAAAATGCGCACCCCGAGGGCGTGGAAGGTCGAAACCCACACGTCGTCGCCGCCGACTTCTAGGAGTTGGTTCACCCGGTCTTTCATTTCCCGGGCCGCCTTGTTCGTAAAGGTGATGGCCAGGATGTTCCACGGTAACACGTGTTGGGCTTCGATCAGATAGGCAATGCGGTGAGTCAGCACCCGCGTCTTGCCACTGCCGGCGCCGGCCATGATTAACAACGGTCCGTTCACAAACTCCACGGCCTCGCGCTGTTTATCATTCATATTCGTTAGCAAGTCTGCAATCGCCATTCGATTCGTCCTTTCAAATTCTCAATTGTACTTTAATTATAGCAAAAATAGAGCCAGCTGATGGCTGACTCTGCTTATTTTCCTTTTTCTGAGGGAAGATTCAGCAATCCGCTTTGCTGGAGTTGCTGTTTGGTTCGTTCCGGGTCCGTAGTTGGCACCCAGACGCCCCCGGTGCGGGTTGCATCAGTTGGCGATCGATAGCTAAAGTCAAATTCCCAATCCGGATGTTGCCGGCGGGCGACTAGTGCCGCTGGTTCGGCGTTGGTTGAAAAGCCACACCACTGTTGCGGAACTAATGGTTCAACGGTGGGCAACGGCAACTCACTGAGGGCACGCAAATGCAACTCGGCCGGGGTGAAATTACAACCCCGGGAGAGACTAACCGTTAAACTGGATAACGGTAATTGCAGCCCGGTTACGTACAAGAGCCCCGTCGTGGTGAGTAAAAATGCAACCCCAAAGTTGCCAATGGTGCTCAGCGCCTGCCCGACCTTGCTGGTTGCCTGCTGGAGTGCTGCCGCCAGGTCCGGAGCCAGCGTTTTCGCAGCCATGATCGTCAACAGACGCCCATTGGCCGCTACCGCCACCGGTGGAAACAGTTTTAGCTCACCAGGTTCCGCTTTGGTAGCGAATACCACGAATTGATGCTGCACGTCTACCGCTGGCACGTAGAGATAACTCCCCTGTCCGGCTAACGGGGCAAACTGGGCTACATCCGCTGGCGTCTGTAAGCTAAGCTCGGCTGAAATTGAACTACCCTTAATAATTGGAAGAAGCTGAGCTGGTAAACCGAGCGTGGCGATCGCGTGGTCGACATCCGCCACCGTAATCACCGTTTGCACCGGGCGGGTGTTTAAATTCAAGGATTGGAAAAAAGCTTGTTCTAAGGCGCGATCCTGGCTGAGTTCGGTTAGTTCCGACCCCTGCGGAAACCGGGTATACTGCGCAATGGTGGTCAGGATGGACGGAGCAACCGGTTGGGTCACACTGGTAACGAGATCACACTGCTGAGCAAAGGCGCGGGTGCCGCTGAGATCGGCGAGCGGATTGGTTGCACCTGCTGGCGTCGCCGGGGCCGTGAACACCTGCAGCCCCGCTTGTCGGGCAACGGTGGCTAACTGCTGGGCCGGGGCTCCCGTTCCCATGATGCCAAGGCGCTGGCCGGGTTGTAAGGTCGGCATCATCGTTGTCCCACCTGCCGATCGTATTGATTCAAGTGGTACTTTTCGATAATCTCAATCACCTTTTGGGCGTAACCCGGATCGGTCGCATAGCCCTCACTACTTAACGCATTCGCTGAGTCACGGTAGTTATCGGCCTGGACCACATCCCGGTACTGAAGGTTGTTCCAGTCCGTGCCGTTGGCCAAGAGCTTGGCGTGGTCTTCGATCGATTCGTCAAAATTATCGTAAACGCGGAACCGGCCGGTCACCATACTGGCCGTACCATCCGTAAACTCGGTTGTTTTCAGTTCGACTCCGCGTTGGTTCGGGCCCGCTTTCACCCCAAATAAATTGTGATACTGGGCGGCTAACTGACTTTGCCCCCAGTTGGATTCCAAAATTGCCTGGCCCAGCGTAATGCTCGGCAGGATTTTATATTCCTTCTGCGCTTTTAGCGCTCCGGGCAGGAGTTGGTTAATGAAGGCTTGGTGTTGCTGACTCACGTTCGTTTGCGTGTAACGGGGACTCGTAACGTAGTTAATTCCCCACAGGGCGCCTCCTAGTAAGACCACGATTAAAATGATTAGACTAAACCCACCGAATCCGGTTGTTGGTTGCCGTTTTCGCGGCCGCTTACGGCGTTTGCGATGCGGTCGTTGTTGCTTTTTGGTCACGTTTACCACCTGCGTTGTTCAAGATGGTTAAATTGTACTACAAAATAGTTAAGAATTGACAAAAGTGGCGGAATCGTTTATATTTCATAGGTTAACTATACTTGAGGGAGGCGATGACTGTGCCAAAGAAGAACGATGAACAAACTGCAACCGAAAAGTCACCCTTTGAAATTGGTGACGAAGTATCCTTTCAAATTAAAAAACAAGACTTTACGGGAACCATCGAAAAAGCCTACAAGAACGCTTTCTTAGTTGGGTTCGAAAGCAGTGATCCAGACATCATTGATACCTACCACAACAAAACGGTGATTAACTGGCAAAACCTAAAGATGGTCAAGCAAGCACCCCGCACGAAAAAAGCAGAAGCGCCTGCCGAAGACGACAACTAAAGTTACGTAAAAAAAGAACCACCAAACTAAATTGGTGGTTCTTTTCTATTGGTCTTGTTTATGCAACATCTTGCTGAAACTAGCTAACTGGCCGTAATCGGCGTTGCTGTCGTTTGGAACGACAATCAGATTCCCTTGTTCACCAGCTGCTTTCAGCGCCTCAATCGATTGCGCATTCAAATACTGCTGGTCAACATGGGCCAAGGCGGCTTGCAACTGTTCAATCCGGTACTGGTCGGCTTCCGCCTGCACCTTGGTCGCGTAAGCAGCAGCATCAGCGTGAATCTCCGTTTGTTGCTTGTCGGCTTTGGCGGTCGCAATCTTAGCGGCATTCTGGGCTTCGGTGTTCAAGCGAATTTGTTCCGCGTTCCCTTGGGCTTCTGAAATCGTGGCCTGCTTGTTCTTCGAAGCCGTGATCTGGTTCTCCATTGCCTCGCTAACTCCTTTGGAAGGCGTCAGGTCCCCAATTTGAACCCGTTCAATCATCACCCCATAGGTGTTGGTGAGATCGCCAATGTTTTGCATTAACTTAGTGTTGATCTTATCGGTTGAATTCAAAACTTCATCCAAATCCATGCTACCGATGATGTCCCGGAGCGTCCCACTCACCTGGTATGCCATCGATTGAATCGAGTTACTGTTACCGAAGGTGTAACGTTCGGCATTGGTAATCCGATAGTTCAAGGTTACCTGAATACTAATGCTGGCGTTATCGCGTGTGATCCCGGTTTGGACTGGAAGCGCTAAGGGTTGGGATTGTAAACTAACGGTCTTAACCCGTTCAAAAACCGGGATGTAAAAGTGCAACCCACTTTCGAACTGGCGAGAGTACTTCCCTAAGAACGTTACCAAGCCCACGTTATTCTGTTGTACAATTTTAATTCCCAGCATAATATTCTCCTTTAGCGACTAGATAGATTTTCTGTTCGGACACTTCCGCTACCACGTACGTTTCATGCGCGTGACGGTTCGTGTCCACAAGTTGATAAAAGTATAACACACCGTGCAGTTTGACCAACCCGTCGTCCTGCAGCTGGCGGTCCGAAATCTTGGTGCCGACAAGGTCGGTCATCCCGACCAGTTCTGGTTTCGCAAAGTGCTGCGTGAGGATGGCTTCAATTTCAGCAGCAACGCTGATGCCCTTGGCGCTGGCCAGCATGGTGATGGTGTGGAGGAGGTCGTTGTTGAGGTGAATGTTGATGTTAGTTTGGGTGGACATGATGGCCTCCTTTCGTACTTGTAGTTAAAATAATATTACTGATATTGTAAAAATATAATTAGTTTATATTCTATGATACACTAAATCCAAAGCAAAAACATAGCTTCGGTTGGTAGTCCGGACGTAGCTCATTCGCTATCAGTATCCTTCCTCCTAGGGATGTCCAGCTTTGGCAATAAATTTATAGGAGGAATAAACGCCATGTTTGTTCAAAGTCAATTAACCATCATTTTTGATGGATCGTTTTATCGGGGTATTTTTGAGGTTAACTCGGGGAAAAACTATCAAGTGGAGCAAATTATTTTAGGTAGTTCAGTCCCATCCCTACCACAGCTTTGTGGCTACTTGAATCATCATTATCATCAACTGCATTTCACAGAGGTAGCGCAAACAACAGTTAAACATCCGAATAAAATAAACCCCAAACGGCAGCAGCGCGCCGTACAAAAACAACTTAAGCAGAAGCATCCAGTCACCAAAGCTCAGGCTGTTTTACAAACCGAATTTGAACAGAAAAAGGTTCAGCGTAAACGAAATCATTCGCAGTTAAAGCGCGAACATCAGCAACAACAGTTTGAACTAAAGCAACAAAAAAGAAAGCAAAAACATCGTGGCCATTAAAAAATCGTCGTCCAAATGGACGACGATTTTTGTTTGCATGTATTATACTTAATATATTTGTTTTAGTTAATTATAGTATTCAAATTAAAATAAATTCGTTAAATTATTTGTACATATATGATCATATTTAAGCACATTAGCATCAATTAATCTATTGATTTTTGGGGTATACGATGTAATTAATCGGTTTAAAATTTAGGTATCTATATGGATTTCTAATTATATAAAAATTAAATTTGTCGGTTTCTGCTTCATTTCTATATAACCTATATATTAAATAATCCTCACCTTTTTTCCTAGCTATTTGAATTTCATTTTCAGACATGAAAAAGGGAGTTTCTTTAGTCTTCGCTGTTGCTTTAACTTCGATAAATAATCTTTTTATTGTCTCTCCACGATCATTAAATATTATTGTTTCAATGTCATAACCATAACCGTCACCACTATCTTTAGAAATATGATGAACCTCAAAATCATAAACATTAGGATCCTTATCAAGTCGTTCTTTTTCATTCGCTACTACTAAATCATCGGCTCCCAAACCCAATTTTATGTTTTCGCTTAGTTCTTTAACATAATCATGTTTACTAATTTTCACCACATGATCAATTTTTTCCAACTTTTGATCATTAGGAACTTTGGTATCTATCCCCAAAGTCATTTCATAACTATATTCATTATTGAGTAATTCATGATTCGACTCATTATATTTATCATTATTTATGATTTGATCATTAGTTTTTACAAAATCTTTTTCATTAATTAAACAAGCAATTAATTCATTAAAAACTTCGATTAGATGTTTTAAATCATACAACAATTCATTATTGTCAGAATTAGATAAATAATCAAAACTATAATATTTACTGTATATATTTCCTAATTCATATCCTTCCGGTAAATCAGTTTTGATTGTACTATCACCAATTAAATTTATTGGGTTATTAGTAAAACCAAACGTATCCTCATTTTTTATAAACTTTAAATTAGATTTCCAATAATTACCAACTTCCTTGATTTTTTGTTTTGGAAAATTATGCTTAAATCTTGTTTTAAAAAATGTGTATCCTTGATTTAAAGATAAATAAACACCCTTCATATCAGACCTAAATAAGAAGACAATATAATAACCCTTTTGAGTAGATGTACTAATATTCTTATTAAAAAGACCCATCCAAGGAACTAATGCCCATTTACTTTGACCACATGAGGCACGTACTTCAAGATCATTACCTAAAACTATAGATGGAATAGTATTTACTGCTTGGTTTCGCACAAAATTGGCTAATTCATTGGATTTAAATTCTTTATTTTTTTCATTATCATAATTTTTTAATATGTCTAATAAATATGTTTTTAGGTCCATCTTATATATCCTTCCAATTCAATAACAAAAAACACCCACACCAACGTGTGAGTGCCAAATAAGATTGAAAATAATCTTAACGTTTTGAGAATTGACCAGCCTTACGAGCTTTCTTAAGCCCTGGTTTCTTCCGTTCTTTCATCCGTGGGTCCCGAGTTAACAGACCAGCAGTCTTCAAAGCTTCCCGGAAGTCCGGATCAACTTCGAGCAATGCCCGCGCAATTCCAAGCCGGATGGCTCCAGCTTGACCTGAGAAGCCACCACCATTTACGTTTACTAACGTATCGTAGTTACCGAGCGTTTCCGTAACGTTGTATGGTTGTAAGATAACTTCCCGCAAGTTTGGGAATGGGATGTAATCTTCAACATCGCGTTTGTTGACGATCACTTTCCCAGTCCCAGGTACTAAGCGTACACGAGCAACTGAATCTTTCCGGCGACCTGTGCCAGTATATTGTACTTTAGCCAATTGTGTTTCCTCCTTAAATTAGGTTGTTAATATCTAAAACTTCTGGTTTTTGTGCATCATTTTTGTGTTCTTCACCTGCATAAACGTGAAGTTTCTTAGCAATCTTACGTCCTAATGTACCATGAGGAAGCATTCCTTTTACGGATTGCTCAATTAACTTAGCTGGCTTCTTTTCGCGTAACATGCCAAATGATTCTTGCTTAATCCCACCAATGTATTGCGTGTGGTGATAGTGCATCTTATCTTTAGCCTTGTGACCAGTTAAAGCCACTTTAGCAGCGTTGATAATAATGACATGATCACCAGAGTCAACGTGTGGTGTGTATGTGGGTTTATTTTTACCGCGTAAAACTGAAGCAGTAACGCTGGCAAGTCGCCCTAACGGAACGCCTGCTGCGTCAATGATGTACCATTTGTGTTCAATTTCACCGGGCTTAGCCATGTATGTTGTACGCACTTTTTCTTCCTCCATGTTTCTGTGTTTGTTCGACACCTTATAAGTTTCCGGGGCTTATGTGGGGCAAACAATACCAACTACCATAATACAAAGAATCCCCCGTAATGTCAATCACTTCGCGGAATTAATCACGCTCGCGGCGCTTTTTCTCGCTGTGTTTGGGGTCATCTCCCGGGTAATAAACCCGTTTTAAAAAGAGCCCGTGGGCGGGCATCGTGAGCCGGGCCTGCTGGCGATCCTGGACCGCTAACAGGCGCTGAATGTCATCGACCGGCCGCTTTTTCATTCCGATTTCAACCAGGACCGCGGTCATGATCCGGACCTGGTTGTACATAAAGCCGTCCCCATAAAATTCCAACTGAATTTCCTGGGCTGCTTCATCATAAGTGGCCTGGGTGCTAAAGATGGTGCGGATTCGACTTCCCGGTTTGGCCCCCGCTGCCACAAACGAGGCAAAGTTGTGCGTTCCCACCAGATCCTGAATCGCCGTTTCCATCCGGTTAAAGTCGAGCGGAAAGCGCCAGTGCGCCGTATAAAACCGCTTAAACGGGTCCGTAAACGGTCCAAGCGCCAAGCGGTACAGATACTTTTTCCCCGTCACGTCGTACCGCGCGTGAAATGTGTCTGAAACAATCTCGACGTCCTTAATCTGGATGTCTAAGGGACACATACTGTTGAGGCCCTTCAGCATTTTGTCCGCCGGAATCGGGAACGGAAAGTCGAAATGGGCAACCTGCGCGAGGGCGTGCACGCCAGCATCGGTGCGACCCGACCCGTACACCCCGAAGGTCCCGTCCGGCTGCTTGGCCATCCGATTCACAAGCTTGGTCAGCACCCCTTCCACCGTTCGCTGGTGGGGTTGGCGTTGAAAGCCGGCAAACTGGGTCCCATCGTAGGCAAACGTGATTTTATAGCGTTGTGTCATTTACACCCCTCGCAATCCAATTACAATCAAACCCACCAGCAGAATCAGGCCCAGAGCCGCGGTATCTAAGCGGTGCCAGTGGTACTGGTAGTAGCTACTGCGGGGCTGACTCGCATCATACCCGCTCGCACCCAGAGCATCCGCCAGGTTATCCGCGTGGCGAAAGGCCGAGACCAGTAAGGGAATGATCAACGCCAGGACGTTTTTGACCCGGTGCCAGAGCTTCCCGCTGTTAAAGACCACACCCCGGGAGCGCTGGGCGTTCATAATCGTCTGCATCTCGTTCAACAAGGTTGGAATAAACCGGAGCGCAATTGAGATCATGATTCCAATCATGGCGACCGGGACCCCGACCCGTTTCAAGGGTGTCAGTAACGTTTCAACCCCCTTCGCAATCGCGTTTGGAGACGTGGTCACCGTCAAAAGCATCGCAACGATAATAATCAGTAAGAACCGGACAAAGATTAAGCCGGCCGTCGTCACCCCAACGCTGGTGACGTTGATCGGACCCCAGTGCCAGTAGGTCGTGCCTCCGTGGCCAAAGGCCAACTGAATCACAACCGTGAACGCGATTAACCACACAAACGGGCGTAACGAGGTCACGAGCAGGTGTAATGGCACCTGGGCGAGGCGGACCAGCCCCAGGATGACGGCGGTCAACCAGGCGTAGTTCAGCCCGTTGTTCGCCAGTAAAATCCAGGTAATTAACAGCAGCAACCCAACAATTTTTCCGGTGGGATGGAGGCGATGGAGAAGCGAGTGACCCGGCAGGTAGTTTCCAAAAACCAGTTGATTCATTTGGCCGCCTCCTTTCGAAGGTGAGCGAGGACCTGGGCTACCAGTTCCAGGCGGGTCAGGGGCAGCTGGTCGAACGTGATCCCCTGGGCTTGGAGCGCACGCCCGACCCGCACCGCCCCAGGCAGCACGAACTGGTTCGGTGTGGTTTGAAAGAAGGTTCGAGGCGTCGTGTCCTGGGTAATGCGGCCGGCTTGCAGCACGACCACCCGCTGCGCATACCGCGCCACGATGTCCATTTCGTGGGTAATCATGATGATGGTAACGTGCTGCTCCCGATTTAAGCTGTGCAGTAATTCCAAAATGGCCCGCCGCCCATGGCCATCGAGACCGACCGTTGGTTCATCGAGAATCAGGAGCTTGGGTTGGCTCGCCAGCACGCCGGCAAGTGCGACCCGTCGCATCTGGCCCCCGGATAGTTCAAATGGGGACCGGGACAGTAATTCTGGCGCAATTCCCACCTGCGCCAAACTTGCTCGGGCCTGGCGATCGGCCACCTCCGCGGTCGCTCCAAAGTTCCGCGGTCCAAAGGCAACGTCCTGGAGCACGGTTTCCGCAAACAACTGCTGTTCAGGGGATTGAAAGACCATCCCCACCTGGGACCGAAGCTGTTGTAACTGACTGGCCTTGAGCCGGGGCTGGAGTGCAACGCCTAAGACGTCAACCGTCCCCATCTGAGCGAACTGGAGTCCATTCAGAAGCTTCACTAACGTTGATTTCCCGCTCCCGGTCGTCCCGACGATTGTTACAAACTCACCTGCAGCCACGCTTAAACTCACGTCATGGAGCGCAGCGTGTGCCACCGGCGTGTTAACCCCATAGGTATAGTGAACGTGGTTTAAAGTAACTTGGTGAGCCATTGAATCAATTCCCTTTCGTTTAAATCATGGTCCGGGACAGGGACGCCGGCCGTTGCTAAATCACGTTGGACTTGCAAGCTAAACGGCCGTTCCAGCTGTAGCTGCGTCAGGAGCTGGTCCTGCTGAAATAACGCCGCCGGAGTGCCCGTAAAGGCCACCTGGTGATCAGCTAGCGCCACGACCTGCTCGGCAATCCCTAACATTTCTAAGTCGTGGGTGATGAGCACGATCGTCAGGCCGGTTTGTTGTTGCAGGCGTTTCACAATCTGGTTGAGTTCAGCTTTAGCCTGGGGGTCCAGCATGCTCGTCGCTTCGTCTAAGATTAAAACTTCGGGCGTCACTGCTAGTGCACTGGCGAGAGCAACCCGTTGCTTTTGACCCCCGGAGAGCAAGCCGGGTTCGCGATCCCGGTACGTCCACATCCCCACTTGGTCTAAGGCCGTGCGAACCCGTTGGTGCATTACGGAACGCGGCACGTTCCGATTTTCCAACCCAAAGGCGGTGTTTTCGGCAACCGTCGCGCCGACAATTTGGTCATCGGGGTTTTGAAAAACGATCCCGATCCGCTGCCGGAGCCGGGTAATGGTCGTGGCCGTGACTTCTTCCTGATCAAGGAAGATCTGCCCCTGATCGGCCGTCAACAAGCCCGTTATAAGCTTGGCAATCGTACTCTTCCCACTTCCATTCGCCCCGACCAGGGCAACCGTTTGCCCAGCTGGAATCTGGAAGGAAACCTGCTCCAGCACCGGAGTTTCCGGTTGGTACGAAAAGTCAACGCCCTGAAATTCAATTGTCGCGGTCACTACAACCACCTCCTTGAGATTGGAATTTAATTTTATGTATAAAAAAATCACTAAAAGATTGAGGCGCATGGTCAGACCACATTCAAGCTAGACTTGGACCTTCCATCATCATAACGCTTTATACCTCAACCTTAGTGATTCAGTGAAAATATGAAATTAGGGGTAACCTAATCCTTAAACAAATTCTAAGATAACCATTTGTGCACCGTCACCACGACGTGGCATCGTCTTCAAAATCCGAGTGTAACCACCTTGACGATCTTGATACTTCGGTGCGAGTTCATCAAACAATTTTTGTAATGCCGTCGTAACTTTGATGTCATCGCCGTCTTCTTTCACATCGGCAATCGTGTTTTGTAAGTAAGCAGCAGCCCGCCGACGTGCAGCTAAGTCACCCTTCTTACCTAACGTCACCATTTGTTCGGCTAATGATCTCACCGTCTTTGCTTTAGCTTCGGTCGTTTCGATCCGATCGTTGACGATTAATTCAGTAGTCAAGTTACGAAGCATAGCACGACGAGGGCCTTTTTCGCGACCAAATTTACGATAACTCATAAGTGGGAGCCTCCTTTTTAATTAGTCTTCTTTACGAAATGATAATCCAAGCCCTTCCAGCTTCTGTTCGATTTCTTCCAGGGACTTACGTCCGAGGTTGCGAACTTTCATCATGTCAGCCATGGATTTATCGGTTAATTCTTGCACGGTATTAATTCCAGCTCGTTTTAAACAATTGTAAGAACGAACGGAAAGATCCAATTCTTCAATTGACATTTCGAGCATTTTTTCTTTATGGCTTTCTTCTTTTTCCACCATGACGTTAGCTTGTTGGGCCTTGTCCGTGAGGTCCACGAACATTTCTAAGTGTTGTGATAACACTTTGGCTGCCAAGCTAATCGCTTCGGAAGGAGTAATTGAACCATTAGTCCAAACATCGAGAGTCAATTTATCAAAGTCATCACGCTGTCCAACACGCGTATCTTCAACCTGATAGTTAACACGTTCGATTGGGGTATAGATCGAATCGACTGGTAACACGCCAATTGGCATTTCGTCATTTCTAGCTTTATTTTCTTCAGCTGATACATAACCACGGCCCTTGTTCGCCGTTACCGTCATGTGTAAAGTAGCACCCTCAGCAACCGTTGCAATGTGCAAATCGGGATTCAAAATCGTGGTATCACTGTCAGTGACGAGGTCCGCCCCAGTTACATCGGCCGGACCAGTAACGTTCACACTCATCGTGTGGGTTTCGTTTTGATCGTCTTCACTTTCAATTTTCACTTTCAACTTTTTCAAGTTCAAAATGATCTTTGTGACATCCTCAGTAACCCCTTTAACGGTTGAGAATTCGTGTAAAACACCATCAATTTGAACACTAGTAACTGCAGCGCCTGGTAAAGAAGCTAGTAAAACTCGTCGTAGCGAGTTCCCCAAGGTTGTCCCGTAACCACGTTCTAATGGTTCGACAACTACTTCACCATAGTTATTTGTTTCTTCAATTTTGTGAATGTTTGGCTTTTCAAATTCAATCATTCTAACTTCTACCCCTTTCAAACAGCGTTGAGTCTATTACAAAATGAGCTTGCATTAATATTAAACTCGACGACGTTTTGGAGGACGGCAACCGTTATGAGGAACTGGAGTAACGTCACGAATTGCGGCAACTTCCAGTCCAGTTGTTTGTAAAGCCCGAATTGCAGATTCACGACCCGAACCAGGCCCCTTCACTGCAACTTCCACAGTCTTCATACCATGTTCCATGGCTGCTTTTGCGGCCGCTTCAGCAGCCATTTGGGCAGCAAATGGAGTTGATTTCCGACTACCACGGAACCCTAATGCACCAGCAGATGACCAAGCAATCGCGTTTCCTTGAACGTCAGTAATCATTACTAAGGTGTTGTTGAACGTTGAGTGAATGTGAGCCACCCCAGCTTCAACGTGCTTTCTTGCTTTCCGTTTGCGAGTATTCTTCTTAACCATAGGGACTGATAACCTCCTTTTTAATTATTATTTTTTCGTTCTCTTACCTTTTCTGGTCCGAGCATTATTCTTCGTGTGTTGACCTCTTGAAGGCAAACCACGACGGTGACGCAACCCACGGTATGAACCGATTTCTGAGAGCCGTTTGATGTTCATGCTAACTTCACGACGCAAGTCACCTTCGATGGTGTATTCATCGAGCGCAACCCGGATCTTATCTTCTTGTTCAGGAGTTAAGTCTTGCGTCCGAACGTCTTCTGAAACCCCAGCTTGTTGCAACACTTTTTGGGCAGTTGTGTTTCCAACTCCGTAAATGTAAGTCAGGGCAATGACAACACGCTTGTTACGTGGTAAATCTACTCCGGCAATACGAGCCATTAATGTCCACCTCCTCTAATTTAAGCTTATTTTCCTTGGCGTTGTTTGTGCTTAGCGTTGGCAGAGCAAATTACCATTACTCGACCCTTGCGCTTAATAATTTTGCAGTTTTCGCACATCTTTTTTACTGATGGTCTTACTTTCATTTTATAACCCTCCTAGATAAACGGTCTTACTTAAACCGATAAGTAATGCGACCTTTGGTTAAATCATATGGTGACATCTCAACAGTTACCCGGTCTCCTGGAAGTATCTTAATGTAATGCATTCTAATCTTACCAGAAACGTGCGCTAAGATTTCGTGGCCGTTTTCAAGTTCGACCCGAAACATGGCGTTTGGTAACGTTTCGGTAATTTTTCCTTCGATTTCAATTACGTTATCTTTCGACACAACAATCCTCCAAAATTTAAATCAATCAAATCCGCTCTAAAAACCGTTCCCAATCCCTACCAATATAGCATATTAGCGGGGATTCGACAACGAAGCTGTTATTTGGTGTGCAATTGAGACAACACTTGATTGATTTCCTTAGTAACCTCCGCGATGGCTTGGTTTCCATCCACCGTGTGCAACAAGTTGCGGTTCGAATAGAAGTCAATTAATGGGGTATTCATCTTTAAATTAACTTCTAACCGATTCTTCACGGTCTCCGGCTTGTCATCGCTTCGTTGGTAAAAGACATGTCCACCACAAACATCACACGTACCTTCAACACGAGGCTTTTTGTACAATTTATGATAAGTAGCACCACAGTTTTTACAAATGAACCGACCAGACAACCGTTCCACGAGGGTGTGCGGATCAACATCAATGTTTAACACCGCATCGAGTGGTTTGGCTAACTTGGTGGTCATCTTTTCTAGTTGTTCGGCCTGGACAATGGTCCGGGGAAACCCATCCAACAAGTACCCGGGCTGGGTATCAGGTTGTTGTAAGCGTTCTTCAACGATTCCACAGGTCACGTCATCGGGAACCAGGTCCCCACGATCAATGTACGTTTGAGCTTTCACTCCCAACGGCGTTTGTTGCTTCATTGCCGCCCGGAAGATGTCTCCGGTCGAAATATGAGGAATCCCATACTGCTCTACAATAAAATCAGCCTGCGTCCCCTTCCCGGCTCCGGGAAGACCCATAATCAACAAATTCATTGCCATTCGTTTGTGCCTCCTACTTTGCCTTGGGATCATTCTGAATGAACCCGGTATATTCTTGTCGCATGGTTAACCCCTTGATTTGGTTCATGAATTCGATGGTCACTCCCACAATAATCAAGAGGTTCGTCCCACCAAGTCCAATCGAGCTGTTTAAGTTCCAGACGTTTTGAGCAATCAACGGGATAATTGAAACGACCCCTAAGAATAATGCCCCAATCGTACTTAACCGCATCAATAACCGCGAAACGTAATCCTGCGTTCCTCGACCGGGCCACACACCAGGAATGTAACTCCCCTGTTTTTGCAGGTTCTCAGCCAGTTTTTGCGGATTAACCTGCACAAAGGCGTAGAAGAACGTGAAGACCACAATAAGAATCGTGTAAAAGGTCGCTCCCATTGAAGTTTGCATGTTAAACAATTCTGATAAGAATTTGAACCAACCCGACTCACCGTAGTTCTTCGTAAAGAACATCAGAATCGTTTGGGGCGTTGAGATAAAGGCACTGGCAAAGATGACAGGAATCACTCCCGCAACGTTCACCTTAAGGGGCAGGTAACTGGAATCAGCTGACCCAGCGGCCCGCCGCGTGTATTGAATTGGAATCCGGCGTTCGGCTTGTTGAACCCAGGTCACAAAGGTCACGATGATCAGCATAATGATGATCAACGCTACGATGAAGAGGGCGGGTTTCCACATTTGATCCATGGCCGTTCCCTGAATGTAATCCCGGTAGATGCTGTCAAATCCAGTCGGAATGTTCGCAACAATTCCAGCAAAGATAATCATGGAAACTCCTTGCCCAACTCCCTTGTCGGTAATCATGTCCCCCATCCAAGTGGTTAACATGGTTCCGGCAGTCAGGATCAGCCCAATACTAATGTAAGTTCCAATCCCGGGGTTTTGCACCAGTTTTAAACTACTTAGGGCGTTAAAACCGGCCGTAATTCCAATTGACTGGGCAAAGGCGAGGAATACGGTTAGCCGCTTGGTCACTTTATCAAGCTTTAATCGCCCAACTTCTCCCTGCTTCCCCCATTCCACAAACTTGGGAACGATGTCCATTTGTAATAACTGAACCACAATTTGAGCAGTAATGTAAGGTGAAACTCCCATCGCAAAGATCGAATAATTAGTTAAACCTCCACCACTGAACATGTTCAAAACGTTAACTAACCCAGAAGAAGCAACTTCTTGAAGTGCCTTTGCGTTAATCCCTGGGACTGTAATGTAAGCACCCAGTCGAAACACAGCGAGAACAACCAGCGTGAACAAAATTTTGTTCCGAATGCCTTTGTCTTGGAATGCACTTTTTAAGGTTGATAACATTAGATCACCTCAGCTTTACCGCCGGCATCTTCAATTGCTTTTTTCGCACTTGCAGAGAACTTGTTGGCTTGAACCGTCAACTGTTTGTCAAGTTGACCGTTACCGAGCACCTTGATTCCGTCCTTGAGGTTCCGGATAATCCCAGTTTCTACTAATGCTTCAGGAGTTACTTCGGCACCGTTGTCAAACGCGTTCAGTTCATTAACGTTCACGATCACAATGTCCTTGCGGTGAATGTTAGTGAATCCGCGTTTTGGAATCCGACGATACAAAGGCATTTGGCCCCCTTCAAAACCTAAACGGGTTTTGCCACGGGCTTTTTGGCCTTTTTGTCCCCGACCAGACGTTTTACCCTTGCTGGAACGACCACGACCCTTCCGAGTCCGTTCTGAACGTGAACCTGCAGCAGCTTTTAATTCGTCTAACTTCATGAATTGCACCTCCTCTTACTTTAAATGTAATTAATCCTTAACTTGTTCAACGTCAACGAGGTGAGCAATTTTGAATAATGCTCCCCGCGTTGCTGCATTATCGGGCTTGATTACACTACTGTTAATCCGGCCTAATCCTAATGCTTCCACAATCTTACGTTGTTTGGGAAGACGATGAGCAGCACTGTGAACTAAAGTAATCTTTAATTGAGCCATCTGTATCTCCTCCTTATTCAGCTAAGTGGTCTGCAGAAACACCACGAAGTTCTGAAACTTCAGTAGCACTCTTCAGTCCCTTTAGCCCTTCGAAAGTTGCCCGGATAACGTTGATTGCTGTGTCAGAACCAAGTCGTTTACTGGTAACATCGTTAATGCCCGCTAAATCCATCACGGCACGAACGGCACCACCAGCAGCTACTCCAGAACCTTCTTCGGCTGGTTTTAACATAATTTTACCCCCGCCGTAAACTCCAACGATTTCGTGGGGAATCGTCGTTCCAACGATAGGAACTTCGATCAAGTTCTTCTTAGCAGCTTCAACGGCCTTCCGAATGGCTTCTGGAACTTCTTGCGCTTTTCCAGTTCCAAAACCAACGTGACCATTTTTGTCACCAACAACCGCTAGGGCAGCAAACCGGAGCCGCCGTCCACCTTTAACAACCTTTGTAATCCGGTTGATGGCAACAACATTATCATCTAAATCCAATTTGTTCGGATCAATAAATTTAGCCATGCGAGTGTCTTCCTCCTTTGATTAAAATTCGAGTCCATTTTCGCGCGCGCCCGATGCTAAGGCAGCCACACGACCATGGTATAAGTAACCACCACGGTCAAAAACAACTTTTTTGATGTTTTTGGCAGTAGCCCGGTCAGCAACTAACTTCCCAACGCTGTTCGCTTGTTCCGTTTTGGTGCTTCCAGTTACTTCTTTGTCAAGAGTTGAGGCACTAGCTAGCGTTACACCCGCTACGTCATCAATTACTTGAGCGTAGATGTTTTTGTTAGAACGGAAAACGTCTAAACGTGGGCACTCAGCAGTACCAGCAATTTTACTACGAACACGAGCATGTCTTACCTTTCGTGTTTTGTTTTTGCTTGGTTTTGAAATCAAAATAGTCACCTCTATTATCTGTTTAAAAACTACTTACCAGTCTTACCTTCTTTAAGCACAATCCGTTCGCCTTCGTAACGAATCCCTTTCCCTTTGTAAGGTTCTGGGGAACGAATTGCACGAACTTTAGCGGCAAAATCACCAACGTGTTGTTTGTTAATTCCTTCGATTTGAATCGTCGTGTTGTCAGGAACTTGCACGTCAAGGTCTTCTGGAAGCGGTACTTCAACGGGGTTGGAGTAACCAACGTTTAAAATTAAGGTTTTGCCCTTTAATTGGGTCCGGTATCCAACCCCAACTAACTTAAGGTTCTTCTTAAATCCGTTGGCCACCCCTTCAACCATGTTGTTGAAGTTCGCACGGGAAGTTCCGTGCATGGCGCGCATTTTGTTGTCGTACTTACCAGCTGGTTCGAAGTTAACTTCGTTCCCGTTCACCTTCATTTCCACCATTGGAGAGAAAGTTTGGGTTAATTCACCCTTAGGACCCTTAACGGTCACTTGGTCACCGTTTTGAGTGACCGTAACCCCTTCTGGGATTTCAACTGTTTTGTAACCAATTCTACTCATCTGTTAAACACCTCCATTTCCGTTGTGATGATTACCAAACGTAAGCTAACACTTCGCCACCGACTTTTTTGTCGCGAGCTTCTTTGTCAGTGATAACTCCGTTTGAAGTTGAGATGATCGCAATCCCTAAACCATTCAAGACCTTAGGAACATCATCTGATTTAACATACGAACGTAAACCAGGCTTTGAAATTCGTTTCAAGCCCGAAATAACGCGTTCGTCGTTTTTTCCATATTTGAGGAAAACCCGGATTACGCCTTGTTTATCGTCTTCGATGTATTCAACCCGACTGATAAATCCTTCGCGCTTCAAGATTTCAGCAATATTACGTTTAATTTTAGATGCAGGTACATCAACTGAAGTATGGCGTGCCATGTTGGCATTCCGAATTCGAGTTAAAAAGTCTGCAATTGGATCTGTCATTGCCATTAGCGTGGAACCTCCCTTTTAGTTTGTTTTTTCTACCAACTAGCTTTCTTCATGCCAGGAATTTGACCCCGGTGGGCAAGTTGACGTAAGCAAACCCGGCATAAGTGGAACTTTTGGTAAACCGCACGAGGTCGACCACAACGTTCGCAACGAGTGTAGTTTTGAGTAGAGAACTTAGCTGGACGCTTGTTCTTTTCTACCATCGATTTTTTAGCCAAATTAAAACCTCCTATTTAGCGAAAGGCATTCCAAATTGTTTGAGCAATTCGTGGCCTTCTTCATCAGTTTTAGCGGTCGTTACCAGCACGATATCTAACCCACGTACTCGGTTAACGTCATCGTAGTTAATTTCTGGGAAAATCAATTGTTCTTTAATTCCCACCGTGTAGTTCCCCCGACCATCAAAGGAGCGGTTTGGCACCCCATGGAAGTCACGAACTCGTGGTAAGGAAACGTTGATTAATTTGTCCAAGAAGGCGTACATTTTGTCACCGCGGAGGGTTACTTTAGCTCCGATTGGCATTCCTTCCCGCAGGCGGAAAGCGGCAATCGATTTCTTAGCTTTCGTAACCAACGGCTTTTGGCCAGCAATTAACGTTAGTTCGTTAACGGCCTCATCTAGGTTCTTGGAATTTGTTACTGCATCACCAACACCCATATTCAAAACAATTTTTTCAAGTTTTGGTCCTTGCATAATTGATGAATAGTTGAATTTTTCTACTAGTGCTGGGAGAATTTCTTTCTTATATCTTTCTTCTAAACGAGTAGACATGCGAATTGTTTCCTCCTTTCACTGACAATCGTTAGTCGATTGCTTTGTGTGATTTCTTTGAAATACGAACTTTTTTACCATCTTTAACTTCGATGCCAACCCGAGTTGGTTCGTTAGTTGATGGGTCGATCAACATTACGTTTGAGGCACTGATCGGTGCTTCAACGTCGAAAACACCACCTTGGGGGTTTCCTTGCGAAGCCTTTTCATGCTTCTTTACTTTGTTGATTCCTTCAACAACTACGCGGTTATCGGCAGCAATGACTTGGGTGATTTTGCCATCTTTTCCCTTGTCTTTTCCAGCGATCACGCGCACTTTGTCACCAGTTTTTAAGAACATTAATCTGGCACCTCCTTATTTTTGTGATTGGATTAAAGAACTTCAGGCGCTAATGAAACGATCTTCATAAAATTGTTATTCCGTAATTCACGAGCAACCGGTCCAAAAATACGGGTACCTTTCGGGCTCTTATCATCGTTAACCAAAACAGCGGCGTTTTCATCAAAGCGAATGTACGAACCATCGTTACGACGGGAAACCGCCTTAGTTCTTACGATCACTGCTTTGACCACGTCCCCTTTTTTGACAACGCCACCTGGTGTTGCTTGTTTAACAGTAGCAACAATTACGTCACCAATTCCAGCATAACGAACTCGTGAACCACCTAAAACTTTGATAGTTAAAAGTTCGCGGGCCCCAGAGTTATCGGCAACCTTCAAACGACTTTCTTGTTGGATCATAGTAAGTGTGTCCTCCCTTCAGCTTTAAAATCAGAATACGATCAAGTGACACAAAGCTAGATAATAACGGCTTCTTCAACAACATCAACGAGACGGAAGTGGACCGACTTCGATAATGGCCGTGTTTCCATGATTTCAACAATATCGTTCATCTTAGCCCGATTGTTTTCATCGCGTGCTTTGTACTTCTTGGTGTATTTGATCCGCTTACCATAAGTTGGATGTGTTTTAGTCGTTTCAACGGCAACCGTGATGGTTTTGTCCATCTTGTCAGAAACAACTCGACCTCTGTATCTCTTACGTTCATTACGTTCTGCGCTCATCTACATAACCCTCCTTTTCTCGGATTTTATTGATTTAATTCCTTTTGCCGCAAAGCTGTTTTGAGCCGGGCGATGGTCTTCCGGACCGTTCTCAAACGAGCGGTGTTTTCCAATTGACCAGTAGCTAATTGAAACCGAAGATTGAACAATTCCTTTTTGTAATCTTGTTCCTTAGCACGCATTTCGTCAGTGGTTAACTTACTAATTTCTTTAGCCTTCATTTGATTCGCCACCTACTTCCTCACGTTTAATAATCTTAGTACGAATTGGCAACTTGTTTGAAGCTAAAGTCAAGGCTTTAATGGCCGTCTCTTCGTTAACACCGGCCACTTCGAAAAGGACCTTACCGCGCTTAACGGGAGCAACCCATCCAGCTGGACTACCTTTCCCTTTACCCATTCGAACTCCAATACCCTTTTCCGTGTATGACTTTTGGGGGAAAATTTTGATCCAAACTTTTCCACCCCGCTTCATGCAACGAGTAATGGCAATTCGGCAAGCTTCAATTTGTCTGTTAGTAATCCAATGTGAATCAATGGCTTGTAAACCATATTCACCGAAAGCAACGCTATTTCCGCCCTTTGAGTGACCGCGTAATTTACCACGGTGTTCACGACGGTGCTTAACACGTTTTGGTACAAGCATGTTTACTTACCTCCCTTACGATTTTCCTCAGGTTTGTCAGGTAAAACTTCACCACGGTTAATCCAAGTTTTCACCCCAATTGAACCATAAGTAGTGTGGGCTTCGTTCCATGAGTAGTCGATGTCAGCACGTAACGTGTGCAGTGGAACCCGACCTTCTGAATAACTTTCGATCCGAGCCATGTCAGCTCCGTTTAACCGGCCAGCTGATTGCGTTTTAACTCCAGTGGCCCCAGCCCGCATTACACCCTTCATTGCTTGGCGCATGGCCCGACGGAATGCTACCCGACCTTCTAGTTGACGAGCAATATTTTCGCCAACTAAGTCAGCTTCGAGATCTGGCTTCTTGATTTCCACGATGTTGATGTGCACGCGGCGACCAGTTAACTTGTTCAAGGCTTGCCGTAAGCTTTCAACTTCTGATCCACCCTTACCAATAACCATCCCAGGCTTAGCAGTGTGAATTGAGATGTTAACCCGTTTCGCAGCCCGCTCGATATCAATTTCTGATACGGAAGCGTCCGCTAAGCGTTTTTCGAGGTAGCCACGAATCTTCAAATCTTCATTTAAGTATGAAGCGAATTTATCGTCATTTGCAAACCATTGTGCTTGCCAACCACGGGTAACACCAATTCGTAAACCATTCGGATTAATTTTTTGACCCATGTTCTATCCCTCCTTTTGTTCTGATACTACGATTGTGATGTGACTAGTACGTTTGTTAATGGGAGAAGCAGAACCTTTTGCCCGGGGACGGAACCGTTTTAAGGTTGGTCCTTCGTCGGCATAAGCTTCGCTTACAACCAAGGTTTGACCGTCAAGATCAAAGTTGTTTTCTGCGTTAGCAACGGCAGAGCGTAACACTTTTTCCACAACGGGAGATGCCCCGCGGGGAGTGAACTTCAAGATTGAAGTTGCTTCTGCAACCTGCTTGCCTCTAATAAGATCTAAAACAAGGCGGACCTTACGAGGGGCAATGCGAACAGTTTTAGCGATTGCTTTTGCTGATGTAACTTGTTCAGCCATTAGATATCCTCCTTGTTATACAGTTTTTTTGTCGGTATTTCCGTGACCGTGGAATGTCCGAGTTGGTACGAATTCACCAAGTTTGTGGCCTACCATGTCTTCTTGGATGAACACTGGGACATGATGTCTACCGTTGTAAACTGAGATAGTGTATCCAATGAAACTTGGGAAAATCGTCGAACGACGTGACCAAGTCTTGATAACCGTTTTCTTTTCTTGGTCTTTTTGCGCGTCAATCTTCTTTAAGAGCGATTGGTCGGCAAATGGTCCCTTCTTTAAACTACGACTCATTAATGAAACCTCCTCTTCATGTACTGATGGTGCTCAAGCTGCAATTAGCTTACATCTTGGAGCCTTTACGACGACGTACAATAAACTTGCTTGAACGTGCAGTCTTCTTCCGGGTTTTCTTCCCAGCAGTCTTTTTATGCCATGGAGATAATGGAGATGGGTAACCGATTGGGGCTTTCCCTTCCCCACCACCATGGGGGTGATCATTCGGGTTCATTACTGATCCACGAACGTGAGGCCGTTGACCACGGTAACGAGTCCGTCCGGCTTTCCCCCAGTTGATCAAGGAATGTTCTTCGTTTCCAACCGTTCCAATCGTGGCACGACAAACGGACAGAATCATCCGAACTTCCCCAGAAGGTAATTTAACCAAGGAGTACTTGCTACCAGGTTCGTTACTCAATAATTGAGCCGAGTTTCCAGCAGAACGAGCCAATTGACCCCCCTTACCAGGTTTTAATTCGATATTGTGAATGGTACTACCCACTGGAATATCTTGTAATGCCAACGTGTTTCCGATCTTAATGTCAACATCTTTTCCAGATTCGACAACATCGCCGACCTTCAAGCCCTTAGGAGCTAAGATGTAAGCTTTAATCCCATCTTCGTAAACAACTAACGCAATGTTAGCGCTCCGGTTAGGATCGTATTCGATCGTCTTTACAGTTGCTGGCACATCATCATGGTTCCGTTTGAAATCAATCACCCGGTACTTGTGTTTGTTTCCACCACCACGGTGACGGACAGTCATGCGACCGGAGTTGTTTCGACCAGCAGTCTTGGAGTTCGCAGCAACTAAGCTCTTTTCCGGCTTGTTCGTCGTAATTTGGCTGTAGTCAATGCTCGTCATATTCCGCCGACCGTTAGTGGTTGGTTTATATTTCTTTAAAGCCACGTTGTTTCCCTCCTATTCTATGAGTTATTCTTCAGAGAATAATTTGATTTCGTCTGAATCGTTGGTGAGCGTTACGATTGCTTTCTTTCGTTTCTTGGTAAAACCAACGTAACGACCTTGCCGTTTTTCTTTCCCGCGCACGTTCATCAAGTTCACTTTTTTAACCTTAACGCCGAAGATTTCTGCAACTGCGTCGCGAACTTGGTTTTTGTTTGCTCGTAAATCAACATCAAATGTGTACTTCTTTTCATCCATCCGGTCGGTTGAAGCTTCGGTGATAACCGGACGTAAAATAATATCTCGTGCATCCATTATGCGAGCACCTCCTCTACTTGAGAAAGAGCAGCTTTGGTAATAATAACTTTTTGACTGTTCAAGACGTCTAAGGCGTTAACCCCTTTACCACTAATAACTTTAACGTTATCAAGGTTGCGTGCTGAACGAGCTGCATTGTCGTTACCGTCTTCCAAAACTACTAGCGTTTTCGTAGCTGCATCAAGATTCTTCAACAGGTTAGCAAATTCCTTCGTCTTTGGTGCATCAAAGCTGAGAGAATCAACCACGAGTAAATCACCGTTAGCAACTTTTTCAGAGAGTACTGATTTAACAGCTAATCTCGTAACCTTCTTTGGTAAGTGGTAGCTGTATGAACGAGCTTGTGGCCCGAAGACAACTCCTCCACCAACCCATTGTGGTGACCGAATTGAACCTTGACGCGCACGTCCCGTTCCCTTTTGTCTCCATGGTTTCTTTCCACCACCACGAACTTGACCTCTGGACTTAGTTCCGTTGGTTCCTTGGCGGAGGGAAGCGCGTTGCATTACCACTGTGTCGAAGACAACGGCTTCGTTGGGTTCAATGTTGAAAATGGCTTCGTTTAATTCCACTTCACCATTTTTACTTCCATCTTGTTTATATAATGATACGCTTGTCATTTACGGTTCCTCCTTTCTTTATTTTCTTGATTCGCTAGCAGCTGTCCGAACAGTTACTAGGGTTTTGTTAGCACCTGGAACATTTCCTTTGATCAATAAGACGTTGTTTTCAACGTCAGCCTTAACGATTTCAAGGTTTTGGATGGTAACCGTTTTGTTACCCATCCGACCAGGTAATTTCATGCCTTTAACCACGCGGTTAATGATAACCCCTAATGAACCAGGGCGACGGTGGTAACGGGAACCGTGCGTAGCCGGTCCACGGCGTTGACCATCTTTGTGGATGTTACCTTGGTAACCATGACCTTTAGTAGTACCCGTAACGTCAACGATGTCACCAGTTGCAAAGGTGTCAGCCTTAACTTCGTCACCAACTTTGTAGTCTCCCAAGTCGACATCGCTGATTTCACGAATGAAGCGCTTAGGAGTAGTATTTGCCTTTTTAACATGACCTTGTTCAGGCTTGTTGCTTAATACTGAACGTTTGTCGTCAAACCCAAGTTGGATTGCTTCGTAACCGTCCGTTTCGTTGTTTTTAACTTGTAAAACAACGTTCGGCGTTACATCAACAACAGTTACTGGTACCAGCTCACCGTTGTCAGCAAACACTTGCGTCATGCCGACCTTTTTCCCTAAGATTCCTTTTTTGGTCATGAGTACACCTCCAATATTTTGTAATTAAATTAAAGTTTGATTTCGATATCCACACCACTAGGCAAGTCTAACTTCATTAATGAGTCGACCGTCTTTGGAGTGGGGTTCAAAATATCAATTAACCGCTTGTGGGTTAACATTTCGAATTGTTCCTGCGCCTTACTGTATTTAAATGGTGATGCTAACACAGTGTATAAAGCTCTTTCCGTTGGCAGTGGAATTGGACCAGCAATGTTGGCCCCAGTTCTTTGTGCCGTTGCTACAATCTTGTCAGCAGCTTGATCTAAACTGCGGTGTTCGTAAGCTTTCAACCGGATACGAATTTTTTCTTTTGCCATAATTATCCCTCCTTCGTCTATTTTCCAAAAATTGACTAACTCCGTAGAAATTACCGGCGTCCCTGCCATGGCAAAGCGGCCGGGTGTGCCGCAACCTTCTACATCAACGCTATCCGCTCAATTTAGGGCACACTGTCCCCCATAATTTAAGCACTATTCCATCTTACTTGATAAACGCTGATCTTTCAAGGGTTTTCGCCGAAGAAAGCAAAAAAGTTTTGCCAGCAAATTGCCAGCAAAACTTTTTTGGTAGGAGACAAAGCCCGCTTAGGCTTCGCCACCGTTTTGTTTAATAATATCTTCTTGAATGTTCTTTGGAACGGCCGTGTAGTGGTCAAATGACATCGTAAACGTTCCCCGACCTTGAGTAGCCGAACGCAGGTCCGTTACGTATCCAAACATTTCTGCCAATGGAACCATGGCGTGAATGTCTTCGGCCCCATCACGAGCTTCCATTCCTTCGATGTTCCCCCGCCGAGCGGTAACTTGACCCATGACGTCACCCATGTATTCTTCTGGAACCCGGATATCAACCTTCATGATTGGTTCCAAAATCTTAGGATCAGCTTTCTTAGCTGCTTCTCTGAGGGCTAATGAAGCGGCAATCTTGAAGGCTGCTTCACTAGAATCGACATCATGGTAACTACCATCGTATAACTTGGCTTTCAAGTCAATCAATGGGTATCCGGCTAGAACCCCGTTTTCCATGGCTTCTTTTAAACCTTGTTCAACAGATGGAATGTATTCACGAGGCACAACCCCACCAACGATGGCGTCTTCAAAGGAGAAGCCTTCTCCTTCAGCACTGGGCGTGAATTCGATGTAAACGTCACCATATTGACCTTTACCACCAGATTGCCGTACGAACTTACCTTCGGCACTAACTTGCTTGCTGAAGGCTTCCCGGTACGCAACTTGAGGAGCCCCGATCGAAGCGTCCACGCCAAATTCACGGCGCATCCGTTCGATGATGATGTTCAACTGTAACTCACCCATTCCGGCAATGATTGTTTGACCCGTTTCTTGGTCAGTATTTGCTTGGAAGGTTGGATCTTCTTCAGATAGTTTTTGTAAGGCCGTGTTCATCTTGTTTTGGTCGGCCTTGGTCTTTGGTTCGATGGACACTTGGATCACTGGTTCTGGGAATTCCATTGATTCCAGAATCAACGGGTGATCTTGGTCCGTCAAGGAGTCCCCGGTCGTGGTGTTCTTCAACCCAATCGTAGCGGCGATATCACCAGAGAAGACTTCTGGGATTTCTTGGCGTTGGTCAGAGTGCATTTGCACCAACCGACCGGCCCGTTCGCGTTTGCCCTTGGTAGCGTTCAAGATGTACGAACCAGATTCCAACGTTCCCCGGTAAACCCGGATAAAGGTCAACCGACCAACGTAAGGGTCCGTCATGATCTTGAAGGCCAAGGCCGCGAAGTCACCGTTATCGTCAGCGCGAACTTCTACTTGGGCATCGTCATTTTCGGGATCAGTAGCCATGTAAGGACGAACTTCTAGTGGAGATGGCAGGTAGTCAATCACACCGTCCATCATCATTTGCACCCCTTTGTTCTTGTAAGCTGATCCAGCGTAAACTGGGTACAATTCCAAGTTCAAAGTGGCTCGCCGAATTCCACCTTTGATGTCTTCTTCGGTTAGTTCTTCACCTTCTAAGAATTTACCCATTACGTCATCATCAACGTCGGCAACGGCTTCAATCATGCTTTCGCGAGCAGCTTGGGCCTTTGCTTGGTAGTCAGCTGGAATCTCAACCGTATCCCAGTTTTCCCCTTCTTTATCTTCGTCATAGATGTAAGCCTTCATCTTCACAAGGTCAATAACCCCAGCGAAGTCGGCTTCAGCCCCAATCGGAACTTGCACCGGCACGGCGTTAGCGTGTAACCGGTCTTTAATGGTTTGCACGGACCAGTCAAAGTCGGCTCCCATTTTATCCATCTTGTTGATGAACACAATCCGGGGAACACTAAAGTCCGAACATTGCCGCCAAACCGTTTCAGTTTGGGGTTCTACTCCGGCTTCACCATCCATTACCACGATTCCACCATCAAGCACCCGGAGGGAACGTTCCACTTCGGCCGTGAAGTCCACGTGTCCGGGAGTATCGATGATGTTAACTCGGTAGCCTTTCCATTCGGCCGTCGTAGCGGCTGATTGGATGGTGATTCCCCGTTCTTTTTCTTCTTCCATGAAATCCATTTGGGAAGCTCCATCATGAGTTTCACCAATTTTGTGGATCCGACCCGTGTAGTAAAGTACCCGTTCAGTCGTCGTGGTTTTCCCAGCATCGATGTGGGCCACGATCCCGATGTTACGGGTTTTGTCTAACGGAAATGCACGTTTGTTAGCCATGTTAAACTCCTTTATTTTCTAATCATTCGAAAAAAGTGGCTAAATAATTAGCCACCTCACCTTGCCAATCTGTAATCAGCAGCTGCTTACCAACGGTAATGAGCGAAAGCCCGGTTGGCTTCGGCCATTTTGTGAGTATCTTCCCGTTTCTTCACTGCTGCTCCAGTGTTGTTTGAAGCATCGATAATTTCTTTTGCAAGCCGGTCCGTCATGGTGTGTTCCCCACGTAACCGGGCGTAGCTAACAATCCAACGTAACCCTAAAGTAGTTCTCCGGTTGGGCCGAACTTCGATCGGAACTTGGTAGTTTGATCCACCAACCCGCCGTGCCTTAACTTCCAGCACTGGCATTACGTTTTTCATTGCTTCTTCAAAAACTTCCACTGGATCGTTACCAGTTTGGTCTTTGATTTCTTCAAATGCACCGTATAAAATTTCTGATGCAGTTCCTCGCTTACCATCTAACATCAAGTGGTTGATTAACTTCGAAACCAACTTTGAGTTATAGATTGGATCAGGAAGGATTTCGCGTTGTTGAACTTTTCCTTTTCTAGGCATCTAAAGGTCCTCCTCAATTAGTCGATTTATTTCTTGTCCTTCGGCCGCTTCGTACCGTACTTCGAACGTCCTTGACGACGATCTTGAACTCCGGCAGTATCAAGCGCACCACGGATAACGTGGTAACGAACCCCAGGTAAATCCTTAACCCGACCACCACGGATTAAGACCACACTGTGTTCTTGTAAGTTGTGACCAATTCCAGGAATGTAAGCCGTTACTTCGTACAAGTTGGAAAGCCGCACACGAGCGTACTTCCGCAAGGCCGAGTTAGGCTTCTTTGGTGTCATCGTTCCCACACGAGTAGCAACTCCCCGTTTTTGTGGTGAGGCATTTCGCGTTGGTTTCTTCTTGTAACTGTTGTAGCCGAAGCCAAGGGCTGGCGACTTTGATTTAGAACTTCTAGATTTACGACCTTTTCTAACTAATTGGTTAATGGTAGGCATCTAAAAAGTCCTCCTTTCGTAAAATTTGAGTTGTAAGTCCACACATCCAGGCGGACCATTTTTTGGATAAAATAACTTAACTTAAGATAAGCACAATGAGTAGCTTACCACGCTCTCTTGCTCCTGTCAACCGCGCTTACGTATTTCTCCTTAGTTAAAGGAGGAGTTGGATGGGATTAATTTGGTTTTATTGGGGCTGTTGCTGGGGCTCATTTTTAACCGTAGTGGGAACAAGGATGGGCGCGGGGAAGCCGTTTTGGCGGGGGCGCTCCTACTGTCAGACCTGCGGGCAGCAACTACGCTGGTGGGAACTGCTTCCCCTGGTGAGTTTCATTTGGCAACGGGGCCACTGTCGCACCTGTCACGTGCGGCTACCAGTTCACCTGCTCGGTTGGGAACTAACCGCCGGCAGTTGCGTACTGCTTAGCCCGCCGACTAGTTGGGCGAACGTCAGTTGGTTAGCCTTCTTACTGGGCTTGCAACTTTTAAGTACCTTTGACGCCACCTGCCGGTGCTTTCCGGGCTGGGGTCTCATTCCCCTGGTTGGTCTGGGGTTACTAGTTACCATTCACTCGCAACTGGTCTGCCTGGTCATCAGCAGCGGGTACCTCTGCTTGTTAATTATGAACCGACACGAACACTGGTTAGGCAACGGCGACCTCGACGTGTTGTGGTTATTGTTACTCGTTTTTCCGCTCTCAACCTGGTGCCTGATCGTGTTGGGCGCGGCCCTCGGTGGCCTAGGATTACTCGCGTGGCGACGCCAGCGGACCCTGCCGTTCTTACCAGTCTTATTTGTTAGTACCCTGCTGGTGTTGGCTGGGGCTAGTTGCTTCCCCTTGTAATTCAGCGTAAGATAAACAGCAAAGCCAACTACTTATCTATGGTCAGCAGCGGCTGACCGTTTCTAATTTGAACCGCAATTCGCAACTATCAGTGGGAAGGTACCACGCTCACCATGGGCTTTTTATTTAGGGGGAACATTATGGAAGCACTTAAACATGCCATTGAAACACAGGGAACCGTTTTACCGGGTAACATCTTGAAGGTCAACTCCTTTTTAAACCACCAAATCGATCCGCAACTGATGCAACAAATCGGTACTACCTTTGCCGAAGCGTTTAAAACCGCCGGAATCACGAAGGTGTTGACCGTGGAAGCCTCGGGAATTGCACCTGCGGTCATGACCGGACTGGCTATGCACCTCCCGGTCGTGTTCGCCCGAAAAAGTAAGTCGTTAGTGGTGAAAGACGACGTCTATAGTGCGGAAGTGTACTCCTACACGAAGCACACAACCAACCACATCTACATTGAAAAGCCCTTTTTGCAGCAAACCGACCGGGTGTTAATCATTGACGACTTTTTAGCTAACGGTGAAGCCACGAAGGGGTTAATCACGATCACGGAGACCGCTGGAGCCAACGTGGGTGGGATCGGCATCGTGATTGAAAAGACCTTTCAATCAGGTGGGGCCTATCTGCGAGAGCACGGCTATCCGGTCGTTTCCCTGGCCCAAATTGCCTCGTTAGCCGAGCAAACGGTGACGTTTGCCGACTAATTCAGAATATAGAGTAAAAAGAAAAAAGGACGATTACATGCTGTAATCGTCCTTTTTCAGTTCCAGTTTTTATTCAGGTGCGTCGTCGTGATCCACGTTCGCCGTTGGATCAGAAGCGGCGGGAACCTCTTGGTCAGTTGCTTGCCCCAGTTCTTCTGGTTCGATGTCTTCATATTCATGAACACCCGTTCCAGCTGGTAACAACTTCCCGATAATCACGTTCTCTTTCAGTCCAATCAACGGATCGACCTTGCCCCGAATGGCAGCATCGGTCAAGACCCGCGTGGTTTCTTGGAAGGAAGCAGCGGAGAGGAAACTGTTCGTTTCGAGCGCTGCCTTGGTGATTCCTAGTAGCACTGGGCGAGCCGTGGCTGGTACTTTTCCAGTCATCACGGCATCCCGGTTTTGTTCCTTGAAATCATCAATGTCAATCAAAGTCCCTGGCAGAATGTCAGTGTCGCCCGGATCCATGACCCGCACCTTCCGTAACATCTGCCGCACCATGATTTCGGCATGCTTATCGTTCACTTCCACCCCTTGACGCCGGTACACTTCTTGCACGGCCGTCAGGAGGTAGGTTTCCGTTGACAGGGTATCCCGAATCTTCAACAGTTCCTTTGGATCAATCGAACCTTCGTTCAAGGCTTCTCCCCGGCGGACCGTGTCACCCTCAGCAACGCGCATCCGTGCTGTCAATGGAACCTTGTACTTTCTGGTATCGGCTTTTCCTTGGATCGTGATTTCCTTAACCCCTTCAGCCGGATCCTCTTCGATTAATTCAACCACCCCAGTTACTTCACTGATGGTTGACTTCCCTTTTGGATTCCGAGCCTCAAAGATTTCTTGAACCCGGGGCAGCCCCTGGGTAATATCAGTGTTACTTGCAACCCCTCCCGTATGGAAAGTCCGCAAGGTTAACTGCGTTCCGGGTTCCCCGATTGATTGGGCAGCCACCGTTCCGACTGCTTCTCCAACTTCAACCTCATCACCAGTGGCGAGGTTTTGCCCGTAACAACGTTCACAAACCCCGTGGGCAGTATTACAAGTGAAGGCCGACCGAATTTCAACGGCTTCAATTCCGGCATCAACAATTTCTTGCGCCTTCTTGTCGTCAATCATGTCGTTCGGACGCACAATTATTGCTCCCGTTTGCGGGTTTTTGACCGTCTTCATGGCATTCCGACCGAGAATCCGGTCATAGAGGGGTTCAATCATTTCGTTCCCCTCTTTAATGGCCGTTACGGTCAAACCACGGTCGGTCCCACAATCTTTTTCCCGAATGATGACGTCTTGAGCCACGTCAACCAACCGCCGGGTTAAGTACCCTGAGTTGGCCGTCTTCAAGGCCGTATCGGTCATCCCTTTCCGGGCCCCGTGGGTTGAAATGAACATTTCCAACACGGACATTCCTTCCCGGAAGTTCGAGGTAATCGGCAGCTCCATGATTTTTCCATCCGGAGAAGCCATCAAGCCCCGCATTCCGGCTAACTGCGTAAAGTTAGAGATGTTTCCCCGGGCTCCTGAATCGCTCATCATAAAGATTGGATTTTCTGGATCGAAGTTCTTCATCAGTTGATCTTGGATTTCATCCCGCGCATCGTTCCAGACGTTCACAACCCGTTCGTAGCGTTCTTGATCGGTAATCAGTCCCCGCCGGAATTGCTTCGTAATCGTGTCCACCTTTTTGTGCGCAGCTGCGACAACTTCGGGCTTTTCACGCAGGTTCATGATGTCGGCCATTCCGACCGTCAACCCGGACTTCGTGGATTCATCGTTTCCGAGATCCTTGATCCGGTCCAGCAATTCAGAGGTTTCTGTCACCTTGTACTGGTTGTAAACTTCGGCAATGATGTCTGATAAAAAGCTCTTCTTGAAGGGTTTCACCAGTTCAGCATTGTCAATGTACTCGTGAATGTTTTCGCCGGGTTCCAAGAAGTAGTTATCCGGAACGTAACCATGTAAGTTCGTTTCCGTTGGTTCGTTCAGGTAGGTAAAGGCCTTCGGTAAAATCTTGTTGAAAACCACTTTACCGACGGACGTCACCATGATCTTATCCTGTTGGTCATCCGTAAAGGGTTTATCTGGATAAGCAGCGGCCGGAATCCCGATCCGACTGTGCCAGTGAACCAAACCGTCGCGGTAAGCCAATTCCACTTCGTCTGGGTCGTTGAAGATCATGCCTTCACCTTCCCGACCGGCTTCTTCCATCGTCAGGTAGTAGTTCCCAATTACCATATCTTGGGATGGGGCCACCACTGGTTTTCCGTCCTTAGGTGCCAAAATGTGCCCGGCAGCTGCCATCAAGAGCCGTGATTCTGCTTGGGCTTCGTCAGATAACGGCACGTGGATGGCCATCTGGTCTCCATCAAAGTCGGCGTTGTAAGCGGCACAAACTAGGGGATGCAACCGCATTGACTTCCCACTTACCAGCACCGGTTCAAAGGCTTGAATTCCTAACCGGTGCAGCGTTGGGGCCCGGTTCAAGAGAACGGGGTGTTCTTTAATTACGTCAGGCAGAACGTCAAAGACAACGTCATCCTTACGTTCGATTTCCCGTTTTGCGTTCTTAACGTTGGAAGCTAAGCCCCGTTCCACCAGTTCATGCATGATGAATGGTTTGAACAGTTCGAGTGCCATGGAAACTGGCAGTCCCATTTGACTTAACTTCAGCCACGGTCCCACGTCGATTACGGAACGACCAGAGTAGTCGACCCGTTTTCCCAGTAAGTTTTGCCGGAATCGCCCTTGCTTCCCCTTCAAGAGGTGCGACAAGGACTTCAGTGGCCGATTTCCTGGACCAGCGACCGGACGACCACGCCGCCCGTTATCGATCAACGCATCAACGGCTTCTTGGAGCATCCGCTTTTCGTTTTGGACGATAATGCCGGGGGCGTGCAAATCTAGCAGGCGTTTCAACCGGTTGTTCCGGTTAATGACCCGCCGGTACAAGTCGTTTAAATCGGAGGTTGCAAACCGACCCCCTTCGAGTTGTACCATCGGCCGTAAGTCAGGTGGCATCACGGGAATAGCATCCATAACCATCCACGCCAGTTCGTTTCCAGACGTCAAAAAGGCTTCCAGAATGTCTAAACGGCGAATGGCGCGGGTCCGTTTTTGGCCGGTTGCGGACTTCAGTTCCGCCTTTAACTCGGTGACCTCTTTTTCGAGGTCCACGTCATCGAGCAACGTCCGAATGGCTTCGGCTCCGATTTCAGCATGGAACCGGTTGCCGTATTCCCGCTTTTTGTCCCGGTATTCTTGTTCCGTCAGGAGTTGTTTCTTTTCCATCGGGGTGTTGCCGGGATCGGTCACTACGTAAGCCGCAAAGTAAATGACTTCTTCCAGCGACCGGGGGCTCATGTCCAACACTAGCCCCATCCGACTTGGGATTCCCTTGTAATACCAAATGTGGGTTACCGGAGCAGCTAATTCGATGTGACCCATGCGTTCACGCCGAACCTTAGCCCGCGTCACTTCTACTCCACACCGATCACAGACAATTCCCTTGTACCGGATCCCTTTGTACTTGCCACAGGCACATTTCCAGTCCTTGGTTGGTCCAAAGATCCGTTCGTCGAATAATCCGTCTTTTTCAGGTTTCAGCGTCCGGTAGTTAATGGTTTCTGGTTTTTTCACTTCTCCAAAGGACCAACTACGAATGGTCTCTGGAGCGGCTAAACCAACTTGCATGCTCTTAAATTTGTTGACATCAACCATTGGCATTCCCTCCTTACTCAGTTTTACTGATCTTGTTGCTCAGCGTCATCAGGGCTAGCGGCGTGACTGGCTTCTGGTTCGGCTTCGGTTTGTTTGGCAGCTTGTTCGTGCGCCACCTTGTTTAAAGCGTTTACGTTGACAACTTCATCGTCTTCATCCATATCACGGAGATCGATTGGTTGGTGGTTAGCTCCTAACACCTTCATGTCTAATCCAAGGGCTTGCAATTCTTTGACAAGTACCCGGAAGGATTCCGGAACTCCGGGTTTGGGAATTGGATCCCCCTTCACGATGGCTTCGTAGGTTTTAACCCGGCCCACCACGTCATCGGACTTGTAAGTCAAAATTTCTTGGAGGGTGTGCGCAGCCCCGTATGCTTCCAGGGCCCAAACTTCCATTTCACCGAACCGCTGACCCCCAAACTGAGCTTTTCCACCCAGTGGTTGTTGCGTAACCAAGGAGTACGGTCCAATGGAACGAGCGTGAATCTTGTCTTCTGACATATGGTTCAGCTTCAGGTAACCCATGACCCCCACGGCGACTGGCTTATCAAATGGTTCTCCCGTCCGACCGTCGTACAGGATCGTCTTACCGTCGTGGGACATGCCGGCTTCGCGAACCGCGTCCCAAACGTCGGCACTGGTTGCCCCATCAAAGACTGGTGAGGAAACGTGAATTCCCAGTTTCTTCGCTGCCATTCCGAGGTGCATTTCTAGCACCTGACCAATGTTCATTCGCGATGGAACTCCCATGGGACTCAGTAGAATGTCAACTGGAGTTCCATCCGGCATGTATGGCATGTCTTCTTCTGGAACCACGATGGACACCGTCCCCTTGTTTCCGTGCTTACCGGCCATCTTGTCTCCGACTTGCAACTTCCGTTTTTGGGCAATGTAAACCCGGACCATCTTGTTAACGCCCGGTTGGAGTTCGTCCCCGTTTTCACGCGAGAAGACCTTTACGTCTTGAACCACCCCGTCGGCACCGTGCGGCACCCGCAAGGAAGTATCACGAACTTCCCGTGATTTTTCTCCGAAGATGGCGTGTAAGAGCCGTTCTTCAGAAGATAATTCCGTCATTCCCTTTGGAGTCACCTTTCCGACCAGGATGTCTCCGTCATGAACTTCTGCCCCAATCCGGACAATCCCATTTTCGTCGAGGTCCTTTAAGGCGTCCTCGCCCACGTTCGGAATTTCGCGGGTCATTTCCTCAGGTCCTAACTTGGTGTCACGCGTTTCTGATTCGTACTCTTCAATGTGAATCGAAGTGTAAGCATCTTCTTTAACGAGTTTTTCGCTAATCGCGATGGCATCTTCGAAGTTGTAACCCTGCCAGGTCATGAAGGCCACCGTTGGGTTTTGACCCAAGGCCAATTCGCCATTTTCCATGGCTGGTCCGTCGGCGATGATTTCGTCAGCATCAACGTGATCACCAGTTTTGACGATTGGCGTTTGGTTGTAGTTCATTCCGTTGTTAGAACGCATGAACTTTGTGAGTTCGTAGGTATCTAACGTGCCGTTGTCGCGCCGAATCTTGATTTCACGTGCATCAACGTATTCCACCGTTCCCGGGTACTTCGCAATCTTAGCGACTCCCGAGTCATGGGCTGTCTTGTATTCCATTCCCGTTCCCACTAGAGGAGCGTGTGGATTTAACAATGGAACCGCTTGCCGTTGCATGTTAGAACCCATCAGGGCCCGGTTGGAGTCATCGTTTTCCAAGAACGGAATACATGCCGTAGCCACGGAAACCACTTGCTTAGGCGAAACGTCCATGTAGTCAACGTCATCGGTGTTGGCTTCCACGTATTCGGACTTATCCCGTGCCATTACTTCGTGATCGCGGAAGGAACCGTCGGGATTCAACGGCGAGTTGGCCTGGGCAATCACGTATTTATCTTCGTCGCCGGCCGTCAGGTAATCAATCTTGTCGGTTACCTTGTGGGTATTCCAATCCACCCGCCGGTATGGTGATTCAATAAAGCCGTACTTATTAACCCGCGCGTATCCAGAGAAGGAGTTAATCAACCCAATGTTTGGACCTTCGGGCGTTTCAATCGGACAAATCCGGCCGTAGTGGGTATAGTTAACGTCTCGAACTTCGTACCCAGCCCGGTCCCGGGTGATTCCCCCCGGCCCTAGGGCGGAAAGCCGCCGTTTATGGGTCAATTCCCCTAACGGGTTCGTTTGGTCCATGAACTGAGATAGTTGCGAAGAACCAAAGAATTCCTTTACAGAGGCTACCACCGGCCGAATGTTAATCAGTTGTTGGGGCGTTACCGTGGCCGTATCTTGAATTGACATCCGTTCCCGGACCACCCGTTCCATTCGGGATAACCCGATCCGGAATTGATTTTGCAACAATTCGCCCACCGAACGAACTCGTCGGTTGCTCAAGTGGTCGATGTCATCAACTGAGCCGAGCCCTTCTTGCAGGTTAAAGAAGTAGTTCACCTGGGCTAGCATGTCAGCTGGGGTAATGTGCTTGTAATCCAAGCTAATGTTGTCATTGCCAACTACGGGAACCACTTTTTCAGGATCCGCATTGGAATAAACCTTAATGATTTGAACCGTTACGGGGTCCGTTACAACTGCTTCGGCAGCCGGGGTAAACGTGTAGGCCTTGAAGTCAGGGCGATCCAAGTATGGAGCCAGTTGCTTCATGAGTTCCTTTTCCACGATGTCACCCTTGTTGGCGATAATTTCACCCGTATCTGGATCCGCGAGGGTTTCTGCTAACGCAGCTCCCATCAAGCGGTTCTTTAGGCTCAACTTTTCGTTGGTCTTGTACCGACCCACGGGTGCCATGTCATACCGCTTAGGATCAAAGAAACGAGTCGTTAACAGGTTCCGCGAGGATTCAGCCGTCTTCGGTTCCCCGGGACGCAACCGTTCGTAGATGTCCTTCAGTGCTTCTTCAACCCGGGAATCGCTGGCATCCTTGTGAACGTCCTTTTCCAAGGTTAGGTTCAAAGTATCACTCGTGGAACCAAAGATTTCGGTAATTTCGTCATCAGAACCAAACCCGAGCGCCCGCACTAATTCAGTGATCGGTAGCTTTCGCGTCCGGTCAATCCGGATGTACGAAATGTTTTTGGCATCCGTCGCAAATTCCATCCAAGCCCCCCGGTTAGGAATCACCGTGGCACTGTAAATTTCACGACCGTTTTTATCCAGTTCCTTGTGGTAGTAAGCCCCAGGAGAGCGAACTAATTGCGAAACAATTACTCGTTCTGCTCCATTAATAATGAAGGTTCCCTGGTCAGTCATCAGGGGCAAGTCCCCAAAGAAAACGTCTTGGGTCTTGATTTCCCCGGTTTCATGATTAGTTAGTTTGAGGGTCACGTGCAGGGGAGCGGAGTAGTTAACTTCGTGAGCCCGTGCTTCCGCAACCGTGTACTTCGGTTCCAACAGTTGGTAATCAACGAAGTCTAACGATAACTTCCCTTGGAAGTCGTCAATCGGCATGATGTCTTTAAACATCTCACGGAGCCCTTCGTCTAAGAACCAGTTGTAAGAATCGGTTTGCACCTCAATCAAGTTGGGGAGGTCTAAGACCTTCTTGATTCTGGCGTAACTCCGCCGGGTTCTATGTTTCCCGTACTTAACAACGTTACCGGCCATTGCTTGCGGTGTGTTGACCTTCAAGTCTTCTGCCAAGCTGTTCACCCTCCTTATAAATCTCGCGAACTGAAATGTTACAATTTGATTACAATTGCGGTAAAATCCCAATTTTAAGCAAAAAAAATCCAAAAACAAGTCGAAAACTTATTTTTGGCTTCTTATAAACGCCATTACGGACAATAGATCGCAATCGCACATTTCAATTCATAGTCAATACTACTGTAGTATACAATATTAACCAGCAAACGTCAACGAAAAAGCCAGGTGACTAACCGTCCCTGGCTCCTTTTTTAAACTAACTTTGGTGTTTTACTCGTTAACGTAATTTCATTTTTACGGGCGCCCACCGTAATCCGGGCGCCAGGTTTAAACTTCCCGGCCAGCAGGGCTTCACTCAGCGGGTCTTCAATCAGCGTCTGGATGGCCCGCCGCAGCGGTCGTGCTCCGTACTCTGGTTGGTACCCCTTGGCAACCACCGCATCGATGGCCGCCGGCGTGATGCGAATTTCGTACCCCTGGGCTTTGACCCGGTTAACCAACTGCTTCGTCAGTAACTTCACAATTTGGTGTAACTCTGGTTTCGTGAGGGAGTGGAAGTACACGGTCTCATCAATCCGGTTCAAGAATTCGGGACGGAAGAACTGCTTGACCTGTTCGTCAATTACCTGCTTCATTTCCCGATCCCGGTCCTTCATTTGGGCCGTTTCAAAGCCAACCGTCTTTTGTTGTTGCAAGGCGGTCGCTCCCAGGTTCGAGGTCATGATGATAATCGTATTGCGAAAATCAACCTTCCGGCCCTTGGAATCAGTCAGGTACCCGTCATCAAGAACCTGCAAGAGCATGTTAAAGACATCCGGGTGCGCCTTTTCCACCTCATCCAGGAGGACGACGGAGTACGGGTGGTTCCGAACCTTTTCGGTCAGTTGCCCCCCTTCGTCATAGCCAACGTAACCTGGAGCTGATCCGACTAACCGACTGGTGGAGTATTTCTCCATGAACTCACTCATGTCAACCCGGATCATATCCGCTTCCGATCCAAACATCGTGGCTGCCAATTCCTTAGCGAGTTCCGTTTTTCCCACTCCCGTAGGACCGAGGAAGAGGAACGACCCAATCGGTCGGTTGGGATCCTTCAAACCACTGCGCGCCCGCCGAACGGCCCGCGCCACGGCAGAGACAGCTTCATCCTGACCAATCACGTGCTTGTGCAAGTTGGCTTCCAAATTAATTAACTGTTCGGAATCTTCTCGTTGCAACTTCGTAACCGGAATCCCGGTCCACTCTGCCACAATCCGCGCCACGTCTTCCGCATCTTCTTGTAATTCGTACTGATGGTTGGTGTTTTCTTGTTTGCGTTGCTTAGCACTTTCCGCCTGTAACCGCTCTAATTCTTGTTCGAGCTCCTGTTCGTGCGTTCGAATCGTAACGGCATCGTCAAAGCGTTGGTCTTCAATTGCTTGATCCTTTTTTTGCCGTGCGGTTTCCAGTTCCTGTTGTTTTTTCAGTACCGGACTGGTCCCCTGCAGTTCGTCAATTCGAACCTTGGCAGCGGCCTCATCCATTAAATCGATGGCCTTATCCGGCAGAAACCGGTCGCTAATGTAGCGCTGCGATAAATCAACCGCTGCGTCCAGCGCTGCGTCCGTAATTTGAACGTGGTGATGTTCCTCATAACGTGGCCGTAAACCCCGAAGAATTTCCTTAGCTTCGGCTGGAGTGGGTTCGTTAACTTGAATCGTCGCAAACCGACGTTCTAACGCCGCATCTGATTCAATGTGTTTTTGGTATTCGTCGAGGGTGGTTGCTCCAATCATTTGCAGTTCCCCCCGGGCAAGGGCGGGCTTCAAGATGTTAGAAGCATCAATGGCGCCCTCTGCGCCCCCAGCTCCAATCAGGGTGTGGAGTTCGTCAACAAACAGGATGACGTTCCCACTGCTTTGGATTTCGTTAATCACTTTCTTCAAGCGATTTTCAAATTCACCCCGATACTTGGTGCCCGCAACTAGCGAACCCATGTCTAACATCATAATGCGCTTGTTCAACATGTCCTCGGGAACGGCCTTTTGCACGATTTTCTGGGCTAAGCCTTCGGCAATCGCAGTTTTCCCAACTCCCGGTTCCCCGATTAACACTGGATTATTCTTGGTCCGACGGCTCAGGACCTGGATGGCCCGTTTGATTTCAGCATCCCGCCCCACAATTGGATCAAGTTGCCCATCCCGTGCAACCTTGGTCAGATCCTTCGCAAGTGAATCAAGGGTCGGAGTTTGGCTTTCCGCATTCCGTTGTTCCTGCGCGCTACCCACGCCCTGGTCCGGAACGCCCATCTTACGAATGGTAATCTTGCGTACTTGTTCGGGAGTCGTGCCCAGCCCAACCATGATCCGGGCTGCAACGCCCTTTTCATCGGTTGTCAGTGCCAACAACAGGTGTTCTGGTCCCATCTTTAAGCTCCCGTACTGTTGGGCAATTTTGCCGGCAAGCGCAATTAGTTCCCGCAGTTTGGGGGAATAATTCAAATACGTGGCTGGTTCAGCAGTTAGGTTGCCATACCCCACCCGTTGTTCAATTTCTTCTAAAACATCCTGATCGGTAATCGAAAGTTGCGTTAAGGTTTCGTAGGCAATCCCGTTTTTTTCGAGGGTTAATGCTAACAGGAGGTGTTCGGTTCCCACTGCCTGGTGTTTAAAGCTGCGGGCTTGGTCCTGAGCAAGGCCCAGTACTCGTTTAGCACTGGGAGTTAATGAATCTGCCATGAATAAGTTCTCCCTTCGTCTAGCATTCGTACCGTAACCGCCCCAGGAGGGCTTTTAGGACGTTTGCTCTAACTTTTTCTTCGGTTTCAGCATCGGCAACTGCAATTGCCTCTTGAGATAAGATGGAGGAAATCATATTCACCTCACGGGCCGATAACATCTGGTTGTTATACAAGGTCGTGAGGATTTCTTCTTCATCCTTTTGGGTAATTCGGTTGCCAATGGACGCCACCAGTTGCTCGAAGACATCAGCATCGCTGGCAAGGTCAATTTGTTCAATCCGAATGTAGCCACCCCCACCGCGCTTGCTCTGCACCACGTAACCATCGCGCAGGGTAAAACGGGTCTTGATGACATAATTAATCTGAGAAGGCACCACGTCAAAATGATCCGCAATGTCGGAACGGCGAATTTCCACTTCAGCAGTATCCGCACTAAGTAACATTTGCTTTAAATATGCTTCGATTGTATCTGACATACTTCGATGTGTCATAACCTCATCCCATCTCATCTCTGACTAATCTTGACATTAATTATATAATATCCACAGCAAATAACAAGCAAAGGGACTTCGTGACCGTGCTGATACAAAAAAGGTACCGCTCCAAATGAGCGAATACCTCGTTGTTGGTTAAGATTAAATTAAATCGGGAAGACAGGATTCGAACCTGCGACCCCCTGGTCCCAAACCAGGTGCTCTACCAAGCTGAGCTACTTCCCGAGCAATGCACCTAGCAGGAGTCGAACCTGCAACCTTCTGATTCGTAGTCAGACACTCTATCCAATTGCGCTATAGGTGCAAAATATAAATGCAAATGCCGCGGACCGGGATCGAACCGGTATGGTCATTACTGACCGCAGGATTTTAAGTCCTGTGCGTCTGCCAATTCCGCCACCGCGGCAAAAGAAAAAGCAACTAAAAAAGCGGAAGACGGGGTTCGAACCCGCGACCTCCACCATGGCAAGGTGGCGTTCTACCACTGAACTACTTCCGCATAATGCCGACTAGAGGACTCGAACCTCCGACCTCATCATTACTAGTGACGCGCTCTAGCCAACTGAGCTAAGTCGGCAAAAATAATGGATGCGGACGAAGGGACTCGAACCCCCACGTCTCAAAGACACTAGAACCTAAATCTAGCGCGTCTGCCAATTCCGCCACGTCCGCATGTTATTATTTTTACAAATGAGCCGTGGCAGGTTCGAACTGCCGACCCTCTGATTAAAAGTCAGATGCTCTACCGGCTGAGCTAACGGCTCATATAATGGAAGATACAGGGATCGAACCTGTGACCTCCTGCTTGTAAGGCAGATGCTCTCCCAGCTGAGCTAATCTTCCATGAGATGAGAAGCAAAACAATTACATCGTTTTGACAACTATTAAATCATAGCATCAGTTGGAAAAACCGTCAACATCTTTTTTTGCTTTTTTTGTGTGGTAATCCCAAAGCACAAGTCTTTTCCTTATATTGCTGTCAAACTGGAGCGCGGCCACCTGCCGTCTCCTAACATTGGTATGTGAAAAGTCACACTTTCAATGTTATAATATTTTGGTACACAATTATCTTTAATTTCGAAAGGATGACAATTATGACGAAAAAACACCAAAAGGTAGTTTTAATTGGTGACGGGGCGGTTGGTTCCGCATACGCCTTTGCCATGGTGCAACAAGCAATTGCCGAAGAGTTTGTAATCATTGATGTTAACAAGGACCGGACTGAAGGAGACGCGATGGATTTAGAAGATGCCATTCCGTTTACTGCCGCTAAAAACATCTACTCTGGTGACTACCCAGACTGTAAGGATGCTGACCTGGTCGTAATCACAGCTGGTGCCCCACAAAAGCCTGGCGAAACCCGGTTAGACTTAGTTAACAAGAACCTTAACATCTTAAAATCGATCGTTACACCTGTTGTCGACTCCGGTTTTGACGGCATCTTCTTGGTAGCTGCGAACCCCGTGGACATCTTGACTTACGCAACCCAACAAATCTCTGGGTTCCCGAAGGAAAAGGTCATTGGATCAGGAACTTCCCTCGATACCAGCCGGTTCCGGGTGGCCGTTGCTAAGAAGTTTGACATTGATCCTGCCAGCGTGGATGCTTACATTCTTGGCGAACACGGTGATTCCGAATTCGCTGACCTTGACGAAGCTTCCATCGGAAACGTTCCGCTGTTGAAATATGCTGATGATCGTGGCGTTTCGAAGGAGACCCTCTTAGAATTAGAGGATGACACCCGTAACAAGGCTTACCAAATCATCAACAAAAAGGGCGCTACGTTCTACGGCGTGGGAACTGCTTTGATGCGGATTTCGCGCGCGATTTTACGAAACGAAAACGCTGTCCTTCCTGTGGGTGCTCCCGTTGATGGTCAATACGGCCTCACTGATACCTACATCGGAACGCCAGCGGTGGTAAATGCGCACGGAATTGCCGATGTCTTAGAAATTCAACTGAGTGACGAAGAACAAGCGAAGATGCATGCATCTGCCCAAACCTTAAAAGAAATTACCCAAAAAGGAATGGAAGAAACTGGCTTAGCCTAAGCTTCCCGTTCAAAAAAGAACCGTCTCGGATGTCCGAGACGGTTCTTTTTTAATTTTAATGCTTAGCACAGTAGATTTGTAAACGCTGCACCGCTTCGTGCAGGTTATCCATACTAGTGGCATAGCTCGCCCGCACGTAGCCTTCCCCACCGGCCCCAAAGCTGGAACCGGGAATCAGACCAACCTTCGCCGTTTGTGCCACGTCCTGACAGAAGGCCGCGCTATCAAGGTGAAACCGGTCCGGGATCTTAGCAAAGAGGTAGAACGCCCCCTGGGGTTTTTCACACTGAAAGCCAAGGGCTTGCACAGCTGTGTACAGATAGTCCCGTCGCCGTTCGTATTCCGCCCGCATCGACGCGGCATCGTCCATCCCATTGCCAAACGCCTCCGCGGCGGCCACCTGCGCCGCAGTCATCACGGAGGTCGACATCAGTTCCCGCACCTTGGCAATCTCAGCGACGAGGGCTGCCGGGCCCGCGATGACTCCAATTCGCCACCCGGTCATCGCATGGGACTTTGAAAGGCCGTTAAATAGAACCGTCTGCTCGGGGAGGTACTTGGCAAATGAAACGTGCCGACCCGTGTAGGTTAACTCACTATAAATCTCATCGCTCACCACCACGAGGTCCGTGTGCGCCACAACTTGCGCGAGGGCGGCAATTTGACTGGCCGAGTAACTGCGCCCAGTCGGATTGGACGGAAAATTCAGCAGTAAGACCTTCGCACGGGGATGCGCCGCTAACGTTGCTTGCAACCGCGCGGGCGTTAAGAGAAATCCGTCTGGTTCGGTATTAATTTCAACTAAGTGACCCTCATTCAATTCCACCAAGGAGTCATAAACCGGAAAAGCCGGGGTTGGAAGTAACACTTCGTCGCCAGGCCCGACGAGCGTTGCCAACGTAGCGTACATCGCTTCGGTTACCCCGTTCGTAATCACCACCTGGTTGGTCGGATCGTAATCAAGCCCGTACCGATCGTTCAAATAAGCGGTGGCAGCGGTGCGGGTGGCCAGGCGTCCCCACGTTTCTGTATAGTGACTCTGATCCGCCGTAATCGCCGCGATCCCTGCCTGCTTAACGTGCTCTGGCGTCGGAAAATCCGGTTCTCCGAGGGTTAAGGAAACTAAATCCGGAATCTGCGCCAATTGTTCGCTAAAGCCGTAGATATCTGATAATCGGGTGTTGCGAACGTTGGGTTGAACTGCTTGTGCTAAATTTACCATCTTAAACTTACTCCCACTACATTTATTTTCATCTTTCATCTAGTTATTAATTATTTTACACTATTCTTAAAGCGCTAAACTGAAATTCAGTTCGCCCGTCCCCATTTTACCCAAGGAGTCCTTATGAAAATTAATCAATTTGCCCAACTTACCAACGTGGCTCCCGCTCAGATTGAAGCGGAACTTGCCCGAGTGGGTTTCACCACCACGGCTACGACCATGAAAGCAGCCCTGCACGATTTCTGCCGAACGGTCCACTGGGAATTGACTAGTGCAGCAGCGCTCACCGCACAGCTGGACCAACTGCTCGCTACCCCGACCCAGACCATCCCAACCTTTTTACAGAGTGACAATCCGCTGACCACGGCAAGCTTTACGCGAATTGCGCTCCAATTACTGGGCTTTCAAGCGGGTCCTGATTTTAACCTGGCCGAACCAGTGGCGAGTTGGAAGCAGTTGGGATTGGCGCCCCTACCAGCCATCCAGGACGTTGCCACCTTGCAACAAGCCTGGTACCAGTTGCTCACCACGCATACGCCGGGCGGATTAACCTACCTCGATCAACTGGCCGCCCAGGGCTACTTTACTCAGACGCAGTTTGACCACCACCGGCCGCTTTTTTTTAATGGCAAAGCCCAGGCCGTGTTCAACGTCCGCGATTTTCACTATGAAACGGTCTTTGTGGAAACGGACTTTGATAGCGACGGAGACGGGCACAACGATTTCCTCAAAGTGGAGATTACCCGTCCGGCTGCTTCCGGACCAGTTCCCGCCGTCTATACGGCCTCACCTTACGATCAAGGGGTTAATGAGGCGCTCGGGACGCACCTCACCCACCACGTTGACGTTCCGCTCACTGACAAACCGGCCAACCGCTTTGTTCCAGCCGAACCAGCACCGTTAACGACGGGAGCCCCGCACCACGTCCGCGGGTCGGCCCCGCACGCCACGTTAAGCCATGAACCCCATCCCGGTTACACCCTCAACGACTTTCTGTTACCCCGGGGGTTTGCCAGCGTCTATGCGGCTGGAATCGGAACCCTTGATTCGGATGGCCTCCAAACGTGTGGTGATCCCTACCAGACGGCCAGCACGATTGCCGTCATCGAATGGTTGCACGGGGACCGCCGGGCCTTTACCAACCGCACCGACGGCATCACCGTTGCCGCAAACTGGTGTAGTGGGGAAGTAGCAATGACCGGACGCTCATACCTCGGGACGTTGGCAATTGCGGCTGCCACAACGGGCGTTGCTGGGTTAAAAACGATTATCCCAGAAGCTGCCATCTCTTCGTGGTACGACTACTACCGGGAAAACGGGTTAGTGGTAGCCCCGGGTGGGTTTCAGGGTGAAGATGCCGATGTCCTCGCAGGAGAAACCTTCTCCCGGAGTCTGCGCCCCGGTGATGAGTTACAAACTCGACCAGCTTTTACCGCCCAACTGCGAGCTCTTCAGGCGGGCCAAGACCGCGCCACTGGAAACTATAATCAGTTTTGGGACGACCGAAACTACCGGAACCAGGACGATCAGATTCGCGCCGACGTGTTACTGGTCCATGGCCTCAACGACTGGAACGTCAAACTTAAGAACGCTGGTAACTTTTGGCAGGACATCCAGCACCTTCCAATCAGTAAAAAGCTGATTCTCCACCAGGGGCAACACATGTACCTAAACGCCTTTCCGTCCTTTGACTATTCCGACTTAGTCAACCTCTGGTTAAGTAACAAGCTCGCCGCCGTAAACAACCACGCCGATACAGTGTTGCCAACGGTGATTGTTCAGGACAACGCGACTCCAGAGACCTGGCACGCCCAACCAAACTGGTTCAGTGCCGATTCTAAGGACCACGAGCTCCACTTTGACCATTCTCAGTGGACACAGGCCTATCCGGAAAAGCACTTTGCTGCTTACTGTCAGCACCCCAAGCGGTGGGAAACGCAGCTCACCACCCTGGCAGATCCGACCCTAGCCGACCAACGAACGGTTGCCCAGCTTGAGTTTGATCACGAGCTAACCATTAACGGAACGGTGCGCCTCACGCTTGCCGTTAATAGCGACCACCCGGTGGGGATGATCAGCGCCCAGCTGGTGGACGTTGGCAACGCCCGACGGTTGCAGCCCGCGCCCACCGTTTCCGCTCCAAGAGGCCTACCCCTTGGATATCAGTGGTATCAAGATGACGTCCGGGAGTTCCAGCTAGAACCGACCCCCAGCGACCACAAAACCATTTCCCGGGTCCACCTCAACTTCCAAAATCGAACGAGTCCTGCTGTGACCGAACCCCTGAAACCAGGCCAGTTTTATCGGTTAACTTTAGACTTTCAACCGGTGTACTACCACCTGCCCCGGGGCCGTCAGTTAGCAGTAGTGCTCTACGCCACGGACTTTGAGATGACCACCCGGAGTAATCAGGAGATTACCTACACTTTAAAGAACAGCACTGGCACCCTAACCATCCCGGAACAAGCATAAAAAAGCAACTCTCACTTCGAGAGTTGCTTTTTTCATATTATTATCAAATCGGTCTTGACGACTAAAACAGGCCCTGAATCGTGCCGTCATCCGTAATCTTAATTTGTTCCGCGGCCGGATGCTTCGGCAAGCCTGGCATCGTTAAAATGTTGCCGGCCATCGCGACGATAAAGCCAGCCCCGAGCTTTGGCACTAACTCCCGAATGTGAATTTTAAAATCGGTGGGGGCTCCCAACCGGTTCGCATCATCCGTGACCGAGTACTGCGTTTTGGCCACAATCACTGGTAAGCGATTCCAGCCCCGGTCGGTCAGCTGTTGGAGTTGTTTAGCCGCTTTCGGGGCCATGTCCACCCCTTGACCACCATAAATTTCAGTCACAATCCGCTGGAGCTTGGTTAATAAGTCAGCATCTGGCGCATACAGGGGCGTAAAGTCAGCTGGTTGGTCCGTGGCTTTCACCACTCCGGCAGCCAGTGCTTGTGCACCAGCACCACCGTGGCCCCACACATCAGCAGGATAAGCGGGCACTTCAAGCTGGCGCGCATACTCAACCACCAGCTGGAGTTCTGCATCCGTATCATTGGTAAACCGGTTCACGGCCACCACCACCGGGACGCCATACCGTTTCATACTGTGGACATGCCGACCCAAGTTTGCTAGGCCCCGTTGCAGGGCGGCAAGATCCTCGTGATCAAGTTGATCCTTCGCAAGCCCACCGTGCATCTTAAGGGCGCGAACCGTAGCGACGACTACGATTGCATCCGGATGCTTCCCAAGGAGCGGGGTTTTGACATCGAGGAACTTTTCGCCCCCGAGGTCGGCCCCAAATCCCGCCTCAGTAACCGTATAATCCGCCTGTTGGAGCGCTAACTGGGTTGCTTGAATGGAGTTGGTCCCCTGCGCAATGTTAGCAAAGGGCCCACCGTGAACCAAAGCCGGCGTGTGGGCAATCGTTTGCACGAGGTTCGGGAGAATCGCGTCCTTGAGTAACGTGGCAATCGCGCCCCCGACGCCCAGTTCCGCTACCGTCACCGGGGTTTGGTCGTAGGTATAACCCACCACAATCCGGTTAATCCGGCGTTTTAAATCGGAAAGATCGGTTGCCAGCGTTAAAATGGCCATCATTTCCGAAGCAGCCGTAATCTCGAAGCTCCCTTCCTGAGGGACTCCACTCGTTCGACCCCCGAGCCCGGTCACCACGTGCCGTAACGAGCGATCGTTAACGTCTAGGACCCGTTTAATCACGACTTGACGGGGGTCTAAGTTGAAGGGGTTCCCCTGATAAATACTATTATCGACGAGGGCCACTAGCGTGTTTTGGGCCACGGTTAAAGCGTGAAAATCGCCCGTAAAGTGGAGGTTAATGTCTTCCATCGGGAGCACTTGCGAATAACCACCCCCGGTGGCGCCCCCCTTTAGTCCCATCACAGGACCTAACGATGGTTCCCGCAACGCTAACATCGTCTCGTGCCCGGCTTGGTGCATCGCATCCGCTAACCCAACGGCGACCGTCGACTTTCCTTCTCCCGCCGGGGTCGGATTAATCGACGTTACTAAAACTAGCTTGCCAAAGTGGTCAGGCTGAACGGGCGTCGTCCGTTCAAGCTTCGCCTTCTGCCGTCCATAGGGAAGCACTTCTTCTGGTTGAAACCCAGCGGCAGCCGCCACCTTCGTAATGGGCCACGGGTGCGCTGCTTGGGCAATTTCAATATCACTTTGCATCTTACATCCTCCTTTTCGACCAGCAACCGGTCGCACCTTCCTAATCTCCTTATTTTGAGCGTTGCGAACGGAAAAAGTCAACTCCCCTAAACGAACAAAACCAGGCGCCCCTTCTAAGGACCCCTGGTTAATTAGCCTAAGCGTTTTCGAATGCTGGATGAAGCCGTATCAATCACAATTACCATGACCACGATTCCAATCAGGATAATCCCGGTCTTCGACCAATCACGGGTTTGCAACGCGAACAACAACGGCGTTCCAATCCCCCCGGCGCCCACTAACCCTAAAATGGAAGCGGACCGCACGGAGATTTCAAACCGATACAGCGTATACGACAGCAAGGCCGGTAAAATCGTTGGTAACGTGGCAATCCGAAACGTTTGGAGCTTGGTGCCGCCGGTAGCGATGATGGCCGTTTCCGCACTGCGATCCATTTCTTCGATCGCTTCGGAGAACAATTTCCCTAACATCCCGATTGAATGAACCCCGATGGCCAGCACCCCAGCAAAGGAGCCCGGTCCCACCATTTTAATGAACAGGATGGCTAATACCACTTCTGGAAAAGCCCGAATCGCCGTCAGCAGAAGCTTACCTAACGTTGAGCGGGGATGGAAAAAGCCCTTGGTGGTTTGGGCGGCGAAAAACGCGAGCGGCACACTCAACAGGGCTGAAATGATCGTCCCTAAAAAGGCAATTGCCAGCGTGATCACGAGCTGGGACACTAAGTCTTCCCCACTCCCGTTATACACATACGACCAGTCCGGATGGATTATGCCTTTGAAAATGGCGGCACTTACCCGCCCAGCGGAGCGCTGAATCCCAGTCAAGGGGATTCCGGTGATTGACCACCAGTAGATGGCAATGATTAGCAGGGTCACCAGTCCCCATTTCAAACGAGTAGTTGCGGTTGGTTTGGTTTTATTCATCATTATTGAAGTCGCTTCCTTACGTAATTACTGATTGCGTCAATGACTAGTACAACGGCAAAGATGGCCAAAATAATCACCGCCGTCCGGGGATAATCGAACTGATCCAACGTCTGCTGGAGGTATAATCCAATCCCCCCGGCTCCGAGATACCCCAAAACGGTTGAGGCCCGCACGTTAATCTCTAAGGTATAGAGGAAGTAACTCATAAACTGCCCCGCGATTTGGGGTAAAATAGCCACCCGAATCGTTTGGAGCATGGTCGCACCGGTGGCACGTAACGCCCACACCGGACCTAAATTAATCGTTTCTAAAACATCATAAAATAACTTGGCAATCATCCCGAAGGAGAAAAAAGCGAGTGTAATCACCCCGGTCATCGGCCCAATTCCAAAGATGGCCACAAACAGTGCGGCTAACAAGAGGGTCGGTAGGGTTCTGATTAACGCTAAAATCAATCGAATCAACAACCGCCCCAGCCGGTTTTTCACGATGTTGCGGGCGGCCAGAAAGGCAAAGGGAACGGCCACAATGGCCCCGAGGGTCGTCCCTAGAATCGCCATTTGTAACGTTTGGGCGAGCGTCCCCATGATTTTCGTCAGATAGGGCCAATCCGGATGTTTCATCTGGCTTAACACCACGCCGAACTGGTCGGCATTTTCAAAGAAGGCGTTCACATCAACACCCGTAACGAGGGCTGCATAATAAATTAAAACCAGCAGAACAACGGTCACCGTGATTCCCACCACGTGAAAGCGTTGTCTCAGTGGTTGTTCGGGTACCTGTACCTGTTTCATTAGTCATCCCTCCCGTGTTCGTAAACATCACGGAGCTCGGCTTCGTTGGCTTGTGCAATTGGCTTGTCGTAGACCACTTTCCCGTCCCGCAGCCCAATGATCCGATCGGCATACTTCAACGCCAGGGCCATGGAGTGCAGGTTAACCAGAACCGTAATTCGCTCGTACTTTTTCAGGTTATAGAGGTCGTCCATGACCCCCTTACTCGTCTTTGGGTCCAGCGATGCCACCGGTTCGTCCGCTAACACTAGGGTGGGATCCTGCATAAGCGTCCGGGCAATCGCAACCCGTTGCTTCTGCCCTCCGGACAACTGGTCCGCCCGGCGGTACAGTTTCTTAACCATGTTCACCTTGTCGAGTTGAGCGACAGCTTGTTGCTGGTCCGCCTTTGAGTACCACCCTAATAACGTTTTCCAGGTGGGATAGTATCCCGTCCGTCCGGCTAACACATTTTTTTGCACGGTCGTTCGTTCCACGAGGTTGAAGTTTTGAAAGATCATCCCAATTTTGCGTCGCATCCGCCGGAGCTCTTGGCCGCGAACCTTGGTGATGTCTTCACCATCAACCAGCACCTGACCGTCAGTAACGTCAAGCATGCGGTTAATCGAATTGAACAGGGTACTTTTCCCCGCTCCCGATAGTCCCACGACGGCGACAAACTCCCCTTCGTGCACCGTAAAGTTAATGTCATCGAGGCCTACCACGCCACTTGGATAGACCTTACTAACGTGTTTTAATTCTAATACCGTTTTTTCCGTCACTAGTCTGTCTCCCCCTACTCGTCTAACCGGCCGACTTTTTTCAAATTGGTCCGCACACTGTCAAATTCATGATCCTGAACCGGCACATACCCCTGATGACTATAAAGTTCATAGATAATCTGGTGCCCTTGTTTGGACTTCGCAATCGTTTGAAAGGCTCGGGCAATTTTCTTATCCCACTTGGGACTCATATCCCGCCGCACCGAAATGGTATCGTTCGGGATGGGATGGGTTTTATACAAAACAGCCGTCTCCTTCATGATATTTGGATCATCCTTAGCCGCAATTTTCCGCGCTCCTTGGAACACAAAGGCAGCATCGGCATTCCCGTTATATACGGATAGAACCCCTTGGTCCGCTCCCTTCACGGTGAAGGTCTTAATCCCGTTTTTGTGGATGTTAATCCCGCGGTCGGCTAATTCCACGGCCGGGAAAATATAGCCAGCGGTCGACGTCGTATCCTGAATGGCAATCTTCTTTCCCTTTAGATCACTCAGCTTGTTCACCTTACCGTTCTTTTTCACCACAATTTCACCCAAGTAGGTGTTCGTCGGCACGTTCGTAATGTCTTCCGTGGCATCTGATCCATACCGATACCGCGTTGCTTGTAAGATGGCTTTCACCCCGTAGTTAGCGTGCCCCAGCACGTACGCCGTTGGTGACAAGAAGGCCACGTCCGCCGTCTTGGACCCCAGTGCTTCGACCATCGAACTCCCGCTGGTCGCCACGACCACCTTCACCGGAATGTGTAATTGTTGCTCCAGCATTTTTTCCAGTGGTTTCGCCCGGGCTTCCATCTTGCCGGCGTTTGAAGACGGATTAAATTCCACCACTAGTCGTTTGGGTTGGTAGTTCTCCGCCCGTGAGTGATGTTTACATCCGCTCAGACCGCCCCCGATTACGAGCAAGACCAGCGCTAAGCAACCCACCTTCAGTAATTTTTTGACCTTCATTGCGCTCCTCCTCAACTAAGAATGGCTTTATTTTACCACATTTAAATTAACAATTACAACCTAAACCGGATAAATAGTTCGTATTTTATCGTTTTAAACCGGTAACTTACTTTTGGATAGCCATAAATTGGCGAAATCACGAATTTTAACCACGAAAAAAGAGCGACGCATCCGTCGCTCTTCGAACTTAGAATAATTGTTGTTGGGTGATTTTTTGCATCCCGTGCATGTATGGTTGCAGGACTTCCGGAATGTTCACCGAGCCATCTTCGTTTTGGTAATTTTCCAAAATGGCAGCCACGGTCCGCCCCACGGCGAGTCCCGAACCGTTTAACGTGTGGACGTACTGCAGTTTCCCGGTTTCATCCCGGTACTGAATGTGCGCCCGACGCGCCTGAAAGTCAGTCGTATTCGAACAACTGGAGATTTCTCGGTAACAGTCCTGCGATGGCATCCAGACCTCAATGTCGTGGGTCATAGCAGCCGTAAAGCTCATATCACTCGAGGTTAGGGTAATCACGTGGTACGGTAAGCCCAGTTTTTGCAGGGAACTTTCCGCCTGGTGCGTAATGTTTTCGAGTGCTGCCCAGGAGTCCGCTGGCTTCGTAAATTGCACCATCTCAACCTTGTTAAACTGGTGAAGCCGGATTAAGCCCTTGGTATCGCGACCGGCACTGCCGGCTTCCGACCGAAAGGCAGGCGTTAACGCGGTAAACTTCACTGGGAGCTGCTCAGCTGGAATCACTTCATCCCGGTAAAAGTTTACCAACGGAACTTCAGCCGTCGGGATCATGGTGAGGTCACTATCAGCGATTTCAAAGCCGGCTTTTGTTTCCAAGAACTTGGGAAACTGCCCCGTACCATACATCGAAGCTGAGTTAACCATGTATGGAGGCAAGACTTCCGTGTAGCCCGCGCGGTCATTTTCATCGAGGTAGAAATTGTAGACGGCCCGTTCTAACATGGCGCCGGCCCCTAAGTAGTAGACAAACCGACTTCCGGCAACCTTGGCACTGCGTTGAAAGTCCAGGATGTCTAAGTGTTCCCCAATTTCCCAGTGGGATTGCGGTTGAAACTTAAAGTGGCGGGGCGTCCCCACCTTACGCAGTTCCACGGCGCCCGCTTCCGTCAGACTCACGGGCACCTGATCGTTAGGAATGTTTGGCAGGTGCGCCGCCACATCCTGTTCTGCTTGTTCAACTTGCTCTAAATCCTGGTCCAGCTGTTTAATCGCTTTTCCGACCTCGCGCATCCGTTGAATGGGCGCCTCAGCATCCGCTTTTTGCCGTTTTAACTGCGAAATTTGATCTGAGACCGAATTCCGTTCGGCCTTTAGTTGTTCTGTTTGGACAATCAATTCCCGGCGCCGCTGATCTAGTTCCAAAAGGTGATCCACCGTTTCGGCACTCACGCCCCGGGTGGCCATTTTTTCCTTGAACCAATCAGGTTTTTGCCGCACTAACTTAATGTCAATCATGTTACTACCTCCTATAATTAGCTGTATTTACGTAAAAAGACCCCCGCCCTAATTGGGACGAAGGTCTTTGTTCGCGGTACCACCCAAGTTCCTGACTACGTCAGACACTCATTGGGATTAGTAACGGAATCACCGTGCAGGATTAACTGCCCCGAAGCGTAGCGGAATTTCGAACGATGACTCGCACCCCCCGTCACCTCTCTGTGGTTCTACTGAAACTACGCCATTAGTTTGTGTTTTCTTCATTATACAATATCTAGGCAAAGATTTGGTTAATTTTTGCATCCACCAGGGCAAAAATTTGGTCACGCGCTGCAGGATCCTCCACAAACTCGAGCTGATCACCATCAATCTCCAACTTCGGCGAGAGCTCGTACTGGGCAAACCAGGTATCATACCGTTCGTTTAACTCCCGGTAGTAGTCATAGAGGCTCGCATCGTGGTCAAGTTGCTCATAACTGCGGCCACGCTTCTTAATCCGCTGCAGCATCGTATCAAAGGAAACGTGTAAGTAGATCAATAAATCGGGGAGCTTTTGATAGTCAGCGGGACCGACTGGCTCGAGCATGTTGTGCAACAACGAATCGTAGGTGGCTACTTCCGTTGCCGTTGAACGCCCGAGATCGGCGTTTAAATGAAATAACAGCGAATCTTCAAACAACGAGCGGTCCATGACGCTGTAGCGGTCGGCATTCGCTGCTTTAATCGCCGCTAACCGTTTGTTCAAAAAATAAATTTGTAGTAAAAAGGCGTATTTTTGTGGGTCTTTGTAAAACAACGGTAAAATCTCGTTATCATCGACCGATTCGTAAAACGCCGGGGCATTAAGATGCTCGGCGAGTAAGGTGGTTAACGAGGTCTTTCCCGCCCCAATGGGGCCTGATAAAACGATCATGTGGATTCCTCCCCTGCAACTGGTTTCTAACCAGTTTCCATTGTAGCATTAATTGTGCGCCTGCTGCTCGTCATCTAAATTAGCGGGAGACACGTCCACCTGATCAAGCGGAATCAAATGCGTGTGGTGCACCAACTTGTAACCAAAGAACAAAATTAAGAAGAGTGGCACACTGATGTAGGTCACTGCAATTTCAAACCACTTGCCCTGTACAAAGGACCCAATGTCTTGACCAAAAATTACCACGATACATAAGATCAAACATAACAATGGGCCAAAGGGGAACCAGGTGGCGTGGTACTTGAGTTCATCCAAATGATGCCCCTGCTTAATGAACGCCCGCCGGAACCGGTAGTGGGATAAAGCAATCCCAAACCAAGCAATAAAGCCGGTTAACCCTGAGGCGGCCACGAGCCAGAGGTAAATTTGCGGGCCAACCAAGCTAGTTAAGAAGGTCAGTAGGGCCACAACCGTGGTGGCTAAGAGGGCGAGGAACGGAATTCCGTTCTTACTAATTTTGCCAAAGAACTTCGGGGCATACCCTTCATCAGCCATGGAATAGAGCATCCGCGTTGACGCATACATCCCGGAGTTTGCCGAGGAAATTACGGACGTTAAAATAACCGCATTCATCACACTGGCAGCCGCGGCTAACCCGGCCCGTTCAAAGACAATCGTAAAGGGACTGATTGAGACGTCACTAGCGGATGATCCCAGTAAATCTGGACTCGTGTAGGGAATCACCGCGGCAATCACAAAGATCGCCAAAAAGTAAAACAAGATGATCCGCCAGAACACCTCATGAATCGCCTTGGGCACGCTCTTTTGCGGGTCGTCAGCTTCTCCAGCGGTAATTCCGACTAATTCGGTTCCCTGAAACGAAAATCCAGCAACGACGAAGACGCTGATGATTCCCGGAATCCCGTGAACAAACGGCGCCTGCTTATAGGTAAAGTTACTTAAGCCCGTGGCATGACCACCCATAATCCCAACGATCGTTAAAAAACCCACGATTAAGAAGATAATGATCGTAATTACCTTGATTAGTGACATCCAAAACTCGGTTTCTCCAAAGGCCGACACGGCCAGTGCGTTAATCACAAAAATCAAGATCAGCGCCACGGCACTCCAAATCCACGCGGGAAAATGGGGGAACCAGAACGCCATGACCAAGGAAACCGTGGACACATCAACGGCCACGGTAATCGCCCAGTTAAACCAGTAGTTCCACCCCATGGCAAATCCTAACGCCGGATCAACGTACTTCGCGGCATACGTTGAAAATGAACCAGAGACCGGCAGGTTGGTTGCCATCTCACCCAAACTCGTCATCAAAAAGTAGACCATGATTCCCATTAACACGTACGCAACGAGCGCACCACCGGGACCGGCCTTACTAATGGCTCCGCCACTTGCTACAAACAGTCCCGTTCCAATACACCCACCGAGGGCGATCATTGACACGTGCCGCGACTTTAAGCCCCGCTTAACGTGTTGGGTTCCCTTTTCTGCTTCCATCTTCGTTCCTCCTGTGTTTTTAACGCTACTAAAACCTAAAAAAAGACCCTTCTTAATCCAGAAGAGTCCCCACTTTGCCATTCGTATTCCGTCTGCTAAAGCGCTCCGCATGCAAGTGCGACAGTCCTTGATTTGTTGAACCAAGGCCCAACCAGCTGGGTACCAACCATCCGATTTCGGCAACGTTCCCTTTCACCTGGGTTCAATGGGCTGGTGCCCTCCGCCGGGTTACTGATGAAAATTGCTCCTCTTTTTAGATTTCAAATTTAGATTTTCAATTATGCAATTCTTTTAGTAGTATAGAAGTTTCTCAACTAAAATGCAAATCACCCCATCAGCCGCTGGCTTTGCTATACTAAGGAAAACAAGGAACTTAGAAAGGAGTCTTGTTCATGTCTCATACTAATCAACCCGCCGCGTTACTAATTATCGACTATACCAACGACTTTGTCGCACCAAACGGCGCCCTGACACTCGGAGAACCCGCCCAGGCGGCCGAACCGGCGATTATCAACATCGCTCAGCGCTTCTGGGAAACGGGCCAGCTGGTCATCTTGCCCACTGATTTACACCACGCCCACGATCCCTACCACCCCGAAAGCAAGCTCTTTGCCCCGCACAACCTCGCCGGCAGTTGGGGGCGGCAATTTTACGGTGAACTCGAACCCTGGTACGAGGCACACCGAGCGGAACCCACGGTGTGGGAGATGCCCAAGACCCGGTACAGCGCTTTTGCCGGCACGGATCTTGACCTTCAACTCCGGGCGCGGGGCATCACCGAACTCCATCTCACGGGAGTAGCCACCGACATCTGCCTGTTGCATACGGCAGTTAGCGCCTATAACCTGGGTTATCAACTGGTAATCCATCCGCACGCCACCGCAAGCTTTTCGCCGGAAAACCAAGCCTTTGCCCTACAACACTTTCAAACCGCGCTCGGCGCTCAACTGATTAACGACTAAAAACAGGATGGCTAAGGCCATCCTGTTTTTAGTCTGTTGCGTTACGGTGTTGCAGTTTAGAGTGCCACAGACCGTAGCTAAAGTACACTACCAACCCGATTGCAAGCCATATCCCCACTGCAACCTTGGTGGTGGGCAGCATCATGATGAAGTAAATGCTACACAAGCCGGCCAAAACCGGTAGGACTGGGTACCACGGCATTTTAAACCCATCGTTTGGAAGGTCTCGACGGTGCCTAAGGGGAATAATTCCAAAGGAAATGCTGGCAAAGGCCAGCAGGGTCCCCGCGTTAATCAGCGAAGCCAGTTGGGCTAGCGGAACAACTCCCGCGAAGAAGGCTTGAACGAGTAAGGCGACCACGACAGCGTTCCTGGGCACCTTCGACTGAGCATGAACCTGCCCCATCTTTTTCGATAATAAGCCGTCCCGACCGAGGGCGTAGACTAACCGAGACCCCCAAAGAACATCGTCACCATGGCGGTAAAGATTCCAAACAGCGCCCCAATGGTAATCAACTTGTTCCACCCATCGAGGTGAACCAAGTGAAGGGCATAGGCAGCGGGATCATCCACGTTCAGTTTGGTGTAGGGCACCATTCCGACCAAGACCAGTGAGAACGCCACGTACAAAACAACAGCAATTAGAACCGTGCCCAGGATCCCCCGGACCACGTTCCGCTGTGGATTAATCGTTTCTGCGGAGTTAGCTGCCAGCGCATCGAACCCGATAAAGGCAAAGAAGACCGTGGCCGCGGCGGTTGAAATTCCACCAAGGCCGAAGGGCGCGCCATGGAATTGCTTCGGATAAAAGGGAACGTAGTTACTGGATTTAATGTAAAAAATGCCGATCCCAATGAAAATGATGATAATTGCAATTTTGACCAGCACCGCGGTGTTTTCTACCTTTTTCGAAAGGTCCGCTCCCTTCACGATGATGAGCGCGATAACCACGATAATCAGGACCGCCGTCAGGTTGACCACTCCCCCTTCCAGCGGGCCTGCTTGCAACGCCGCCGGTAACTTAATGCCGACCGGAGCTAATAGGTTATTGTTAAAGTAGGCCGCAAACCCGGTGGCCTCGGCAGAAACGGCTAAGAAATATTCCAGAATCAAGGCCCAACCAATCAGCCAACCAATAATTTCTCCATAGATTACCGTTCCAAATGAGTAGGCGGATCCGGCAATCGGCATTGCGGACGAGAATTCCGCATAGGCCATCCCAACGACCCCCGATAGTAAGGCCGCTAGTAAGAAGGCGACCGCCACCGCGGGACCAGCATGCTGGGCAGCTTCGTGACCGGGCAGAATGAAGATCCCGGTTCCAATCACCGCCCCGATCCCGAGGGCCACTAAGTCCCATGCGGTTAAGGTCCGGCTTAAGCGGGCATCCGCCTTGAGGTAGTTAGCAACTGATTCTCGCTGAAAAATGCGTTTAAACATAAGCGTCTCCCCTTCGTGCTCGGGCTAAGCCGAGCCAATTTCATTGACGTCTTTTATCTTACCCACTATACTTAGATAAGTAAAATTAATCTTTTCAATTTAAACATTAGGAGAACTGATGTAATGAATCGTTTTGTCGTGTTCCAAAAAATCATTGAAACCGGGAGCTTTACGAAGGCGGCCCATGAACTCGGGTATACCCAGTCGGCCATTAGCCAAACCGTGGCCGGGCTTGAGGCCGAGTTTAACGTGCAACTGCTTAAACGATCCCGCCGGGGCATCAGTTTGACCCCCGCGGGCGTTAAACTTTATCCCGAATTTCAACGCTTGTTACGTCAGTACACGGAGGCCCAGCACCTCGCCCAGCAAATCAACGGTCTGGAAACCGGAACGGTCCGAATTGGTGCGAGCAATAGTATCTCGCGCTACTGGTTGCCGGGCTTAATCAAGGGCTTCGAACAACAACACCCGCACGTCCACTTCACCCTCTTTCAGGGTGATTATGACGAAATCCGCGCGGACGTTGATAGTGGCAAAGTTGACCTCGGATTTTTAAAACAGACCCGAGCCAAGGGTCTGACCACCGTACCGCTTAAACGTGAGCGATTGCTAGCGGTGATGCCCACCGACCATCCGTTAGCCGATCAGGCGGTCGTTTCTCTCGCCGCTTTAAAAGCCCAGTCGCACAACCTGATTTTGATCCCCGAGGGCACTCACAGTGACGTCCGTGCGGCATTTGCATCCTTGAAAATTAACCCCAACATTAAGGACCAAATCCAAGACGACTATACCGTCCTAGCCATGGTAGCAGCCGGGCTCGGGGTGAGCCTGGTCTCTGAGCTAATGGTCGGTAATTCCGACTTTCACATCCACGCGGCGGCCACTGAGCCAGAAATTGCCCAAGCAATCGAACTTGCCTACCAAAATCATGCTAGTCTGTCCGTGGCCAGCCAACACTTTTTAAACTACGTGGCTTCCCAACGGGACCAGTTGCCATAAAAAAAACTCCCCGCCGGGAGCTTTTTTAATAGTTACTATTTTGAAATCCCTTGATGGTCGCAAGCCGGGGCGCATACCGCACGTAAAGGTATTCGGCCACTTGCAGCCAGGCATAGGCCAAGGTCACCGCGCCCACTACGTCACTAGGAAAATGGGCATTTAGGTAAATTCGGGACAGCATTACCAGAATCAACCAGAGGATTAGCATCATCCGCACAATCCACATACTCGTCCGGTCATTCAGCATCGGAACCAACACGATCCAAATGATACTTAGCACTAGAACCGTTCCCAGCACGTGCCCACTCGGGAAACTGTACCCCGTATCCTTCAGCAGGTGCATCGGCGGCCGATCCCGGGCCACTAAGTTTTTCACCACAAACCCGAGGGCATCACCACCAATCAGTAAGCAGATGGTAAACACGGCCGGAATTTTATCCCGACCGCCCCACAGGATGAAGGCTAATAGAATCATCCAAATGACGTCCAGCTTGGGACTCGCGATGAAGCTAACAATGGTAAACAAACTGGTCATAAAGTTCGAGTCCCAATGTTGCACCCCACCGATTACCAACGTATCCAAAAAGTTAACGAACCCGGAATTAGTTTTAACGGCCACGGCGATTATAATCGTCAGGAGGGTCGCAATCACTAATTTATACGGGCGACTTGGGTCCTTTTTAATTATCATGTCTTTCTCTTACCTCCAGATTCAGTCAATACGCTTAGTATAGCATATTCTCGTGGTTAAACCACGCACCGAACCGTTCGAATCTGCGTCTAGCTGTGAAGTGCGTTACAATAAACTATATTTTAATTAAAGGAGAATCATCATGCTAAATAGTATTTTACTAATGCTAGTGGTCGGCGTCTTGGTCGGCATCCTCGGTGCCATTCTCGGGATTGGTGGGGGAATGATCATCACCCCCGTGCTGACCCTTGGAATGGGATTAGACATTAAATACGCGATCGGCGCGAGCCTGATTGCCGTCATCGCAACGAGTTCGGGGGCGACGATTGCCTACCTCCGTGATAACGTCCTCAACTTACGGGTAGCCATGTTTTTAGAGATTGCGACCTCCGTCGGAGCCATCGTCGGCGCCCTCTTGACTGGAATCTTAAATCCCGTGTTCCTCTACCTTTTGTTTGGTCTCCTCCTGTTCTTTTCCGGCGCGAACATGGTTAAAAAGCTGTGGGGAAAAAACAGTGACCAAATTACCCACCAGGATGACAAACTGGCTCAGGACCTGCGTCTCAACGGGTCTTACTACGATAAGAACCTCCACAAAGAAATTGACTACGGAGTTACTAACGTCCCGACCGGATTTTCCATCATGTTTGGAGCAGGAATTGCGAGCGGACTGCTCGGCATTGGTTCTGGAGCGTTTAAGGTCATTGCCATGGATACCTTCATGAAGATGCCGCTCAAACCCTCGAGTTCGACCAGTAACCTCATGATGGGAGTTACGGCAGCTGCTAGTGCTACAATCTACTTCTTTAACGGTTCCATTCTGCCCCAGATTGCCGTTCCCATGGCTCTCGGGATTATCGGGGGAGCCGCGCTTGGTTCCCGGATTATGCAAATCATGCCGACCCGGCTCATGCGGATCATCTTTATTCCGATCCTCTTGTACCTCGGCTTCCAAATGATTCTCAAAGGATTTGGGGTGTCAATCTAATGAAACCAGAAACAAAAAACGAAACTCAGGAAATGCACCGGGTGGAAATGACGATTGGAACCATCCTCCGCTGGGGGGTAATTGTGGCAGCCACCATTATGATCGTGGGCCTGCTCTTCTACCTCGTAGACGGCAGCTTGGGAGTGGCTACTAACTACCACGTGCAAAACTTCCATCAACTCCTTCAGGGCCTGATGGCCGGTAAACCTTATGCCATCATGATGGTCGGCATTTTTGCCTTGATTCTCACGCCCGGGTTACGGGTCGTCGTCTCAATCTACTCCTTTTACCGGGAACACGACCGTCTCTACGTCATCATCACCAGCTTGGTGCTGCTGATTCTCTTAACCAGCTTTGTCCTCGGCATCGAATTTCAAGTTTAACCAACCCAAAAACGGAGTCCCTATAAGGGACTCCGTTTTTGAATGAGGCGCCGTTTCATGTAATAAAACAGTTGAATAAACAACTCTGCTAGTAAAAAGCCCATTGCGATTGAGCCGGCAATCATAGCGACCTGAGTCAGGTAGAAAAACGCCATGTGGGGTTGGTTTAACGCCACGTACTTCATAACCTGGTAGGCTTGTCCCCCCGGCACGAGCGGGACCAAGGCCGGCGTATTAAAGACAATCACCGGCATTTTTTTGTAACGCGCCGCAATCATCCCAAAGATTCCAATTGCAAAGGCTCCCACGACGTTGGCGACTACGTACCCACCGATGTAGGTAAAGTACGCCAGGTACACGAGGTAGCCCGCCACCGCCACGACGCCCCCAAGGTTGAGTGCCCGGGGTGAAACGTTAATTAACAAGGCAAAGCCTAACGTAGCCACATAGACGCCCACAATGACAATCACTAAATGTAACATTTTGCCTCACCTATCCTAACCAAATCAATGCGAGCGAGACCCCAAACCCGAGGGCACAGGCACAAATCAGCGCCTCCACCCCACGTGCTGGACCACTAATCAAATTCCCAGAGATTAAGTCCCGGACGGCATTCGTAATCGGAACCCCCGGAACAAGGGGCATGACGGCCCCAATGATGATGTTATCGGTACTTTGCCCCAGCCCGAGCCGGACCGCGTAAATGGCCATCGCACCGATTGCCATTGCGGACACAAACTCACTGATGAAACTGGCCTGCACCCGCAGGCTAAGCTCATGAAAAATCAGCCAGCCAAACATCCCTACCAGGCTGGTGATGAAAAAATCCGGGAGATCATTGTTAAAGACCACGGTGATCGCTCCGGATAAGACCGCGGCGGCCACCATCAACAGCCAGAAGGGATAGTAGAGGCCAATGTGTTCCACCTTGAGCAACAAACGGTAAAACTGAAAGATGGTCAACTTGTGTTCGGCAAACCGCCGCGATAGTTTGTTGACGGCGGCAATCCGGCGTAAATCAAAGTTACGTTGCTCCACTTCCTTGATCTGTGCGCCAGCCTCGTCGTTGGCAGAAATCATGAGTCCGGTAATCGTCACGTAGGCGTTTAAATCGTCTAACCCCGCGTTCATGGCAATTCGTTTAATTGTATCTGAAACCCGATTCAGTTCGGAGCCGTTTTCAATTAAAATTTTACCCGCGAGCAGACACGTCTGGACGACCTTATTTTTATATGATTGCGTTTTTTTGCGTTCCTGTTTGCGCACCGTAAGCACCACCTTCGTTCCAATTGCTGTACTTACCAGCCTACTATATTTGGCCACGTTTTAAAACCAAACTGGAAAAATGATTTTACGAATTTCCTCGTTATCGTTATAATTAACAAGATAACATTTGGGCACAACCGCACAGGAGGATTAGCATGAGTGATAATCAATCATTTTCAGAGTTAAATGCAACCGCACAGGAAAAGGCCATTGCCGACTTTGTTCCCTTTTACGTCTCCCTCTTAAACAACGAAGAACTCGATGTCATGGCTTCATTTGACTTTAATCACGTCATCGCGGACATCAACCGCACCATCATGGACGTTAGCAACCAGGTGCCCGCAGAAATTTGCGCATTTTCAGCCAAATTTAATCACGAAGACTACCAAACGTTACTAAGTCAACTTCCCCAAACCTTTTTCGCGAATGGGAACCCAACCACGGACTGGCGCGAATGGTATGTCACTGAAACAACCAAGCTCGATCCCTTTGCTACTTTATAAGTACGTACCAAAAAAGCAATCTCTTCAAAGAGATTGCTTTTTTTCGGCTAAATATCATAATCACGGTCATAAAAGAAGGCTTCATCAGCACCCTGCGTCGTTTCTGGTTGAATGGTCACATGCTCAATCTGATAGCGATCCTGTAAGACCCGGTTAATCTGGGCATACAGCTGTTGCACCTCGTTCAGCTCCATGTTGTCCATGTTCACGTGGGCCGAAAACACGATGCTATTTTCATCAACCATCAAGGCGTGCACGTGGTGCACCTTCTTTACACCGGGAATCGCCAGTAAGTCGCGGTTAATTGCGGCGTAATCTAGGTGCGGCGCACACTCCATTAAAATCGACACCGTCTTTTTGATGACCGGCCAGCTTTCCACCATAATGTAAACCGCCACCACCATCGTAATCAGGGGATCAATGAAGGTCCAGCCGGTCCAGAGGATTAGCCCCCCACCAACGATAATCCCTAACGAGGCTAGCGCGTCACTTAACAAATGGAGGTAGGTCGCCTTCAGGTTTAAATTATGCTGCGCACCCCGGTTTAGGAGCCCAGTTGACAAGAGATTCGCAGCCGCACTAATTACCGCCACCCAGATCATCACGCCACTTTCAACGGGCGCCGGGTGCCAGATCCGAATGACAGCTTCCCCTAGTAAAAAGAGCGACAGCAGGACCAAAAAGAGCGCGTTAAACAGGGCTGCCAGAATCTCGGCCCGTTTAAACCCGTAGGTATTCACCCGCGTTTGCTTTCGCTTACTCAGCACGTGAGCCCCATAACTAAAGATGATTGACAACGAATCTCCTAGGTTATGGGCCGCGTCAGACAGTAACGACAAACTGCCCGACAGCACTCCCCCGATAAACTCTAGGAGCGTAATTGCCGAATTTAACAACGTCACGCTTAAAAAACGCCGCCCCGTTAGTTGTTCTTCTCGTTCTGGCATCCGTTTCTCCTTTGCCACCCTGATTTTAATTGGCGCCCAGTCTGCCTAGTTAAATGAATTCACCATCGTATTCGTTAGCGGGAAGGGTGTTAAAGTCATAGTCGGAAAGGGCTGCCGGACTCGTTAAGTAGGCATGCAAACTTTCCCCAATCATGAGGTTAACCGTGCCGGTCTTTTCATGGAGCACGATAACCGGCGTCCCCAATTGAACCGCATAACCGATCTCAAAGGCCGTACCACTATCCACGTGGTCCTCGGTAAAATCAATGATGGCCACTACCGCCTCCGCAGCCCGCAAATTTTTGATATCCGCCTGGTAAATTTCAGTGGCCCAGGGTTTCGTAAACTGGGCATGCTGGGTGGATTGGTGCTTACGGGGGGAGAAAAAGTCCCGAACCGTGGGGTTGGACGTCAACGCCTGTTCCACTTTCTCAATGCGTGCAATCTGATCCTCGCTAAAAAATGGACCAGCTAAATAAATTTGTGCCATCAGTTGTGCTCCCTTCCGCTTACGCGTCCTGTTCGACCATTCGCCAATCGCCTTCGTTGGCCTTCGAAATTTGGGTTAAGAAATGTAACACGTTTTCCGCCCGTTGTGAATCGTGCTCGTTCAACTGGTTTAATCCTGCTCCGGTATTCATCGGTTGGCTGAGCTGAAATTCACCAGCTTCATCAGCAGTTCCGGTGGCAAAGGCCACTACAGTTTCGCCCGTGGCAATCTTCGTCACGATAAAGAATAGAGAAAAGTCATCCTCATCGGTCATGTACGCTGGCATCGCCCAGATGTCGGGGGCAATTTCACTCATTTCATATTCCATAAACTTGTAGTCTTTATGATTCTGCTGGGTAACCGGCGTTTTTAAGGTAAACATTAGCTTCGCAAACGCGGGCTCCCCCAACTTAATTCCATCTTCCACGGTTTTAGCCTCCTTCATGTCACTCATATTTTAGCATATCTGCTGGCAGGGGCGCCGTAAAATTCCGCTCCTGCCCCACAAAGGGGTCATCAAAACGCAGTTGCGCCGCATGGAGGGCCTGCCGGGTCATCCCCTGATAAACCGGCCCACCGTATAGTTGGTCCCCGAGTAAGGGATGCCCCACAAACGCAAAGTGGACCCGAATTTGGTGCGTCCGCCCCGTGTGCAACTGCACTCGAACCCGGGTACAGGTTGCTCCCGCCTTTTCCACCCAGTATTCGGTCCGCGCGGCCTGACCGTTTGCAGTCACCTGTCGGGCAATCTCTGTTCCAACCCGTCCAATCGGAAAGTCAAGCACGCCATGGGGCTGATCAAGCTGGCCAGTCACCACGGCCTGGTATTCCTTGTGAAGGGCGTGCTGGGCGAGAGCCTGGTTTGCGTAGCTATTGGCGAGCCGATCCTTGGCTACCAGCACCAAGCCACTGGTAAAGCGGTCGAGGCGGGTAATCACGTGGGGGCGTAAATCGGTGGCACCGGCAGCGATCAAATGCCCTTTGACCCGATTCACCAACGTATCGGTGCGGTTCGTAGGCCCGGGGACGCTGGTTAACCCCGCCGGCTTATTCAGCACCAACCAGTGATCGTCTTCAAACACAATCGCTAGGGGTCCCTGACTGGCCGGCACGTTTGGATCACTAAGTTCGGGGGGAAAGGTGACGGTTAGGGTTTCTGCGGGCGCAATTAACCGGGTCGGGGTAACTAGGGTTCCGTTGACCAACAGGCTCTCTGGCTGCCGTTTCACTTCTTGATACAGGCGGTTACTGACGCCCGCTGTGGTTAATAATTTTTTAACGGACAGGAATCCTGCCGTGTGATTTTGAAACTGGGCTTGCATTCTACTTCTCCAATTCATCAAGGGGGAGCCTAAAAATTGCTCACAACCAACTGGTCGTGAGCAATTAATGGCCATGTTTAGTTAGCGAAACAGCTTGTGGCGAATGAAGAGGAGATCGTAAATCCCGATGCCCCCCATAATTAACAAGCCAATCCCAGAGACCCAAAAGGCCAACCGGGGACTGTTGGAACTAAAGACCTGATTGATACTGCCTAAGACCACGGGCGCTAGAAAAATCCCAACGTTACTCCCGATTAACAGGATGGAAGTGGTCACGTTTAAAGTTCCCTTAGGGGCAATGTCCGTTGCCACGTTCAAGATGTAGGTCACCACCATTGTATCCAGCATCGTTACCAAGAACATCCCTAGGGCTGCCGTAAAGAAGCTGTGCGCGAACCCGACGATTAACTGACTAACTCCCGTGGCAATCAGAGCAAACGGCAACATGAACTTCCGAAAGGAACTCAGGGCGTTTCCAAACAGGATCCCCCCCATCAGTCCAAAGAACGGGGCAATACTGATAATCATAGCCGATTGTGCAATCGTTCCGATGTGAGTATTTTCAATAAACGACGACAACCGAACCGTTGCTCCCACGTAAGTTACTTGGTAGGCCGCTAGTAACATCGTCCAAAACACAACGTCCGGATTGAGCCGTGGTGAGTGCTGATCCACTTCCATTTTGGGCTCTTCCTTTGGTTCTGGAACAAAGTAATAGAACAAGCCTGCGACCGGAAAGGCCAGGGCGTACACAAGAAACGAACTGTGCCAACCGTAATCAACTAACAGGGCCCCGGCAATGTAGGCACAAATGGCATTCCCAAGCATTTCAAACCCACTACGGTACCCCATAAGGCGGTCTTTCAGTTTCCCTTCAAAGAAGGTTCCAATCAAACTAACCGCGAGGCCGTTAATTAACCCGAGCCCAATTCCAAAGCAGAACCGGGACAAGAGCACCACGTAGTAGTTGGTCGCTACCAGCGGGATGATCCCAAACACCCCACTGATGCCGAGCCCGACTAACACCGTGCGTTTGGGTTTCATGTACTTGGCAACCCAGTTGCTCAACAGCAACATGATGATTACAGCGAGGGATGGCATCGTGGCAATGATTTCAATGGCGGAATACGAATGCCCCGGAAAGGCCTTCTCCCACTGAGGCACCGCCGCCGATACTGATAATGAACTCGCGAGGACCAGTGAAACTGCTAACAGGGAAAACCGCATCATTGGCGAATACGTCCCCCGTACCAAATCTGAAAATTTGAACCGTTTCATCTTTGCCATGCCTGTTACTCCTTTGTCGATAAATATAATGCGAATGGCGTACCATTCGTTCTCGTACCAGTATAGAAAAAGCCACGCCGAAATAAAAGGTTTCTTCGCGATTTCTTGCTTGTGATGGAGAAAAAACCGTGCTAAATTTAAAAGAAACGTAAGAAAGGATGTTTCCCATGTACAAAAAAACCATCGGGGTGGCCGTGCTCGGCCTCGCCCTGGCGGCCGTCCCCACCGTCCTGACCCCACCTTCATCACTGGCGGCCAGCTCACAAACCCAAACAGTCAAAAATACCGCCCAGCTCGATACCTTAGCGGTCAACGTGCCGGCACAGGTCACCGTGAAATCAGGAACCGAATTTACCGTGCAATCAAACTTTCAGGGACAACAAAAACCCGAAGTTAGTAAAAACGGCGATCACATCGAGGTCACCTTTAAGGACCAGAAACGTTGGGATGCCATCAAAAACACCCACCAGAGCAAGCACCAGGTGGTCATTACCCTCCCTAAGATCACCAAGCCTAAGACGGTCAAGATTAACTCCGGCCCCCTGAACTTTAAAACCTCAACTCCCATTCAAAACTTTCAGGCCTCCAGTAACGGAAGTAATCTGACGCTGAACCAAGCGCACTTCAAAGTAACCAAGCTGGAAAGTGCCAACGGGGACGTGCGGAGTAAGGACAGCGACCTCGGGCAAACTTCAATTAAGTCCGCGAGTGGAGACGTCTACTTTAAAAACACCAAAGCGCAGTCCATCCAGATAGAATCCGGCAGTGGCGACGTTGCCTTTGAAAAGGTCGATGCCGACCGTCCCGTTAAGATTAACAGTAGCGCGGGCGACATTGCCCTGAACCAAACCAACTTAACCAAGGTTACGCTGAACTCCGGCAGTGGAGAAATTGAAACCCACGATCTAATCGCCAAGGACCTTACCCTGAACAGCGGTTCTGGTGACGTCACCATGACGAGCCAGAAGCCAGCCACGTACGACCGACTGAAACTGAACAGTGAATCCGGCGACGTGCAGATTAAAAATGCCAAGATTAACCACAGTAGCATTAATCCTGATGGTGGCGATTTGGACTTACAACACGTGTCCATCAAGCACAAAGAAGATCAGAATAACTAGAGCTAGTTCTACCACAAAAAAGGTGTTACTCAGTTTTTGAGTAACACCTTTTTTTACGCATTAATTTTCTTTTTTCAAATGTAACGTCAACGCATTGGCAGCCACAATCACCGTTGATAGCGACATGATGATTGCTCCCACTGCGGGAGAGAGGACAATCCCAATCGGAGCCAGGATTCCGGCTGCTAGGGGCATGGCGATAATGTTGTAACCAGCTCCCCACCAGAGGTTTTCCACCATCTTGCGGTTCGTAGCCTTGGCCAGGTCTAAGAAGTTGATGATATCTTCCGGATCACTACGGACTAACACGACGTCCGCGGAATCAATGGCCACATCGGTTCCGGCTCCAATCGCCACCCCAATGTTCGCCCGGGAGAGACTCGGGGCATCGTTAATTCCGTCTCCAACCATCATCACGTCATTCCCCTGGGCTTGCGTCTTGGCAATGACCTGTTCCTTATCCTGGGGCAAGAGTTCGGCGTGGTATTCAATGTCACCTAGTTCATGCGCCACTCGTTGCGCTGCTAACTTATTATCACCCGTTAACATCACAGGTTTAATGTGCATCCGTTGCAGTTGTTGCATCAACCGGTGCGACTCCGGCCGCAACACGTCTCCTTGCGCCGTTAAGCCCAACACCTGCTGTGCTTGGATCAGGTAGCTGACTGAGTTTCCAGCTCCCGCGAGGGTTTCAAACTGATTCCGATCATATGGCAAGTGGTGTTCGTCCAAGTACTTGGCCGTCACAATCTGGTAGAACTTGCCGTTGACCGTTCCGGTTACCCCGACCCCTTGAATGGCTTGCATGTCAGTGGCGGGCGTGATGGTTAAGCCCTGCTTTTTGGCTTCACTAACCAAGCCGGTTGCCAAGGGATGGCTGGAGTTCGCTTGCACGTCGGCAAACAGGTTTAACAGCTCCTGCTTCGATAGGTCACTCGTACTAATCAAATCGTTTAGTTGGAAGACCCCCTTGGTCAGGGTTCCGGTCTTATCCATGAAAACGTAGTCTAAGTGTTTAACTTCTTCTAAGGCCTGCCGGTTTCTAACTAGCAACCCGTTTTGGGCTCCAATTGAGGTACTCCGGGCAATCACGAGGGGGACTGCCAAACCAAGGGCGTGGGGACAAGCGATTACGAGGACCGTAACCATCCGTTCCAATCCCACGCTAAAGCCGCTGATAATGGTCCATACTACCAGTGCTAAAATCCCAATGATTAAAGCCGCGTAGAAGAGCCAGCGGGCAACCCGATTGGCAAGCGTTTCGGACTTTGATTTTTCCTTTTGGGCCTGTTGTACTAACTTAATAACCTGGGACAAGTATCCGTCACTGCTCGTGGCGGTCACTTCAACGTGCAAACTACCGTCACCGTTCACGGAACCACCGATCACCTTGCTCCCGGGTTGTTTGGTAACCGCCTTGGCTTCCCCCGTTACCAGTGCTTCGTTGACCGCACTGGAACCAGAAACGACTTGACCATCGGCCGGAATCTTTTCGCCTGGTTGAACCACAACGACCTGCTTCGTTTGCAGTTCACTCACCGGCACGTCCTTGGTTTGGTCGCCCGTCGTGATTAAGTAGGCCGTGTCTGGTAATAAGGCGGCCATTTTTTGCAGCGCATTCCCAGCGTTCGTCACCGCACCCATTTCAATCCAATGCCCTAACAGCATAATCACAATCAAGCTGGCTAATTCCCAGAAGAAGTCCATCACGTGGGCCTTGGGATTAATAAAGGTTTTGATGACAAACGAGTATAAACTGTAGAGGTAGGCCACCGAAATCCCCATCGTAATTAGCGTCATCATCGCTGGGGCGTGCGCCTTTAGTTCTCCCTGTGCGCCTGAGAAGAATGGTTCTCCCCCATAGAAGAAAAGAATCGTTGAAAGAATCATTACCACCCAGTTAGAACCAGGGAACGTCATTTGAAAGGGCAAAACAATCCCCATGAAGGGTGACAATAATAGGATTGGAATCGCTAAAATAAGGGAAATCCAAAATCGTCGCTTAAAGTTGCCCATGTTCATCATGTGACCACCGCCCATGTCCATTGACATGGAACCGTGGTTCATCGAGCCGTGGTTCATCTGCATGCCACTCCCTGATGACATGTTCATGTTGTGATCCATGTGCTGCATCTCGTGGCTGTGTTCTGTTGGTTTCATAATCTACATCTACTCCTTTTCGTGTTCATGACAGGACGATTGCCGCGTCGGCAGGCAGTTACAGTCAACTTCTTCAGGAGCCGTCGGTAACTTCGCGGCTAGTTTGGCCTGTAACGCCTCGATGTCTGCCCGGCTAATCTCGGTCTTATTAACTAAATCAAGAAGCACCTGCCCCTTATGCATCTCACAGAGTTGGCTAAACAGGGCTTCCGCCGTGTCGTTCATGGCGAGCTGTTCACTCACCTGCGGATGATACATAAACTGGCGGCCATCTTTCGTCGTGGTCAACAGGTCCTTGGCACATAAGCGCCGCAGTAAGGTTTTAATGGTCGACGCCGTCCAGTCCGACTGTTGTTGCAATTCCGTAATAATTTCCGTCGTCGAGCTGGGGCCTAACGACCACAGTAACCGCATAATCTTCCATTCTGCCGGGGTAATGTCCACCGGCACCTTTTTAGCTGTGATTTGCTCACCCCACTTCGTTTACATTTGTAAATTCAATTCTAAGTATAGTTTACAGCTGTAAACTATGCAACTAATTGGCTCACTAAAAAAAGCCCTCCCGGGTGGGAAGTGCTTTGTCTTAGTAATTACGCAGGTACAAGCGGTCAATCAGATGCCGCTGCCCCTTATGAATGATCAAATTAGCGCGATCTCTGGTTGGCAAAATGTAATCGCGGAGGTTGGGTAAATTAACGGTGGCCCAGGTATGACGGGCGTGCGCCAGGGCCTGTTCCGGATCAGCTTGAGTGTAGCGATAAAAATAGTTATCTGGATCTGTAAAGGCGGTCTGCAACAGTTTTTGGAACCGCTTCAGATACCACGTTTCAATCAACTTCGGGTCGGCATCAATGTAGATCGCAAAATCCATAAAATCGCTCACGTACCGGTGGGCGGTGGCCGGCTGCTGGAGGGTGTTAATCCCCTCTACGATTAAAACGTCCGGTTGCCGCACCGCGGTGAATTCATCTGGGACCAGATCATAGGTCTGATGGGAATAGACCGGCGCCTTCACCAGTGGTTCCCCAGCCTTCACCTGCAGTAAAAAGTTGATTAACCGCGGTAAATCGTAACTTTCCGGAAAGCCCTTGCGCGCTAACAAGCCCTTAGCTTGTAACGTCTTCGTCGGGTACAAAAAGCCGTCAGTGGTAACCAACTGGGTAGTCTGGTTCGGCAATAGTTCCGTTAACAAATCCTGTAACAACTGCGCCGTCGTTGATTTCCCGACCGCCACGCTCCCAGAAATTCCAATGATAAAGGGAATCGTGCGGGCCGGTTGGTGGAAAAAGGCGCTTTTGTGTTGTTGCCACTGCCGATAGGCATCAAACGCCCCCCGCAATAGCTGAATCAGAGGCATGTAGACCTGTTGCACGTCAGTCATCGCCACCTGATCATGAAACGCCTTCAGGTGCTCGAGCGTCTGGGGAGCAATCGGTTGCAGGGTGGTGGGATATAGATCAGCCCAGGCTTGCTTATCATACCTAACAAAGTTTTCCATCGCTACTCCTTTACTAGCCGGTACGTTTCCGGTGAAACAGAAGCAAAGAGGGGCGACGGCGTCGAAATGCTAATCACCGTCAACCGGTGCATGGCCCGGGTACAGATGGTGTAAACCAACTTATCGAAGGATTTGTCCGGATAGTTTGCCGCCGAACCATTCCACATCACCACGGCATCAAATTCCAGTCCCTTGGCGAGGTAGGCCGGTACAATCACCACTCCGTTCACTAATCGTTGGTTTTCGGTCTGTAATAAAGTTGCCGAAACGCCCGCCGTTTTAAGGGCCGCGGCTAACTGCTGGCACTCGGCAAGCGTTTTGCCAATCACAGCCGTCGTATCGTGGGCCTGGTTGTTGCGTTTGATGGTCGAAACGAGCGTCTGCAACGCCTGGTGTTTGGTCTTAGTAATCGCTATGATTGGTAACTCACCCTGGCGGGCATATGCTTCAATCTCTGCTCCATCTGGTAGCAATTGCTTCGTAAAGTTCGTGATCTGCGCGGTCGAACGATAGGATTTCAGCAGTTTAATGACCCGCATCCGCTCCGGATCAAAGAGCTGTTGGAGGTCGGTCATCAGGGTTTGACTGCTATCGCGGGTAAAGATGGCCTGGTTTAAATCACCGAGCACCGTAAACTTGGCCCGGGGGTAATTCCATTGTAAGTACGCCAACTGAAAGGGCGTGTAGTCCTGAACTTCATCCACAAATAGGTAGCGCATTTTTAGATCGGGACGTTTTCCAGTGACCAAATCAAAGAGGAGCAGGTAGATGGAAACATCCGTCATGCTGATTGTCCCGGCTTGAAACCGGTCCACGGTCGCACGCACGCTGGCCTGCCATTCCTGGGGAGTGACGTGCCAATCCGCCAGCTGAACTAGCTGGGGAACGGCGCGGAGGTAGTCCACAAACTGTTGGTTAATGTTGAAAAACCGGTTGTGTTTGATTTGCTGCCGCACCTTGGCAAACGCCGCGGTTACCAACTGTTTAGCTAAGAAGCGGTAGTCTTGATCGGTATCCGTCCGGGTCCGACCAGCCCGGGCGTACAACATGTCAATCTGGTCGGAGGTTAAGCCCTCAACCGCCTCTTCCACCCACCGTTGCTTTGTCTCTGCGGCAATCCGCCGGTTCAAAATGTGGAACAACTCCTTTTTGGTCGCCGCGAGTCGGTTTCTGAGGTTATAGTTGGCGTTGAAACTGCGATAAATTTCCGCAATCTGTTCCTTCGAAATGAAGCTTTCTCCCTGAAACTTAATGTTGCGAAAGTCCGCCCCCGTCTGGTTTAGGCTGGTGGCATACCGGTTGACCGCGTTAAACATGGCTAAGCTGTTTTTCAAGGTCGTCACGTTCTGGGTTTCATCGGTTAGGCTTTCGTCGAACCGCTGCTCGAGGGTTTCGACCGTTAAGCGGGGCACCCGCCGCCGCATAAACTGGTAGTAGGTCATCTGTACCATGTTTTGCTCCCCTAGTTCGGGCAACACCTGGTTAATGTAGTCATTAAACAGCTGGTTCGGGGAAAACAGAATTACCTGACCGGGCGTCAGCTTGCCCCGGTAGCGATAGAGCAAATAAGCCACCCGCTGGAGCACCGCGGCCGTTTTTCCCGACCCAGCGACCCCCTGCACGAACAACAAATCGGAACTGGTGTCTCGAATAATCGCATTTTGTTCCTGCTGGATGGTCGTCACGATGCTCTTCATCTTGGTATCGGACTGGTGTTTGAGGTTTTCTAACAACAACCGGTCCCCGACCGCCTCATCGGTATCAAAGACCTGGGTCACCCGTCCGGCTTTAATTTGGAGTTCGCGTTTTAACGAGACATCCACCTGTTGGGGGCCACTAGGAGCGTCATAGGTCAGCTTTCCAATTCCACTGTCGTAGTACACACTACTAATGGGCGCCCGCCAGTCATAGATTAAATACTGGTCGGGATGATCTGGATCGACAAAGGACGCGAGCCCAATGTACAAACGTTCGGACTCACTTTCACCCTGTTCTTGAAGGTCGACCCGGGCAAAGTAGGCGTTCTGATCCAATTTTTGTAACGTCTGCATGTCCCTAGTTGCCGATTGCCATCGGGTTTGACGTTGTTCCAACATTTGTTGCTGTTGGCGCACCGACACCCCGGTTTCCAGCTGACCTTCGTAGGTACTGGTCTTTAAGCGGACGTCATCATAAAAGTTGTCCTCCAGTTCCTGTTGACCCTGCTTGGCCTTCATAATTGTGGTGGCCGTTTGGCGTTTTGCCACCTTCAGTTGCTGGCGGACAAAGTCTAAATGCTGCTGTTCTGCCTGTCGAATCTGATCCTGCTCTGCTCCCATCGTGCACCTCCATTAGTCTAATCGATGAACTATTCTAACATACCCAGCCCGTAAACACGATGAACTAGCCACTAAGTATGGTAAACTGAACTAACTGATAATTTTCAAGGAGGACTTCCCCATGGCCAAAATTAACCTATTCTTTGTTCGTCATGGACAAACCCATTTGAACCACTACCACCGGATCCAAGGTTGGTCTGATTCAGACCTCACCGACCAAGGAGTTCAAGATGCCGTTGCAGCTGGAAAGCAGTTACAACGGATCTCGTTCGACCAGGCCTACAGCAGTGATACCAAACGGGCCAGTCGAACCGCCCGCATCATTTTAGAAGCCAATCCCGCCCCCCTTACTGAACCCGTGCAAAAGTTTGCCTTCCGTGAAGAAAACTTCGGCTACTTTGAAGGGAACGATACCGGGCAAACCTGGAACATCGTCGGGGGACCCCATGGCTGTTATTCCTACGCGGATCTAATCGACAAGTTTGGCATGGAAAAAACGCGGAATCTGATTGCCGCTGCCGATCCGTACGGTGAAGCCGAAACGGACGAACAATTTTGGCACCGCCTCCAGGTCGGCCTCGATGAGATCGTGGCGCTTGCTGAACCGGGGCAAAACATCTTGATTGCCGCCCACGGAACCCTGATTAAAAGTGTGGTAAGTCGGTTTAGTAACCTAAACGTGGCCGCAGCCATTTTAAATGGAAGCGTCACGAAAGTCACGTACAGCAAGGACCAGTTTAGTGTCGCTTATTACAACAAGAAGGAGCATTAATGGAACCAACCCCCGTCATTACGATTGGCCTCAACGTCAATCATCCGCACTTTGATTATTCAATGGAAGAATTACAACAACTCGTGGTTGCAAACCACATGACGTCTGTTGCAACCCTCACCCAAAAGCTGGACCACCCGGATGCCGGAACCTACTTTGGCAAGGGCAAGCTGACTGAGTTAACCGACCTCGTGAACGGAACGGGTGCCTCCACCATCGTTGCGAACGATGAACTGAGCCCGAGCCAGATTCGCAACATCGAAACGGCGACCTCCGCCACGGTGATTGATCGCACCGGGCTTATTTTGGAAATCTTTGCCAACCGGGCTCGCACCAAAGAAGCCAAGTTACAGGTGCAACTAGCGAAACTGCGCTATCAACTGCCCCGGTTACGAACGAGTGCTAGTCAACGCTTAGACCAACAAGCAGCGGGCGGGGGCTTAGCGAACCGGGGAGCCGGGGAAACCCAGCTAGAACTTAACCGCCGGACCATTGAGCGGCAAATTACCCACGTCCGCCACGAACTCAAGGAGCTGCAACGGGCGTACACCACCCAGAGTAAGCGCCGTAAGGAAAACCAGGTCAAAACCGTGGCCCTCGTTGGTTATACTAATGCCGGTAAATCAACCATTATGAACCAGTTAGTCCGGCGCTTTGGCACCAACGAAGCAAAGCAAGTTTTTGTGAAAAACATGCTCTTTGCCACCCTCGACACGAGCGTCAGAAACCTTGAACTCCCAGGTAACAAGCAGGTGCTCGCCAGTGATACCGTTGGATTTGTGAGCGACTTACCCCACAAACTAGTTGAGGCGTTTAAAGCGACCCTGGCCGAAGCCGCTGAGGCCGACCTGTTAATCCAAGTGGTCGATTATTCTGATCCGAACCAGGAACTCATGATGGAGACCACTACCAACACCTTAAAGGCGATTGGGGTGCCGGACCTCCCGATGATCACCGTCTTTAACAAGGCGGACCGCACTGGCAGTCGGTTCCCAGAACGAACTGGTGCTAATCTGATCATGTCGGCTCAGGATCCCGCCTCAATTAATGAATTGGTCACCATGATGAGCGAGCAACTCTTTGCCGATTACGTCCAAAAGACCTATCTGATTCCGTTTACGGCAGGCGACCTGGTCGCTGACCTGAACCAAAACTTTGACGTCCAAGCGACTGCTTACGAAGCCGCTGGCACCAAACTAACGGTTGCTTTACCCGCTACCGCAGCCGCCCGTTACCATCAATATGAACTTTAGTTAGTTAATTGTTGACAGTTGTTCATTTTCTTTGTACAATACTTACATTACTTAAAGATGAAATTTAAGGAACCGTCTGCCCAGAGAATCCAAGGCGCTGTGATTGGATGAGACCCCTTATTTAGCCGCTTTAAGTTGCCAAATTGTTAACTAACTAAAAGTGCTTTCAGGTTGACTGAAAGAATTTGGGTGGAACCGCGCGTAACAACGTCCCTATCGCTTGATAGGGGCGTTTTTTGTTCGATTTTCCCACCTTTAAAGGAGGATGCATCATGAAAAAACCAGATTTACAAGCAGATGTTTCACTCAACCGTTCCCTCGGACTATGGTCCGCGCTCGCCCTGGTGGTAGGAACCATCATTGGAGTAGGGATCTTCGTTCGGCAGGCGGCGGTGATTAACGACGCGGGGTCCGCTAAAGCGGCCCTGCTTGCCTGGTTAGCGGGAGGACTCTTAACCCTGGCTGCCGGCCTCACGATTGCAGAAATTGCTTCCCAAATTCCTAGTACCGGGGGGTTATACGCCTACATGGAAGCCATCTATAACAAATTTTGGGGCTTCTTGTCCGGTTGGATGCAAATCATCGTGTACGGTCCGGCGATGATTGCAGCGCTGGGATCCTACTTAGCCATCCTGGTACTTGATTTCTTCCACCTACCGAGCTTCTGGACCCTTCCCATCGCCCTCGGTTCAATTATCCTTGTCGGCATTTTGAACATCTTCCCCAACCGGTACGGTGGGGCCTTTGCTATCATCACGACAATTTGTAAGTTAGTCCCCGTCGCCGCTTTGATTATTTTTGGCCTTTTCTTTGGCCACGCCGATGCCCTCGGCCAAAGCGTTCAAGATCTCCACACCACGGCCGGTGGCTTTGGGGTGGCCATGTTAGCCACGCTGTTTGCCTTTGACGGCTGGATTTTAGTTGCAAACCTCGGGGGTGAAATTAAAAACCCGAAAAAGTTGCTCCCCCGCGCCATCTCACTTGGAATTATGGCCGTAATGGTCATTTACCTTCTGGTTTCTTACGGGGTCTTAAAGAGCATCGGTCCCGCTAAGATTCATGAACTGGGCACGACGGCCATTCCTTACATTGCCAATCAAGACTTTGGGATGTGGGGCGGGAAAGCTCTCAGCATCGGAATCATCATTTCAATCATTGGGTGCATGAACGGGAAAATCATGACTTTCCCCCGGATTATGTACGCTATGGCCGAAGAACAGCAACTGCCTGGTTCCAAGTGGTTGTCCTACCTCAATCCCAAAACCCGGACGCCCATCTTTGCCATCATGGCCACGCTGGTCATCGCGGGTTTGATGATTTGCTTTACGAACCCCGACCGCATCTCTGAGCTCTGCATCTTTACGGTCTACTGTTTCTACGTTATGGCCTTCGTCGGGGTCTTCCTACTCCGGAAACGCAACCCGCACCAAGTCCGGATCTTCTCCGTTCCACTCTTTCCGTTCACGCCCATTATGGCCATCCTCGGTTCGCTCTTCGTGATTGGCTCCGAAATTCTTTCTGACCCAATCGGAGTGCTCGTTTCGCTTGGGATCGTTGCCGTTGGGGTGCCGGTTTACTACTTCAAAGTGATGCGCCAGCGTAATCACCAACAAGCATAAAAAAACTCGACCTCATTACGAGGTCGAGTTTTTTTATTGAAAGTCTTGCATTAATTCTGCGATTAAATCGGCCACTCGGGGTTCGTCACGAATTAAATCCACCCCGGTGTTCACACTCACTTCTCCGGCTTCCAAATCACCGTGAAGCATGGCCGGGCGCACGCCACCTAACTTCCGTGTGGCTTGGAAGGTCGTGGAATCACCTGCCGCAAACCGGTCCGCTAACTCTGCCATGCGCGGATTAGCGAGCGACCGCTGGTTCGGTGCTACTAACAACAGGTCATCTGCACTGCTAGCAAGCAACTTTTGTTTGGCCGCCGGCGCCGTCCGTGACTCCTGAGTGACCATGAAACGGCTACCCACGAACACCCCTTCGGCGCCGAGCGCCATCGCTGCCCGCACTCCGCGCACGTCATTGATACCCCCAGCGGCTAGGACCGGCACCGAAACTGCGTCCACGATGCGCGGCACGGTCGTAAAGGTCCCCACGCCATGAACGGGGATGACGCCCCCTTCATCATAGCCCGTGGCAACAATCAGATCCGCTCCCAGTTCAACTTGGCGTTGGGCCTCTGCGGGCGTGGGATTATAACTTCGGGCAATTAGGGTTGCTCCGGCAGCCTTGATCTGGTGGTAAATCTCAGCATCTGGTTCTCCCCCGACCATAAAGATTTTAATGCCCAGTGCCAGGGACCGATCCAAGATCTTGTGAGCGTAGCTTTGCTCCTCGCCTTGCGGATTTAATCCCAGCGTCATGGCAATTGGCTGCTTCGTCAGGTGCTGGGCCGTTTTAATCTGATTTTCCATGACCTCCATCGAATTTTGGTCAAGGGAATCACGGCCAGCATTCGGACCAAACGTCCCTAACCCCCCGGCATTAGCCACCGCCGCCACCATTTTCGCATCCGTTAACCAGTTTAGCGGAGCTTGAATCAGGGGATACCGGGTTCCTAAAATTGCTGTCACACGATTTTTCATTTTGCTTCCTCTTTCCACTTACTTTTAGTAATTAAAATACTACTAGAAATAATCCCCTGATACAAGTCTCAACCCCTTTACAAACCAAAATCCTCGTAAAGTCCGCCTAAAGCTTCTATAATAACGGTAGTTTAGCATTGGAAAGGAAGTTTACTGATGAAAATCATGCTCTTTGGTGGATCAGGACGGGTTGGAACCGCTTTAACCCATGAATTACTCACGGATCCCGCTACTGAGGTAACCATTGCCGTGGCACATCCCGAAAAAGCGGCGGACCTCGCCGCACTCGACCGGGTGACGGTCCACAACCTGGACCTCGCAACCAGCGACTTACAGACCTTAACCCAGTTACTGACGGGCTTTTCCGCCGTTTACTTCGTTGCCGGATCACGAAACCTGGATCTGATTAACGTTGACAGTTTTGGCGCCATCAAGACGATGTTAGCTGCGGAAGCCGCCCACGTTGAGCGCTACCTCATGTTGAGCTCGTTTGGTGCTTTAGAGATTAACAGCTGGCTGAACCAGGAACGTTACGCGAGCTTACAGGCTTACCAAGCCGCGAAGTTTATGGCCGATGACTATCTCAGCCACCGCACGAACCTGAACTACACGATTCTGCAACCAAGTTCTCTGACGGAAGCCCCCGGGACCGGACTCGTAACCTTAAATCCAACCACTAACACCACCAGCAATCCAATTGCCGACGTGGCTGCTGTCCTTAAGGATAGTCTCCAGAATCCCCACACCTACCACCAGGTAATTACGATGGAAAGTGGTTCCACACCCATCGAAACGGCACTGAATGCCTTAAATTAATCCTTACCTAAAAACCGGTGCGCCCCGATCATTCGGAGTGCACCGGTTTTTAGGTTGGTTAACAAGTTAAATTAAATCGGCTCCCGCCCGGAGCGCTGCATGGTAGTTCACCATGGTCCCAACGTAGTACGGTACCAGCCATAAAAAGCCAATTCCCAGCGTCAAGACGGACAGTAACGCCCAACCAATGAACGACAGGTTCAACCAAAATAATTCTAGTTTATGCCCATCCATTAACTGGCGACTCTCGGTGATCACTTCGTTTAAATCTGGGGTACTTTCACCCCGAATGACTTGTTCTCGATAAAGAAACAGGGCCTGCGAATAGGCTAATCCCTTTATAATTCCAGGAACAAATAACAACAGTGACCATAAAAAGGTATAAATGGTCACCACGATACACAACAAAAACGGTCCCCATGGTCGGGGCGTGCTGAGCATGTTTCGAAAGGTGGTCGTCAGTGGGGTCGCTGGGGCGTGCTCAAATGCAACCCAGTCGCTGAAGGTAAAGACCATTCCCACCGTCGTCAAACTCGCAAGGATGATGTAAATGATGCCGGTACTACCCGTAAAGTAGGTAATGACTACAAAGGGCAGCCCTACCAGGATGGCCGCCGCCCAGTTCCCTGCAAAACTCCGCAACGTTTTTTGTTTTAATAATTGAAAGTTCATGTGCCTAACTCCTTCTCATCTATTGGTCATTTAATATTATACAACGTATAATATTAACCCGCAAGGATTAAAAAAGCTCCTGACCAATTGGCCAGGAGCTTATCAAACTAATTAATGCGCCTTCCGGCGTTCAAACCATACGTACCCCACAATAAGGGCCGCAAAGAAAATCACCGTCGCAATTACTGAAATCCGCGTTTTGGCGTTCACGAGTAACACAATTAACACGGCCACGTAAAATAAAATCGTAGCGTAACTGGAACCTGGGAACCACGGCATCTTAAAGTGGTCCGCCGGGTTCGGTTGGGTCCGCTTGTACTGAATGTGCGTAATCATGATGATGATCCACACGAAGATGAAGCACATTGTAGCTACTCCCGTAATCAGCAAGAAAATCTGACTGGGATAGAAATAGTTCAACAGCACGATTCCTAAAAAGAGAATTGAGGAAAAGAGAATCCCCACGTACGGCACGTTATGCCGGGATAATTTACTAAACGATTGGGGCGCTTGGCCATTTTTCCCAAGGATGTACAAGGTCCGGGACGTGGAAAAGATTGCTGAGTTCGCCGCCGAGAGGGCTGAAGTCAGCACCACGAAGTTAATGATGTCAGCTGCATACCGAATTCCCAGCCCCGAAAAGATTTGTACGAACGGCGACTGGTTTGGGTTAATTTGGTTCCAAGGGTACACTGACATAATCACCACCATTGATCCCACGTAGAACAATCCAATCCGCATGGGCACGGAGTTAATTGCCTTTGGAATGTCCTTTTGGGGATCGCGGGTTTCTCCGGCAGTCAGCCCGACCATTTCAATCCCGGTGAAGGCAAAAATTACGATTGGAAAGGCCATGATAAAGCCAATTAGTCCGGTTGCAAAGAAGCCCCCGTGGTCAAACAGATTGGCCAGCGACGCGGTCGTGCCGTGCGTGTGGAAGCCAACGGCAATCATCCCGATTCCGGCCACGATGAGCGCTAAAATCGCAAAGATTTTAATGCTGGAAAAGGCCGATTCTAGTTCACCAAACCAGGCCACGTTAATTAGATTAAACAGGACTAAAATGGTCACCACGATGAGGGGCATAATCCACTGGGGCAACTGGGGGAACCAGAAATGCATGTAAATCCCGGAGGCGGTTAAATCTGCCATCGCGAGACTGGCCCAACTCAACCAGTATGCCCAGCCAATCGCAAACTCCCACTTTTCCCCTAAGTACTGCCGGACAAAGTCAATGAAGGAGTGAAACTTGAGGTTTGATAATAACAATTCCCCCACGGCCCGCATCATTAAGTATGAGAAAATCCCGGTAATCAGGTAGGCGAGGATTAAAGCCGGTCCGGCGGACTTGATTCCTTCCCCAGAACCTAAGAATAGTCCGGTTCCAATCGCGCCCCCGATGGCAATCATCTGGACGTGGCGCGAGGTTAAACCCCGGTTTAAGTCCTGGGATTGCTGTTGTTGTGGTTTATCTGTCATTTTCAACACCTTTCTAAAAGAAAAATGTCTCCGTTGCAAATCAGGTCGGTTTGGCGTCGAGACATTTTTAAAGTTAATTTATAAGTTTTTCTTAAATACGCATCTCATCGTACCAAGATTCAGAATTAGTGTCAACTAAGTTAGCTAAGCACCACTTCATGCTACACTAGGAACGGGAGGGATGCGTGCATGAAACTGAGAAACTGGTTAGTGGGCTTTGCCTTCGTACTCATCGGGTTGTCCCTGATTGGGCTCTCCTGGTACGCCAACCGGTAAAGCCCCACCACCAACTAAAAAGGCGCTAATCATTTTGATTAGCGCCTTTTTAAGGTGCATTAGTCAGTTAAAGCATCCTTGGCGTCATTCAGCTTGTCTTTCACGATGCCCTTGCCGTTTTCAAAGTCCCCTTCGAGTTTGGCCTTCGGGTCATCCTTCACAGCGCCTTCAACTTGCTTAGCTTTACCTTCTGCTTGGTCAGTAAAACTATCAATCTTTGCGGCAGCTTTACTACTTAAGTCGTCAAACTTGTCGGATAAGTCGTTCAAAGCATCCGTATCCTTTAATAACAAGTAACCTAAAGCGGCGTTCGCAGCTAAACTAATTCCTAAAAATAAGTCTTTCATGATTACACCCTCCTTTTATTTTGCCTTAAATGTAGCACATTTCGCCGAAAACTACCACCATTAACCTAAGATTAGAAAAATTATTTGGCTTCGATTTCCTGCTCTTGCACCTTCAGCACTGCCTGGTACGTTTTCGTTAAACAATCCACGTAGTTTTGCCCCTTGGGAATCGTTTCCGTGACCTTGACCACCGGGACGTGGTGCTGCTCTGCGAGTTTCACCATCTGGTTCACAGTTTGGCTGTCCGTTTGGGTGTTATCAACGAAAAAGGCCACCCGTTGCTCGGTCAGGTCCCGTCGCATTGCTTTAATCGTCGCAGGTGACGGATCCACCTCTTTTTCAGTCGCATTTTCAAAGTCGCGGTTGTTAACCTGGTAGCCCATCGCATGAAGCGCCTCATCAAACACCGGTTCACTTACATCCACCTTGCGCTTTAAATCGTGTTCCTGTAAGTTGCTACGACTGGTTTTGGCTAACTCGTTCACGGGTTTTAAGCGCTCTAAATAAGCTTGCCCGTTTTTTTCAAACGTCTGGCGGTGTTCTGGTTGTAACTGACTGGCCACCTTGACCAATCGCTGGACCACCGCTGGCGCCGTTTCCGGATTATACCAGAGGTGCTCATTGTCCCCATTATGCTTGTGCAGTAGTTGGCCCACGTTGATTTGCGTGGTCCGAGAACTGGCGTTTTGGGTCAGTTTTTGCATCCAGTCATCGTAGCCAAGCCCGTTTTGAATGATCACGTTCGCATCACTCACCTGGTGAGCAGCTTGAATGCTAGGTTCAAACTCATGCGGATCCACTCCACTGTTAACAAGGGACGTTACCTTGCCGTACTTTCCCACGACCGCTTCGGCCATTTGACCATAAATGTTGGTCGCTGCCACCACCTTAATCTGGTTGGGATGCCGCGCCGGTTCGGCCTGCTTCGCTTGTTTACCACACGCCGTCAATCCGACTGCGCACAACAGTGTTATCGCCATCAGTAATATTCGCCGTAATTTTGCCATTTACTCCGTTTCCTCCTATAATTGAACCAGTGTTACATTCATCTTTTATCTACTAACTCAAAGTTCGTTTACTAATATAACACTGTTATCTAAATGCTGGCAACTAGTTTAAACCCAAGGAGGGTCATCCATGGCAACGACCAATTCACCCGCATCCACCCACGACCGGCTCTTGCAAGCCGGGTTAGCCGCCTTTCTCGACCACGGTTACGAACAAACCACCCTGCGCGAAGTCTGCCGCGGGGCCCAGCGCACCACCGGCGCCTTTTACCAATACTTTCATTCCAAAGCCGACTTGTTAGCAGAACTGCTCGAACCGTTCTTAACCACCCTCACTACGACCTATGACCAGCAGTTAACGGCCGGTTTAACGCAGCTCACGACCCAGAATGCCCCGGCTTTTTGGCAGGCAACGGTCATGAACCTCGACTCGGTCATGAACGAGTTATACCAGCAACCAAATCTGAAACAACTGCTCCTCTTTTGTGCGAACGGTTCTAAGTACGGACCGCTTGCGGAACTCGCGACCCAGTACTTCACCACCCAGATTATTCGTGTCATTAACGCCATGCAGGAACGGGGCATTCTGCCCATTACCTTTCAATTTAACTACCAGGAACTCCATTTTCACGCCTTTGCGTTCTACGCCACGGTGGTCGATATTCTGCGCCACGACTACCCCCAACCAGAAACCCTCGTCCTGATCCACCAGTTGGAGCAGTTTTTCACCCCGAGCTGGCTCAACTGGCTTGAATTACAATAATTGTTCCTTTTTGAGACCTACGAACCCGCTCACCACGATAAAATGCTATAATGAACTCGAAAAAGCAAAGGAGGATGTAATCATGAAGATTATTGCTTATGGAATTCGGAACGATGAAGAACCATACTTAAAAGAATGGGAAGCTCAACACCCAGACGTTGAGGTGAAAAGTGAAGCGGACCTATTAGACGAGCAAACGGTGGCTGAAGCCCAGGGCTTTGACGGGGTCGTTGCTTACCAACAAAAACCCTACACCAAAGCGGTGCTTGACAAGCTCGGTCAGTACGGAATTCACGCTTTGTCCTTACGGAACGTCGGTGTCGATAACGTCGATGCTGCGGCTGCTAAGGCCAACGACATTCACGTAACGAACGTTCCCGCTTATTCCCCAGCTGCCATCGCCGAATTAGCGGTTACTGAAATGATGCGACTCCTGCGAAACACGAAGAAGTTTGAAGATAAAATGCGCCACGGTGACCTGACCTGGGCTCCAGACATTGCCGAAGAAATGAACCAACAAACCGTTGGGGTTTACGCGACCGGTCGGATTGGTCGTGAAGTAGTCAAGATTGTCCGTGGCTTTGGCGCCAAGGTGATTGCCTACGATCCCTTTCCTAATCCGGAATTACAAAAGGAAGGCATCTACGTGGACACGCCGGCTGAGTTGTACGCAAACTCCGACATTTTGACGTTGCATGCGCCAGCTTTAAAGGAAAACGACCATATGATTAACGACGACACAATCGCCCAAATGAAACCAGGCATTCGATTAATCAATGCTGCGCGAGGTTCCTTAATCGATACTGACGCCCTGATTCGTGGCCTTGACAGTGGTCAAATTGCCGGAGCGGCGCTCGACGTTTACGAAAACGAAGTTGGGATTTTCAACACTGATTTTGGGAGTTTCGACCAAATTCCTGACGAACGCTTGAAGAACTTGATGCAACGGGACAACGTTTTAATTACCCCCCACATTGCCTTCTACACGAAGGTGGCCGTTAAGAACATGGTGCAAATCGCCCTTGATGCTAACCAAGCCTTAATTCAAACCGGGACTTCCGACAAAGAAGTTCAACTGTAAATAGGCTCAACCTAGAACACTAAAAAACTGGTTTCTAACCCTTATAGGGGGCGCAGAAACCAGTTTTTTTATGTTTTAATGGCTTTCTCATGGACAAATTCGTCCAAGTCTTTTATAACTAACTGTGAATTGCTTATTTTGACATTTCATTGGAGGAACCTATGAATCAACTTTCCCTTGTTATCATTTTACTGGCCGCCCTCTTGATTCCACTCCTCATGAGTCGCTTCAAGATCTCGGCCCTGCCGACTTCAGTGGTTGAAATCCTGGTTGGAATTGTTTTAGGTCCCAGCTTGTTAAACTGGATTAATCCCCACCAAACCATTTTAACCTCCCTCTCGAGCATTGGGGTGATTGTCCTCTTGTTTTTAAGTGGGATTGAAATCGACTTTGACCTCTTTCAGCCCAAAACCAAAAATCCCAGCCAATTAGAACAAAAGGCCCGCCAACAGGTCTCCAAATACACGCCGGTACGGCTAGCCTTGTATGGGTACCTCACGATTATTGTGCTATCGTTCGTCCTCGGCTACCTGACGAAGGTTACCGGCCTGTTCAGTGACGTGTGGCTGGCTTCGATCCTCTTCATGACGATTTCATTAGGAATTGTCCTCGCCGCTCTGAAGGAACGTGATGCCCTCAGTACTCCCTTTGGCCAGACCATCCTCTTGATCTCGGCCTTAGGAGAAATCGTCCCGGTGTTTGGCCTCACGATTTACGCCTCCATCTTTGGGACCGAATCGAAATCCCTGTGGTTGATTCTGATTCTCTTTGCCGTAGCGGCTTTACTACTCCTGCGTTTCCACAACTTTTTTGACTACTTCGATAAAATCAACAAATCAACCACCCAAATTGACGTGCGGTTAGCCTTTTTCATCATTGCCCTCCTCTCGGTTGTAGCGGTTACGGTTGGTTCAGAAGCCGTCTTAGGGGCGTTTGTCGGCGGAATGGTGTATAAACTGCTGAAACCATCCGAAGCGACCCGCGAAAAATTGGATTCGATTGGTTACGGCTTTTTCATCCCAATCTTCTTTATCATGAGTGGAGTGGGACTCGATTTAAAAAAAATTCTAGCGGATCCGAAGGCGCTGCTCCTCATTCCGCTCATTTTATTAGGGTATTTAATTGCGAAATTCGGGCTCTACCCCGTCTTTCGGCTTCGCTTTAACCGCCAAAATGCGCTGGCAGGAACGGCCTTACCAATGACCACCCTAACCATGGTGTTAGCCATTTTAAGCGTGGCCAACAACCTCAAGGTCCTCACCAGTCAACAATCAGGGGCCTTCTTACTGGCAGCCATCATCACCTGTTTGATCGGACCCTTGGCGTTCAACCACTGCTTCAATCCGCAGGCTGACATTTACCACAAGCTGCGCGTGAACATCTTCGGGGTTAACCTTGTCACCATCCCCGTCGCCCAAGAACTGGGCAAGAGTTGGTACGACGTCAACGTGTACACTGACAGTCAGAAAAACTTCCAGACCTTTAACAGTGAAGCTAACGTGCACCTGCTCGATAGTTTAGCCGTGCAGAAGCTCATTGAAAACGGATACTTTGACTGTAACATCATCGTGTTTGCCTACCTTAATTCCGATACCAACTACCGTCTGGCTAAGGCAGCCAAAGAATACGGCGTGAAGCGGGTGATTGCCAGATTTGAAGACAAAAACGTTCACAACCAACAGGAAAAGGAACTGACCGCCCTCGGCGTCGAAGTTTACAGTACCTTCGCCGTCAACGTTGCCATGTTACGGGAGTTAATCGAAGTCCCATCTACCTTTAACATGATTAAATCCAACAGCGTCAAGCTCCACGAAGTTACCCTTCAAAACAGTAAATTTGCTGGGACGCGGATTAAAGACCTACCGTTTGGAACTGGCATCACCATCAACCGGATTTTCCGGGGGAAAAAGATTATCCAACCAACTGGTGATACGGTGCTCCGCTTACACGACAAAATCATCTTCTCCACTGATACTTATCAGAGCCCGCAAATTCGCGAAGAAATTGCGAAATCAAATTAATTGACCCTAAAAAGCCACCCGAAATGGGTGGCTTTTTGCTTGGTTAGTTACCTTAAAAATTCACGGAGTCCCTGACTAAGCTTGCGGGTAGCCGGATAAACCTGCTGGTACAGGGCGTAGAGCTGATTATACTTAGTCACGTGGTCTGGCAACGGATCGTACTGATGCCCAACGTGTACAAATTGTTGCGCACAGCTCGCACAATCAGAGTACCAACCTAACCCGACCGCTGCTAACATGGCGGCCCCTAATCCGGGACCCTGTTCGTTAGCCAAGCTTTGAATTGGTACCTGCAAGATGTCTGCTAACATCTGTAACCACAGTGGACTTTGCGCCCCGCCACCAATGGCAACGATGCGTTGCAAATCCGCCCCAGCAGCTTGGTAAATTGCTAAGCAATCGCGAAAACTAAAGCTAATTCCCTCTAACACTGCCCGGGTAAAATCACCCCGGTCCTGCGTCGCATCCATTCCAATAAAACTGCCCCGGATGTCAGCATCGGCATACGGAGTGCGCTCCCCCACAATGTAAGGTGTGAACAGTAACCCCTTAGCTCCTAGGGGAGCGGTGGTGGCCCCGGCTAGCATCTGGGCAAACGTCAAGTCTGAACAAAAGGTGCGGTGAAACCAGCTTAGCGAATACCCGGCCGCCAGGGTGACGCCCATCGAATAGTATCCATCTGGAACTACGTGATCTTCTAACTGAAGTTGCCCGTGGTACCGATCGGTGGGTTGCTCCTCATAACGTAACAGCACTCCCGATGTCCCGATACTTAACAAACCCATGCCTGGCTGTAAAATTCCGGCCCCCAAGGCTCCACACGCATTATCGGCACCCCCGGCAAACACCTGGGTCGCCGGGGTTAGTCCGGAAAATTCCGCGTACTCCGGCGTAATGGTGCCAACCCGATCAATCGATCGCAACAGTGGTGGTAAGATCCGCATTGGAATCCCAAATTGCTGACAGATCGTTTGACTCCACTGGTTCGTATGAATGTCCAGCATGGTAGTTCCCGTGGCATCCGAATAATCAATCCCTAACTTTCCCGTCATGCGGTAGCGAACGTAATCCTTGGGGGTTAACACAACTGCTGTCTGCTTAAAGATGGCTGGTTCATGCTTTTTTACCCACAAGAGTTTCGGCAGGGTAAAGCCCTCCAAGGGTCGGTTCCCAGTGATGCGGACAAATTCGGTTCCAAGCTGGGTTTCAATGTCAGCCCGTTCCGCGGTCGTTCGGGTATCGTTCCATAACATGGCGGGGCGTAACACCTGCTTCTCCTGGTCTAATAACACTAATCCGTGCATTTGTCCTGAATAACTAACCCCTTCAATCTCCGCAGGGTCAATGTGATCATCCAGGATTAAGCGCACAATCGCAACCGTCGTGGCCATCACCCAATCATTGGGATTTTGCTCGCTGTAGCCCGGCTCGGGCTGACTTAAAGGATAATCAAAAGCCTCCTGCGCCAGCACCGTCCCCGTCCGATTCACCGCTGACACCTTTACCGCACTAGTTCCCAAATCAATTCCTAACACACACGCTGTCATAACGTTGTCCTCCTACTACTTTTATCTCCAGTATAGTCGCTTTTAGGCTTGGCAACGAAAAAACCACCCGGTTTGGATGGTTTTTCAGTGGTTATTTAGTTCGTGACGCGATTTCCACTTCAATGTGATAATCCGCGGCTTTTTCCATGATTCCACGCCGGCCAAGGAGTTTAAACTTCCCCCCGGTCAGGTAGGCGGCGGCTAAAAAGATTTCAACGTGGGCGGCATCAACCTCGGCAATCGCCTGTAACCCAACCTGGGTAATCGTGCCCACTGGTTGAGCTTCGGCCTGGTTCACACCCGCATACACCACGTGCTGGCCGTCTTTAAACTGCATATCAAAATACGGTAGTAACGTTCCACTGCCGATCGCATTCACCTGGTTACCGGTTTGCAAGCGTTGTTTTAACTCCCGGTCGCTCACCCCCGCGTAGTCCGCCGTCATCAAGCCATGATTAAGCAACTGCCCCGCTAGCTGGTTGATAAACTGTTGCTCAGTCGGTGTCGATACCAACTTGCCGGGCATGGTTTTGCGGTTGTCATAAATTCCGTTAGCCGGAATGTTTCTGACTTTAGGGGCCGTTGTCGCTGTTTGGGCTTGGGGTTTAATGTGTAACAGGCGGTAAATCCACGGAGTCAGGTCCAACCGCGAGGTCCGATTCGTGAAGTAATAAATGGTATTTAAATACAAGAAATACGCTAACACTATCGTAACTACCAACAGAAGCACGCCTCGCGTCCAAAATCCATTGGCTAAAAAGCGATAGGTAATGTAAGCCAGGTAAAGTTCCCCTAAAAACGAAAGTACGTCGTACAGGCGCCCCTTCGTTTTCGGTTCGATATTAATGTAACCGAGCCAGGAATTAATCGCATCGAGAAAAGTGAACATCTGTTACCGCCCCCCTTCTGACTGTTGACTACCATTCGTGGTATTCGTCTGTCCCGTTGAGTTCGAATTCTCCTGATTATTCGTGGTTCCGGTCGTAGTTCCGTTTCCAGTAGTTGGTTTTGAATCCGATTTTTGTCCCTCCGGTTGCTGATTAGTTGTGGTCGTTGCCTGGTCCTGGGACTGCTTTGGTTGGTCTTGGTTGCCCGTTTGCTCCGTCTGCTTTGGTTGTTCGTTTGCATTAGTTTGATCAGTCTTTTGATCCGAATTCTGCTTGTTTTCCTGGTTCTGTTGCTCGGTGGGCGTTTGCTGTTGCTCATCCTTTTGCTTCGTTGGTTCTGATTTATGGTCAGTGACCTTAACCCCTTCACGCGTATTGGTAACTTGATTTGTAACCACGTTCGTTGCCCCTAAGGCCAAGCAAATGGCAAAGATTGCAAACGGCGTGATCAACGGTGGCACCCGATTCATAAACCTCATCTCCTTTATCCCCTAGTATCGCAAATTGGGGTTAAGAATTACTTAATCGTTGCTTAATTTTTCAATAATTTGGGCTAACTGCTGGGTCGTCTGTTCCCAGTCCTGGTTGGGAACGTAAATGCCCGTTTGTTGCAGGGCGCGGGGCAATGCCAAGTCCCGTTGGGTTTCGGCACTATGTAACCGGGCTTGGACCGCGGCGGGTGTATCCCCCCGTTTGAGCATTCGTGACCGCAGTTGCTGGGGATCTGGAACCGCGAGGTAAATCACCACTGCCTGGTCGCCCAAGCGTTGCTGGTAAGTTGTCGCTCCCTTCGTGTCAAGTACAATCGAAGCGATAGAATGCTGCTGCCAGGCCCTCTCCACCCCATCCCATGAGGAACCATACCGGTTTCCGGCGTACTGAACATCCTCTAAAAGGTCAAGCGCGGCAAAGCTAGCTGGGGTTTCAAAGTAATAATCGACCCCGTCTTGTTCCTGGGCGCGGGGAGCTCGCGTCGTATGGGTAATGATTGGAGGAATGCCATAGGTCGTTTCTAAGTAGTCCTGCACGGTGGTTTTGCCCGCCCCAGCTGGACCAGTGATCACAATGATGTGTCGTTCTGTGCTTGATTGTCCTCGTTTCATTCCCGGGACCTCCGTTTCTCGTTCCCCGCTTTTTTAAGACCCCACTTTAACATAATTGGTGACAAAATGGTGGTTAAAATTACAACGAAAATAATTTCTGAGTACAGGTGATTTGATAATAAGTGGGTGCTGAGCCCCACTTGGGCTACAATGAGAGCCATTTCCCCACGCGAAACCATCCCGGCTCCGATCACGTTGCTATCCTGCCAACTAAAACCGAGCGCCCGGGCGCCGAGGCCACAACCAACCCACTTGGTTAACAGAGCGACGACGGTCAGTAAGATGACAATTAGCCACCCCTGCCAGCTGGTCACTAGCTTTAACTCAAGCCCGACGGACACAAAGAAAATCGGAATCAATAAGGCATAGCCAATGATATTGGTGCTCCGTTCGATGGTCGATCGGGCGGGCGTAAAGCCCACGGCAATCCCGGCAAAGAAGGCCCCGAGAACGGAACTCAAGTGACAAACTTCCGCCAGTTCAGCGAGTGAGAAACAGAGCACGATCCCGATGATGGCCAGCGCAATCTCATCGTTAAAGTGCATCCCAATTTTAATGATCTCTGGTACAATCCATTTCACCATAACCACTAAGAACAGGAGGTAGAGAACTTGTAAGCCGATGATAACGGCCAGGTTGCCCCCGCTCGTGAAGAAGCTGGTAAACAGACTTAACAATACAATTGAAATCACGTCATCAACCACGGCGGCCCCTAAGATGACCGCTCCGGCAACCGTTTGCAGCTTGCCGTATTCTTGTAACACGGCCACGCTAATTGAAACGGAAGTGGCGGCAAAAATGACCCCCCAGAAGAGGGATTCAACCATGCCCTGGTGAAATAACATTCCCATCCCAAAGAAGACCACCAGGGGGAGCACGACCCCACACACGGCAATCCCCGTGGCAGAGACCAGGTACTTCTTCACCTGTTTAAAGTCACACTCCAAACCGGCCAAAAACATTAACAAAATAATTCCTAAGTCCGCGCTCACCGATAAAATTTCGTTCAGCTTGACCCAGTTTAACAACGCCGGTCCAATCACGATCCCAGCGATAATCTGCCCCACCACACTGGGCAGGCCAATGCGACTCGCCAAGTAGCCAAATAACAGGGCGGCAACTAATACCATCCAGATGCTACCTAAGTATTCCATCGTTACTCCATTCTTTGCTTAAAAATTCATTCTACTTACTATTTTACACACTTTTTTTCGATTTGGGTACTTCGTTGCTCCTAAGGTGTCGACCGCCAGTAATCGTGGTATGATGAGGATAAACTAAGCAAAGCAGGTGGAAGAACATGCAAACAGGTACGAAAATTATTACCCTCGACAACGGTTACCATTTATGGACCAACACCCAGGGCACGGGCACGATTCACTTACTGGCCCTCCACGGTGGTCCCGGCGGAACCCACGAATACTGGGAAGACACGGCCCAACAGTTACACAAACAGGGGTTAGACGTTCAGGTGCATATGTACGATCAACTCGGATCATGGTACTCCGATACTCCAGATTGGGACGATCCAGACGTTGCCAAGCGCATCCAAACCTACGATTACTATGTCGATGAGGTGGAAGAAGTCCGGCAAAAACTGGGGCTTGATCAGTTTTATCTAATTGGTCAATCCTGGGGAGGCGCCCTCGTCCAAATGTACGCGGCCAAATACGGAGACCATTTAAAGGGTGCCATCATCTCATCCATGGTTGATCGGATTAGCGATTACACGGATCACCTAGCTGAGCTTCGTAAAACCGCCCTGACCCCCGATGAACTCGCCTACATGCAACAGTGTGAAGCGACCAATGACTATGATAACGACCGTTACCAGGCCTTAGTGACCCGGCTCAACGAGGAATACGTGGACCGCAAGCAACCGGCCGCAATTGCCCACTTGATCAATCCGATGAGTGTCCCGTTGTACCACGCCTTTCAGGGTGACAACGAGTTCGTAATCACCGGCAAGCTCAAGGACTGGAACTTCACGGATCACCTGCAAGACATTCACGTCCCCACCCTTGTAACCTTTGGTGAACACGAAACGATGCCCCTGGCTACGGGACAGCGCATGGCCAGCATGATTCCCCACGCTCGCTTTGCCTCCACGCCCAATGGGGGACATCACCACATGATTGATAATGCACCCGTGTACTACGATCACCTGGCCAGCTTCCTTCGCGACGTCGAAACCGGTCAATTCTAACGCAACATCCAACTAAAAAGGCCTAACAGCATTCATGCTGTTAGGCCTTTTTGCTTCTGACGGCTAATCCTCATTCGTCCGCTTCAAACGCTGTGATGTGCTCCAGCAACGTCGCTTTCTTTGCCGGAGCTGCAAACGAATGCCGGATCGCCGTTTGATTACACCGGCGCAACTGCTCCTTGGTTAACCCGTTGTGTTGGGCCAGTTGGAAGTATTCTTCCGTGAGGGTCGTGTCTGAGACCGTGCGGTTATCAGTATTGATGCAGAGGGCTTGACCCTGCCCTAACCACCGCTGCAACGGATAGTCCTCAATCCGGGCCAGGTTCCCCGTTTGACAGTTACTGGTGGGACAGCCTTCAATACAAATGTGCCGGTCAGCTAATAACCGTTCCACGGTTTCATCACCGTTCGCCGCGATGCCGTGCCCAATTCGCTGGCTCCCCGCCTGCACTGCTTCTACCACGTTGTGGGCGCAACCACACTCACCCGCGTGCAGGGTCAGTTGGACGCCTAAATCGGCGACGGCCGCCTGTAACGTGTCCTCGTATTCTGGAACATAATCATCAGCTTCCGGCCCGGCAAGGTCAATCCCAACGAGCTGATCACGAACCTCCTCCAGTTGCTCAAAGTCGTGGTGCACTGCCGAACCAGCCTTTGTCCGCATGCCACACACAATCAAATTCCCCGTAATTCCATAGGTTCGCTCCCCTTCAGCAATTCCCGCGGCCACCGCTTGCACTGCTTCTGGAATGGTAAGTTGCCCCTGGGTTGATAAGCTCGGTGCAAACCGCAACTCGATGTAACAAACTCCGTCTTGATGGGCCTGTTCCATCACGTCATACGCGGCGCGTTGTAGCGCCGGAACCGTTTGTAAAAACGGCAGCACAAAGTCAAAGGTTTGGAGATATTCGCTTAAATCACGACATTGCCGTGGTCCCACCATCTTGCGGGTTAATTCCATCAAATTGGATTCAACTGCCATCCCCTGACTGCGGGCAATTTGCCGTAACGTATGGGGGCGAATGGAGCCATCTAGGTGACAATGAAGTTCGGCTTTGGGGAATCTTTGGATCTCAGCTCGAGTTAACATCTTACTTCCTCCTTAGAACAACGTTTGCATAAATTGCATTTATGTTACCGGATTCCAGCATTAAATGCAACTTGCCTTAAGCGCTGCTCACCAAAAAAGGGCGAACCTTCGTGCGGGTTCACCCTTTTTCCATTCGGTTTAGTGCAAACTAAGTTTTTCCACGTCAATCGTTTTATCGGCCAGTCCGGAAGCAAAGCTCGCCTCGTGACTCACGATGATTGCATTACCGGGGAAGCGTTTGATGGCAGCCTGCAGGGCGGCCTTCGTTTCATCATCCAAGTGGTTAGATGGTTCATCCAAAATTAAGAAGTTACTCGGGACAAATTCCATTAATGCCAGCTTGACCTTCACCTGTTCCCCTCCAGAGAGGGTTCCAATCGGCTTAAAGGCGTTGGCCGTGTCCAACCCGACTTGGGCTAACTTGCTCCGAATTTCCTTTTGGGTCAGCTTCGGATACTGATCCTGAATCAGCTGCATCGGCTTTTGGTTCGGATCATCCCAGACCAGGTCCTGACTAAAGTAATTTACCTTGGCCGAGGGGGAAAACTCGGCCGAACCCCCGAGCGCCGGAATAATGCCGAGAATACTTTTAATTAGCGTCGACTTTCCCACTCCGTTAAAGCCTTGTAAAACCACCTTTTGATCCGTGTCCACGGAGAAGGTCACCGGTTCTAGCAAGGGGGCGTCATACCCCACGGATAGTTGCTTTACCACTAGTGCATTTTGCGAACCGGTCTCTGAATACGGAAAGTCAAATTCGGCTTGAATGTTGTTCTTCGGCGGTTCAATCACGTCCATCCGGTCCAACATCTTTTCCCGGGACTTCGCCATCGTCGATCGACTACCGGCCTTGTTCTTTTGAATGAACTTCTTGGCCTTCTCAATCTCAACCTGTTGCTTTTCGTACTCACGTTGCTGGGTCTTTTCCTTTTCATCCCGTTGCCGCATCGCTGCTTTAAAGTCGCCCCGGTACTTCGTAATCTTCCCGAAGGCGAGGTTAATGATGCAGTTCGTGACGGGTTCTAAAAAGTCGTAATCATGGGAAATAATCAGGGCAGCGCCGTCAAAGTCGTTCAGATAGTCCTCCAACCACTTGATGTGGGCGGTATCAAGGTAGTTGGTCGGCTCATCTAAGAGTAAGACGTCGGGATGTTCCAGAATCAACTTGGCAAGAATGATCTTAGACCGTTGTCCCCCACTCATCGTTGCGATTTCTTGTGCTCGCCCCAGATCATCCAGGCCGAGCCCCGTAATTACTTGTTCAACGCGGGTTTCAACGTCGTAAAACCCGTTGGCATCGAGTTGCCCGGACAAGCGGGCCGCTTTCTCCATCAAGCGTTCGTCCATCGTTTCAGCATACTCGGTGTATAACTCCGTCATTCGTTCGTTCATGGCGTACAAATCGGAAAAGGCGGTGTGGAGGAAATCAATCAGGGTCATCCCCTTGGGAATATCAACGTACTGGTCTAAGTACCCAACCTTCGTCCCCTTTTGCCACTGGACGGAGCCCGTCACCGGCAGTTCCTGCCCGGTCAAAATTTTGATCAGCGTCGATTTGCCAACCCCATTTTGCCCGACGACCCCCATGTGTTCGCCCTTATTTAATTGAAAGTTGGCATTCGAATACAGTTGCTTATCTGCAAAACTCATGCTCAAATTGGATACTTCTAAAAGTGCCATTAATCTCCCTCATATTCCGTGTTTTAATCCATAACTCCTACAATAGCATTTGGCCTAATTTGGAGTCAATCCATATTAATGTTATACTGGTATGTATCATTTTGAAAGGAGTTGAAATATTTGCGCGTACGAGACGTCGATCAAGTGGTGGTCACGGTTGATGAACTGGAAGCCGCCCTGCGGTTTTACCACGAAGTTCTAGACCTCCCCTTACTAAAGGAAACCGCTGATCAGCTGTTATTCCAGCTCGGAAAACAAACCCTAGTTTGCCAACTCCCGAGTGCTTCAGGACTCACTGCTGCTCATCCCACGGCCGGTTCAACGGCCTTTAGCATTTTAACTAAGGATTCCTTAGCCACGATTCAAGCGCACCTAGCCAACTACTTCATTGACATCGTCGCCGGTCCCATCGAACGGCAAACTGCTAAACACGAGGTCCACTCCTTGTTCATTAAGGATCCCGCTGGTAACCTACTGGAAATTAAAGAATACCAATCGAATTAACGTTTTGTTTTAAAGAAAGGATTTCTTCAAACTTTATGGAAAAAAACACTACTAAAGTCAAAAAGACAAAAATGTCCTTATTTAGTGTAGTGATGTTAGCCCTGAGTTCCATCATTGGTTCTGGGTGGCTCTTTGGATCCTGGGAAGCTGCTAAAATCTCTGGTCCAGCAGCCATTATTTCCTGGATCATCGGCGCCATCGTAATTGGTTCAATCGCCTACATCTACATTGAATTAGGAACCATGTTCCCCGAAAGTGGGGGAATGAGTAAGTACGCCGGTTACACCCACGGTCCACTGCTCGGATTCATTGCCTCCTGGGCCAACTGGGTCTCCTTGGTTACCCTGTTACCAATCGAAGCGGTGGCCGCTGTGCAATACATGAGCTCCTGGCCCTGGAGTTGGTCCAAATGGACCCACGGCTTTGTTGCCAACGGAACGGTGACCACCCTCGGGTTATTCGCCGTCTTCGTTTTCATCTTGATCTTTACACTCTTAAACTACTGGTCGGTAAACCTGTTAACGCGGTTTACCAGTCTGACTTCGATCTTTAAGCTCGTGGTGCCAACCGTGACGATCATCATGCTACTCGTTTCTGGGTTCCACGCCGGCAACTTTACTAATCCGAAGTTTGGCGGTTTCTTACCTTACGGAACTGCTCCAATCTTTGCTGCAACGACGGTCTCCGGGATTATCTTCTCCTACAACGCCTTTCAAACGGTGATTAACGTGGGCGACGAAATCACTAACCCGAAGAAAAACATCTGGCGGGGAATCGTGATTGCCCTCTTAGTTAGTATCGTAATCTACGTAATGCTCCAATTTACCTTCATCGGGGCCATCAAACCTTCGATGTTAGCACAAGTTGGTTGGCACGGAATTAACTTTGAATCCCCCTTCGCTGACCTGGCCATCATGCTAAACATTCACTGGTTAGTGATTCTCTTGTACCTGGATGCCTTTGTTTCGCCGTTTGGGACCGGAGTTTCCTTCGTTGCCTCAACTAGTCGGACACTGGCCGCCATGACGCAAACCGGTCACTTACCGAAGTTCTTAGGGAAAATGGACCAGAAATGGGGAACTCCTCGGATTGCCATGATTGCCAACTGGATTATCAGTTGTATCCTGGTTTCCGTCTTTAAAAACTGGGCCGTCTTAGCTAGTGTAATTTCTACTTCCACTTTGATTGCCTACCTGACGGGTCCGGTGACCTTGGTGGCCCTCCGGCGCCATGCTCCCGAATTCAAACGGCCCGTGCGGATTAACATTGCCAACCTTGTGGCTCCGGTTGCCTTCGTGCTCGCTAGTTTAGCGATTTACTGGGCAATGTGGCCAACCACGGTGGAAGTAATCCTCGTGATCGCCCTCGGGTTGCCATTCTACTTCTTCTATGAAGGAAAGCTGAACTGGAAGGATTCGAAAAAGAAGTTCAACGGTAGTCTCTGGATGCTCGTTTACCTAGTCTTCATGTCGTTCTTCTCGTACATCGGTTCTACGCCATTCCATGGTCAAAACTGGGTGCACTATCCATTTGACTTCGTGATTATCATCGTCGCATCCCTCTTGTTCTACTTCTGGGGTGTTAACAGTTACCAAAACACCGATGAAATGACCCATGCTAAGCAAGTTAACGACAAAGTAAAACCAAATTAAAATCACAAGTAGAATGGCATGGGAATTTAACTCCCATGCCATTCTTCAACTCACTTGAAACGGAGGGAGGAGCGCTTAATGCAAAAACCAGATCCAGAATCAAGGTACCAACGCTATAACTTTGGCAACCAAGCAACTGACCAACCCCAGCCCAAGCAACCCCTGATTTGGCCGTGGATTCTCATGCTCGTGGTCGTCGTCTTGGTTCTCGCGTTTGGTCTGCGGTATGCGATTAGTAAGACCAACAAGTCGCAAGCAACGCAACCCCGCACGCACCAAACCATGCGGTCAAAACCCAAGACTAACGCCACGACCCGGCCGGCGCAATCAGACACCAGCAAGACCCAGCCAGAGCAAAACCGCGGGAATCCCGAGGCGACCCAAGCCACAACTGATGCTGATGATAACCAGTCCGCGCCAGCAACCGAACCAGAAACTACATCAGCAACGAAGGCGACGGCGAAGACCACGGATGATGATGACACCATCTCAACTAGTCACGAATCAGCCTCCAACGATTTTAGTCAACCGCGGACGTTTAGTTCGGTGGAAGATGCCAAAAACTGGGCTAAAGCCACCCAATCACAGTGGTTAGCCGCTGGTTACAATAACTATACCGTAACGCAAAACGGGCAAAATTTTTACGTGTTAGTCTTTACTAAATAAGCAGTGCCGTAGCACTGCTTATTTTTTTCATTTCACGCCAATTAAGTTATAATAAAATAAAAAGGAGGCGTTTCGAGATGAAAATTAACGTTCCTCTCCAAGCTGGATTCTTACCGGATCGTTACACCAAACACGCTGACGCAGCGAATAAAGTTGGCACATATCCGGTGGTTTCTTTTCCAATCGAATTTCAGGAGGTTCCGAGTGAAGCAGCTTCCTTAGCGGTCACACTCCTGGATCCCGATTCGATACCGGTCTGTGGCTTTGAGTACATCCACTGGGTGGTCGCCAATCTAGATCCCCAGTTGACCGAGTTGCCAGCCGATGCAAGTCAATCTGGAGCCGTGGCAATGACGTACGGTAACAACAGTTTAGCCGGGGGACTCTTACACGTTACCGACCAGCAACTGAACCGGCACTACCTCGGGCCGACCCCACCAGATCAACCCCACCACTATCGGTTAACCGTCTACGCGCTCGACCAAAAGTTAGCGTTACCAGACGGTTTCTGGCTCAACCAATTAGAAAGTAAGCTGCCTGGTCATGTCCTTGCTACCGCAACGGCCATCCTACCAGTAAAGAACTAGGGGGAATCATCATGTACAATGAATATAAACACATTTTAGTTCCAGTGGATGGCTCGAAGTTAGCCGAAGCCGCCCTCTTCAAAGCCGCGGAGGTCGCAATTCGGAACGAAGCCCGGTTAGATGTCTTAAACGTTTTAAACACCACTAGTTTCGGCTTTTCGTACGGGGTCGTTGATGGTGATGCCATTACCGACATGGTGAACGACGAACTCGACTACCTCAAAAAACTGATTCAACGGGTGAAAAAAGCCACGGGTATCGAAGACATCCACATGCACCTGCGATTTGGAAGCCCACGAAACGTGATTACCTATGATTTTCCCCACGATTATCAAGTGGACCTGATCATGATGGGGGCAACCGGCAAGAACGCGGTTTCACGCCTCCTCGTTGGTTCCGTAACGAGTTTTGTTAATACCCACGCTCGTTGTGACGTCGCGGTCGTCCGGACGGGCATGGATAACCAAACTGCTGAATAAATCGCGTTAACCCTGTAATTTGCTTACTGGAAATTTTCAGTAAGCTTTTTTTCTGACCACCACCGAAAGGAGCTCGGAGCATGGAGCTTGCCCAACGTTTAAAAGCAGCCCGCACCCAACAACACCTGACCCAGCAGGAGGTCGCCGCCCACATGCACGTTTCCAGAAAAACCGTGTCTAGTTGGGAAACCGGCCGCAGTACGGCTAACTTAGACGTGCTCCGCGAGCTCGCAGACCTGTATCAGGTCGACTTGCCCACGCTCCTGGGTGAACCGGCTCCCAGTCATCCGGCCACGCCCCGGCGCTACCGGGACCGATTCATTCGGTATAAACGCTGGGGGTATTTCAGTAAGTACGCCTACTTTGGCACCGTGGGCTTTACCATGCTGGGCCTACTATTATTAGTGCTTCCGTATCGGGGAACGAGCCTGTTGCTGGTACCTCCTCTCGTGTTGACCCTCGGGATCATCATTCTATACGAGCAAAACTGGTGGACGATTACAACCAACCGCCCCCTGCTGTGGAAATTAGGGGTGGTGACGCCCGTCCTGTTTGTCACTTTGTATCTAACCGGCTACTTATTGAACCAATACGTCTACCACGCGCCGGCGTTTATGCATAACCCTGCCAACTGGTGGGGCTTACTCCTGCTGGCCGGAACCGTCACCGCGGGCGCATTGATGACGATCATCTTCCCGCTCAAACGCCTCACCGTGCGGCGTTCATCCCGGTAACTGCTGATGTAACCGGGGATGTAACCGTTAATTAGACAAATGGAACAGAGATTTCACTGGAAAAATAATTTAAATTACATACAATTAATACTAGCGTTTTTAATTTATCAGAAAAAAGGAGAAGCTTACTATGTGTGGATTTTGTGGTTACATTAACCAAGCGGGGATTCCCAAAGAAGCCATCGAAAACATGGCCAATAAAATTAAACACCGGGGACCCGATGACAGTGGTTACTTCCAAAACGAAGATGTCTCACTCGGCTTTCGGCGCCTCTCCATCATTGACTTGGCCCACGGTGCCCAACCAATGTATGGTGACAACCAATCGCTGGCATTAACCTTTAATGGTGAAATTTACAACTACCAAGAATTACAAAAAGAACTAATTAATGAGGGTCAGACTTTCCAAACTGATTGTGACTCAGAAGTTTTGATCCGGGGCTACGAAGCCTGGGGTCCCAAGAAGTTACTCAGTAAGTTACGGGGCATGTTTGCGTTCGTCATTTATGACCAAACCAAGCACCAGGTATTTGGAGCCCGAGACCACTTCGGGATTAAACCCCTTTACTACTACGATGACGGCACCAACTTTATGTGGGGGTCTGAAATTAAAGCCTTTTTGGGTAATCCCAACTTTAAGAAAGAACTCAATGAAGACCTCCTCGCTGTTCACCTGAGTTTTGAATTTATTCCCTCGAAGGAAACCATGTTCAAACACGTTTACAAGGTGATGCCCGGTCAATACTTTGTGTACAAAGACGGTGCGGTAACGACCGATACTTACTACAAGTACAATTACGATCACATTGACAATCACCAAACCATTGCTGAAGATGCACAACAAATTGAAAAATTGGTTGACGACTCCGTGAAAGCCCACATGATTGCAGATGTGCCCGTTGGTAGTTTCCTTTCCAGTGGGGTGGATTCCAGTTACGTGTTCAACGAAGCTGCGAAGTTACAACCAATTCACTCCTACTCGTTAGGATTTAACGACTCGAAGTTCAGTGAATTAGCTTGGTCCACGAAGTTCGCGAAGGAAATCAAGCAGGAAAATACGCCGATTACCATGACCGGTGACGATTACTTCGACTTCTTACCAACCATGATGTACTACATGGATGAACCGCTTTCCAATCCTTCGGCTCCCCAACTATTCTTCTTATCCCGTGGCGCTAGAAAGGACGTTCCGGTTACCCTCTCTGGGGAAGGAGCCGACGAATTCTTCGGGGGCTACAACACCTACCTCGAAGCCTTCACGTTCGAACGTTACCAAAAGTGGGTCCCACAATTTCTTCGGAGCATGCTCGGCCACGTTGCTGCTAAGTTCCCACGCTTCCACGGTCGGCGGTTCTTAATCCGGGGGGCGGAACCACTGTGGCGCCGTTACTACCGGGTGAACTACGTCTTTGACGAAGTTGATCGGGCCAAGGTCTTAAAGAACCCGGCCCTCAACCGGGATACGGCCGAATACTCAAAGCACATCTTCGATGAAGTGGCTGGTCACGATGAGGTGACGCAGGAACAATACTTCGATATCAACACCTGGTTACCGTTCGATATCCTGCAAAAGGCCGATCGGATGAGCATGGCCAATAGTTTGGAAGTGCGGACGCCGTTAGTTGATAAGGTCGTAGCTAACTTTGCGGCGACGATGCCAACGAAGACCCGGATTACGTTCAAGGATGGCAAACCGGTTACTAAGGCTTCCTTCCGGAAAGCCGCTGCCTCCCAAGTTCCCGAAGTGGTGGCCGATAAAGAAAAGCTCGGGTTCCCATCCCCAATCGCCCAATGGATCAACGATCCCAAGTACCATGGTCGGATTGTGGAAGCCTTCCACTCAGACATTGCCCAACGCTTCTTTAACGTGGACCAGTTAGACTACATTTTGGAACAACATGCGCACGGTAAATCCAGCATGCAAAAGATCTTTACGATCTACACGTTCATTCTGTGGTACGGGGTTTACTTCCCAGAAAACACCAACATGCACTACGATCAAAAAGTGGTTTTAACGCCGAATGATCGGTAATTAAATAGATTAAAGGAAAAGGCAGATGCGAGTGCATCTGCCTTTTTCTATCCAATTTTGCTCTTGGGATACAATTAGCCAAAAATAATACTTTTCCATTTAAGATTGGCAAAACGAAAACATCCGATAGTCAAGATATTATAATATTAGTTAATCTATTAATTAATATTAAAAAGTTCTTGTATCTACTATTTCATTCCCTTAACCGCCGCATCCACATAGCCCAGGAAGAAGAGAAACTGCGCATCATCTAAAGCCGGTGTTACTTCCACGCTCTTGACCGTCAGTTGCGCCTGGTCCTGCGTTGTTGCTCCGGTTTCAGCGCTGAGCTTAATCTCTAACTGCAAGGTCGCTGGCAAAGCAGCCAGTTGGACGGCTTCTGATTCCTGCACAATCTTAGAAAACTGGTCATCCCCCAGTTCGTCCAAGATTTTCCGAATTTGTTGGGTAATAAATTGTTGCCAAAAGTTGCCAAATTCTTGTTGCCCTGCAGCTGTATCCAGTTTGAACGGAGCTTGAATATCTAAGCGACCATCGTTGAGGGTAATTGAAATTTCCATTGTGCTACTCCTTTGTCTGCCTAATTTACCCTCATTATAGCGAAGGCTAGCCAAAAACCCAATTAATTCCCCTAATGATTCATTTATATTATGATATTAAGTAAATAATTGGAGGTCATTATCATGGAAAATTCCCTACAACATCAACTACTCGACCGCTTTTTGGGCTACGTGAAGCAAAATACCCGTTCCAATCCAGATTCAACGACGGTGCCATCCGATGCCAAGGAGGTTGAATTTCTACAACAACTAGCTGCTGAACTCAAGCGCATCGGTCTCAGCAACGTGCGCACCAATCAGGCAACTGGTTACGTCTTCGCTGACCTACCAGCCACAGACGATACTCCCCGTCCGGTCGTGGGCTTCATCTCCCACGTTGATACGGCGGACTTTAACTCCGTCAACATTCAACCACAAGTGGTCGAAGATTACGACGGCCACCGTGTGATTGATCTAGACCAGAACGGAAAATACCAACTAGATCCAGCCGTCTTTCCCAGTTTAAAGAAGTATCAAGGTGACACCTTAGTTACCACTAACGGGGAAACCTTGTTGGGCGCGGACGATAAGGCCGGGGTGGCCGAAATTATGACCGCCATGCAATACCTGGTGAACCACCCGGAAATCAAGCACGGCAAAATCGTGGTTGCCTTTGGTCCCGATGAAGAAATCGGCACTGGTGCCGACCACTTCGATGTTCAGGACTTTGGGGCTGACTATGCCTACACCGTTGATGGCGGACCACTCGGAGATTTGGAATACGAAACCTTCAACGCGGCCGCTGCCACGGTCACTTTCCACGGTACCAACGTTCATCCTGGCGATGCCAAGGACGTGATGGTGAACGCCTCCCAACTCGCGATTGAGTTTCATAACCAGTTACCCGCCACGGATCGTCCCGAAAATACCGATGGGCGCGACGGCTTCTTCTTTCTGGTGGAAATGACCGGAACTTGTGATGAGGCCAAGCTGGACTACATCATCCGGGACTTTGACAAGAACAACTTTGAGAACCGGAAAGCCTTACTGGAAAAGATTACCCACCAACTGAATAACAAATACGGAGCCAACCGCGTCGATCTTGACATGCAAGACCAGTACTACAACATGGGCGAAATTCTGGAAAAGGACCTGACCCCGGTTAACCTCGTCAAGGATGCGATGCATCGACTGGACATCGAACCAAACGTCTTCCCAGTTCGGGGCGGGACCGACGGATCCAAGATTTCCTTCTTAGGGATTCCAACGCCCAACATCTTTGCCGGTCCGGAAAACATGCACGGGCGCTTTGAATACGTTTCCCTCCAAACGATGGGAAAGGCCGTGGACTTAATCGTGCAAATCAGCGAAGACGTTCCCACTAAGACTAAGTAATGCTAGTTCAACAAACATACCACTCGCCCTTGGGGGCAATCACGTTAGCGAGTACTAAAAATGCGTTAGTTGGCCTTTGGTTCCAGGACCAACGCTACTACGGCGCACACTACCAGCTCAACCAAATTCCTAGTCGGCTGACCAAACCAATCCGACTAGCGGAAAATTGGCTCAATCAGTACTTTGCGGGTCAGAATCCCAATCCTGGCGTAGTCCCCTTCCAACTTGAGGTTACTCCCTTTCAAAAACGGGTGCTCACCGCCCTACAACAAGTTCCCTATGGGACCACGACCACTTATGGTGACCTCGCGATGGTGGTTTCAACCCCAGCAGCCCGAGCGGTGGGAAATGCAATCGGTCACAATCCGATTAGCCTGTTAATCCCTTGCCACCGGGTTCTCGGCAAACACGGTCAACTCACTGGTTACACGGGGGGCTTGGAACGTAAACGAGCCCTATTACAACAAGAACAACGATTCTAACGAGAGGCGGTTAAGTAGCAACCTTAATCGGGTTATGTTCCGCTTGTTCCAATCCCAACTAAAAAACTCCCCTAATTGCACCTGCACTTAGGGGAGTTTTTTCTTTACGTTTTAACAATTTATTCTTTAAACTGAATCTTCACGTACTCACGGTACTTTGGCAACGTTTCCAACAACTGCTCATGTGTTCCGTGGCCACTAACTTGCCCATTATCAATAAAGTAAATTTCATCGGCGTCCACGATCGTACTCAACCGGTGCGCAATAATCAAAGTGGTACGCCCCTGCATCAACTGTTGCAAGGCTTTTTGAATCATCGCCTCGGACTCCGAATCCAAGCTCGCCGTGGCTTCGTCCAGCATCAACAGCTCGGGATCTCGCAGAAAGGCCCGGGCAATCGCTAACCGTTGCCGTTGTCCCCCACTAACTTTAATCCCCCGTTCTCCGACTTCGGTATCCAACTGCTGGTCCATCGATCGGACAAAGCCGTCCGCGTAGGCCAACTTCAAAACGTGCCAAAGTTCGGCATCGGAATACTCCTCGTCTAGTCCGTAGGTTAAGTTATGGCGAATCGTACCGGCGACAATCGCTGAATCCTGACTCACAAACCCAATTGCCCGGCGCCAAGCCGCGAGGTCCAACTGGTTAATGTCCTGATCCCCAATCGTAATCTGTCCCGCCGTGGGTTGGTAGTAGCGTTCAATCAGGTTCAAAATCGTGGTCTTTCCACTTCCAGAGGGTCCAACAAAGGCGACCGTGGTGTTGGGTTGGGCAACCACATTGACGTCCTCTAAGACGGGCTGTCCATCTCCATAGGCAAAATCTACGTGTTGCAAAGCTAACGGTTGGTTTTCAAGCTCTGGCTGGGTCGTCTGTTCAAAGACTTCCTCTGGTTCCCGCAAAATCGCTTGGAGGTGTTCAGTCGCCCCGCTCGCTTTCGCTAGCCGAACCGAGAACTGTCCTAAGATTGAAACGGGCGAGATCACTTGAAAGAGGTACATTAAGAAGGCAAACATGGTCCCCATCGTCATCGTTCCGGTAGCAACGCGGTGTGCTCCATAAGCTAAAATACCGACGATTAGGGCCATCATGGTGGTTCCCATTAAGGGATAGGTAATGGCTTCGTAGATGGCTTCCTTCAAGCCAACTCGGTAGAGTCGGTGAATTAAACTTGCCCCACTCTTCTTTTCGTAGCTTTCAGCGTTAGAGGCCTTGACCAAACGGATCTCACTCAACGTATCGTCTACCTGACCACTAAAATCAGCTAGGGTCTGTTGTCGTTCCCGCCCTACTTTCATCGTCCGGTTCATCAATGGTCGGATCAATACAAAAACGAGGGGCACCGCAATCAGCATGATGACCGTCATCTTCCAGTCCATAATGATCATGAAGAGAAAGGCGCCCACCAGTTGGAAAATCGACGTCACGGCATTCGGAAACGAGCTTGCTAATAAGTCTTTAATCTGGTCTGAGTCGTTCACGAGTCGGGAAGTCAACTGGCCGACCTTCACGTTATCAAAGTAGGGTACTTTGAGATGAATCAATTTATTCCACACCCGACGGCGCAAATCCGCTACCACCCGTTCTCCAAACGAACCGAGTAACCCCCCGGAAACAGCATTAATCACGGCACTGCCAATGAACAACGCAATGATCCCGACCAGGAGCCGAACGTCCACGCCGTTTTTAAAATTATTAACCAACGTCTGGGCAAACTTTGGTACCACTAATTGACCGAGTGTCGCAATCAACCCCAGTCCGAGTCCCAGCCACAGTTGCCAGTACTTCGGATGTGTATCACGCACTAGCTTAATGAAACTCCGGAGTTGAAACTTTTTCGGTGCTTCTTTCTGCATAATAATCCTCCTGCTTCCTAATCATTAGAAATACTTCTATCTTAGCGGATTGTCGCCAAAATACAACTAATTTATCGCGTGGCTGGAAACTGCTGGGTCAAGCGTTGCAATGCTCCTCGGGCCGTCGTTAGTTTGGCTTCGTCATGAGGATAATTTAAAACTGTTCCGATTAGTTCCGCCACCTCCTGCACCGCTGTTGCCGAAAAATTCCGACTAGTAATCGTCGGAGTTCCAATTCGAATTCCTCCCATTGTATTTCCGTTTTCTAAGGGAAGTAACTCCTTATTCGTCGCAATCCCCACCGAATAGAGGAGATCGGCCGCAGCTGCCCCGGTCATCCCGGTCGCCCGCACGTCAAGGGTCAGCTCGTGGTTGACCGTTCCTCCCGTTACCACCCGGATATTCGGGGTTTCGTGCAAAACGTGCGCCATTAGCTGCGCATTTTGTACCACTTGTACAGCGTACTGCCGAAACGCTGGTTGCTGCGCCTCACGGTACGCAATCGCCTTAGCGGCCACAATCTGTTCTAAGGTCCCACTCTGGGAGCGGGGGAAAACCGCTTGGTCAATTTGGGCCCCATACTGGTGTTTCGCTAAAATCATGCCCCCGCGTGGTCCCCGTAATGTTTTATGGGTCGTCGAAGTCACTACGTCTGCGACTGAAACCGGACTCGGCAAAACACCCCCTGCAACTAACCCAGCAATGTGGGCCATGTCAACCATCAGGTAAGCACCGACGTCATCCGCAATCGCCCGAAAGCGCTCCCAGTCAATTAATTGACTGTACGCGGAAGCTCCTGCAATGATTAGCCGGGGGTGCCATGCGCGGGCCTGCCGTTCAATCTGAGCGTAATCCAGGCATTCCGTGGTCGGATCAACTCCGTAGAATTGCGCATCGTACAGTTGCCCCGAAAAGTTATGGGCTTGCCCGTGGGTAAAGTGGCCACCGGCGTGTTCGCTCATCGCCAAGATCCGATCCCCTGGTTGTAAGAAAGCTGCATACACGGCCTGATTCGCCTGCGTTCCCGAGTGCGGAAAGACGTTGGCATATTCCGCTCCAAACAAATCCTGGGCTCGTGTGCGCGCGATTTCATCGATGCGGTCAAGTGCTTCGTTCCCGGGATAAATTCGGGCGCCCGGATAGCCCACGGCGTACTTATTGGTTAACACCGAACTTTGCACGGCTCGCACCGCTTGAGAAGCAATGTTTTCTGATGCAATTAGTTCAATCACGTGTTCCTGCCGCGTGGCCTCGGCCTGAACTGCTTGCCAAAGCTCTGGATCCTGGGCCTGCCAATCATTGTTCATCTGCAATTCCTCCCTAATTAAAAACAGACGCCCCTGTACTGATTCGTACAAGGGCGTCTGTGCACTGTTCCAACTTATTTTACCGCTTACTCACGCAACCGGCCTCACTGTCTTGTCATTAAGACCACTATTTAGATTATAATAATGCATCCTTAACTGCCTTCCCGGGTTCCCTAGACGTTTTTTGCAGTTGCCAAACGCTCCCTGAACTAGGTCCGTTCCCGGTACTCTGTTTAAGTTGGTCTTAGGATACTAAACGGAGTTCGGCTTGTCAATGTCTTTTCAAACGCTAGGTCCACCTTGCAAACTAAATGCTGGTAATCACAAACTGCAAAGCATACAATTAAATTGTCGATATTTAAAATTAAATTTCTAAAGGAGCTGTCACTGATGATGAAACACAAGTTAATTACAGTTGCTACTTTAGCTAGTTTAGGCCTTTCGACCGCTACGGGAATCATTCCTACGGTTAATGCCGCTAGCAACCAGCAAATGAGTAGCAAAAAGATGGATCACAAGAGCGATGACATGAACATGAACGACCAGAACATGGACAAGGGCATGAAGATGGAAATGGATCACAACGGTAAGTTACCAACTGATCTGAAAAAAGCCAGTCATCCAAAGTACAAAGTAGGCTCCACAGTTAAGTTGACTGCCAACCACATGCCAGGGATGAAAGGTGCTACGGCGACGGTTGCCGGCGTTTATGACTCCCCACTCTATGTCATTGACTTCAAAGACACCAAGACTAACCAAGAAGTTAAGAACCACAAGTACGTGGTTAAGTCCGAATTAAAGGCTGACCAGGGTCACAAATTAGCGAAGGGAACCAAGGTTACCATCAAAGCTGACCACATGGCCGGGATGAAGGGGGCCAAGGGTAAGATCGTGAAGGTTTGTGACGGTCCCGCTTACGCCGTTAACTTTACCCCTACTAACGGTGGCGAAAAGTACACTAACCACAAGTGGTTAAGTCAAGCAGAAATGAAAAAAGACTAATTTAACCTAAAAATCCTGAACTGGAAGTTCCAGTTCAGGATTTTTTGCTTGCTAATTATCAATGTTATCCATCATGCCATCCAGCGCATCCGCCAGGTTCGCCATGAACTTCTGCACGTTTTGTACTTCGCTATCTTCGTCATACGGATCGTTATGCGACGAAAGTAACAGGATTTCCTTGTTCGTCGATAAAATTGACTGCTTCAAATCAGAAATGCGACCGGAAAAGTCAAAGAACGAATCAATTCCTTGAATAATACTCATCGCCACCCCAGACAGGGATACGATTGCAAGGTACTTAATCTCGTGAGACGACATCGAAACCAGGAGCGGAATCGACGCCGATAACACGATTCGGGTAATGTTACTAATGCTCGACAACACCCGGTAATAGGTTAACTTCTTGCGTAACCGCTCGACGGTCCCCTTGGCCTGGTCAATGATTTGTACTTCTGTGGGAATCTCAGTTGTCATAATCTACTCTCCTCTAAATTTTTCATAAAAAAAACGATGTTTTAAGTAGTCACCCTACCTAAAATCCCGTTCTTAATTCCTTGCTGTTATTGTGAGTAAAGGATGCGTCCCCTCGGAGTCGAACCGAGATTATGAGGACCGAAATCTCATGTGCTATCCGTTACACTAGGGACGCCTTACGTTGTTTATTTTACTGATTTCATCCCCACTTTGCAACCAGTGGTTTAGCGCGATCCCGCGATTTTCAGCGCAGCGGCTTCTAGGTCCAACAGCATTTGCAACGAATTGGTTTTAAAGTCGTCCACGAGGCTCTTCCCCTGAGCGTGGTAGGTCCCTAATGGACGCCCCATGACACTCACAAACGCTAACGTCTGATCATCAACTGGTTGCACCGAATCGTAGTGCCCGTCTTCGGCGTTATCCAAGTAATTTTGCAATAAATCACAAATCGTTTCGTACACTAACGCGGTTTCTGTAATTGTATCACCCGTGGCCTGGCGCTCCGCCAACCGCTGGTGGACTTCTTCCATGTTTTCTGGAATCATCGTAAATCGCCCCTCTTTCCTGCTTCATTATAAACATATGTGAGAAGTAAAGACCACTATGGTAAAGTAAAACTGAGAAAGGAAGTTACGTGTATGAACATTGCATTAATTGGGGCGGGACCCCGGGGGATCCTGATCCTCGCGAACTTACAGCGCCACTCCTCCGCGAACCAGCACCTTCACGTCGACTGGTTTGATCCGGCCCCCATCGGTGGCGCCGTGTGGGATCCAGGCCAAGACCCTACCCTCATTATGAATTCACCGGCTCAACTAGTTACCCTGTATAACGATTACGACCAAGCAGCCCCCAGTGGTCCTACCTTTTACCAGTGGACCCAAGCCGCAGCTACCCAACTGTTCTTACAGCACAAGCGCTTCAACCCGGAAATTGCCGCGAGCGCCACAGCCTTACAAGCCAACGACTATGCACCGCGTGCCCTCTTTGGTGCGTACGCCCAGTGGGTCACGGAGCAGCTTCTGGCGAAGCTCCCGGCGGGCTTAACCGTCACTTACCACCAGACCGCGGTTACGAACCTTACTAGGCAACCCGCCGGCTATCTGGTGCACACTGCTACCGCAACGTATCCGGCCGACCAAATCGTTTTAAGCACGGGCAATACGTCCAATCAACCAAGCCCAGCCGAAACCGCTTTGGCCGACTATGGAACTGACCATGGACTCCGGTATCTTGGTCCCAAACTCCCGAACCAGGCGGACCTAATGGCCGTTCAACCGCACCAACCGGTCATCATCCGGGGACTCGGTCTCTCCTTCTTTGACTACGTTACCAAGCTCACCACGGGCCGCGGCGGCCACTTTACCGAAACTAGCGCACACCAACTAGAATACCATCCGAGTGGGCAGGAACCCCAGATTATCGCCGGTTCCAGGCGGGGCGTTCCTTACTACCCAAAACCGATTAATCAGGACCAAGTTGGCGAAACCCATCCCCATTATTTCCTGACCCCGGCTAACATCGACCAGCATCTGGTTAACGGCCATCTGCCGGGCCCCGTTTTCTTAGAACTGCTCCAGGCAGAAATTGAACTGCGCTACTACCAAATTCTGCTCGCCAATCAGGACCAGTCGGAAAAGACAATTAATGACTTCACAAATGGTTTTGTCACAGCACCGGACCGCGCTCAGTTCGTGCAAAGTGCAGGAATCCCCGCCGATAAGCGGTGGAACTGGGACACCATTTTAAACCCCGTGGCGGGCACCAAGATTGAAACAACGCAGACGTACCAGCAGACCCTCTTAAAGTGGATGGATCAGATCATGGCTGATGCCCAGCAAGGTTCGCACCAGGCCCCTATCACGGGCGCACTCACGTTAGTCATTGAACTGCGACCCCTGCTCCAACAGCTGGTGATTACGGGAACGTTCACGCCAGATGACTACGTGCACGACTTTGTGGGCCGGTTCGTGCCCAGCAGTAGTTTTCTCACTGCCGGGCCACCCTTACTGCGTTACCGCCAACTAGCTGCCCTGATCAAGGCGCAGATTGTCACCATCGTCGGTCCCCAACTCCGCATTGTCGGTGCCCAGCAACAGTTTAACGCCTTCTCGCACTTCTACCCTCACGAGCGCTTTCATGCCCAAGCACTACTCGAAGCACGGGTTCCCAACCAAAACCTGGAGCGGACCGCTAGTCCCCTGCTGAAAAACCTGCGCCAGCAAGGCCTTGTGCGTCCCGCTTCCCTGCCACTGCAAACAGGCCAGTTGTTTCAAAGTGGCGCCATCGACGTCGATTTAGCGACCTATCAAGCGCGCCAAGCTGACGGTAGTTCCATGCCCGGCTTGTTTATCTGGGGATTACCACTTAGCGGGTTGGAATGGATGACCACTGCCCTCCCGCATCCCGTCGCCAACGACCATAATTTTGCCGTTGCCAACTTGATTACCAAGCAAGTATTAGCCCATCAATAAGCGCTCAAACTGCTATAATGATAGAAAACGCCCCAAGGAGGCTTTACCATGGCACACATTGACGAAGCGTTTAGTAACCTCGCCACTGAACTAATTAAATACGAAGAAAAGCATAATTTTGATGACAATCAAATGGCCGTTGCCCTCCACATGACGGTGGAACGCTACCATGACATCAAAAGCATGTGGTCCCAACCAGACGCGGATGAAACCAAGCTGATTCAGGACTTCTTACTTCACAATAAATAAAAAAGGCCGTTCCCTTCGGAACCGCCTTTTTTTGTTGGCTTTAACCGCCTTGCCAGGGCTAGTTATTCACGTTTACAATCACTTTCCCCTGAGCGTGCCCACTTTCAAGGTAGTCATAGGCGGCCTGGGTTTCGCCAAAGGCATAGATCCGATCGATGATTGGTAGTAACGTTTCGGCTTCGATTAACTGACTAAGCACTTGCAGTTGGGGGCCACTCGGATGCATGATCAAAAAGTCATAGTGCACTCGGTGTTTCCGGGCGAGGCGTCGCAGCGGGGCACTAACCGCCCCAAACAACAAAGACTTCGCTAGGCCACAGCCGTGTTGCTGCCCGAATTGATAGGTTGGTAACCCATTAATCGTGACCACGTGCCCACCGGGACGCACGATTTTAAAGCTGTCGCGGAGGTACTTGCCACCGAGGGTGTCAAACACCACATCGTAGTGAAACAACACATCCGCAAAGTAGTTCTCGTGATAGTTAATCACCTGGTCGGCACCCAGCGAGCGCACCAGCGCGGTCTTCTCGGGACTCGCCGTGGTGGTAACGTAGGCACCCAACGCTTTCGCAATTTGGATAGCCATCGTTCCAATTCCTCCGGCGCCGGCTTGAATGAAGACCTTTTGCCCGGGTTGCACGTGCCCCAGTTCAACGAGCGCCTGATAACTGGTCAGACCCGTCAGGGGGACTCCACTCGCCGCCTGAAAGTCTAGATCATCGGGTAACCGGGCTATTTCCTGCGCGGGAACCGCAATGTAATCGGCTAACGTCCCCGTGTGCTCGTTATCCGGACGACCATAGACCCGGTCACCGACCACAAAGTTCTGAACCTGACTGCCAACCTGCACGACTTCTCCTGCAAACTCATTTCCCATGGTCAGGGGTAACTGAAACGAAAAGAGGGGTTTAAGCTTCCCCGCTTGAATTTTATAGTCGACCGGGTTTAACCCGGAATTACGAACGTACACTAGCACGTCCTGCGGTCCAACGGTGGGAACCGCCGTGCGCTGGTTCTCGGCGATGTCACCGTAATGATTAAAACGAAAGGCTTTCATTTGCTTGGGAATTTCCATACTACTTCTCCTTACATTAACTGCGAAACTAACCAATCCTGGCGCCACGTTGGCAACCAGACAAGCGGTTTCGCTAGGTACCCCACTACATAACGGGAGCGTGGATGCTTCGATTCTAACGCCTTTTGAACCGTTTACGCAATTAATTCGGGGGCAGCCCCCGGTTTAGAGGCATCCGGTAACTCGACGGGCCGGGCGGGTTAAGTAACCAGTGTATCATATGCTTAAAAACCGCTTCCAACAAATAGCCAACCCCAACTAGCAGGTCTCTCACTCTCATCGTTTTCAAAAATATGTTAAGATGACCCCGATTACAGCAAATCAATTCAGTTTAGTGATGAAAGGGGTTCCAGCATGGAAACTTATACTTTAGCCAACGGGATGCAGATCCCAAAGCTTGGCTTTGGCACGTACAAATTAACAGGGTTTAGCGGTGCCATGGCCATCAAATCTGCCATTAATCACGGTTATCGCCTGCTCGATAGTGCCTATAACTATGAAAACGAAGGCGCGCTCGGCAAGGGGATTCGGGATGCGGACGTCAGTCGGTCTGACTTACTGGTCACCTCTAAGTTACCCGGCCGTTACTATCACTATGACGCCGCCATTCGGACCATTCAAGAATCACTTTATCGTAGTGGCTTGGACTATTTTGATCTTTATTTGCTTCATTGGCCAAACCCCAAGGACGATCACTACGTGGAAGCTTGGCAAGCATTAATTGCCGCCCAACAATTTGGCTTAGTTCGGACCATTGGGGTCTGCAACTTCTTACCAGCTCATTTAGACCGCCTCAGCCGGGAAACCGGGGTGCTCCCGCAAATTAACCAAGTGGAACTCCACCCGTACTTCAACCAGCTCGAACAGCGCCAGTACGACGAAGCGCATGAGATTCTCACCGAAGCCTGGAGTCCGTTAGGGCGAGCGAACGAGCTGTTAGCTGATCCCACGCTCGTGCAGCTGGCGCAAAAGTACGATAAAAGCGTCGTCCAGTTGATTTTACGGTGGGAAATCCAATTAAACACCTTGCCGATTCCCAAGGCTTCTAGTGATCAAAATCAGCTTAGTAATCTGGATCTGTTTGACTTTACCATCAGCGCCGCGGACATGGACCAAATCAACCACCTAACCAAGCCCGATGGTCGGACGCACGACCAGGATCCCGCAACCTACGAAGAATTTTAACCCTGCTTAAAAATACTGCCATCAACTTAAAAAACCAGCTCCCGGAGCTACGCCGGGGACTGGTTTTTGGTTAATTTAATCGGTGGACGGGTACTTAATGATCGCCCCGAATGCATCGTTGGGTTAGTTCCGCATCTAAGTAGCCAAAGGCTAGTTCATCAATCTTACTCAGCTCAAGTGTCTTACGCTTCGTCCGGGTCGGGTCGTCTTGGTCTAAGTACCGGAAGGTGACCTTACCGCCCTGTAACTGATACGGAATGCCCAAGTAAGTCTTGCCCTTCTTGGTTTTAAACCGCACAAAGCGCCGGAAGTAAATCGCCTGCCGTAACGTGGTGTAGACCAAATCAACGCTGCGGTCAAAACTGCGGTCAGCGTTTAACAATGGTTGGCGGTAGGTTCCGTGTGCCAGGTTCAACGAAACCAGGTGGTTAATCAAGCGCAGGTAGTCACACTTCAACTGCAAGCGTTGAATTTCCCCCAACCGGATTAGTTCGTAGCCCCCAAACTGCCCGTTCATATCGACTACGGACATAATGAGAACCTCCGCGTTGACAGCCTTGACCTGCCCGATGAAAAACAAATCGGGATGCACCTTTGGAACCATGATGAGCCGCTGGCCGGTTTCTGCGGCCCGGTGCAAACTCGCAAAGATCGGCAACGCCCCGGTAACCTCCACCGTTGCTTGGTGCGGAGCAAATAACTGCGTTTGGGACTGGGATAAAAGCTGTAATTCGGCCCCTAAAAATTCAACGGACCGAACTTCAGCCTTGGTTAACTCGACTTCGTGCGCCCGCCGGTTATCGAATTTATCAAAACTCGTCACCACCAGGTGACCGGAAGTCAGCTGCTTCACGAACCCTTCGAGCATCTGCCCGTCCTGTTTGATGAGCAACAACGCCTGTTGGTAGACATAGGCATTGCCTAACACTTGGGTCAATAAATCCACCCGGTCGTTTAATTTAATGGTACTCGGCGTCGTTCCCAATAAGTGAAGTTGCTGAGCCGACCGGATGCGCATCTCCATCCGCAACAGATCGTCACTTTCAAAGTCCACATCAAAAATATCCTGGTAGGTCAAATAGACCAGTCCGTTGGCTAGCCCCGTTTCGGTATAGGTTGTGATAATCACGCCCACCCGGTCCGTTGCCACCACCATCCCGGTGTAAAAAATCGACGAGCTGTTCTGCAAGACGTTTACCAGCGTGTGATTCCGCCGGGCCGTCTGCAGGGTTTGCCGGATTTCTTCTGTTTGATAGTTTTCCATTGTCATCACCTCGTTATCTACGAAAGTGCGTTGGCCATGTACTCTGCTAGGGTGCGACCGGATTTGCCACAGCTCAAACCCACGATCAACTTCATCCGGGCTTTGGGACCGTTGAGTTGCTCACAAAACACGATTCCCATGGACTGTAACTCAATGCCCCCGCCGGGATAGGCGTAGATGGGTTGGGCATAACCACTAAAGCACCGGGACACAAGCACCACCGGCACCTGCTGATCTAACAGCCGTTGCACAGCGGGGAGCGTCACTGCGGGCAAATTCCCCGCGCCCATTGCTTCAATCACCACGCCCCGTGGCTTGGCCGCATTAATGGCGTCAAAGAGTTCGCCCGTCATGCCAGCGTAGGCTTTCACCAGGTAAACCCCTTCGACCACATGGTCAATCTCAGTATACTCGCTTCCAATTAATTGTTGGGCAAAAATCACTTGGTCATGGTCGACGGTCCCCAGCGTCCCATAAATCGGATCTTTAAAGGTGTCGACGCTCGTCGTGTGGGTCTTCGTCACGTACCGAGCCGAATAAATCCCCGTATTAAAGACCACTAAAACTCCCTTGTTACGAGCGGCATCGGAAGCTGCTACCTCCACGGCACTCTTAAAGTTAAAGACTCCATCGGCACCAATTTCATTAGAAGAGCGCATCGCCCCCGTCACCACCACTGGAATCGTGTTGGGTAACGTCAAATCCAAAAAGTAGGCTGTTTCTTCGAGGGTATCGGTTCCGTGGGTCACGACGACCCCATCAATCCCGGCGGCCGCTGCTTGTTGAATCCGGGTTTTAATCTTTAACATGGCGTTGGGGGTCATGTGGGGCGACGGAAGGTTCAACAGTTCATCCGTTTCGACTTCAATCCCCGTTAACCCTAATCCTTCATTATTATCAAGCGGATTCTGTTCGTTTTGCACCACGCCCCCCTGCTCATTCAGGGACATGGAAATCGTTCCACCAGTGTGGATTGCTAAAATTTTTTTCATTTCAACTCCCTACTCCTATTCGCGATCATCTCCACCAATCTTACCATATTCCGGGGGTCACCAACATTAGCCCTCCGACATTCCTGCCACCCTAACTTTTAAAAATTATCAAAGATTGATTCGTTTTAAACATTAATGGTATGACTAACTTCGTTTTTGCTTTACAATTAAAGCTGAGGTGATTTTTAATGTCGAAAAAGAAACTGGAACGGCAAGAACGCGAAAAAATTGTAACTGATATGAACGAATTCCTAATCACGTACGCGAAATCAATTCTCCCCGCCGACGCTAACCTGGCCTCTGAGCTTTACCAAGCGGCTCAAGCAGACGTGACGGGCCTAGATCAGCTGTTCAAAGACGATGGCTACGGTCGCAAGGAACGCTACCAAAACATCGCCCAAGGGTTCATCTGTGACTACTACCACCTTGAACCCGCGGACAGTGCCGCTGAACAACAGAAACTGATTGACGAAGCCGTTCGTTACTTGGGACAGCATCAAGACCAGTTAAACCGCTGGATTAAGGAATAATTGCAACCTGACGTTAAGCAACTTGCTAGCTCGTAGCAATCGTTGCTTTTTTTCTGGACCAAAGGAGGGGCAACCATGCAAACGGTGGGGGTGCGTGAACTCGTAGGCTTTATGCTGCGCAGTGGCGATTTAAACAGTGCGTTAAGTAGTTTTAACACGCCCCAGGCTGGGGCTAGGATTCACCAGCGCCTCCAACGCAAGCGACCCCAGGCTTACCAGGCGGAGTATGCGTTGCAAACCGAAGTGACCTGTGCAGGCGACCCGTTGCTGATTCACGGGCGCGCCGATGGGGCTATCCTTCATGAAACCAGTGCCGAGTTAGAGGAAATCAAATCGTCGGACGTCGAGTTTAGCCAGCTACCCGCTAACCAACTCACCCTATACTGGGGGCAGGTGAAGCTCTATGCGGCGTTATTAATGCGCAAGCAACCCCAACTGACTCAGGTCACGATGACGTTAACCTACGTCCAAACTCCCGATGAAATCACGACGCAGACGGAGCAACTGATTGAGCGGGACGCGGCGCTCAACTTCTTAACTTCCATTGTTAACGAATACGGCGAGTGGCGCAAACTCCAACAACGGTTGGCCAGCGAGCGCCAGCAGTCCGCGCAGACCCTCACCTTCCCCTTTCCTGCCTATCGAGCCGGGCAACGGGAACTGGCAGCTGCCGTTTACAAAGCTGCGGTCCGGGGAAAGCAACTTCTCGCGGAAGCCCCCACCGGAACCGGGAAAACCATTTCCACCCTGTTTCCAGCCATCAAGGCCTTCGCCACGACTCCGCTGGAACGCATTTTCTACTTAACCGCCAAACAGAGTACCCGACGGGTTGCCGAAGCCGCCCTGGATCAGTTGCGTCAGCATGGGCTCCGGCTCAAAAGCATCACACTCACTGCTAAGGAGCAGATCCAATTTCTTGAGGAACAAACGCTCCCCCCCGAAGAAAATCCCTATTTTTTAGGATACTATGACCGGTTAAAACCCGCCCTCAAAGCGATTTTGACCGAGCACCGCCACCTGACTCCGGCTCTCATTCAAACTTACGCGCGTCAATACATACTGGATCCCTTTGAATTTTCGTTAGACGTCAGCCAGTTCTGTGACGTCATCATCGGCGACTATAACTACCTGTTTGATCCCGTCGTCCGGTTACAACGCTTCTTTGCGGCTACCAATGACCGCCAGTTCTTTTTGGTGGATGAAGCCCATAACCTGGTCGACCGCGCACGAGCAATGTACTCCACGAGTTTATCCGCAAAAGACCTCACGCCCATCCTAGCGCTAATTCCAGAAAATAAGGCTAATCATGCCGTTCGACTAAAGTTGAAAAACCTCCGGCGCCACTTTCGCCGGTTGCAAACCGCCCTGGAAGCAGGCGAACTCCAGTCCAACAACGTCGCCCTCGACGACGGCTTCACAAGCGCCGTGAACCAACTCACCACTGCGCTGCGCCAGTGGCTCCCCCAGCAGCCCGCGAAACCCCAGCTTGATCCAATCCTCCAGTTTTTCTTTGCCTGCACGACCTATTTAAAAATCACCGAACTTTTCGGCTCCAATTTCCGGTTTCGCTTGGTCCAGCAGGAGCACCACCTCACCGTGCGTCTCTTTTGTCTGGATGCCGCTCCGTTCATTAGTGAACAATTAGACGCCGGGCGGGGCGCCGTTCTGTTTTCCGCCACCCTCTCGCCCTTAGACTACTACCAACAAGTCTTAGGTGATAATCCCGAAACCTTGAAATATCAACTTCCATCCCCTTTTCCCACTAATTCACAAACTATATTGATTGCAACTTACATTAATACAACTTATAATCAAAGAACCAATAGTTTAGCAAAAATTATAGCCAGTATCCATGAATTAGTTACTAGTCGACCGGGTAACTACCTCATCTTTGCTCCATCCCATGCCTACTTAGAGCAAATTTACGCCGCCTATCGTCAGCACTTCCCCACCCAAACCGTCGTAGTCCAAACTGCTGCTATGACCACGGACGAGCGGGACCAGTTCCTAGCTGCGTTTCAGCAACCCGCAACGCAACCCGTGGTCGGCTTTGCCTTATTGGGGGGCCTTTTTTCGGAGGGAATTGATTTGGTCGGAGACAAACTGATTGGGGTTGCGATTGTTGGCGTTGGTCTGCCGGGACTCAATCCGGAAACCGACTTGATTCAAGCTTACTATGAAGCCCGAACCGGCCAGGGCTTTGCCTTTGCGTACCAACTCCCAGGTCTGAACCACGTCTTTCAGGCGGCCGGACGGGTGGTGCGTAGCATGCAGGATCACGGGGTGGTGTTACTGTTAGACCAACGCTTTGCCCAAACTCGGTACCGGACCTGGTTTCCAGCGACCTGGAAGCACTACCACCTCGTCCACAATTTATCCGAGTTACAGCGGCAGTTGCAGTTTTTTTGGCACCAACACCACGATTTGTAATTGTTATTACTTGAAATCCCATTTAGTTAGTGATTATGATATAATTAACTTTTGAGATTTTAATACTTTTATTTTTAAGAAAGAGGTATCGTCATTATGACTGACAAACGTTACGAAGAAGCAATGAACCGTTTAAAGGAGAATAACGTGCGTATCACTCCCCAACGGCAAATTATTTTGAAATACATGATTGAAACGGATGAACACCCGTCAGTGGAAACCATTTTCCACATCCTGGAAAAAACCTTTCCTAACCTAAGTATGGCAACGGTTTACAACAACCTGCGGTTATTTAAGAAGTTGAACCTAATCATCGAGATGCCTAGTTCTGACGGTGGGTACCGGTATGATTTCTTCGATCACCCCCACTTGCACGCTGCTTGCGACCAGTGCAACAAGATTTTTGACATCGATGACCCCGACTTCGACAAAATTAACGAGCATTTCACGGAACTCGCCAAAAAAACCGGCTTTGATCCGAAGGTGACGAACGTTGAAATTCACGGAATCTGTGCCGAATGCCAAGCTAAAGCTGAATAATTTCGATTAAAAAAAGACCATTGTGACCTACAATGGTCTTTTTTCGCTTTGAACTCCGATTTAAGTCCAGTATAATGAACTTAAAATTTAATTGTAGGAGTGACAATCGTGAACCTTTATTCGTATCAATATTTAATTCACAACTTTAGCATCGTGAATTACCTGTATCTCGGCCTCATCATCTTTGTGGCCGCCTTCATTCTCATCACTGGGTACATCTACTACCGTAACCAAAATGACTTCCGGTTCCGGAACCTGTTCATCCTGGTGTCGCTCGTCGGTGCCCTCGTAATCGCGCTCCAAGCCGGACGGATCAACGAACAGCGCAGTAGTGACAGTCAAACTGGTCAGACCGTGCAGATCCTAAAGAGCATCGCCAAGCAAAAGCACGTCCCGATTAACCAGGTCTACTCTAGTAGTAATGCGCTAAGCGATGGGATGACCATCAAGGTCGGTAAGCACTTCTACGTGTTAAACTTTAATAACGATAAAACCAACTATAGTATGAAAGAAACTCGCCTCGTTAGTCACCCGAAGTACATCACGAAGGGCCAGTTTAAATTCGGGGGCGGAGATAACAACGGTGTCGATTACGGCACGATTGCCCTGAAGTTCATCGTCGGGTTCATCATGATTGTGTTACAAATCAACCTCTCCGGGAAGGGAAACCTCGCGCCGTCTAACGCCCTGGATCAACTACAAAACTACATTCTCGGGGGAATCATTGGTGGGGTCATCTACAACTCACAGATTACGGTGCTCCAATTCGTCGCCATCCTCTTAATCTGGTCGGTCATCGTCTTTGCGATTAAGTTCTTTACCAGCCAGAGTAACATCCTCGACAGCATCGTCAACGGGACGCCCCAGGTTCTCATTCAAGACGGGAAGGTGAACGTCCGGCGCGCCCTAAAAAATGGCATCAACGCCAACGAACTGTCGTTTAAACTCCGGACCGACGGCATTAATGACATTAGTAACGTGAAAACCGCAACGTTGGAACAAAATGGTCAGTTGACGGCTACCACCTACAATGACGATAGCGTGAACTACCCGATTATCACCGATGGTCAAATTGATCTGACGACCTTGAAACACCTCAAGCTAACTACGGATGACGTTAACAAGCTGTTAAAAGACCAGCACGTCACGTTAAAAAACGTGTACCTGGGACAGTTTGAAAACGGGAAGTTAAACCTCGTTCTCTACCCACAAAACGAACGCATTACCAGCAAATTTAAACCCTAAGTCAAGCTCCCGAAGCCAAATTCGGGAGCTTTTTCAATTTGGTCCTTTACTAATTTACCCTAATCGATTACAATATATTTGTTACAAAATTATAAACTTTACAAAAGGACTGACTTATTTATGGCTAACCAAGCAAAAATGTCGCTTGCCCAAAAAATCAACGTCTTACGGGCGAGTGTGATGGGCGCTAACGATGGCATCCTCTCGATTGCCGGGATCGTTCTCGGGGTCGCCGGCGCTTCCACCAGTAACTGGGCCATCCTGATTTCCGGGCTGGCCGGGATGCTCGCTGGAACCGTCTCGATGTCAATGGGTGAATACGTTTCCGTCAACAGCCAAAAAGATTCGGAACGCCAGGCCATTACGACCGTGCGCACCGCGCTGCAAACGAACTACCAAGCCGAATTCGATTACGTCGAACATAAATACCGCCAAACCGGAATGAACGCTACCCTTGCCCACCAAGCGACCAGCGAAATGATGGCTGATGATCCGCTGACCACCGTGGTCCGGGAACGCTATTCCTTTGACCCAAGCAAGTTCACGAGCCCCTACGCGGCCGCCGTGGCCTCCCTGATCTCCTTTCCCCTGGGTTCCTTGCTACCCCTGATCTCCATCTTTGTGGGACCCGCCCGTTGGCACATTTTGACCACCTTTAGCGCGGTCATCATCGCCCTTGCCATCACCGGCTACCTGGCTGCCATTCTGAGTAAGGCGAACCGGGTTCGGGCCGTGCTCCGCAACGTCATTTCAGGCATTGTCACCATGTCCGTCACCTACCTAATCGGCGCCCTCGTTGGACTCGTCGCCTAAGTTATCGTTATCAAAGGAGGAACCTCTCATGAAGCACCCAGTAAAAGCAAAATCCAAGCAATCGATGGACGAAAAGTTAAATAACCTGCGGGCGGGCGTCCTCGGCTCCAACGACGGGATTTTAACCGTCGTCGGCGTGCTGTTCTCCGTCGGCGTGGCCACCACCAATCCCTTTACCATTTTCATCGCGGGGCTGTCCGACCTGCTCGCCTGTGCCTTCTCGATGGCCGGTGGGGAGTACGCCTCCGTTAGTTCCCAGCGTGACACCGAGGAATCCGCGGTGGCCGCAGAACAACGCCTGCTAACGACTGACTACGCTGGTCAACGCCAGGACGTGATTGACTACTACCAAAGTCGGGGCATTTCCGCCACAACGGCCCAGGAAATCGCCGATGACCTGTTACAAAAGAACCCCTTGCAAACGCTCGTCGCCGTTAAGTATGACCTTCAGCTCGGAAAGTACATGAATCCCTGGTCGGCCGCCGGTTCCTCGCTGGTTTCAGCTGCCGCAGGGGGCACCCTCCCGCTACTTGCCATGACCATGTTACCCCAGGAGCTCAAATGGAGTGGGACAATCGTTGCCGTCATCATCGCAGTGGCTCTGACCGGTTTTTGCAGTGCTAAACTTGGGAACGGACTAGTGAAGATTGCCATCATTCGAAACGTGATCGTCGGGATCCTCACGATGTTCATTCACTACTTCGTCGGAATCATGCTCGATCACTTTATCTAACCTCCGTGTAAGCCTTTCCAAAATCCGAATTTTTTGGCAATGCCCAGCCTTTTTCATCCGTGAAACACTAATAAAATCCCCCTATCGCGCCGTTTTGCCTTGCCGTTTATTTGACAAGCCAAACAGGAACTTGTTATGTTAGATAGAGGGTTTTTTATTTTTACTTAAATTGACCCACGAATAGAAAGGAGAAGTTCTGTGACAGAAAATAACGAAAAGATCAAAGTTGATCACTTGACCAAAATCTTTGGTCCGCATATTAATAAAGCACAAGAGCTTTTATCTGAAGGAAAAAGCAAAGAAGAAATCTTAGCCAAGACCGGGAGTACGGTCGGAGTCGATAACGCTAACTTTACAATTAATGACAACGAAATTTTTGTCATCATGGGACTCTCTGGCTCTGGGAAATCAACCATGCTCCGGATGTTTAACCGGCTGATTGAACCCACGTTGGGAACTATCTACGTTGATGGTGAAAACATCATGCAACTCGATAAAAAGGGGTTGCTCGAATTACGCCGGAAAAAGATGAGCATGGTGTTCCAAAACTTTGCCCTCTTACCCGACCGGACCATCTTAGAAAACGCGGCCTTCGGACTCGAAGTGCAGGGCGTGGCGAAGGAAGAACGGGAAACTAAGGCCCACGAATCGCTCGAAATGGTTGGGTTAAAGGGTTACGATCACCAACTACCTAGCGAACTCTCCGGTGGAATGCAACAACGGGTTGGCTTAGCCCGGGCCATCACGAATGACCCGGACATCCTCCTCATGGACGAAGCCTTCTCCGCCCTGGATCCGTTGAACCGGCGCGACATGCAGGACGAACTGATCGACTTGCAACACAAACTCCACAAAACCATCATCTTCATCAGTCACGATTTAAACGAAGCCTTACGAATCGGCGACCGGATCTTGATGATGCACAACGGAGACGTCGTACAAATCGATACGCCAGAAGACCTCTTGACGCATCCAAAGAACGACTACGTCAAGAAGTTCATCCAAAACGTGGACCGGTCCAAGATCTTGACCGCTGGAAACGTGATGATTCATCCAAACACGATTAACATCAAAAAGGACGGACCAAAACTGGCGCTTCGGCGAATGAAGGAAGACCACATCTCCAGTATCTTTGCGGTGGATGACGACCAGCACTTACTCGGTTTAATCGATGCTGACGACGTGATCAAGTTGATTGAAAATCAGCAACGAGACATGTCAACGGTCTTAAAGACTGGTTTACCAACCACTAGTCCGGATACTCCGATCGCTGACCTCTTTAACAAGATTTCCAAGTCACCACTGCCATACGCCGTAGTCGACAAGGACGATCGCTTAGAAGGAATCATCCTACGGAGTACCATTCTAGAAGCAATGTCTGGTTCAAATGGTAACGATGAAGGAGGCGCAACTAATGAATAGTTTTCTGGCAATTTTAAGTGGCGTGCCCGTTTTACCAATTGCAAAGTGGATTAACGCCTTTGTTAACTGGCTAACTGGCTTCGCGGGCTTTTTCAACGCCCTCACGGCTGGGATTGGAGCCATCTTAGATGCCATCCAATGGGTCTTAGACCTCTTCCCCGCCTGGCTCTTTATTATTTTAATCTTACTGTTAACCTGGTTTATCCTCCGCAAGACGAAGCACTGGGGCTTCATGCTCTTTGAAGTCCTCGGGCTGGGCTTAATTTGGAACCAGGGTTACTGGCACGACATGACCCAAACGTTAACCCTGGTGTTAGCAACGAGTTTGATCATCATCGTGTTGGGGGTGCCGCTCGGAATCTGGATGGCTAAGAGTCACATGGTGAACGTGATTGTTCGGCCAATCCTCTCGTTCATGCAGACGATGCCCGCCTTTGTATACCTGATTCCAGCCGTGGCCTTGTTTGGAATCGGAATGGTCCCCGGAGTGGTTGCTTCCGTGATCTTCTCCCTCCCTCCGATTGTTAGTACGACCTGCCTCGGGATTCAACAGGTGCCGGCTGACCTAAACGAAGCTGCTGTGTCCTTTGGTTGTACCCCTTGGCAAAAACTGTTTAAGGTCGAACTTCCCTTGGCAAAAACCACGATTATTTCCGGGATTAACCAGGGCATGATGTTGGCCCTTTCCATGGTCGTAATTGCTTCCATGATTGGAACGTTGGGACTTGGTTCCCTCGTTTACTTCGCCGTTGGTCGCAACGATGCCGGAGCTGGATTTGCAGCCGGAATCGCCATCGTGATCTTGGCCATTATCCTGGACCGCCTATCCGAAGGGGTTAGCGGTAGTAACCAATCCCACAACGAGTAAAGGAGGGAGCGGTCAAATGAAAAAATCAACGATGAAACGCTGCATCGGCCTCGTCAGTTTAAGTATTCTGGCAATCACACTATCAGCTTGTAGTGTGACCCCGAAGCAGTATAATCCTCACGAAAGCGTCGGACCCCAAGTTCACAAGACGATCACTGGGATTGACGCGGGAGCTGGAATCATGGCTTCCACGCAAAAGGCGCTTACTGGTTACGGCTTAAAGCAACAGGACTGGCAACTCCAAACCAGTTCGACCGCGGCCATGTGTAGCCAGTTAGAAAAATCGATTCGGTACAAGCAACCGATCGTGGTAACCGCCTGGCAACCCCACTGGATGTTCAAAAAGTACCCAATCAAGTTCTTGAAGGATCCGAAGGGAATCTACGGTAAGTCCGAACAGATCGACACGGTCGCACGCAAGGGCTTTCAAAAGGATAATCCTGGGGCCTACAAGTTCTTCCAGCAGTTCAAGTGGAATCCGGACCTGATGGGTGACGTAATGTACGCCAACTTTAAGGGGGCCGATCCACAAAAGACGGCGAAACAGTTCATCAAGCAACACCCCAAGGAAGTTGCCCAGTGGACGGCCGGCGTCCCCGACGGAAACGGGAAGCAAGTCCGCATGACCTACGTAACGTGGGATGATGCGATTGCCTCGACTAACGTTACCGCCCAAATCCTGCGAGATAAGGGGTACAAGGTTACGATGACCGCGATGGAAGCCCAACCAGAATGGTCCTCCATTGCGCGCGGATCTGCCGACGTTACGACCGCTGCTTGGATGCCCGTCACTTCCGGTCCCTTGTACGCTAAGTTCAAGGATCAGGTCGAAGTGGTCGGGACCAACTGTCCGGGCGCTCGGGTCGGCTTAGCCGTGCCGAAGTACATGAAGAACGTGAACTCAATCGAAGATTTGAAAAAATAAAGTTGGTAGCATTCGAAAAGCGGACGTTAAGTTTTCCTTAACGCCGCTTTTTTTGGTAAGATAGCCAGTAACCTAACCAATGAAAGAAGGAATTAGTATGGTACAAGCAGCTTTCCCCGTTAACCAAGCGGAAATTAAAACGAACCTCTACGACGCCGTCAACGGTGCCAGGGTTAAACAGGCTAAGATTCCCGCTGACCACTCGTCGGTCGGCGGCTTCATGGACCTGGTCGATGACATCGACAAAACCCTGATGCACGACTCCGATGCCTTGGCGCAGGGTGACTTAGACGTCCCGACTCCCGAAATGAGTGAATACGTCAAGTTCTACCGGCAGGCGATGGACTTTACCCGCCGCGACGCCGAAGGTGCCACTCCCCTTCGGCCCCGCTTAAAACGGATCGAAGGACTGGCCGACTATGCCGACCTCAACCAACAACTAGCAGACCTCGTACTGCAGGGCTACCCGACCCCGGTTAGCTTCGACATCGATGCCGACATGAAGAACGCCCAGGTCAACGCCCTCTTTGCGAGTGGTCCGGGGCTCTTTCTGCCGGACAAAACCTACTACGAACCCGAAAACCAGGCCTACACCCAACTGATGCCCGTCTTTACCAAGATGAGTGAACAGTTGCTAACCATGGCGGGCTACTCAGCCCCGGAGGCCCAGAAACTTGTAGCGGCAGCCAAGGACTTTGATGCCCAAATTGCCCCCCACGTGAAGTCCGCCGAAGAAGCCGCTGATTACAGTAAGACTTACAACCCGTACACGACCGCTGAACTAGCGGCCAGTACGAACGCGGTCAACTTGCAACAGACCGTCCGGGGCTTAGTCGGCGCCGTCCCGGAGAAAATCATCGTGACGGAACCGGACTACTTTACCCACCTAAACGACCTGCTAACGGACGCAAACTTTGACAACCTGAAGGCCTGGATGCTGGTAAAGACGGTCAACGGGCTCGCCGGGTCCCTCTCCGAAGCCTTCCGGCAGGTCGGCGGGCAGTTCAGTCGGGCCCTCTCCGGGAAAAAGGAAGCCGTTAAACCCGAAAAAGCAGCCTTCTACCTCGCTTCTGGGACCTTTAAACATGTGGTCGGAGACTACTACGGAAAACGTTACTTTGGACCAGAAGCCAAGGCCGACGTCCACCACATGGTTGAAAAAATGATCGGCATTTACCAACAACGACTCACTGATAACCAGTGGTTGAGTGCCGAAACAAAGGCCATGGCGATCAAGAAGTTGAAACGACTCGGAATTCAAGTTGGCTATCCAGACATCATCGAGCCAATTTACTACCAGTTCAAGGTTGACGAAAAGGCGAGCCTCCTTGCCAACCTGCTCCACTTTGACTACCTCGAAACAAAGGACATGTTCTCCAAGTGGAACAAACCGGTCGCTCGGGATAAGTGGGAAATGAGCGCGAACACGGTGAACGCCTACTACCATCCGTTTAAAAACATCATCGTGTTCCCAGCGGCGATCCTCCAGGCTCCCTTCTACAGTCTCGACCAGTCGGCGAGTGCTAACTACGGGGGCATCGGAGCCGTGATTGCCCACGAAATCTCGCACGCCTTTGATAACAACGGTGCCCTCTTTGATGAATCTGGGAACCTGAACAACTGGTGGACGGACGCCGACCGCCAGCACTTCACCCAGCTCGCCCAACAGATGATCAATGAATTCGACGGGTTGCCGTATGCCGGGGGGCAAGTCAACGGGAAGCTGACCGTTTCAGAAAACATCGCAGACGCCGGGGGACTTAGTTGTGCCGAAGCGGCCACGAAGGAAGAACCGGAGGCCGATCTCTACGAGTTCTTCACGAACTGGGCCCGGATCTGGCGCATGAAGGCAACAGCGGAATATCAACAACTGTTACTGACGATTGACGTCCACGCGCCCGGTCCATTGCGGGCGACCGTGCAGGTGAAAAACCTCGACGACTTCTACACCACCTTTGACATCCAACCCAGTGATGCCATGTACCTTGAACCAGATAAACGCGTCCAAATTTGGTAAGCAAAAAGCCCACTGACACCAGTCAGCGGGCTTTTGCCTTGTTATTCGTTAAATAAGAAGCGGTTAATGATGCGTTCAGAAACCTGATTGTCTAAGATCTGGGAGTGCTCCGCCATCGGACCAGTCAGCCGGAGCGACTCATAGTTTTTGGTCGGAACAAGGTGCTGCAATGCCGTCGCCGACTTGGCTGACACCCGTCCGTCGGAGTTCGTCCGTTTGTCGATCACCCCGTAGATGTTAAGCACCTGCGTATTTTGCTCTAAATGCTTCGCCATCTGTTTTAATTCCGCATAGGACGGATAGCGGCTGTTAATCGCCTGCTGGCGTTCCAGAGCTTGTTGCCGGAGTAACGCTGGAGTGGGGCCTGCGGGATGCGCCTGGTTAGGCTTGGCCTGGGTTGGTTGGTTCCCGTTGCCGGGTTGGCCCGGTTGCTGTCTCAGTGGCGGGACGTTGACCGTTACCCCTTGGTACGGACCAGCGACCGACACGAAGTGCTTTAACTTCATCCGGTTCTGCTTCAGCCCGTAGGTCGTCGCGTTCGTAAAGACCGCAAGGCTTCCCGAACCAAATCCAATCGCATCATACTGTTCGTACTGATACTTACGGTTTAAATGGCGCAGGATGCGATTTAAGGCCACTGATTGCTCCTTAGTGGTCTTACTCCGGTCACTGAAATTAACCTCTATAATCGGCTGTTTCGCCTTTAAATTGCCATTGGGGTAGTAGTTAATCTGACCATCACTCAACACGTCGATGTGCATGGCAACGGAACCGCCAGAGCGACTCGCCGTCGTCACCAAGTGCCGAGCCGCGGTTGACGTGCGGTTTTGGTCGGACACAAACATGATGGGTGCCTGCTGGGGTTTGTGCAACTTGCTCGGGGTAAAGCTACCGTAGTGAACGTAACAAAAACCTAAGAAAGCGGCAGTTAAGCCAATGACAAGGACCACGAAGTCCCATTTATGAAATATTTTTTTGTTCAAAAAATCACCTTTTACATTAGTTTCGACTAAAAGTGTCTATGCTTATCTTACCACAGATCATTACGAAGCCCCTAGTTGAACCAGGCAAGAATTGCATTTTTCACTAATTAATTATTTAATAGGTAGGAGACAAATATTTTGGAGGTCAGATTAATCATGGAAGTAGTTATTGGAATTTTAGGCTTTATCGGAGATTGGCTACTCTTCATCTTTCCCCTCTACCAGGGCCAAATGGAGCTGATGGAGTCAAACTCCGTGTTTGCCAAGTATCAAATCAAGGGCCACAAACCCAAAAACGCCAGCTTGTTGGAATGGATGATTCCCCCCCTCCTGTTCCGGCGGATTAAACGCACGGCGGGCAAGGCGCAAATCAATGATCTGATTAATAACAAAGAAGACTTTCAAAACTTCTACAGCTTTTATAACAAAGGGCTCGCGTGGTACTTCGTGTCCTACGCCGGCTTTTTAAACGGGGTCTGTTCCACGTACGAACTAATCATCGAAAAGCTCGCCCTCGGTCGAATCGGAATCGTGATCTTTATCGTGGTCAGCCTGCTCATCTTCTTCGCGGGTCACTACTTCGTTAGTTACCTAACCAGTGGCAAACGGGAAAAACGCTTCATCAAGCGAATGCTCCCGATCGTCAAAAACACGATTAAGAATAAACAATAGCAGTAAGCGGTGCCTCGACGGCGTGAGAACCCGAACCGCCACATTCGTGGTATAGTGATGATAGCGACTCAGAAGCACTACTGCACTAGCACCAAAGGAGAACAACATTGATAACTTTAAAATCAGAACGTGAAATTAAGAAAATGGCCGAATCCGGCGCCGTCCTAGCGGGGGTTCACAAAGGCCTGCAAAAGTTAATTAAGCCGGGCTTAGATACCTGGGAAATCGAAGAATTCGCGGATAAATACATCACCGACCACGGGGCGACCCCGTCTGAAAAGGGCTTTGACGGCTACAAGTTTGGAACCTGTATCTCGATCAACGACGAAGTGGCCCACGGCATCCCCCGCAAGGGCTTGAAGCTCAAGTCCGGGGACCTCGTCAAGGTCGACATGTGTGTCAACAAGGACGGCTTTGAAAGTGACTCCTGCTGGACGTATGCCGTGGGTAAGATTAGTCCTGAAGCCCAAAAACTAATGGACGTCACCAAGGAAGCCCTGTACAAGGGAATCGACCAGGCCCAAGTTGGCAACCGGATTGGTGACATTGGCTACGCCATCGAACACTACGTCGAAAACGAAAACCACATGGGCGACGTGCGGGAACTAATCGGTCACGGCATCCAACCCACGATTCACGAAGACCCAGCCGTTCCGGCCTACGGAGAAAAAGGCCGTGGGCTACGGCTACGGCCTGGCATGACGATCACGATTGAACCGATGGTGACGCTCGGGGGCTGGCGAATCAAAGACCGCTTCGACGACAAAGATGACTGGACCTATTACGTTACCGAAGACGGTTCCCTCTCAGCCCAGTATGAACACACCCTGGCGATTACGGAAGACGGCCCAAAGATTCTGACGTCGCAGGATCCGGAGGCAGATGCGAAGTATTTGTAAGATTGAATTAATAATAAGTATAGAAAAAAGCTTCTTTACTAGTTTTTATATAATGAGCTATACCCCATAAATTAAAGTTTTTACTTTAACCTATGGGGTATTTTTTATGACTAAAATTTCAAAACAAATGAAGTATAAAGCAATGATGCAGTATTTTTATGAAAACAAGTCTCGTAGATATATAAGAGAAAAATATGTATTCAATAGTATGGCACTTAGAATGTTAATCAGTGGGTTTAGAACCTTCGGTTCAGATGTATTGTTTAAACCACCCCAAGTAACTGCTTCCTTTAGAATCATGCTTACTGAATATAAAATCAGAAATAATGCCTCTTATATTCAAATAGCTAAAAAATTTGGATATTTAGGAATCGCTCAAATTTATCAATGGGAAAAAATATATCGCCAAAATGGTCAAAATGGGTTATTGTCTTTAAAAAAAGGACGGGAACCCAAAATGACAAAACAAAAGAAAAACAAGCAAGAATTAACTCCAGAACAAAACAAAATTAAACAATTAGAACAAGAAAATTTAGAGCTTCGTATTAAAAATAAAGCTTTAAAATTATTCGCCTCGATGAAGCAACCAACCGACAAAAAGCACAAGTAGTATGCCAACTCGAGGCGGAATTTAGATTAGTTGATATCTTAAAAGTTGTTCCAATCAATATGAATACCTTATGTTACTGGAAACGTAAATTTAAAAATTGTAATATCAAAGAAATCAATTTGAATGACTTAATCTATCGGATTTGGAGTGAAGATAAACACTTAGGAATCCTACGGATTACTGCTATCCTAAAAAACAAATACCAACTTAAAATTAATCATAAGCGGGTTAAAAGAATCATGAATGAACTAAATATTTTCGGAATTGGATACACGAAAAAAATTAGGAAATATGATTCTTCCAAGGGACCAGAAGGGAAACGAGTTAAAAACAAATTAAACCGTCGGTTTTATAGTAATCGACCATATCAAAAGCTGGTTTCAGATGTAACAGAATTTAAAGTTAAAAACGGAGAAAAGGTTTATTTGGAACCAATTATGGATCTATATAACAATCAAATTTTGACTTATTCAATCACAGATGAAAGTCCTGATTTAAAATTTGCAGTTAAACCACTGGAAGATCTTCGGCTTAAGCTACCTAAAACCGGTTATAAGCTAATGCTTCATACTGATCAGGGTTGGCAATATCGCCATCGACGATGGCGGATGGAGCTTAAAAAAGCTAAAATTACACAAAGTATGTCACGAAGAAGTTGTTGCTTAGATAACGCTTGTATTGAGAGTTTCTTCAACAAATTGAAAGTAGAAATTGGCAATCTTAAACAATTCAATTCCTCTGAGGAATTAATTGTGAAAATCAAAAAATGGATTAATTATTACAACACGGAACGAGTTCAAACAAAATTAGGCGGCTTGTCGCCGATAAAATATCAGAAACAAGCCGCCTAATCGCGACAAATATTTACTTTAACTTATGGGGTACACCTCAATTTCTTTTGCTATTTATTTTAAATTGGAGGAAAACCATCTAATTAGTGAATACGACTATTTAAAGTAATATTTGAGGTAACAAAAAATGATAAAAATATTGTATTTACTTACGCAAATTCTATAATTGTTTCAAACGCTAAATAAAATAAAAAAATAAAGTAATAACTTACAATGGTATTAACCAAAAAAAACCAGTAAGGAGATATTCCATTTTAGCATCTTATGATCGCGGTGCGTTAACACAATTAGTTAATGAAGGCCTTTCACTTCGTGAAATGACTGATAAAATAGTTTTTTCTAAATCAACGATTCATTATGAACTATCGTGATTAACTACTTATAATCCAGGATTAACTTAAGCTGATGCAGATTATAAACGGAAAAAATAATGTGGTAGAAAAACCAAATTAACTGTTTCGTTAAAACAAGTTGTGGAGAATCAGTTGAAATTAACGTGGTCACCAGCCTTGATTAAACGTTTTTATGGAGTAGATACGGTCACTATTTATAATTGGTTAAACCGCGGTTGGATTGATTTCAGTTTAGCTTGTTTACCTAATCAAAATGTTAGACGAAAGCGAAAATCAGATAAGCGTGGAACCTTCAAAATCAATCAAACCATTGAAACCAGACCTAACGATATTAATGATTGCGGTGACTTAGGTCACTAAGAATTAGATCCAGGTTTATCTGAACGTGGAAAAGCTAAAAACAGTTTAGCAACCTTTGTTGAACGAAGTTCCAGCTTACTTTGAGCAATTAAAATTTCTGATTGAACTTAATCGTCATTAAACACTGCTTTTGAAAAATTCATGGACATTTTTGGTTCAAACGTTAAATCGATTACAGTCGACCACAACAAAGAATTCTATGGTTAATCAGGTATTACAAAGTAAATATAAGGTGGATGTTTATTTCTGTTACGCCTATTCGCCTTAGGAAAGAGGTAGTAATGAATATTTCAACCGAAGATTACGATGTTTTTTCCCAAAGCAAACTAAATTTGAAAATGTTTCTGATGATGAACTTTTTGAAGCCTTAGAGTTAATTAATAAGTGGCAGTTAAAAATTCATTATTATTGTACTACAATTACGGTTTTTAAAGACCGTTAGAAATAAATTTGTAATTTGACTTATTCAAATTTTTCCTCTTCTAACAAATCTATCCATTTCTGTCCTTCATTGTTACATCTAGTATTAGCATTAACTCTTATATATTTTATATTATTTTTTTCTTCTATTTTTAATTTTTCAGCTAATTTTGTCCTTTTTTTATCTAAATCATCTGAACTAACATCGATAATAACTAACTTCTTTTTAAATCTAGTTATTAAAGTTCTAATTATACCGTTTATATGTTCGTCATCAGGATGAAACCCAAATCCAACGGAACAAATATAATCAGAGGCTTTTAATCTATCAAAAAAGTCAACATATTTTTTAAGCATATCGATTGATGTCATTGGCTTTGTTCCACTTTGTGTAAATAATAATGGAACAATTATATGATCATTTTCATCCGATTTATTAACTAATGAGTTTATATATGGATCATAGTAAATATCTACACCTCCATTTAAAAAAAGTATATTTTTTTTATCTTTGTCTTCTTTACCTTCATTCAAAGCTTCATCAATAAAATTACTATAATTAGTTGTCGCAATAACATTAATTAAAGATGAATGATCATGTAAATCTGAGTAGTAACCACCCTTATTTATTCTCATGTGCTTAGACTTTTTTTCTATATAATCTCTAACAGTGTAAAGAAACACTACGATTTTAGAAAACTTTGCCCACTCGTTTTTAGGGTTATATAAATAATGCCAATTTGAATCAATCAACGTTTTATAATCAATAACATCAGCATATATTTGTTCAACTATTTTATAAGCTACTTTAATAATTGGATCTGGATATAATTTATCATCATAGCTTTCAGAGAGTAAATTAAGTCCAGCAATACCAGCAGCATCATAATTAATATTTAGAGTACCTCCGAGATCATCGAAAAAATCAAGATTTAATTCATTTTTTTCAAAAACAGATTCTTCAGTTTGTCTTGAAATATTTTCACTCAATGCTCCAAGCTGTAATTGGAAAATTGCAGTTAAAAGATCCCTTAAAAAATTTTTAATATTTATTGAGTCATTAAAATCGTTATATTTATAGTAGAATATAAGCATCCCAAAGTAATCACTTTCAAACAATTCATTTCCATCATCAAAAAATTTATCATATTAAATAAGTTGAGATAAATGCATATTCTCTATTTTAATTTTATGTCCTTTATCGTCTTCTTTATCTTTTAACTTTTCTGCAATAATTTTTTTAAATTTATCTGTCTGGCTGATACTATCAGAATTATTATCATTGTCATTTTCAGTAAATACATCTTTAATAGCTTTTTGTGCCAGAGTATCAAAATTATTTATTTTTTCTATTATTAATTTTCTGTTATTCCCAATAGTATCTTTAATTATTGTATTGAATACAGATTTCCCATAGGATGATATACTTTTCTTTCCATAATCTTTAGGTAACCATGTTGATGCGTAATTTGAGCTAGCATTAACATTTTCCCTCATTGTTCTTAATTTATCTTTACTTTCAGTTACCGGTTGTCGAAATATATCTAATGCAAACTTACTTCCACTAGGCATACCATAACTCATTTCAGCACCTGCCCCGAAAAGAAAACCTATTTTTTTATTTGAGTTATTAGAATACATCAAATCCTCCATGAATTTATTCTAAAAATATATTTTATTTTTAATAATATAATTATATGACTAATTTTAACATTGTTTATGCAACTTGCTTAAAATATCCAAAAATTGGGTACTTACTATTTTCCGCATATCGGGTAGCCACCGGAGTAGCATAAAGATTTATTCCATCCTTTTTAAACATTTCCAAAGCTGAAATTAGATTCATCAAATCTTCCACTTTTGCCACTTCTGAATTCTGATTTGCATAGTTCAATTGTAACGTCCGAACCTTGTATTGTTCCGTCTTGAATACAATACTAATTATAAAATTTTCATATAAAATCCTCCTGTTTACGCCGTATCGCCGGTTAGTTCCGCTAAAATCTCCCCAAACTCACTTGGTAAGCAGTTAGATCATCAGTAAGGTTTTCAAAACCACGTCGCATTCCTTTTTAGTGTCCTAATCCTACCATCGTGTACGTTGCAGTCGTTTTTAACCAACTTTTCTTCTCATAAATGTGTTACCCAGAATTGAAATTAATTTTTGTTGGATGCTTTTCCACCATTGATAAAAAGTTTTGCGAGATACCTTTAGTTCTGCGGAAATTAACAAAATCGTTTTTCCATCTATATACAATAACTGTAATAATCGTTGTTCATGATCAGTTAGATGACTTAATACCAGTTCAAGATAAATTTTAGTATCCAAGTCATCTTGAGCATGATTATTAAAGGCAAGGTTGCCCAGAAAGCTTCTGCCAGCTTGGAATGACATTCAAACCCATTCTTTGCCAACCACGTTGCCGACTTGTTAATTACTGAAAATGCGTCCGTAGCAAGGCAAGGGCAACGGCGAAAACAGCTCCGTAAATTCAAACGGTTCGCGTCCTGCCCACTAACTTAATGACTTTGCCTTGACGGTGCTCGGCTTCCTCCACATCGAACCTTACTATGTTACTCTATAAAAATTTGAATTCTTAATTAATCACCATCAGTTGGTGTAAAATAAAAAAGATTATAATAATTTATCCGTTATTTTGATCATAGTTACTTCTCACTACATTTGGGGGTTACTGAGGTGCTCGGTTATTTTCAAAAAATAAAAAAGGATTTATCCCGAATAACCATCGGCATAAATCCTTAAAAATGAAATCATATTTTTTTTTATTAAATCCTTGGTAGCTGAGCTTTATGCGCTACGCAGTTTTTATCACCTCTTTAGATTGGATTATTTCTCTTCACGACGCTTGTAACCAAAGATTCCAAGGAACGCTAGTAACAATGCCCCAATCATACTCAAAATCCCAGTTGCTTGGTCTTCACCAGTCTGTGGCAACATTTGCTTTTGTGGTGCCGACGTAGCTTTTGGAGTTACTGGTGCTGGCGCCATTGGTTGAGCCGGTTGTGGCTGAACGGGTGCATCGGGTTGAACCGGAGTGCTTGGCTGTTGTGGCTCACCTAGCTGATCCGGAGTTGGTTGGGTTGGTTCCACTGGTTTCGTTGGAACTTCATTTTTAATGTAATGAATTGGGGTATCTTTTCCAATATTTTCTGGTGCAATTGGATAAGGCGTTCCAGGAACCAACTTGTTCCCATTTCCGTCAACCGGCGTGTAACCAGGAATATCTGGAATCAACGGATCGTTGATCTTACTTGGATCATTCGGATCGTTAGGATAGATTTCCGGATTAGATCCCGGAACATCCGGAACTAAGTGACCTAGTGGTAGGTAGATAACTGTGACTTCAGCATCTTGCGTTTCCGGGGTAACCGTAACAGCATTAACTACTGGAGTTTTAGTGTAGTAGCCATTAACCACTGGTGACTTCACTTCGTTCCAACTACCACCCTGAGAAATCCACTTGCCGGTTTCAATGATCTTGCTGGTTACTTGGTCAAACGTCAGGTTACGCGTGTACTTCACCGTTTCCGTTACGTCTTTGGCAGCCGTTTGCCCGTTCGCGTACCGGTAGTGAATCGTCCGCGTAATGTTCTTCACTAACTGACTTTCGTCCGTTCCATCCGGGTATTTTGGTCCTTCCGGATTGTTCGGGTCAACTGGTTGCCCCGGTTGGCCTGGATTATCCGGCGTCACCGTTTTCGTCTTATGTTTCAACGTAACCGTGAACGTCGGTTCATCCGTCCCAAACTTGTAGTTTGGCGTGTAGCCATCGTTTACTAGTTCGTAACCGTGTTTTTCAAGGTCCGCGATCTTCGTCTTCGTGGAGTAGTCCGACGTATCCCCAAACTTACCCGTTAACGTATCACTACTAATCGTCTTGTTATTTTCATCTTGATCAACGTAAACAACGTGGGCTTTTTCGTCGTTAGCGTGGTACGTAACCGTGACTTCACGATCCTGATCATCCGGGGTCGTTGTGGCCGCCCCAACCGTCGGTTGGTCAGCCGTGTAACCAGGGATTGCTGGCGAGTTTACTTCGTCGTAACTGTCCTTGTCGCTTTCCCACTTGCCGGTTTCAATGATCTTGCCGGTTACTTGGTCAAACGTCAAGCTCCGCGTGTACTTCACTGTTTCCGTTACGTCGTTAGCGGCCGTTTGCCCGTTCGCGTACCGGTAGTGAATCGTCCGCGTAATGTTCTTTACTAACTGACTTTCGTCCGTTCCATCCGGGTATTTTGGTCCTTCCGGATTGTTTGGGTCAACTGGTTGTCCTGGTTGGCCTGGATTATCCGGCGTCACCGTTTTCGTCTTATGTTTCAACGTAACCGTGAACGTCGGTTCATCCGTCCCAAACTTGTAGTTTGGCGTGTAGCCATCGTTTACTAGTTCGTAACCGTGTTTTTCAAGGTCCGCGATCTTCGTCTTCGTGGAGTAGTCCGACGTATCCCCAAACTTACCCGTTAACGTATCACTACTAATCGTCTTGTTATTTTCATCTTGATCAACGTAAACAACGTGGGCTTTTTCGTCGTTAGCGTGGTACGTAACCGTGACTTCACGATCCTGATCATCCGGGGTCGTTGTGGCCTCCCCAACCGTCGGTTGGTCAGCCGTGTAACCAGGGATCGCTGGCGAGTTTACTTCGTCGTAACTGTCCTTGTCGCTTTCCCACTTGCCGGTTTCAATGATCTTGCCGGTTACTTGGTCAAACGTCAAGCTCCGCGTGTACTTCACTGTTTCCGTTACGTCTTTGGCAGCCGTTTGCCCGTTCGCGTACCGGTAGTGAATCGTCCGCGTAATGTTCTTTACTAACTGACTTTCGTCCGTTCCATCCGGGTATTTTGGTCCTTCCGGATTGTTTGGGTCAACTGGTTGTCCTGGTTGGCCTGGATTATCCGGCGTCACCGTCTTCGTCTTGTGTTTCAACGTAACCGTGAACGTCGGTTCATCCGTCCCAAACTTGTAGTTTGGCGTGTAGCCATCGTTTACTAGTTCGTAACCGTGTTTTTCAAGGTCTGCGATCTTCGTCTTCGTGGAGTAGTCCGATGTATCCCCAAACTTACCCGTTAACGTATCACTACTAATCGTCTTGTTGTTTTCATCTTGATCAACGTAAACAACGTGGGCTTTTTCGTCGTTAGCGTGGTACGTAACCGTAACTTCACGATCCTGATCATCCGGGGTCGTTGTGGCTGCCCCAACCGTCGGTTGGTCAGCCGTGTAACCAGGGATCGCTGGCGAGTTTACTTCGTCGTAACTGTCCTTGTCGCTTTCCCACTTGCCGGTTTCAATGATCTTGCCGGTTACTTGGTCAAACGTCAGGCTCCGCGTGTACTTCACTGTTTCCGTTACGTCGTTGGCGGCCGTTTGCCCGTTCGCGTACCGGTAGTGAATCGTCCGCGTAATGTTCTTCACTAACTGACTTTCGTCCGTTCCATCCGGATATTTTGGTCCTTCCGGATTGTTCGGGTCAACTGGTTGTCCCGGTTGGCCTGGATTATCCGGCGTCACCGTCTTCGTCTTGTGTTTCAACGTGACCGTGAACGTCGGTTCATCCGTCCCAAACTTGTAGTTTGGCGTGTAGCCATCGTTTACTAGTTCGTAACCGTGTTTTTCAAGGTCCACGATCTTCGTCTTCGTGGAGTAGTCCGACGTATCCCCGAACTTACCCGTTAACGTATCACTACTAATCGTCTTGTTGTTTTCATCTTGATCAACGTAAACAACGTGGGCTTTTTCGTCGTTAGCGTGGTACGTAACCGTAACTTCACGATCCTGATCATCCGGAGTCGTTGTAGCCGCCCCAACCGTCGGTTGGTCAGCCGTGTAACCAGGGATCGCTGGCGAGTTTACTTCGTCGTAACTGTCCTTGTCGCTTTCCCACTTGCCGGTTTCAATGATCTTTCCGGTTACTTGGTCAAACGTCAGGCTCCGCGTGTACTTCACCGTTTCCGTTACGTCGTTAGCGGCCGTTTGCCCGTTCGCGTACCGGTAGTGAATCGTCCGCGTAATGTTCTTCACTAACTGACTTTCGTCCGTTCCATCCGGATATTTTGGTCCTTCCGGATTGTTCGGGTCAACTGGTTGTCCCGGTTGGCCTGGATTATCCGGCGTCACCGTCTTCGTCTTGTGTTTCAACGTGACCGTGAACGTCGGTTCATCCGTCCCAAACTTGTAGTTTGGCGTGTAGCCATCGTTTACTAGTTCGTAACCGTGTTTTTCAAGGTCCACGATCTTCGTCTTCGTGGAGTAGTCCGACGTATCCCCGAACTTACCCGTTAACGTATCACTACTAATCGTCTTGTTGTTTTCATCTTGATCAACGTAAACAACGTGGGCTTTTTCGTCGTTAGCGTGGTACGTAACCGTAACTTCACGATCCTGATCATCCGGAGTCGTTGTAGCCGCCCCAACCGTCGGTTGGTCAGCCGTGTAACCAGGGATCGCTGGCGAGTTTACTTCGTCGTAACTGTCCTTGTCGCTTTCCCACTTGCCGGTTTCAATGATCTTTCCGGTTACTTGGTCAAACGTCAGGCTCCGCGTGTACTTCACCGTTTCCGTTACGTCGTTAGCGGCCGTTTGCCCGTTCGCGTACCGGTAGTGAATCGTCCGCGTAATGTTCTTCACTAACTGACTTTCGTCCGTTCCATCCGGGTATTTTGGTCCTTCCGGATTGTTCGGGTCAACTGGTTGTCCTGGTTGACCTGGATTATCCGGCGTCACCGTCTTCGTCTTGTGTTTCAACGTTACCTTGAACGTCGGTTCATCCGTCCCAAACTTGTAGTTTGGCGTGTAGCCATCGTTTACTAGTTCGTAACCTTGTTTTTCGAGGTCAGCGATCTTCGTCTTTGTGGAGTAGTCCGACGTATCCCCAAACTTACCCGTTAACGTATCACTACTAATAACTCTATCGTGATCATCCTGATCAATATATTGAACGGTTGCTTTTTCATAATTAGTAATGTAGCGAACAATAACCGTTTCTTCAGTACCTTCAAGCACATTTTGCGAGACTACTCGTGGTTTATCTGGAGTATAACCATCAATTTGCGGTGACGGAACATCATAACTATTATCTTCATTTGGAATCCAGTTACCCCAGGTAATGCTATTAGTTTCAAGGTTTCTAGTTCCGAATCGGTGATAAGTAAACCGGAAAGTCTTATCGGCAGCGGCCTGCTTTCCTGCCTGTGGGCCATCGCCATAAGTATACTTAATGGTAACGTCTGAAACTCCTGAATTATCGGTTATCTGTTCGACCGTTTTCTTAAACTTAATTGTATAGACTAATTGATTGCCATCGTTATAAGAAAGAATAATCCCATTTTCAGGAAAATCACTACTAATTTGTTTGTAGCCCTGATTTTCCAAATTTTTAGTTTCATCAGCAGGTGAATAATTAGACTTTTCATTGAGCTTGCCGCTAACGTGATCGGTGTGGAGTTCGTTCCCCTGATCATCAATATAGTGAATCACAGCACTTTGCTGATCAACTACATAGGGCACCCGGGTTTCTGCTCCAGGATTGGTAATTGGGACTTTGGTTCCCGGAGTAGTCGTTTTACTCTGATCATTTGGATCTAACGGAACGTACCCTGGAATGTTTGGCAATGGAGTCGGGTTAGCCTTCGTTGGATCATTAGGATCAAGGGTATAGGGAACATCATGATTTCCGTTGTCAATCGGATTTCCTTGCTTGTCAACTGGAACTAACTTACTTAATTTATTAATTTCAAAAACGATGTTTCTAGTCTGTGGAACATAGATTGGATAAAGGGCGTAGAATCCCGTTCCAGGTAAACTAGCATCATGGTTGCGATTTTGGACTGCCCAACCATATTCTCGGGTTTGATCGTTAAATTTGTAGTTAGCATCAATGTGATAAGTTTCGCCATACTGGGTTCCATCGGGACTGTAAAGGCGCGCGTCCATTCCACCATGATCATCAGTTTCCGTGATTTTGAGGACAGATCCATCTCCATAATGGGTCGTCCACACCGTCCCCACTTTTCCAAACGGTGAAATACTACCACTCGCATTATCTGGGATTTGACTAATATAGTAATAACCATCTTTAACTTTATTAGGTAATCCCGTTACCTTAAAGTCTTGCCCGGTCAAGCCATTAAAGTGTGATTCATAAACTGTTTGGTGCGTCTGTTGATCAACGTAGCGGACCGTATGCTCCACGTTGCGTGGAATTTGCACTTTTTCGATTCCTAAGTCAATTTTGCTCCCATTGTGATCAGCCAGCATCCAGTCTCGGTTAAACCGAATTGGCGAGGAAGAACTAGTATCAAGTCCCCCGGTAAAATCACCATTATTACTGTAATAGAAATCCTCTAAGTTTTTCGAGTCTTGTCTCGTTTGTCGACCAGCCGGATCTCTTTGCAGAACGTACTGCCCGATAATCCGATTATCGTCATCCAGTTCAAAAACATATAAGGTTCCATCGCCATTTCGATCCGTCGAGAACACGATCGTGCGAACTCCATTGGCTTGGTTAAATCCCTTAACTACTCGGTCATATTGAAAGGTATAGTGATTTGCATCTGGATCAGTCCAACGACCGCCATAATCCGGATCACCAACTTCAATTTTTAATCCATTTTCATCAACTACGTTACTAGCTAAATTAGTTTGGGCAGCCTTAATTTGCTCAACTGCTTGTTTTGTTTGATTCGTAACTGGGTTCGCAACTGGGTTCGTAGCCTTGGCTTCGCTTTCAGAAGCGGTTTGCGCGGTGGAGCTTGGTGCACTGGTGGAATCAGTCTGCGACTCTGGAACGGCTGGTTCCGGCTTAGCTGCCTCAGGTGCTGGCACATCGGTCTTGGTGGTTGCTGATTCATCCGCTGGTTGGGCTTGATTTACCGGAGTAAGCGCCTGTTGAGCGGTTGCTTGCTTATCCTCAGTTTTACCTGTACTTTTTGAATCCAGCTCGTCTGCTTTAGAATTAGACTGGTTTCCCTGCTGACTTACAGTCGGTTCATTACTGGTCTGGTCAGTCGTTTTTGAACTGGCTTGGCCAGCAGAATCAGTCGTGGATGGTGCTGGTTCAGGGTTTTTAGTGGGATTTGAATCACTACCCGGCGTAGTGACATTCGGTTTCGGAGCAGCTGGCTCAACTTGTGGTTGAACCGCTGCCGGTTGCTTGGCAGGAGCTTGCTGTTCTTGCCCAAGCTTATTTTGCGCTTGATTAGAACTACCACCGGAATCGGCCGTCGCTTGGGTGGGTAAAGAACTAGTATCAGCGTGCACATCATTAACATTGAATGAATAAAAACTGGCAGAAATAGCAGTTACCGTAATGGCACTAAATAACCATCTTTTCCCAGCTTTGTACATTTTATAATGCATTTTGCTGTCTTTAAACGGCATAAAAATTCCTCCTTAATTAACTAGAGCCAAAAATATAAAAATGGTTATATATATAACTGCCCACACTATATGATTAAAGATGATTTTATGCAATCATTGTTTGTACAACATACGATTGCAAAACCTAACGCTCGCAAAATAAACCTATAAATAATTAAAACTGCCCGCCTTGTTTTTATAACAAGACGAGCAGTCAAAAATTAATTCTTCAATTTCAAAACGACCGTACGCAGTAGCTTCTAAACTAGCCTTTCACAAATTATCCAGACCCCAGTTATTTTTAATCAACCAATCACTTTTAATTGTAGATGTAAAACAGCGTAAGCTTGCTAAGTTGCGACAGCTAAAAAAGGCGTTACAACGCCATCTCTTCCCTGCTCCCGGCCAGTTAACCCCGGGCTTTAGATTTGCTAATTTCGCTGATAATTGGCAACAGCAAGACATCGCTAATTTAATTATTCGCAACACAACTAAAAACAAACAGTCAACCCTAAACAACGTGGAATCAATTTCAAATCAATCTGGTTTTGTTAAACAAACCAGTCAATTTCCAAATGCTTCACTGTCACCAACCAATTTAAGCAACTACTATATTGTTAACCCCGGTTATTTTGCTTACAATCCATCTCGAATTAACGTAGGCTCAATTGCTTATAAAACCGGTTCACATGCTTGTTTGGTATCACCATTATATGTCTCGTTCTATACCATCCCAGGTATCAACGATCAATATTTTTGGGAATGGTTACAAACAGATGCTTTTATTAACCAACGACGTAGATTATCAAATCGTGGAATTCGCGATACATTATCATTCGAACAATTAGCTGAAATGAAATTAAAGTTTGGTAGCTATCAGGAACAAAAAATGATTGCCGATCTTCTAACCATAGTGGATCAACAAATCACCATTACTAACCAGAAAATAGCCAAGTTAGAAGGCTTAAAAAAAGCACTTTTGCAAAAAATGATTTTATAAATGCAAATATTCCTAGATAATGTTACTGGTGCATTTATTTGTGCACAGTATGATAATCAAGGGAGCTTATGAAATGACTAAAAACAAAGAATCACAATTATTTTACGAGTATCTTGCTGACTGGATTAAAATCTATAAACAAGACGCCGTCCGCGACGTAACTCTTAATAAATATCGAAGTAGCTTAAAATGGGTCCGCAGAATTGCGCCCACTTTATATTTAAAGGATCTAACCAAACGGACCTATCAAGAAATTATTAACGAATATGCCGTTACGCATGAACACCAGACTACTTTAGATTTTCATCACCAAATTAAAAGTGCGATTTTAGATGCCGTTGACGAAGGGCTAATTCCCAGTAACCCTACCAGAAATGCAGTCATTAAAGGTAAAACTCCCCGGAAAAAGAAATTAAAATTTTTAAATGAAGCTGAACTAAAAAAATTGATCCAGCAGTTGGACTTAGGTAACGAAATTAATTGGGACTGGTTTTTACTATTAATCATTAAAACTGGCCTTCGTTTTTCAGAAGCCCTTGCCGTTACTCCAAATGATTTTGATTTTAATTCCAAAATGCTTCGCATTAATAAAACCTGGGACTATAAATCCATTCAGGGGGGCTTTCAAAAAACCAAAAATGAAGCTTCTGTGCGTAGCATCCAATTAGACTGGCAATTATCCATGCAATTTTCGTTGCTAATTCACGGAATGCCACCAGAGAAACCCATTTTTATTTCCAACAAACGGATTTTTAATTCTACGATTAACAATCATTTAAAATTATTATGCAAGCAAGCCGATATCCCAGTTATCACCGTCCACGGGCTCCGTCATACCCATGCTTCCTTGCTCTTGTTTGGAGATGTTTCAATTGCTACGGTAGCCGAACGACTAGGTCATTCTAGCATGACGACTACTCAGGAAACTTATATTCACATTATTCGTGAGCTAGAAGCCAAGGATAATGAGAAAATTATGCACCAAATGTCAAAATTAAACTAACTAAAAAACACCAAAATCATAAGGCTAACCACAAAAATTAGATGTTTGTCTAATTTTCATGAGGAAAGGACTAAATTATGATTTTGGTGTTTTTTAGTTACTTTTAAATTTTTGCAGGAAAAATGATGTTTTCGCTGTTGCCAATTATCAGCGAAATTAGCAAATCTAAAGCCCGGGGTTAACTGGCCGGGAGCAGGGAAGAGATGGCGTTGTAACGCCTTTTTTAGCTGTCGCAACTTAGCAAGCTTACGCTGTTTTACAGTAATAAGTTGGGTGAATGTTTGAAAGAACGCCCCAATTTTAGTTTGTTCAGCCCGAGTCGGCATCGTAATTGTGATTCTCTGTAGATCCGCTTTAGTTAGCTTCACTCTGCCTGTCCCAGTAAGATACGGGCGCATGTTGACTTTGTGCAAACTCATCCCAATAAACCACCAATCTACTGTTTCTTTCGGGGCAAGGACGTGCGTATGGTTATTAACCCAAATCCTATAACTTACCAGCTGAATTGGATAATCATTAACATCCCGGGCCCCATCTTCAGCAATTAAAATAAATTTCCCTTGGTGGGTAAAGCCTTGAACGTAATCCTGAATACCATTTGCGCCATAATAGGGAGTCGTGCCGGGAATTCGCTTACTTTTAGCAATTGGAATTCGCTTAACATCTAAGTTAACCGTAACCTGACTTAATTGTTGTTGTTCCCAAGGAGCAGAAAATTCTTGAAATCTAATTTCTGGAACATTTTTCAAGCTGATCACCTTAACACTTTCTTAATTAACCTTAATTCATTTTGCTTTTCCGCAGTACTCCCACTTAAATTATTCAACATGCCATTAAGTTCCCGAATTAATCGCTTTTCGCGTTGATGCAGTTCTTGCATTTCAGTGGCGACCTTTGCAACATTGACCGGAACTGCAGTTTCCACCGCATCTACATACCGATTAATGTTTAGTTTGTAGTGATTAGCTCGAATCTCATTCAAACTAGCGACATGGGCGTACTTATCAACATCTGTTCGGTCCAAATAGGTTTTTACAATTTGCGTAACATCACGTTGCCGTAATTGGTGTTGCTTTTTAATTTTGACGCCGTCATGGGAAGCGTCAATAAACAGTACATCATCACGCTCTCGTTGTTTTTCTAAAACCAAAATCACGGTTGCAATTTCCGTATTAGTAAAAATTTTTTCTGGTAAGCCAATCACCGCTGAAATCTGATGGTGTTCTAGGAGCTGCTTACGAATTCTACCTTCGGCCCCACCGCAAAATAGCACTCCGTGGGGGAGGACAATCGCCATTCTCCCGGTTTGCTTCAAATGATACAAGCCGTGCAATAAAAAAGCATAATCTGCTTTCGACTTGGGAGCGATGCCCATTTCAAACTGGGGCTCATTTTCCCGATTTTGATTATCCCATCGGAGTGAATAGGGGGGATTCGCCATCACCGCATCAAATTTTAAGGACTCATTAACTGTGCCTTCCGTTTCCAAAGTCCCACTGCGAGTGAGCGTGTCGGCATTTCGCAAGTGAAAATCCCGATAGTCTACTTGATGCATCATGAGATTCATCCGGGCCAAATTATACGTGGTCGTCAGCAATTCTTGACCATAATACTGAATCGTCCCCGGTTGCTTAGCGTGTTGCAAATGCTTAGCAGTCGTTAGCAGTAATGATCCAGACCCCATGGTTGGATCATACAAGCGATAGTTTGTAGCTTCCTCATGACCCGCGGTGACAATCTGGGCCATGATTTCTGAAACTGGCTGTGGCGTATAAAATTCACCCGTCTTGGTGGCTGCATGAGTTGCAAACATTCCCATCAGGTATTCATACAAATCACCAAGCACATCCGAGTCATCATCTAACTCGATTTCACTCATCAATTTAATCATGTCGGTAATGGTAGCCGTCCGTGCTTTAGCAGTGTTTCCCAGCCGGGTAGCGGTTAAATCCAGGTCCGCAAAAATCCCAGACAACGCCGCGTTGGCGACGGGAGCAATCCGCTGTTGAAATCGCGTTAGTGCTGTTTGCATCATCTCAAGCTTAAATTGACCAGCTTCAATCGCAGCCTGCCAGTCAGAGAATAAGTCACCGGGTTGAATTACATACCCAAGCTGACTTTGCATCTTAGCAGTAATTTGCGCGGGCTGGGCTTGCCAGATTGCTTTCAAGCTGGTAGCGGGAGCGTGGGCTTGCAACCAAGCTTGTGCTTGCTTAGATAAATATTGATAGAACATAATCCCAAACACATAATTTTTGTATTCCAGCGGTTCCATCTTGCCCCGGGTTTGATTAAGGGTCCTCCATACGAGGGCTTCCGTCTTAGCATCTAGTACCATCAACGTCCTCCTTTTTTATAACTAGACTTATCAAAAAACAACTATGTAATGAAAGTTGATTCCAATCATCGATTATATCAAATACATTTGTACAATGTAAGGATTTGGCAATAAAAAAGAACATTTCAAGTTTAGAATTGAAATGCTCAAATAATTGATAAAATGGTTGACTTTAAAGCATTAATGGTTAGCAACGGCTCCATAAAACCTCGAGTGCAAGCTCCTGAGCCAATCAGTTTATAACTACAGCCTAGGATAGTTTTTTTGAAAATGCAAACTTACAATTAATCATCATTCTAGCTTTAATCGGTCTGGATTAAGCATTATGATTCCGTCAGTTCTCGTTTCACGATTTCTTCCTCATGACGCATCCGCATGCTCATGATCTGTTTCAAGACCAGCACAATGATCGTTACGACCACTACCGTAAAGACCACCGTAAACAGCGTTGCCCCGAGTTGAATCCCAAACTGGTGGAAGTTCCCGCCGGCTAACCAGCCGTTATGGGTGACCACCGGGTTAATCGCCTTGCTAGCAAAGAGGCCGGTTAAGACGCTGCCCATGATCCCAGACACCCCGTGACAACCAAAGGCATCTAACGTATCATCGACTTTCAAAAGTGGCTTAATCACGGTAATAAACCCGTAGCTGGCCATCGTAGCGAGCGCGCCGATAACCATCGCACTTTCAATCGACACGTACCCACAGGCCGGCGTGATGGCCACTAATCCACAAATGGCCCCCGAACAAATTCCAAACAGCGTCGCGTTGCGTTTGGTGAACACGTCCAGGATGATCCAGATTAACATGGCGGTGGCGGTTGCTACCGTGGTGGTAAGCATTGCCTGCATCGCAATCCCGTTAATTGCAAAGGCGGAGCCGGCGTTAAACCCGTACCAGCCAATCCAGAGGAAGGTCGTTCCGAGTAATACCCAACTCAAACTCTTCGGACTCCCCTTCTCCTGAATCAACCGCGGTCCTAAGAAGTACGCCAGTAACAGGGCCGTCACTCCGGCGTTAATGTGCACGACTAACCCGCCGGCAAAGTCTAAGACGCCGAGGCTTTGGAGCAAACCGCCACCCCACACAATGTGGACCAACGGATAGTACACCAAGAGTGACCATAACACGACGAATAATAAGAGAAAGCGGAAGTTAATTCGTTCCACGACGGCCCCGACAAACAGTGCGGGCGTAATCACCGCAAACATCATTTGAAAAATCAAGAACGCAACGTTCGTAATGCTACCACCGGTGGTCGGCGCTCCCGCGTTCAGTTTCACGTGGTGCAAAAAGAAGTTATGTAGGTTCCCGATCAGGTTCCAGTTATTCCCGGAAAACGAGAGTGAGTACCCGCACACGATCCAGAGAAGCACCGGCACACAACACATGATGAAGACCGCCATCAGAGTATTGTTAATGTCTCTACGGGGCACCATCCCACCGTAGAAAAACGCCAGGCCCGGCGTCATCAGCAGGACCAAAATCGAACATAGAAAAATAAATAACACGTTAACCGACATTGTAAATCTCCCCTTCGCTGTTTTTCTCAGTATAGAAAGCTCATTTCCATTTGTTTAGGGTTGATGTCGGGTTATGCAACATCATCCCCCAGAAAAATTAAGGATTGACAGCTGGTAAGGCTGGTTCTATACTAATAAAAATTACTGAAAGGAGTGACAAGCATGGCGACCCCCACCACAACTACAATGATCATTTTATTGTCCGTCATTGTTAAGCATGCGGATGATAAAGTGGGGTACGCCTAGCTCGTCATTTCACCGTCCGTACAGCTTGCTAACTGTGGGGACGGGCTTGATTTACACATAACAGCCCTTTACAAAGCGCCCCCAGTCACCAGCTGGAGGCGCTTTTCAGTGTTAATTGGAATTCTAGAGGAGGAACCGTTATGTCACAGAATCAAGCACTACTGCACCAAGAAGCCCATGGTTTGGCACCCGCTAGTCGCATCAAGTTCTTTGATGTCGTTTTAAAGTCTGGCAAGGGAGCCATCCTAACCGACGCTGACAACCGCGATTACATTGACCTACTCTCCAGTGCTTCATCCACAAACACCGGACACGCGCATCCGCACGTCGTTCATGCCATCCAGGAACAGGCTGCCCGCTTAATCCAGTACACCCCCGCCTACTTTGCGACTGAACCAGAGATTGAATTGGTCAAGCGCTTAACCGCGCTGGCTCCGATTGCTGGTCCCGTTAAGGTCGCCTTTGGTAACTCCGGGTCGGATGCGAATGATGCAATCATCAAGTTCGCCCGCGCCTATACTGGTCGGCAAAACGTGGTGAGCTTCACCGGCGCTTACCATGGTTCCACGTACGGTTCAATCACCACTTCGGCGGTGAGCCTCAACATGGCACGCAAGATTGGTCCGTTATTACCGGGCGTCGTTAAGGTTCCGTTCCCCAGTCATTGGGACCAGTTACCCCACGAAACTGAGGCGGAGTTCTGTGATCGGCTGTTTGCCGCTTTCAAGCAACCCTTCGAAACCTACCTTCCCGCCGACGAAACGGCCTTAGTCGAAATCGAAGCAATCCAGGGTGACGGTGGCTTTTGTAAGGCCCCTGCTCGCTACCTCGATCAGGTCTATAACTTCTGTCAGAAACACGGGATTCTGTTTGCCGTTGACGAAGTTAACCAGGGACTAGGGCGCTCCGGAACCATGTGGAGTATCGACCACTTTCCTAACGTCCATCCTGATCTCATTGCCGTCGGTAAATCAATTGCTTCTGGACTACCATTAAGTGCGGTCCTCGGCCGGGCTCCGGTCATAGACGCCCTTGCTGCGCCCGGAAACGTCTACACCACCGCTGGCAACCCGGTCACCACGGCGGCGGCTAACGCAACTCTCGACGTCATTACCGATGAACACCTGGTCGAACGAAGTGCCCGATTAGGAGCGACGGCCCGCGAGTTCTTTCTCAACTTACGTAAGCAGTATCCTTTCATTGGAGACGTCCGCATCTATGGCCTCAACGGTGGGATTGACGTGGTGAATCCCGCTACAAAGCAACCCGATGCAATCGCGGCTTCGATGTTAATCACCCGGTTATTGGAACTAGGCGTCTTGATGATTACCGTCCGCGGCAACGTGTTACGGTTCCAACCACCACTGGTAATTCCGGAACAGACCTTACACCGGGCCTTTCAAATCATTGAAACTGCTTGTGCTGACTTACAGGCGGGGCGGATTGCCAAACCAGACCATCAGATTGGGTGGTAAAAGAAAAAATAGCTGACTTAAAGTCAGCTATTTTTTCAATACAGCTAAATTATTATAAGCATTGAAATTTTTAGTGATTGTGATTAAATGAAAATAAATTAAATTTTCATTAAGGAGATAAGATTATGATCTTTTTTGCTATCTTAGGAATTATTTTAATAATCGTTGGATTTTACTTTAAAAGCAAGAATAATCACGACTCTACCATTTTTTGGCTTACCTACGGAACACTAGTTGCTGGGTTTTCCTTATTAATTGGCTCATTTAATCTGAAATCCTTAGATAGTTTACTATTCCTAATTTTTATCATCTTTATATTTTATTGTGGCTTTACAATCTTCAAAAATCGAACGAATCAATCCAAAAAAAGGGAATGGATCAGAAAGTTAATTTTAACCATCATTGCTATTTTTACAATTACACTTCCGAGTGCAGCAACTACCAATAATAAACCTGAAAATTCAAAAATGAATCAACACACAACTAAACATAAAAAACATCAGCAGAAAACAACTAAAAAAGCTGACAATAAAACCAACAAGAATCAAGACAACAAAAAAGAAAAACAGCAACAACCTTCAAAAAATGACGCTCAAAAGAAGCCAGAAAAATCAGAACCAGCTTCTGCACAGCCTTCAAACGAAGACAATAAAGCTGAAAATCAAGCAACACCAAGTTCTGCTTCTAACCAGGATCAAAATAATAATTCCCAACAATCAGACACAAGCAACGATTACGCTAATCAACCAAGTTCTACTTCACCATCCAATCAACAATCAGATGATTCAGATAAAGTTAATAGCGCTTCTGGTCCCGTAATTGGTAATAGTAGAACCATGACTTACCACACCTCTAATCAGGCTAATTATAAAATCAGTAGTAGCAATACCGTCTATTTTAGTTCCGAAGCAGAAGCCCAAGCTGCCGGTTATCATAAAGCTCTCCGGTAATTTTTTTAGATTATCATTTTGTGACAACTAGCCCGCGTTCGTCACACCCTAGGCTGGAAAATACTCCGAACAATTGCTATCATAAAAGCTAGTGTTTGGTTAATTTTATGGAGGAGTTGTTCATCATTCATCATTTTCATACTGTGTTTATATTCATCATAAGCGGGATCACCCTACTAACCTTCAGTAGTGCAGGAACCCCCCAACTGTCCGTACAGGCCGCTAGTCACCACGCTAAGACGCATCACCCTAGCACGGCACACCACAAAAAGCACCACCAACGAGCCCGGCACCGGCAACCACAGGCGGTGCAAACCCCGACTCCAAAACCGGCCACCGCTACTTCAGAGCCCAGCACGAATGATAAACCGGATCCGCAACCAAACTCTGCGGTCACCATCATTGGTAACAGTCGCACGCTGGTTTACCATACTCCGGACCAGTCAAACTATCACATTAACAGTGGCAATATCGTTTCCTTCGATTCCGAAGCGGAAGCGCAGGCTGCTGGCTACCATAAAGCAACTCGTTAAAAAGGAACCGCCCCTGTGGTTCCTTTTTTGGTATCATGAAACTAAATTAATCTTGTCAATAAAGAAGGAGCCCTATGCTGAACCACTTTCGTAACAGTCGTGATTACCAAATTCTCAATGAAATTCTCAGTGCCCTGACCCACGGAATTGGGGCGACAGTGAGCATTGCCGGCTTAGTCCTGCTCATTTTACGCGGGGTGCAAGAAGGCGGGGCCCTCAGAATCACCTGCTTTGCCATCTACGGTTCAATTCTGATGCTCTTTTACCTGGCCTCTACCCTCTTTCACAGCCTCTCGTTTACGCCTGCTAAACACGTTTTCCAGATCTTTGACCACTCGGCCATTTACATCTTGATTGCGGGAACCTACCTGCCCTACTGTTTGGTAACCATCGGGGGCTGGCTCGGTTGGATTACTTTGCTTGTGATCTGGCTGATGGCGCTCTCCGGCATTATCTATAAAGCCATGTATGGCAATCGTTTCCCGGTCGTTTCCACCGTCATTTACGTGGTGATGGGCTGGGCCTGTCTAGTGGATGCCCTCCCGTTGTGGCAACGTCTAAACCATCTGAGTTTTTGGCTCCTGTTAGCGGGGGGCGTTGCTTTTACCGTAGGCGCCGTGCTGTACAGTTTTAAACGAATCCTCTTTGGTCACGTGCTTTGGCACCTCTTCGTGATGCTCGGAACGGTCTTAATGTACTTTTCGATTTATTTAGGGGTCTAACCTAGGGCCTAGATAAAAACAACGGGGTGGGAGAACTTTTAATTCTCCCACCCCGTTTGGAGTTTGAATTCATTCCCAAATCCCTAGACACTTGTTGCTTTCCGCTTAATCACCTGGACCTCATCACCACCAATTACCAGTTCATCACAGACGTTTAAAAACAGTCCGTGTTCCACCACGCCTGTTTGTTTCTTAAGGTTCGCGGCTAAATCGGGTAAATCAGCGCCCTTTGGAATCGTGATGTCAATCAGGTAGTTACCAGAATCAGTGGCGAGGATATCACCATTGTCCCGGAAGCAAAAGGCTGGTTGATATCCGTGGTCACGCAGGTAGCGAAAGACGCCCATGCCGCCAAACGGAATCACTTCGACTGGCAACATTTGCCCGGCGAGTGACTTGCGCGGTTTGCTAGAATCAACAATCCAGATGTTACGGTTCGACATGTTAGCGACCAGCTTTTCAAACAGGAGCGCGGCCCCACCGCCTTTAATCCCATCGAGGTGGTCGTCCACCACATCGGCGCCATCAACCGTGATATCGACGGTATCAATCGTATTGACGTCTAACATCCGCATCCCCAACTGTTCTGCGAGTTGTTGGGTGCCAACCGACGTTGCGACACACTCAATGTCTAAATGCTCTGCTTCAATCCGGTCATGGATGGCCTGCACAAAGTAAGCTGCCGTGGTCCCGGAGCCTAACCCCAGCACAATGTGATCGGGAATCCAAGCCGCCACGGACTGCGCTGCCTGTTGCTTTTCCCGTTCGATCCGTTCCTTTGAATGGGTCCGTTTTTGATTAGCGGCCACGATTTGGTCCCGCGTAGGAATCGAATTTTGCGCCCCTGCCGTTTGCACCGTCAAAGACGAGGCACGGTTAGCGTACAGCATTGCATCTTCAATGTTGTGATTATCCAAATCTAATTGCGTTGCTAAGGCTCCAATAAAAGTGTCACCGGCGGCAGTTGTATCAATGGCTTTGACCTTAAAGGCCGGAATAAAACCGTGCGCTTGCGGAGTTGCATAGAACGCGCCCTTTGCTCCGACCGTAATAATCACCATCGTAATTCCTAGGCTGAAAAAGGCCATCGCATTATCCAACATCGAAACCTCATCGGTGACTTCGATGCCCGTCAGGGTCTGAGCTTCCGTCTCGTTCGGCGTGATGACGTCCGTGAGTCGCAATAACTCTGCGGGTAACTCCCGGGCCGGCGCTGGATTTAAAATCGTTTGCACGCCGTGTTGCTTGGCAATCCGAAAAGCAGCGAGGATTGCAGGCAAGGGGATTTCCAGTTGGGCGATCACGCGGTCTGCCTGGGCAATCACGTCCGCTTGGGCATTGACATCAGCCGCCGTCAACTCCATGTTAGCTCCGCCGTACACGTAAATTGAATTCTGGCCGGACTGATAGACCGTTATGTATGCTTGCCCCGTTTGGGCTTGGTCCGTGGTAACTAGGTGGTCCACGTTAATCTGATCGCGCGCAAAGCCCGCTACCATCGCTTGACCATCCTCATCATTGCCTAACTTAGTAATGAAGGTCGTCACGGCTCCCGAACGTGCAGCCGTGATTGCTTGGTTGGCTCCCTTGCCCCCGCCGTGGGCTTGTTGGTAACTGTCAATCGCTAACGTTTCGCCGGGGAGGGCATACTTAGGTACGTTTAAAACCTTATCCACGTTGGTAGAACCGACCACCACGATTTTTTTCTCCATCTCATGACCTCATTTCTCTTGGTTTGCTTAATTATACCACGTGTGTGTAAGCGCTTACTAAAAAATCCCAAAAACCTTCGTTACGTAAGTTTGTGAAAAAATTCCTAATTTTTGACGACCAAATTAGCCCATTGAAGCTTCTGATTGATGCTAATCTGGTTTTGCACAAAGTTGCATTTGTGAAATTAATTTGGTTATGAAAATCTAACTAAAACCCCTTGCAATAATAATGTAAACGGTTTATATTCTTAGGTGTACCATCGAGTAATATTTCTGGTTAAAAGCAACCCCCACCCAATGGAGTTTGCTTCCAACTAGTAAACATGCTCAAATTATCACTTTATTTTTTAGATTATTATATGAGGAGAATGACTATGGCTGACAAAATGAAAGCTTTGGTAATGACTGCCAAACAACAAATGGAAATCCAAGAACGCGATGTTCCAACTCCCAAAGATGATGAAGTTTTAGTAGAAACTGCCTACACGGGAATTTGTGGAACTGATACGGGACTCTTTAACGGTCTCCCCGGTTCAGCTGACGCCGTTCCCCCAATTGTCCTTGGTCACGAAAACTCTGGAATCGTGCGGGCCGTTGGTAAAAACGTGCAAGCCTTCAAAGAAGGCGACCGGGTCGCCGTTGACCCTAACATCTACTGTGGTAAGTGTCACTACTGTCACATCGGTCTTTACGAAGAATGTGACAACCTTTCTGCCGTTGGGGTTACTCGTGACGGTGGTTTGGAACAATACTTCACTGCTCCAGAAGAAGTAACTTACCATGTTCCGGATGACTTATCATTAAAAGCTGCTTGCTCAACGGAACCAGTTTCATGTGGTGTTCACACGATGCACATCATGGAAGACATTCAACCCAGCATGACTGCTTTGATCATTGGTGATGGTTACATGGCTAAACTGTTTGCTCAATTATTACGGGCTTACGGAATCCAAAACATCACGATGACTGGTCGTCACGATGACTTGCTTTCCCAAGAAAAAGAACAATTAAACTTAACCAACGTCGTAAACACGACTAAGGAAGACATTCCGGGTAACTACGACATCGTGATCGAAGCCGTTGGTAAGCCCGAAACGCAAGAACAAGCCGTTCAACACACGAACAAGGGGGCGCAAGTCTTCATGTTCGGGGTTGGTGCTCCTGGTCAAACGTTCTCAATGAACACGTACGAAATCTTCAAAAAACAATTAACGGTTAAGGGTTCCATGATTAACCCGCACGCTTTCGTTGATTCAATTGAATTACTTGAATCCGGTGCCGTTAAGGTTGAACCATTCCAAGCTAACGTAATTTCGTTAGAAGAAGTGGAAGGGGTTTTGAACCACTCTACTCCAAAGACTGGTAAAACCATCGTTGCTGTTAACCCGAACTTGAAATAATTGGCATAAAGGAGACCAACATGGCTAATCAAAAACCGAAAAAAACGCCGCGGACCATTTCCATGAAGACATCCATCATGTTTTTTGCCCTTTCGTTGGTTATCAACTCCTTGGGAAACGTGCTCACGCTGGTTTCTAGTTCTAAAGTGCTCCCATCGTTTTTAGGTTCGGCCTACTGGACCGCTGCTGAAACAAACCTGGGAATTGCCTTTCACTGGAACCTCTTTTGGGCCTTCTTAATTCTCGGAGTTGTGATTACCATCCTAAATGCCATTCTGGTGGGCCACTGGGATTGGGGCCGGGCTATCGGAAACGTGATTTTCATGGTGCCGTTCTCCTTTTTAATCCAATTCTTTAACAACCTGTTCGTGGGTGGTGACATCTTTGGGATTCACATGAATCCCATCGTCAACATTCCGGTGGCCGATGGGCACGCCGGGGACTGGTGGCTAATCGCCATCTACATCCTGATTAACTTTATCGGGGTGGCGTTCATTGCGATCGCAATTTCAATCTACCAACGGGTAAACCTCGTCTTGCACCCGGCCGATGATCTGATGCAGATCCTGCGGTTTAAATACTTCAAGGGAAACGCTGGTCGGGCGATGTGGGCTTCCTACATTCCCCCAACGATCATGGCCGTGATTGCCTACGTAATGACCCGACAATTTACCTTCTACGGAATTGGAACCATCTTTGCCTTCCTCTTCCAAGGAAACATTACCGGCTGGGCCGATAAAATGGTTTTCCCACGGTTGAAACACCAAGCAGTCGACGTTGCTGATGGTGACGAACCCATCATCGTCGAAAAAATCGATAGTGATATCGAAGCCTACGACGAACGTCACGACCACCAATAACTACTTGCAAAAACCCCTCGTTACTAACTTAGTAACGGGGGGTTTTTTAGTTTTGCAATCCGTCAACCGTAGGCGGCTCATGGTGGGAGCTTTCTCCTAATGTTTTGTTTTATAACATGAACAACTGTACACAAAATGTTGACACTAATTTAAAGTTCATGCTATCGTTAGAAAAATTTATTTTACTCACAGGAGGATTGCTCATGAACAGTCTCTTTCGTAAGAAAAACATTGCTACACTGCTCAACCAAACTACGCCCCTGAAACGCACCCTAACCGCTAAGGACCTGACCCTGCTTGGAATTGGGGCCATTATTGGAACCGGAATCTTCGTGCTGACCGGGAAGGGAGCCTTAACGGCTGGTCCCGCGCTCTCAATCTCATTTCTGCTGGCTGCCATTTGTTGTGGCTTTGCCGGTCTCTGTTACGCAGAATTTGCGTCGATGGCACCAATTGCCGGCTCTGCCTACACCTATTCCTTCATTGCCTTTGGGGAATTAATCGCCTTTATCATCGGCTGGGACCTGATTTTGGAGTATGCGCTGGCATCAGCCACCGTGGCCGTCGGCTGGTCGGGTTACTTCGTCAACATCCTGGCAAACATCGGGATTAAAATTCCCACCGCCTTAACCGCAGCCGCGGGAACCACCCCAGGTGTACACACCGTCTTTAACCTCCCCGCCTTTGTCATTGTCTTGGTAATCACCTGGGTGATTGCACTGGGGATTAACGAAACCAAACGCTTAAACACCATCATGGTCGCGATTAAACTGGGCGTGATCCTCCTTTTCATTCTGTTTACCGTTTGGTCCATCAAAGTCGCCAACTGGAAACCTTTCAGTCCCTTTGGCTGGTACTCACTTCACAACCACACGGCCGCGGGGATTATTCCGGCCGCTTCGATTGTCTTCTTCTCCTTCATCGGGTTTGATTCGGTTTCTTCGAGTGCTGAAGAAACCATTAACCCGAGCAAAAACCTGCCGCGCGGGATTCTCTTTTCACTGATCATTTCAACCCTTCTCTACATCATCATGACTTTAATCATGACTGGGGTCGTGAAGTACCCCGGCTTTGCTAAGTACCTGAACGCTCCCGTGCTCGCGGTGCTCGCACAAACCGGACAAACCTGGTTAGCCGCCGTGGTCAGTTTGGGGGCCGTAGTCGGCATGACCACCGTGATTTTGGTGATGCTCTACGGTCAATCCCGGATTAGTTACTCAATGGCCCGCGATGGCCTCTTCCCCAAGATCTTTAGTAAGGTCGATCAAACCCACCAAACGCCCTACGTGGTAACCTGGTTCTTTGGGATCATCACCGCGCTTGCCGCCGGGCTCGTCAACCTGAACATTCTCTCCGAGCTGGTTAACATTGGGACCCTGTCCGCCTTCATCTTGGTGGCCGCTGGAATCATGGTGATGCGTTACACCCAACCACACGCCAAACGGGGCTTTAAAGCCCCCTTGGTGCCATTGACGCCAATCCTATCAATTATTTTCTGTGGTCTGCTCATCGCGGGGCTCAACTGGGAAACCTGGATCCGATTCTTAATCTGGCTCGCCCTCGGCCTCCTCGTTTACTTTGGCTACAGCCGGAGACACTCCGTTTTAAATCACTAACTTAACAAGCAGTCCTTAGTTGGACTGCTTTTTTAACAGGTTGCTGGCAGAATTTCATTCGCCATTAACAAAGGAGGGAGCTCCTCAAGGCGGGCGTATATTACTCTCATCATTGTGATTTGCAAACATTTAATGTTACTTTTTATCACATGTTCGTAAATTAATTCAGAACGTCTTCATTAATATGATTAATATTAACATTTTTTATTTACATTTTGGGTTACGGGGGGTACGATAAGAAAAACTTAAGTTTTTGAATTTTTTTGGAGGTAGTCACTATGGATTTTTTTCGGCACCGTAACTTAGTTTCAGTTGCGCTGATTGGTGCCGCTGCCCTCACGCTAACCGGACTAGCGCGCCCGGTACATGCTGCGGACGACAGCGGTTCTAAAACAACGCTTTCAATTAGTGCCAAGGCCCCGGTTAATACCATGGACTCATCTTTAAATACTGATGCCTATGGGGCACAGTCTTTAAATAACACCATGGAGGGTCTGTATCGTTTCACCGGTCAAAAACTCAAGCCGGCAATTGCCAAACAAATTGCTGCTCCGACCAATGACGGTAAACGCTATACGATTGACCTCAAAAAGACCAAGTGGTCAAACGGGGACCCGGTCACCGCACATGACTTTGTCTATGCTTGGCGGCGCATCGTCGACCCAAAGACGGCCTCTCAGTATGCCTACATTTACAGTGGGATTAAAAACGCTGACGCGATTGCCGCGGGGAAGAAACAGCCCAGTGAGTTAGGAATCAAAGCACTTGGGCCGTACAAGTTGCAAATTGACTTGGATCACCCGATTCCGTTCTTTGACACCCTCATGAGTAGTTCCCAATTCTACCCGTTAAACCAGAAGGTCGTTGAAAAACTGGGGGATCAATACGGACTTTCCAGCAAGGGAATGGTCTTTAACGGTCCGTACAAGTTGCAAAACTGGAAGGTCGGCGATACCGAGTGGACTGACGTGAAGAATGACTCCTACTGGAATGCCAAACACGTCCAACTCCACAAGATTAAGTACTACTACATCGCAGATCCAAACACTGGTTTGAACCTTTACGATACAAACGTCTTAGACCGGTATCAGGATCTGAGTGGGGATACGGCACGGCAACTAGCCGGCAGTAAGCAGTTTAAAACCGATCCGTCCAACTCCACTTCCTACCTAGAACTAAACCAGAAAAAGATTCCGGCCCTTAAAAACGCCAAGTTACGCCAGGCAATGGCCCTCACGATTAACCGGAATGAACTCGCGAACATCATCCTCGGAAAAACGGGATTGCCAGCCCACGGCTTGGTTCCTAGCAAGATGAGCAAGAATCCCGAAACGGGTCAAGACTTTACAAATGATCCGCAAGCCGTTGCGGACCGCAAGTACACCGCTTATAACCCAACCAAAGCTAAAAAGCTGTGGCAAGCAGGGATGCAAGAAACCGGCCAAAAAGAGCTGAAGCTCACCTTCACGGCTGATAACTTGGACACCACCAAGAAGATGGCCGAATACATCCAAAACAACATGGAAACCAACCTGCCTGGGTTAAAAATAACGATTAGCACCGTGCCGTTCAAGACCCGGTTGCAACGGCAAGCGAGCGGTGAATTCGACATGGTTACCTCCGCTTGGAACGCCGATTACCCAGACCCAACCAACTTCTTAGACCTGTTGACGACCGGTAACTCCCAAAACAACGGAAAATGGTCTAACCAGGCCTTCGACCAACAAGAAAAAGCCGCAACGACCACGAATGCTAACGATCCGATGGCCCGGTGGCAAAACATGCAAGCCGCTCAGCACATTTTGACGCAGCAACAGGGGATCATCCCGCTCTACCAGTACAGTACGGCTTCCGTTACCAAACCAGGAATTCACGGTTTCCAAGTTACCCCAACTGGCCAATACGACATGGGCGCAATCTACAAAAAATAAAGGAGGTTAGTTACTGATGACGAAGTACATCTTAAAACGCATTTTCTACCTGTTCTTAACGTTATTAATTATCGCGTCCATCACCTTCTTCATGATGAAGGGGCTGCCCGGAACGCCTTATACCAACCAAGCGAAAATGTCGCCCGATCAGCTTAAAATGATGAACCATAAGTATGGGTTTGATAAACCCTTGTACGTCCAATACTTTATCTACCTGGGCAACTTGCTCCACGGTGACTTAGGGACCTCGTTCCAATTTAATAACCAACCCGTTACCCAGTTAATTGGTGACCACATCGGCCCTTCCATCCAACTGGGACTGCAAGCCATGGTAATTGGAACGATTCTCGGCATTATCCTCGGGAGCATTGCAGCGATTCGCAAGAATACCTGGATCGACGCCCTCGCCACGATTGTGTCCATCCTCGGGCTCTCAATTCCGAGTTTCGTGTTGGCAATCCTGCTCCAATACTACCTTGGTTACAAACTTCAGCTGTTCCCGGTTGCCCTGTGGCACGGGTTCAGTTCCTCGGTCCTGCCCACCCTTGCCCTTGCAGCCTTTCCCTTGGCCAGCATCGCGCGGTACATGCGGACGGAAATGGTAGATGTTTTGCACAGCGATTACATTGAACTCGCCAAGGCGAAGGGGGATACCAGTCGCCAGGTCATCATCAAACACGCCCTGCGGAACTCTTTAATCCCGATCATCACGGTGGTTGGTCCCATGGCCGTTTCCATCATGACTGGTTCCATGGTGGTGGAATCCATCTTCTCGATCCCAGGCATTGGGAATCAATTTGTGCAATCAATTTTAACCAACGATTACCCCACCATCATGGGTCTGACCATCTTCTATTCAGTCTTGATGGTTTCCATTATCCTGATTGTTGATATTCTCTACGGAATCATCGATCCACGGATTAGACTTGGTAAAGGAGGAAAAGCATAATGGCACAAAATTTACCCCCACAGGAAACCGAATTTCAATTCGTCAGTAACGACCTCTCCAACCTTCCGACTTCCGGTGAGGTGGTCGGTGATTCTCGAACCTACTTTCAAGACGTTAAGCGCCGGTTTGTTCACAATCGAATCGCAATGGTGTCGGGAGTCCTGCTCGTAATCATCATTTTAATTGCCTTCCTCGGCCCGGCGTTCGTTCCCACGGACCCGAATGCCCAAAACGTGCTATTCGCCAACCTCCCGCCCAAACTCGGTAACCTCAACATTCCCGGCTTAAACGGAATGCAGACCGTGGCCGGTCATACCGTTGACGCCTACCAACAGGCTCATGTGCCTCACGGGACTTACTACCTGTTTGGAACTGACTACCTCGGGCGGGACCTGTTTGCTCGGGTTCTCTACGGAACGCGGTTATCAATCATCGTGGCCATCATTGCTACCCTTCTGGACTTATTCATTGGGGTCCCATACGGAATTGTTTCTGGACTAGCCAGTGAACGAGTGGATACGTTTATGCAACGGATTATCGAAATTATTTCGTCCGTTCCGGACCTAATCGTCGTAATTCTGTTGTTGATTGTGCTTAAACCTGGTTTGACCTCAATCATCATTGCGATTGCCTTTACCGGTTGGATCACAATGGCCCGGTTAGTCCGGGCGCAGGTCTTCAAACTGAAGGAAAACGAATACGTGTTAGCTTCCCAAACCCTAGGAGAATCCAAACCGAAGATTGCTTGGAAACACTTAATTCCAAACCTGAGTTCCACCATCATCATTCAAACGATGTTCTCCATCCCAACTGCGATCTTCTTTGAAGCCTTCCTAAGCTTCATTGGAATCGGGATTCCAGCTCCAAATGCTTCCCTTGGGACGCTTATGAGTGATGGCCAAAAGGCTTTCCACTTCTTGCCGTACCAGATGTGGATTCCCGCCTTAATCCTGAGTTTGATCATGATCACAACCAACCTCGTTGGCGATGGCATGCGCGATGCCTTTGACCCACAATCTGATTAGAAAGGAGGAGTACTGATGACTGAAAACATTTTAAACGTACAAAATCTCGAAGTGGACTTTACCACGCTCAATGGAACCGTGCACGCAATTCGGGACGTTAGTTTTAACCTGAAAAAAGGGGAAACCCTAGCTCTCGTTGGGGAATCGGGTTCCGGAAAGTCCGTCACCGTGCGGAGCGTGATCCAACTGTACGCTAAGAACGCAATTGTGACCGGTGGAACCGTCACTTTCCATGATCAAGACCTCCTCCGCTTACATCCAAAGCAAATGGATAAGATTCGTGGGAAAGACATCTCGATGATCTTTCAGGACCCGATGACGTCTCTCGACCCGACGATGCCAATTGGTAAGCAGGTCGCCGAACCACTCCTAACCCACGGAGAAGCCTCGAGATCAGACGCCATGAAGCGGTCGCAAGAAGTCCTCGAACTGGTGGGCATTCCGAACGCTAAGGAACGAATGAAGGACTATCCCCACCAGTTCTCCGGGGGGCAACGGCAACGGATCGTAATTGCCATGGCGATTATTGATAATCCCGAAATTTTAATTGCTGATGAACCAACGACGGCCCTTGACGTGACCGTTCAAGCTCAAATTATTAAGCTGTTAAAGGAGCTCCAACAAAAGATTGGGACTTCGATCATCTTTATTACCCACGACCTCGGTGTAGTGGCAGGGATTGCCGATCGGGTGGCCGTTATGTACGCCGGTAAAATCATCGAATACGGCCAAACGGACGAGATTTACTATGATCCCCGCCACCCCTATACCTGGGGGCTGCTCGATTCGATGCCAACCCTGGATATTCAGGGACAACGCCTCAAAGCCATCCCTGGGACGCCGGCCAACTTGATCAATCCGCCGAAGGGGGATGCCTTTGCGCCCCGGAATCCCTACGCCTTAAAAATTGATGAACGGTTACAACCACCCTTCTTCAAAGTGACCGATACCCACTACGCTGCCACTTGGTTGTTAGATCCGCGGGCGCCCAAGGTGACACCCCCGGCTTCCATCCAAAAACGGTTTGCCAAATACCAACAACTGCGAGGTGAACAAGATGCCTAAGTCCGAACAAAAACCAATCGTAAAGGTCCGCCACTTAAAGCAGTACTTTAACGAAGGTAAAAAAGATGAAGTCAAAGCGGTTGACGACGTTTCTTTCGACATCTACCAGGGTGAAACGTTGGGACTCGTTGGAGAATCCGGTTCCGGAAAAACCACTACCGGCCGGAGTATCATCCGCCTCTACAACCCGACCAGTGGGGACGTTTACTTCCACGATGAAAACATCGCGAAGTTAAAACACCGCCACCTAAAGGATTTTCGGAAGCAAATGCAAATGATCTTTCAGGATCCGTATGCCTCGCTCGATCCGCGAATGAAAGTCAAAGACATCATTGCCGAGGGAATTGACATTCACCACCTGGCTAAGAACCACGAGGATCGGGACCATCAGGTAGCAGAACTTTTAAAGCAGGTTAATTTAAACCCGGAATTTGCCAACCGGTACCCCCATGAATTCTCCGGAGGCCAACGGCAACGAATCGGGATTGCCCGGGCCCTCGCCGTCCAACCAGACTTCATCATTGCCGACGAACCCATTTCCGCGCTGGACGTTTCGATTCAAGCGCAGGTGGTGAACCTGTTGCAAGACATCCAAGAAGAACAAGGTCTAACCTACCTGTTCATCGCCCACGACTTGTCAATGGTGAAGTACATTAGCGACCGCATCGCCGTGCTCTACAAGGGGAAAATCGTCGAAATGGCAGAGACCGAAGAGGTGTATAACAACCCCTTGCATCCCTACACCCAGAGCCTACTTTCGGCGGTCCCCGTGCCTGATCCAGAACAAGAAAAGCAGCATCACATCATCGAATTTGACCACTCGCATCCCTTTAAAGCGGGAGAGCAACTCCGCGAGGTCAAACCGGGTCACTTCCTCTACTGCGATGAAGCGACGGCCAAACAATATCAATAAGTAAAAAACCACTCAAAGGAGTGGTTTTTTTAGTTCTTGCTTCTAACCGGCGTCACTAGGGTCTTGGTGAAAGTGGTATAATAATAAAAAACTGATTCTAAAGGAGCATCCGCCCTCGTGAAAATTAGGCAACTGCGGCAACAAAACGCCGACTTACAACAGCGGCTCACGCCTGCAAACCAGCGCTACTACCAATCCTTGCTGCTCTACGTCCGCTTTTTCAGTTTCTTTATTCACAAAACTGAAATTGAATCACAACTGCTAGCAATTCTGTACCAAATCCTAGACGGCCAAGCACAGGGCCAGACGGCCGCAAAAACTCTCGGTCGAAACCCAAAGATGCTCGCCTACCAAATTACCCAGGCGCACAAGATTAGCAATAAATCGTTGTGGCACTTACTGGGCATGATTACCGTGATCATCATCATCGCCATCTGCGTTCCCGTCCTGCTGATTCCCAACCTGCAACTGAACCTGGGGAGCTTCGCCCTTGCCATCGCCTACCTCTGGCTGTTTGGCTGGATTGTCACCCGCCCCTGGATGCTGAAGTTCTTCCTGCGGTTACCCACGTGGGGTAGCATTGTGCTCACCGTTTTTCTGTGGGTGCTGTTCTTTTATCCGCTCATCTTATTACCGATCATTAGTAAAACGACCGCCCCTCCAATTGGGGGGTCCCGGCTCATCCGCTTTCTGGTTCTCGCCCTCATTATCGTGATTGGGCTGGGAATTTATCTGTACCAGACCCATACCAAAGCTGATAAATAACTAAAAAGCCGAACTCTTTGGAGTTCAGCTTTTTTTAGCGAATTAATTGTGATTGTTGGTTAAAGAAACTTTGATACCCTAAGTAACACCCAATGATGGAACTGATTGAGGTAATCCCCAGCAACATGAAGGTCACCATGATCTGGTACTTAATTGCCAGCACCGGATCTGCACCAGCAAAGATCATTCCAGACATCATCCCCGGTAAGGCCACCAGCCCCACCGTTTTCGCACTATCAATGGTGGGTTGTAACCCGGTCTTAATTGCATCCCGAATAATTCCCTTGCTGGCTACCATCGGGGTGGCCCCAAGCGCTAACATTTCTTGTACCTGGGACCGCCGGTCTTTAAACATCGAATTCATGGTCCGGAAACAGAGCCCCATTGAGACCATTGAATTACTAACGATCATTCCGGACACCGGAATGATTTGCGACGGGATAAACTTCAAGGCCCCGTCGAGCACCAGGACCAATAAAATTACGAGGGTACTCGTAGCAATGGCCGTTAACGAAATCCAGAAGGCGTTTCGTAATCCGCCACTGCGTCCCTTCGCATTGTAGGCTCCATTGAAAATGATAATTAAAATCAAAGTCAACGTTAGCAACCAGTTGTTAACTTGGAAGACATACTTGAGGACGTATCCCACTACAAACAACTGGATCACGCACCGAATCGTCGCAACGATGAGATCCTTGGTAATTCCCAGGTGTTCCCGGTATCCAATCCACATGGCAAAGACCACGAAGACCCCCGTGAGTGCCAGAGCCGTATTGGAAACAATTAAATTACTCATGTTTAGCTACCTCCTGAATTTGCCCCGCTTTGAGTTCGTATAGGTGTTCGGCGGCGTTGATCTCCGCATCATCGTGCGTGATCATAATCACCGTCATCTGGTACTTGTGGTTAAAGTAAGCTAACATCTTATGCACACTCTGCTTACTGTCATTGTCCAGCCCGGTGGTCACTTCGTCGGTAATTAACACCTTGGGTGGGAACAGCACATTCCGTAACAAAGCAATCCGCTGCTTTTCCCCTCCCGAGAGACTCGTCACCTGCCGGTCCAAATCGGCAGCCCCAAGGTCCACCGTTTGCAAGGCCGTAATGACGTGTTGCTCATCAAACGGTTGCTTGCGAATTTGGTAGGGAAACTCCAGGTTTTCGCGCACCGTATCCCCAAACAAAGTCGGTTGTTGCACGGCGTAGGAAACCTCACGCCGATACGTGATGGGATCCAGTTGGTCTAAGGCCTGGTCCTCAAAGGTGATCGTCCCACTAGTGGGATTTAACAGGTACGCCAACAGCTTTACAAAGGTCGACTTCCCACTCCCAGATGGTCCGGTAATCGTCACCACCGCGCCGGGATCGATTGCCCAATTGAGATTTTGAATAATCTGGCGGTCATCCACCGTATAACACAAATGATGGGTTTCTAACTGATGCATCGCGTTCTCCTCTTTTCTTAAATCTTTTGTTATTATACGCTGATTTACCGTGCACTCCAACCAAAAAACCGGGTGCACCAACTCCTGAGGGAACCGCCCAGAAATGATATAATTAAACAGATTCGTTACAAAGGAGAAAAAATGAAAAAACAACGCAAGCAAGTTTCAAAGCATACCGGAGACGTCCAGGTGCAAATAAACCAGTGTGTGACCGTCACAATCAAACGCCTGGGGATTAACGGGGAAGGAGTCGGCTACTACCGGCGGAAGTTAATTTTTATTCCAGGCGCCCTTCCAAACGAAGTGGTACAAGCAAACATTAGCGAAATCAAACCACGTTATTTACGCGGGATCATCCAGCAAATTGACAAAAAGAGTCCGTTTCGGGTCGTTCCCCGCGACGACTATGCTGAGACAGTTGGCGGGTTAGAATTAGAAATCCTCGACTATCCCCAACAGCTGAAGTTCAAGCGCGATTTGGTTAAACAAGCGCTCAGTCGGTACCACCCGCGCGGCTTTGAAAAATACGACGTCCGGCCCGTAATTGGCATGCAACATCCCTATGAGTACCGCAACAAGGCGCAGTTCCAGGTGCGAACGGCAAAAGATGGGCACGTGATCGCGGGGCTATACCGGGAAGGGACCCATGACGTCGTGGACATGGAAACCTGTGCTGTGCAGGATCCGGTGACAATGAAGGTTATGCGCGCCGTCGTCCAGATGGTCCAAGAACTGGGAATTCCCACCTATGATGAAGAAAATAACACCGGGATTTTGAAGACCATTATGGTCCGGGCTGCTCACAACACTGACCAGGTTCAACTGGTTTTTATCACCCACGCAAACAAACTCCTTAAGCAACACCAGTTAATTTGGCGGATCGCAGCCGAATTACCGGAAGTGACCTCCATCATGCACAACGTTAATCCGGGAACTTCCCCGCTGATCTGGGGTGACAAGACCACAAGGTTAGCAGGAACTGAAACCATTACCGAAAAAATCAACGGACTCGCCTTTGCCCTATCGGCTCGCGCCTTTCTTCAGTTAAATTCAATTATGACCCCTAAACTGTATCAGTTGGCCGGGCAGGCCCTCGAGTTAGCCCCCACTGATCGCTTAGTCGATGCCTACGCCGGAGTAGGAACAATCGGATTAACCTTGGCAAAGCAGGTTGCGGAAGTCCGAGGAATGGAAACCATTCCGGAAGCGGTGGAAGATGCCAATCAAAATGCGCTTACCAACCAGATTGATAACGCTCACTACTTTACCGGGAAAGCCGAGGAATTGTTACCAGAATGGGAAGCCGATGGTTGGTATCCAGACGCCCTCGTAGTTGATCCCCCGCGAGTTGGCTTAGACCAAAAACTAATTGATACCATTTTAGCTACCCGACCGCGCAAATTTGTCTATGTTTCCTGTAACCAATCAACCTTGGCCCAGGATCTTGTTCAACTAACGAAGGAATACAAGGTCGACTATTTACAGCCGGTCGACATGCTCCCACAAACTCCCCACGTGGAAATCGTGGTGAAATTAACCTTGAAGTAAAGGAGAATGTTTATGAACCAGTTCAACTTTAATGACGATGATGATTCCCAATTAAAACAACTGATTACCATGCTCCCCGATAACTATGCAGTCGTCTATCGCAAGGACGGGCGGGTTCGGATTAACAAAGTCGGACTTTCGTTTACCGCCCTTTTCTTTGGCATCCTCCCCGCTTGGTTCCGGGGTGACTGGTACAACATCTTCTGTATGTTAGGGATTGAAGCTGGGTTAACGATGCTGTACAGTTTTTTGACTGGCAGTGATTTAGCAACCGCTTCATACCAGCTTGGCATCTTTTTTAACTTTTTGTGGTGTGGCCTCTATAATTTGATGTACTTTCGCCACTCCCAAAGCAGCGGTTACAAGCCGTATGATGACCGCTCAGCCCAGTTGTTGAAGCAACATCGTTATTATCGCTAGTTATATTTATAAATAAAAAGACCCCTTAGACTATTTTTCTAAGAGGTCTTTTTATCTAATTATCGCTAACCAAACACACCCTCAGTTTGCCCCATGCAAATTGAGGTGCTTTTTTAATTAAGCTGTTTCTTGCTGTAACTTGCGTAAGTCCAACCGGGATAACCGGTAATTAGCTCACTAATGACGGGTGCAGACCAACCATTCGTCTTAACAATGTTATCCGTGGTCATCCCAAGGACCATTAACCCCGCCATCATTCCGGTAAAAAACAATTCTTCTTTTCAATTTTGGGGCATGTTGCTCCTCCTTTATGCTAACTGTTAATTACTCTAGCACGAAGCACCCCCGCTTCGTAAGCACGTTTTTATCCCGACAAAAAACTCCTTGCATCATTGCTGGTGCAAGGAGTTTTATTTAACGTAATTAGTTTAAGAATGCGGTTACGGCAGCGGCAACAATAATTAACGCTAATCCAATTAAAGTTGCCACCATTTCCTTGTGGGTCTTGTGTTGACCTAACATGTAAATTCCCGTCAGGGTTGCGATGACGACACTAACTTGAGAAACTACGAAGGCCGTTGACAAACCTAAACCACCCTTTTCGACTGGTTGAGCAGCCACTAAGTAAGCAAGGGCTGCGATTCCAAAGAAGAACCCAGCAATAATTTGCTTGTACGAGGTTGCTTGCTTAAAGACGTTTTCCTGCTTCAACAAGGTGATGCCGTAAATTACAGCAACTAATACCATCCCGATTGCTTGTGGCAAGAAGGCTTGTAACCCACTCATTGGAGTAGTCCGGGGAACAAAGCCCTGCGCCCACTTCAGATTTTCAATCTGTGGTGCAGCAGAGTACAACCAGTACCCAATTACCCCAACCAGTTGGTAAATGATGGCTTTGCGCAGCGCTGCGACATTAGTGTTTTCCTTGTTTTCATTCCACGTGGTAAGGGTGGCCCCAATGATAATTACGATCAGCGCAATCATACCGATGACCTTGTTTGTAACTCCAGGCCAACTACCCAGCGCAAAAGCCCCCCAGAGCGCCGTTACGATTAATTGAAAGGCCGTGGTAATCGGCATTACCCGGGATGATCCAATCAAGGTGTATCCCTTAAAGGCCATAATTTGACCAAAACCCCAGCCACAACCAGACAGAATTCCAAAGACTAAGTTCCAGCCCGTGGGAAACCCACAGCCAGTTACTAAGAAAACGACGAAAGCCACAATCAAGGCTCCGATGGTCGCCCCTAAAATTTGGTTAGCAGGCTTCCCACCAATTTTTGAGGAGACCGTGGGGAAGAATCCCCAACCGATTACGGGAACAATCCCGATTAATAACGCTAATGCACTCATGTAAATATCCTCCACTGCATCTGATTTAAATCTCTTTGATGAATCAATTATACCGCAACACGCTAATTAATGAAAGCGATTTCACAAATTTTCTTGGGGACGCGGAGTTGGCTGAAAGACGGAGGCCGCTCGGACGGCACGCTGCCACCCAGAATACAAGCGGGTGCGCTCTTCAGCGGGCAGGTCTGGGACAAACGCTTTCCCCGCTTGATAAATCGCTTTTACTTCCGCCCAATCTGCCCAAAACCCAGTCGCAACCCCTGATAACGCCGCGGCGCCAAACGCCGTAATTTCTGCATCGTTAGTCCGCAGTACCTGGCGGTGCAACAGATCCGCTTGAAATTGCATTAAGTAGCTATTCCGACTGGCTCCACCGGCCGCACTTAACTGGGAAATTGCTAACCCAGTATCCTGTTCCATGGTTTCTACAATGTCACAGGTACGGTAGGCGGTCGCCTGCAAGGTGGCCTTGACCAGGTCCTCCTTGGTGGTCCCCCGGGTCAAACCAAACCAGGCCCCCCGGGTAGTCGGATTCCAGTACGGAGCTCCTAAGCCAGTTAGGGCGGGAACAAAGTACACCTCATTCTGATTAGTCGATTGTTGTGCCGCTAGGCGTGATTCGGGGACGCTTTGAATTAACCCGACCTGGTCTTTGAGCCACACCAAGGCACTACCAGCGGTGAAAATGCTTCCTTCTAACGCATAGGTAATTTTTCCATCCAACCCGTAGGCAATCGTGGTTAACAAGTGCTTCGAGGTCGCTGGGGTTTTCCCACTGTTCATCATGACAAAGGCCCCGTCCCCGTAGGTAGTTTCCACCATTCCGGGTTCCAAACTCAACGACCCTAAGAGGGCCGCCTGTTGATCCCCAATGATCCCCGCAATCGGCACCGAGACACCGTAAAACTGATAGTTCTCCGTTGTCCCGTACCGTTCATCTGAAGCCCGGACGGCGGGAAGTAGTTGGCGGGGAATCCGCAGCAATGCTAACAGGTCGTCATCCCACTCCAACCGATGAATGTTATACAGCATCGTGCGGCTGGCATTGGTATAGTCAGTCACGTGGCACTTACCATCGGATAACTTCCAAGCCAACCACGTATCGATGGTCCCCGCTAACAGTTCGCCCCGTTCGGCCCGTTCTTGGGCGCCCGGAACGTGGTCTAAAATCCAGCGAAGCTTGGTGGCTGAAAAGTAAGCATCGAGCACTAACCCCGTCTTTTCCTGAATCAGGGCTTGATAACCCGCGGCTTGCAACTGGCGGGCGAGCTCCGCCGTCTGATTTGAAAGCCAGCCGATCGCATGATAGATCGGTTTTCCGGTCTGTTTGTCCCACACCACCACGGTTTCTCGTTGGTTGGTAATCCCAAGTGAATGAATTTCATCGGGATGAATCCGCCCATCAATCAACGCATTGGCAATCGCAGCTAACACCGAGCTCCAGATTTCATCTGGATCCTGTTCCACCCACCCCGGATGGGGGCGCAGTTGGCGGAGGGGTTGCGTACTGGCAATCACCTTGCGGCCGGCGTGATCATACAGCACGGCCCGGGTACTGGTTGAGCCCTGGTCAATTGCTAATACATATTTACTGGTTGCGTTCATCAAACGTGCCCCTTTTTTTCAATCGTCGCTTGCGACCTAATCATACCATAGCTGTAAAAAGTTCAAGAAAAAAGAAGGAGCAAGCTCCTTCTTTTTTAATCACGGATTACCGTTTAATTTGGACCCGAATGTCACAATCAATCTCAGCTGGTTCAACCTGTTCTTGATAGTCGAAGTTTGCTTCGTTAAAGTAGTGTTTCATTTCATCATTAATGACGTTTAAATCCCGAACGTCCCCCGTTTGGCGCTTAATCAGTAGGGTGTATTCCTTCGTGTCTTCATCCACATTTTCGAAGTCATAAATTACATCAACTGTGTTTAAAATTTCTTGAATTAACTGGCGCTCGGTCATTTCCATCTGCTTCATTTCCCTTCGTAAGTCATTACCCTAAGCCTAGTGCAATTAACTTCGTTTGTAAACAATTATTATCCTTCAATTCTCGAATCTTTCAGTGCTATAATAGCGGTATGACAATCGAGCAAAGGACGTGAATCAGATGAAGAACGAACGCATCATCAAGCTTGATTCTACGGAAAATCTCCGGGAATTGGGTGGTTACCAAACGACTGATGGGCGCACCATTAAATGGCATAAATTACTGCGTTCTGGAAGTTTAGGTCTGCTGACGCCCACTGACCAAGCCTTTTTAGCGGCATACGGAGTCCGTTACGACGTGGACTTCCGTTCTGGTCAAGAACGAACGACCGCCCCAGATGCGGTGACTACTGATCAGATTGAATACCGGTTTGATCCCGTGTTTGACGAAGACCGGACCGATAACTCGCAGGATCCGGCCGAATTTCGTCAGATGCTCGAGGACAATCCCAACTACGCCCATGACCACATGGTAGACGTCTACCAGCGGATGGTGCTTAACGACGGCTGTCACGACGCCTACCGCCGGTTTTTTAAAATCCTGTTGCAAAATGACCAACCCAATCAAGCAATATTGTTTCACTGCACGGCGGGAAAGGATCGGACGGGCATGGCTGCCGTTTTCCTGTTGGCCGCCCTTGGAGTTGATTTAGAAACGATCAAGCAGGACTACATTTTAACGAACCAAGTGGTAAAGGACCTGGTGGACCAAAAAATGGCCGCCGTCCGAGCTGATGGCTTTTCCGAAACCGCCATTCGGAACCTTCGGGAACTGTATACCGTTGACCTGGACTTTTTAGACGCGGCCCTGGCAACGATTAACGAACACTATGGGAGTCTCGATCAGTATCTTAGTGACGTTCTTGGAGTCGGCACTGCGGAACGGGAACGGCTACAAACACTCTACCTCGAACCTAATCATCACTAACGCGGAGGAAACTATGAACATCATCGAAGATTTACAGTGGCGTGGGGCCATTAACCAACAGACAGACGCCGCTGGTTTGGAAGCAACCATTAACGAACATCCGATTGACCTGTATTGTGGCGTTGATCCAACTGGTGACAGTATGCACATTGGCCACCTGATTCCATTTATGATCATGGAACGCTTTGCGCGCGATGGCCACCATCCCTACATCGTCATTGGAGGCGCAACCGGTTCAATTGGCGATCCCAGTGGTCGGAAAACGGAACGACAGTTACAAACTAAGGAACAGGTCGAAAAAAACGTGGCGGCGTTGACCGCACAAATGAAGCACCTGTTTGGAAATAACTCGAACATCAGCATCGTTAATAACTACGACTGGACCAAGGATGTAACCCTCCTCGACTTTTTACGGGATTACGGCAAGCTGTTTAACGTTAACACGATGTTAAACAAGGAAGTGGTTGCAAGTCGCCTCGCCCAGGGAATTTCCTTCACAGAGTTTACCTACCAAATCCTGCAAGCCTACGACTTCTTCCAGCTCCATGAACAGCACGACGTACAACTAGAGATTGGGGGCGCTGACCAGTGGGGTAACATTACCGCCGGGATCGATCTGATCCACAAACTCCGAGGCCCGGAAACCAAGGTCTATGGTCTGACGATTCCCCTCATGCTCAAGGCGGATGGAACTAAGTTTGGGAAGACGGCGGGGGGCGCCGTTTGGTTAGACCCCGCGAAAACGGCTCCTTACGAATTTTACCAATTCTGGTTCAACCAAGATGATCGCGATGTGATTAAGTACCTGAAGTACTTTACCTTCCTTGACCACGCAGAAATTGACTACTTGGAACGACAGGTGGAAAAGGAGCCCTGGAAACGGGAAGCGCAACGGCGGCTAGCTGAGGAAGTAACTGCGTTTGTGCACGGACAAGCGGCCGTTGAGAATGCCGAACGGATTGCAAAGTTACTCTTTACTGGAAACGTCCAGGAGCTAAGTCCGATTGAAGTCGGTCAGGCCTTTAATAACGTCCCGACCGTGACTATCAATGCCGAACCGCAAAACATCATTGACCTCTTGTTAGCAATGCACGTGGATAGTTCCAAACGTCAAGCCCGTGAAGACGTCCAAAACGGAGCCATTACCGTCAATGGCACCAAGGTTACGGATGTGAACGCTACGATTGATCCCGCTGATCATTTTGATGGACAATACGTGATTGTCCGGCGGGGGAAGAAAAAACACTTCCTAGCCCAGGTCACTAATTAACTTAACTAAAAAAACTCTCGTCATTCACTGACGGGAGCTTTTTTTATCATTGTGACCAACCAAAAACAGGATCATCCCAGAGGGACAATCCTGTTTAATTAATGAAACTAATTTGTTTACCAGTAGTTATGAGCGTTCCGGAAAGCAACGGCGTTTGCAACTGAACCGTACCGGCTAACAGCGTATTGACGAGCAACCCGTTCTTGGTTAGCTGGTGAGTAGTCACCGTTCAAGTATGCTGAAGACAATTGGTATTTACCAATGTATTGACCATTCCGAGCCGTGTATGAACCACCAGATTCAACCGCGGCGATGGAGTCTAAGGAACCATCACTTTCGGCACCAGTATTGCTACTTGCTTGGGTAGCAGCTGGAGCTGGCGTTGGTGCTGGTTGAGCAGCTGGTTGGGCTGGAGCTTGCTTAGCAACCGGTTGAGCGGCTGGCGTCGTTGGTTGGGCAGCAGCTTGGCTATTAGTTGCTTCAGCAACCGGTTGGGCCGGAGTAACTTTAGCAGCTTGGGCAGCTGAGTTCGCAACCTTAACGTTTCCGTTGTCACCAACGATGAAAACTTCACCAACGTAAATCCGGTTGATGTCTTTAATGTTGTTAGCTTTTTGCATACTGTTAACAGATACACCGTAAGTTTGGGCTAATTCTGATAACGTATCACCAGACTGCACCGTGATCTTAGTTGAGGCATCAGCGTTGTTAGCACCAGCAAACATAACTCCTGCCGATACAGCAGCAACTGCGGCAATTGACTTAAGACCTTTTAACTTCATAAAATAAATCTCTCCTTAAATAGTAAATGTAAAATCCAGGTCGTGTAACTAGAATGATTGCTCGATGACGCATGTGCATCAAACAACAATTGCTATACTAATGGGCTAATGTTACAGACAGATTACAGAAAGGTTACTGAAAAGCGGTTTTTTGTAATCTCGCAATCATTTCGACATATTTTGTTACTTAAAGACCCGGAATCGGAGTGAATTACTACCAGCATGGGGATTAAATGTGTCAAATCCTTTTAAATTGTTGTCAACTTAATTAACAAACTCTGCCATTTTTTTTACGCTTTTTTCGATTATCTGCCCATCAAGAAGTCATCCTCAGATTGTTCCGGCCGGTTCAGCACATTTCGCCCACAAAAAAACGCTCCTGTTCAGGAGCGTTTTTGGTAACTTAAGTTCAAAGCATAATTTTCGGGATTTTTATTAATGTGGTTCCCGTTTTAGTCCAATCCCCGTGAATCCACTAAAAATGGAAAAGACCGGACAGAGTAAACTAAAGAAGACAAACGGTAGGTAGTGTAAGGTTGGCACGTTCAGGGTATTGGCCACAAAGACCCCAGCAACGCCCCACGGGACTAAATAGTTAATCACCGCTCCCCCATCTTCAAGTGCTCTCCCGAGTGCTTCTGGAGCCAAGTGCGCCTTCTTGAAGTCCGCTTTAAACGCCGTACCGGGTAAAACGACGGACAAGTATTGTTCCCCAATAAAGAGGTTGACCCCAATCGCTGCTAACACCGTGCTCAACACTAACATCCCGCTGGAATGAATGTGTTCGGAAAATCGGTTCATCACGACTTCAATAATGCCGAGCTTAATCAACAACCCCCCCAGCGCCAAGGCCAAAATAATCAAGGTCATCGTCCCGGTCATGGAACTAATCCCACCCCGGTTCAAGATTTGGTTAACCGCTGGGCTAGTGGTTTTAATGGTAAACCCGTTTTGCATCACAGCAGCAATTTGGGCAAAGGAGAAGTGGTGCTGCGGATTGACCATGATCATGATGCTCGTCACCGTGACGTTAATGAACAACGTTGGAATCGTGGGGATTTTGGTCCAGGCACACATCAGTAGCAACAGCACTGGGAGGAGCATCCACAATGAAATCGTAAAGTGACTCGATAAAACGTGGGCCGTTTGCGTAATTTTAGTTAAGCTAGCGGTCTGGTGATGATTACCCAATAAGGTAAATAATGCCAGTGAAATCACAAAGGCCGGAATGGTTGACCACAGCATGTTTTTAATGTGACTGTACAGGTCGTCCCCTGCAATCGCCGAGGCCAAGTTGGTCGTGGCAGACAACGGAGACATTTTATCACTAAACACCGCCCCTGAGACGACCGCTCCCGCGATTATGGCCGGGTCAATCCCCATGGTCAATCCAATCCCCATGGAAGCAATCCCGACCGTCGAAATAATCGTAAAGGCACTTCCAATGAAACAGCCGACAAAGGCACACATCAGAAAGACCGAGGGCAAGAACCACCGGACGCTTAAGAGGTGAAACCCATAGACCATTAGGGTAGGAATCACGCCGGCCATGATCCAAACGCCGATTAAACTCCCGATTAACAGGAAGATAAACAACGGGATGATTCCATTCTGAACGCCGACGACGATGCCATCCTGAATCTCATCCCATGAGTACCCGCGGACTTTCCCCCACAGCATCAGGGCAAAGATTACAATCAAAATCGGGACAACTGGCGTCAAGTGCAGGCCGATAATCCCGATTCCCATGATCACTAACATTCCTAGTAAAATTAAGCTAGCCTCGAGCAACCGGGGCTGTTTTGTCTCTTGCATCTTCATCTCCTACTTTACTGTGCTGCTAACTTACGTTCTAAATAATGCGTTAATTGGGCGACCGAATAAAGGCCGGTCACCTTTTCGACTCCGTTACCGTTCACAAAGAGGACGTAACTGGGAAGCCCCAGCACCCGGTACTGTTCGGCCAGTGCTTGGTTTTGATCAACGTTTAGTTTAGCAAACTTCACCCGGCCAGCAAAATCATGTTCCAGCTGGTTTAAGACGGGCTCCATGCGCCGACAGGGAGCACACCACGGCGCCCAAAAATCGACCAACGTCATTGGACCCTGGACGGCGGTCGCAAAATTAGTTTGATTGAGTTCAACGGCCATCTGGCTTTCTCCTCCTTCGCACAAAATGAATAATCAAGGTTCCCGTAATGGCTGCGATTACAAAAATTCCAAACCAGGTGGCGGGAATTTCCACGTCGATGATCGGGATGGAAAGTAAGAGCTTCACCCCGATCACAAAGACCAACCCGTAGGCCATCGTCTTTAACTCTGGAATCCGCTTCATAATGTTCATAATGACTTCGGCAATCCCCCGCATCGCTAAAATGCCGGCCATCCCCCCAATCAAGACCACCACCGGGTTACTAGAAACCGCGAGCGAAGCTAAGACGGAATCAATCGAAAAGAGGATGTCCATGAATTCAATTTGCAGTACCACCCACCAGAAGAACTTGCGACTATGGGGATTGCCACGCGTGCTGATGTTACGGTGCTTCTTTGACCGGTTCCGTTTGGGAAGAAAATACTTTACGGCCAAATAAATTAGGTAGAGGGCGCCCACCACCTTGATTTCCCAAAAGTGGATCAAATAGACCCCAGCTCCAATTACTAAAAACCGAAAGACGTAGGCCCCCCAGAGGCCGTAAAATAATGACTCCTCTTGCAGCTTTTTGGTCGGGAGTACCTGCGTCTGAGTGGCCAACACAATCGCATTATCAACGGACATCACGCATTCCAATACCACGAGGGAAAAGATAATTAGCCAATCATTTCCAGAAGTCAATACCGTTTCCCAGTTATGCAGGTCAAAAAATGGACCGTAAAGTTTTTCAATTAGGGAAAGCACACCATTCCTCCTTTAGGCAGTCGTTATTTTTGCATGGCTTCTTGATCATACTTTTCCAAATCGTGGGCTTTAATCACGCGAATAAGCTTCTTCGCATAGTCAGGATCGGTAGCATAGGTGTTCTTTTGTAACAATTTAGCTTCTTCGCGATAATCGGTGATGTTATCATTCCGATTTAAGAACTTATCATACAAGGCTTGATTGTGGTCTTCAATCGCGGCCTGTAAGTTCGGGTACTTGCGAAACTGACCCTTTTCCGTAATGTGTTTGTGGTTAATGTACTCACCCGTTTCGTAGATGATGTAATTCCCATTGTAGGTTCCCTTAATCCCAAACGGATTATTGGCTTCGGTATACAGTTTGGACTTGCCCCAATTTGATTCCAAGATTGCCTGGGCGATCACGATACTAGGTAAAACCTTGTGATCCTGCCGATACAGCTGGACCGATGGCTGTGCCACCTGCTTGATAAACTTCCGTTCGTGTTTTAACACCGGATTATTTTCTTCCTCAAACTTCTTTTGGGCGGCAATCATCCGTTGGTAGTTAATGTGTTGGCGAATTTTATAGGTTCCAAAGAGCGCTAAAAAAACGCTTGCCACAATAAGAAAGGCAATCAGTGGATACCATAAATTGCTACGTTCTGAATTAGTTGGTTGCTGTTTCATATTATTATTGCACTCCTTTGTATTCTTCATTATACCCCATTGATTTCCAAAATTAATTACAGTTTGCTTTCAAATCATTAGAAAATCCGGGCGAAAGCTAAACTTTTCCCCAATTTTCCATTATAATGGTAGGTAATGCGTAAAAGGGAGGCAATCACATGATTAAAACCGATAAAATCAACCAAAACATCGAATGGGTCCAGGTCACCGATTGCCTCCCCGTCGAGAAAAAAACTTTAAAGCAGGAGTATCACCTTACCACCGAGATGCTCTACTACGCACTTGACCACCACGAACGGCCCCGTTTGGAATACTACGAAGATGAACAGTTATTGCTCATCATTTTTGACGTTGCCGAACCGACCCGCTTTAACGGTGACATTGCCGCCGAACCAATTGGGCTAATCGTGCGTGGCGATACCCTCTTTACCTTTACCGCTAACCAAACCAACTTTGTTAATCCGCTGATTCGGTCAATCGTTGACAAGTTACCCCAGGTCCAGCGTGATAACGCCGCTCCGCTGGACATTGTGCTCAAAACCATGTACCAGCTCGCCATCCAATACTTCGATTACATTAACCACATCAACAGTATTCGGACGAGCATTCAGCGGAACTTACGGGGCCGGACTAACAAAGCGGCGATTAACCAACTGCTAAACCTGCAAACCGACCTGGTCTACTTTTTAACTTCGCTCTCGGCTAACAACGATATGTTAACCATGTTTAAACGTAAGTTGGGTAAGACCCTATCGGATAATGACAACGATGTGTTAGACGACGTCATCATCGAAATTCAACAGGGACTATCCATGGCGCAGATGGCAAACCAAGCGGCCCAACAGGTAGCCAACGCTTATTCCAACCTGCTAGACAGTAACCTGAATACCACGATGAAATTTCTGACCGTCTTCTCAATCGTGCTGACGGTCCCCAACATTGTCTTTGGTTTTTACGGAGAAAACGTCAAGCTCCCGTTTATGGACAGTCCGATTGCCTGGCAACTCACAATTGTGATTACCGCCATTTTTGTGGTAATCGTGCTACTCATCATGCGCTTTAGTGATTTCTTTAACCGATAATTTCGTTCATCAAAAAGCACCGCTTGCTAACTAGCAGGCGGTGCTTTTGCTACTTAATTTTTTCGGTGTTGCCACTGATGCAGGTAATAAACCGGCACTCCCAGCAGGGTAAGACCTAAGCCCGCGAAGGCTAAGCCCGGTTGATTAATCAGGGTCGTTACGATAATAAAGAGCCCTCCCAGAATGGCGACCGCAGGAACCACCGGATACCACAGCACTCGATACGGCCGTTCCAAGTTTGGCTCGCGCTTCCGAAGAATGAAAACCGCCAGGAATAACAGGCAATTAAACAACCACATCACAAATACCAACATGTCGGTTAACACGTCAAAGCTCCCCAGGAAAATCATAATGATCGCAATTACTAGAATGAACAAGCTGGCCACGAACGGTGCAGCTGCCCGGTTTAAGCGTTGAAAGGCGTGACTAAACGGTAGCAGATCTTGCTTGGCTAACGCGTACGGAATCCGGGACCCCGTCATCGTGTACCCGTTAATCGTGCCAAAGACCGATACCAAAATCCCAATCGTCACCAGTTTTCCACCCAGGTTTCCAAACAACTTCCCAGCTACTTCAGCGGCCGTGTTGGGATTACCGGCGATTTGATTAATTGGCATGTTTTTCAAAAAGACCCAGTTAACCAGCACGTAAATTACCATGATAAAGGTCAGGCCGAGGACAACTGCCTTCGGAATGTCCCGCTTCGGATTTTTCATCTCCCCAGCGATGTCACCGACGTTGATCCACCCTTCGTAGGCAAACATGGTTGCGAGCAACCCGCCGGAAAAGGCCGTGACTACGTTTGCATGGTCTGTCGGGGTCATGGGAAAGAGGGTCACAGCAACGTGGCCCGGCATGAACAGTCCGACGATCACGATTAAGAAAACCGGAATCAACTTAAAAATCAACGTCAGCGATTGCACGCTTCCACCGACCTTCGCTCCTAGCAGGTTCAAGCCGGTAATGGTGACCACCACGACCAGGGCGATCGGCACCACCAGCGTCGTGGCCAGATGCAGTAAGATGACCACCTGGGTCGCAAAGATAATCGCTAACGCAGCCATGTTGGCTGGGACGTAAATCAACATTTCGGACCAACCCAACAAAAATCCACTTAAGGGACCGTAGGTATGGCGCATGTACTGCACACTTCCACCAGTTTCTGGGATTGCTGCCCCTAATTCTGCCACCGTCAGACCACCACAAATCGTAAGGATTCCCGCTACAACCCATGCTAACAAGGTCAGACTCACCGAGTGAGTGGCGGCGGTCACACTCGCAATTTTAAAAAACACCCCGCCCCCAATCACGGTTCCCATCACTAGGGCGAGCGCGGTAAACGGTCCAATGCTACGTTTTAACTTTTGTTCTGTCATAATTTCTCGCTCCTTACTCCTGCTTACTAAAAAGGTCCTGGTTAGTAAATTACTAACCAGGACCCTTACTTAACTAGTCGTAGGAAGGCTTCGCACAACTGATGGCCCGGTTAGTAACTTCGTGAGTAGCTAACTAGGCATCCCAAACTAACCTTACTTAGCGCCACGCGTTCCAAGTAGAGTTAGAGGAGGACATCAATTTCATCATCATTTTTGTCATGCTGACCGTTCCTTTCTAATTTGATACTTCTGATTAAACCATCATTTCCCGCGGGTGTCAATCCCTAGCCTGTGGTTGCCCTTAATTGTTTCCAACAAAAATCAGCCAACGAGGGTTGGCAACTCCAATTAACTTATGCTATACTAAACCCATATTGTGATGAGCGGCTAGCTCAACTGTTAGAGCAACGAATTCTTTATTCGTGAGATTGGGGTTCAAGTCCTTGGCCGCTCATAATAACGAAGAACAGCAGTTTGCTGTTCTTTTTCTTTTCCTAAAAAAGCCAGCTTCCTCATTGAAAGCTGGCTTTTTGCTTGTTAAAGTAGCCCCCTACTCAACTTGCTGGGGTTGCTCATTAACGTCACTAACTGTATAGACAATCTCTTGCTGGTCATCCAAATAGCCGTAGAGGCGCTTAGTGTGGGACCGGTCAAAGTAACCCATATCAATCATGGTATGTCCGTCTTTTTGCACTAATCCATGGTGCATTTTCAAGATAAACGCATAGGTTGACCGCACAATTTGCATGTGATGCTGGGCCTTTTCAAAGGCCGTTCCTAATGAATGATCCTGGTCGAGATAAAATTTAATGAGCTTTACCATCATGAAGTTTTCGTGGTTAAACACCCGTGAGGCCATTTTTTCATCGCGTTCGCTGTGAATGTAACCCTTCTGCTCCCAGTACCGGAGCTGACGGGGAGAAACATCCGTCATCTTGCTTACTTCGCCAATCCGGAAGATGTAGTTATTCTCGTTGCACGTTTGAAAAAAAGCAGCGTGATCTACCAAGCTCAGTCCTCCCTACTTATTATAATCAGTTACCGTAAAGTGGTCCCCGTCGACCGCTAGTTTTGTAATGCTACCATTGGCAGGGCGCGTGCGCAAATCATACTGGCCTGGTTGTTGAAACCGATCAACCAAACTCAACAGTGTGTTGCCATGACTGACGAGTAAGACGCGATCACCGTCCTCAATGGCAGGATTTTGGGTGATTAAATTCAGTCCCTTTTGCAACCGTTCCCAATATTCAGCGGCGTTTTCCGCCAGGTGGAACGGGTCAGCTTCCTTGAGAAAATCCTTTGCCGCGTTCATGTCGTATTGCGCAATAATCTCTGCAAACGTCTTGGCACCATGAGGAGCTCCTGCTTGATACCAGACTTCGTCCATGTTCAGACCTTCAAAGTAACCATAGAACTCCTCTCGAAAGAACGGTGACACCATCGGGGTAATGGAATTAAAGGTTTCGTTTTGATCAAAAATTAACGACATCGTCTTTTGGGCGCGGGTTAAGTCACTGCAGTAGGCTGCTTTGAACTTAATGTCTTTCAAGCGCTTCCCCGTCACAACGGCATCGTTAATCCCCGTTTCCGTTAACGGGGAGTTACTCCAACCCTGTAACTTGTTAAAGACGTTATAATACGTTTGCCCGTGGCGCACTAAATATAAGGTGAACTTAGCCATTTTTAGTCATCTTCTTTCTTATTTAATTTAGTATACCACGCTCCCTGGCACTTCGGTATTCTTATACTTTCCTTAGTGTTTTTTGCTTTCAAAGTCTGCTATCATTAAAGTTATGATTAACGAATTCATATGAAGGGAACCTTACCTTTGAAAATCATCAAACAGACCCTAGCCAAGGTTAATACCCGAGTGGGCTTTTTCGGCTTTTTAGTGGGCTGTTTTTGGCTCAAAACAATTTACGCCTACTTTGCCGATTTTGCGCTGGGAACCGAAGGCATGTTGCAATTTTTGCTGCTCTTTTTAAACCCCATCGCCACCACCATCTTAATTTTCGGGCTGGCTTTTTACTTTAAACCGGCAAAGCTATTTTATCCTGCAATCATGCTCCTCGATATCATTGATACCGTGTTACTGTACTTAAACGTCATTTACTTCCGAGAATTTACCGACTTTATGACCGTGTCAACCATGACCGGGTATTCAAAGGTCGATCAGGGCTTGAGCGGGGCCTCGCTTGCCCTGACGATGCCCCACGACGTCTTCTACTGGCTAGACATCGTTGTCGTTATCTTCTTGCTGTTATTCCGGGTCATTAAGGTTGATCGGCGGGCGCTGACCAATCGGTTTGCCTTTGCGGTCTTTTCAATGGGTGCGCTATGTTTAACCTTCAACATTGCGTTGGCCGACATGGATCGTCCCCAACTGTTAACCCGAGCCTTTGATCGTAACTACCTGGTGAAATACCTCGGTTTGGACGTGTTTACAGCGTATGACGCCTTTCAAACCCACCAGTCCAACGAGCTTCGTTCTCAAGCAAACAAATCAGAAATTTACAACGTGAAGGCCTTTACGGATGCCCACTACGCCGAGCCTAATCCCCAGATGTTTGGCTCCTTAAAGGGGAAAAACGTGGTTGTCATCCATCTGGAGAGTTTCCAACAGTTCCTGATTAACAAAAAGATCAATGGCAAAGAGGTTACGCCGTTTTTGAATCAGATTTACAATAGTAATCATACCTATGCCTTTGATAATTTCTTCCATCAGGTCGGCCAGGGCAAAACTTCTGACGCCGAAAACATGCTAGAAACCAGTACCTACGGGTTACCACAGGGCTCCCTGTTTGCCCAACTCGGCAGTGACAACACCTTCCAGGGGGCACCCGCGATTCTAGGACAGGACGGCTACAGTTCGGCCGTTTTCCACGGGAACGTTGCGAGCTTCTGGAATCGGAACAACACCTATAAGAACCTCGGTTATCAATACTTCTTTGATGCCAGTTATTACGATACGACCGGGGATAAGGCCACCGGATACGGACTAAAGGATAAACTCCTCTTTAAGGATTCCATCAAGTACCTCCAGCGCCTACAACAGCCGTTTTATGCGAAGTACATTACCGTTACCAATCACTTCCCCTACCAGCTGGATGATGAAGACACGAAGGATAGCAAGCTCAAGGCGCCTGATACCGATGATAGTGCGGTTAACAACTACTTTGTGACCGCTCATTATCTCGATCAATCCGTCAAGGAATTCTACGACTACCTCAATCAAACCGGGTTAGCCAAGAACACCGTGGTCGTCCTCTACGGGGACCACTACGGACTATCCAACTCGGAGAATCCGACCCTAGCTCCGTTGCTTGGAAAGAGTGAAGCCAAGTGGAACGCCTTTGACAACGCCCAGTTACAGCGGGTTCCGTTCATGATTAATTCACCTGCCATCAACAACGGCTATGTTGATCATACGTACGGGGGCGAAATTGACGTCTTACCAACCTTGATGCACCTCTTGGGCATTAATTCCAAGGAATACATCCAGTTTGGAACGGACTTGTTCTCAAGCAAGCACGACCAGGTCGTGGCCTTTCGAAATAAAGATTGGGTCTCCCCTGAATACACTTCAATTGATGGCACGATTTATAACTCCAAGACGGGGAAAGTTATCCATCCGAACGCTAAACTCAAGAAGGAATTGGAGGCCATCCAGCAGAAGGTGGACACTGAATTAGCGCTTTCCGATACGCTCAACCAGCAAAACCTGTTGCAGTTCTATCACCCCGCTGGCTTTAAAAAGGTTAATCCAGCGAAGTTTAACTACTCCAACGGGTTGAGTCACGAGAAACGGACGGAAAACCAACTTGGGGATAAATCAAAGAGTCTCTTTGATACTAATGGTCATCAGGATACGACGAAACTGTACAAGACGGATGCTCCGGAAGCAAACGAACCACGCAGTGACTCCAGTCGTATTCAAATTCAAAATCCGGATTCCAATCAGGAAAAATAAAATCGCTTAACTAAAAGCCCCACCTGCAAATGTAGGTGGGGCTTTGTGCTTAGCGCACTTATTTCGTTATTAACTGTTCGTACAACGGGAGCAACCTTTTCAAAGCCACTTGGAGCGTGTCATTAATGCTCGGTGTCCCTAAGCGGGGATCCCCGCGGTGCACCTCGATGCCCACTAAGACCTCGGCCGCTTTGACCGTTTGAAAGCGGGTCACAAGCTCTGGATACGTTGCTATAGGCTGGACTTCGGGTTCCATGTGATTACCGCTCAACACAAAGTCCGCGGGTAACTGGGCAACCAGCGGCGTAAGGTCCATAAGCTTGGGCGTAATCGTGGCCGTTTGGCGGGGCTTCATGTTGCTTTCCACCGCTAGGTACAGGTACAAGCGATCAGCCCACAGGCCTAATTCAAAGTGCGGGAGCATTTTATAGCCCCGCTTGTTAGTTGAAAACGCAATCCACGTATTCTCCGGTGGGTTGGTTGTGCGCATCCGATGCTGCGCCACGTGGGCGTACCACGTTTCCCCCGTGCCGGCCAGAATGGTCAGGAGCGCGGGCGCGACCTGTTCAAACTTCGGATCCAGTTCGCTGCGAATTTTCGCCATCCGGCCTGTTAACGTCGGCTCAGCGAACACCTCAAAATCATTATCAGTAAACATTCTGAACCTTGCCTTTCTAACGTTTTAAGGCCGTACTGTGAATTGGGAGCCGGCGGTCTGGATACAGTCGTTTCATAATGGTGTTAACGGCCACGGGAGCTTCCCCAAAGCCGGTCGCAATCAAGGTATCCTTCCCCGGATAAATCGCCTGATCTCCAATGCAGAACAGCAACGGTTCACTGGTTTCTAATTCCTGGTTCACTTGTACTAACCGGTGGTCGAGCTTCGGCTGTAACTCCCAGCTCTGTAAATCCTTGTTATTGGCAATAAAACCGTAGTTAACGACCACATCATCAACCGTCAGGTCAATCAGATCATCATCCGTTTTGAGCCGTTTTGCTTCAACCTGAACGCGGTCGTCCGCCGTTTCCGTTAGCTTCTGGATTAAATAGGGCGTTACAATCTGAACCGAGGACGCCTCTAGCTTTTTGACCATCTTCTCCAGACCCCGGAATTCATTGCGCCGGTGAATCAAGGTCACTTGGTGAGCAACTGGTTCTAACATCAGCGCCATATCAACGGCCGAATCGCCCCCACCAGCGACTAACACGTCGTGGTTTGCAAAGCGCTGCAAGTCCGAGATGCCATAAAAGAGGTGCTTGCCCGTTTCCGCCTCCGCGTTTTCCGCCCGGAGTTCCCGGGGCTTAAACGAGCCATTTCCGGCTGCAAGGAGTACCGCCCGGCTCCGCGTCGTCCCCTGCGTCGTTTCAATCGTAAAGTAGTCAGCGCCACGCGTTACGTTCGTCACCTTGGTCTTTAAGTGGCGTTCCACCTCGGGTACCGTATCCAGTTGGTCCTGTAGATTCTGAATTAACTGGCGCCCACTCACGCCGGCAAACCCGGCCACGTCTAAAATTTGCTTTTCGGGATACAGAGCGGCCACTTGGCCGCCGAGCTGTTCCAAGCTTTCAATAATTTGCACCTTGGCTTCCCGCAGGCCGGCGTAAAAACCGGCAAACATTCCAACGGGTCCCCCGCCAATAATTGTGATATCATATACATCGTTAGTCATTTTCATCAACCCTAATCTAAATTTATTTACAAAGGAAATTTTAACATTATGAAACACAAGAAGACATTTATTTTCCTCATTTTTTTACTGGTGGTGGCCACTGGCTTTGGTGGTTGGTGGTACAACACCCAAAAAGCTTCCAATTATCACGTCAAACAAGGGCGCACCGCAACGGTCTTTATTCCTGGGCTCGGTGGAAACTTCATCACCTCCGACTACATGGTCTCTTCGTGGGATAACAATGGCGCGGCCACCAAGGCCTTACAAGTATACGTCAAGGATAACGGAAAGGTAAGCACCGTTAAGAAGTTTAACAAGATTGGTAAAAACAATCCCGTCATCCAAGCAAACTTCCAAACAAACAATAAGCCTGGCTTTGAAGCGAAACGGATGCCCCAGTTAATGGCTTACCTCCGCAAGGAATACGGCATTAAACGGGTCAACTTAATCGGCCACTCCTCGGGTGGAGAAATCATTTACGACTACCTGACCCGGTACCGCAAGGTGCCTGATCAACCACAAGTCGAACACTTCGTCTCAATGGCCAATACCTATCCCCTCAAAGATCCAAAGTACATTAACAACCTGCCCAAGAACCTCCAGATCTTGAATTTCTGTGGGAACGTCAGCAACACCGGTAGTGACGGTTTAATCCCGGTTAGAGACGTGGTTAAAATGAAAGAGCTGGTTAAGGGACACGTCAAGAGTTACAAGCTCTACGTTTATAATGGTGATCCCCAACAAGCGCAACATTCGATGTTGCACGAAAACCCCGAAGTCAATAAAATTATCGCGGAATACCTCTTTAATTAACGAAACTTCCAAAGAAAAAAAGCAGTTATCGCCGATAACTGCTTTTTTGTTCGCATTTTCCTAATTTAATGTTGTTTTTCGGGTTATTTTACAGTATTATAAGGTTAAATAATTAATGATTAGTGGAGGATAATGCATGAGTGTTCAGAAAATGATTTTAGACGTTGATACCGGAATTGACGACGCCATGGCGATTGCGTACGCCGTGGCTGATCCAGCGGTTGAGTTAATCGGGGTTATCTCCTCCTTTGGTAACATCGAAGCTGACCGGGCGGCAACCAACGCCCTACGCATTTTAAACCTCGTCGGCGCTCCTGACGTGCCCGTGTTCATCGGCCACCAAAATCCCCTGGACCACGAATACAATCGATTGCCAATTAACGCCCAAATTCACGGGGAAAACGGGATTGGCGACGTTCAATTACCTACACCCCGCCAAGCAGTTGCAACCCAAAACGGGGTGGACTTCCTGCTTGATGCTGCCCAGCGTTATGGTGACGACTTAACCATCGTCGCTACCGGACCCATGACGAACCTTGCGGCGGCGCTAAACCAAGCTCCCGAGGTTATGCGACAGGTGGGAAAGCTCACCATCATGGGGGGCGCCCTGACCGTTCCGGGAAACGTTACTCCCGTCGCTGAAGCCAACGTGGAACAAGATCCCGTGGCTGCTAACCAACTGTTTACTAGTGGCCTTCCCCTCACGATGGTCGGGTTAGACGTCACGTTACGCACGCTTTTGACTAAGGACGAAACGGCCCAATGGCGCACTACTGAAGCGGGCACAAAGATGGCCGACATCGTGGACTACTACATCAACGTCTATGCAGACATTTATCCCGAACTCGGGGGCTGTTCGCTCCATGATCCCCTCGCGGTCGGCGTTGCCATTGATCCCAGCTTTGTTGAGACCATTTCGCTGAACATGTTGGTTACCACTGAGCACGATCCCTATTACGCTCGAACCATTGGGGATAAAGCCCGCCTTAATGCACCCCAGCCAAACGTAAAAGTGGCCGTAAGCGTAGACACCGACCGGTATTTAGCCGTCTTTATGCACCACTTCAACCACCTCTTTCGCTAAGCTCACTCTCATTGAACACCAATAAAAGGACGCTGACCCACCAACTGGTGGGTCAGCGTCCTTTTTTCTAAGTTAAACTTCAGTCAGGCGGAGATCATCTGGATTCGTCTTGCCGAGCCAGTGCAAAAGCTGGTAGTAAGCGAAGCCCAGTAGCGCTGGCACAATCACGCCCAAGCCTAGCAACGTGAGCAGCCCGGTGCGATCATTTGCCCACAACCACAACGGCGCAATCAGTGAATTGAGACCCAGGCCCGCGATCGTAAAGGGTACGCGGAAGTGACACCCAACCACGGCGATGGGTGCCATCACCATAACGATCAGCACTGGTCCGAGGATGTACACCGGGCGTTTCAATAGGTTTGGAAACTGAACCTTGGGAGTTACCAGCGTCTGAGCGAGATTCCCACCCCAATCGTTTTGGCGAAATGACATGGCGGTAAAGACCACAAAACCAATCGTGGTTCCAATTAAAGCCGCCCCACTCGACTTCGGATCCAGTTGTACTGCAATTGCCAGTGCGGCCGAGGAGGCTGGGGTCATGAGAAACAGGAACCACGCCGTGGCGACGATCATCGACCCCACAACTGGGCTAAACTCCATCGTATCCGCCAGCCGCTCACTAATCCAGTTCAAAGCCGGGGTGGTTACGGCCGCAAACAAGAGGCCCGCAATGCAACCCGTTAGGGCGGTGGTAAAGGGCACCAATACCAAATCCAACGGGGTTTTCCCTGTCAACCATTTCCCAATCAGAGCCGCCACGACCGCTGCTAAGACTGCTGAAACAGGTTGTCCAATGGTCAAAATGGTCGCCCCCGTCGGCTGATCCGTCACCCAGTGAGTCGCCGTAACGGTCTTTGCTACCGGTCCGGTGGTAAAGTAAACGGCGTTAGCCCCCACGGTGGAAGCAATCATGGTCGCCCCCGTCACCAGCGTCGTAGTCCGTAGCATGACCGCCACCGCCATTCCGAGCGCGGGCGCTAGCAGGTGTTGCCCCATGACCCCCGCTTCAAATAATGCTCGCCAGTGCAAGGCGGTGCCGAGCGTACTTAGTAACAATCCCATCCCTAAAATAACCAGAATGGTGTTTGAAACTCCTTGCGAAACTTGATAGACCCACCCTTTCCACGTGGTGGGAGTTGTTTCTGGGACAAATTGTGATTTTTTCATTGACACACTCCTCCTCAAACATCACAGGCGTTCATCAAAAAAACAGCTCTGGTTACCGTGATAACCAGGGCTGTTTAGTCTAACCATCCACTCTACTAAACCATCGAACTGGCCTCTACTCCTGGAGGCCAGCCCAAAGTGCTTGACCTCATTAACAAATGACTTTGTTAAGTAAGCTCAAGCGCGTAATTGCTGGTGCAGTGCGGATTGTTAGTTTCATAATGAGACTCCTTATTGTTTTTTTCTTAATATACAGTAAAAAAGGAGAATGTCAATCTTTTTCAGCAATTTAATTCGGATTTTATTCAAAATGATAACTTTTAATCAAGTAAAGTTCGGTTATTGTTGGGGAAAATACCGGGTCAAAAAGGTCGCAACCCCATCCTGGTCGTTCGTGGTGGTTTGAAAGTGCGCCACCTGCTTGATTGCTGGGGTCGCGTTCCCCATGGCCACCCCAACTCCCGCGTGCGCTAACATCCCGGCGTCATTTTCCGCATCCCCAAACGCCATTAACTCCGCAAAGGTCCATCCAAAGTGTTGTAACAAGGCGGAAAGCCCCGCTGCTTTATCCACCTGAGGTGGCAAGAATTCTAGAATCTCTGGTTGGGAGCGGACCACGTGATACCGGGTAGTCAACTCCACGGGGAGCACCTGCTGTAATTGATCCAAACGCTCGGCTTGGTTAGCCAGAATGCCCTTGGCATAGGTTTGCTCCGGGAGCGTCGCAAACGAAGCCGGGTGAAAGTTAATTTTACCGTTTAACTTCTCTTGATAAATGGAGGTCCCGAGTTCCTGGAGCGGATACACCTGATGAAAATCTAAGACATCGAGGGGCACCCGCTGGGCCTTAGCAAACTGGTAGAGCGGTTGTAGGTCCGCTTTCGGCATCCCCTGCTCGGCTAGGACCTGGTTCGTCGGATTTTGAATTACCAGCCCTCCGTTAAAAGTAATCGTGTAGTCCGTGGCAGTGGTCAAGCCGAGTTGCTCGATGTAATTCCAGATGGCATTAATTGGGCGCCCGGTACACAAAACCATCCGTAACCCGGCTTCGTGCAACTGCCGGAGCACCTGTTCGTTGCGCGGGCTAATTTGCTTTTTCGAGTTTAACAACGTATTATCCAAATCCAATGCAATCAGTTTTATCATGTGGCCACTCCAATCAAAAAGGCGCCCAACTAGGCGCCTTCAGTGTTTAGCTTAATTTTGCTTCTAATTCTTTTAATTCGGCTTGCCGGATGCTCCGGGGTAAAAAGCGCCGAATTTCTTCTTCGTTGTAACCAACTTCCAAGCGCTTGTCATCAAAGATGATGGGACGCTTAATTAAATCAGGGTATTTAACCAATAAGTCAACTAATTCGGTTAACGAAAGGTCATCCAGGTTTAAGTGCAGTTTCTTAAAAATGTTCGAGCGCGTTGAAATGATATCTTCACTCCCATTTTCAGTTAACCGGAGAATGTGTTTAACTTCGGCCGCATTTAAGGGTTGTGAGTTAATGTTTCGTTCTTTAAAGGGAATCTCATGATCTTTTAACCAAGCCCGCGCTTTCCGACTGGATGCGCTACTTGGGGCAACATACAAATTTAACATTATCAGCTTACCTCCTCATGCAAAGCATGTGACATAAAGTACGTCTGACAAACATTGACTATTTATTAGACATCTATATCTTATCATATTGACGATAGAGTTCAACGTCATTTCCAAAACTTAATAATAATTTACACAGTTAGGGTTTAATATTATAATTTAAACATTCTACCATTTGACGGAGGGCTGCACATGAAATTAACAATCTTAACCACCAGCGACACGCACGGCTTTTTGGCTCCCACCAACTACGTTAAGCCCCATGCCAATCTTCCCTTTGGCTTTGAAAAAGCAGCAACCATCATCAAACGCGAACAGGAAAAAAGTGACTACCACTTGACGCTTGACGACGGTGATTTCTTGGAAGGCTCCCCGCTCGCGTACTATCAAGCTGAGGTGGAACATGCCCCCGCGCCCACTGCCATTAACGCCGCTTTTAATCAGGTTGACTATGACTTTGGCACCATTGGTAATCACGAGTTTAACTACGGGCAACCGTACCTACAAAATGCCATTCACGGTTGTCACCGCCAGTTTGTGTCTGCCAACATTCTAACGGCGACGGGAACTCCGGCCTTTGGAAAACCGTACGCCGTAAAAACGGTGGGGGACTTAAAGGTGGCCGTCCTGGGCTTAACCACCCAGTCCGTGGATGCCTGGGAAAATCAGGCTAGTATTGCCAACCTCAAATTTATCTCCGCGTTAGAAGCCGCCCAAAAATACGTACCGGAAATGCGGCAAAAAGCCGACGTAGTCGTCGTTCTCTATCACGGGGGGTTTGAACGAGATCTAAGTAACGGGCAGCCCAATGATAAAATCGACGGTGAAAATGAAGCTTACGCCATCATGAAAACCGTGCCGGGAATCGACGTCATGGCAACCGGACACCAACACCGCGCCCTGGCCGGCAAACTGTTTGGCATTCCCTACGTCCAACCGGGACACCGGGGAAGCTACGTGGGTAAAATTCAGTTAGATTTAGAGCGCGTTAACGGGCGTTACCAGATCCAAAAAAGCCACCAAAAACTGCTTAAAACCGGTGATGCCAAACCGGATAACGCTACGGCGGCCAGTTTTCGCCCAACCGAGGCGGCGGTCGAAAACTGGCTTTCCCTGCCCCTCGCCCACATTGACGGCTCCATGACCTACACCGATCCCTTTGAAGTCCGGCTCCATGGCTCCGCCTTTGTTAATTTTATTCAAAGGGTCCAAATGGAAACCATGGGATGCGATATTTCAGCAACGGCACTCTTTTCAAACGAGGCTCGGGGATTTGAAAATCCAATTACCATGCGTAACATCATTACAAACTACGTCTATCCGAACACCCTCTCCCTCCTCGAAATTTCGGGAGCTGATCTAAAAGCCGCCCTCGAAAAAACGGCCGAATACTTCACGCTTAAGAACGGGGAGATCATCGTAGATCCCAAGTATCATCATCCTAAGATTCGTGATTATAATTACGATATGTACGCGGGCATTGACTATATCATTAAGGTATCTAATCCGATTGGTCACCGCATCTTAAACCCAACCTATCACGGGCAACCTGTCACCAATAAAATGAAACTGAAGATCGTGTTGAACACTTACCGAGCAGTCGGCGGGGGGCACTATCCGATGTATAGCGAACAAAAGGTGCTCCGCTACAATACGATTACCATGAGTAATCTCATTGCCAAGTACCTCCAACAGCATCCCCAGATTAAAGCCGACCATCACCATAACTTCAAAGTGATTAAATAACCAAAAAAGCAGTTCCCTCGAGAGAACTGCTTTTTACTTCAGATTCACACCAATCACGACGAAGAGAAGCACGATGCTCCCCACACATGTCGCTCCATCCCGAAAGGTCCGCTGTGGAACCGCATACTGCGTAAGGGACTGGTGGGTTTGAACGCCCCGGAGCAACATCGCAGTTGCGAGGTCTTCAGCCCGTTTAAAACTGTTAACGAGGACCGGTACAAAGACCGCAAGCAGGGCTTGACCCCGTTTACGCACCGAACCCGTGTGGTAGGTCAGTCCCCGGGCTTGCTGGGCGGCCGTTACCGCGCGAAACTCTGCGTGCAGGGTGGGGAGAAAGCGAAAGGCAATGCTCATAGTGAGTGCCAGGTCACTAACTGGAAGCCCCAACTTTTGCAAGGGTGCTAACCACTGTTCCACCGCGGCGGTCATCGCATTCGGATTGGCCAGGAGGGATAATAAGTTTAACAGCACTAGGGCGGTCCCAAATTTAGTAAACAGTAGGCCGGCGGCCCCCAAACTTCCGGTGGTAATCCGGATCACCCCGCCCTGCCAGAGGACTGGTCCTTGGGGTACCACTACGAGCTGTAGGAGGGCGGTCAGGCCAATAAACACCATAAACAGGCGGATCCGGCGCCCAAAGGTTTTTAAGCTGATGTGCGCGCTGACCACCAGTCCCCAGCTTGCCAACCAAAGGAGCACGGCTAATGGTAGCCGTTGATTCCAAAAGACGGCCACTAAGCCTAGGCTAAGACTAACCAGCTGCGTCCCTGGAGTTAACCGGTCAAGCCAACTAGGTTGTCGTTGTGCCACGCTCATCATCCTTTCTGAGTCGTCGTAAGACCCACTCGTCTAGTTCCGCTTCAGTTAAGGGTAACCGCGCATGTGAAACCCGGGGCTCTAACTGGTGGGCCAGTTGCATGGGGGTTGGTAACTCAAGGTTCGTGCTGGCCACCACCGCGGGTTGGTTTCGAAATAGTTCTGCTGGGGTGCCCCAGAAGGCAACTTGCCCCTGATCCAGGACTAACACCCATTGGGCTAGTTGCGCCACCACGTCCATCTCATGGGTAACCACTAAAATAGTCCGGTGGTCGCGTTGGAGCGCCACGAACAAACTGACTAATTCCCGTTGCCCGGGGGCATCTAAGCCGGCCGTCGGTTCATCAAAAATCACCACTTCCGGCTGGTTCGCTAGCACCCCGGCAATGGCCACCCGCCGTTGCTGCCCACCAGATAGCAAAAGCGGACTCTGCTCATTGAGGCTGCGGGGAACCCGCACCGTTTCCAGCGCTGCAAGCGCCCGTCGTTCTGCCTGGTTGCGATCCAGGCCAAAGGCAAGCGGACCCGCCATGACATCCGCTAAAACCGTGGGGGCAAAGAGTTGGGTGGCCGGATTTTGAAACACTAGTCCCACCCGCTGGCGAATCCGTTGCCACTCCTGCGCCCTGGTTTGCGCCGTCAGCGTAGTTCCAGCGAAGTGAATCGAACCGGCCGTTGGTAATAATAAGCCGTTCAGATGTTTAATCAGCGTGGATTTTCCACTACCCGTTTTCCCCACAATCGCGGTGACTTGGTTCGTGGGAATGGACACGGATACGGACCGGAGCGCCGCCTGGTCAGCAGATTGGCCCGGATACTGATGGGTTAAGTTTGTGATCGTAATTGCCATAGTGCGCTCCTCAAATCATCGACGTGTGCAACCTGTTCCACTGCCAGCGGATAGCCCTGGTTTGCCAGCCAGCTTCGCAACCGATACCGCAACGGGGCCTGAATTCCCCAGGCTAGTAACCGTTCCGGATGTGCAAATATGGCAGCCGGAGCGCCCTGTTGCACGATTCGGCCCGCGTGTAACACGACGACTTGGTCGGCCAGATCGGCTTCAGCAGGCTGGTGGGTCACTTCGAGCACCGTCAAACCCAACTGCCGCTGGAGCTGATGTAACTTCAACACCAACGCCGTCCGCCCCTGCGGATCCAACATGCTAGTTGCTTCGTCTAGCAATAACACGCCGGGGTGGCGGGCCAAGACACTGGCGAGGGCCACCCGTTGTTTTTGCCCACCTGACAGTTCATCAGGGGCCTTCCCCAACGCAGCTGTCATATCAACGGCATCCAGCGCCGCCTTGACCCGGCCTTGCACCTCGGATTGAGACCAACCTTGGTTACCGAGCCCAAAGGCAACGTCATCGGCCACGGTCGCGCCAACGAACTGGTTATCCGGATTTTGAAGCACCAAGCCCACCGTGGGGTTCGCGCCCTCCGTAATGGGAACCACCGCTTGCCCGTTAATCAGTAGCTGACCAGTTTGCGGTCGTTCGAGCCCGACCAGTAACTTGAGTAAGGTTGATTTCCCGCTCCCATTACTACCTAATACCGACCACCACTGTCCAGCGGGCACCTGGAAGCTAACGTCCGTTAATAACGGCTGGGGCTGGTTTGGATACTGAAAGTGAACGTGCTGCACGACAATTCCAAGCGCTTGCTTCATTCTTGTACTCCCCTAACGACGGAACCATTTTAACAACGGCGTGGTCACGAGGGGCACGACTAGAGCTGACAAAATGAGCTCGGGAAGCCCGTTCGTTACCACCAACGTCATCAAAACCTTACTCAAGAGGTCCGGATTCCCAGCCCCATAGGCCTGTGCCACCGCGGGCGTGTGGTAGAACAATGCAATCAAGCCAACCACGAGCAGGGTATTCAAGGCCGCTCCACAGCCCCCAGTAAGTGCCAAGGCCCAGGTTTGTTTCCAGTGAGCGCGCATTAACCCCCAAAAGAGGTAGCCCGCTAGGAATCCAACTAAGACCCGGGGCACGACGGAAATCAACGGATTGGTAAAGACTAACGTTTGCACGGGACTGGTGGGGGCGACAAAGGCACGAATCCAGGATAAGATTCCCCACACTAGGCCGATAATCGCCCCATCCGTTGGCCCGAGCAGAACCGCGGCAATGATGACCGTAATTTGAATGATTGTAATATTAACCGGTCCCACCGGAATGTAGCCTAAAAACGGAACGATGCTCTGTAAAATCACAATGGCAATTAATAATGCCAAAATTGCTAAATGAAACGCCTTCGTTTGTCTAATCATAGCTCTTTTTCCCCCATCCACGCTTGCACAGTTATGGTCTATTATACCGAGAACTCCGGGGGAAACTCAACTCGCCCCGGTAACGGTTCTCAAGCAACCGCTTCCTGCTTAGAAAAAAGGACCTGGCTCCCACCGGAACTCGGATCCTTAACTTGCGTGCTTTTTGCGTGCTTGGGGTTTACCCCCGACATATTGAACGGCATTTGAACGACGAATAGCTGTAACCTTGATCTTCCCCGGATAGGTTAACTCGGATTCAATCTGTTCACAGACTTGCTCTGCCAGTTGATTGGTTTGCTGATCGTTAATCGTCGCGGGATCCACCATCATCCGCAACTCGCGGCCGGCCTGAATTGCATAGCTATCCTTAACGGCCGGATGCGAATTGGCAATTCGTTCAAGTCCCTTCAACCGGTTTAAATATTCTTCCACGGATTCACTCCGCGCTCCCGGTCGAGCTCCAGACATTGAATCGGCCACCCGCACGAGCACGGCAATCGTCGCTTCCGAATCGACGTCGCCATGGGAAGCTGCAATTGCATCCACAACTGCTTCGTCTTCCCCATAGGTTTGGGCGATCTGCACCCCTAGTTCCACGTGGGTCCCATTTACTTCCCGGTCCACTGCTTTCCCGATGTCATGCAGTAAGCCCGCCCGTTTGGCTAAGCGGACGTTCGCACCTAGTTCCGTGGCCATCATGCCACACAACTCGGCCACTTCCACGGAGTGTTGGAGTACGTTTTGCCCGTAACTGGTCCGGTACTGTAAGCGACCAACCAGTTTCATGAGATCAGGATGAACCCAGCCAAGGTGCAAACTAGCACAGGTTTCTTCCCCCGTTGTTCGCAGTCGCTCGAGCACCTGCCGTTCGGTACTCCGCACCAGCTGTTCAATCACTCCGGGATTGACCTGCTTGGCAGTAATTAGTTCGTTCACCACTCCCCGGGCAATTTCCCGGCGGAGGGGGTCGTTAGTACTAATAATTAGCGTTTCAGGACTCTCGGGATTAAAAATCAAATCAACCCCGATGAGCGTTTCTAACAACCGCAACCGTTGTTCATTCTTACCAACAATTTTATTGCGCATCCCCTCGTCCGGAATAATCACGTTGCGGTCGATGTGCGCCCGGGGTACGTCCACAGGCCCCGCTTGGATGGCATCCACCATCAACTGCCGGGCTGTCTTTGGGGCCGTAAACTGGTGTTCTTCGTGTTCATCGCGAACTGTCATTTCGTAATCCTGTTGCAGGGTGGTTCTCGTCGTTTGCAACACGACCTGTTCCGCTTGTTCGGGCGCCAGGCCACTCTTTTCGTGAACCACGCGTTCCCGTTCCTGCTGTAACTGATCGGCGCGGGCTTGATCAGTGGCGATGGTGTTTTGTAAGTCCTGCAATTCGGCCTGGGAGCGGTCGAGATTTTGCTTAGTTTTATCCAACCGATTGGCAAAACTTTGGAGACTCTTCGCCTGAAAATCAATGCGATCCTGACGCAACTCGTTTTCAGCGATTTGTTCGTCAATTTCTTGTTCCACATCGGCCTGGTGGTCCGCCACTTCGGCTTCAATTTTTTGCCGAATCTGCTGCACGGCAGCGGCCACCTGTTGTTGATTATCAGTCGCTATCGTTTGCGCTTGGGTGTGCGCGTGGCTAAGGCGATGATTAACCTGTCGGTTTTGCTGGACATAGCCAGCAATTAAGCCGACCACCAGCGCTCCGATTCCCCCAATCAAATATAGCATCGCAGTTCCCCCTTTCATGGTGTTTTTAACTACGTTAATCATACCATTTCACCCGGGATTTTAAAATGGAGCCCCCTATCATTTAGCGGGCGATGAAGTATAATAAAAACAGGAGGAGGTAGTGACATGTTTCCAGAACGACTAAAGGCCTTACGCACCGGTAAGCACATTACCCTGGCCGAACTGGCCACTGAATTAAACCGGCAGTTCCCTAGTGACAAGCATCATGAAAATACCGCATCCCAAATCGGGAATTGGGAACGGGGGATTCGGAACCCATCCTACGTGGAAGTACGCAAACTCGCCACCTACTTTGGTATTTCAATGGACTACCTCAGTGGTCGGGTGGATAGCGAAAAGACCGATCTGTCCAAGCTGTTTATTTCCGGCACCGAGCTTTATTTTAACGAGCAACGCTTAACCGGGAACGATCGGTATGAAATCTACCAGTTAATTGACGGTTTCTTACATGGTAAGCAGGGTCGCCACGACGATGGTCACGATACCCAAGAAGAACTCGATCTCAACTACTAATTAAACAGGATAATTAATGTTATGAACCGTAAACAGCTCCTCAAGAACTTCCAAAAAAGTCATCCCCACCGTAATCAAGCTTCGGATTACATCCAACGCCTGCAGGCCGACCGGACGGCCTTTAACCACTATCCAGAGGTTAAATTCTTGCTGAACCACGCACTCATGGCCGATCGCCGCTTACAAACGGGCCATTTACCCCAGGACCTCCCCAACCTCACGTTACCAGAGGACATTCAGGATCGCTTATACGAGCGTGTCAATGCCCGGTTTGCGCTGGGTGACCCGGCCGGTGACCACGAGTGGGATCGAATTTCAAAGCTATTGCCCCAGGTCGATAAAGACCTGCGCTCGTTTCGTGATTACCTCGAAGCACACTACGGCATGTGGGCCTACATTTCTTCGGCTTTCACCCACCAATTAGCGCGCTACTTGGACGGGAAACCCGCCCTAGAAGTCATGGCGGGCAACGGCTACATCACCAAGGGGCTACGTGAGCAACAGGCCCCCGTCATTGGAACCGACAGCCTCGCGTGGCAAGCCGAAAATGAAACCGGCAACCACCAGGTCACGCCGATTGAAAAACTCAGCGCCCTGGATGCTTACCATAAATACAAGGACCAGGTTGATTTCATCATCATGAGTTGGTCACCCGATGGGGATCCAGTGGACGCTGAACTCCTGGACGCCATCCGTAAGGACGGTCATCCGGTCCAACTAATTGTGATCGGTGAAAAGGATGGGGCTACCAATTCGCGGGACTTCTGGCAACACGCCGAATTCATCTCCGATCCGGGCATCGACAAGCTCAACCAGTATTTACCCCACTTTGATTTGATTAACGACCGTGTCTACTTAGTAAAATAGGAGAACTGCCATGACCACTTCAGCACCGATCTTTTTACAACCCCTCACAACTGACGCAGCTGATTACAGCTTAATCCAAGCCATCTTTCAACAAGCTAGTACCCAACGCTTTTGGTTTCAACCGCCGTTACTGGGTGCGCACGACGTCACTCATTTTTTGAAGCAACACACCACTGACGATCGCATCATTAGCCAAACGATTCAAACCAACCAGACACCGCAACACGGGGTTGGTTTGGTCGAAATCATCGATCTCGATCCCGTGGCGCGCGTCGGTGAATTTGAGATTGCCTTGCTAGATGACGAAAACGGCCACGGCTATGCTCAGGCGGCCATGGCGCAACTGCTTCAGTTGGCCTTTACCCAGTTAAATCTACATAAGCTCTACCTCTATGTGGATGTGACGAATGCACCAGCACTACACATCTACCAAAAGTTCGGCTTTCAAAGCGAAGGCACGATTACCGATCAATTCTTTGCCGCCGGAGCCTATCGCGATGCCCAATACATGGGATTAACCCAGGCGGACTACCTTAGCAACCACCACTAATTAACCAACAAAAAACCCCTCTGATCGTTAAATCAGAGGGGTTTTCTGGTTGGCACTTGGATTTCCAAGCGGACTAACACAGTGTTCACATCACCTGCTAGTCAAACCACCTGCAATGCGGCAGTTAACGTGGTTCCCATCATAAGCTCTGCTTATGCGGCTCGTCGCATGCTTTAATTATAACAGAATTCCACGGAATTCGCTAGTTAGCGGACGCTTCGGCGTCATGTTCAGCCAACTCTGCTAACTGAGTCTGCATCCAGGTGGTAAATTGGTCCAGCGCCTGGTCGGGGTGCTTCACAAAGGTCGTTGCATCCTGTAACTCATCGATACGCAACTTGGACTTGTTGATTGCTGGGGCCGCAATAATCATGTACACGTTCACATCGACTTCCCCGTCATCAACCATAATTTTATGAATGTTTTTCCCGTAGGCTAACGGGAGATTAATGATCGAAGTCTGCAGTTGCACTAGCACCTCGGCGTCACTAACCTGTAAATCGGCACTCGCAATTTTATCGGAATTAATGGCCGCCTCCACGAATTGAACTAGCGGTGCTAGCGTTTCGGCCGGCTGCTTTTGCAGGTCCGCCATCGGGGCCGTGATTGTTTTATGGGCGTACGTTTCCGCCTCAGCTTCTGCAACGAAGTCAGTTTCATTGATCTTCATACTGTTCCTCCCTATTTTCTAAATTTTAGGTAACGCTGGACCCGCGCTTTGGTTAACGCTTGCCGGGTTTGCCAAGCCAAGCGGAACCAATACAACAGGGCGCCTAACGCAATGAGAACGGCTACTAGGGCAAAACTCCGGAGCAAGAGCGCGAGCTTTGGCAGTTGTACCAACCGATACAGGGCACTACAGTAACCGACAAGATATAGCGCCTGGACCAGCGCTAACAGGTACAACCCCAAACGGATTCCGAGCCAAAAAAGCGCCAGGGGCACTAAAACTAAGATCAACGCTGCGATTTCAGACCGCCCAAACGTGGCCCTGCTCGTGTGAAATACTACTAAACTTAAGAGTCCGTTGAGCAGGAGAAAAATCCCGAGCGTCACTAATGTCCACCAATTCAACTGCTTAAATTTCATCGCCATCCCATCCTTTGTTCTCAGTATACCGAAAATAAGAACAGCTGACCATCGCTACCCACTAAGCCAAACACTTAACTTACTGCACCCCTAGTTCTTTGAGCACTTTACCAATCCGCTGAATCCCGGTTTTAATCTGGTCATCATTCATGTTGGAGAAGTTCAGCCGAAACGTCCCTGGTTGGGCTTTTCCAGCGTAGAAGGCTGACCCGGGAACCACGGCCACGTTTTTTTCTAAGCACCGCTGGGCTAACTCATCGCTATCGAGCTCGCCCGGCACTTGCACCCAAATGAACATTCCGCCTTCTGGTTGACTGTGGTACACGTCCGCCGGGAAGTGGCGGTCAATTTCTGCCAGCATTAACTTGGCGCGCTGCTCATACACGGCTGTAATCCGATGGACGTGGGCCGGCAGGTCTTCGTCCGTTAAAAACTGCGCGATGATGTACTGGGTTAAATTATCGGTATGCAAATCGGCATTCTGCTTTAAAAACGTGTACTTCTGTAAGAACGCTGGATCCGCGGTGATCCAGCCAATCCGTAAGCCGGGCGCAAGCATCTTGGAAAAGGAACTGATTGATACCACGGAACCCGTGCGGTCGTAGTGCTTAATCGGAGGCACCGTTGTCCCCGCGTACCGAATGGCCCCATAGGGATCATCCTCAACGATGGGTACCCCAAACTGGTCAGCAAGCTTGACCAGTTGTTGTCGACGGGCCGCCGTCATCGTCCGCCCCGTGGGGTTTTGAAAGTTGGGAATCGTGTAAATAAATTTAGCCGCTGGATGAGCGGTTAATTTTTGCTGCAAATCATCCATCCGCATCCCATCATCATCCATGGCAACCCCAACCACTTGGGCTCCGGCAGCACGAAACACGTCCAGGGCTGCAAGGTAGGTCGGATCTTCCACCAAGACCACGTCACCGGGATTAATTAACATCCGGGCCACTAAATCAATCGCCTGCTGCGACCCCGTCGCGATCCCGATGTTCTCCGCGGTCGCTTTTACCTTGCGGCCACGCATCAGGTGTGCAATTTGTTCCTGCAACTTCGGATACCCGAGCGTGCCCGCGTACTGTAACACCTGTTCTCCATCTTGAGCAAACACCCGATCGGTTGCCCGTTTAACGGCAGCAACTGGAAATAACTCAGGGGCCGGGAGCCCGCCCGCAAAGGAGATTACTTCTGGGTCAGCAGCAGCCTTTAAGATGGCCTCCGTGGCATTAGTAGTGCTCGTAGGTACTGCGTTTGCATAGTTAAATGTCATAATGTTTTCCTCATTTCGTTATTTTTTTCACCGCTCGCTCGTCCATGGCTCCCGCTTCACTAATTCCGTCTCACAGCTGCTCATCTCCCCTCTAAAATCATCAGCAAATTACTAAACGAAAAAGCCCACGCCACCTCATGGTGGTCGCGGGCTGGTTATCATTCTAGCTTCGAATTCATTAGCAGAGCCGCCCGGCAACCATCACGTGGTGAATCTAGCCGAGCACTCCCAAATCGTCCCTGCGTAGATTCCCGTTAGGAGCTAAACGCAATGACTAAACTGGCACGATTGGTAGGTTGGTTCGTCAGGCTCTTCATTAGTAAATTCCTCTCTTTTGAGTTGTTATTATTTAAGCACGGCGCCCTGCTTCTGTCAAACCTTTTTTCGCAATTATTTCTGCCTTAATTGGCTCTTACTTCACGTGTCAAGTGGGGCAAAAAATGATATAGTTAAGTAAATAGAATGATGGGGTGATCGTAATGACAGAGAATTACAAACGGATTTTAGCTCCTGTAGATGGTGGAGAAGACACCATGCCGGTGTTGAATCGGGCAATTGAAATTGCAAAACAAAATCACAGTCACTTAGACATTTTAAACGTCATCCAAGTGACCCAGTTTAATCGGAATTACGGCAATGCCGTTTCAGCTGATACGGTATATCAATTAACGGATCAAACGAAGGAAATTTTGGAAACCCTCAAACAAGACGCTGTGAAGAATGGTTTAACGGACGTTTCCATCCACATGCGGTTTGGAAATCCGAAGCGCATCATTGCCCACGAATTTCCGGACGACCACCAAGACGACCTAATTGTCATGGGAGCCACCGGCTTATCGGCTGTAGAACAACTAGTGGTGGGATCCGTTACTAGCTACGTGATTCGGACCGCCAAACCGGACGTTTTAATCGTTAAATAACTGCGTTTCGCAGCAAACCGATCACCGTGGTGGTCGGTTTTTTACTACCCCAAAGGAGCTTTGGCATGCAGTGGCACTATCAATTACCAGTTCCCGCAGCGTTTGCAACGCGCCCCCTCCGTGATTTGCTCAAGGACTATCTCCAACTTCCAAAACGGTTAATCGGGGACTTGCGGAGAAACCAGCGTGTTCTAGTTAACCAGCGGTATCGCCCAATGAACACGCGCTTACAGACCACTGATTTAATCAGTTTGACCTTCCAGCCCGCCGATTTTCGCAATCCGTTTCCCCAGACGCTATTAGACCCACAGCTCGAAATCCCGATTCTCTATGAAAACTCCGACTTTGTCATTGTCAATAAACCCCGGGGGCTAAAAACACATGCCAATCAACCGGGCGAATCCGGGGCCGTTTTAAACGGCCTAGCAGCTCACTATGCTCCAGATCCGGTTTACATCATTCACCGTCTAGATCAGGAAACCAGTGGGGCCCTCATCTTTGCCAAAAGCCCCGCTGCGGTTCCAATCCTCACCAAGATGATTCGTGAGAAACAAATTCAGCGGGAATACCTAGTGCGGGTTCGGGGGCAATTACTAGCACCGGCGGGGCTTATCAAGGCTCCAATTGGATTAGATCCGAATGACCAACGCAAACGGCAGGTCAACGGTCCCCAGGCGCAGGCCGCGGTTACCCACTACCGGGTCCTGAGGCAGACTAAAACTAGCAGTTTACTGGCTGTCCGCTTAGAAACCGGGCGCACCCACCAGATTCGGGTGCACCTCGCCTTGTTGGGGCATCCGATTCAAAACGATCCCCTGTATGACCCGGACGCCCAAGCAGGTCAGGCCATGCAACTCCATTCGTGGCGCGTGCAGATGCGGACGCCTTTTTTTAACCAACCGGTGGCCGTGACGGCGCCGATACCACCGGAGCTAGCGTCACCATAACATCCTCATCTCCGTAATGCATAAACTATCAAATGCCCTCCGTTGGATTCCACTGCCAACGGAGGGCTATTTAACTATTCAGGTAACTTTATTTAAATGGAAACAGGTTCATGACCCGCTTAATGATCGAACCGGTACGCCCGACCAGTTTGGCCACTTGACGCCGGTGGGGATCTGAACCCTGGCGTGACCACCAGTAAATCACTACCACCAATAACGTTACAAATAACGTGGCTAGTACCACCATGCTGCGACTACCGGTTAGACCGTGTTCAAATAAATAAGTCACTTTTTTAATGACGCTGATCCAACTATAACTCACTAATAGTATCATTTGACTCACTTTCTTGCTTAATCTAACTCACGACTTATTTCCCTAATTTAATTATCCGCCGGGGGCAAAACTCCTTGGTGCAGATAATGCCCTTAATTGAAATCGCTTAAACAATGAACTTATATCTCAAGTTAGCTTGACCCCTTTCAGCTAAACCTTAGCTAGCATCCACCGCTTGCCAAAGCCAAAAACTCCCCGAACAATGAATTCTTTGTTCGGAGAGTTTTTATTTTTAATCAGCATCCGGTTCAACTTGCTTAATCACTTTAGCCGGACTCCCAACCGCAAGCGTCCGCGGGGGAATATCCTTGTTGACTAGGCTGTTTGCACCAATAATAGCGCCTTTGCCAATGGTTACGCCCGGCAAAACCGTGACGTTAGCTCCCAACCAGACGTCTGATTCAATGTGAATGGCCCCAAGGTGAAGGTCCCATCTCTTATTGACCGCACGAACATGATTTATGGTAACTAGCGTTGCATTCGGCCCAATTAAACACCGGTCTCCAATTGAAATTCCGCCCAGATCATCAAACATCGCATTTTTATTGATAAAGCACTCCTTACCGATTGTAATGTTTTTACCAAAGTCGGTTTCAAACGGAATGCTAATTTCTGTACTAGCGGGAATTTCCTTCCCCGTGATTTGGGTTAGCAGGGCCCGAATTTCTGCTAAGGAATGTGGCTTTTGGTTGAACGCTTGAATTAACGGCTCGTTCGCATTTTTAATCTTGAAGGTTTCATTAAAGGCCGGGTCAGTTTGCTTTAAATGTCGCGGAAATTCCATTGATTGTTCTCCTTGTTTGACCCTGTGACTAATTATCCAGCAGCCAACATTGCTAACCTTCTCTCTGTCGGACTCACTGCATGCAGTGGTGACAAATAAATCCTGGTTTACTGTTTCCCTTCTTAACTTAGTTAGCAATATTGGTTCTCCTTTAATTATATTCCTAATTCACGTGAATTACTTAAATTACTGTAAATCCTTAGAAAAACAACGCTTGATCTAAGCCAATCCAAAGAATGGCAGTCAGGTTATTTACTGCCAGCCTTTTTAACTACTGTTGCCCATCTCCATCAGCCCAGTTGATACTTAGTCAAAATCTCATCCACAATCAGATCCGGCGACTGGTTGGCATCCACAATTAAATCTGCGCACCGTTGGTAGTTAGCTTGCCGAGTGACTTTCAGGGCCGCTAATTCGGCTAAATCAAGCCGTTTGGCCAGCGGACGCTGTTTATCCGCCTTAACCCGTTCGTAGGCGGTTTCCGGAGCAATTTCCAGTAAAACTACGGGCGCGGGCTGCCGGTGCAAGAGGAACCGGTTCTGCGCTTGGGTAGGAACCCCGCCCCCCGTTGCTAAAATCCCAGGCCGGGCGACTTGCTGCGCTAACGCCTGCGTTTCTAACCGCCGAAATCCCGCTTCGCCCTGCTCCGCAAAAATGGTGGCAATCGATTGGCCAGCGGTAGCGACAATCACCTGATCAAGATCGGTCACTGGAAGCGCCAGCCGTTGTCCTAACCGTTGACTAATCGTGGTTTTCCCGCTCCCCATAAACCCAATCAAAATCAAGTCCATCTCACTTCCTCCTCACGATGTGATAATCAGGTGCTAACCACGTTGCCGCTGTCTGCGCATCCTGTGCAGTACTAAACGTCAGTTGTAAAATCCCGTTAACCTCCTCGCGCACCTCTAAAATCTGGAGGTTCACGAGGTTTAAATGCTGCTCGGCCAGTAACGTTGTGATGTGCGCCAACGTCCCCGGCTGATCCGGAATGTCTAAGAACAGATCGTAGAAGCCCGCTCCCCGGTTATCATCATGTTGTTCCAACTGCTGGCGGGTTTGTTGCGCGCGTTGGAAGTAGGCCAACAACGCGTTCCCATCCTGATCATCAATGGCAGTCTTAATGCGTTGTAACGTTTCCATGTAAGTAGCTATCTGTGCGCTCACCACCGGACCGTTATTCAACAAAATTGACTGCCACATCGTCGGATCCGCGGCGGCAATCCGCGTCATGGATTTAAAGCCCCCCGCGGCCACCCGTAATCCGAGTGGATCCGATTGTAGAGTTTGCTGGGCCTGATTCACCAGTCCGGCGGCTAACACATGGGGTAAATGGCTCACCTGCCCGACTAGGAAATCATGCCGGGCGGGTGTGATTGTCACGAATTTAGCCCGAGTAACAGCTAACAGGCGCTGTAATTGTTGCGCCGCGTTACGTTCTGCGTTTGTTTGGGGCGTCTGAAAGTAAAAGGCATTCTCAAACAGATCCGCTCGGCCCGCTCGCACCCCGGTTTTGTGGGAACCCGCCATCGGATGACCGCCGACAAAGACCGCCGGAGTCGTAGCCAGTGCTTGACTAGCCGTAACGATGCTCTGCTTGGTACTCCCCACGTCGGTTATAATTGTGCCGGGCTTTAACGACCGGTGGGCTAACTCAGTCAACGTTTGTTTAATCTGGTCAACCGGAGTAGCAAGGATAATCACATCCGCTTGGGGCACGAGGTCTAAACCCTGACTGACCTTATCCACTAACTGATGCGCCTGCGCATATTCCAGTTGGGCTGGATTCTGATCGCTCCCAATGATGGTCACGGGCGTGGGATCCTGTTTCAGCGCTCGCGCTAACGAACTCCCTAACAACCCAAAGCCGTGAAGTAAAACCGTTGTCATTAGCTACCCTCCCGTAAGTGCTCCAAATCGGTGAAAAACTGCGGGTAGGAAACGGCCACGGCGCTTTCATTCTGCAAGGTCAACGGCTTCTGGCTTCGTAGCGCAGCGATGGCTAACATCATGCCAATGCGGTGGTCGCCGTGACTATCCAACTGGATGGTCTGGGGCTGCCATTCTGGTCGGCCCGTGATGGCCAATCCATCTGGATACTCGGACACCGCGACCCCCAGCTTTTCTAGTTCCGTTTTTAACACCGCAATCCGATCGGTTTCTTTCACCCGTAACTCGGCCGCACCCCGGATCGTACTGGTTCCCTTCGCCGTGGCGGCCAATAGGGCCACTAACGGTAATTCATCAATGACCGCTGGAATCTCGGGGGGCGTCAGGTGAATCGGCCGTAAGTGCTGACTCCGCACGATTAAATCACCCCGGGGCTCTCCCGCACTCGCCGTTGGTTGAACGGTGACATCCGCGCCCATCGCCGTCAGCACATGCAAAATTCCGGTCCGCGTCGGATTTAAATTAACGTTGGTCAGGCGAATTTCAGAATCAGGCACAATCGTTGCCGCCACCAAAAAGAAGGCGGCCGAAGACAAATCACCGGGCACCACCACGGTCTGCCCCGTGAGCTGGGGATGCGATTGTAAGGTGATTGTCCGGCGATCGGAGGCCGTGGTGACCTCTGCTCCAAACTGGCGCAACATGATTTCCGTGTGATCACGGGTGGGCAGTTTTTCGACCACCACCGTTGGTTCAGGAGCCGTTAACCCGGCGAGTAACACCGCACTCTTAACCTGTGCACTCGCCACGGCTAACCGAACCCTCCCGCCCTGCACTGGTCCCCCGTGTACATGGGCCGGTAGCGTTCCCGCCTCAGTCAGGTCAATCGTCACTCCTAGTTCTGCTAGGGGGGTCGTAACTCGTTGCATCGGGCGCTGCTGCAGTGACGCATCTCCGACCAGCGTGCTGGTAAACGGAGCACCACTCAACAAGCCCATCAAGAGCCGGGTCGTCGTCCCGGAATTACCCATCTCCAAGGGAGCGGTGGGCGCCGTGAAATGTTGCGCGCCACCTTGGCCGTGCACCGTAACCTGGGTTCCCTGCCGTTCAATGCTAACCCCCACGTCCCGCAAGGCCTGTAACGTGTGCAGGCAGTCTGCTCCGGGTAACCAATGTTCAATCGTGGTGGTACCGGTCGCCACCGCCCCGAGCATCAGGGAACGGTGCGAAATACTCTTATCACCTGGCACGGCTAGTTGACCGTGGAGGCCGTGCGGTGCTGGTTCTAACTTGCGCATGTTTCATCCTCCTATACCTGATAAACCGTCCAGACCATGTCAACTTGCCACCGTTTCAGCACGGTTTCTGTTGACTGGAGGTTGGCTTGGTTGGTAACACAAAATTCGCCATCTCGTTGATATGCCTGATACGCAGCCCATTTACTGGAGGCATAGCGGAACTGGGTTGTCGCTGGCAACCTGTGCTGGACCACCTCCGCGGTCGCGGGATGTAGATCTACAATCCCGGTACGACGAAGACTGTGAACTAACACCAACGGATCGAGCGGATGGGTAAAAACATCCACGAGCTGCCACCGTTCTAGATACCGGTAGTGCAGCGTCCCCCAGTCAGTTCCATCCGCTAATTGGAGCGCCGCGGGCAGTAGGATTTGCGCGCCCGGATCCTGCTCAACCGCCTGCAACACAGCGGGAAAACTCGCGTGTAATTTCACTTGCCAGTCAACGTCTGGGTGCCGGCCTTCATAAACCAGGGCCGCCCGGTAACAATCCGTGGCTTGCGGTCCCAAGGTATGCAATGTTTTCGTCGGTGGCATGTTAATAGTCCGCCAGTTCTTGACGATAAACGGCCACTTGTTCCTGCAGCCGGCCAAGGTTACTACCGTCAAAAGTATCCGTGATGACCTTAGCTAACTCAATGGCCACAACACTTTCGATGACCAAGGACGCGGGAACAATTGCGGTCGTATCGGAACGCTCCACGTTCGCTTTTTTCGCTTCCTTGGTATTCACATCTGCCGTTGGCAACGGTTGATACAGGGTTGGAATTGGTTTCATGGCGGCGTTCACAATGATGGGCATCCCGTTCGTCATGCCACCCTCAAAGCCCCCGAGATGATCACTCGCCCGTGACCAGTGGTTCGTTTCGTCCCAATTAATCGGATCCATCACCTGACTCCCAAAGCTTTGGGCGGCGGTGAACCCGGCCCCGATGCTCACTCCCTTCATGGCGTTCACCCCCATCACGGCGGCCGCTAACTTGGCATCTAACTTGGTATCCCAGTTAACGTAACTCCCGAGCCCCGCTGGTACGTTTTCCGCGATTACCCGAATGATGCCACCGACGGTATCCCCAGCTCGCTTTGTTTGATCAATGAGGTCATGGACCGCCCCCACTTCCGTCTGGTCCACCATCCGGAGGTCATTTTCCTGGATCGCGGTAGTAATCCGGGCAACATCATGTGTCGGGACCGCCGTCCCACCAATGGGACCAACTTGAGTTACAAATCCGACCAGGTCAATCCCTAACTGACGTAACAGTTGCTTACAGATGTTTCCAATTGCAACCCGCATCGCGGTTTTGCGCGCCGACGAACGTTCTAAGACATTCCGCAGGTCACGGTGCCGATACTTCATTCCGCCAACTAAGTCGGCATGTCCGGGCCGGGGTCGTTCCACCTTCCGTAGGGTATTTTGGGGCGTTGCCTCTGCAGTTGGATCCATAATCTGACTCCAATGAGCGTGATCCCGGTTTTGAATGACCAATGCAATCGGGCTACCGAGCGTAATGCGGTGGCGCACACCTCCGACAATTTGCACTTGATCGTGTTCAATCTTTTGCCGGTTCCCACGTCCATAACCCCCTTGGCGAGCGGCTAAGGCGGTGTTAAGTTCTGCAACATCTAATTCTAAGCCGGCCGGAACACCCGTGACGATCCCCGTTAACTGGGGACCGTGTGATTCCCCTGCTGTAACGTAACTAAGCATGGTTCTCCTCCTGTTGATGCTGTTCTAAGTTCCTCGTGGTCTGCATAATGGTGCTATAAATCGTGGTTAAGTACGGAAGCAGCTGGGCATGCCTCACCACCTCGTGAAGGTGCTGATAAACGGTTGCTTCCCGGCGCTCGTCATAAACGGGTTGGTGTTGTCTCGCTTTATAATTTGCAATGTCCGTGGCAACCTGAAGTCGTTCTTCCAACAACGAAATAATTTGGTCATCCAACTGATTAATTCGCTGGCGTTGTTGCTCTAATTCTGTCATTTTTCCTCCCTCCTGCTCCATTTTTGGAGTAAAAGAAACGTTCCGAGCGTTAAACATAACCCGGCAAGGGCCACCACTAGATTGGCAGTAAAGGTTCTGCGAATGCTCGTTTGTGATAACCAGCCCGTAATCAAAGGAACCGCCAATGAAGCTAAACTCCCACAGAAGTAAAACAGGCCGGTGACCAGGCCTCGATGTTGTGGATACAGCTTCATAAAGAGCGTTAATCCCGTTTGCATCACCCCGCCAGCAGCACAAAAACCAAATAAGATACTCCCGAGGGCCACAATGACGGGGTGCTGTCCCCAGCTAACTAGCATTAAAGCACCTACAGCTCCCGCATTAAGCAGTCCTAATAACCGCTGCTCTGCCACTTGCCGCTTTAATAGCCAGTATAAAACTAGCACGCCACTAATTGACCCGATGCTGTACAACGACAACAATAAATGCGCTAAGCCGGCAGAAAAAGCTAAGCTGCGCTGGGCAAAGAGCGTAATCCACTGGGTGAACCAGATCATCAGGGCCATGGAAGTAAATCCGTAAGCCAATAACAAACTAGTGACTAACCGGCGCTGGGGCTGCGCTACCATTCGTTCTGTGCCTAGCGACGCGGGTTGCGTAATTTGTTGGCGCGGGGGAAAAGCAAGTGGAATTAGATTACCCCAGTTAATGACTAATAACCCTGCCATCAAAATAAATGACCAACCGTACCACAGTTGGTGGTCGTGTAACGTTACCACAATTAACGGTAAAACGAATTCTCCGGCCGACATAAAGGCCTTGATTAAAACCGTCCCGGCCCCGTTGCCTTCGTTTAATTCCACTAACGTCGTGTAGGTTCCTGAGTCTAAGGCGGAGTTTGCCATCCCCGCAATGACCGCCAATCCGTACGCAATCACTAAGTTCGTGGTCATAATCATCCCAATGGCAAACAGCAAATAGCCAATCATACCTAGGTACACAAAGTTTTTCCGGGAAAACCGATCCGCCAGCCATCCCATCACCGGATAAGCAATCAGCCGGCCAATTCCAACTCCTGACATAACATAGGACACCACTGCGATCGTGGTTTGCCAACTGGTGGCTAAACTCGTCATGTTTTGCGCCAAAATAATCAGGCCAAAGCCATGAATGAAATAATTAAAGTATAAACTCCAACTTAACCGCCGTTTATGAATTACCATCACCGACTCCTTTCCATTGCAACAAAAAAACCAGTTCGGCTAACCAACGTTAGTCTGACTGGTTGAAAAATTACGCTCATGGAATTACTTCTCTACCAAAAGCAAGCTGCCAATGAGTCCCAGTTAGAATCACGTTGGTTCACGCATCTAACTGAGGCCTTTAAACTACTCCACTTAGATACGAACGGTCCCGTTCGCACCTACAGCTCGGCGAACGGCTACTGAAAATAAGTGAAGTAATAAAAGTTGGACCAAGTGGTCATCATTGGCAAACTTTGAACTGGCATAAGAACTAATTCCTTTCTAAAACTGAATTATATTCATTAAAACACGAAAATTAATTTACGTCAAGATGTTTTTGGGCTGATTTATGGAATTAATCAAGTTTAAGTACTCTGATTATTCGGCTTTAATTTTAGCCAAAAAAAGACCCGCAGATGCGGGTCTTTGCAACAAACTAATTACATGCTTATTTGTTTAATGGTTCCCATTTCCAGTTCGTTACTTCTGGTAAATCAGTCCCTTCAGCACGGATGTAACGGTTGTGTTTGTCAACCATTGCGTTCATTGCTTGAATGAATTCGGGGTGCTTTTCAGCTAAACCAGGCACGTTTTCAACAACGTCTTTAGCAAGGTCAAACCGGTCTAATTGGTTCAAGACCCGCATATCGAATGGCGTAGTGATATCACCGTTTTCACGGTAACCGTGTACGTCAACGTTGTGGTTATCACGGTCAAAGAAAATCGTTCTAATGATGTCTTCAAAACCGTGGAAAGCAAACAGAACAGGCGCATCAGTCGTGAAGTAGCTGTTAAATTCAGCATCACTCAAGCCCCGCGGGTCAAACTTAGGACTCCGTAACTTCAGCAAGTCAACCACGTTGATGAAGCGAATCTTCAGGTCTGGGAAGTGCTTATTCAAGATTGAAACCGCCGCTAAAGCTTCAAGCGTTGGTTCAACCCCAGCAGAAGCAATCACGATGTCTGGTTTTTCACCGTGATCAGTTGAAGCCCATTCGACTTTACCAAGTCCGTTGTGAACTAAGTTCGTAGCTTCGTCAATGTTAAACCATTGTGGCCGTGGGTGCTTGGAAGTCGTGATCAGGTTAATCTTTTCGTAGTCTGAGAAGGCTACATCAGCAGTTGCTAATAACGTGTTAGCATCAGCTGGGAAGTATTCCCGGATGAATTCGGGTTTCTTTTCAGCCAAGTGGGTAATCATCCCTGGGTCTTGGTGCGTGTAACCATTGTGGTCTTGTTGGAACACAGTTGAAGAATCAATGAAGTTCAATGAAGGGTATTGCTTTCTCCACTTCATTTCAGCTGCTTTCCGCAACCACTTGAAGTGTTGGGTCAGCATTGAGTCAACAACCCGACCGAAGGCTTCGTAAGTAGCGAAGAAGCCGTGACGACCAGTCAAGACGTAACCTTCTAGCCAACCTTCATCATCATGTTCGGATAATTGCGAATCAATGATCCGCCCGTAAGGAGCCATGTGTTCATCATATGGTTCGTCAATGGTACGTTCCCATTGCCGGTTCGTCGTTTCAAAGACGCCCCAAAGCCGGTTTGACCAAGCTTCATCAGGTCCAAAGGCTCGGAAGTTAGTTGGGTTCTTCTTCATTGTGTCCCGAACCCAGTCAGACCAAACGACCATGTCCATTGCTTCCGTAGCACCTGGCGTTTGCACGTCAACGGCGTAGTCTCTGTAGTCTGGCAGATCTAATGGTTGCGGATCAATTCCCCCGTTTGTGATTGGGTTAACTGACATCCGGCGGTCACCCTTCGGTGCCATTTCCTTCAAGTAATCCTTGATAGAACCGTCTTCGTTAAATGATTCTTCGGGCTTGTAGCTTTCCATCCATTTAACAAATTCGTCCGCCGTTTCCATGTTATTAGCACTTAATGACAATGGAACTTGGTGAGCCCGGAAGGAACCTTCGATTGGTAAACCTTCGGGGTTCTTTTCTGGACCAGTCCAACCCTTTGGTGAACGGAAGATAATCATTGGCCATTGTGGACGAGTTGCCGTTTCAGCCGTTTCAGTTTCCCGTGCGTGCTTTTGAATGGCTTGAATGTCTTCTACAGCAGCGTCCATTGCTTTCGCTAACTTTTCGTTAACAGCATCAATGTCAGTTCCGTGTGGTTCGTTAGTTTCTACGAAGTATGGCTTCCAACCTAAACCTTCAAAGTATTTTTGTAAGTCTTCGTCAGAAGTCCGGTTGAAGATCGTTGGGTTCGCAATCTTGAACCCGTTCAGGTTGATAATTGGAAGTGCAGCACCGTCAGTAACTGGGTTAATGAAGCTGCTTGAGAACCATGATCCCGCTAATGGACCAGTTTCAGCTTCACCATCACCAATTTCAACCGCAGCAATTACGTCTGGGTTATCAAGGATAGCACCAACCCCATGAGATAGGGAGTAACCTAATTCTCCACCTTCGTGAATTGAACCTGGAGTTTCAGGGGCGGCGTGGGAAGCAATTCCACCTGGGAAGGAGAAGCGCTTGAATAACTTAGCCATTCCCTTTTCGTCCTGGCTGATTTCTGGGTAAATGTCAGAATAGCTTCCATCAATGTATGAGTTAGAAACCATTACTTGGCCACCGTGACCAGAACCTTCAACATAGAACATGTTGAGGTCGTACTTGTTAATTACACGGTTTAAGTGGGTGTAAATAAAGTTTTGCGATGAAATCGTACCCCAATGTCCAATTGGTTTAACCTTAACGTCTTCAGCGGTTAAGGGTTCCTTCAGTAAAGGATTGGCACGTAAGAACAGTTGTCCAACTGATAGGTAGTTGGCAGTGTTCCAGTATTGCTTCATTTTGTCAAAGTATTCTTTTGAATCATAATCTACTGACATGCAATAACACTCCTTTTTAGTATTATCAACCAAACGGTTGAAGAAACAGTCTGAATGCGCTCTCATTCGCACTCAACTACAGTATCTATCTTAACAACTTTTGTTGAAAAGTCAAACAATTCAACAATTGGTACGTATCAATTTAACCGGAATTAACGCACGGTTTTCACCGTCTAATTCGGCAAATCAACGAAGGTATTATAACTAAAGTAGCGGTAGTGCACCCGCATTTTTGATAGTTCAAACGGAGTTCCGTTATCGAGAAAGAAAATCCCCTCCATCAACCCGACCGGTTCCTGCGCCGTTAAACTCAGTAACCGTTGGTCGTCAGCATTACTTGGCCCCGTTTTCAGTGACATAACGGCCTTGGTCCCGGTGTGGTGAAGTTCCTGCGCAAAATAATCAAACAATGAGCCTGCCACGATTTCACGAGTCAGCGCGGGCGCAATTTTAATCGGGATGTAACTCGTTTCAATGATGATTGCCTGCTCGTTTAACAACCGCAACCGTTTAATTTCATAGACGAACTCTTCGTGTTGCAAAAAGAGACTCGCTCGCACCTCGTCCGGGGCCGGAATCACCTGAAAATCAAGCACCCGAATGCTTGGTTCATAACCCTCGGTTTTTAAGTTATTGGTAATCCCGAGGTTGGATCCTTCATACCGAAAGATGGATTTATTTTTTAGATACAGCGGATTAACAAAGGTTCCAGAGCCCCGTTTTTTAAAAATGACCCCCTGGTGAGCCAAAATACTAAGAGCCCGCTTAATTGAACTCCGACTCACGTGGTACGTTTCGCTCAGCGTTCGTTCATCGGGTAACCGATTGTCCGCAAACCGGCCGGCGCGAATCTGTTCTTGCAACCGCTTCATTACTTTTTGATACACTAAATCAGCCACAAACACCCTACCTCATTTTTTCTTTGATAGTTAAAGTATAGCAGAATTAAGCAGCTAACTGGCCGCTAACTAAAAAAGTCGCCCCTGTCATGCTGACGGGAGCGACTTAATCGTTAATTATGCTTCGTTATTAGTTGGTTGTTTCTGCGCAAACTGCTTGTCAGACCGAATGATATCGTAGAGGACCCACGCGAGCAACGCGAGAATTAAAATGTTCACGGCCCAGGCAATCCCATTGGCCAGCGTAATTTGACTAGCTGATGGGTTTTCGCCAAAGAACCCTTGGACAGCGTTCGGCATGTTGTAAACGTTCAAGAACACTAACATGATGACGGCTACCCAACCACAAACTTTTACCCAGAGGGAGTTTTCAAAGCGCTTTCCGTGCATTTCCACCTTACTATTCGTAAACATCAGAACTGGTAGCATTGAGAACGGTAAGGCAATGGCCAGAAAGACTTGCGAATTTTCCATCAAATCATTAATGTCAGCGTGTTGCGCCAATTCCGGCTTGCCAGCTGACAGCAAGACACACAGGAGCACCGGCACGATTGAAAGTAATCGCGTGATTAGCCGCCGTGCCCAGAGGGGCATTCGCATGTGAATGAACCCTTCCATGATTACTTGCCCGGTTAGGGTCCCCGTAATCGTCGAGTTTTGTCCGGACGCAAGGAGGGCAATCGCAAAGAGCGTCGATAGGAGTCCCGTTTTAGCAACTCCCGCTAACAAGCCATTATTCATAAAGGCGGGGTTCTTCAAAGCATCGTAAAGCCCGAAGAATGACGTATCTTCAACCACCCCAGACTTAAACACTGCCACTCCCATGATTAAGAGGAGGGCGTTCACAAAGAAGGCCATCGTCAGTTGGATGTTCGAATCCCAGGCAGAGAACTTCACTCCGCGAGCCACATCTTCCTCGTCGTTGTGGTCAACCTTCCGCGTTTGCGCAATGGCCGAGTGCAGGTACAGGTTATGTGGCATTACCGTAGCTCCGATAATCCCCAAGGTCCCCGTCAGTGGTGACATTCCGTGAACCACCGGTTTTTCCTTAATGGTATCAACGCTGGGGACTAAGCCCTTTAACACGCCTAACCAATCCGGTTTAGAGAGGGCCACTTCGTACGCAAAGACGAAGAAAATGACCAAGATCAGGGCCACCACGAGCGCCTCAATCTTTCGGAATCCAATCGAAGTGAGCAACAAGAGCACCAACACGTCTAAGACGGTAATCAACACCGCCCACACAATCGGAATCCCAAACAGGAGGTAGAGGGCAATCGCCCCCCCAATTACCTCGGCGATATCCGTTGCCATGATGGCTAACTCAGTTGTAATCCAGAGGACAATCCCGAGCCCCTTACTAGTCCGTGCCCGGATTGCCTGGGCCAAATCCATTTGTGTCACGATCCCAAGTTTAGCTGCCATGTATTGCAACAACATCGCAATCAAACTTGAAATCAAGATAATGGACATTAGCATGAATTGGAAGTTTTGTCCCCCCGTAATGGACGTGGCCCAGTTACCAGGATCCATGTACCCCACTGCTACTAATGCACCGGGTCCGGAGTACATGAATAAAGTTTTCCAAAACCCAATGTTCTTCGGAACCTCAATGGAACCGTTAATCTCGTCTAGTGATCTGCCATTCGCATATTCAACCAGACGGTGTTTCTTTTGTGCTTCTGCCATCCGCTATCTCTCCTTTTTCTATTAAATTCAGTCTTATTGTACATTATAAAGTAGACATTGTCATTAAAAATTCTCAAACGGGGGAATATGCTAAAATGAACAAGAGGTGAACTACAATGGCACATAAGAAAACAAAACTGCACAAAACGTTGGTCGAACAAATTCTCAGTCAGCACAAAATTCCCTACCAGCAAATCATTTTTAACACCTACCAAGCTGGCGATGTTGCCCAATTAGACACTAATGGAGCCGATTATCCAGAGCACCAGATTTATAAAACGCTCGCGTTAACCGGCAACCAGACCGGTCCCATCGTCGGGGTGGTGCCCTTAGATACCCGCCTTAGTTACAAAAAAATTGCCCAAGTTTCTGGCAACAAAAAGGTCGGGTTGATCCCCTTAAAGGAACTAGCGGACACCACTACGTACGAACACGGCGCCAACACCCCGATTGGAATTTACGAAAAAAAGGGCTATCCCATTTACTTTGATAAGAGTGCAAAAGAACAGGGCGACATCATCGTTTCTTCCGGTCAAATTGGCCGCTCAGTGCGCGTGAATGCAACCCAAATTGCACAACTCGTGCACGGGCACTTCGCGGATCTGACTGAATAAACTTTTTGCCCACCTCAGCTACCTTGACCCTATTACCTTAGTTTTTAAGAGGAACTACAAATCCATGGATAAACACATTCTCGCTCTACCACCCCACCTACGGGCCGATCTGCAGGCGGTGGAACAACAACTACTCAACCTTCAGGTCACTAGTCCCGTGCACCAAGCCGCGATTCAAGCTCTCGTAACGGGCAACGGTAAGATGCTCCGGGCCACCTTTGTCATCCTAGCGAGCACCTGGGGGCAAACCTCGCCCGCCCGGCAGCGCGTAATCAAGGCCGCGGCAGCTGTCGAGATCATCCACCTGGCCTCCCTCGTTCATGATGACGTGATCGATGACGCCACCCTGCGGCGGGGTCAACCGACGCTAAGTGCCCGGTTTGGCCAGCAAACCGCGATTTACCTCGGTGATTTTCTGTTCACAAAGTACTTTGAACTGTTACTTAGTTATTCAACGGACTTTGCAAACCTGCAGTCCTGTGTGACCGCAATGAAGGCCGTGCTCGCCGGCGAAATCCAGCAGACCGAACTGAACTTTAACCTGCAGCGGACGGAAGCCGAATACCTACAGTCCGTGCAGGGGAAAACGAACGAACTATTCCGCCTCAGTTTTGGCCAGGGAGCCAAACTAGCCAATGCCACTACCGCCGTCGTAGAGACCGCCGAAGCGCTAGGAAATCAGATTGGGTTTGCCTTCCAGATTCTCAACGATCTGGGTGACTTTGCCATTGACCCTCAAACCGGAGTTCCCCGCCTTCACGACGTGCAAGAGGGGACCTACACCCTCCCCATCATTAAAACCCTTGCCAGCGACCGGGGAGCCGAACTCTCCGCCCTCCTAAAAAAAGACCACCTGGAAACAGGTGATCTAGTAACAATTGTTCAATTAGTGAAAGCCAGCGGAGGCCTTGCTGCTGCGCGAGCTGAGGGGGAACGCTACCTCAACCAGGCCGAACAGCTCCTCCACGAATTACCTGCTAACGACAGTACTCGCTTACTGATGCGGCTCTTACACCACGTGTTTGCACAACTATAAGGTTGGGTCGCCCCGATCCATACGGTACAAGTTCCGGTAACGAGCGTTGTGCTGGTATAATTCGGCGGGTTTTCCCTGCATCTGGAGGGTGCCATGTTCGAGAAAAATGATTTGGTTAACGTGAGCTAAACCCTGAAGGTGATGGGTGACCCAAATCATGGTTTTGCCAGCAAGGACCCGATTAATGGTCGTCATTAGTTGGTGTTCTGTGATGGGGTCGAGCCCCACGGTTGGTTCGTCTAACACCACGACCGGGTTATCCTGCAACAGAATACGGGCGAGCGCCAGGCGTTGTCGTTGGCCCCCGGATAACCGGGTTCCATTTTCACTTACAACTGTTTCCAAGCCATTCGGAAGGGTTGCGACTAGGTCCGCCAGCCCCACTGCCTGAATGGCTTTTTTTACGTCTGCATCAGTGGCGTGTTCATTCCCAATCCGGACGTTGTTCATCATGGTTGTATTAAATAAAAAGGGTTGTTGATCTAACACACTAAACCACTGGTCCGCGACCGGTTGTAGGTCCCTGGCTGGCGTCTGATTAAACCAGACCTGCCCCTGCGTTGGAACTAAGCTACCGGTTAATAACTCTAAGAGCGTCGTTTTCCCGACCCCACTCGGTCCAATGATTGCCAGGGACTGGCCGGCTGGTACGGTAAACGAAACGTGCTGAATAATGGCCGCTTCGCTAGGATTATAACGAAAACTAACGTCTGCAAACTGCAACTTGTGAAAGTCCGTGGGCTGGGGCAGTTTCTGGGCAACCGCCGATGAAGTTGGTACCTGACGGGATAAATCGTTTAAACGTTGTAACGACTCTTCGTACATGGGTCCCTCTTCCGCTGCTTGGGGAACCATGCTAAAGGCATCCATGAGCGGAAAAATGCCGAGCGTAAAGGCAGCTGCGTAGTTGGCAGTGGCTTGATGCCCGGTCAGGGTTAGGTCCGCCCAACCAATCGTCACCACAATCATTAGCCCAAACAGTCCCTTCACCAGCAGATCCCGATTCCAGTCAAACCGATCGGCCGTGTGCTTCAACCGCGCAACTGGTTGGTCCTGCTTTTGCACCTGATCCAAGAACTCCGTTTCCCGACCAGAAATCATCCAGTCGGAGATTCCCATGGTCGCATCCAGCAATCGTTGATAGGAATCCTGCACGCGAGCCCGCTGGCGCACGCGGGTAGCTCCTTGAATTGCTTGGGAAAAATAAGGAATTACCAGTAAAATCACGCTAAACAATCCGAACATGATGAGGGCATAGGGCCAGCTCACGATGCTTAATCCCAGTAAAATCAAAATTCCAGTGAGGTAGGCCACCACCATCGGAAAAATGGTACGTAAGTAAAAGTTTTCCAAGTGGTCAATGTCGTCGTCTAAAAAACCTAACAACTTCCCGGATTGAAACCGTTCACGCAAAAACAACGCTGAGCTTTCTAGGGTAACATAGAGGTGTTGGCGCAAACTTGAAGTCACCTTCAACACCCAATTATGGCTGTTAATCCGTTCTAAATATTTAAACACCGGTCGACCAATCCCAAACGCCCGGGTTAACAACACCGGCACGTAAACTAGCAAGATGTTATAGGGGTGGGTCGCAGTTTTACTAATTAGATAACCCGCCACAAACATGAGGCCGACCCCACACAAAATGGTCAGGACACCCAAGAAAAAAACCAGAGCAAGTAGTTTTTGATATTGCTTTAAATTGGGGCGAACCCACTGATCTTGTTGCCACTTAGTCGACATTATGCTCACCTCGAATCTCATTTACCAGGGCATGGTAATCCCCCTGATGTTGCTGTAATTCCGCCGGTGTCCCTTGGTCCACAATCTGACCCTGATCCATCACGAGTACATAATCCATGGCACTCAGCCAGTGGAGTCGGTGAGTCGAAAATAACACGAGGTGGTGGTGAAAGGCCGACACCATAGTTTGTTTTAATTCGTACTCCGTTTCCAGGTCGAGATGGGCCGTGGGCTCATCGAACAACAAAATGGTCCGCTCTTGATCTAACAACGCTCGAGCTAGGGCGATTCGTTGGGCTTGCCCACCACTAATTCCCCGACCACCTTCACCAATCCGCGTTGCTAATCCGGCCGGAAGGGAGTCCACAAACTGATCTAACCCGGCTTGCTGAAGGGCGCGTTGTAACTCGGCCTCACTGGCATCCGGTTTGTAAAAGGCTACGTTCTCAGCGACGGTTCCCGCAAATAAATACGGATGTTGGGGAATGTAACTAATGTGCTTTTGCCAGGTCGCTTGCGCCAAACTATCAACTGCTTGGCCGTCCACAACCAGTGCTGCTGGTGTTTTCGTGGGTTCCAGCCACCCGCCAAGCACGTTTAGCAGCGTCGACTTCCCCGCCCCGGACTTCCCAATGATACCAACGTTTTGATACCCATGGATCGTCAAGTTGAGGTGGGCAAGCGCCGGCGCAGCATCCGGTGTATATCGAAAGCTCAAGTCCCGGGTCGTCAGAGTACTCGTCGCCGTCCAATTCGTAAACTTAGTAAGGGAAATCTGACTGTGGGGCGTCGGGAGTGCCAAAATGGCGTTCACCTCGGTCAACGCATTCTTTCCATCGAGCGTTGCGTGGTAATCGTCACCGTAGTCACGGACCGGTAAGAAGTAATCGGGACACAAAATTAAAATGGTCAGCGCGGGCAGAAGACCAATTGTACCACTAATCAGAGCTTGCCCGAGCAACACCGCAACGATTGCAATCGAAATCGTGGTGAAAAAATCAAGGGCAAAGGTCGATAATAACGCCACTTTCAACACGCTCATCGTGCTCTTACGATAATTCTCACTAACGCGGTAAATATTGGAACCATACTGCTTGCTCAACCCAAATAATTTCAGGGTCTTTAAGCCCCGAATGCTATCAACAAACACGTTCGCCATTTGTTTAAATTCGGCATACTGCCGGTCGGATTTAGCTTTGGCGGACAGGCCCAAAATCACCATAAACAGGATAATGACTGGGAACATCACCAGTAAAATGATCCCAGATAACCAATTTACATAGAAAATGTAGGCCACAATTAACCACGGCAAAATGGCGAGATTAATCGTTTTTATCACGATTAAATTTAAATAATTTTGGACCTGATCTAACCCTTCCAACGCTAACGTCACCACGTGGCCGGAGCCAATCTCCCTCACCATCCGCGGTCCGAGGCGGAACTCCTGGTGCAATAACTGGCTTTTTAACCGAGCTACCGCTCGTGCTGCAAAGGTCTCCGTCATCTGATTTTCAATTCGAGTAATTAAGTACCGAAAGGCAAAAAAAACAAAAAAAGATAGCACTGGCCAAATTAGGTCCGCTATCTTTGTTCGTTGCCACACTAACACTAACGCCCGTGCCAAAAAAACGGCTTCTAGCACGATTGCGAGTGCCTGGAGGACTGCTAGTCCACTTAATTTGCCAATCAATGGTTTAATTCCGGGAATTGATAGTAACTGTTGATCAAACATTTTATCAATCCTTACTGTGGTCTAATAACCAGCTTCCTCTGCTTGCACTTCTTGTAACGAAACCCGGTGCCACTGTGACACGTAACTCCACGTAAAGTACGCAATCACGATTGGGAGTAACACACAGAGCACGATGGTCATGACGCCTAACGTGTACGGCGTGGCCGAGGCCTTGACGATGGTCAAGGTGTGGGCGGGATTCCTTGCGATTAATACGTTTGGGAACAGGCCCACGAAGATGAGCGCCACTACGGCACTCAGGGTAATCGTACTGGCTAAGTACGCCGTCCATTCGTAGTCACGGAGCGTTGCTAAGTGCCCCACTAACGTGGACAAGACGATCATCACTAGAAATAGGATCGTGGCCACCGGATGGGTGACAAAGAAATCCGTTTGCAGGTAGAGGGCCAACGCAAACAGGACTTCCACTGGATAAGCTGCCCAATACAAATTACCACATAACGTGGCGGCGTGATACCGCATTAGTCCTGATGTTCGCAACGTTGCGTAGTGTAACCCTTGGTAGAGACACAGTGCGGTGAGCGCCACGCCCCCAAGTAACGACAACGGATTAACGACGTCACCAAAACTGGCAAAGATATCACCATGCGCATCCATTGGCACGGCTTGAATCATCGCGGTAAATAGCATCCCGAGGAGAAAGGCCGTGAAAAAGCTCCCCCAGAAGTTCGTCCACATCCAGGCGTTGCGTCCCCGTTTAGTTTCAGCATTTTCAGCAAATTCAAAGGACACGCCCCGAAAAATCAGCGCGATTAACACTAAAAAGAGTAACAGGTAAAAGCCGGAGAAGAGACTCGCATACCACATGGGCATCGAGGCAAACATGGCTCCCCCTGCGGTGATCAGAAACACTTCGTTGCCATCCCAATGGGGTCCGATTGTCCGTAATAACTGTTGTCGTTCATCGTAGTTAAAGGCCAACAACCGGGTGGCCATGCCAATGCCCAGGTCGGCTCCATCTAAAACGAGAAAAACGGCAAAGAGTAGGCCAATGACGGCGTACCACAATAGTTGTAAAAAACTCATTTGCTAAAGGCCTCCTTTGAAAACGGATCTTCCGTATCGTATTGAATCGTGTCATCAATTGCTTCCGGTCCCTTTTCCAGGTTTTGCTTGGCATACAGAAACATGAAAATCCCTAGGAAGGAGAAAAGGCAGAAGTACACAATGATGGTAAAGAGCACGGCCGTTGCACTAGTACTAGGCGAAACCGCATCGGCGATGGGTAAGAGCCCGTACACAACCCAGGGGGCCCGCCCTAGTTCGGTTACTAGCCAACCACAACTGTTAATGAGAAACGGTCCAAAGGTGGCAAGACTCAGTAACAGTAGAAGCCATTTTTGCCGCATAATGGTATTCTTTTTCTTCCGTGAGAACCAGAGCCCTAGCAATGACAGCATCCCTAGTGCTCCTGCACCGGCTACCATGATTCGGAAGGAATAGAACAACGCGTTAACGGGCGGGTAATAATTCATGTGCTTTCCAAACTTCTTATCATACTTTTGATGGAGTTCCCGGTTAACCTGATCCATCCCGGTGATATCTCCACTCGGTTTATGGTAGGTCAAAATATCTAACATGTAGGGAATCTCAATTCGATATGTAGCGGTCTTTTCCTTGGTGTTGGAAATTTGGACCACGCTCCACGCCGCCGGACTCTTGGCGTTCTGGTATTCCCCTTCGGACGCCGCAAACTTCATCGGCTGGTTTTTCGTCAGGTACAGCATCTGGCTATCACCAGATAGGAAGCTTCCAACTAACCCGAATAACCCGATTACGAGGGCTAACCGCATTGATTTGCGGAAGAATGCCGGGGACTTTTTACGAAAGAGCATCCACGCAGAGGCTCCCGCGATAATAAAGCTCCCCGTTACAAAGGCCCCAAAGATTACGTGGGGAAATTCGTACCACAGTTGTTGGTTCTTAATGATGGCCCAAAAATCCGTCATTACCGCGTGGCCCGTTTTCGGGTCAATTTTGTATCCGACCGGGTTCTGCATAAAACTATTGGCCGCTAAAATCCACAGGGCGGATAACGTGGATCCAATTACCACAAGCCAGATCATCAGGGCATGCCATACCGGTTTCATTTTGTCCCAGGTGAACATCCAGACCCCTAAGAAGGTTGATTCTAAAAAAAAGGCCAGTAACGCTTCGATGGCAAGCGGCGCACCGAAAATATCCCCCATGAACCGGGAATAGTTCGACCAGTTCATCCCAAACTGAAATTCTTGAATGATTCCGGTTACCACTCCAACCGCAAAACTCAGCAAAAAGAGTTTCCCCCAGAATTTGGTCATCGTTAGGTACACAGGTTGCTTTTTAATTACATACATCGTTTCCATGATTGCCACCAGTAATCCTAAACCGATGGACATTGGTACGAAGAAAAAGTGAAAAATCGTGGTCATAGCGAACTGGAACCGCGCTAATGAAACCACGCTCATGCCAACATTTAACATTATTCTAATCTCGCTTTCAATTAACTTTGGAGCATCATTTTCAATCCAGATAGTTCATAACTACTACGTTTAAAGATGATGTTTTTCAACACTGCCGCTGGGAATCCGTTAATTTTCACACTTAAACCACCGAGCGCAACATCAGCTACGGCGTTGTAAGGACCCAGTGAACAAACGGTCCCTAATGAATGATAGTTGAACGCAACGACCGGTTTTCCGGCTAGTTTATTTTCAAAGTTAGCCACAGCGTTGCTAGCTTCATAAATCGAAATCTGAGCAGTCGTGGGATAAACCCGGCCCGACTGCGGTTCCTGGACGGCGGAAACGTCTCCAATTAAGTATTGATTCGGATAAGCCGTCAAACTCATGTCATCGTTAACCAGCACCCGGTTCCGGCGTTCCTCATAGCCAGAGGCTGCGATTACATCGCTCCCCTTCACCCCCGCTGTCCAAAAGACCCGGGCCGCTTCGATAAACTGGTTATCATCGCCATAGAAAACCCCGTCATCAGTCACCTGGTTAACCGTAACGCCCAACATAAACCGGACGCCCTTTTTTTCTAAATATCGTTTTGCATATGTAGCTTGTTTTTCGTTAAACATGCCTAAGAAATCTGGCGCGATACAGGTAATCTGAAAGTCATCGCGTTTAAAGCCATACTGCTTGGCCCACTTTGGAACCATATGTACTAATTCACCAAGCAGTTCGATGCTGGTAAAACCTCCACCGACCGTTACTACGCGTAAAAACTTGGAATCCTTGGTTTGAGCATACTGTTCCAAAGCCGTTTGTAACGCTTCGGCATCACGAGTGGAGTTTTCAATGTTACTAATTTGCAAGCCAGTGGTCGCCGCGCCCGGCGTGTTAAACGTTTCGGGTTCAAACCCGAGCCCATTAAATAAGTAGTCATACCCGATTTCGCCATGCTCGGCTAACGTAACCGTGTTTTGCTCCCCATTGATCAACTGGACTTCATCTTGAATAAACTTGATTTTAGGACTAATCAGGTCCGGAATCCGAAACATGATCTTGGCCGCGGAAATGCTACCAGCCGCAACGCGATATAGTTGGGTCGCATCATAATGATATGGGGTGCGGTCAACGAGGGTCACTTCTAGATCCTGTTTACTCTTTGCCAAGCGTTTACAGGCGCGTAACCCAGCGTAGCCAGCCCCTAAGACTAACACCTTTTTCATGCTTTCTACCTCCATTTCACGAGCTTGTTACTAGTTTAGAATCTCTTTTACCACTTAATCTTACCACATTCTCAAACCCACCAGCGGTTAATTTTTGCCAGTTCGTGCTAGCACCCAGCACTGCTATTTAGGCACCTCCCTGCCACTCAATCCTAAACCGCGCCAAAAACCGCCGGGTTGCTGCCATTCGTGGGGCAGCTAACCGGCGGGCCGTTGGGGTATTTAACTGGGCAACTACTCGTTCTGATCGGGCTTGATAGTGGTGGAAGGTATCCCGAGCCTGTCGATATGCTTGTTTCGTGCTGAGCACTGCTGGCTCATTTTCTGGAGCATACATCGGCAAGTCATGAATGGCCCCGTAGGCAAAGGTCCGTGCAATCGCAATTGGACCTAAGGCATCCAAGCGGTCGGCATCCTGAGCAATTTGCCCGGCTCGATCCAAGTGATAGGGATGCTCTAAGTTCTTAGCAAACGACAGGTGAGCAATATCTGCCATGATCTTCATAACGAGAGCCGGCGGATAACCCCACTCTTGTAACTTAGCACTGACTTCCTGCCGTTTTTGAGCAGGGGTCTCCGTCAACTTTTCATCGCCCACGTCGTGCAAATAGGCAATAACGAGGGTTGGTTCCTCATTTGCGGGTTCCGTCTGTAACAACTGCCGGGCAAGGCTAACGACCCGATTTACGTGGGCTACATCATGCCCCGTGTGATCCGCAGCCATCTCTGCTTGCACGTAAGCTTGGACGTGTGCTAAGCGACGTTTCATCATCCGCCCCCTTTTTCCTACTTCCTACAGCTCGTTCCATTCCGCCTTAAACTCTGCCACAAACTCCTGCATGTACTGCTTGCGCTCGTTGCCAAGGCGGCGAGCCGTCACCGTGTTCATTTGCTCTGGCAGTTTAAACAACTTTTCATAAAAATGGTTAATCGTCGTTTCGGGTTGCCGGTAGTTGGCTTTCGTCAGGTTAGTCCGGGGCCGAACCTGGGGGTCATACATGGCATAGCCGTGCACGGCGCCATACGCAAAGGTGCGGGCAATCCCAATTGCTCCTAAGGCATCCAAGCGGTCCGCATCCTGCACCAGTTGCCCTTCGGGACTCAACTGCTGGTGATGCTCTAGGTTAGCCGCAAATGACATGTGATCAATGATTGCTAGAATCGCTGTAATTGCTGCTGGTTGATACCCAATGGCGGTTAACTGCTCCGTGACTCGCGCACGCGCCGCATCGGGATCCGAAGTTAATTTTTCGTCAAAGCAATCGTGCAAATAGGCAGCGGTTAACGCAATCTCACCATTCGCCGGATTCTCGGCTAGTAACTGGCGCGTTAGGTTAACCACCCGTTCAATGTGATCATAACCATGCCCGGATTGATCTCCGGCCATCGTTGTCTGGACAAAATTAGCCACGGCGGTTAGTTTATCTGTCATCATTTAAAACCCCTTCATTATCTCTGTTTAATTCTGCCATAAATCCCCTTGAAACACAAAAAGAGGCTTGCTACTGACAGCAAACCCCTTTTAATTCGTCATCTTATAGGAACGTAATGATTTCCATTAAAATTGGAACTACAACCACGAAGAGAACGGTACTGGTAACAACTACATTCGTAGCGTAATCGACGTCTCCATGCGCGTTTCCAACTAAGATTGGAAGCACAGCAAGTCCAGGAGCGGCAGATTGAATCACAAAAGTACTCAATTCTGCACTCGGAACGCTGGCCCCCAATCCAGTAAAGGCCATTAACACCCCAATCATGATAGCGGGAGCAAGGACAAACCGACCAGCGAGGGCCAGAATGGTATCCCGGTCAAAGTGGATAGAATTCAAGCCGGCATCGGCCAGAATAATCCCAATGTAAATCAAGGACAGTGGTGTTACTAAGCCACCAATCATCGTGAACGTCTTCCCGAGCATTGGGAAAGCAGGTGGTTCCACGATGAATGTAATTGGTAAGCCCAAAATCAACCAAACGAGAGCCACTAAGAATCCAATCAACGGCGCAGGCAGTAACTTTTTCCAGTTAAACTTCGCCGACCCACGATCGGCCTTGGTCTTCGTTGGATCATCAGCAGAGATAAAGAAGATTCCGATGGCCCAGGTTGAAATCGTGTTCATCAGGTAGTACAGCAGGAAGTATGGTAACCCTTTATCACCGAACAAAGCCATGTTTAGTGGCATTCCGATGAAGATGGTGTTCGCATTCACCACCATGTTAACGAACGTTCCCCGCCGTCCCTTGCGAATCTTGAATAGATAAACCATGGCGATGGCAACTAGATAACCGAGGAAAAAACTGATGAAGACGTACAGCAACCCACTGGACAGACTAATCAACTTATCCCGGTTTAAATTAGTAACCACGGACATAAAAATCGAAACTGGTAGCGCAATGTTCATAATAATGTATGAAATGCTGCCTTTAAAAGTGTCGCCTAATCGGCCCGATTTCCGTAACCAGTAACCTAAGGCAATAACGAGGACGATTTCACCGACACTTGACAATGAAGTTAAAAACGCTGTCATTGACGCTCAATCCTCCTAAATTAATCGTTTTATTTGTTAGCTAAATTAGTGAGATCAGTGTAAACGGGGTACCATTTTTCGTTTTCAACTGCACCCTTCACGTCACTAATCTTTTCTCGGGTCACTCCTTGATCAACTGCGCTTTGCGCTACCGCATTCGCAACCGTTTGCGAGAACTTAGTTAATTGATCAACTGGTGGTAAGATAGCAGCCCCTGGTTGACTTGGATCAACAATTCCACCAAGTGAGTGAGCCGCTGCACTAATCATTTCATCATTTAACGTAGTGGCCGTAGCAGCGATTGCACCTAAACCAATTCCCGGGTAAACCAAGGCGTTGTTAGCTTGACCAATTTCGTAAGTAACTCCATTGTATTCAACGGGAGCACTTGGAACCCCGGTAGCAACTAAGGCCCGACCGTCAGTCCACTTAATCAAGTCAGCAGCTTTAGCTTCACATAACTTGGTTGGGTTAGAAATTGGGAGAATAATGGGCCGTTCCGTGTGAGCAGCCATTTCCTTCACAACGTCTTCCGTGAAGGATCCAGGGTTCGTTGACGTTCCAACCATGATAGTTGGTTGCACCGCCTTCACAATTGAAAGCAGATCAGTTAAAGTTTCACTGTTTTCAAATTCAGAACGACTCCGTGCAAATGCTTTTTGAGCGGGAGTTAAATCCGGCATGTCATCAAACAAGAGTCCCTGCTTGTCAACCATGTAGAAGTGTTTTTTAGCTTCTGCTTCCGAGAGACCTGCTTGCACCATTTCTTCACAGACCCGCTGGGCAATTCCGGCTCCGGCCGTTCCAGCTCCATAACAGAGGTAAGTTTGGTCCGTCATCTTTTCCCCAGAGATGTTTAAGGCGCCCAGTACTCCAGCTAACACGATAATGCCCGTTCCTTGGATGTCATCATTAAAGACCAGGAATTGATCCTTGTACTTATCAAGGATGTTAGCGGCGTTGGCCCGCCCAAAGTCTTCAAAGTGCAGGTACAGGTTCGGGAAGAGGTCTTCGGCTTCTTGAACAAAATTATCAACAAACTGGTAGTATTTGTCAGAGTAATCCCGTTCTTGATCTAAACCAACGTATAACGGATCTTTGCGTAATGCATCCCGCGTCGTGCCGGCATCTAAGACCACTGGTAAGACCTTCGCAGGATCAATGCCAGCAGCCGCTGTGTAAACCATCAGTTTTCCAACCGGAATGTCAATTCCCTGGGTTGCCCAGTCACCGATTCCCAGAATTCCTTCCCCATCAGTCACCACTAACAGTTCGATGTCACGACCTTCAGCAGCGTTAAGTAAACTTTGCCGAATCGTTTCCCGGCTGCCATCGTTAATTGACAAGAAGGCGGCATTTTGTGGGTTTACGTACATCCGACTGTAGTTTTCAATTGATTCTGCAATCGTCGGGTCGTACACCACGGGCATGAATTCACTAACGTGCTTAGCAAACGTTGCGTAAAATAGCACCCGGTTTTCGTTGAAAATACTCATCAAGTAAACCCGTTTTTCCAGGTCGTTACTCTTTTGTTGGTATTCAGCGTAAACTCGTTCTACCTGTTGATCGAGGGTTTGAACGCGCGGTGGTAGCATTCCTTCCAGGTTTAACGCTTTTCGTTCTGCTTCCGTAAACGCAGTTCCCTTGTTCAGAAAGGGATTGTTAACGATTGCTTGGCTCTTTGTCATAAGCTAAAACTCCTTTGTTCGTAGTATAATAGGTACAGTAATGGAGCTATCATCCAAGTCATCCATTTTAAACAATCCCATCTTAAGGCAGGACAAAAACAATAGTCAAACTTCTAGCTTCCATAAATATTATTTATATGAGGTGAAACCATCAAACTCCAAGACCTACTTTATTTTAATAAGCTGGTGGAACTGCAGAGTTACACGGCGGTTTCTGAATACTTTGGCGTACGCCAACCAACCATCTCAATCGCCATCCACCGGCTGGAGCATGAATTTAACACAGAATTAATTAATCGGAATCAGTCCCACCACCACATCAAAATTAACCAAGCGGGAGCTACTCTCTACGCGCACACCCAAAAAATTGCCACTCAGGTTAAAGAAATCCAACGGGATTTGGACAACCAAAGTGGAGAACACATTAACTTTGGGATGCCGCCGATCGTTGCCCATTATTACTTCCCGGAACTGGCCGTCACCCTCCGTTCCGACGGGATTCTTGATAGTCTTGATCACGTGGAGGGTGGTTCAGCATCCCTACTCGAACGGCTCAAAAAGGGAAGCGTCGATGTGGCACTGTTAGGTTCGGCGACCCCCCTTGCCAGCCCCACAATTGCAGCCCAGGTCGTCGCTCAGAGTGACTTCAAACTAATCGTGGCCAAGGACTCCCCGCTCGCACAACAACCAAGTGTCAAAATCAAAGCCCTAGCAAGCCAGGATGTCATCACCTTTACCCCCGACTTCATCCACCAGCAGGTCTTTGCTGATCTCCTAAAAGAGCACAGTTTACACGTTCACGTGAGCTACACTACCAGTGACGTGGAATTACTCAAACAGTTAGTTAGCCGCGGAGTGGGGGCCGCGCTCCTCACGGACGAAGCCATTCAACCCGGTGATGACCTAGTGGCCCTCACGATTGCAGACGATGAACTGCCCCCCTTTTACGTCTCGGTTGCCTACCGCAAAAGCCACGTGCTCACCCCTAAGGAACAGTCGTTGATTGCAGTTTTAACTAACCACATCCAAGCCCCGTAAGCAGTGCTTAATAATTCCTTACTTTAGTTTAGGAATAAGGTAAGTTGTAACATTATTTTTTCGTAAATTAAAAAAAGCTTTATCCAATTTGGAATTGTAGTAAACTAGAGGGGAACCAATAGAAAGGGTGGAAAACAATGGAAGATCAAGCAAAGCACCACGTTTATACTGATTACTTTTTCAACGAATCCGCTTATGATTATCACGATGGCGGCTACGTTCCGTTGGAAAAGCACGATGCTCCCGAAAGTAAGCTCAACATCCCCGAATTACTCAAACCTGACAAGGTCGAGGGGAATGATGTTTGGTACACCGTGGAAGCCCAACCAGGGGAAACCCAAATTTTACCGGGGGAACCAACCAAAACCTGGGGTTACAATCAAAGTTTGTTGGGGAAAACGATTATTTATGAAGATGGTAAAAACTACCATGTTACCCTAAAAAATAGTCTTCCCGAATTAACTACCTACCACTGGCACGGCCTAGACGTTTCTGGTCCGTACATTGACGGTGGTTGTCACGCACCGGTTTACCCTGGGGAAGCTAAGGAAATCGAATTCCCAATCCATCAACCAGCTGCAACAACTTGGTTGCACGCTCATCCGTGTCCTTTAACTGGTTGGGACGTTTGGCATGGCCTTGCGTGTGCGGTGGTCGTCAAAGACCAACACGAAGCAACGTTGCCATTGCCACGGAACTACGGGGTGGACGATCTTCCGGTAATCCTGCAAGACCGCCGGTTTGACGAACACAACCAGTGGAACTACGACGATGACTACGATCCCGATGGAACTGCCGGTCCAACGGCCCTAATTAACGGAACCGTCAATCCCTACTTTGACGTTACCACGCAAAAATTGCGGTTACGATTCTTAGACGGTTCGAACCGGCGGGAATGGCGTTTGCACCTCAGCGATGACATGGTGATGACCCAAATCGCTTCTGACGGTGGCTTATTGCCTGAACCAGTTTACCTAACCAAGTTAATGATGACCTGTGCCGAACGGACGGAAGTTGTTTTAGACTTTGGCAAGTACAAACCAGGCGACGAAGTGACCTTGTACTCTGATGACACGCCGATTCTCAAGTTCAAGATTCACGAATTCGCCACGGATGACACGGAAATTCCGGATCACCTTGCTGACGTCGAGTATCCAGATCCTGACAAAGACGCCTTGGTCCACCAAGTTGTAATGTCTGGAACTGACGAAGAAGTTCAAATCAACGGGAAAAAATTTGGGATGATGCGGATTGATGACCGACAAGAACTCGGAAAATCCGAATACTGGGACATCACGAACACTAACGATTGTTGTGGGGGCATGATTCACCCCTACCACTCCCACGGTGGTCAGTTCATGGTAGTTTCGCGAAATGGAAAAGCACCATATCCCAACGAGCGCGGTTACAAAGATACCATCGGGGTCAACGCGGGCGAAACCGTGCGGGTGAAGATGAAATTTAACCTCCCCGGGGTCTTCATGTACCACTGCCACATCATCGAACACGAAGATGGGGGCATGATGGCACAACTACAGGTTTACACCAAGGATGATCCGCACAAGAAATACAAACTGATGGACATGAAAACCTTGATGGATGCCCTGGCTGAAGAACGGCACTGTCGTCCAGAAGACTTGAAAATCAAGAGCTTGGAATCCTACCACAAGATGGGCATGGACATGTGTTAATTTAAACGCAAACTAAAAAAGTCGTAACTGACGTTTCGTCGGTTACGGCTCTTTTGTTATGCAGAAATTTAATCTTCAAAATTCGTTAATTCTCGCAAGAAATTATACAGTGAAATTGCCAACGTAACCAAAGTAATCACAAAGGTGGTCAGCGAAATAACTTGGTCTTTTTTCATTGGTTTGCTCATTTTTCAAAATTCTGATTTATTTAATTTAGCTTGTACCTGTTTGATACTCTTCCTGTATTCTAGACTTTTTCTAGTTTGAGCGGAAGGCCGAATTATATCCAGCATTCTTTTAAATTCTTTTGGGGAATTAGTTACGATTTTAATTGTTTGATTTAGGTTATTCACAATCATGATTACTGCTCCTTTCCACATAATTAAATCCAGTTTCTTCCTAGTTAATAAGCATCTTTTTATAAATTATAGAGATCAACATGAGCTATAAGTTAGTTTATTACTTTCTAATACTAGCATCTCTTGGTTATAAAAAAACTCATAACGATAAAATCATCATGAGTCCAAAAATTAGAAATTATTTGGTTTCAGTTTGCGTAAGTTGCAAATTACTAAATTGGTTGTCGCTATCAGCTGGTTTAACACTATAGCCCTTCACCCGTTTGTTAACTGGCTGCCAATCTAGTGAGAATGAACTTGGAGCATAAGCTGCTTCCTTGTTCATGTATTCCTGCCAGTCCTTGAACTGTTTAGCCCGGTATTTTTCATTCCAAGCCTTGTCGTTATTCATGTTGTTCATCAGTTGCGTGTTTTCCTTGGATACAAAGTGACCCATGTTGAATGGCGCGCTCTTCCCATACAGTGCAGTAGGAGTGGGTTCAGAACTAACCGAGAATCCGCCCCGCCAAACATCAATGTCCTTGTTATCAGGTTTTCTCAATGCGTCTAGATAACTATTTCCTTCCATCAACTTACCAGTGGTAAACTTCACGTTCAGGCCGATCTTCCGCCATTGCTGAACGTAATACTTACTAGTTGCATTTGAAGCTTCAGAACTATTTGACGCCGCAAAGTTAATTTCCAATGGTTTCCCATTTGGCTGTACCCGCCATTTACCTTTCTTCTTGTAACCAGCTTGATCTAACAATTTATTGGCTTTGGCTTCATCGTATGGGTATCCCTGAGCCTGTTTGTTATAGTACTTCTTAAAGACCGGTGGAATCAGGGTATTAGCTCGCCAAGAAACCCCGTTTCCAAACTTCTTAGCAACTTCATCCTGGTCAATGGCATACATCATGGCCTGGCGCAAATTCTTGTTATTCATTTTCTTGTTCTTGTCGGTAACCTGCTTATTAGTCTTCGTGTCGAAGTGCCCTAGGTTAAATCCAAAGTAGTAATATCCTAAATCAGGTTGCCCAACCACTTGGTAGTTACTCATTTTGGCAATCTTTGGATAGTCAGCTGCAGATTGGACTCCCTGGGTAAAGTCATACTTCTTCGCTTTCAACGCGGCCGTCACGTTACTTGGTGAAACGATTTGAATGTTGATGTGTTTGATATGCGCCTTTTTACCCCAGTAATACTTATTCGGACTCCAACTCGTTGACTCCCCTTCCACGACTTTATCAAGCTTGTAAGCCCCGGTAAAGATCGGTGTTTTCCGAATCTTATCAGAAGCAACGAGATCCGGAATCTTAACGTCCTTCAAGTATTCATACGGTTCAACTGTTCCCCACATGAAGTAGTTTCCAGCGTACTGCATGGCCGGTGTGATCCGATCATATTGAATAACCGTCTTCTTGCCGTTTTCACCATCTGGGAAAGAGATTCCCGTAATCTTATCGGCCTTCCCGTCGTGGTAATCCTTCATTCCCTTGATGTGTTCAAAGTCATCTGAATATTGCTGTGATTTCGTTTGGGGATTAGCCAATACTTCGTAGGCATACTCCACGTCCTTAGCCGTAACCGGCATTCCGTTCGACCACTTGGCATTATTTCGCAAGATGATGGTTGCCGTATTATTTTTCCGGTCTAAACGCAGGTTTGCCAACCCACCATCTTTAATCTTGTAATTATTATCGGTGGCAAACAGGTTATTTTGTCCGCCTGGGAGAAAAACATCTGCATCCGTTTTATCACCCAATAAAATTGGATCGGAAATCCCAGTAAACGGAGATGGAGAAACCTCGCCGATTTTCAAAGTCCCATCGTTCGCCTTAGCATCTGATTTCCCTGCAGCACTATAGGTTTGTGGGAGTTTGGGTGTTTTAGCAGTCGCATCACTGCCGCCGTTAGAACAGGCTGCCAGTGACAGTGCCACTACGGCAACGCTCCCCCATAGAGCTAGTTTGTGTCGTTTTTTCATTGTCTGTTTTTCCTCCTTTAAGCTAAAGTTTCGTAAACATCGTAACCGCTGTAAAATTCGTCACCACCTCCTTTAGTAATTAACTTGCGCGCCGTTGTGAAGCATTCGCAGTGCGCCGTAATACTTGTCCCACGTAACTAATCGCTAAACATAACAGAATGATCTCTACGGCGGCCGGTAACCACGTCCACCAGTACTGGGTAATGTTGTTCGGGTCGTTGGCGTTCGCAATCAACGTCCCTAACGAGGGAGTCCCATCGGGAAGCCCGAATCCCAAGTAGGATAGTCCCGTTTCAACCCCGATGTTTTCTGCGAATGATAATGTGGTATCAACAACAATTAATGAAGAAATGTTCGGTAAAATTTCACGGAACATGATTTTTAAGTTACTGGTTCCAGAAACTTTGGAAGCCGCCACATAGTCTTTTTGCGCCTCGGCCAACGTACTAGATCGAATCAAGCGGGACGTTCCCATCCAGTAAAAGATTGATAGGAGCAGGGTTAACGTAATTGCATTATAGTGTGGGATAATCGTCACTAATACGATAATGGTCATTAACATCGGGATAATCATCATAAAATCGTAAACCCGTTGCATTGTTAGGTCGACGTATCCGCCGTAGTAGCCAGACACTAATCCATATCCAATCCCAAAGGTGGATGAAATAGCAGTTAACCCAATCGCAATTAGAATGGAATTTCTAGAGCCAACAATCAGCTGGGAAAAGATTGGTCGTCCGGAGGAATCACCCCCTAAAATGTAATTCGTAAAGGGTTTAGCGTAGTAACCCATTAAATCGGTCTGCATGATTTGGGGTACGTTGATCAAGAAAGAACCAATTACCACTAACAGGATAAAAGCAATGATAAAAATTACGGAAGCCATCGCGGTTTTATCTGCTTTAAATTCCTTCAGCATCACCCGAATCGTACTCGGGGTAGCTTCTTTTTCCGCTTCTTTGGAAAGTTCTAACAACTCGTCAGCCGCCAACTCATTGCGACCACTAAGCTCATCTGCCATCTGCGCTCCTCCTTCCTACTCAATCCGAATCCGTGGATCCACGATGCTCAAGACAATGTCTGAAAGTAAAGTCCCTAGCAGATTCAAGAATCCGTACAGTAACACGAGCGTCGTGATAACCGTGTAATCACGGTAGTTCACCGCATTTAAGAACAGTTGCCCCATCCCTGGGTATGAGAAAATCATTTCGGTAAAAATGGACCCGGCTAGCAACCCCGTAATCGAGTAGCCGGCAAAGGCGGCAATCGGCAAGACCGAGTTTCTAAAAATGTGGTGCCGATAAATGGCCTGACTGGGAACCCCCTTCGCAACTTCCGTTTTCACAAAGGCCGAATGTTTGGAATCAATTACCTGGGACCGTAAGTACTGAATAATGTTCACAGTTCCAAACAAGGCCCCCAGCAGTCCCGGTAAGATGATGTGTCCTAAGCGCGATAGTAATGTTGGTCCTAATCCGGAAACACTTGGTGAGACCGAACCAGCAGTTGGAAACCATCCGAGGGCATAACCAAAAATCCAGATTCCAATTACCAGAACCACGAAAAACGGAATTGACATGGTGACGTAGGTATAGATTCGAATCAACGTATCCGACCATTTACCTTCGTTCTTCCCGGCATAAATCCCTAATGGCAGTCCAATTACATACGTTAAAATCATCGTAAAGACCGCTAACCACAGCGTGTTAAGTCCCCGTTGCTTAATTAGATCCACCACTGGCATTTGATATTCGTAACTCATCCCTAAATTTCCATGGAATAAATTAACGACCCAGTGCCAATACTGCACGTACCACGGATCAAATAATCCGTTAGCCTTCATCAAGCGGTGAATTTCAGCGGGGTTACTCTTCGGGTTAATTGAACCGGTAAATGGATCTCCCGGCATCGCTTTGGCCATCCAAAACACTAAGATACTTAAGACAATTAATTCGGGAATCATAATCAAGATTCGGCGTAAAATTGTTTTCCACATGATTAGTCATCCTCCTTTAATTGCTTGTACTTCAATGCTTCTTTGGGTGGTAACGAAACGAGGTGTCCCGGACTAACTTCTACCATTGGATATGCCTTCCCGGTTTCATCGTAGTAATCATCTTTGTGGGCTTGGTAAGCTTTTTCCACTGCTTTGCGGTGTTCCAAATTGCTTGCTCGCTTTTCCAGGTTCGTACTTGGAATGGCGGCTAATAATCGTTGGGTGTAAATGTGTTTGGCGTTGCGATAAATGTCATTGCGCGTTCCAATTTCGACGATTTGACCTCGGTTCATAATCGCGATTCGATCACACATGTGCCGTACCACCCCTAAATCGTGGGAGATAAAGAGGTAGGAAACCCCGATTTCTCGTTGGATCTGCTTCATGAAGTTCAACACCTGGGCTTGAACGGATAAGTCCAAGGCAGAAACGGGTTCGTCCGCAATAATTAACTTCGGGTTAGTAGCCACGGCCCGGGCAATTCCGATCCGTTGCCGTTGCCCTCCAGAAAATTGGTGCGGATACTTGTAAAGCATCTCTGGTGCTAATCCCACAATTTTCATCAGTTGTAGCACCCGGATTTTTTCTTGTTCGGGAGTCAAATTTTCGAAGTTTTTCAAGGGTTCCGCAATGATACTTTCCACCCGTTTACGCGGGTTCAAACTCGAAAAGGAATCTTGAAAGATCATTTGTACTTCTTTATCGTAGTTCAACTTTTCGCGTTCGTGTTTGGTATCAATCGGGTGCCCTTCAAATTCAATCTTGCCGGCAGTCGCCTTTTCTAATCCGATGATTGTCCGACCAGTGGTTGATTTTCCGGATCCTGATTCACCAACCAAGCCAAATGATTCTCCGGGTTCAATGGAAAAGCTGATTCCATCAACGGCGTAAACCTTATCAACCACGCGATTGAAAAACCCGCCCCGAATCGGAAAGTGAACTTTTAAATCATTAACAGTTAACAAGTTCATGCGTCACTTTCCTCCTTAAAGTAAAAATGTTGATAACAGGTACAACGGACTTCGTGTCCATCCGCTAAGCGGTGCATTTTCGGATGTGCTTCATGGTCACCTTTCGGAATCCAGGGGATCCGCGGAGCAAAGGCATCTCCCGTTTTGGGCATCTTTTGCAGTGATGGAACGGAGCCTTGAATCACGTATAAATCATCGTTTTCACTGTCCGCTTGGGGAATTGATTTTAATAATGACCGGGTGTAGGGATGTTTTGGCTGATTAAAAATCTGTTCCACCGTGCCCTTTTCCACGATTTTACCGGCATACATCACGTGCACGTAATCGGCGGTTTCGGCCACCACCCCTAAGTCGTGAGTGATGAGAATGATGCTAGCGTGGTTTTCAGTTTGAATGTGGCGGAGTAGGTCTAGAATTTGAGCTTGAATCGTAACATCCAGAGCAGTTGTTGGTTCATCCGCAATGATGAAGTCTGGCTTACAGGCAATCGCAATCGCAATGACAACCCGTTGCCGCATCCCGCCAGATAGTTGGTGGGGAAATTGATGCGCAGTTCGTTTCGGATCAACGATTCCAACCTGATCTAACAGATCCAGCACCCGAGCATGCCGTTCATGAGCGTTTAAATCGGTATGGTAAATCAGTGTTTCTTGAATCTGTTCTTCAATCCGCTTCAAGGGGTCGAGGGCTGACAGGGGATCTTGAAAGATCATTCCAATTTTGGCGCCCCGAATCTGATTGTATGTATGTTCGTCAAGCTGAGTTAAATCTTGTCCTTCAAACTCAATTTCACCACTAATCTTCGTTTCGGCTGGATCCTGCAAGCCCATGATTGAATTAACCAACGTGCTCTTGCCACACCCAGATTCACCCACAATTGCTAAAATTTCATCCTGTTTAATTTTCAGATTGATTTCAGAAATCGCTGGATAAAATTTTCCGTCAATTTTAAATGAAGTGGTTAGATTCTTAACCGTAAGCAGTGTTTGTCGTTTTGTCGTCGGTGCTGTCATAAAATCGTCTCCAAGCCAATAACTTAACTTTAATTTAAATTTCACTCATTATATGACGCATTTTCCAAACTTACAATATTATTTTTTAATTTTCATCAGTAAATGACGAACTTATTTAAATTTTTCTGATTTTGAATTCGCTTTCATCCTATTTTTATCACCAGTTGTAACCAGATTCTTAAACCGGAAGAAAAATTTTATTTTTTCTACATTAATTTTGGTTTAATTATTTATGCAAATGAAAAAGCGCCTCCTCATTGCATTTTCAGCAATAAGCAGACGCTTATTTTGTTACTTAATTTTATCAAGATTGAATTCTAGTCATGGCGCAACGATTTCCCCGTCAATTTCCAATATACAAACGAAATCACAGAGTTCAAAACGTAGTAAATGTACTTGCCGACGTTCGCCCAGTTGCCCATCGTTACGTTCCGAATCAATTGCAGCACGTTATAAACACCCCAAGCAGTCCACTGGGATTTCACTTTGAACACGTTTAACGTGTCGGCCATCAGGGAAAACGAGAAGACCAACGACGTCATGATGAACAAAAAGTTAACCTGGCGAAACGCGAAGTAGTTAATCCCAAAGCTAACTAGCACAGCCAAGACCGCAATCATCGGCATCACCACTTTAGCATGAGGAACCGTTCCCTTGCGGTTTTTAAAAATGGTCCGCCACGTGCACCAAGCCAACATGTTGAGCACGAACGAAATCGGGTACGTATAAATGGCGCCAAAGTTCCCTAACGCATAGTCGACAAACCCGGCAATCACAATGTTAATGAACCCAATCAAATTCCCAAGGTTGTTAAGCTTTCCGACGTACCGAGTCGATAATACCGACAAAACGGCGGAAATGGTCGATACAATCCCCAACGGGAACCACTTCCAACTACTGGTCCGTAACCAAGGAATTGGCGATTGCGCCATTGTCGTGGCGTAGTATCCCGCTGAAAGCGTAGCTACTAAAACCAGCGCAACCCCTAGATAGTCAAACCAGTTGGACCCAGCTGTCTGATACGCCCATCTAATAATTTGGTTTTTCCGCTTTGAAGTCATTTGCATAAGTAAAATCTCCTTTTGTTTTTTAAGTGGCGTGTCGACAAAATAATCGACTTACGGATAGCAACCCACTAAGTAATTAGATTCGGCCTTAGTTTATCATGATTATGTTGTTTTGCTTCATTGACTTTGTTAATTTAATAACAAAATTAAAATTTGGCGGGCTTTTTCATAAAAAAGGCTACTTTTACCTACTCTTAGTAATCACGTTGGTTAGTTGGGTGCCCATTTACATTCTGGTCAACGCTATTAAAACCAATGCCGTGCTCAACCTCCTACCAGTAATTGCCTATAATTCTCCGCAGGGGACCCTTGGTTGGTCCTGTTGCATCGCCTTGTTATTGACCATTATCACAATTGTGGCACGCGTATTTAGCAAAAAATAAACACAAAAAGACCGAATCTGCAAATTGCAGATTCGGTCTTCCATTTGAACCAAAGGATAAAAATTAACCTTGGTCGTTGTGAAGTCGCTTGTCAGCTGGCTTTGTTTCAGGAATTCCACCCATTGCTTCTGGGTTTTCTTGGTAAGTGAATTTCTCACCATCTTTAGCAACTTGTCCTTCAAAGGCACGTGATCCTTCACCATCAGAGAAGTTCATCAATACGTGAGCAAATTCTTTGTGTTCGATTTCTTTCATATCACCAGGTACGATTACGCCGTACTTATCTTCTAATTCTTCTTGGGCCTTCATGAATTGTAATTGGTGTTGAGTCTCACGAGCCAACAAGAATTTAAGCATATCACGAATACCTTCGTCTTCAGTCATGTAGTAAAGACGACTAACTTGTAAACGAGCTTCTGATTCACGCGTAACGTTGAAACGCATGTCAGCAACAAGGTTACCACTTGAAGTAGCGTAGCCAGCGTTCCAACCAAAACCGTTCGGGTTGTTCAAGCTAGCAGTCATCCCGTGAACAAGGGCGTGTTCTGGATCCATCCCAGCCATTACAGAAGCCAAGGCAGGATCTTTTTCGTAAGCAGCATCTTGTTCGCTAAATGGAGCGCCTTCTAATAAGTAGGCGATCATCGTTGAAATCATTTCAACGTGGGCGATTTCTTCAGTACCAGTATCTAATAAAAGATCCTTGTACTTTTCGTCGCCAGTTGAAGACCAACCTTGGGAAAGGTATGACATCATACCCGTAACTTCACCCCATTGGCCACCCAATGATTCTTGAAGCCGACGAGCCATTAATGGATCTGGACGATCAGGTTTGGCGTTGTACTGTAGTTTGCGTGTGTGTTTAAACATAAAATAAACATCCTTTCTGTTCTTTGAGTAACCGACTCTCATCGTTTTACTCACCAATAGTTTCCATGCCGCACGTTAAGCAGTTGCCTACTTATCTATCGCGCACAATTAAATATATCACTACGCATTTTTCTTGTCTAGCAAAAAAACTCATTTTTGCTCAAAAAAATTCAAATCACGAGCTCAAAAACACCCGAATCCCTTGCTGGACAAGGCTTCCAGCTCGGATAATTTTTCCAAAAATTTATAAAAATTAAAAGCTAATTATCAATCAGATAATTATATTTTCATAATTTAACTTCACTTATAAAATCACTTTATCAATCAAAAAAGGATCTATTTCAATCGTTAAATCGAAATAGATCCCAAAAACTAAATTGGTAAATAAGCAACCACACCATTACTAATCATTACCAGTTTTTATTTAATTGTTGCACTACTTTTCGTCGCGTTTCCGCCGTTTAATTCCCAATCCGGCTAGGAACATCGTCAACAAGCCTAGCAACGTCAGATTTTGCTGATCACTACCAGTTTGCGGTAATTTTTGCTGCTTGGAACTAGGCTGTTTCTGCTTTTCTTCAGTAGCATTTTGATTCAGCACAGTCCCGTTTCCATTTGAAACCCTGGCTGCCTCACTCATGCTATTGACTGTCATCGATCCATGATTACCTAATGAAGCACTGATAAAATCAGAAGCACTTGTGCTTAGTGAAGAACTTGCACTCATAGATTCGCTAACAAATTTCGACGCACTTGTACTTAGTGAAGTGCTAGTACTCATCGATAAACTGTTAGCGTCTGAAGCAGCAACACTAGCAGATGTACTTGCACTCATCGAAGCGCTGTTTAAGTCAGAGGCACTCAAGCTGGCCGAGTCACTTGTACTCATTGACAGGCTTGCACTATTTGAAGTGCTCAAGCTTGCTGAATCACTTGTACTCATTGACAAGCTGGTACTGTTCGAAGTGCTCAAGCTGGCCGAGTCACTTGTACTCATTGACAAGCTGGCACTGTTTGAAGTGCTCAAGCTTGCTGAGTCACTCGTACTCATTGACAAGCTGGCACTGTTTGAAGTGCTCAAGCTGGCCGAGTCACTTGTACTCATTGACAGGCTCGCACTATTTGAAGTGCTCAAGCTTGCTGAGTCACTCGTACTCATTGACAAGCTGGCACTGTTTGAAGTGCTCAAGCTTGCTGAGTCACTCGTACTCATTGACAAGCTGGCACTGTTTGAAGTGCTCAAGCTGGCCGAGTCACTTGTACTCATTGACAGGCTCGCACTATTTGAAGTGCTCAAGCTTGCTGAGTCACTCGTACTCATTGACAAGCTGGCACTGTTTGAAGTGCTCAAGCTGGCCGAGTCACTCGTACTCATTGACAAGCTGGCACTGTTTGAAGTGCTCAAGCTTGCTGAATCACTTGTACTCATTGACAAGCTGGTACTGTTCGAAGTGCTCAAGCTGGCTGAATCACTTGTACTCATTGACAAGCTGGCACTATTTGAAGTGCTCAAACTTGCTGAATCATTTGTACTCATTGACAGACTCGCACTGTTCGAACTACTTAAGCTGGCCGAGTCACTTGTACTCATTGACAGGCTCGCACTATTTGAAGTGCTCAAGCTTGCTGAATCACTTGTACTCATTGACAAGCTGGCACTATTTGAAGTGCTCAAGCTTGCTGAGTCACTCGTACTCATTGACAAGCTGGCACTGTTTGAAGTGCTCAAGCTTGCTGAGTCACTCGTACTCATTGACAAGCTGGCACTGTTTGAAGTACTCAAGCTGGCCGAGTCACTCGTACTGTTTGAAGTACTGATACTTGCACTATCTGATGTGCTCAAACTATCAGAAGCACTAACACTCGCACTATCCGACACGCTTAGGCTGTCAGAGGCACTGACACTCGCACTGTCCGACATGCTTAGGCTGTCTGAGGCACTAACACTGGCGCTGTCCGACATGCTTAAGCTATCGGAGGCACTGACACTCGCACTATCGGACACGCTCAGACTGTCTGAGGCACTAACACTTGCACTATCCGAAGCACTCAAACTATCGGAGGCACTAACACTCGCACTATCTGAAACACTCAAACTATTAGAGGCACTAACACTCGCACTATCTGAAACACTCAAACTATCAGATTCACTGACACTCGCACTATCCGAAGCACTCAAACTATTAGAGGCACTAACACTCGCACTATCCGAAGCACTCAAACTATCAGATTCACTGACACTCGCACTATCCGAAGCACTCAAACTATCGGAGGCACTAACACTCGCACTATCTGAAACACTCAAACTATCAGATTCACTGACACTCGCACTATCCGAAGTACTCAAACTATTAGATTCACTAATTGAATAACTATTACTCGTACTTACAGAATTACTATTACTTGTTGAAGTTGATTCAGATGGATAGGTATCAGCAATTACATAAATTTTAGTATTTTGTGGTTGATCAGTAACTACCATCTCACTAGGTTGTTGGTTACCTTTTAGATACTGACCAGTTGCATAATGATATCCAGCCGGAGCATTTTCTTGGGTATAGTAAGGATCATTCCAATTAATTTTATTTCCATAATTTGCGGGAACATTCTTAGTCCCAGCTGCTTCTTGCCCAGCAACTTTGCCATTTACTTCAATTACCTTCCCAGTATTTACATCAACATACCGATAAGTAACATTCTTATTAGGTTGACCATATACATAAATTTTATATGTGTACGTCTGCCCATCCATTGGCACAATTGCTAAATTTGCTTGTCCGGTTTCATCACCATTATCAGCGGTACTAGTTGGATCACCGCCAGATTGTGCATCATTTTGCGCAGCCTCAGGAACTTGTTTTCCTAAGCCCCACATGTAATGTTCTGGCATTTCTTTGTTCGCAAACTGATCAGTGTTCAATGGAATATAAGAATCAACCGAACCGCGATCTTGTTGTGGAATTTCAGTCGTTTTAATGACTTTACCGTACTGATCAACTTACTCAATTTTGATCTTACCGGCTGATAAAGCCTCTGTTTGTAATTCTCGAGTATTATTAGTCAGAATTGTTGAATCAGCAACTTGACCATCTAAATCAGTAACAGTTGCCTCTCCATTTTTCACCACAAGTTTTACAAACTTTGTACTATCATTACCATCGGGAACGTTCTCTGGTGAATCTCTGTTAATCCAAGTTTTGATTCCAGAATTGTCCATCGTAAAGGTTCCAGTACCAGAAATTATTCCTTTACGAGCTGCATTAGGTCGTCCATCATCATCTTGAATTGCTAGGTGTAAAGATTTCGGTGAAATAAATTCCACGCTAGAATTATTTCGTAAATCAACAACTGGACGTTTATCTTGTTGTTGAATATCCATCACCGTTCCTGCATTAAAAATCGCTTTCTGGTTACCAATTAACTTAATTGCACCACGGCGATTAGCAGCATCTGCTTTAATGTGGAAGTTTTGTCCAAAAATAAATTCCGCATTCTTATGGTCACGTCCAGCGTTCCCTTGATCACCATTCAAGAAGTAACGGAATCCACTTTGTGACCAGGTAACATTATCACCGACTCGCATCCCACCAAGTTTGTGATAAATAGCAGGAAAGTCTTCGGCTTTGTTGTCATATGAATTAACGGTATTGGAAGAGTTATCCCCCATGATAAAGAGATTTCCTTCTCCAGCATTACCGTCTTTTTCGTATACATTAAAGTTAAATTCTGAGAATTCACTATCATTAGCAGTCCGGTTTAGAGTTACATGTGCATTATTGGCAATTTCAACTCTACCCATTCCACGAGCAATTTCATTTGAAAGTTCAAAAACATTATTTCCGGAGAAGGTAAGTTTAGAACCTATCCCATAGAAAATCCGAATTGGATTTTGAACATTGCCCTTGGTATTCCCTGCAGTTGATGGTTGAACCGTCACGTTGTTGAAATTAGCCGTAACGAACTTACCTTGTGCAGCATATACCAATGAGCTAGAAATATTTTTGTTCGAGGTATATCCCTGTTTGAAAGTAATATTAGAAATTGTGATTTCAGTCGGATTATCACTATTGTTTTTGAATGCAAAGTTATTATTACCTAAGTCAACAATATGATTATTTCCGTTGATAATGACACTGTTCCCAGTATTTCTGGTCTTAATTTGCTGCTCACCATTTTTAAACTGAATATCATTGGCAATGTCAATATAACGAATCGAATTATTTTCCCAAGCTGCTTTCAGTTGGCTATAGCTTTCCACCTTAGCGTAAGCATTATTGGCAATTGCCGCCTGCTTATAACGTTCGTTATTGGTAACTTGATCTGGAGTTAATACCGTTACTGAAGTTGGCGTTTTAGCAGAGTCACCATTTTTAACTTGGTCCTCAAACGATTGCCGATTCCTGTCCGGATCAGAGGCAACGTGTAATGTATCTCGTTGTGAACCATCGGCATTCAAATGTACGAAGTTGGTCTTTAAATTATTCTTCTTACCAGCTTCCGTAATTCCTGCCAAAACAGCGGCACTTGGCGTTACGTTGGTTGGTAAACCAATGTTAGCAACTCCATCATGCGCGTTAATTGAAACCACGGCATCTTGTGGTGCTTTTTGTTTGATGTCGTTATACGCTGTCTGCTCGTTAATCGCAGAATTAGCTGGTTGTTGCTGCGCCACCTTGTTGTTATCAGCAGTAGCAACGCCAGCAACCATGGTTTGGAGTTTAGCAACCGGGGCACCCGATTGTTCTTCAGTCTGGTTAGCTTGGCTACTTGACTGGTTAGCAGTCCCTTGCCCACCATGTTGGTTTTCCAGCTGTTCGGGCCGAACTACCGATTGATCAGTAGCTGGCTGCTTGGCTTGGTCCAAATCAGTCTGGTGCACCTGTTGATCAGTACCAGCCTCTTGGTCAGCCTTGGTCGAAGTGCTCATACTCAGACTAGTTGAGGCTGATATGGACAACTTCAGACTAGTTGAGTTAGAGATTGACAATGACTGACTGTTACTAGTTGAGAGCTGTAAAGCTTCACTCATACTAGTTGAGACTTGGTCTAACTTGGCTTGCGAATCCTGATTACTACTGACTCCAGAATTGCTAGTCGATGTCGACGGGATGGTTGCAGAATCATTTCCCGCTAGCACATCCTTCTTTGCTTCCTTACTGGGATTGTTCCCGGCCCCCGTCGTTGTATCAGCATGCGCTGCACTGACGCCAACGTTAGCACCAAGAATTCCTCCCATCAGGGTGATTCCAGCAAAAACCCACTTTTTTCCGTCTTTATACATCTTATAATGTATTTTGCCATTTTCATGGACTAGACGAGTGAGGTTTTGCTTATGGTTACTTCTATCATCCATTCAGATAACCCCCATCTAAAAATTTTATTGTTACGTACAATTAACGTAACCAATTGGATTGCACTAAATTAATTTCAATATTACAATGGATTTTGCTAAAAAATAAAAAGGGCTGGTTATATTTTGATAATTTTTGTTTGCTTGACGACGGAGAGTCCGTGTCTGGACACTCCCAGACGATTATCTATCTAAACAAAAAGGATTGACTTAGTTAAAAATAACTAAGTCAATCCTGATGAAAAAATGGAAAAATAAAGTTGTAACCCTATCTAATTTAAAAAGGAAACAAACGTTGAAACCATACTAATCACAACGATTACTAACATAATAATCGAAGTCACAAGCATAAAACCGCGACCCCGTGGCTTCTCATCACTAGCATCCGTTACATACTTTTTTTCCTGATTAAAGCGTTTTTGAATATCAGTTTGTAAATCATCATGTTTTTTAATTGGCATCTGTGTTATCTCTCCATAACCTTAATCCGTCACAATTTTCTTGGTAGGTAAGCCGGCAACCCGAAGCTTTTCTAAATACGGGGCGGGCATCCGGACCGTTTGCACGAACTTAATGTTATCGGCCAAAATATCAGCTAAATTTTGCTTAATTCGACCATCCGGTGTAAAGGGATCTTCTTCTAAATATAACGTATTGTGCGATTTGGTTTTGGCCAACGACCACAGTTCATTTCCCATGAAGTTAATCCCAACGGTGTCCTGTTTTTTTACAATTTTTTTCATTTCAGTTGCCAAAAAATCAGCCATCGAAATGTAGGTTGCCGTGATTCGCATCGTCTTAAAGTTTTCGACCGTGATGTAGTTTAAGCGACCTCCGAAGTAATAGAACCGGACAACTGGACGTTCTTGATCATCATAAAAATCGATTCGCTGTAGTTGGCGATTGGTGTAAATTTCGTTACTAAACTTTTTCCCATCGCTCGCAAAGACTTCCGTAAAATCACGATCCCCATTTTCGTAAAGGTAGTCCACTTGTTGCACGTGGCGACGCAGTTTCGGTAACAAAATCACATTGCCAATTACGTTCCCATCGGCGATGACATCAACGCTAAAGTCACTGTTCATGAAGATTTCAGCGCCAGTAACCGTCGGAAGCTGGTTGAAATATAGGTACGTATTGGGATCAAAATCAATAGTGCGCCCAGTAACCCGATCAAGAACGTTAAATCCGGTGACCTGGGTTTCATTCAGTTGATCCCGCAACGTCGGATTGGGAGCTAACGTGATTACCTCTCCTCCCGTTGCTTCCAAGCGTTTTTTTTGACTACTCCAACTGGGGTGCTCCACATCAATCTTATTTACCACTTCGTAGTGCATGAACTAGTTCCTCCCACCTTTTCGTAATGACGTGATGCCGAAACGGCTTCATGGACGCTTGGGTTGCCTTTTGAACCTGAGCATAGTCCGAAGCTAGCAGGCGCTGAACTCCGTTAACCAAGCTATTGACGTTAAAGTACAGATGGTCATCTCCCACTTTAAACGGCTCCAAAAAGCCGTTCACTCCATCCTTGATTAATTCAAGTGCCCCAAACCGCGCGGCATAAGCGACCACTGGTAGGCCGGCATTCAGAGCTTCAATGGTGGTTAGCCCAAAGCCTTCGGAAAAAGAAGCCGTCAAAAAGGCATCGTACTGCGGGTAAACGCGGTCAAGCTGACTAGAAAAGCCCTTAAGGTGCACGTAGTCTTCCAAGCCTTCTGTTTTGATGGTATCACTGATAATTTTTTCCTGCGTGCCGACTCCATAGATGTCAAAGGTCACGTCAAACCCTAATTGGCGTAGCTTAGCAATGGCGCGGACTGCGAGATCAATGTGTTTTTCGCCAGCGAGCCGCGAGGCAGTTACCAAGTGGAATTGTTCGCCCGGTTTCCAGGTTCGTCGTGGTGGCTCTGGATGATCAGCAACCCCACCTACGGGAATCGTAACAAATTTCTGAGTTTCATTGGGAAAATCGACTAAAAAGTCATCAGTTTGCCGTTGCGTCGCTGATACAGCCCGGTCAATCCGGTCTAAATGGGTTAGCGCATATTCATAATAGTTATTCCACAACGGATGGTTAGGATCATCCCGGTTAGCCAGATGATCGGCATGGACCATTTCAAGCACTCGACTGTTAGCAAACTTCGGATAAAAGAGAGCCACTTCACTCTCTTCGCCCCGATCCAGAAACCAGTTACTTTTGTAACCATAAACCCGGTCTAGTTGCGCAAAAAAATACCGTTGTAACTGAATTTCATTGCGAAAGAAAAGATGCTGCTGATTTTGATCAAACAAATGAATGTTCCGGATTACCGTCCCTCCCTTTTGATTATGGTAAAAATCAAAGGTTACTTTTCGGGTTCCAGAGGAGTATTCAAACAATTCTACTTTAGAAACCGCCAGGAGTTCCGTCGGCTGAGAATAGCGCACCATGGTTTCCATGATTTGGACTCCTGAACTAGTAACCGACTTTAACATCCGGATGGTCTTGGTTCCATCGACAACCTGCTGATCACGTGGTTTATAAAACCGGCGCACCCCCTTGGTAAGGTACCGTTCGCCCAGCACAAAATATTCATACATATTGATCACTTGATCATTCTGTAAGTTCCACTCCGCCATTGCTTCATGCAGGTTTTTAATTAACTGTACGAACACCAACCGATAGGGTAAGTGGGCCTCTGTAAACCGTTGCGCCCGATAAAACTGGGCGTGTTCGATCCCAGAATTTCCAATTCCCATCGCACGGTTGACAAAAAAATTCATCGCTTCGCCATTAGTCTTTTTTTTCATCTTAACATTCCTTATTTGCTAGTCTGCAGCACTTGCCGTGCTAATTGCGTTAAGTGAGGAGTAGGATAACCATACCCACAAATTGTTACAGGCAACTCCTGCTGATTCCGTTCCTTAACCGGCGCCAGCCGCCGGTGTAACGCGGCAGTGGTAACAGCGGCACTCGCTAGTTCCTGCTCACTAAGCCGAACCACCGCACTAATTTGCTTGGAAGCTAATGGAACACTCCAACTCTCAGCATCTCGGCGCCCAACATACAAGTTAATTCCGGTTGCCGCCGGGGGTGCAATCCAGGTCAGACTGAGATCCGAATTAAGTTCGACGTGGTCCGTCGCTAAATCTGCCGCTGGAGCAAGCGCCGCCCAGCGAAAATGGAATGATTGATTAGCCTGCATGACCAGTGCTAGTGAATACGTCTGCGCCGTTGCCGGGTAACGAAACGTTTGGTGCGCGTGGTCTAAGCGAAACTCTTCCACTAAGTGCTGGTGACGATCATACGTCATTAGTTTAAAGTAGAGTGATCCCTGCGGTTCCGCCTGTACATCACTCCGTAATTGATACTGCTGATCGGGTTTTAACAATGGAAGTGCCCCTTGGGAGCGAGTTACCTCAAAACTTTGCTGTGAATGCCAGGTATATAAATCGGTTCCGGGGGGTAACATGGGCGCAGCAAAGCGAACGCCATCGGTCCCATAGTTAACCTTAGCGCCGTGGGTCTCAGCCGCGTTTAGCGCTTGGCCCCAGGTTAAAATCACACAATCATTCTGCATCTACACCACCCTTTCGCTTAAAATCACTCGCCAAGATATTCTCGTACTGCCGTTGAAACCATGCTACTACCCCACTAGTGTCATCATTATGTCGACCAGTAAGTCCCTTATACAAGATGCGGGTAAAGGGGTTCGCGTCCTTTAGATACCGAAACAAATCATGAAACGCTTGGGTGTCATAATCATCCTGGCGCATGTAAGCAATCGCAAAGGTCGTCTGGGTAAAATCGCCCGTTGCAAAATTATCCCAGAAATACTGGTTTAACCGGGTTTGCGCCGCTTGATCGGTGGCGCCTTCCCGCAATAACAATAGGTCCAGCGACGTTTCAAACTGATGAGGCCGGTTAATCCGTTCGTTCGCAGCAATGGTACCTAAATTGACCAGGGGCTTTCCAACGATAACGGCATGTGGCTCCAAGTTTGCCGCGTAGTACAAGGCCGCGGTGGTCCCCATTGAAAGGCCCGACAGAATCAAATCATGGGAGGACAGATGTAGCTGATTTAAACAAGCTTGAATCGTCTGGATGACTGCCGCTTCAAACTCCGGACTGCCAATGTAAAAGGCCCCTCCGGCTAACCGTTCGTCTGCAATCAGTAGGAAGGGGGCGTGGCCATCGCCTAATTGACTCATCATCCGATTTCCTTCAAACCCTTCTGCGGTTCGAAACCCACTAAAGTAGACGTTAAGTGGCGGATGACCATCGCCCGGGTTAAAGTAAGCAGCGACTTGACCGTGCCCGTTGACTGGATCGGTAATCATCTGGGTATCAACTAGATAGGTTCCAAATTGACGCCGATACTTACGAATGTGGAGATTTTGTAAGTTAAACTTAGTCACTTGCCCCTGCAAAAACACCGAAACGTACAGCATACAGCTCTGCGTTGGCGTTCGGAACCGATAAGCCTGTTCACAAACCGCCGCACCGTCAACAACCAGATAGTCGAGGACTTCTTGCCCCGTTTGATCGAGTAAATACAGTTTGAACTGAACCGCCGCTTCGGAATTAAGGTCAAATTCCGGCCAAAATTCAAAGTTCGTATTCGGTTCTAACGCCAACGTCATTCGTTCGTTAATTGCCTGGGTCCAGTGTTCCAGTTCCACGGGGCCGAGAGTTAGGCGCCCGTTCCCTAATTGCGTGGCACATCCTTTAAAGGCCGGAGTAATCTCTAACTGCTCAAAGCCCAGTCGCACCCCATACTGACCCCCAAAAAAGACCTCTTCGATAAACCGAGCCAGCTCCAAGCGATCTTGCAGATCAACCGGTTTGGCTAGTTTGGTCTGTAGCAGTTCCTCAATTTCTGGCGGTAACTGCCCGGCTTGATCATAAATAATTTGATGAGCCGGTAACTTTTGCAGTAACTCGGGCATCAAGTAGGCAAAGGATTGAATTCCTAACAGAAACACCGCCGTTTGGTATTTGCCTTTAATTGCATTGTTTTCAACCAGTTCGTCTTCCATTGCTAAAACGTCTTCTGGTGTTTTTAGGGGAAAGTACTGGAAGGTAAATTGTGCACTAAGATCCGCTTGAAGCAGCAGTTGCGAACCTCCTAACTGAATGACCTTTGTTATCCGTGCCACCTTAAGACCCCATTCCTTTAAAAATCTCCTGCAACTTTTCGATGTTGGCCGTTCCCGAAAAGGCCGAAATTTCCTTCACATTCTCCACCAAGGCCTGATTCCACCGCTGTAGTGAATCTAAGAAGGCCTGCACTGCTAAAACCACTTCATCATCTTTTTTAACCACCACGCCGTTCTGCTGATTCTTCACAAACTGCGTGCGCACTTGGTTAATCTGCGGAATCCCGGCGTTAATCGCTTTAACCTGCAAATAGTTATTTGGCACAATTTCCAGATCAACGAGAATCCGAAGCCGGTCAAAAATTTGGTTGTAAAACGCAACCGAACTATTACCCTGCACGTGTAACCGGTCTAACGTCTCACACGCGCGCACCAAGCGTTTCCAATCGGGCCGTTGCTTGCGCAGCTTGGCCTCTTTGGCTAACGGCGGCGTAATCTGATGCTTCGCCTTTTTGCGCAGGTACCGTTGGACCCACCGAAAGGCTTCCGAAGTCATCGAGATCTGGAAATACGCCTCCACCTGCCTTTTAATGGTCGTTTGGGCCAATCCATAAAGTGCTTCTGAATGAGTATCAATCATCAACTCTTTGTCTTCCGCGGCCAAGACTAGTTCGATTAATCCGGTAGCTAAGCGCTTGAAACGGGTTGCATGCATGGTGCTGACGTGCCAAAAAATGATCTGCGTATCATTACTGTTACTATTTCCTAACTCAAGTTGGGTTGTGTACGGTGATACCACGTGTAACGCTGCATTATGGTGCCGCCCCAACTGGCGCACTTGATCAGCCACGTTGGAACTAGGGAGTAACAACGGTGAGCGCAGTTGAAACGCTGCGTGCATGAGCTTTTGGTCCCGATAGTCATCCTGATTAATCACGATGCCAGTGCGGTAATGCCGTTGTAACTGCTTGGTAATGGCCATGTTTTCACGCGCAAACGCGGCGACCAGGTTAACGGAGTGGGGCTGCTGGTCTAAATACCGCTCCATCACCTCCGTGACGAGTTCATCCAATGAGGCATAGCTAGCGTGCTTAAAGCGGTGGCAGTCAGGATTAATGCTCACCCGGCCCGCTTCTGTTTGATCAACTGTGAGCACTGGAGTTCCGGTTGGGTCAAACAGGATTTCTGTTTGTAACGCATGGCCCTGATACTGGCGACGCCGCGCTAAAAACCCCCGGGCATCAAAATCATCCACCTGACGTTGATCACCATGATAATAAGTAAGCTGTTGCAAAAATTGATCCGCAAACATCCGGGCAGTAGCAACCCGTTGTCTTCCCTGGACCAGGAGCACCCCCTGGGGCGAATAAATGCGATCCAGGTGGTTAAGCTCTGGCAAATCTTCTAGTGCCAAGGGCTTCCCGAGCCGCGGCTGAACTCCCTGAATGACATCAAACGCTTGAAAAACCGGAGCATTCAGTAAGTTAAATTGATTTAATTGGTACATAAACATTGGTAGAAACGTATCCGTCACCAGCACGTACGGTTCATCATTTTCTTCCAGCATCAAAGCATAGTTTAAAATGGCATCGTAATCGAGCGCTAACGTATCGCGTTTCCACGTTGGAATTAAGTAAAACATGCGTCTACTCCTACAAAGCGAGTTAAAAAATTTGGTATTGTTGCTTATTCACCAGTGCCCGGATTTCTTGAAAAATACTGTCCAACATCGTGATTAAGATCAGAATTGACCCAAATAAGAACGAAAAATTAGTCACTTGATTGAAAAATAACCCAATGATTAAAGGCACCGTGGCTACCAGTAAAATATATCCATTCCCTAAAAAGGCCATTCGCATTAACTGGGTTTTTAAGTAAGCTTCGGTCGTGACCCCCGGCGTTACATCCATAATGTAATCACCATTTTTCTTTAACGACTTCGCAATGTTATGTGGTTGAAAGTTCACGAACGCAAATCCGTATCCGAGTAACACAATAATGCAGCCATAGAGCACCACCCCTTGCCAAGTATTGAACGAAAAGAGGGTGGCTAGCCCTGCCTTTAGCCCCCCATTTCCCTGTAATTCGGCTACCAACAGGGACGGAATCGAGAACAAGGAGAGAGCAAACATAAACGGCATCGCCCCGGAAACCAGCACTTTGATTGGAATATACGAATTCGTCAACCGGTTATTAATGTTAATCCGTTCAATTTCAATGCGTAATTCGGAATTGTTGATAAACACGGCGCCAATCACGAACAAGAGAATCACCACGGCCACGATCAACCATCCCCAAACTGGAAACTGCAACGGCGTGGTGCGCCCGGAGTTCAAAACGCTTGGCAGGTTCTTGATGATTCCAGGAATGATAAAGATACTGGTCCCCCCAATCCCAAACTTCGCGTTTAAATCAGCCATCCACACGATCAACATCGCGCCGGCCACGAGAACGGTAAGGGTCATAAAGTAAAACGCCCCGCTGGAAAAACCCAAGTAGTGGGGGTGATACCGTAAAAATAAGAGGGTCGTCGCCATCGCTTGGACAACCGCCAAAAAAATCGTGATTACCTTTTGCAACGTTCCCACCGTTTTTTGTGATAACCGCTGAAATGATTTCTCATTAATGGCGGACAACGTTTGCCAAATAATGAGGGCCGTCATATAGGGGCCCATTCCGAGCGCGAAGAGACTGGGAACGGTAATTTGACTCCCAAAGTTTCCAGAAACAATGTTAATGTATGAGCTTTGTTCAATCGTGCCCACGTAGTCTCTGGGTGCAAAGCCTGGCAAGAGCACCAGACTACCTAATTCGAAGATAATTAACAATCCGAGTGTGAAGCACCCTTTTTTTAGTACGATTTTCACTTTCTAACCTCTTCTTTGTGCTGGCTTTACACAAAAATCACTTTAAGCGTGCCGTCATCTTGATCAACGATCTCAGAAAGCAGGCTGTTCTTTAAAATCAACCGGTAAATTTCGCGTTTCATGGTTTTAAAGGATCGTTGTGCTTCATCTTGATATTCATACACCGGTTTATGCTGACCCCAGTTTCGGTTGCTAACGACTTCTTTTAACTGTTGCAAGGCATCAACTTGTTCAATCCACATTAAATCCAACGACTTCAAGATCACCAGCCGCTTGTAGTACGCTAACTGGTCTTCATTATCAAACTGTTGGGCAACCTTGATTTGCCGGTGTTGAATCAGCTTCATGAGGTACTCAGTTAAAAACCGGGGAGTTTGCCAATTTGCCTCTAGTTCTCCCGCTTCATCCACAAAAAAGTAGTCAATGTTGTTGTAAATGAAGTCAATGACCTCGGTATAATTCGTCGCCTGGTCCACAAAATCTGAAACAGCCAATCGAATCGCCGTTTTCAGGATCTGATTGAGGTCCGCCGACCGCATAATTCGGTTTCGTAACTGATACAAGTAGTTCCGTTGCACTTTCGCCACCTCATCAAAAGCCAGCGTTTGTTGCCGCCCAGCAACCTCGCTGTTTTTTTGCACGCCCTGCGCCCGATCAACCACGTGTTTGAAGCGCAGACTTGCCAGCGGTTGACTAAGATCAAAATTAGGATCAGCTGTCACCCGCTTACGGAATTTCTTGACCCACTTTGGAGCGTTTTCCGTCACAATCTTATCCTCAAGTGAGACAAAAAACATACTATCGCCGGGTTCTCCCTGCCGGCCGGCCCGACCCCGCAGTTGATTATCGATTCGTGCCGACGACATCCGTTCGGTCCCAATCACATAGAGCCCGCCGTTTTGCTTGGCCTGGGGGGACAGCTTAATATCCGTGCCCCGACCGGCCATTGCCGTCGCCACCGTAATGGAATCACAATTCCCAGCTTCTTTGATAATCCGATTTTCCTTAGCAGCACTCGTTGCATTTAAAATGTTGTGCGCATACCCCTTTGAAAGTAAGAGCCGGGAATAGAGTTCCGACATGGAGACGGAGCCCGTTTCAATTAAAATTGGCCGGTGCGCGCGCGAAATTTCGATTACCTTCGCCAACGAAGCTTCGATTTTAGCCTGGTTCGTGACATACACTTGATCCGGATGGTCCTTGCGAATAACCTTCCGGTTGGTCGGAATCACGATGGTATCTAAATGATAGGTATCCCGAAACTCATCGGCATCCGTCAAGGCGGTTCCAGTCATCCCGGAAATTCGTTGGAACAGCTTAAATAAGTTTTGGTAGGTAATGCTGGCCATCCCTTTGCTTTCTTCACTAATTTTGGCATGTTCCTTGGCTTCAATCGCTTGGTGAAGTCCTGCTTGGAGTTTGGTTCCCGGAAGCTTTCTCCCGTTCATCTTATCCAGCAGAATCACTTCGTGGTTTTCCACCACGTAATCACGATCCTTCGTAAATAAGTAGTTCGCCTTTAAGGCAATCACGAGGTGCCGATACAGATTATGGTGCTCTTCACTTAGTAAATCATCGATGCCCGCATAGGTTTCGAGGTGGGTCAAACCCGCTTCCGTTAACCACACGCTTTTTCCGTCCGTCGCTTTTTCAAAATCAACGTGTTCCTGTAATTGGTGAATCATCAGTTCTGATAGCGCATAGAGATTCGATTTCACGTTCGGCGCTCCGGACACGATCAATGGCGTTTGCGCTTGATCTAGCAAAATCGAATCAATTTCATCAATAATGGCGAAATCTAAATTATGAATGTACTGTTCATCAGGGGTCGTGGCCAGGTTATCAAATAAATAATCAAACCCCAGGCTACTGTGGGTGGTGTACACGATGTCTGAGGCATAGATTTTAGCTAAATCCCGTTCATCATCATCTTCGTCATCGTCCTTAGTCACGCCTAACCCCACGGTTAAGCCCAACCAGCGGTAGACCTTCCCGATTTCTTCAGCATCCCGCCGTGCTAGGTAGGGATTGGCCGTGATCAAAAACACCCCGTTCCCAATCAGGCCGTGTAAATACAGGGGCATCGTGGCCGTGAGGGTTTTTCCCTCTCCGGTTTTCATTTCCGCAATGTTGCCCTCGTGGAGCACTAAGGCTCCAATAATTTGGGTCAGGTAGGGAGAAAGCCCTAAAACCCGCCGGTCTGCTTCACAAACAGTTGCATAGGCTTCAATGAGTAAATCGTCGAGGCGACGCCCGTGTTTAATTTGATTGCGAAACTGGACCGTTTGGTTTTTCAGCTCCTGATCCGTCAAGCTCTGCAGGTCGTGCGCGCGTTTTTTTATTTTTTTAGCTAATGTTTGATATTTATGCATGCAAAACACCTTTATTTCTAACTTCCAGCCCACCGGCATCCAGCAGTTCTGCAAATTCTGAATCCGGTTGTATCTCCTGATTAATTCACCTTAAATACTATCATCAAAAACCGAGCAGCGAAACACCCAGTTTGTAAATATATAACAAAAAAACAGTTTAATTTCAAAAAAAGGGGCTTAAAAGGGACCTTTTTTTAATTTATGTTCCAAAAAATACCATCAATTTACAAAAAAGGCTTCAAAAATTATCCCTTGCCTTCATTAATTAAGATCAATTAGGGTAAAAGTGCGCCCTGCCCACTTTTTTGTGCTATTCTAGCTGTGCATTACTATTTGTTATAGAAAGGATTGAATCCCATGCCACAATCAAAAACCTTAATCGCTTATTTTTCCCGGACTGGCAACACCAAGGAAGTTGCTCAGCTGATCCACGCGCACGTAGGAGGCGACCTGTTCGCGATTCAAACGAAACAGCCCCTACCGGCCTCCTTTGCAGAGCAAAAAACCGTGGCGCAGGCAGATCAAGACGCTAACCGGCGTCCGGAGTTAGCAAACCAGGTGCCAAACTTTGCGGAATATGACACGATTTACCTCGGAACTCCAACGTGGGACATGGCGTTGCCCCAACCAGTGGCTAGCTTCTTAACAAGTTATGCTTTTCAGGGCAAAACCCTTTTCCCCTTTGCTACCAACGCCGGGTTTGGAACCGGAACTTTGTTTGCCCAAATCAAAGAACTCGCTCCTGGTGCCACGATCAAACCTAGCTTAACCGTCAAGGGTGGTAACGAAGGTGCCGGCCAAAAATTAGTCATCACCGGTAACTATCAAGTGGAAGTTAACCAACAAGTCAGGGAGTGGCTTAGCTCCCATCAATAAACAGTTACCAAAAAGCGTCCCCATCAACTTTGATGAGGACGCTTTTTGATCAGCTAGATTAAATTTTAAACCGAGTTTCGTGTGCACACGCAGGTAATTCAACTATAATCCTTACTCTGCCGGGCGCCGGTTCCGCCACACGGCTGATACGATCGTTGTTAACCAGTGGATTACCCGTTGTAACCCTAAAAACAGGGGATTAACTAGCAGAATCAGGACTAACCCAATCACTCCGAGGGGCCAGCTAACCAGCGAGGCAAACCCCAAGAAGTGGCGGAACAGGACGAAGGTGCCTAAGAAGAGCATGATACTGCCCGCAATGATCGCGGTTTTGTAGGGATTCAAGGGCCGACTCACTAAGATCAGCGCTTGCCAACAGACAAAGCCCGTTACGAGCACGCTCAAAGTGGACAGTTGTAGTTGCTGCCAGTGCAACAAACTGCCGAGGCCATCGATTACTAAAACGTTAATCACCACGGTGAGCGCCGACGGCAATGAAATTTCGGTAATCCCAGCGATAAACCGATCGCGGATTGGATGAAACGCAGGGGCTAGGGCCAATAAAAAGGACGGAATTCCTACCATGAGGCTGTTGATCGGGGTTAACTGGATTGGTGCAAACGGATAGCTCTTGGCCAGAAACAAAAAGAGGACACTGAGCATTACCGAAAACATCGTTTTAATCAGGTACAACGAGGCAATGCTATCAATGTTATTAATCACCCGGCGCCCTTCCCTTAAAACGTTGATGAGCGCGGAAAAATTCGAATTCATCAAGACAAAATCAGCAATGCTTTTGGTACTTTCGTTTCCACTGGCCATCGCAATCCCACAGTTAGACTGGCGTAACGCCAGGATGTCATTCACCCCGTCTCCAGTCATTGCGACCGTGTGTCCATTCGCCTGAAGCGCTTTGATTAGCCGTTCCTTTTGGGCGGGCTTCACCCGCCCAAAAATGGTGTGCTTCGCAACTAACGCTTGATAGTCCGCATCGGCTCCCACTTGACTCATATCAACGCTCCGTTGCCAACCTGGAATCGCGGTTGCCTTGGCAATCTGGGCAACCGTAGTGGGATCGTCTCCAGAAATCACCTTGGCGGTCACGCCCTGATTCCGCAAGTACTCTAACGTGGAGGCGGCATCCGGCCGGATAACATCCGTAATTAAAAGGAAGGCAATTAACTGCGTTCCCTGTAAGTCATTGGTTTGGAGCGTGGTCGCTTGCACCAAGGCTAAGACCCGGTTACCATCCTGCGCTAACCGCTGGACGTCCGCTTGCTGTTTGGGAGTTAAGTCCAACACAAACTGGGGCGCCCCCATGGCAAATTTACCAACTGCTCCAACCGTGCCCCCACTCCACTTTCGCGCTGACGAAAAGGGCACAATGTCAGTCACGGGATCGGGATGTTCTTGAAAGTGGGCCTGTAACGTCCGGGCCGTCTCGTTCGTGTCCCCAATCCCGTTTACTAGTGAACCCAAAATCGCTCCGACTTCCGCCTTCGTGTACCGCGTGGTTTCTAACTGGAGTTGTTTAAACTGGAGGGCGCCACTCGTGAGCGTTCCGGTTTTATCCAAACAAATGGTATCAACCCGGGCCAGAGTTTCAATCGAAGCCAAGTCCCGCACCAGCACGTGTTGCCGGGCGAGGTGATAAGCAGAGACTGCTAAGGTAACTGACGATAACAGAACCAGACCCTCGGGGATCATCCCCATCATGGCAGCAACCGTCCCGAGAATCGCTTCTGCATACCCTACCCCGTGGAGAAACCGGGATACCAAGAGAATTGTTCCCAAGGGCACGATGATGATGGTTAAAATTTTAATGATGCGGTTGATCAGGCGAAGCAACTGACTGTTATTTTGTTGGGTCGGCTTAATTTTGGCGGTCAATGAGTTTACAAACGTGGCAGCCCCTACTTTTGTAACTTGAATCAGGGCATTCCCACTCACCACAAAACTTCCCGACGTGACCGGGTCGCCCACCTGCTTCCTGATGGGATCGGCTTCCCCAGTGATTTGCGACTCATCCACTTCCAGTTCCTCGGTTGCAAGTACCGTCCCGTCGACCGGAAACTGGTCACCCAAGGTAACCTGTAAGGTATCGCCTTGAACCACGGCTGCCGGGGCAATTGCCTGGGGAGCCCCGTTTCTAATCACCGTGACCGGAGAATGCGATAGTAACGCCATCTTGTCTACTTGGTGTTTAGATCGTAGTTCTTGAAAGATTCCGATCAACGTGTTGACGGTGGCAATCAGGATAAAGAGCATGTTTTTGTAACTACCGGTCGTAAAAACCATGATCGCCAGGATTACGTTAATCAAATTAAACAGAGTAAACACGTTCTCCGCAATGATTTGCCCCGTGGACTTAGTGAGGGGCCGTGGTTCCGTATTTTTTAACCCTTGCTGTACCCGCGCTTGTACTTCCGCGCTCGTTAACCCTGAAAATTGTTGCATCCGCCATCCCCACTTTCGTCATTTCAATATTCTTAGTATACCGAACTCTTGACAGAACGCATGGTTTAACCCTGCTTTTAAAGAAATTTTAACCAAAATAAAACAGCCCGCTCTCATCGAACTGACTGTTGTTACTGTTCTGGTTAGTTAATTTCGATTTGGTGGTTGTCGCCCGCGTCATGCGGAGCTTTTGGTAAGGTGACCTTCAACAGCCCGCCCTCGTAACTGGCGGAAATGGCCTGATCATCAACATCGGGCAGGTAAAACGACCGGGTCACATCCATCGAGCGCCGCTCTTGGTTCAAAACCCGTCCGGCATCATTTTGTACTTCAGCATTAATGTCATGCGTCGCGTGAATGCTGAGGGTTCCGTCATCATAGGTCAAGTGAATGTCCTGCTTTTGAAAGCCCGGCAATTCAACCACAACTTCAAAATCCTGATCGTGCTCAATGATATCGGTCTTCATCCGGTTATCACCAGCCACTGAGCTCAATAAACTCTTCCCAAAGTTACCAAAAAAATCATCAAGCGGATTGTAACCGTTGTTTTGAATTTCATTCCGTGCCATGTTAAAAACCCCTTTCAGAAGTAATGCATCAGTTTCCTGACACCTTGATTGTAGAGCCAGTTCCGCTAGAATTCAATTAATTAAGCGTTCGCAGCGGGGATTTTAAAATTACTCCTTTCAATAATATGGTAAAATAAATGATAAATGTTTAAAATGTTAGATATAACTTACTTATTAATGAAGCTAATCGCTTAAATCAACGAAAAGAGGAATGCTACTTGGTTACTGGATCGATTTTTATCGACTTAGTTATTATTTTAGTTACATTCTTTTTGGCCGGTTTTTTCGTTGCCTGTGAATTTGCCCTCGTGCAAACTCGGACAACCGCCCTCCAGGAAGAATTGGATGATGATCACACATCTACCAAACGCAAGCGCAAACTAACCCGCGAACTACACATGGTGAAGAATTTGAACGAATACCTCTCAACCACGCAAGTAGGGGTTTCGTTAGCTGGAATCATTCTAGGCTGGATTGGGGAAACCTTTGCCATCGAATTATTTGTCGACATCCTCGGTCACGGTGGCATGGGTGCCCCTAGCGCTACTGCCCACGGGATTGGGGCCATCCTCGGAATTATCGTGTTGACCTACTTAGAGGTGGTCTTCACAGAAATTCTCCCGAAAAACCTCAGTATTGATATGCCCCTCAAAGTCTTAGACGTGGTCAGCACTCCGCTTCACTACTGTCACGTCATCTTTTACCCCTTCGTCTGGCTCCTAAACGTGTCGGCAGCGGGGGTCGTCAAAATGCTCGGATTACCGGTGGCCAACGAAAACGACGAAGCCCTGTCACAATCAGAAATTCTCAGTGTTTCCAAGGCGGCCGTGCAAAACGGGGATTTGGAACAAAATGACTACCTCTACATGCGCCGGGCGTTTGAACTGAACGATAAAACCGCGCGTGACATTATGATTGACCGAACGCAGTTAAAAACCGTTGACGTTAACGATACGGTTAATGATGCCATTGAAACTTATCTAAGCACCAAGTACAGTCGGCTCCCGGTCGTAAAAGATAACGACAAGGACGACATTCTCGGGTACGTCTACATTTATGACTTGATTAAACAAGCGCAAATCAACCCGGATAAACCGATTACGAATTTAATTCGTAAAATTGATACCACCTCAGAAACGACCACCATCTCCATCGTGCTCCAACAGATGATTCATAACCACCAACCAATTGTGGTGGTGATCGACGAGTACGGGGGAACCTCTGGGATCATTACTGATAAGGATATTTACGAAGAGCTCTTTGGAACCGTGAGAGACGAAATTGATCCTTCTAGTCATACGTACATCTTCAAGCAACCCAACGGTTCCTATAAAATCAGTGGAAAGTTAAATACCTATGACTTTGAAAAATACTTTGATACGCAAATCAAAGAATTCAATGAATCCGATGTCGTTACCATCGCTGGGTTTGTCATTGAACACTATCCACACATTAAGGTCGGCGACATCGTGCAGATTGGCAACTTCAAGTTTAAAGTCCTTGATTACGAAAACTCGTTTATTAACTGGTTTGAAGTTACCGAGGTTCCTGCGACGCTAACGAACCCCAGCGATACTGATCATTAATTCCACTCAAACGAGGCGTGCCTCGTTTTTTTTATTAACAAGGAGAGCAATTAGATGAAGATGCTGAAAAAACTGCCAACCTGGGTGCTCTATACCATCCTATTTGCAATCATCGTCGCAGTCTTTGGGTGGACGTTTTACCTTACCGATCGTTCGCTCATTTGGAGCATGGATGGAATTGCCCAGCACTACCCCATTCTCGTAAACTTCCGGGAACTGCTAGTTAATTTTCTCGCTCATCCCAGCCACGGCTTGACCCACTGGTCGGTTGATCTCGGTCTTGGAGCAGATCAACTCACTAGTTTTTCCTACTACGTAATTGGGGATCTGTTTAACTATCTCATCGTCTTCTTTCCAAAGGGACAAATTGAATTTGGCTACGGTGTTTTGGTCCTCCTCCGGTTGTACTGCGCGGGGTTAGCTTTTTTAGTGTATCTGCACAACTTTCACTTGCGAAAAATTAGCCGGTTAATTAGTACCCTCACCTACACTTTTTCCAGTTTTGCGTTGTACGCCGGCATGCACCATGCCTTCTTTTTACTCCCCCTCATCTTCTTTCCCCTCCTGGCCGCAGGAATTGAACGTGTCCTCCGGCACCAATCCAGCTGGCTACTCTGCGGGGCTGTTTTCATCACCTTTTTAAGCAACTTTTACTTTGCTTACATGCTGGGACTCGGTTGCTTAATTTATGTTACATTACGAAGCCTGATGGTTAGAAAAGCCCGGTGGTTTCACTGGGGCCGGTTTTTCCTCCGCTTGACCGTTACGGTTGGACTCGGAATGCTAGCAGCCGCGGTGCTCTTTATCCCCACCATGCTTTATGCCTTTCAGTCCACTCGGATTACCGGTGACTTTGCCAACGGTTATCGGCTATACCCCCTGAGTTACTATCTCAATTTACCCAGCAAACTGCTTGGGCTGGGCGGACCTTTCTCATTTTGGTTAATCATTGGGCTCAGCGGAATCAGTTTGTACGCCTTGGTCTACGTTTTGCTCCACTTCAAACGCTATCGCTACCTTAACGTTGCCCTGCTATTAGTCGGCGCTGGTCTCTGTTTGCCTGCCGTCAGTGCCATCTTTAATGCCTTTGCGTCCCCCTCGAACCGGTGGTTAGCGTTAGCACTCCTGCCGGTTGGGCTCGCTACGGCCATCTTTGTCAATCACCTCACCCGCTTAACCCGCCGCGACGTCTTAACCCTTGGAATCAGTACGCTCGGCCTCCTCGTGCTCATCTGGGCAAGTCAGGGCTTCCTCTTCCGGTTGCAACGCCATGATGTGATTGAATACGTCCTCCTCTTTGGCTTACTGGCTTGTTGCTGGTTGGCCCGCGATGATCACTGGAACCCGCGCACCCTCTATCTCAGTGTGTTGACCATCGTTACTCTAAACCTCATTGCGCTCGGGCTGGGCTACTATAGTCCGAACAACAGTGGGTTCAGCCGTGGGATGCTACGCCAGCAAAGTGCTGCCCACTACACCCAAAATTACTACGATGGGGCTGATCACTACGTTACAAAGCGACTGGGCAACGCCCGGACGAGCATTGGCCCGCGCTACCACTACTTTCCGCTGGAGCGGGCGCACACGTTTAACATCGACTACTTTAACGCGAGTTCTAACCTACCGTTGAACCTCCAAACCCATGACATTGCATCCTACTTAACACTGGAAAATGGGTTCGTGGGCCAGTTAGAACAAGCCATCCGGAATAATCAGTTTACGCCCAATGATCCGGTCGCCCAAAACGATTACCGTTCAACCATGTTGTCTCTGATGGGAGTTAAATATCTCTTTCTTAACTCAGCACAACGCCACTATCGCTTACCCGCGGGCTTTAAAATCATCAAGAACCAGCGCCACGAACCGCGCCTGTTCAAGAATCAAAATCAACTCCGCCCGGCTGATCAGGCCACCGGAACGATCCTAGCTCAAAACCAGAACGCCCTCCCCCTTCTCTACAGTCAACGCACGGCCATTCATCCGGCTACTTGGAACCGACTGGGGCCCGTTGAAAAGGAACAATCCCAATTACAGGGAGCCGTCGTTGCTTCGCCTGGCAACCGAGTGCGCACAATTACCCCCCGCCAAACGAGTAAGTCCCTTGCGTACACGACTAACCTGGACGACCAGGACTGGATTACCACCTTTGACCAGTTGGCAACCTCTAAATGGGGGCAGGATGCGAACCGCACAACTACGCCGGACCAACACTACACTAGTAAAGCCCGGGCTAAGGATGTGTTATCTGCCAATGACCAGCGCAAGCGAGCGGTTCAGCACCAGAATCGCACTGGGCTACACGAACTAAATACGGATGTGCTTGGAAAACCTCAGCCGGTAACCCTAAAACTGAAGCACCCAGCAGCGACCCGGAACACGGAACTCTACTTAGAATTAGATGGTATCCATGCTAGTGCCTCTTCCCCAGCAGAACAGCAACACCAAGCCCAGAACCAAGCGTGGTTACGAAACCAAAGCCCGAGTCCAATGGATCATTTAAATGAGTGGCGTCAAGGGCTCCAAACCAGTAACAATGGTAGCTTTAAACTGACGGCCCACACGACCGGGATGAGTAATGCCGTGACGCAACTTGGAACGGACGAACTTTCTAACTACGTCCCCAAGCGAAACGCCGTCCTCAATCTTGGTTACGCTCCCAAAGCTCGGTCGACCATTACATTACATTACCAAGGAGCCAGTCGCTTGCGCTTCAATCGGGTACGGGTCATTGCCGTGCCAATGGGGAAAGCCTACCAACAACGGTTGCACCAGTTACAAACCCAACGACTCCGTCACATTAAATTGACCCCCAATCAAATCACGGGGACCAGCAAGCAACCGCGGCCAACGGTCCTCACTACCTCAATTCCCTACTCTAAAGGCTGGCAGTTATTCGTCGATAACCATCCCGTGGCAACCCAACGTGTGAACACAGGCTTTGTCGGGGGAATCATCCCCGCCGGCACGCATCAAATTCGGCTGCAATACCGGACTCCCGGCCTCGGACTCGGTCTGCTTCTCACGCTGATCAGTGGTATATTGGTACTAGGAATTGGTTTTTTAAGTTGGTTACTTAAACACCGTAAACATTCGTAATGGAGGCTCACCATGAAACCGATGCGCATTTTATTCATTTCAATTGAAGGCAACACTCGCAACTTTGTCGAAAACCTCACCGCTTATGCCCAAAAACGCCACGACCAGGATCCAGCTAACCCGCTCGTGGTGGGCACAGAGATTAGTGATCAAACTGACTTTGCCACGGAAACGGAGCCCTACTTTGTAACGGTCCCAACCTATCTCGACGGTGGGGATGGGATTGGGAGTGGCGTAACCGAACTGTTAACCACCACCCTTGGTGAATACATTGGTTATGGTAATAATGCCGCTCTCTGCCTGGGAATCATCGGCAGCGGGAATAAAAACTTTAATGCCCAGTACTGTTTAACCGCTAAACGTTACTCCCGCATGTTTCACGTTCCGTTTCTCGCTGACTACGAACTCCGAGGCACCGACCAAGATGTCCAACGGATTTACACCGACATGATGATTCGTAGCCAAGAAGTGTTACCCCAACTCTAACGTCAAACTAATCAAAGCTGGATCGCCGGTAAAACTTGGCGGGGCTTGTTCAACTTGCTTGGTGCCCTTCAACGTAGCATCGTAATGGCTTTTTGTGCGACCGCTCTGACTAACAAAAAGTCAATTTAATTGCGGTCGTGCTTTTTTTTTGCTATTTTAAAGTTAGGATTCAAATTACAATTGATCAGAACAAAGGAGTGTAACAATGGAAGAACGAAAGTATCAATATGATGTTTTATACCTCGGAAGTGGACACGGTGCCTTTAACGGGGCGATGCCGTTAGCTCAAGCTGGCTTTAAACTCGGAATGATTGAAGTCGATAAAATCGGGGGGACTTGTCCCAACCGAGGATGTAACGCCAAAATCTCCCTTGACATGCCAGTCAAAGTCAAGGAAGCCGTTGACCAAATGCAAGGAGCTGGTTTAACTGGAACCACTAAGTTGGACTGGAAGGCTAATTACGAACATGAAAAGAAAATAGTTGGCGTTTTACCTAAAGCCATCGGAGCTGGGCTAGAAAGCCTCGGAATCGACCTAATCCACGGCAAGGGAACGCTCGTTGACGAACACACCATTGCCGTTAACGGTCAAAACTACACCGCTGATAAATTAGTAATCGCCACCGGAGCACACTATCACCAGTTAGACATTCCTGGTCAAGAATACCTCCACAACGGAACTGACTTCTTAGATCTCGCTGACCAACCGAACCGGATGACTATCATCGGGGGTGGCTACATTGCCCTTGAGTTTGCTACCATCGCAGCAACGGCTGGAACTGACGTAACCTTAATGTTGCACCACGAACACGCCTTAAAACAATTCTACCAACCATTTGTTGAAGAACTGCTTACTGACTTAGAAGCAAAGGGCGTTCACATCATGAAGAACGTGACACCAAGTGCCGTAACCAAGCAAGCTGATGGTTACCAAGTCGAAACTAACCAAGGCAACGTAGCCAGCGATTGGATTCTTGATGCCACTGGTCGGCTTCCAAACGTTAAAGGAATCGGACTTGACGAAGTGGGCGTTGAATACGATGATCACAAAGGAATCGCCGTTAACGGTCACTTACAAACATCGGTTCCTAGCATTTACGCTACTGGAGACGTGCTTGACAAAGAAGTGGGTCGTTTAACTCCTACGGCTATCTATGAAGGAATGTACCTCACAAAGCTCTTTACGGGCGCAACTACGGATCCAATCAACTATCCAGCCGTTCCCAGTGCCGTCTTCACTTCTCCACGGATTGCTCAGGTTGGAGTTACTCCTGATCAAGCCCAAGCTCACCCAGATCAATACGACATCAAGGAAGCTGATTTAAGCCAGGACTGGTTCCGGTTAGCAATGCGGGCTAACCAAGGTAAAACCCTGACTATCTTTGACAAACAAGGTTACCTAGTGGGAATGGCTGAAGTTAGTTCTGAAGCTGATAACGCCATCGGTAGTGCCTTGCCATTTATCGAATACCACATTGATCCAGAAAAGATGAATAATTTCATCACATTATTCCCAACCATCGAATCAGAAACGAAGCACCACCTGTAAAAGCGACCTCGAGGTGAGGAGGAAGTTTCATGCAGCTAACGATTGAGCGGATTTACACCAAACCAGTTAATCATAATGGTTATCGAATCTTGGTGGACCGCCGGTGGCCCCGGGGCCTTTCTAAGGTCAACGCGGCCCTCGACGAGTGGGCGAAGGAAATTGCTCCCACAACAGAATTACGGCGTTGGTTTAACCACCTTCCGGAACGGTTTCCCGCGTTTCAACAACGCTACCGTCAGGAATTAGACCAAAACCCGAAAACCCCGGCCTTTGTAACGAAGGTCGCCACGCAGTTACAAACTCGGAACGTCCTGCTGCTATACGGCGCTAAGGACCAACAGCATAACCAAGCCGTCGTGCTACTGGAGTATCTCCAGCACCAACCTGCTCTTCAATCAGTTTTACAGTCAAAGGAGTAAATTTATGCAAACAGTTAAAATTGGAAAATCAGACGTTATTACTACTCCATTGGGATTAGGTACCAACGCGGTCGGTGGTCACAACCTCTTCCCACATCTCCACGATGAAACCGGAATTAAAATCGTTAAAGCCGCCCTCGACAATGGTATTTCCTTGTTAGATACTGCTTACGCTTATGGCCTCGGCCGTTCTGAAGAATTAATCGGCCAAGCCATTAAAGCTTACGACCGGGGCAAAATTCAAATTGCCACCAAGGGCGGGCAAAAAGTAACTGCTCAAGGTGACATGGTAATCGACGACTCTCCAGCGCACCTCCAACAAGCTGTTGCAGAAAGTTTACAACGACTGCAAACTGATTACTTAGACATCTTCTACATTCACTTTCCAGATGGTAAGACGCCTCTTTATGAAGCGGTTGCTGCTCTGCAAGAACTGAAGGAAGCTGGCAAAATCAAGGCCATCGGCGTTTCCAACCTCTCGATGGAGCAACTGCGTGAAGCCAATCGGGACGGCTACGTGGACGTTGACGAAGAGCAATACAATCCTTTTGCTCGCGATGCCGAACAGGAACGGTTTGCTTACTTACAAGCAAACCACATCTCCTTCGTGCCGTTCTTCCCCCTCGCTTCTGGTTTGTTAACCGGTAAGTACAGTGAAAAAACGAAATTCGAAGAAACCGACATCCGTCATGATGATCCGAACTTCCAAGAACCGCGGTTCTCACAAATTATCAAAGCCGTTGATCGTTTGAAACCAATGGCTAAGGAACATGACGCAACGATTGCTCAATTGGTTTTAGCTTGGTACGTTAAGAATCCCAACATCTCCGTTGTGATTCCTGGCGCTAAGCACCCCGACCAAGTGGTGAACAATGCCAAAGCGCTTCAGATTAACCTGACCAACGAAGAGTATGCAGCAATTGATTCAACCTTACGGTAACTAACTGAGCGTTATAGAAATAGACTTTACAATTTTTGGTACTGATGACATTCATTAAGTGAATGCGATCGGTACCTTTTTTGTATAATTAGTGGAGCTAAAAAAGAACATATCGGCCGAACCGATATGTTCCCACCCCAAAAAAGGATGCTCTATATGTCTACTTTTTTGAAGTTTCTTAAATGGATTTAACCTAGATTAACAGCTTCGGCTATTTATGACTTGAGTCATCAACGTGATTGGTGGTAAAGAGTTTTAAGGAGCTTGCCAATTTTAGCAATTGGCAAGCTTTTTTATTAAAAATTTATTGAAGCTATTTTTTATGCTTATTATATTCAGTGTATTGAATTTCTAATAAAACAGCTTCTCCACTTATTAATATGACTAACCAAATCCATAAACTAATATCTTGTGTTATTAAAATATAGACTAAATATAGTAAGCTTCAAGCTCCCTCAACTAATCATGAAGCCCTTCTGTTTTGTTTCTTCCTTACTTTTGTGGTAAATTACCGGTATGACAAAAAAGTGAGGTTATCAGATGAATCCAGAATTAATGTTTAAACTCCAAACGTATCTCCAAAAATGGACCACGATTCGCCACCAGATTCAACGGCGCAAATGGTTCTTACTCGCCCCGGCGCTCATCTTGCTATTCTTAGGCATTGGCCTAGCGATTTACTTTAACGCTTTCGGTAGCTTCTTTATTCTGCTCCTCGGCTTGTTTAGTGGCTTAATCGTCGGCTTCCTCTCTATTTTTAACTACGCCTTTCGCGATCTCAGTGCCCTGCTCAAATTATTACAAGGCGCCGGCTCGAACGTAATTAATGCTGCCAATCCGCAAATGAGCCAATTAACCACTGCCTTTCCGAGAGTCCAAAAGGCCCGCAAAATTATCAACCTCGTGATCGCAATCATCATTGTTGTCATCATTCTCTTGCTGGTCTTTAAGGCTACGCCGTTAAGTTGGTTCACCTTTCTGCTTGGTTTCATTAGTGGCAATCTCTTCGCCATTTTGACAGTTGGAATTATCAAACTAAATTTAGGGAACGTGAACCCGATGATGTTTAACCGCTAAGAACGGATAGTGAAAGTAATCTAAAAGTGGCGCACAAACTATGATTTTGTGCGCCACTTTTAGGTTGTTTTTATCAGCTGGATTAATCCAACTCTGATTAACTGCTATCCATTAACAGTTATTTTTTACTGTGCTAATTCGTGCTTTGCTTTTTTAATTAATCCAATGGCATCATCAAAGTCAGCAAGCCCCACTTTACACTCTACTCCATCACGCTCTACGGCATGCGAACTCGCATAAACCACTACGTTTAATAAATCTCCACCAGAAAACCCTTCCGTGTGCTCTAAAATTTGATCTAAATCAGCTGGCGTAAGGTCGACTGGCAATTTAGTTGGAATTAACTTTGCTAATATTTTGCCCCGGGCTGTTTTTGCTGGTAGCAGAAATTCAATGTTCCCGATAATTCTCCGTAAAAAGGCTGGATCATAGTTTTTCCCAAAGTTAGTGGTAAAGATTGCAATTCCTGCAAAATTATCCAACTCTAACAACATGACTGACTTCGTCAAGTTCACCGCTTGATCCGTGCTTTTTGTGACACTATCGAGCCGCCGACCCAAGATTGAATCCGCTTCATCAAAGATTAAAACAGCATCTTCATCCTTGGCTTCTTTAAACAATAACTTGATGTTTTTCGGCGTTTCCCCAACGTATTTGGATTCAATCTCCGCATAGTTAACCTTGATGATCCGCTTGCCCAGTGCTTTGGCAATCGCTTCCGCCGAAAAACTCTTTCCGGTCCCAGGTAATCCATACAGGTTAATGACAGTTCTCCCGCCTGTGGAATCGATTTCACTTAAACCAAATTGATTATAGAGTAAATCATAATTTTCAATCTTGGCAAGCAAACTCTTGATTTGCGTGGCAACCTCGTCGGCAACAATTAAATTTTGCAAATCGCGCTGGGGTGTTTCCACTGGAAAAACTAACTTAGGTGTTTTTGCTTGTGGCTTGATTTTTAACGGACTGACTTTTCGTTCTCCCGATCGATCAACTTTAGCCATTTTCCCTCTCCAATCTATAACTCGTTATCTAACGTCTCTTGCTGTTCTTCAATCCATTGATTTTCTAATTGATCAACATACGTATCAATTGCAGCGTGGAGAAAATCTGGTAAAGCTGGATCAATTTTAGCAAATTTCTTTTTAAACTTAGGATCATTAGCGTACATTTCGTTTAAGCCACTCAGCAACTCAATGCTCGGCTCATAAAAATTAAGCAGAAATTGATGCCACCTTACCATGATTTGCTGTACTTCTTCACTATCCGGCGCCTGATCCTTAAGCTGAGCAAGGTCAACAAAAATTGCATCGCCCTCTTTTAAAATGGCGGCCTTTTCTGAATCACTATAGTCATTCCAATGTTGCTTGGTTTGCTTAATCTCCTGATCCCCATATTGATCACTCAGGCATCGTTCAATTTTATCCTGCTTGTGTTTGTTTTTCTTTACCATCGCTATTCACCCCCAATTATAATAATACTAATCTTAAATCAAATATCATATGACATTCTGCGCGAACACTTGTCAACATAATATACTAGGAATAATCCAGTTGTCAATCCGCTGCCGTCAGCTACTAAACTAGTTCCATTTAATCGCAAGGCTCATCTCCATCTAATCGCGTAAATAATGATGCTGCTCGTGTTTAACCACGTGCTCACTATGCTGGTAGGCCAGCTCCACAATCGTCAAAATATGTGGATCATTCAAACTATACAGCATCCGTTTCCCCGTTCGTTGCGCGCTGACCAGCTGATGTTGCTTTAGCAACGCTAGTTGATGTGAGACGTTTGACTGTGATAACTGGAGTTTGGTAACGACTGTGGAAACATCAACCGGATTATTCTCCAACAACAGTAAGATCCGTAACCGATCGGTATTGCCAAGCAGTTTGAAAATCTGACTGGTTTCCGTTAAATCAACTTGCTTCACCATGTTTTTCTCCTATCATTATTTGATTAGTTCCCAGATGTGAGCCAGAAAACCACTGTCATAGAGAACGTAAGTCCCAATCACAAAGTACGTCACGCGTAACAACCACTCACCATAATGGTTCAGAACCTGGGTTACCACAGGAAGCCGACCAAGGCGCCGGAGGAAAAGAACCACGATAACCGTCAAAAAGCCGAAGTAGCCGAGCGTGAGCCAAAAGACTGGTAAGGTTTGGCCCAATAACACTGGAATGAAAACGGACAAATTGCACCCTGCACAAACCACCAAGTAAGTGCCAAAAACGGTCAAAACTGGGCTACGCTTGCGGAATCGCGCTAGTTCAGCGTCATCATCCTCCGTACGAAAAGCAAGGTAAAGCGGTAAAAAGCCCAAGCCCCCGAGCACCCATTCTGGCAGCCAATGAGCAAGGGTTTGGCCTAGACCGTAACTGAGCAAGAGCAGGAGCGACAACCCAAGCAAGTAGCCGAGTAAGACCTCTCCAACGGAATATTTTTGTAAAAAAAACAGCAAGAGCACAAAAAAATCGAGATTGACGGCCAGAAAGGTCAACGTCATTAAGCACCAATTCATATTATCATCCTTTCATATGAAAATAATAACATATAAAAGGCCTGATAACCAAAAAAGAGCTCCAGCTGCTTTCCACAGTGAAACTCTTTTTAACTATTTACTTATACTTTAGAACTATGGTCAATCCACCGGGCCCATACGTCCCCCACGACTTGAATGATTAACACCATAATCACCACCAGAATCGTGGCCACGAGGGTGGTATCATTCGCAAATCGGTTGTACCCGTACGAGATAGCCATGTTTCCGAGACCCCCGGCTCCGATGGCTCCGGCCATTGCCGTTAACCCGACTAAACTAATCAGCGTTACCGTCGATACCCGAATCAATTCCGGAAAGGCTTCACTCAGATACACACCGGAAATGATGTCCCAGTTACTGGAACCCAGTGACTGGGCCGATTCGATGGTGCCCTGGTTCACACTCTGCAAGGCCACCTGCACTTGCCGAGCGTAGAACGGAAAGACGCCGACAGACAACGGGACGAGGGCCGCCGTCGTCCCAATTTGGGTTCCCACAATCTTTTGGGTTACTGGGGCAATGAACGCCAGTAAGATAATGAAGGGAATCGCCCGGAATAACGAAACCACTTTATCCACGACGTTAAAGATGATTTTGTTCGGTAAAATCCCATCTGAATCAAACAGCACGAGGGCAATCCCGAAGATTAAGCCGGCAATTCCCCCAAAGATGGCTGACCAAAACGTCATGTACAACGTTTGGACGATCGAAGTCCACCAACCGGTTTCTCCGGTCCAACCCTGCTGCACTACATTCGGAAAGTTTGTAATAAACCATTCTTTCATTACTTTGCACCTCTCAATTCAGTTACTTGGACGTCTAATTGTTTCAGATAATCAAGGGCGGTGCGGACTTGGTCGTCGTCCCCATTCAGTTCTACAATCATGATGCCGACCGGTTGACTACCAAATTCTTCGATGTCAGCGTACACGATGCTAGCCGAAACTTGGTACTTCGCATACAGATCCACGATGATTGGTTGTGAAATTTCTTGAGAGTAGTAGACCAACTTCACTAAGTTCCGGGACTGGGTGTCGATGTTCATGGACTGCAAAATGGCGAGCGCATCAAAGTCATTCCCCACAATCTTGCGGGTAACTGGATTCGTCGATTCCACAAAGACTTCAATCAGACTTCCCCGTTCTACCACTTTTCCTTGGTCCATGATAACCACTTGGTCACAAATCCGCTTGATGGCATCCATTTCATGGGTAATCAGAATGACCGTCAACCCATACTTTTGGTTTAATTCTTTCAATAAATCTAAAATTTGGTTGGTGTTTTCCGGGTCTAACGCAGAAGTTGCTTCGTCAGAGATCAGAATTTCGGGATCGTTAGCTAGGGCCCGAGCAATGGCGACCCGTTGTTGTTGCCCCCCGGAAAGTTGGGCGGGATAGTGTTTAGCATAATCGGACAACCCAACATCAGCCAATAATTGTTGCGCCTTCGCTGCGATTTTTTTTTCCTTTAGTCCACTGTGCTTTAGGGCAAAGGCCACGTTTTCCAACACCGTTTTTTGGTTCAACAAGTTATAGTGTTGGAAAATCATCCCAATTTTGCGCCGTTCCGTTCGGAGTTCGCGGGCGCTAATTTCCGTGGTTCCGTGTTCGTCCTTTTTAAAGAACTGCTTCCCGAGGACGGAAACTTCCCCACTCGTTGGTTGTTGCAATAAGTTAATCGTGCGAACTAACGTTGACTTCCCGGCTCCCGAGTACCCGGCGATCCCAAAGATTTGGCCGGCCGGAATGCTGAAGCTCACGTCGGAAACGGCGTGAATCGTTTGTTTATCCTGCTTAAAATCAACTGAAACATTTTTAAAGTTAACGCTGGTTTCCGTCATCGGAAAAATCCTCCTTATTCGTGGTGCAGTTTAAATAGTTGCAATTTGCCAATCCGTTGCCAGGCTTTCCGTAACCCGGCGTCCATGTTATCGGTCTTTGACAACGTCGAAAACTCAAACCCCACGGTTTTGGCACCAAGAGTTTGTAAGAAACTTCGTGGCTGTTGGTGGTTCCCGAGGGCCCCGTAAGCAAAATCATGAACAATGCCAATCTGATTTTGCTTGGCAAACTACACGGTTTCTGCAAAGAAGTCCGCCGTTGCCACGGCTCCCGTTGGATTATTGGGATGATTTAAGGAGAGCAACTTGGCCAATTGCTTACTTTTTGTACCTATCTTATCATAATCCGGTTAAAAATGGTTACTAGCACGGAGGGGGAACCAGTTCCACCGCTACATCAGCAAGGTGCGTTTCGGAACAATAGTCAAAATAACCGGGATTCGATAACAAGCTCCGGTCACCGGGGTCGACTGGTCAGGGTTGCACCCCCACTGATTCTATAAAATGCATGTCCCTCAGCCCCGCTCATTTGAACTCGTCCGGTTTATTTAAGCTTTAAATTCCAGGCTGGAACTTGCAGACCTTTATAATTCTTTTGAATAACCCGTTCCGTTTCCTTCGTTTGAAAGGCCTTTACGACCTTTTGTAAGTCCTTGTCATGCTTTTGTTCCTTATTAGCCGCAATCAAGTTAATCCATGGTTTGGATTGCTGGTTCAACGGTTCTTTGAAAATCGTCTTATCTGGACTTAAGTGCGCCGTTTGCGCGTAGTTAGTGTTGACAACTGCTGCAGCCGCATCATTTAACGTCCGCGCCGTTTGAGAAGCATCCACTTCTTTAATGTTTAGGTTCTTCGGGTTGGCCTTAATGTCCTTCACCGTCAACAGTTTGTGGGGATCCCCGCCCAGTTTAATTAACCCGGCTTCTTTCAGAACCTGGAGTGATCGACTTTCGTTCGTCGCGTCATTTGGAATTGCAATCGTCGCTCCAGCTGGAATTTCTTTCACGTCCTGGTATTGCGTTGAATACAATCTGATGGGCGTAATCACCGTGTCTCCAATCGACACAATGTTGGAATGGTGTTGCTGGTTCCAATTTTTCAAGAAGGCATAGTGTTGGAAGGAGTTAATGTCCACGGCGTGTTGACTTAACGCTGTATTAGGTTGGGTGTAATCGGTAAAGTGGACAAATTTCAATTTGAGCTTATATTTCTCGCGGGCCGTTTTGGCCACTGACTGCCAAATCTCATCATCCGCTTTGGATCCACTCATGAGGCCGACCTTCACTTCCTTCTCATTTTGCGTAGTGGCTTGGGGAGCAAAACTGAACCAGCCAATCACTGCGATTACTAATAATACGATGATGCCGATAATCCACTTCGTTGTCTTTTTCATGCCATTTCACCTCATAATTTAGAATTAGTTACTTTTAAATAAACAAAAAAGCATCCCTCCTAACTAAAGGACGAATGCTTTCGTGGTACCACCTTAATTTACAAGTCCAGTTTTGTTTGAACTAGCCTTGCCTCAAAAACTGCTCCAATTGACGCGTCTCGATTAGAACAATTTTGCTGAGATATCGGTCGCAACCCCGCCACTAGCTAACAATTACTTGCTCACTAATGATTGATTCAGAACCCATCTTCTTTGCCTGCCTTTCATCCCTTCGCACCACCCAGAGACTCTCTTGGAAATTTCAGCAAATACTCAGTTCCTCAATTTCGTTTATTTAATTGGTTATTATACTAAGTGACCTCCCCGTAAAAGTCAACCATCAAATTAACTTTTTCTTAAAAAAGTAGCCAGATCCCTCCGACGAGGACTTCCTGGTGTTTCCACCCAGGATTTTTGGTAAGCTTAAACTATGGATTTTGGCTTAGATTGATTGATAGGGATGACACCATGCAACCGCAAACTAACCAACTACTCAACAACTTTGATTACTATCAAGATGGCGCGTTTTTTTCTGACCCCGAGCATCACATCGAACTAATCGGGCTAGGGCAAGCCAGCCGCTTACAAAACTTTACTCTAAAAGAGCTAGTAGTCTGGCACCAGCAGCAGACCCACCCCGTGTTTGGGGGGGTCCCGTTTGACCAGCAACTAACTGGGACCAGCCAGTTAATGAACGGAACGATGCTCGCCCCCGCCTATGTCATTGATACCGTGACGGGAACCGAATGGGGCCATCGCCCAAGTCATAAACCAGCAGCCCCAGTTCGTCCCATTCACTTGCTCCGACGAACGACGGAACCCGACTGGCAGAACCGGGTCGCGCCCGTCCTCCGCACCCTCCAAACTGATGCCCAGAAACAAAAGGTCGTGCTGGGCATGCAGGAACAATGGAAGCTAAGTGCACCATTACGGGCGAGCGACTTAATTCGTGCCCTGCTCCGTGATCAACCCCATACATATCACTTTTTTCTTAAGCATCACGACGAACTCTTTCTCTCAGCTACGCCGGAACGGCTCGTTCGGCTCCACCAGGGAAAGCTAGCAACAGCTGCCGTGGCCGGCTCCATTCGCCGTGGAACCACGACCAGCGAAGATCAGCGCTTGAAAAGCGCGTTACGGGCCGATTCTAAAAACCAAGCCGAACACCACCTAGTTGTTACAGAAATCCAACGCCGCCTCCGGCCTTGGGCCCACCTGCAGTCGGTTGCAGCCCCTCAGATCCTCACTACTCCCCAAATTCAACATTTGTACACACCAATTACAGGTTCCATTACCCAACAAACATCCCTGTGGCAACTTGTCACTGCCCTCCATCCCACGCCCGCGCTCGGTGGAGTGCCTACCGCCTGGGCCCAAGCAACGATTCAGGCCACGGAAAGATGGCCACGGGGCCTCTTTGCGGCTCCGGTTGGTTACGCACTTCCCAATGGGGACGGAGAATTTGTCATCGGGATTCGTTCCCTCTGGGGCCACGACCAGCAAGTAAACTTATTTGCGGGAGCTGGCATCCTTGCCGCGTCTACGCTAGCAGCTGAAGCTCGAGAAATTCAATTGAAAACCCAACCAATGCAACAGATTTTGAAGGAGCAAATTGATGATTGACGTCATGACCAATAATTTAAAACACTTAATCAGTGCGTTCCAAGCGCAGGGGATCACTGATTTTGTTCTGTCACCGGGTTCCAGAAATACACCTTTAGCGTTACTCCTAGCCGAGCGCCAGGTCCGCCTAACCGTGGCCGTTGACGAGCGCTCGGCTGCTTTCTGCGCCCTCGGAATTGCCAAACGCAGTCACACCCCCGTCGCCTTGGTTGCCACCTCTGGCACTGCAACCGCTAACTACTGGCCCGCCATTGCGGAAGCACAAAGTTTTCACGTTCACTTAGTCGTATTAACAACGGATCGCCCCCAGGAATTACAATCCATTGGCGCTCCCCAAACTATTCCCCAACGCGGAATGTATACCACGAATGTCAAGCAATCCCTTGAAATTAACGTCCAGGATCCGGAGCCAGATGTAACCGAATTTATTGACTACCAAGTCCAACAACTCGTTCACCAGAGTCAGCTTGCTCCCACAGGCCCCGTCCACCTGAACCTCCCGTTTCGCAAACCATTATTACCAACGCTGGGGACTGCTTGGCCCCAGGTGCACCCCCAGGAATTTGGCCACATTGTCGGGAGGTTGGATTCCAACTCGCTAACCCGGTTAGTCCAACGGCTCCACGGGCGCAAGCTACTCTTCTTCCTAGGACCAAATGATCATTATGACGCTTCCACCCTGCTGGATCGCCTGGCACAACAACTTCATGCGCCAATCATCGCTGACGTTTTAAGCTCACTCCGGGGGAACCTTTCGGCCACTCCGACTCCGAACCTTCAGGAATTCCCAAAGGAACTCTGGCCAGAGGTCGTTTTACGGTTTGGTGGAACCCCGGTTAACGCCACCCTATTACCATGGTTAAAACAGCACGGCATTCCCGTCATCCAGATTGGAGCTAACTACCTAGGCAAGGATCACAGTCGGTGGGCCCACACGAGCTACAACCTGACGGCCGCTGATTTTTGTCGCCAACTCCTGAAGACGACGCTACATGGCAACCCCGCCTACCGAACTCAATGGCACCAGGCCCTTGCAACGAAGGTTAGCTCCACCCCCACTGAATTGAATGAAGCAACTCTTCCCCAGCTGTTAGCTACCGATGCGACGCTCCAACAACTATTCTTGGCTAACTCGTTAACCGTCCGCTATTTTGACCAAGTGTTTAGGCCCCAAACCCCGGTCCGCGTCCAGGGAAATCGGGGCGCCAATGGGATTGATGGCACCATTTCCAGTGCGACGGGCATGGCTTTAAATCAGGTGCCAACCTGGTTGGTTACCGGCGATTTAGCGTTTTTCCATGACCTGAATGGCCTCCAGTTGGCCCGCACGACCCATGTTAACCTGACCATCATCGTGGTTAATAACGACGGAGGCGGCATTTTCTCACTCTTACCTCAAGCAACGGCTCCTCATTTTGAAACTCTCTTTGGCACGCCCCAGCATTTAAACCTCGCAGCCGCCGCCGAGCTCGTGGGCGCCGACTATCATCTAGTGACCCAGTTGTCAGATTTTCAGGCGCACGTCCGCGAGTCCTGGACGGGGCTCCGGCTATTGGAAATTCGCACCACCAGAACCCAGTTGCCACCGAGAAAGGATGATTAAGGATGCAACGCTTCTTTACTTATGCTGGCTATTCCTATCAAATTGATGTTCAGGGAGCGGGGTCTCCGACCTGGGTCTTTTTGCACGGCTTTTTAGGCACTGGACAGGATTTTGCCCCCATTCGCCCCCGTGGCACCAGTTACTTCCTCACTTTGTACGGCTTTCGGCCAACCGATCCGGTCGTTCCAGCACCGGGATTTACCGTAGACCAACAGGTTGAGGCCCTTCAAACGCTTGTTGCACAGTTAAGCCGGGAACCCGTTCACCTCGTTGGCTATTCAATGGGGGCGCGCTTAGCCCTCTGTTTGGCGCTCACAGCTCCCGAGCTAGTTCACCACCTCATCTTGGAGAGCGGGACGGCCGGCATTCAAGCTCCGACTGCCCGCCGCCAGCGACAACAAGCCGATGCTCACCAAGCCGCGCTGATTGAGCACCAGGGGTTAGCAAGCTTTGTAACTAACTGGGAGCGATTACCCCTGTTTCAGAGTCAGCAGGCCGTTTCTAAATCCCAACAACGCCACATGCATCAGATGCGTTGTGTTCACCAACCGGTTAACATGGCGAACTCCCTCCGGTACTTTGGGACTGGAACCATGCCCAACTACTGGCCACATCTTTCGCAATTACAACCAGAAACGACTATCATTACTGGTGAATTAGATCAGAAATTTACCCGGCTCGGGCGTGACCTTACGAACACGATTCCACGGGCGACGCAGCTGGTTTATCCAGCCACAGGTCATAACGTCCACTTCGAACGTCCTTGTGCCTACACACAGGCCTTAAATCAGCTAGAGAAAGGTGACTCAGAATGAAAATTGACCAAATCAAATTACGCCCCTTAATGTTAAAGCTCAAGCGTCCTTTTATTACCAATCACGGCCAAATGAAGGACCGGCCGCTGATCCTGATTGAAATGAGAATGACGAACGGAGTGACGGGTTATGGTGAAGTCCAGGCTTTGCCGGATGCCACCTATGCGCCCCAAACCCAGGCAGCGGCACAAGCTGAACTAGAACAAGGGTTACCCTCTTTGGTGAAACGGAGCTTTCAAACCCCGCAAGCTTTACAGCGCCAATTAGCTAAGTTCACCTCGTTTGCCCGGGCCGGGGTGGAAATGGCGCTTTGGGATGCTTACGGCAAACTCCTGCACCAGCCGCTTGCCCAACTTCTAGGAAAGCCCGTACAACTAGTTCCCGTTAGTGTGGCCCTTGGGATTCAAAAAAACTACCAACGAACCATCAAGTTGGCTGATCAAGAACTTGCCGCTGGTTACCGTCGCTTAAAATTAAAGACCCAGGCACCTAAGACGACCCTAACGCTCATGCATAAATTAGGGATTGCATTTCCACACCAATTAATTTCATTTGATGCAAACGCTGCGTTTACAGCCTCACCAACCACCACGGAACTCTTGCAGCAACTAGATGCCGCTGGCCTTAGTCTGATTGAAGAACCACTCCATGATGCTAGTTGGGCAACCTATGCAAATCTCCAGGCTCAGTTACCACATCTAAAAATTAGCCTTGATGAAAGTATCAACACCCTTTCCGATATCCAAACGGCCGTGCAAGCGCAAAGTGCTGCAGCTTATACCCTAAAACCTAGCAAACTAGGGGGAATTACCCAAACAATGGAAGCCATGCGTTATCTTTTAAACACCCCGTACCTACCGTGGATTGGAGGCATGTTGGGTAGTGGGCTCGGACGTTCCGTGGATCTAGCTTTAGCAGCGCAACTCCCCCAGCCGATTTTCCCTGCTGACATTGCTGATAGTAATCACTACTTTGAACAAGAAATCATTAAGGAACCCCTCACCGTTAAAAATGGATATCTCTCCGTCCCGACGGGCGCAGGAATTGGGGTAACCCTTGATTGGGAAGCCATTCAAGCATTACAAACCGGCGCCACGAGCACCTTTGCCTAACTCTGTTACATATAAAGCAAAATTAAACCAACACAAAAACGGCGCCTTCGAATTGCTTCGAAAGCGCCGTTTAGTTGGCGTGGCAACGTCCTATCCTCGCAGGGGGCGATCCCCCAACTACTTTTGGCGTGCTAAAGCTTAACTACTGTGTTCGGCATGGGAACAGGTGTATCCTTTAGGCTATCGCCACCACACGACTGAGTGAACTTCGTTCCCTCAAAACTAGCTAATATTATTTCCTGCTGAGTCACCATTGCACTTCTTTGGTTAAGTCCTCGACTGATTAGTATTAGTCCGCTTCACGTATCACTACGCTTCCACTTCTAACCTATCGACCTGATCATCTTTCAGGAGTCTTACTTCCATATAGGAATGGGAAATCTCATCTTGAGGCGAGTTTCACACTTAGATGCTTTCAGCGTTTATCTCATCCATACATAGCTACTCAGCAATGCGCCGGGCGGCGCAACTGATACACCAGCGGTATGTCCATCCCGGTCCTCTCGTACTAGGGACAGCTCCTCGCAAATTTCCTGCGCCCGCGACGGATAGGGACCGAACTGTCTCACGACGTTCTGAACCCAGCTCGCGTACCGCTTTAATGGGCGAACAGCCCAACCCTTGGGACCAACTACAGCCCCAGGATGCGATGAGCCGACATCGAGGTGCCAAACCTCCCCGTCGATGTGAACTCTTGGGGGAGATAAGCCTGTTATCCCCAGGGTAGCTTTTATCCGTTGAGCGATGGCCCTTCCATACGGTACCACCGGATCACTAAGTCCGACTTTCGTCCCTGCTCGACTAGTCAGTCTCGCAGTCAAGCTTGCTTCTGCCTTTACACTTACAGAATGATTTCCAACCATTCTAAGCAAACCTTTGAGCGCCTCCGTTACTATTTAGGAGGCGACCGCCCCAGTCAAACTGCCAACCAGACACTGTCTCCGAGCACGCTAAGTGCTCAGGGTTAGAGTGTTCACATAGCCAGGGTAGTATCCCACGGGTGCCTCCACCGAGACTAGCGTCCCGGTTTCAATGGCTCCTACCTATCCTGTACAAGCTATGTAAACACCCAATATCAAGCTACAGTAAAGCTCCATGGGGTCTTTCCGTCCTGTCGCGGGTAACCTGCTTCTTCACAGGTATCTTAATTTCACCGAGTCTCTCGTTGAGACAGTACTCAAATCGTTACGCCTTTCGTGCGGGTCGGAACTTACCCGACAAGGAATTTCGCTACCTTAGGACCGTTATAGTTACGGCCGCCGTTTACTGGGGCTTCATTTCGAGGCGTCGCCGAAGCTAACCTTTCCACTTAACCTTCCAGCACCGGGCAGGCGTCAGCCCATATACTTCATCTTACGATTTTGCATAAACCTGTGTTTTTGATAAACAGTCGTTTGAGTCTCTTCACTGCGGCTGACCTGACGGTCAGCACCCCTTCTTCCGAAGTTACGGGGTCATTTTGCCGAGTTCCTTAACGAGAGTTCTCTCGCTCACCTGAGGATACTCTCCTCGACTACCTGTGTCGGTTTGCGGTACGGGTAGTTAATTACTAACTAGAAGCTTTTCTCGGCAGCGTGACATCGGTTCCTTCTCTACTTTAATTTCGATCCTCATCATCGCTTGTCAACCCGGTCAGAAGCATTTCACTCCTCACCTGACTTACGATTTGAACATACCTTTCCAATCGTATGCTAAACCTAGCCTTCTGCGTCCCTCCATCGTTCCAACATAATTAACTAGTACAGGAATCTCAACCTGTTATCCATCGCCTACGCTTCTCAGCCTCGGCTTAGGTCCCGACTAACCCTGGGAGGACGAGCCTTCCCCAGGAAACCTTAGTCATTCGGTGGATCAGATTCTCACTGATCTTTCGCTACTCATACCGGCATTCTCACTTCTAAGCGCTCCAACAGTCCTTCCGGTCTGCCTTCATCGCCCTTAGAACGCTCTCCTATCACGCAACGTAGTTGCGTCCGCAGTCTCGGTAAGATGCTTAGCCCCGGTAAATTTTCGGCGCAGAATCACTCGACTAGTGAGCTATTACGCACTCTTTAAATGGTGGCTGCTTCTGAGCCAACATCCTAGTTGTCTAAGCAACTCCACTTCCTTTTCCACTTAGCATCTATTTAGGGACCTTAACTGGCGGTCTGGGCTGTTCCCCTTTCGACGATGGATCTTATCACTCATCGTCTGACTCCCGGACATAAATCAATGGTATTCGGAGTTTATCTGAACTCAGTAATCCAAGACGGACCCCTCGCTCAAACAGTGGCTCTACCTCCATGATTCTAATTCCGAGGCTAGCCCTAAAGCTATTTCGGAGAGAACCAGCTATCTCCAAGTTCGTTTGGAATTTCACCGCTATCCACACCTCATCCCAGCACTTTTCAACGTACACGGGTTCGGACCTCCGGTGCGTATTACCGCACTTTCATCCTGGACATGGATAGATCACCTGGTTTCGGGTCTACGGCAACATACTAATTCGCCCGCTTAAGACTCGCTTTCGCTACGGCTCCGCTTCTTCGGCTTAACCTTGCATGCAACTGTAACTCGCCGGTTCATTCTACAAGAGGCACGCTATCACCCATAAACGGGCTCTAACTGCTTGTAGGCACATGGTTGCAGGAACTATTTCACTCCCCTTCCGGGGTGCTTTTCACCTTTCCCTCACGGTACTGGTTCACTATCGGTCACTAGGGAGTATTTAGCCTTGGGAGATGGTCCTCCCGGATTCCGACGCCGTTTCACGTGTGGCGCCGTACTCAGGATCCTGAACTGAGGGAATTCAATTTCGCTTACGAGACTATCACTCTCTTTGGTGCAGCTTCCCAACTGCTTCAGCTATCAAATTCTTTTGTAACTCAAATGTTCAGTCCTACAACCCCGAACCACGAAGGTTCGGTTTGGGCTATTCCCAGTTCGCTCGCCGCTACTATGGGAATCGAAATTTCTTTATCTTCCTGTGGGTACTTAGATGTTTCAGTTCCCCACGTCTACCTCTCCGCAGCTATGAATTCACTACGCAGTGATTAGTCATGACACTAATCGAGTTTCCTCATTCGGAAATCTCCGGATCACAGCTTACTTACAGCTCCCCGAAGCATATCGGTGTTAGTTCCGTCCTTCATCGGCTCCTAGTACCAAGGCATTCACCATGTGCCCTTCTTAACTTAACCTATAATCCTACGGATTATAAATCATTGAGTTTAGCGATCAAACACATTAAAAAACTCAAATTACACAATGGTTGTTCTCGGTTGAAATTATATTAACAATATAATTCTTACAGAAAATAATATTATCTAGTTTTCAAAGAACGAAAGTTGAGAGTAATCCTCTCAAAACTAAACAAGACTTTGATCGGTGTAAGGTTCCGTATTATTCCTTAGAAAGGAGGTGATCCAGCCGCAGGTTCTCCTACGGCTACCTTGTTACGACTTCACCCTAATCATCTGTCCCACCTTAGGCGGCGGACTCCTAACGGTTATCCAACCGACTTTGGGTGTTACAAACTCTCATGGTGTGACGGGCGGTGTGTACAAGACCCGGGAACGTATTCACCGTGGCATGCTGATCCACGATTACTAGCGATTCCAACTTCATGCAGGCGAGTTGCAGCCTGCAATCCGAACTGAGAACGGCTTTAAGAGATTAGCTTGACCTCGCGGTTTCGCAACTCGTTGTACCGTCCATTGTAGCACGTGTGTAGCCCAGGTCATAAGGGGCATGATGATTTGACGTCATCCCCACCTTCCTCCGGTTTATCACCGGCAGTCTCTCTAGAGTGCCCAACTGAATGCTGGCAACTAAAGACAAGGGTTGCGCTCGTTGCGGGACTTAACCCAACATCTCACGACACGAGCTGACGACAACCATGCACCACCTGTCATTCTGCCCCCGAAGGGGACACCTAATCTCTTAGGCTAACAGAAGATGTCAAGACCTGGTAAGGTTCTTCGCGTAGCATCGAATTAAACCACATGCTCCACCGCTTGTGCGGGTCCCCGTCAATTCCTTTGAGTTTCAACCTTGCGGTCGTACTCCCCAGGCGGAATGCTTAATGCGTTAGCTCCGGCACTGAGAGGCGGAAACCTCCCAACACCTAGCATTCATCGTTTACGGCATGGACTACCAGGGTATCTAATCCTGTTTGCTACCCATGCTTTCGAGCCTCAGCGTCAGATGCAGACTAGACAGCCGCCTTCGCCACTGGTGTTCCTTCATATATCTACGCATTTCACCGCTACACATGAAGTTCCACTGTCCTCTTCTGCACTCAAGTTTCCCAGTTTCCGATGCACTTCTTCGGTTAAGCCGAAGGCTTTCACATCAGACTTAAAAAACCGCCTGCGCTCGCTTTACGCCCAATAAATCCGGACAACGTTTGCCACCTACGTATTACCGCGGCTGCTGGCACGTAGTTAGCCGTGACTTTCTGGTTAGATACCGTCACGCCGTGAGCAGTTGCTCTCACAGTCGTTCTTCTCTAACAACAGAGTTTTACGAGCCGAAACCCTTCTTCACTCACGCGGCGTTGCTCCATCAGACTTGCGTCCATTGTGGAAGATTCCCTACTGCTGCCTCCCGTAGGAGTATGGGCCGTGTCTCAGTCCCATTGTGGCAGATTACCCTCTCAGGTCTGCTACGTATCATCGCCTTGGTGAGCTATTATCTCACCAACTAGCTAATACGCCGCGGGTCCATCCAAAAGCACTAGCACCAAGGCCAGCTTTCAAACTAAAACCATGTGGTTTTAGTTGTTATACGGTATTAGCATCTGTTTCCAGGTGTTATCCCCTACTTCTGGGCAGGTTACCCACGTGTTACTCACCAGTTCGCCACTCGGTCCGATCTAAAATCCAACCCGTGCAAGCACGGTTTGTCAATTAGGAGACCGCGTTCGACTTGCATGTATTAGGCACGCCGCCAACGTTCGTCCTGAGCCAGGATCAAACTCTCATTTTAAATGAGAACTTTACTAGCTCTCCTTGATTTGTTGCTTTAAGCGAATTGACTTCGCAATTGTTTAATTTTTAAACTCACGTTTAAAAATTCCTTACACTTTTGTAATCAAAATCTTGTTCAGTTTTCAAAGAACTACTCCGTCGTCAATCACTTGACAACTTTATTAATATACCAGCTTTAGCCGGGTCAGTCAAGAGTGGTTTCCAATTAAATTGGTTACCAATCAATCCACCAACTTCGCGACAAGCATTACTATACCAAGCCCCAACCAATTCGTCAACCCTTTTAGTCAAAAAAAGTCAAAATAATTGATTGCAGCATTCCCACCCTCAGTTCCAGAATCGCTTACCGGTTTTCATAAATCGTGGTATATTGGAAGGGTACCAATTCGGTATTACCAAATTTTTTGGAGTAGGATTTAACGCGTTAAGTGCCAGCGGAACGGAATGTGAACGCCGGACGAAAAGCAGACTGCTTGCGATGTTATTTCCGCATTCGCCACTGACCTCACCATTTGGTGGCAGCTCCAGTCAGGAGATGTCAAAATGAATTATTTACAAAAGTGGGGCCTCCGCCCCCTAAGTTTAAAGGGTATGACCTACCTTGCAATTTTAATGGCCTTAGAACTTATCATCGGCCGCTTTTCCATCGGGAGTAGCAGCGTCCGCTTCTCCTTTACTTTTATCGTAATTGCTTTAATCGCCAAATGGTATGGTCCGTTTTGGTCAACCGGAGTAGCCATCATCGTAGACTTCATTGCGACCCTCTTCAGTGGGCAACCTTATTTTCCGGGCTTTGCCCTCTCGGCCGTCTTAGTAAGTTTAATTTACAGCGTGGCCTTTTTTAGAACCAGCCACATCAGTTGGCTTCGGGTGCTAGTCACAGTGGCCATCATTACTATTTTCGTAAATCTCTTATTAAATTCCTGGTGGGTCTCCATCATTGCCCAGACGCCCTTTTCCTACTTTTTTGGTTTGCGACTGGGCAAAAATTTAATTTCTTACCCAATTCAAGTAGTGCTGTTGTACTGGGTACTCAATAATCGAACCATTCAAAGCTTCAAACCACAAATTTTTAAATAAAAGAAAGATCCAGGACTATTGGTGGTAGTTCTGGATCTTTTCTTAAATTGCATATCGTAATTTGGCCTGGATTAGTAGCCACGCCTTAACCCGGTTACTAACTACTACCCGGCCCAGCGAAACATTGTAATTACGCCGGCGGAGTTGCTTTAAAATCGCAGCATAACCATTAATTGCGAGCGCCAACGCGACCTGACCTGCGGAATCCGGGACTAGGTTAATAACCACTGGGGCAACCCGATAATCATGCTCGGCCTGCTTGCCCAACAATTTTAAAATGTGAACTAACTCCGTTGGTAACTTGCGCTGGGGCCGATTCAAACACTTTAAATCAATCCCAGCTTGGGCAAGGGCTACCTGGGGCAAATAAACATAGTGCTTACGATAATCTGCTTGCACATCGCGTAAAATATTAGTCAGTTGTAGCGCAATCCCCACTCGAATCACGTCGGCCCGCTCGGTAGTCGTTAAGGGGTCTTCCCGTAAAATCGACATAATCATTAACCCCACCGTTCCGGCCACTAAGTAGCAATATTGATGCAAATCTGACCAGGTTTGGATGGGCTTGCGGTGTAAGTCATGGATTTGTCCCTGAATCATCTCGTCCATTAACTGCATCGGAATTGCGAACGTCTGAAACACCAACAGTAAATTACGGGCTAACCGGGTCCGAGGGGTCCCCAGTTTCACGGTCTGCCACAAATGACACAGCCGCGTAAACACTTCCGTTTGATTGGTATCTGCCGCATCATCCAGTTGTCGCAAAAAATCATACAGCACAAAAATACTCTGCGCCTGATAAGCTGGTAGTTTCGAAAAAGCATAGTAAAACGTGGTCGATTGCTGTTTAATCACTTGTTCACTTGCAGCCATTTCCGGTAGATAAGGTGCTAACCTTTTCGCTCTATTCATCTGAATCATCTCGTTCCACTTCTCGAGCGGCTAATTCGCCGCTGGTAATCACGATTGGCACTCCTGCCCCTGGATGGGTGCTCGCTCCCGCAAAATAAAGCCCTTGCATTCGCCGCGCTTTATTGTGGGGGCGAAAGTAGTTACTCTGCCGTAACGTTGGCTTCAAGCCAAAGGCCGTTCCATACTTACTGTGATACAGTTCTGCAAAATCCGTTGGTGTAAAGACCCGCTGGACCTGAACGTGGTTTGCTAAGTCAGTTAACGCAAAATCCTGCTCGGCCTGCTGAATCACCTGCTGGGCATACGTTTGCACTTCTGATTCGGTTAGGTGCTGATGCTGTAAATTGGCCACGGGAACCAGTACGTACAGAGACGAGCATCCGGCCGGTGCAAACGAATCATCAAGAGCGCTAGGATTATACAAATAGTAGGATGGATCACTCGGTAAAACTCCGGTTTCAATTTCACTCAAGTTGCGCTTGAAATCACTGGCCATTTTAATCGTGTGTAGACCTAATTGTTGATACTTCCGATCCACTCCGAGGTACAGCAACAGACATGACATCGAATACTGTAGCTTTTGGTTAACCCGGTGGGGACTAACGTGCTCACGGCGTTGAGCCTCCTGACTCAATAAGGTTTCAACCGCATACGGATAATCGGCATTCACCACCACTGCGTCTGCGGAACGCAACGTCCCCTGCACCTGCACACCGACAACCTGATCCTGCTCAGTGACAATTTTTTCAACTGATTGACCAAGTTCGATGGTCCCACCTAATTCAGTAAACCGACGTTCTAGCGCCTTTGCATACTGGTACATGCCCCCGTCGATAAACCACACTCCATAGAGCAGTTCAATCATCGGAATAATGTTGTAGATAGAGGGACCACTAAAAGGCGAAATCCCAATGTACAACGTTTGAAACGACAATAAATATTGCAGGTGTTGGTTGGGAATAAACTTTTGCATGTCGTGATAAGCGGACGAAAAGGTTTTCAGTTGGAGGACTTGTTTCAGGGTCTTGAGGTTAAAAAAGTCCCGGGGTGACCGAAAACTACGATCAATAAAATTATCCTTTGCGTTCAAATACTTCCGGTAGATCTCCGCTAAATAGTTTAAAAAACCAGCCATATCCGCATCACTGCTGGTCTCAAACAGCTTCGTCAGTTGCACCAAATCATTGGAAATGGGATACCGTTCGCCATCAATTTGGACCGTCATAAACGGATCTACCCGCCACATCGTAAAATAATCCACTGGATCAACCCCAGTTTCTACAAATGGTTGCCGGTAAACGTCCGGCATCATCACGATGGTCGGCCCCATATCAAAGCGATAGCCACCTACTTCCAGTTGGTTCATCTTTCCCCCAACGTGGTGTTTTTTTCCCAGATGGTTACGTCATATCCGTGTGCTTGAAGCTTCAGGGCCGCGGTTAACCCGCCAATCCCAGCCCCAACGACGGCAATGGTTTTCTTCATTTTACGCTCCTTTCAAAAAATCGGAGGGGTCCCTTGTGCCCACTCCGATTTTTTCGTTATCGAGTAATAACGTTATTATAACGCTTCTGCGTCGTTTTTGATCCTTTATTTTTTTCGCTGGTGGTGCCACCAGTCAGTCACGTGCATCCAAACCCGCTGCACACCACTGGGCGCCATAGCCCGTTGCCGGGCGGTCAACTCATGCAAAAAGGTCTGTTGTGCTGAGTGCCCCTTCGGACTCTCATACTTAAAGTACTTCCCCTTTTGATTCATGAAGAAGCCATCCACGTCATCTTGACTATAGACAGCAATGATGTGTTCTAAGCGTTGTTGCATCTCTGGATCAAAAACCGGAGCGGCTAGTTCAACCCGGTTATCCATGTTCCGCGTCATCAAGTCTGCAGAGGAAATCCACAGGTTGGTAACCTCATCATAAAAGGCGTAGATCCGACTGTGTTCGAGGAACTGTCCGACCACACTAGAAACCACGATGTTTTCCCTTGGCCCACAGACACCGACCTCTAAACAGCAGGCCCCCCGCACAATCAGGCGGAACGGAACCCCCACGCGGGCGGCATCATAAATTGCAGCAATCACATCAATGTCCGTCAGAGAATTAACCTTTAAAAAGACGTGCCCTTTCCCGGTGGCTTGGTAGTATTCCTTCACCTTTTGGATGTTTTGGATTACCATGTCCTCAATTCGGTGGGGAGATGCTGCCAACGACTTGTACTTCGGTGGTTGGGCGCCCGGCTGCTCCAAGTAGTTGAAGAAGGCAGCCAGGTCCTTAACGTAGTCCGCCCGACTGGAGAACAAGCTTAGATCAACAAAGCCCTTGGCCGTAGCTTCGTTATAGTTTCCCGTTCCAATCTGGACGTACCCGGCTGGGTTCACTCCGTCCTTGGTTAGGACCAAACAGGTTTTACTGTGCACCTTCATATATTTCTTTCCGAAAATGATGTTACAGCCCGCGTCCTCTAGCTCACTGGTAACCTTCAAGTTATTTGCTTCGTCAAACCGAGCCCGTAATTCAATCATTACTGTAACTTGAATTCCCCGTTGAGCGGCTTTTTTCAATAGTTCAATGACCGCGGAATTATCTGCCACCCGATAAATTGTTTGTTTAATCGCAATTGTCTGTGGATCGGCAATGGCTTCCCGCAAGAAAGTTAAAAACTGATCGAAGGAATCATCCGGGTACTGCAGTAATAAGTCATGCGCTTGTAAATACTGCAACATGGAGTGCTTGGCCGTCCATTGCTGGGCCGTAAACTTTGGATAAACTAACGATGGCTGCGCCTTCTTCCATGGTTTTAACAGTGGCAGGAGGAAGGTTAAGTCTAACGGTCCCGGAATTTGGTAAACCGCCTGCTCATCAATCTTAAACTTTTCGATGAATTCACTAATGAACGCACTGTCCACGTCAGGCACGGCTTCAATCGCAAACTGCGTAATCCGTCCCTTCTCTCGATCAGCTAAGTAGTGGCGCAGGTTCTTAATCGTATCCTGATTATTATCATCTTTATCCACGTCTAAAGAAGCGTCCAAATCCCGATTAATTCGGAAAGTCAAAATCCGGTCAATTTTACCGTCGTCAAAGAGATTGGTTAAATTATGCCGAATCAAATCTTCCACCCGAAGGTAGTACAGCTGGTCATCCAGCGTGAGTCGGATAGTTCGCCGCACTTCTAGGGGTACCGGTACAATCCGAATCCGCTGCTTACCTTTGGTTTTCATTTTAACGGCGAGCGCCATGCGCTTATCCTTTAAATAATCAAGGTTGTAGTTACCGTCATACGTCGTAAAACTTAAAAACGGGAGAATCCGTTGGTCAAACACCTGATCGGCCCGTTCGCGTTCATGGGGATTTAGCTGTTCATAGGTCACAAACTGCCCCAACTGCTCCGCCGAGAGTTGCTCACTAAGCCGGTTAAAGTAGTCATACTGAAGTTGAAAGTTTTTTTCGTTGCGCTTGTGGAGCTTTTTCAAAATTTTGGAGTAGTGTAACCCTGATTTTTTTTCAACGCCATCGTGTGTGAGTTCCATCTGACTTTGGAGGCTTGGAACCCGCACACTGTAGAATTCATCAAGGTTGTTCGCAGCAATCGCTAAGAACCGGAATCGGTCTAAAAACGGAGTTGTCGTCTCGTTAGCGAGTTCAATCACCCGCCGGTTGAACAACAGCCAACTTAAATCACGGTTATAGCATTTGCCATCGTAATTAATTTCAGTTGCCATGTTTCTCTCCCTTAGTGAAAGTGTGGTAGTCTAATTCAACTTGTTTCAGGTAGTGGTTGGCGTAGTCTACAAAGGCCCGGTCCATCCAGGTTTGACTCTGTAAGTACCCAATGATCATTGGGTACGTTGAGGACTGACTGTGGGCCCGCGCTAACAAACTCATGCAAACCGAGACGTAGTCACAATAAGCCGCCCAATCTAATTTATTAAGCTTCACAGAGCCCTTCATATCCTTAAACTGCCGTACGTAAAAGCTGTACTTCTTCGTATCGAAATAACCTAAGAATCGATCCGAAGAACTTTGTAAGATCCGCTGACAGTTCACGATTTCTTCTCCGGCTGAATGACGTTTGTTAATGTAAATTTCTGAATTTTGATAAATCGGAAGGGCCTGCTTAATTTGTAAGACCAGGTAATCGCCACTTCCGTTTTCCAATAACATCAGGTAACACAAGGTTCCAACACTACCGACTCCCACACTATGACGCACCAAATCAACAATGTGAAATTGCGACAAAAATTGGTGGACATCACTACGAGCGTGGTGCCGGTATTCATAATATCCCTTGGTCAAACGCTGATAAGTCTTATCTCCAACGTGTTTAGTAACGGGGGCATTTTCAATAAACCGCCGTTTGCCGTCCTGGATCTCCGTGTACTTTTGAACGGCATAATCGGAATTGCTTTGGACCGCCTTTTCCACCGTTTTACTAACAATTTTAGCAAATGACTGATCAAATTGATCCCGGTCGTCATGGATCGCATCAAAGGTCGACGAGATGTTGCGTAACGTGTTCGGCGTAATAAACCGTTCCATAGCCGGTAAGTTTTTTAGGTGCACTAACGTCCGTAAGTACGTTTGCATGACCTTATGTAAGAAAGGATTCACATCGTTTGCAATGTCAAACCCTTGTTGTTTAGCAACCAACAAGGCACTAACTAACAGACGCTTTACATCGTATTCCCAAAAGGCAACGTGTGATTCGTCAAAATCATTCATGTCAAAGAGTAACTGGCCTTCTGAAGAACCGTAGTAACCAAAGTTACCCAGGTGCGCATCCCCACCAATTAACGTTTTGATTCCACTGTTGGGATAGCGATCTAAATCATAATTCATGATATCAACCGTGCCCCGGAAAAAGGCAAAGTCTGAACCAGACATTCGTTTTCGTTTGACCTTCAGTAATTTCTTATACAGCAAGGAATTCCGGACGTTCATAATTTTTTTCACGTCCCGCTTGTGGGGTTTGTAATCGGCAATGTCAGCATAGTTTTTATCTAACCCTAACCGCTGTCCTTCTGCGATTAATTCGGTGTTGGTTTGGGTGCTGATATCAGTTTGATTAAATTCATAAGGGACTAACTTTTTGTTACTCATGGGATCAAATCCTTTCTTTTGTGACCACTATGGCCAACTTTTGTTACCATTATAACAATCACGGCAACCATACGGAAATTAAATTAAGCACTATTTTCTAAAACACAAGATTGCTAGTATACAAAAAGGTGCCCATAGTAGTTAATTTACCATGGACACCCTATGTTAGTTAGTGGCTCGGGCCTGGACCCGGGCAAAAAAATCTAAAAATAATTGTTCATCCCGCTGATCAATTTCCCACATTAATTCCGGATGCCACTGCACCCCAACGATCGAAGCATCAGCATTTTCAACTGCTTCTACCACTCCGTCATCGTGTGCGCGCGCCGTCACGTGTAGTGGCGTCGCCACCCGTTTCACCGCCTGATGGTGAATGGAATTAACCTGTGGATGGGCGCCCATTGCCTGGGCCACCACGCTGGTCGGTTCGACATCAATGGCATGAATTTCTGCTTGTGGTTGTGCATACGCAACGTGTTCCAGTGGCGAATCCGGAAAGTCAGTCGCCAGATCTTGATGGAGACTGCCCCCGAGGGTTACGTTAATGACCTGCAGCCCCCGACAAATGCCCAAAATCGGCTTTTCGTGCTTCATCATTTCCTGAACTAAGCTCATTTCAAAGTAATCGTGAGGAAGGTAGTGGGCTGTTTCTGCTTGCGTTGACGTTTCGGCAAAGAGCTTGGGATGCACATCTTGTCCCCCAGGAATGATTAACCCATCAATTAAAGCTCCATACTCGGGAATCATTTCTGGCTGCGTCATGGGAATCATGATGGGTACGACGCCGTGCTTTTGCAAAACATCAATAAAAACCCGGGCGGTGTAGTTAGCATAATCCAAATTAAAGTTTTCGGTAGCTAACCGATTCACGTTGGCAGCGATTCCAATTTTCACAAACAACGCCTCCTAATTCTTAAAGTAGCTAGCTGGTTTATCGACATCGATCTTCGTGCCCGCAAATTTCTTTTGAATGTATTCCTGGGCCGCCTTACTGTGGTACAACTTGACTAACTTTTTGTACGCCGGATCATTTTTCTTGGTGGCGTTACTTGCAATCACGTTAATGTTGCCCTTGGTAGCTTGACTGAGGTGTTCGTGATAAATTGCGTCGCGTTTCACGTTCAAATGACTTTGCAAAGCCATAGTATTTCCAATTAGTACCGCTGCCACGTTCTTATCCTGCAATAACCGCGGACCAGTGTGATCGTCAACTGCTTGAAATTTCAAATCCTTACGGTTCTCACCCACATTTTGCAAACTGTATAGGCCCGCTTTCGGCTGCCCCTTCAGGTTAATTAAGCCCGCACTCTGCAGTAACTTGAGGCTTCTGGACGTGTTTGCCGGATTGTTAGAAATGGCAACGGTTGCTCCGTTCGGGATATCCTTCACCGTTTTGTACTGACGTGAGTAAATCCCCATTGGCTCTAAGTAGGTCGTTCCTAAAATTGCCAGTTGTCCCTTGCTACTGTGTTCGTTAAAGTACTGCAGATAACTTGCCATCTGGAAGGCATTAACATCCACTTGCCCCTGAATGGTGGCCTTATTCAGGCTAACCCCATCCGAAAAATCACGCACTTGTAGGTTAATCCCGGCTTTTTTTGTTTCTGGTAGTTTGGCAATGTACTCCCATACTTGCGTATCAGGTCCGTATGACCCTAAGGTAACCGTTTTGACTGATGACCGGCCAGCTTGCCCGCCAAACTGATTCCAACCTAATCCAACAATTCCTAGGACAACGGCGATCCCGATGATCCATTTCCACGTTTTTTTCATCACCAGCTACTCCTTTTTACAAAATAAGCGCGCTTGTTTACAATTATGCTAATTTAACCATAGCACTTACTATTAGTCAATAAATTGGGTTAGGGTTTGCAAGTATCCTCTAAACACAAAAACGGCGCCTTCGAATTGCTTCGAAAGCGCCGTTTAGTTGGCGTGGCAACGTCCTATCCTCGCAGGGGGCGATCCCCCAACTACTTTTGGCGTGCTAAAGCTTAACTACTGTGTTCGGCATGGGAACAGGTGTATCCTTTAGGCTATCGCCACCACACGACTGAGTGAACTTCGTTCCCTCAAAACTAGCTAATATTATTTCCTGCTGAGTCACCATTGCACTTCTTTGGTTAAGTCCTCGACTGATTAGTATTAGTCCGCTTCACGTATCACTACGCTTCCACTTCTAACCTATCGACCTGATCATCTTTCAGGAGTCTTACTTCCATATAGGAATGGGAAATCTCATCTTGAGGCGAGTTTCACACTTAGATGCTTTCAGCGTTTATCTCATCCATACATAGCTACTCAGCAATGCGCCGGGCGGCGCAACTGATACACCAGCGGTATGTCCATCCCGGTCCTCTCGTACTAGGGACAGCTCCTCGCAAATTTCCTGCGCCCGCGACGGATAGGGACCGAACTGTCTCACGACGTTCTGAACCCAGCTCGCGTACCGCTTTAATGGGCGAACAGCCCAACCCTTGGGACCAACTACAGCCCCAGGATGCGATGAGCCGACATCGAGGTGCCAAACCTCCCCGTCGATGTGAACTCTTGGGGGAGATAAGCCTGTTATCCCCAGGGTAGCTTTTATCCGTTGAGCGATGGCCCTTCCATACGGTACCACCGGATCACTAAGTCCGACTTTCGTCCCTGCTCGACTAGTCAGTCTCGCAGTCAAGCTTGCTTCTGCCTTTACACTTACAGAATGATTTCCAACCATTCTAAGCAAACCTTTGAGCGCCTCCGTTACTATTTAGGAGGCGACCGCCCCAGTCAAACTGCCAACCAGACACTGTCTCCGAGCACGCTAAGTGCTCAGGGTTAGAGTGTTCACATAGCCAGGGTAGTATCCCACGGGTGCCTCCACCGAGACTAGCGTCCCGGTTTCAATGGCTCCTACCTATCCTGTACAAGCTATGTAAACACCCAATATCAAGCTACAGTAAAGCTCCATGGGGTCTTTCCGTCCTGTCGCGGGTAACCTGCTTCTTCACAGGTATCTTAATTTCACCGAGTCTCTCGTTGAGACAGTACTCAAATCGTTACGCCTTTCGTGCGGGTCGGAACTTACCCGACAAGGAATTTCGCTACCTTAGGACCGTTATAGTTACGGCCGCCGTTTACTGGGGCTTCATTTCGAGGCGTCGCCGAAGCTAACCTTTCCACTTAACCTTCCAGCACCGGGCAGGCGTCAGCCCATATACTTCATCTTACGATTTTGCATAAACCTGTGTTTTTGATAAACAGTCGTTTGAGTCTCTTCACTGCGGCTGACCTGACGGTCAGCACCCCTTCTTCCGAAGTTACGGGGTCATTTTGCCGAGTTCCTTAACGAGAGTTCTCTCGCTCACCTGAGGATACTCTCCTCGACTACCTGTGTCGGTTTGCGGTACGGGTAGTTAATTACTAACTAGAAGCTTTTCTCGGCAGCGTGACATCGGTTCCTTCTCTACTTTAATTTCGATCCTCATCATCGCTTGTCAACCCGGTCAGAAGCATTTCACTCCTCACCTGACTTACGATTTGAACATACCTTTCCAATCGTATGCTAAACCTAGCCTTCTGCGTCCCTCCATCGTTCCAACATAATTAACTAGTACAGGAATCTCAACCTGTTATCCATCGCCTACGCTTCTCAGCCTCGGCTTAGGTCCCGACTAACCCTGGGAGGACGAGCCTTCCCCAGGAAACCTTAGTCATTCGGTGGATCAGATTCTCACTGATCTTTCGCTACTCATACCGGCATTCTCACTTCTAAGCGCTCCAACAGTCCTTCCGGTCTGCCTTCATCGCCCTTAGAACGCTCTCCTATCACGCAACGTAGTTGCGTCCGCAGTCTCGGTAAGATGCTTAGCCCCGGTAAATTTTCGGCGCAGAATCACTCGACTAGTGAGCTATTACGCACTCTTTAAATGGTGGCTGCTTCTGAGCCAACATCCTAGTTGTCTAAGCAACTCCACTTCCTTTTCCACTTAGCATCTATTTAGGGACCTTAACTGGCGGTCTGGGCTGTCCCCCTTTCGACGATGGATCTTATCACTCATCGTCTGACTCCCGGACATAAATCAATGGTATTCGGAGTTTATCTGAACTCAGTAATCCAAGACGGACCCCTCGCTCAAACAGTGGCTCTACCTCCATGATTCTAATTCCGAGGCTAGCCCTAAAGCTATTTCGGAGAGAACCAGCTATCTCCAAGTTCGTTTGGAATTTCACCGCTATCCACACCTCATCCCAGCACTTTTCAACGTACACGGGTTCGGACCTCCGGTGCGTATTACCGCACTTTCATCCTGGACATGGATAGATCACCTGGTTTCGGGTCTACGGCAACATACTAATTCGCCCGCTTAAGACTCGCTTTCGCTACGGCTCCGCTTCTTCGGCTTAACCTTGCATGCAACTGTAACTCGCCGGTTCATTCTACAAGAGGCACGCTATCACCCATAAACGGGCTCTAACTGCTTGTAGGCACATGGTTGCAGGAACTATTTCACTCCCCTTCCGGGGTGCTTTTCACCTTTCCCTCACGGTACTGGTTCACTATCGGTCACTAGGGAGTATTTAGCCTTGGGAGATGGTCCTCCCGGATTCCGACGCCGTTTCACGTGTGGCGCCGTACTCAGGATCCTGAACTGAGGGAATTCAATTTCGCTTACGAGACTATCACTCTCTTTGGTGCAGCTTCCCAACTGCTTCAGCTATCAAATTCTTTTGTAACTCAAATGTTCAGTCCTACAACCCCGAACCACGAAGGTTCGGTTTGGGCTATTCCCAGTTCGCTCGCCGCTACTATGGGAATCGAAATTTCTTTATCTTCCTGTGGGTACTTAGATGTTTCAGTTCCCCACGTCTACCTCTCCGCAGCTATGAATTCACTACGCAGTGATTAGTCATGACACTAATCGAGTTTCCTCATTCGGAAATCTCCGGATCACAGCTTACTTACAGCTCCCCGAAGCATATCGGTGTTAGTTCCGTCCTTCATCGGCTCCTAGTACCAAGGCATTCACCATGTGCCCTTCTTAACTTAACCTATAATCCTACGGATTATAAATCATTGAGTTTAGCGATCAAACACATTAAAAAACTCAAATTACACAATGGTTGTTCTCGGTTGAAATTATATTAACAATATAATTCTTACAGAAAATAATATTATCTAGTTTTCAAAGAACGAAAGTTGAGAGTAATCCTCTCAAAACTAAACAAGACTTTGATCGGTGTAAGGTTCCGTATTATTCCTTAGAAAGGAGGTGATCCAGCCGCAGGTTCTCCTACGGCTACCTTGTTACGACTTCACCCTAATCATCTGTCCCACCTTAGGCGGCGGACTCCTAACGGTTATCCAACCGACTTTGGGTGTTACAAACTCTCATGGTGTGACGGGCGGTGTGTACAAGACCCGGGAACGTATTCACCGTGGCATGCTGATCCACGATTACTAGCGATTCCAACTTCATGCAGGCGAGTTGCAGCCTGCAATCCGAACTGAGAACGGCTTTAAGAGATTAGCTTGACCTCGCGGTTTCGCAACTCGTTGTACCGTCCATTGTAGCACGTGTGTAGCCCAGGTCATAAGGGGCATGATGATTTGACGTCATCCCCACCTTCCTCCGGTTTATCACCGGCAGTCTCTCTAGAGTGCCCAACTGAATGCTGGCAACTAAAGACAAGGGTTGCGCTCGTTGCGGGACTTAACCCAACATCTCACGACACGAGCTGACGACAACCATGCACCACCTGTCATTCTGCCCCCGAAGGGGACACCTAATCTCTTAGGCTAACAGAAGATGTCAAGACCTGGTAAGGTTCTTCGCGTAGCATCGAATTAAACCACATGCTCCACCGCTTGTGCGGGTCCCCGTCAATTCCTTTGAGTTTCAACCTTGCGGTCGTACTCCCCAGGCGGAATGCTTAATGCGTTAGCTCCGGCACTGAGAGGCGGAAACCTCCCAACACCTAGCATTCATCGTTTACGGCATGGACTACCAGGGTATCTAATCCTGTTTGCTACCCATGCTTTCGAGCCTCAGCGTCAGATGCAGACTAGACAGCCGCCTTCGCCACTGGTGTTCCTTCATATATCTACGCATTTCACCGCTACACATGAAGTTCCACTGTCCTCTTCTGCACTCAAGTTTCCCAGTTTCCGATGCACTTCTTCGGTTAAGCCGAAGGCTTTCACATCAGACTTAAAAAACCGCCTGCGCTCGCTTTACGCCCAATAAATCCGGACAACGTTTGCCACCTACGTATTACCGCGGCTGCTGGCACGTAGTTAGCCGTGACTTTCTGGTTAGATACCGTCACGCCGTGAGCAGTTGCTCTCACAGTCGTTCTTCTCTAACAACAGAGTTTTACGAGCCGAAACCCTTCTTCACTCACGCGGCGTTGCTCCATCAGACTTGCGTCCATTGTGGAAGATTCCCTACTGCTGCCTCCCGTAGGAGTATGGGCCGTGTCTCAGTCCCATTGTGGCAGATTACCCTCTCAGGTCTGCTACGTATCATCGCCTTGGTGAGCTATTATCTCACCAACTAGCTAATACGCCGCGGGTCCATCCAAAAGCACTAGCACCAAGGCCAGCTTTCAAACTAAAACCATGTGGTTTTAGTTGTTATACGGTATTAGCATCTGTTTCCAGGTGTTATCCCCTACTTCTGGGCAGGTTACCCACGTGTTACTCACCAGTTCGCCACTCGGTCCGATCTAAAATCCAACCCGTGCAAGCACGGTTTGTCAATTAGGAGACCGCGTTCGACTTGCATGTATTAGGCACGCCGCCAACGTTCGTCCTGAGCCAGGATCAAACTCTCATTTTAAATGAGAACTTTACTAGCTCTCCTTGATTTGTTGCTTTAAGCGAATTGACTTCGCAATTGTTTAATTTTTAAACTCACGTTTAAAAATTCCTTACACTTTTGTAATCAAAATCTTGTTCAGTTTTCAAAGAACTACTCCGTCGTCAATCACTTGACAACTTTATTAATATACCAGCTTTAGCCGGGTCAGTCAAGAGTGGTTTCCAATTAAATTGGTTACCAATCAATCCACCAACTTCGCGACAAGCATTACTATACCAAGCCCCAACCAATCCGTCAACCCCTTTAGTCAAAAAAAGTCAAAATTATTTGTCTGAATCAGAATAAAGCTTAATGCCCACGTCCGGGTGTTGTTTAAGATATAATTTAGTGAAATCATCAACCGCTTGGTGATCCTGTACATTAATTCCCTCGCGGCGCATTGCCGTCGTTAAATCCCGATAAAACTGATCGAACTTCGGATTAAACAAGGATTGTAATCCCTTGGCATTAATGTTTACCCAGTCAATCAAATGGGCTGCGTTGGGAAGCTTTCCTTGATCACGCAGGTACCCAAATAGTTTCTTTAGAGCAAATGGAATTAAATCATACAACGCTTGGGTCTGCTCATCTGCTTCTAAAATGACCATGAAGCGGGAAAACATTACGTCTCCAACGAACTGATCGTCCCACTGTTCCGGTTGTTTATCTAAGCCAACCATCGCAATCTCCACAAAACTATCGATAATTGTATCCACGTTTTGAATGGCCTGCGGCGTTAGCTTTGCAACATCTGGCTCCGCATCAATTTGATCTAACCATTGGTCAATTAAGGCGCCAACTTGCTGCACTTGTTGTTCTTTATCCATTATCTCGCATCCTTCCGTCTCATCATTATACTAACAAAACTGTTCTAGGTATAATATGAATAAACCTAATTAATGTAAAGGAGTGGCATTGTGAAAAAAATTGCCATCGTCAGCGCTAAGCGGACTCCCATCGGAAAAATCAACGGCCAACTGCAATCACTCACTGCGGTTGAGCTCGGAACCATTGTTACCAAAGCCATTTTACAAGATACGGGGCTTGACCCCGAGCAAGTCGATCAGGTCATCTTTGGCAACGTCATTCAAGCCGGCGCCGGGCAAAACGTTGCCAGACAGATTGAACTAAACAGCGGCGTACCCCAAACGAGTACTGCCTGTACCATCAACCAGGTATGTGGTTCGGGAATGAAAGCCGTCCGCATGGGGCAAACAGCCATCCAAGTTGGAGATTGTGAGGTCGCCATTGTCGGGGGGACCGAAAGCATGTCAAACGCTCCCTACTTAAACCGTCAGGTTCGCAGTGGGCACCAATTTGGGGGCTTTCAATTAGAGGATAGCATTGAAAGTGACGGCTTAAACGATGCCAACTCCCACCAACCGATGGGAACCACCGCGGAAGCGGTTGCCGAGCAATTCCATGTCTCGCGTGCCGAGCAAGATCAATTTGCCCTCCGTTCCCATCAACAAGCGGCTCAGGCCACCGCAGACGAGTCATTTAAAGCAGAAGTCGTTCCCATCACCATTCAAAAAAAGAAAGCGACCGTTACCATTACCACTGATGAAACGATTCGCCCCGACACGAGCCTCACGCAGTTGCAAAAACTACGGCCGGCTTTTGCTAGTGCCGGAACCGTTACTGCTGGAAATGCCGCTAGTCTAAACGACGGCGCGTCGGCCCTCTTGTTAATGTCTGTTGATAAGGCACAAGCCCTTGGCCTAACTCCACTGGCCATTCTGGATGACTATACAGAAGCCGGCTGTGATCCAGCAATCATGGGCTATGCCCCCTACTACGCCGTGCAGAAATTATTCCAAAAAACCGGCACAACTATCAACGACTTTGACCTGGTCGAGCTCAACGAGGCGTTTGCCTCCCAGAGTGTCGCCGTCGCCCGCGACTTAAACATTCCAGACGCCAAGCTCAACGTCACCGGAGGAGCAATTGCCCTCGGCCATCCCCTCGGTGACTCCGGTGCCCGCATTTTAACCACCTTAATCCACAACCTGCACCGCACCAAGCAACGCCAAGGACTCGCAACCCTGTGCATCGGGGGCGGAATGGCAATGGCCTACAGCCTCCACCTTCCGGAATCCGGGTCATAGTTGTCAAGCCCCGAGCAATTCTTTATAATGGAAAATCGTTAACCAAAAAATAGTAAGGGAGTGTTTAATTATGACTTGTATTTACGTTCGAAAGGCAACCGAAAAGGACTTACCCGCCATTAGTGACATCATTAACGCTGGAAGAGGCTTTTTAAAGGAGCAGGGCATCAATCAGTGGCAAGGCGCTTATCCAACTAATGATGACATCAAGCGGGACATTGACAACGGCATTGCCTACGTGATTGATGTAAATGGAGACGTGGCTGGTTCAGCAACGTTACACCTTGGCATTGACCCTGACTATTTGAAAATGGAAGAAGGCGAATGGAAAAACGGTTCCGAAGCTCATTATTCCGCCATTCACCGGGTCTCCGTTTCCCATAACTACCGAGGGCAAGGGCTCGCCTACAAGCTCATTAGCGGCATGCTTACCATTTCGGCCCTGCTAGGGTTTAAAGACGTCCGCATTGACACCCACCCTAAAAACGAAGGGATGCAACACATCATCTTGAACAGTGGCTTTACGAAACGAGGCGTCATCCAAACTAAGATGGAAGAAGACGACCGGTTTGCATACCAAATCGAACTAGATTAGGAGAAGACCACGATGGGAACCTCAGCAGTCATGTGGAAATTGATTATCATGGTCAGCACCGCGCTGATTGTTACTGCCAGCGCCCTCGGTTGGGTCGGGTTACACCAGCCGCGAACGCAGTTAGTTCGTCTGGCTAGTCTCAGCGTCATTTTGCTGTTGCTACTTCTCTGCTGGCTCATACTCGTTTTCTAAGCAAAGCTCTAAAATCAAGCGTGATTTTAAGGGCTTTTTTGTTTGCACTTAAAGGACCAAAAAGGGCGGCACCAAATTGGTGCCACCCTTTTTTACTAAGTAACTTCAGATTATCAACCGTAACACAGCCAGGGAAATAATACCGACCACGACAATCACTAAGAGGTTCTTACTGATGATTGCTGAAAACACCGTTGGGATCGAAGCTAGACAATTCAATTCGTTTAGGGTCGGTAAGTGCCCTAAGTGCTGGTGAAACAATCCCGTAAACCACAGGGCTGCCATGATTACTACCGGGACAAAACTCAAAAATTCAACCATGGCGAGTGGCAATTCAAATCGTTTTAAAAGGACAAACGGAATCACCCGATTCAACCAGGTCACTAGGCCACAACCTAAAATAACCAAGAACACAAACTCAAAAGAAGGCATGTTTGCACCACACCCCCAGTCCACAACCAACTAAGGTTACTATAATTAAGAGTAAATTACTGGGAATAAAGATCATTCCTACGTACGTTAAGCCGAGGGTAATGAAAATCATGAGGATCTGCAGTCGCCGATCCAAAGTTCGATCCGCCGCTACTTGTAAATACAGCAAGCCAATAAACATTGCTAAAAAGGCAAAATCGAGCCCCAACCGGTTCGGATTGGGAATTAAACTTCCCAGTCCGCCCCCGAGCCCGGAAGCGATGATCCAGGTCAAGTAAGCCACTACGTTCGCCGTATTTAACCATGGAAACGACAGTTGGCGGTTAGTGTAGTTTAACTTGTTCATGCTTAACGCAAAGGTTTCATCCGTCAGTAACGAACCGATGATGACGTTGCGCAGTAATGTTTCCTTTTTCATAACCGGCGCCACGGTCATCCCCATCAGTAACATCCGGGCTGAGAGGAGGAACACCGACAGGATAATGGCGGAAAATGAACTCCCTGCAAGTAACATGCTGACAATTACAAACTGGGCGGCGCCCGAATACGTAATGGCCGACATCAACACAATCATGATTACGTTTAGACCGGCCGCTTTGGCCACAACGCCAAACGCCAACCCGACGCCCACGTATCCAGATAACGTTGGCACCGTATCCTTAAAGCCCGCGGCGGCGCTAAGATCATTTTTCACGAATTACGAACCTCCCTGTGAAGCTTCGCCATCCGCTGTTTTGGAATGGCGAGCACCATAGAAAATGTAAATTACAACGCCGATGATAAACCATACTACCGTCAGTAACTTGGCATCATTGCTTAGTTCCCAAAAGATTAAAAACGAAACTAGCGCCGAAAGGGCCGGTAAGACGGGATACAGTGGCATCCGGAACTTTGGCACCGGTAAGTCGCGTCCCTCTCGTGGTCGGAGCGCGTAAATTCCGAGGGAAACGAACATAAAGGAAATTAAGGTTCCCGCCGAAACGAGGTTAGCAAGGAACGTAAACGGCAACATGGCCCCCACTAGGACCGCTGCAATCGTTACCACTAAGAGGGCGTTTGCCGGATTGTGCTTCCGGTTCACTTTCCCCAACTTCCGGGGCAGTAAGCCGTCCCGCCCAAAGGCATAGACCAAGCGGGAACTAGCTAGTTGCGTTCCAATTAGGGAGGCAAAGATTCCCACGATGGCAACCACCGAGAGGAGGTTGGCAGTCAAGAGGTGTCCCGTGTGCCGAAGTGCCCAGGCGGACGGTTCCGCATTGCCCGCGTAGGTACTGTACTTAAACATCCCCACTAGCACCAGTGAGACGCCCACAAAGAGTAAACTCCCAATGATTAGCGTCCCGATAATCCCCCGCGGCATGTTTTTGCCAGGATCCTTTGTTTCAGCTGTATTAGAGGCAATCACATCAAAGCCCCCATACGCCACAAAGACCTGGGCGGCGCCCGCTAAAATCCCAGTAAACCCACCAAAGGCAGTGCCGGGCCGGTGTGCTGGAATAAATGGATGGTAGTTAGCCGGATGGATAGCGGTCAAGCCGACCACGATAAACATGACCACCACGGCCACCTTTAGAATTACTAACACGTTCTCTAATTTATTCACTCCCGCGATTTTGCGACTTAACAGCAAACTCACGAGGATAATCGAAAGCGCGGCAAAGATGTCAAAAAAGCCCCCCGTTTTCGGGTTATACCCAGACGCTAGGTACGAAGGTAGGCGAAAGCCAAATTCACCTAAGAACCCCTGCACGTAGGCCGACCAACCGGACGCCACAAAGGTAATCGCTAAAAAGTACTCGGCTAACATTAACCAACCGGCGATCCAGCCGAACCCTTCGCCAAACAAAACGCTAATCCACGAAAACGCCGACCCAGCCACCGGTAAGGCAGCGGCAGTTTCCGCGTATGCCAAGGCCGCTAAGCCGGCCCCGATTGCACCTACTAAGAAGGAGAGCGCAACGGCCGGTCCAGCGTGCCCGGCAGCGACAATTCCCGGCAGGGTAAAGATCGCCGTCCCAACCACCATTCCGAGTCCGAGTCCCAATAAATCCTTCGTCGTCATATGGGGTTCTAGACGCGCATCCTGATCCAACAATCCTTGGGCGGATGCTTTTCGCGTCAGTCGTTCCCAAATCTTATTCATTCCATTAGCCTCCTTTTAATAATTGGCATGATTATTCGTTATTATAATGGTAAATTTTTTCCAAAGATACACATTTGGGGAAATAAGTTATAATTAACGGGATGATTCGGGACAATTTCTAACTAATGCAACGAAATATGACCATTTTTGGTTGGAATTTCGTAATTATTAGCGTAGAATAATCATTATTGAAGAACCAAACATACGTTCACACCAAACAGAAAGGGTGATTTGAATGGCTGCAAATTCAAAAAAGAGCGCACAAGATGCTCGTCAAGCTGAACTTGACAAAGCTTTAAAACAGATCAAAAAAGAATTCGGCACCGGAGCCATCATGCGGATGGGTGAAACGCCTAATTCTAACGTGGAGGCCATTTCCACAGGAATTCTCTCCCTGGATATTGCCCTAGGAATTGGTGGGTTCCCCCGTGGCCGGGTCGTGGAAATTTTTGGAGCTGAATCTTCTGGAAAGACCACCATTGCCCTGCAGACCGTGGCCGAATTGCAAAAAAACGGTGGAACTGCTGCCTACATTGATGCCGAAAATGCGATGGATCCAGAGTACGCTAAGGCCCTCGGGGTTGACATCGATGACTTATTACTATCCCAACCAGGAACCGGTGAAGAAGGACTGCAAATTGCAGATGCCCTGATTGGTTCGGGCGCCATTGACCTCGTGGTGGTGGACTCCGTGGCTGCGTTAGTCCCGAAATCCGAAATTGAAGGAGACATTGGTGATTCCCACGTGGGGCTCCAAGCCCGCTTAATGTCACAAGCCCTGCGGAAATTAACCGCTAACATCAACAAGACCAAGACCGTCGTGATTTTCATCAACCAACTCCGGGAAAAAGTCGGCGTTATGTTTGGAAATCCGGAAACCACGCCAGGTGGTCGAGCTCTGAAGTTCTACTCCAGTGTGCGCTTGCGGGTCAGCGGTAGCAAGCAATCCAAGGAAGGCCAAGAGGTCGTGGGAAAAGAAACCAAGATTAAAGTGGCTAAGAACAAGGTTGCGCCACCATTCAAAACCGTTGATACATTGATGAGTTTCGGACACGGAATCGAACCGGTTGCCGACATGGTGAACCTGGCCGTGGACAAGGATATCATTAACAAATCCGGCTCCTGGTATTCCTATGGAGAAGAACGCCTCGGTCAAGGATTGAACAAAACCGTGGCCAACCTCAAGGAAAAACCAGAACTTGTGGCTGAATTAACGCATAAAGTCCGAGTTGCCTATGGGATTGAAAAAGAATCAGACCAAGGGACTGATGCAGAGGCCACTCCGAGTGAAACCGAACCAACCCCAACTGAAACAGATTTAGACGTTTAACCACCATGCCAAACTAAAAGAGCCATCTCAAATGAGATGACTCTTTTAGTTTAGCGGAGCTGTGGCAGCCGGTGATGACGTTGTAATTGAGTTACAATCAGCGCCACTAAAACGGCCTTTAACCCGTCGCCCGGGATAAAAGCCAGGCTACTTATCGCCACCTGGTTCCAACTCAATCCGCTTTGCCACACGAGGTAGCTCGCGCCCACGCAGTTCATCAGCACCATCCCTCCCAGTAGATTGGCAAGCAAAAAACGACTGAAGTTGGGAATCCGCCGGAACCAGGTCACCAGTAAGCCAATCACATAGGCACACACCGGCCAGCTCAACAGATAGCCCGCCGTTGGTCCAGCGAAAACGCCGATCCCACCGCGAAAGCCCGCTAGTAATGGTAACCCAATTGCGACCAGCAGGAGGAACACCACTACACTCCAAAATCCTAACTTGCGACCCAATAACGAACCAGCTAGCATAATCCCAGCACTCTGAAAGGAGATGGGAACGGGGAAAAACGGGAGATTGATTAGTGGCACGCAGCCAAGACTCGCAATAATTGCCACCATCAAACCACAGTACGTTATTTCTTTAAGTTTCATCACTTACCATCCTTTACATGTCGTTTATCTCATTGTGCCAAACGTGCCCCAACTTGCCTACTTGATTCGCGCCAAGCCCGTTATTTAACCACTTAGCAGCAAACAATTCTGCTAAAATGTCACTTTTCCAGTTCTGTTAAACCCTTATAAATCTGGTATACTAAAATTAATTGAATAGCTGGGGTGCCAATTTACGGCTGAGATCATACCCGTTGAACCTGATCTAGGTAATGCTAGCGGAGGTAACCTGACACACAGTTGTCAAAAAAAATTCAACCGTCCCCATTCTTGGAGGACGGTTTTTTATTGGAGGAAGCTATGCAAGCAGCAGTCACACTGCAACATTTTAGTTTTAAATACCCAAACCAAACTGAACCCTTGTTTCACGACGTCCAGTTAACAATCCCCACCGGTCAATTTTGGCTGCTAAGGGGTCCGTCTGGGTGCGGTAAATCAACCCTGTTAAAATTAGTGGCTGGGTTAAGCAACCAGAAATATCAAGGAGAAATCGCCTTAAACCGGCACTCCCTCGCCCAATTACCGGCCACGGAGCGCTCTAAGTTGGTCAACTTGATGTTACAGGACCCCAACCAACAGTTTGTGATGCAGACGGTCGCAGGTGAGCTCCAGTTTGCTTTAGAAAATCAACAAACTGAGCCCGCCCAGATTCCGGAACGAATTCATGCTGCCCTGGCTTTTTGTCAGATTGAACATCTCGCCGACCGCCAGGTCCTCTCCCTTTCGGGGGGCGAAAAGCAAAAGGCCATTCTGGCCACGATGGTCGCGTTGGATTCAGCCATTTTCCTATTGGATGAGCCCTTTGCTAGCATCGATCCCCAATCCAAACGTGACATCTTGCAGCAACTCCGGCAGCTACAAACTGAACGTGGGAAAACCATCATTATTTCTGATCACGATTTAAACGGGTACCAAGACCTAGTAGACCACGTTGTGACCGTAGCACCAAAAACCCACGAACTTGAACTGCTGTCAGCGACTGCTCAAACCGAATTGTTTGCTCGGCGTCACCAGCCAATCCAACGGTTCACAATGCCAGCCACAGAAACCGGACTTTTCTGGCTCCAGGACTACCAAATTAGTTATGGCAATCCCGCGCTGCTATCGGTCGCAGACCTCCAAATTCCGGCCGGCTGCACGTTGCTAACGGGACCAAGCGGAAGTGGCAAGTCCACCCTGCTTCGCAGCCTCAGTAAGTTGCAGCAGTACACCGGTCAAATCACTCTCAACCAGTGCAACATTCAAAAAATCAAAAACAAACGCTACTACAACCAGTTAGGGCTGGTCTTTCAAGCGGCCCCCGATCAATTTTTACGGATCACCGTGGCCGAAGAATTAGAATTATCGCTGGCAACCAGTCAATGTTCCACGTGGAACAAAGAAACCGTCCAGCAGGCCTTAGCAAAGTTACAGCTAACTGGTCACGAGCAACAGAGCGTGTATACCCTCAGCGGGGGACAACAAAAAAAACTCCAAATTCTGGTGATGCTGATTCGGCATCCGCAAATTCTCCTGTTAGACGAACCCTTTGCTAGTCTGGATCAAGACTCCATTGCGACCGTGCAAACCTTGCTAAAACAACAATACCAAGGCCCGGATCACTTGTTGCTAGTCATCAGCCACCAGCGCTTTGCCACCCCGGGTTTTTATGACTATCACCTGCACCTTGCCAACCACACGTTTACCTACCAGGAGGCCGACTAATGAATCCCGCTATCAAATTATTCTTAATCATTCTAATTGCCTTTGAAATTTCACTAACCCCGAACTTAACCATCAATCTGACATTAATCATCGTTTGCCTCGGCTACCTAATTTGGAAACAAACCAGCCAGCTCAAATCGGTGGGGACGTTTAGTTTAATTGCTCTGTTACCCGCTCTCGGAATCTTCTTTTCCCAAGTTTATTATGGTGAAAACGGGCTCTACATGGGAGGCGTCCTTTTTACCCGGCTGTATGCCTACGTGTACCTCGGATTAAGTTTTTCACTAACAACCCCCATGTTGCGCCTGGGTCAAGCCCTAGAGCAAAACGCCCACGTGCCCTCCAAGTTTGTTTATGGCGTGCTCGCAGCCATCAACCTCGTGCCCCGCTTTCAACAGGAACTAAAGGTGATCCGGGCGAGCGGTAACATGCGTGGCCAAGTGTTACATCCGTGGGGACCCACGCTTTACTTCAAGGCGCTAGTGGTCGCCCTTGGCTGGTCCACTCACCTCGCCTGCGCCATGGAATCACAGGGCTTTGTAGAGGATCAACCCCGAACCTTTTTTAATCCGATCCGGATTACACACCGCGATTGGCTTGCTTTTATCGGAGCGCTGGTGCTCGTCCAACTGGTGCTTTTTCTCGCGCCGGCCTAGAAAAGGAGCAGCACGATGAGTGATAATGAAACGGCTACTAAGCTAATTCAGACTTATTTTCAGCAACATCACATCACCACCATGGCCATTAACAACTTAGCCCGCGCTTATCAGGGACAATACAGTCGGCTCCCAGACCAAGAAACTACCGCAACCTGGTTAACGGACCTGCTTCGTAAGCCCACCATCTGGCAACCAGCACTGGTCGTGATTGCAATGGTCAAGGCTGCTCCCACTTTTCCAAAGGTCCTAGCTAACGTTCCTACGGCAGAACTGTGGCAACCACAGTTGCTCCAGATTGCCAGTGTGAACGGGACGATTGGGATTTCTAACTACTTTGAAATCACGTGCAACCAGCGTGCGCTGTGCACCCGTTACTTACCCAATCCTGATCCATTGGCACTGGCATTCAGTGCGGCCCTTTCCGCTCAACTAGCCCAAGCGGATTCATAACCCGGGAATTAAATTTTCGTTACAGCGGCCGAACTCCACAGGGAATTTGCTAAAATAGAACTAATCGCTTGCTACCGACTGCTTAGTGAGCGTGACGGTACTCGTACTAACCAACTGGTCATCATGTTGAACGACCACCTGCCACACCTGGAGCCGGTGCCCCACTTGTAGTGGCGTTGCAACGGCCGTGATTTTACCGGTGCGCACCGCATGTAGATGATGCGTTTCAATGTTAACGCCCACAGCCACTTCAGCTGGTCCCAGCTGTTGACTGGCGCCCATGCTGGCCGCCGTTTCTGCCAACACACAGCTTATCCCACCGTGCATCAAACCATGGGGTTGCTGGTCCTGTTCGGTTACGTCCAGCGTTAACACGATCCGGTCGGAAGTCACTTGCTCCGTTTGAATGTGCAATAAGTCAATTAAATTCACGTGCTTCACCACTTTCGTTAATTTACTACCGTTTTATTCCATTATTACCATTGGAGGTTCGTATGACAACTACCTGGGAAACAATTTCAAATCACTACCAAGACATCTTGTTTGAACGACGCGACAAGGTGGCTAAAATCACGATTAACCGGCCCGAAAAACGAAACGCCTTTACGCCCCAAACCGTCAACGAACTGATTGACGCCTTTGCGCAATGCCGTGACGATGAAACCATCGGGGTCATCATTCTTACCGGCCAGGGCGACCTGGCCTTTTGTTCCGGTGGGGACCAGAGTGTCCGCGGGAACGGTGGTTACGTTGGCAGTGATCACATCCCCCGCTTAAACGTCCTCGACTTACAACATCTGATCCGGGTGATTCCGAAACCCGTGATCGCCATGGTTCGGGGCTGGTCCGTCGGTGGTGGGAACGTGCTCCAGCTGGTCTGTGATCTAACGATTGCCGCTGACAACGCCAAGTTTGCGCAATCTGGTCCCAAGGTCGGTAGTTTTGACGGGGGCTACGGTTCCGGTCTCCTCGCCGACACGATTGGCATCAAGCGGGCCAAAGAGGTTTGGTTCACGTGTAAAACCTATTCCGCTGATGAAGCCTTTCAAATGGGCTGGATTAACAAGGTTGTGCCGTTAGCCGACGTGGAAACAGAAACTCTCGACTGGTGTGACGTGCTCCTGCAACGCTCGCCGATGGCCCTTCGCTTGATCAAAGCCTCGATGAACGCCGCCACCGACGGCCTCGCTGGGATTCAGCAACTAGCCGGGGACTCCACTTTGCTCTACTACACCAGTGATGAAGCCAAAGAAGGGCGCGATGCCTTTTTAGAAAAGCGGAAACCTAACTTTGACCAATTCCCTAAATTCCCCTAGAAATCAGGCTTACCATGGATAATTGGCTCCAAAAACGGACGCAACTCACACCCCACCGCCTGGCGCTCTCTTTTCACGAGCAGCGCTGGACCTTTTTCGAACTCCAACGCCAGGTTAACGGTCTCTGTACCATCCTACGGCCCCAGTTGCCTCCCGCGGGACGAGTTGCCATTCTTGGGGATAACACGCCGGAGCTCTACTTTGGCATGCTGGCACTCCACCAACTTGGGCTCCCCATCGTCTGTTTAAACAAACACCTCACGACTCCTGAACTGCAGTATCAAATTACCGATGCCCAGGTGCAAACCGTCTTAACCACCCAGGAGTTTTTACCTCAATTAGAGGCGGTTACCACTGCCAAATCGCTCCATTTGATTGCGCTCGACCGGCTGAAGTGGACACCGCAAGCTGATTGGCCGGCCCAACCAACCGACCTTGATGCGTTAGCCAGCGTGATGTACACGTCAGGAACGACCGGCCAACCGAAGGGGGTCTGTCAGAGCTATCGTAACCACTGGACGAGTGCGATGGGGGCCGAGTTAAATCTTTCGGTTACACCGACCGATCAATGGATTTGTGCTGTCCCTTTATACCATATCAGTGGCCTTTCGATTGTAATGCGGAGCCTGTTGTACGGAATGCCAGTGCGCTTGTACGAACACTTTAATCCCCAGGCCATCACGCAGGATTTGGTGCACGGCCGAGGAACCATCATATCGGTCGTGCCCTACATGCTGAAAAAGTTGCTGGCCGAAAAGCAAGAATCATATAGTAGCGCCTTTAGTTACATGCTGTTAGGCGGTGGCGCAATTGATCAGGCTACGCTGGATCAATGTGAGCAAAAACACATCCCGGTGATTCAATCCTACGGGATGACGGAAACCGCTTCCCAAGTCGTAGCCCTGAACCCTGCCGATGCTCAGCGAAAAATTGGCTCGGTGGGAAAACCCCTCTTTCCAGTCAGTCTTAAGATTGCAAACGACGCACAACCCTACCAAGTTGGCGAAATCCTCCTCAAGGGCGATAACCTGACGCCCGGTTACTTGAATCAACCGCAACGAATGGCTGAGAAAACAACGGAATCTGGTTGGTTTCGCACGGGGGACCTTGGTTACATCGATGATGAAGGGTTTTTGTACGTCAAAAGTCGGCTAGCGGAACTGATCATCTCCGGGGGTGAAAACATTTATCCCCACGAAGTCGAACAAGTGTTAAATCAGCTGCCTGGCGTACAGGCAAGTGCGGTGGTCGGGAAAACCAATCCTATCTGGGGCGCCATCCCGGTGGCCTTTTTGGTAACTACACGGAATTGGCAGCTAACTGCGGTCCAGGATTTTCTGACCGGGAAACTCGCCAAATACAAGTTTCCCAAAGAACTGCATCTGGTTGATCATCTCCCGCACACTGCCAACGGCAAACTGAAACGTGGCGAATTGCTACAGTGGTTGAAAAAGAATGAATAATTAAAAGGACGCAAACTAACTATTAATCTAGTTAATTTACGTCCTTTTCTAATGAACTAACGCTCTCCCCGATACCTCATCCGCACATGCGGAACCTCAACTTCCAAAAACGGCGTACCATCAACCACAAATCCCTGGGTTTCGTAGTAACCAACTGCTTGCAGTTGGGCGTTAATCGTAATCGGTAAGCCAGCAAAGCGAGCATGACAGAATTCCAAAATGGCGGTCAGTAGTTCACGACCTTTCCCGGTGCCCCGCACCGCCGCACTTGTAAGTACCCGTCCAAAGGTCACGTGGTCTCCATCCCGAAATACTCGTGCATAGGCGATCACCTCACCGTCATCCGCTTTTTCAAACAGATGCCAAGCCGTTAAATCTTGGTCGTCCGGATCACAGTAATCAATTTTTTGTTCCTCCACAAAGACCTGTGACCGGGCCCGCAAAATTTGGTATACGGTAACTGAATCCAGTTCCTGAAGCTGCTGAACTTGAAACATTGGCAATCCCTTTCTGTTAGTTTTCGACTGAAATTGAAATTAGTTTACCATTTTGAGCGCCCCAAAGCTCAGAACTAATAAACTAAATTCCAGAACTTTGAAGGAAGCTGAGTTTATACTAGGGGTAAAATCAACCAACAAAGGAGACTAATTATGTCAGAACTCATGAATGCCATCGGCTACACCCACTCCCTGCCGATCGATGATCCAAACAGCCTCGTTGACTTTAAAACGGCCATGCCAACGCTTAATGACCATGATTTACTGGTCCAAGTTGAGGCGGTCTCGGTCAATCCCGTTGACATCTTTACCCGCAACGGTCAAACCACTGCTCTTGCTGAACCCAAAATCATCGGCTACGATGCGGTCGGAACGGTGGTTAAAACAGGAACCAACGTGGAATTATTCAATGTCGGTGACCGCGTCTTTTACGCCGGAGCTTACAACCGGCCTGGCAGCAATAGCGAGTACCAGGCTGTCGACGAACGAATCGTCGGTCATGCACCCCAACAGCTCACTCCTGCAGAAGCTGCGGCTATGCCCCTCACCAGTCTCACTGCCTGGGAATCATTATTTGAACAAATGAACATTGATCTACACAATCACGAAGCCAATGACAAACAATCGATTTTAATCATCAACGGAGCCGGGGGCGTCGGGTCCGTGGCCACCCAGTTAGCTCATTTAGCCGGATTACAGGTCATTACGACCGCTGGAACTACGCAAACCAAGGATTGGACGCTGAAGCACGGCGCCGATTATACGGTTGACTATCATCAAGACCTTGTAGAACAACTTCACCAGTTGGGCTTTGAAACGGTTAACTACGTCCTCGAGCTTCAAAATCTAGATTACTACTGGGACACCATTAGCCAGTTAATCGCTCCGCTTGGCACCATTGTTTCAACGACAGGAAGCGGGAAGAATCTCAACTTCCAACCGTTGAAACGCAAGATGGTCCGCTTTGGCTGGGAATGGATGTACGCCAAGTCGTGGTATCAGACTAAGAACCTGATTACCCAACACGAAATCCTCGACCAAGTTAGCGAACTTTTAGAGCAAGGCCAGTTACAGTCCACGTTGACTAAAACGTTCAGTCCTATCAATGCCGAAAACTTGCGGGCGGCCACTAAGTTAGTGGAGAGCCACCAGATGATGGGGAAAGTGGTCGTGAAAAATTAATTGAATCCTAAAATTAACAACAGCCTAGCTCTAAATGAGTTAAGCTTTTATTATTTATTATTTTTGTAATTATAAACAATTACTGTCAGTGGGGAACAGACCAATACGGTTAATACTCCTGCTCCTAAAACAATCCACGCATCACTAGGCCAAAAACCGTGATTAAGAATGGTCCGGGAAGCGCTAATCACATATGAAACGGGATTAATTTTGACTAAAAATCGCATGAAGCGTGGTAGTGTTTGAACCGGAACAAAGGCATTGGAAAGAAAAATCAAGAGCAACATTGTCATCAATGAGATACTTTCAACCATGGTTGCACTTTTAGCAATTAAGCCATATAGTGCAAAAATCCAACTAAGCGCCCACCCAAGGAAAACATCCAGTATGATCACTACAATTAACCACCCAAACCCAGACTGAGATCTCCACCCCATTAAATATCCCGTTACTATCGCCGCAACTGCCGCTAATACCAATCGGAAAATATCTGCTAATAATTGCCCTGCCAATGGTGCTAGTGGGGAAATTGGGAGTGACTTGAAACGCGTATAAATCCCTGTATGCATGTCATAACTAATTTGAGTCCCTGATCCTGATGCTGCGGAAAGTAACGCTTGCATTAAAATTCCTGGAACAATAATTGGCAGGTAGTTGTTAACATTCCCTGCAATTGCTCCCCCAAATAAATAACCAAACAGCACCATAAATAATACTGGTTGAACAACAACATCTAACAAAGAATCGGGATTGTGAAAAGTTTTCAATAGATTTCTGTAAGTCATCGTAATAACGTTCGAAACAAATTTAGTTGGTTGCTTTTGCATTAAATTCATCGGAGTCCCTCCTAGTTTTTCCCAACTGTCAACGCAAAAAAGACATCATCTAATGACGGATATTGAACGTCAATTTTGGTAACTTCCAGTTGCTTTTCTGCTAATTGATTTAAAATTTGAGCAACGTCACCTACTTTTTCTAACGCAATCGTAATGGTTTGCTTGGCTGGTGATTTAACCAGACTAACCGCGGGCGCAAGCAATTGTTTGGCCACCACTGCTTGCGTCTGCTCTTTAAACGTTAACACCAAATTAAGTCCCCCGACTTGCTCTTTTAGCTTGTCCGGTGTTCCTAACGCCACCAATTTACCATGATCGATGAGTGCCACCCAATCAGCCAATTGGTCTGCTTCCTCTAGGTATTGAGTGGTTAAGAGAATGGTCGAGCCGGCATCAACTAAGTTTCGAATTGTTGCCCACATTTGTGCTCTAGTACGAGGATCTAGTCCCGTAGTGGGTTCATCTAAAAAAATTAACTGCGGACGGTCAATTAAACTGATTGCCAAATCTAATCTTCGTCTCATTCCTCCAGAAAAATTGTTCAATGTTTTCTTCGCAGAATCAACTAGGTCAAATTCTTTAAGTAGCTCATTCGTTCTAACCTTAGCGGCACTCCGAGAAAGGCCATTTAACCGGCTAAAAATCATTAAGTTTTCATAAGCCGAAAGATCTTCGTCTAAAGACGTTGATTGGATAGTTAATCCAAACAACGATCTAACTTCCATAGCATTAGTCTCTACATCATGTCCAAATATTTTTATCGAACCATTCGTTGGCTTTAAAAGAGTCGTTAACATTTTTATGATGGTCGTTTTCCCAGCGCCATTGGGACCTAATAAGGCAAAGATTTCTCCCCGATGAATATTAAAAGAGATTTGATCTACAACCTTGTGACCTTTAAAGGACTTGGTTAGTTTCTCAACTGCTACTGCATTTTCATTTTCCATTAGATAATCCTTCTTTATATTTTTTCGTCTGGGGCCCTGACAAATAAAAATAATAAGGGGTCATGATTAAAAAGTCAACTAATTAATCTAGGCCCCTTATGATTTTATTGGAATAGCATCACTGCTATAATTAACAAAGCACAACTAGGAGGATAGATTAACTTGGATAAACTAATCAAAAAACAACAACTAGCAGCCAAATTATTTGAATTTACGGTGCTCCAGGATTTAGATAACGAACAATCCGAACGCCATTTGCCGGCTTTTAAGGGCCAAAATAAAATTTTAGTGGCACTAAGTGAAGAAGAAAATATTTCCCAAAAAGACCTGGCTGATCGCCTCGGAATTAGCGTACAATCAGTTGCCGAATTTGTGGCTAAACTGCTGAAAAAGGGCTATATTACCAAGAAAAAAGCTCCTCAAGACGGCCGGATTCAGCTAGTTAAATTAACCGACAAAGGCCGAAAGGAAGCGGAAAAAAGCCGATTTTACATCCCCCCCTATCTCGACGATTTAAGTGCTTCTGAACAAGAGCAATTGTTGCAAATTATCGATAAACTGAATCTTAGAATTAAAAATAATTTACGCGTCAGTGGGCTTAAGAACATTGGAACGAAACTACGCCTGAATAATTTAGATAAAAAAATAAAATAATTTCTCCATACCAAAAATAGCTTAAAAGTTCCTTTCTTGTTAAACTTGAAACCAACCATCAGTAAGAAAGGATCCTTAAATTAGGAAAATACTAAAAAGCGTCAGTTGGCCAATCGTCCAAGTAATTGCAACCTTAGTTTCAATCTGACTTGATATTACTGGAGCTAAGCGACCTACGAACTACATTAAATTTTTCTTTTGCTTTAAAACAGGTGAAAATCTACTCTCGAAAACTTTCACTACATCAAAACTGGCATTGAACGTGATTAATTGCACCAATTGTTTTTATTTTTTTGTTATACTGTTTTAAGTAAAACGTTTTACCTACAAAAGGAGTTCGTGATGACAATTAAATCAAGTACCATTTCAAAAAAAGGACAAGTGGTTATCCCTGCTGATTTGAGAAAAGAATTAGGATTAAATGCTGGGGATAAAGTTAATTTTGTTAAACGTGATGGAGTTGTGATGGTGGAAAAGGCCTCATCTGCTGATGTTTGGAATAGTGTTTTAGATAAAATGACCGTTAAGCGTAATCGTGTAACAGAGGACGAAAAGGCAATTTTGGTTGATCCAAAGCATGATGATCCAGATTTTGTAGATTGGGCTTTACATGGATAATACTTTTAATTTATACATTGCTTTTGTTCAATTTACTGATAAGCATGCTGGAAAAACTAGACCCATTTTGATAGTTAGAAGAAGTGGAAATGACTTTAATTATTTCCCAATTACTAGTCAATATGAGCGGAAAAGTTTACGAATAAAACAAAAGTATTATCGAATCATTGATTGGAAACAAGCGGGCTTAAATAAGCAATCATATGTTGATACTAATAATCTGTTTAGTGTTCCAGCTTATTTGATTGAAAGTAAGTCACCAATTGGAAATTTAAGTGATAATGATCGAGAATCCTTGTTACTATTTTTGCAGCAAAAAGAATAAGTTTTAGTTTGGTAAATTCAAAAGAATTTTAATTGGAGATTTTAAATGATTAAAGATTAACTTGGATAATTTATATTTGTTAAACATATGAAATAAACTAAATACGAAGACGTTGTCGTATTTAGTAAAACAATTTAATCAATGGTTTCTTTCTCTGTTTGATAACATAACACTTAATTAACACTAGATGAACACGTTTTTAGCTAAAATTTTACCAATGATTCACCGTAAATGAATAAAAGAAGGATAAAAAAATCCAGGACTATTTATTGTTAGATAGTCCTGGATTTTCTTATTTTATAGCAATTAATTTTAGGATAATCTCAAATAATTTATTGGTTATTACTTCAAATATCTTTTTGCGGGGTAGTTTGCTGATTTAACGTTTTATTTTTTCTTATTTAAAATCCTTGCACTCCATGATTATAAGTCCATTTTTTTAATTTGTTTATCTTGCCAGTTAGATAATAATTACTGATGAGCGTAGTCCATTTACCCCATTTGGTTAATGGAACATTAATTAAACCGGCTCCCCCATCAATCATGATTTTGTTAGCTGCTAAAACTGCAGACCGCTTATTTCCGTCCCAAAAAATTTGATTTCGCATGTTGTGGTACATAATCGTGAGCGCCCGATCAGTAGTACTTAAGCTAGTATCTTGTAAAGTTTTATTTAAAAAAACCTGTTCTTGCTTTTCATTAACTAGCGGAGGTTCGAATGACTTTCCTAAGCCTAAATCAACATTCCCAGCTCCCGATCGAAAACTACCCGGATCCAGTGAATCTTCAGCGGCCACAATACGATTAATTTCTTTTTCGACCTGTAAATCTAGGGGATGACTTAAATTAGTAATATATTGCCAGCCCCGTTTTAAATTAACAATCGTTAAAATATCTGCAACCGGGACGCCCTGGACACTCATACCATCAATGATCATTTTGGTTTGCGTTAACGTCGTTTTGACTCCTTCAAAACGAGAAATAGTGTGTACTAGCTGGATCAAGGTGTCCTGGGCGTAACGTCTGTTTTCTGCTAGATTAAATTCATATTTATCGGGTAAATTTGCCAAGCTGGCCACCTCGTGTTTCTTAAAGATAACGCGCTGAATATTAATTTGTTAACCCAATAAAATAGTTATGCGGATCTGACTAGGTTAAATGATTCCTTTAGCTTCAAATTTTTTCCGTTTATTGTAGACAGTTTTCCGACTGACTCCTAATTTTCTAGCAATTTGACTGTTCCCTAAACCAGCATTAAACATGTTGATCATACCTTGAGCAATTAATCGACCCTGTGGGTCCTTTGAATTGAGTGAGTATTTATTATCCCTGCCTCGATATGAGCCATTTTGTTTTGCAAGCTCAATTCCTTGTCGCTGCCGTTCTTTGATTTTTTGGCGTTCTGCTTCTGCCTGGTATTTATAAATTTCAATGATGAGGTTATTTAAAAGTGCTTTTAGATTTGGATCCGTTACCCCCTCAAACGATGGTAATGATAATGGCCTGCTTTTCTCTAATCTGATTCATAACGCTCATAATATCCTGGTTATTTCTCCCTAATCGATCCAAAGCCACGACTTCATCGCCAACATGAATTATTTGCAAAAGCTTTTGCAATTCGGGGCGCTCTAAATTCTTTCCGGATCTTTTCTCCTGGTAAATTTGTTCGCAGCCAGCTTCTTTTAAAGCCTTAAGTTATCGGTCCAAATTTTGACTAACTGAGCTTACTCTTGCATAGCCAAATTTCATAGCGGAAGCCCCTTACCCCAAAATTAAAATACACAGTATAATTAACCATTGATTTTATCATACCCAAAACCCACCAAAACGTACATAAAATATAGCGTTGCAAGGTAAAGAAAAAGTGTACTCTAATTTGGGTAATTAGGGTACACTCCAAAAATACAAAAATCAAATTTTATTACTTGCCAGTCGCTAATCTTAACATGTTTTTGAGTGGCTTGTCTTTAGAGTAATTAAAGACATTCTTTGAGTACACTTTAGAAGTAATCAGATACATTATTATTACTGCAATTATATTGACAAAAAGCGATATCCAACCTGAGGAATAACCAGTAGCAAATTTAGATAGTCTGATAGGCATGATACTATGAGAAATAAAAGGAATAAATGATAGTGAAACAGAGATGGTATTGTTAGGAGTTTCCTGGGTTAAAAAACTAATAAAATATGGAACTAGCATGCAAGAACTAACAATACTCGTTGCTTGTGAGATATCTTCATTTCTTGATACAAAAGATGCAACTAAGGCGGCAAATAGTACATATAACATGATTGCTGTAATCATTAATAATACTGTAATTATGGCGTATTGAGCTGTGATTCCTCTGAAAATAGATAAATCAAGCCATTTTTGCTTGCCGATTATCCTCAAAAAGATTTTAGCAATCCCAAATAACATTGCATAGATAAAGATTTGAAATATCATTAAATAGCTAATTCCTAACATTTTTCCGGAAAAATGATCTTTAGGTGGGATTGATGCGATTACGCTCTCTAAAACATGGTCACCTTTTTCTTTACCAATTTCTGTCCCAGTTATACTGATATAACTAGTTAAGAGGAAAAACATTAAAATTACTACTGCTTCACTAAATAATTCTGTTCCAGTATAGCCATTATAAACAGGTTTTTCTCTTTTTGTACCCGAGTTATAGTCTACTTGTTTAATTTTGGTGTTCCCAAAAAGATTATTTAGATCATTCCTACTTAAATTCAAATTACTTGCCGTGATCATTGCCCTTGCTGAATTGATATCATTTTGAATATCAGGCAGTGGATTTTTTTTGTCGGATAAATTGTTATAAATATATTTTGTACTTTTAAAATCCTTACCTATATACAAGACCCCATCCAACGGTCCATCAATCATAAGTCTTTTACCCTCTTTAACTGTTTGTACATGCTGTTTGATGGCATATGATCTATTTTCATTCATAATTGTTTTCTTGATTGAATCGGGAGCAATAACTGCTATTTCTGGCTTATTTGTTTTACTCTGATTATTAACATATTGGTTAAATAAAATTGCACCGATTGCTAAAATAATTGGTGCAATAATCATCCAGTAATAAGTAGGTTTTAAAATTCGAGTTAAAAAAACATTTTTAGCAACAACTAGGATTTTATGCATTCTTACCTTCCTTTTTTGTAATTTTCATTTTAAAAATTTCATCCATACTAGGATTAAATAATCGGTATCCGCTTAATTCATATTTATTTTTTAAATTAACCAGAGCATTAAACGCTGCTTCCTTACTGGTAAAAGTTAAATGATATCCAGAGTAGTCTTTTGCTATTTTTACTAAATTAGGCAAGTCTATTAGATCATCTTTCTTGAACGGGCCCTCAATGTATAGATTAGTTTTTCCAAATTTATCCTTAATTTTAATTAAGTCATCATTTAAAATTGTTTTACCATTATTTAAAAGCAGGAGCTTATTTGATAACTGTTCAACATTCCTCATATCATGTGAAGAAAAAATGATAGCTGTCCCGTTTTCTTGTAATTCCTTCACTGCTGATATTAAGATTTCTATATTAATGGGATCTAATCCAGAGAAAGGTTCATCTAAAATTAAAAGTTTAGGTTGATGAATAAAAGCAGCCATTAATTGGATTTTCTGTTGATTTCCTTTTGATAAAGCTTTTATTTTGTAATTAATGAAACCTTTAACCTCTAACCTTCTCATCCAATAATCAAGCCCTTTAAGTGCTTTATCTTTATCATAGTCATGAAGTTCAGCAAAATATAATACTTGCTGCTTAACAGACATATCCAGATATAAACCACGTTCTTCCGGCATGTAGCCGATTTGATCTAAATCATTTTTAGATAATTTATGATTATCTAAATAGATTGATCCCGAGTCGGGTTCTATGAAATTTAAAATCAACTTAAAGGTTGTGGATTTACCAGCTCCATTTTTACCAATTAAACCTAGTATTTCGCCTGAATATAAGTTTAAGGATAAGTTGTCTAAAGCCACTGTATCATTAAACCTTTTAGTTACATTATTTATATTTAACAATTAGTCGTCCTCCTTATGCAGTATAATTATACAAAAAAATGTAGAGTTGACTTTTTATATTAAAATAAAGATAATTAAATACATAGAATACAACGTTGATTCTAAAATTATATAGTATTAGAGTGATATTTACATGCCAGTAGTAGTAGTTGTTGTTGTTGCAGGCGTAACCATTTGGGTTACACGAAAGAAAGTTAGTTAATAACTAAAAAGGGATTAGCTTAATTTAAGCTAATCCCTTTTTTTGAATAAATTTGATGTTACAGTTTATTTTATTATGTAACATTGTTTTTTGTGTAAAATAAAAATAGACGGGGTAATAAATTAAGCTAAAGATTCATCTATTTTTACTTATAGACCATTTTTTTCACACATCTGATTGAATGTGTCTTGCTATCTATCTGATAAATTTTTGGATACGTAATCATTTATTACATTATTAATCATATCATTGAAGTTAGTCTTTGATTGTAAATCGTTTTTGGGCGAAATGAAAAAAGACAATAATTTTACTTTTTGTAAGGTTCTTTTATCAATTCTTTAAGTAGTAGGATTAGATTTTTTTCTTTTTTATTTTGTGAAAAATCAAAATCCTTATTCCCGTCAATGTTTACTTCTTTTTTTGAAAATTATTTTTATTATGGTTCAGTAGGGGGGTTAATAGTATTTTTTGGCAAATTTATAACTTCCCAATCATTCAAATTGTTTTTGTCTGTTGTCTAATTCTGTAAGAACCTTATTGAATAAATTGTGGGCTTTTAAATCCCATTAATCTGGGGATCCGTTATTATTTTGTTTCATAGAAATAACCTCATCAACTCTTCCACCTGGTTTGATAATCCAAGGAAGTATTCCTAGAACATCAATTTGTATATTGTAATTATCAATAAGATATTGCATGTAATCAATGTATGTTTTTACACCTTCTAAACTTAGTTCCTGCGTTTGTAGAATTACAATGCAATAATTTGTCGCTGCCATTGCATTATCACTAAAATCACTAATTGTTGGGGGGACATATATTTATTGAATCATATTTATTTTTTAGAGTTTTTAATAAATTACTTAAGTAATTTATTTGTTTTTTCATTTCCCGTGAATTTATTTATTAAAATTTTAAGTAAATTTTTAAATTGAGTGTTCAGCAATTAAATCTAAATTAGATATTATTGGAGTTACTTCATTTTCTAAATTTCCACTCATAAATCCATTAGTAATGTTTTATGTATTTTATTTATATTTAAGGTCTTAGCTAGTACGCTTAATGCATCCCCCTGTGGATCTAAATCTATAACTAATGTTTTTCCTTTTCGTTGCAGATTCATAAGATAACATTGTTGCAGTTTTTGTCTTACCAACCCCACCCTTAAAGTTACCTACAACTTGGCGTTGCCGGCCTCCAAACCATTCAAGCTCATACTACCTTACCCATCGTTGCCATCGGTGGGATTAATGAAAAAAATGTCACTAATTTGCAAAAACTTCCATCCGTTGGAGTTGCAGTTATTTCGGCAATTACAACCAGTCAGCACTTGCCGATGACCATCCAAACATTACAAACGAAGGGAGTGCATCATGAAAACTAATTTATTGCAGGCCATTCAGACTAACCAACCAATTATTCTTAACGTCGCCAATCAAGTTACCCCGCAACGGGTCGCAGATGCAATTAACTACCTTGGTGCTTCACCAATGATGGTGGCAGACCCACTCGAGGCAGCTGATTTAACTAACCTAGCAACTGCCGTCGTTTTAAATCTGGGATCAACTAATCCACAATCTCAAGCAATGATGCTTAACGCCGGAAAAACCGCTAATGAATTAAACCGTCCCGTTATTTTTGATCCCGTTGCCGTCGGAGCAACTTCGCTACGTTAGCGGGAATTAGCGATGCAAAACAATGTTGATAAGCCCTACTCATTCTTAGTAGAAACCTATAACCAATTGGCCACCTTGAATGATCAAACTTTCTACCAAAAATTAAACCTAAAGCAGCTTTAAAGTAAATCGTCAACTTTACACAACCCCCCCAAAAGCTTATTTTGAACACTATGGGGGTTTTCTTCTGAATTTACTTATTTCCGGTTATGCAAGCATTAACAATAACTAACTATGATTTAAGCATCGCTTCTGTGCTTTCATTAGCTTCTTATCATGAGCTTTAATTAAAGGGAGTTTTGTTTCATTAATTTCACCAATCGTATTCCCTTCGTCATTCAGGTCCTCTATCATTAGAGAGTAACTTACGTTTAGGGAGATCACTATGATAATTAGCATCATTATTTTAATTAGCTTATTACTAGCCATCGGGTTTATTGCCGGTCGCTCGCAAGACAAATTTTTATTTTTAAAGTCCGGTGTTTACTTCTTTTTGATGGAAATCACGTCCAGCATCGCACTCCTAATCTCTGTCAGTGGTGTCTATTTTCTCATGGTCAAACTGTTGCACTACCACATTCGAATTCTCACTTTCTGTCTCGCCGCCACGTTTATCGGTGGGATTCTCAACTTTTATGTCATCCGCTGGTTAAAATTCTTTAAAAACTCTAACAGCTTGTTGGTTATGCAAGTTGAGTATTACATCCAATGGACTACCATTGCCCTGACCCTCTATCAATTTTTAACGGGCTCTCGTGCCAATTTAAAGGTCTTTGCCAAGGCAGGGATTTCCGCCGAAAATTTAGATATCAACACCCTTAATCTAATGGTTTTACCCCTGCTGTTGGTCAGCTGGATCTCAATCGCCATGATTAAGATTTATTTAACGGATCGGGGCCACTAGTTGCCAAGCCAGCCAACAAACCAAGTTCCTCTGCATCTAAAGAGCAAGCTTCTCAAGCTACCGCTTCAAACTCCCAGGCTAGCCCATCATCTAACCAACCTACCCCTGCTAGCGCTGCCAGTAAAAATCAGGCGCCTGCAAATCAGGACGGTGGCAATTCTACCCAAACTAGTGCCAATCAGTCGTCCGATCCGCAGTCACTAAAAGACCAGACCAACGGGAGCGATACCGTTGTTACTACCCCAGAGGCAGCCATTAATCCCCTCCGGAATGGACTCGGCAATAATCCAGATTATGGATACGAACTTCTTTCGACCGCTAATCATCAATACGAGGTTCAGGTCGTATCTAAATCCCTCCGCGCCCAAGGTGGCAGTGGCACGGTTGGAATTTATACTGTTATGCAGGACGGTACTTACAGCTTAAAGGCCTCAATATTTTCTGGTTTTCGGTTATAAAACCCGCTTTCTAAAAAACCAACCAAAAAAGCGATCAGCAATAATGCCGATCGCTTTTTTCCTTTCAAATGCCAATTACCACTTTATTTTTCTAACAAGTGCGCCCGTTCCAGCATCCGTGCAATCAACAGTGATAATACCCCACTGAAGAGAAATACTGACACCAAACTCACTAAAAACAACGCCACAATCAACCCAGCGCTAAAGCCAGCATAATCATGTTTTAACAACTGAAACCCAAACGTCACAATGGTCGTCGTAATCGAAGTTAACGTCACGCTCAGCCAACTGTAGTTTTTGTAGCCGGTCACCGCAAACCCGAGTTCAGAACCAACTCCCTGGACTACCCCGGAAATCAAAGTTGCTGCGCCCCAAATACCGCCGAGGAGCATTTCTACCACAGATCCGAGTAATTCTGCTAACAACCCGGAGCCGGGAATCCGTACGACTAATAAGGCCAACGGTCCCGAAATGGTCCAAAAACCTAGTAACGCAGCCCCAGCAAATGGTGCTAACCCCATGGGCGTCATCAAGGCCGTCACCGCCGTATAAATTGGATTCATAATCCAGAAAATTAATCCGGTCACGATTCCGATTAAAGTAACTAAAATAATGTTTTTCAAATGCCAAGCTGCTAACCAATGTTTCATGCTTTCATCCTCCGTTTGTGATTTCTGCATAATAAAAAGCACTCAACCACAGCTGAGTGCTTCAGAAAGACAAATTAAGATTGCACTAGTAACAATCGTCATTTCTAACGCGATAATCGTTCCCTGCGGTAGTTCTAACTACATCAGGTTCAATGGGTTTAATCTCAGCTCGTGGCACCCCAACTTTTTATTATGTCGTTAGTATAGCATACTTTTTACCGTATGCTGTGCTTTTTTTCCAAACCAAAGGCCCGGGAACAGCCGTAGTAAACCACGGCCGAGAGTGCCATTGTAATAAAGGTCGCCCCAATCGTTGCCTGAATCAGCGGCAGCTGCTTCAACAGCAGGTAGACAACCACCCCTACCACTAGAGTTCCTACGGCAATCACATTGTAGCCACCCTGATACCATAACGGCCCCTTGGGATTTGCCAACGTCTCTGGCGTGTAGTTATCCCGGTTCAGGCAGAAGTAATCCACACACATGATGGCGATGATTGGGCCTAGTAACATCCCGGTATAGTCTAGAAAGGCAATGAAAGCCGCCAGGAAACTCCCACTCAATAACGGCACAAAGGTCAATAACATCGAAACCACGGTGATGATTACGAGGGCCTTATTAAAACTCACCTTGTGAAACACATTGTTCAAAGCGGAGGCGCCGGCCTGAATGTTAACGGCATTAGCAGTCATGCTCGTCAACACAATTACGATCATGGCGATGAAGCCTAAGCCAAGCTTATTGGCAATAATACTAGGATCAGAGTTATTAGCATCGTAACTGCCTGACGTCAGCGCCACGCTAATCGTGGTACAAATTCCAATCAGGATGAAGCTAAGTAGTCCCAGCAACGCCCCCCAGAATGGCGCACTAACAGCTACGTGTTTACTGCGGGTAAACCGGGTAAAATCGGCCCCACCAGTGACCCAGCCTAGTCCCGCGGCGGCAATCGTATCAATGCCCAGTCCCAACGCCATCTTTTGGGAGGCGGGAACGTGGTAGTGAAGTAAATCGGTCAACGAAACGTTTTTAAACACCACAATCGTTTCTAAAATCACAAAAATAATGACTAAAATGACCCCAATTCGTTCCACCAGCTGCACGGAACGTTGCCCGGCTACAATACTTAGAATGTGCAACACACTCATGATGGCAATCCCGACAATCATGCCCAGGTTACCACCGGGCTGGCCAAATAGTGGCCATTTAAACAGGCTGTGAAAAATAAAAGCGAGGGACGTAGCAGCAATAAAAGTATTCACGGCCGTCCAGCCCAAGAAGAGGGTAATGTTGATTAACGAAGGAATCAGACTGCCCCGAATTCCAAATGAACCCCGGGAAAGCACCGTAGTGGTCTCCCCCGTTTGGTAACCAACGTACCCCATCATACTCAAAAAGAGGTAGGCCAGCACGCCGGCAATCAGCGTGGCCAGGGTGCCCCCCATTAAGCCACAGGCGGCCACGACCCCGCCGAGAAACCAGGTTCCGTTGTTCGCGTTCGCCCCAAACCAGGTCGCAAACATATCCCAGTAATTCATGTTCCGTTCGTTTTCCGGAATGACCTGAACCGCGTATTTGCTATTATTCAATATAGTTTCCTCCAAAATATTAACATTTTGTGTCTGTTTTATATCAATAATCGTCTTTATTAGTATAGCAGAGATATATAAATCTGAAATATCCATGTATAATTAATTGCAAATTAATTATTCTTGTTTTAAATAATTAAACATCCAAAAATTAATTAATAGAAATATATTAGAAATTAAATTATAATATTGAAGATATACTTTCATATTTTAGTTTTATTTTTATTTAAGAGGCAAACATATTATTTCGTTTTAACAGATGGAGGTTTTTTATGAGCATTAGTTCTTGGTTTTCTGATTATGTAAAAGATAATATTAATATTTCGAAAAATAAGAATAGTGAAGGGAAGAGAAGCAGAGACTGGCTAATTGAACAGATATCAAAATTAAGTAACAGGAGTGGTTTCCCATCACTATATCCTAATGAATACGATGTTAAAATGGGGTCTTACGCACGTAAAACACAAATTAAACCTCTTGATGATATTGATCAAATGATTGTTTTTAACGCATGTGGTTCTACAGCAAATTTTGATTCGAGTAATTGGAATGATATAAAAATAAATGTACCAGAAAATGCTACAAATTTAATTAAATTTGTTGGTGAAAATGGATTAAGTTCTATAAAACTTATGAATCGATTGAAAGAATATTTAAAATCTATTAATCAATATAGAAATGCTGAGATAAAAAGAAATAATCAAGTTATTAGACTAGATTTAAACAGTTATGAATGGGGATTTGATATAATTCCAGGATTTAGAACTGTATATGATTCAAAAGGTAATTACTATTACATAATGCCAAATGGTAAAGGAACGTGGTAAAAAACAAATCCACGAATAGACAGGGAAAATTTAAATAACTACCAAAAAAAATCTAATGTAGACATCAGAGAAGCAATTCGAATTTTAAAATATTGGAAAAACAACCATTATTATGTTTGTAATATAGACTCTTATTTAATGGAAACAATCGTATTAGATTTTTTAGATATTTCAGGATCAATGGAAATTAGCAAATTAAGGATATTTATTGAACAATTTTTAAAATATTTAAAAACAGCAATTTTTAACCCAGTAGAAGATAGAAAACATATTCAAAATAACCTCAATCATTTAGATTCTTTTGAGCAACTACGTATAAATGATACTGTAAATAAATTTATTGAAATTGTAAGTAGTGCAAATACTTTAGAAGATAATTGCAATGAAGAGCAATCCAAAAATAAATGGATTCAATTTTTTGGTGATTAAAATATGTGTGGAAAAAACTATATTCTTTTTTCAGAACATCAGAATAATGAAGATATGATTAATCTTCTCTTATTGCAAAGAAAAAAATACTCATTTGCAAAAAAAATTAGTACAATACCATTTCTATTATCAGTAATATTAATTTTTATAAAATCATACTCATATTACACTACCATCTTTTCCATTGTTTTTTCAATAATATCTTTTATTATAATTAGAATATCCAAAAATAAGGTGAAAAATGCAGCCACTATTCAAGAATTATTCGATACATCACTATATAAACTTCCATGGAACAATATTTTAGTCGGTGAAAAACCACAAGTAGATTACCTGGAAAATTATAAAGAAAGTAAGAAAAAAACATTAAAAAATTGGTATAAAATACCTGAAGAATATAAAAATAAGAATGAAATAATATTAAATTGTCAATGTCAAAATTTGAAATGGGACAAAAATCTCAATTTATTACTATTTATTTCAATTATATTATTTTTTATAGTTATCTGGATTATAAGTATATGGCGTAACTATAGTTTAGTTTCTATTCTAATAGTATTTTTTCCAGCATTAACACAAGTAATATCACATATATTTAATATTTTAGATATTTATACCTCCGAAAATACATTGATAAAAAGAATAAACAAATTAAAAGAAAAAGAATACTCCAAAACAGATTTAAGGCAGATTCAGGATTATTTATTTATAATAAGATGCAACACTACTATGACTCCCGATTTAATTTACAAAATATATTATTTTTTATTTATGTTGATAATGCAAAAAATAATTTGTATTAAGTATTAGTAAACAAAGTTAAATAATAATCAAATCCCTTAACAATTCAAACCGGTTACACCCATGTAAGCGGAAACATGGTAAAATAGAAGTGTAGATAAGAAAGAAAGGAGAATCGCAATGATTATTTTATTACATGCTTTAATTGGAATCGTTGGCTTTGTTAGTGCCGGGGTCCTTGGAATTAGTTTCATGGGCCATACTCAAGAATTATCAACCATGCAACGTTGGTCCTTAATTTTAACGGTTAGTGCCATTGGAATTACCGCTGTACTCGGACTATACTACATGGCTGGAATCTGGGGTGCCTTAGTTTCCGCTCTCTTACTAGCTTACTTTGAATACGTTTGTTTCTTTAAGGAAGCTAAAACCGTTCACAATAACTAATTACATAAAAAGCGCTGACCGAACCTCGGTGAGCGCTTTTTTTCTGTTTTTCATGATTAGGGTAATCTTACTAAGCCTACGGCGGCCGTCCCCGCGATCCAAAAGAGGCTACCGACTAACATCAGCGTTGGCAGGGAATTCCCAATTAGCGGCAATATCACCACACTGAACAGCGAAGCAACGATCTGGGGCACGCACACCTGCGCATTAAACAACCCTTGGTACACGCCGGCGTTCTGGGCAGGAACGGCATCCATCACAAAGGCCAGGGGATAAATAATGATGCCAGCCCACCCAACTCCAATTAACATAAAGGCGACCACCATTCCGACAACTGAATGCAAGATTCCGACTCCGACAAAGCCCACGGCCCCAACGGCTAATGTCAGCCCCAAGGCGCGAACTTGATGGTGACGAGGAACTCGGGCTAGTCCAATGGCCATCACTGCGGCTGTCAAAGCATAAATTCCTGACAAGACCCCAAACAAGTTCCCGCCTTGTTGATAGGCTGCGCTCGCCGGGTTCGTTGCTTGGTAAACGTTGGCAGCAACCGTCCCCGCGCCATACGTCCATAGAAGCGCAAAGGCCACAAACGCCAAACCCTGCACTAACGCAATTGCCCAAAAAATCGGTGGCGCCTGTCTAATCAATGCCCAACTGCTAGGCGGGGTGGGTCGCGATGGGCCTTGGTACCGTTCAAGTTCCGCCGGGGCGTATTCGTGCACATGCAGCACGGTTAAAATGGTACAAACGGTTAAAAGCAACGCCGTCAGGTAAAAAACCAATTTAATCGTGAGCGGAGCCACTCCAGCTGGGGCGGTATTCGCAATCCCCAGTTGGGATAACAGCCAGGGGGTGATTGCCGCGAGAATGCCCCCACCGTTTACCATGATACTTTGTAGTGCCGTGACCTGACCCTTTTGTTCACTATTCACCATGTCCCCAATCAGAATTTTAAAGGGGGCCACGCAAGCATTTGCGGCCACGATGTACAGTAACACGAGCGTGGCACCAATGCTTAAAACTAACGGGGTTGAAAGGCCCCAGTCTCCGACATTGGGGAGTAGCACTAATGTGACATCAGCTAGCATCGTCCCCCCGAGTAGATAGGGTAAGCGTCGTCCTACGCGGGGTAGCCACGTTGCATCCGAAAATTTACCTAAAACGGGCTGGGTAAGCATGCCCGTTAGCGGGGGAATCAGAAAGAGAAACGCTAATAACTGGGGACTCGCGCCAAACGTCTGCAATAAGCGCCCTAATTGCGAATTCTCGAGGCCTAGCGACATTTGCGCTCCCAAAAGGCCAAAGCTCAACCAGAAGATTTGGCGAAACTTAAGGGATGGTAATGGTTGCGGGGTGGGCATCGTGCACTTCCTTTCCGGGTTTATTCTCATTGTACTGATCAGCTACTGGAGTTTCAAATTCAAAAATCACGTTATTAATTCACAATTAAATTACTTTTTTTCGCACAAGGCGCGCCCCCTGCTTTCCAAGCAAGGGTGGTAACCTCCGCACCATTTTCGCAGGCTGTGCCGGCCTTTCCGGGGGGCTTTGTCCTGGCACCGCGCACCACATCCTTAGCAGTCAGCGAAGCCAAACTTGTAACCCGTTCCCACACCAAACAAATCCAATCCTAAGCAACTAAAAAAGAAAGCTGAATCCAACTTGGAACTGGCTTTCTTTTTTGCTCTATTTTTCGTTGGTGGTAAGCGGAACCAGCTGCTGGTTCGCAAGTAAGTATAAGTACTTCTGTCGCACCGGTTTATGCAAAATGTCTTGCAGCGCCAGGGCATAAAGGTTCACCTGACCGGTGTACTGCTCCTTAATTTGCTCAATTGAGGCCGCTGGATGCGCGGGATTCACAAAGCTCGTTTTGTAATCAAACAAAAGTGGTCCTTCCTCTGGATCATCGAGGTAGCCATCGATAATTCCGTGGACCAGGAGCTGTTGCTCCGGGTCATTGTGAAATTCTGAAAAGAGCCGCTGGGCTTTGATAATCAGTGAGAAGGGAACCTCCCGATGTAGCCGGTCCGGAAATTGGCGGATCCGTTGCCCCACATCCGTCTGGTAGAACGCTACGACGGCCTGGCGATTAATCTGCTCCGCCACCGCTGCAGTTAAGAGCTGTCCCGTAACTAGATTCTTAATTAACGCTTCGACGCGCTCTTCGGTAACCGGTTTGGTCACGTCGAGTTTCTGCAGAACCAAGTGGGTCGCGGTTCCCACCTCCTGGGGCGTTGGCTTAGCGACTGTTTGCATAAATTGCGGTTGCCCAAACTGCTCACTCTGGTACCGGGTTCGTTGCAAAATTTGATGGCCCGTATCAGCAACGCTCCCTAATTGAATGTTATCTGGATCGTCAAACTGACGTTTAATTTCTGATACCGATTGATACGCCGTCGTTTGCGCGGCATCCGCAAACGGATACTGAAACTCCAGCAACCGGTTAATTTCCGCTGGCTCCGTAGCAGGTCCGGTGAACTCTACGTCAGTAGCAGATTCAGTCGCTGGGGTGATTGCTTCTAACTCCGTGGGATGGACAAATTCCACTGTAAATTCACTCGGATCAGCCTGAAGCTCCGGTAGGGTCAAGTCGTCATCCAGGAACGCTTGCGACTGCGGATGACGTACCAGAGCCATCCCAATCCAAGTTAAGAAGTTATTAGCACTACTCCGATTTGCCTGGTTAAGCACCAGATGCGGGCTTTGACCCGCCTGCGACCACCTTTGCAAGGTACTTTCTTCGGCCGTCTGCTTGGTCGTTCCCTTGACAATTCCCGTAATAATTAACTTCTGCTTGGCTCGGGTTAAGGCCACGTATAGTTTCCGCATTTCTTCGGCTTGCGCCTTTTGTTTTAACGAATTGGTAATCGCCACGTACTGCAACGTGGTGACCTGCTCGTGGCGGTCAGGATAGTAATACTTAATTCCTAAGCCCAGCTGATCATCAACCACAAACGGGTCTTTCAACTCACTTTGATTGGATTGATGGTGAACATCAATCACAAAGACTACCGGATATTCAAGCCCTTTACTCCCATGAATCGTTTTGACCGTCACGGAGTTGGGATCCACGTCGACACTAGCTTCCGCGAGGTCGTTGGCATCCTTTTGCAGTCGCTTGATGAACTGCACAAAGGCGAACAAACCCTGAAATCCGTTCCGTTCATACTCTTCTGCTCGCTGATAAAGCGCGTGCAGATTAGCCTGCCGTTTCTTACCGGCTGGCATCCCCCCCACGTAGTCTAAGAACCCCGTTTGGTTGTAAATCTCCCAGATTAGTTCCGCCAAACTATGCTTGGTAGCGTAATCACGCAGGTTCGTTAGTTGTTCCAAAAACTGGTTAACCTTGCTCAATACCCGATTACCGAACTCCGTCTGGGTTTGTTCTTGATATTCTTTTTGCAAGTCCAAAACGGCTTGATAATAGTTTCCCGTTTTTTTCGTAATCCGGATGAAGGCTAATTCATTTTCGTCTAACCCCACTAACGGCGAGCGTAACACTGCCGCCAACGGAATGTCTTGGGCAGGATTATCAATGATTTGCAATAATGACAGCATAATTTGAATTTCCGCCGTTTTAAAGTAACTTTCAGCTCCATCACTGTTCAAGGGAATTTGATGGTCGGCAAAAATGCTGGCAATCTCAAAGTTATTCCGCTTGGTCGAGGACAACAACGCGATGTCACCATACTGCAAGGGCCGTTTTTGACCCAACTTGCGATCGTAGATCTGAAAGCCAGCGGTCATCATCGTTTCAATCTTGTTCGCAATCAATTCAATCTGGAGTTGGTCGTTGGTTAACTGAGTTTGTTGCTGATCGTCCTGATCAGTAGCCAGTAACATTACTTCCGTGGTGGTGTCCAAATCGTCTGGATAATCCTTCGCCCCAAATTGCAACTGGGCATCCCCAGTATAATCAACTTCCCCAAAGGAGCGGTCCATGATCTGTTCAAAGATGAGGTTCGTAAAGTGGTCCACGTTCGCTACTGACCGGAAGTTATCGGGCAACGTAATCAGTTGATGAGGATTATCAGGATCCGGGTACGTATGATACTTGTCCATAAACATCTGCGGATCCGCCAACCGGAAGCGATAGATCGACTGTTTCACGTCCCCGACCATGAAGAGGTTCGGGTGGGCTGGATTCTTAATCGTGCCTAAGATAGCATCCTGCAAGTGATTATTATCCTGATATTCATCAACCATGATTTCGTTAAACTGCTGCTGAAGTTGCGTCCGCAAGGAAACGCCCGCTTCGGACTGATTGGTTAGGATTCGAAACGCAAAGTGCTCGATATCCGTAAAATCGTAGGCATGCCGTTGGCGCTTCACCGTGGCATACTGCATTGCAAAGGCATGCACCACCTCGATTAACTTATGAATTAGCTGAGCTGCATCGTCATTTAGCGTCTGCAGACTCGCTTCATCAGCCCAAAAGTAATTATCTTTAATGTCATCAAATTGTTTTTTAACGTCATCCCGCAAATGTTTACATTGGTCTTTGCCCGCTAACTGGGCTTCATCCACGTCATTTTTTTTAACGCTGGGGAAGCGTTTAAAATTTTGCTGGTTAAAGACCGTCCGCAACTGATCCCAACTGCTGGAGCCTAGCTTTTCTGCCAGTGCTTCAATTTGGTCCTGTTCAGCCGCTAAAAACTGCTCCACTTTATCGATTCCAACCTGTTGGGCTAATTGCCGAGCTTGTCGGTATGAAGCCAGCATCTGCTCCAACTGGTTCTGTAAATCTGGCAGTAAATCATCTCGGTACAGATGACTATCCGTCAGGGACCCATCAACTTGGTAAAATTCTCCTAACTGATCAAGCCACTGATCCGGATCCTGGTTCACGTTCGCTATTTCGTACAGACGTAACACCAAATCAGTCAACCCGTCGTCACTGCGATCGTTGGAGAAGTTGCGGGTTAACTGGGCAAACCGGTGATCCCGATCGTTTCCATACAATTCCTCGCGGACCTCGCTCCAGACATCCGTTTGTAACAGCGTCCGCTCGCTCGTGTTCGTTAAAATCCGAAAGTCAGGGTCCAAGTTAATGACGTAGTAGTACCGCTTGACTAGCCACAAACAAAAGGCATCCATGGTTTCAATGTGCGCCGTAGTCAGCTTGCGCAGTTGGCGAACTAGATGTTGTTTGGGCGCTTGCTCCTGGGTGTGCTTCAGTTCCGTTTGCAGGGCATCGTGAATTCGTTCTCGCATTTCCTGGGCTGCAGCGTTCGTAAAGGTCACAATCAGTAACTGGTCCACATCGACGCCGGCTTTAATTTTCCGCATCACTCGCTGGGTTAACACGCTGGTCTTACCTGATCCGGCTGAGGCCGATACCAGCATGTTTCCAGCGGCATCATTCTGAATCGCGGCTAATTGGCCCGGGGTCCATTGGGGTTCACTCATGGCGGTCTCCTTTCTGTTCATCTCGTAGTTTTTCCAACACTGCTTTCATGCTGAGATTTTCCACCTCACGATAGTTATTTTCGGCTAGTAGCGGGTCAAACTGCATCACGGCTTGGTAGGGTGAATTCGTAATGGTGGATCTAGCTTGGAACCGGGCCGGCCATAACCGCGTATCACCAGCAAAAATTCTTTTTCCAGCCGTTTGAATCAACCGTTCTGTATGGTGAATTACCCGATCCAAATCGGCTTGGGAAATGACGCTACTCTTCTGCTTATTAAAGCTATCATTTTTTTGGTTAAAGGCAAACGGATAGATGTCGCTAACATCCTGATCACCTAATGACTTCAAGACCGCTTGATCAGCCAGCAAAATGCCACTGTACTTATGTTTTTTTAACAGGTTGCTCTGAATTGCGTGCACATCCTGCCAGTGCTCCAAATCCTTTGGTTTCAGCACCGGATTAAAGACGCGCAAATACAGCGCTCCAATTAGCTTAGCCTGGTCCGCATCACTAATAGCATCAAGGTTCTTTAATACTGCATCCATGTACGTCATCATCTGCATGGCGGTCCCATCGTAGATCTCGGCAAAGTTAATCTTATGCTGACTCGACTTGTAATCCACAATGTTTAAGTAATCCGTCCCAGCAACATCCATGCCGTCAATCCGATCAATCCGACCCTGCACACTGACCTGCTGATCATGACCTAAATCAAATTGCAACTCCTGGTAGCGCTGACCGGGGCCAAAGGCAACCTCGGTTTGCCGGGGGCGCATGTGCACGTGCCGTGCTTGATTGCGCAGGGTCTGCGCCATCTCATTAACCGTCTGAATTAATTGACCCTTTAAGTAGTTCATCCGCTCTGAACTCTGCAGAATTTCGTAGCGTTGTGTCCGATCAGCCTCAATCAATTTGGTCGTAACCTCCGTGACCAACTCTTTGATTTGCTGATTATCCAGCTCACCCAGTTCTAGCTTTTGCTGGTTAACCACCTTCATCAGTTGATCGAGGGCATCATGATAAAAGGAGCCCGTTTCGGCCGCATTAATCTCAAATTCATCGCGTTCTTTTAGCCGTAACCCATATTCCAAGAAGTATTCATACGGATTGGAATAAAACTCTTCCAACTTCGAAATTGAGGTCAGAATCCGTTGCCCGTACAGGCCGGTTACAATCTCTGGTTGCAACGGTGTCGGTTCATTACGATAGTCCAAACTACTCATCAGATTCCGCGTCAGGTGCTGCAATGTGGGATCAACTGCTTGTTCCAACGTTTTTTGAATGGTTGCCCAACTAGGATTCAATGGCTGGCGCTGTTTTTTACTAGCGAGCGCCACCGGAATCAGGTATTTCAATGTCGCCCGGGGTGAACCAAGGTACGGCTGGACATCGAGGTTAGTTGCATCCGGCTGAGCGTGGAATGTTTCTGTGGTCAAACCAAAGAATTCCTGAATCCGTTGCACGTAGGGGGACTGTTTTAGCAACGCATCATCGGTCCCATTGCCGACGTGGTGGGAAAAATACAACTGATCCTGGGGCGTCAGAAAGGTTAGATAATCCTCGTAGGGTTCCGCCACCATCTGGGTTTCGCTGGTGGTGGCCAAAAATTGATCTGCTGCCAACTGTTCCCCTAGTTGATCTCGATCCCCATCGCTCAATAGACTCTGACGTTCAATCCGCACCGGTAAGTTGTGGTCATCAGCACCTACCACGATCGTAATCCGCTTATTCCGGAGGTGGTACCGCCCCATTTCTGAAATCGTTACCTGATCCAAGGTCGACGGAATCTGGGAGTAGGTGGCCCCCACAAAACCGGCTTGTAAGAGCGCTAAGAAATCATCTTGAACGAATTCCTGGTCGCCCAATACGTTCACGTAGTCATCTAGAATGTGGCAAAATTCATTCCACACCTGTTCGGCCTGGCCCGCTTCCTGGAGCTTGCCAGCCTCCGTCGCCTGCTGTTGCCACTCTTGCAACCGAGAAGGCACCCCATGGTTCACCAAAAATTGATACAAAATTTGGGCGGCTTCTCGCCCCGTTTGGGCTTGGGTCAGTCGTCGGTAAAACGGTGGCAAGTTGTCCTTTACAAAGTGGCGAATCTGATTGATTGCCTGGGAAAAGGCCTGGTTCTTATCCACGACTACCCCCGTGGTTTCATCCACGACGGTCGTATACTTCCAGTCCGCTTGCTGCGTCCATTTCTTCCCGTAGTAGCCGTTTTTAAGGACTAGGTTTTCACACAGGGCCAGTTGCCAGCGAAACTTGTCCAGACCTTCAAAATGTTTTTCATCCTGTTTAGGAATTAACAACTCCGTTTTCAAGAGCTTCATCACGTCTTCGTACCGGTAGTTGCGGGCCCGGTTCGGCTTGTAGATTGCAAAAAGCGCTTGTAAAAGCACCACCAACGGGTGATTTTCCATTTGCTTTTGAATATCAGTGAAATACGGAATTTGTTGCAGCGAAAAGATTGGATCAATGATGTTTTCGTAGTCGCTCAGGTTTCTGGCCACCACTAAGAAATCTCCATACCGGTACTTTCCGGTGGCAACTAATTGTCGAATCTTGGTGGCAACGTTCATCAACTCGTCGAAGGGAGTGGCCGCTTGTAAGACGTGCAGATTGGGATTCGTTGCGGGGGCTTTTGGAAGTTTCCGTTCCAACTCGCTACTGCTAATCCAGTACTCCTCTAATTGGGCTAGCCCTGGCTGTAAGTCCCGAGCTGGCGCATACTGATCGGGCAATATTCGGCTATGTTCCTGGGCATACTGGTACAACCGGTAATATAAACGGCCGGGTTGGGCAAAAAAGGTTTCTGGACTGGGCGCCGCCTCACGAACGGGTTGTTCCAGCGTTAAATCTACGACCACGTGGGCCCTTCTGATTAAGGTGTGAACCAATTGCAATTCCTGCGCCGTTAACTCACTAAAGCCGGTAAAGTAAAAGTGCAACTGCCCTAATTGCTGGGCTGGCATCCGTAAGAGGGATTCATTTAGTAGTTCTAGAGTGGCTGCTTGATACAGGTATTTGCCGTCGGTTGCCTGCAAAAAGGCCCGGTAAATGAGCTCCAAGTCGTGCAGTTTGTTGCGCAGTTCTCCGGTGGTATTATCCTGCAACTGGTGCAAATCATCGGGACTCAGGTTGCCCTGCTGTAGCTCCATTAGTTGTTCGGCCACCTGCTGAATGAAGCCCGCCTGTTGGCCTTCGCCACGGTAGATGGTTAAATCAGCTTCATGCTCTGTAATAATTTGGAAAATAATCATGTTGATTGCTACTGGAGACAATTGCGGAACCTGGTAAGCCGGTTGGTCCCGTAAAAAGTACCAAATTAACCGGGAAAACGAAAAGGTTTGAATTTGATTTTGGGCGTAGGTGGCCCGTTGTTTCAGGTTCAAGCGTTTGAGGGTTCCCAGTTCCGCTTCAAACTTGACGTTGTTTGGGACAATTTGAAAGTACTGATCGTCCGGATGCTGCTCCGCCGCTCGGTGCATTGATTGGACAACTTGACCAAAATGCTCCGCACTAGCAGGTCCAAGAATAAACTGTAAGCTCATAGTGCCTCCGTTTCTGTTTCCACCACCGCAAGTGACTGGTTGGCGTACTTTCCGCCGATTGCAGCAGCAATTAAAGCCGTGATTGTTTCATATGAAACAACGCCCGTTGGAACTGGCTCGCCCTCATTAAAGAGGTGGGGAGAGCCTTGCCGCCGAGCGACTAACCGCCCGGGCCGGAAAATGGTATAGGGCAACTCCGTTTCGTCAATAATTTTACTGGCATAGCGCTGTTCGCGAAAGTATTCGCGCACATCGGTCACCCCCGGATACTCCAAGTTCCCTCGGACCTCTCCATTGACACCGGCCGCAGAAACGAAAACCCAGCGCTGCACCTCGACGTGGGCGCGTTGGAGCGCCGTTGCTAACTCTGTGACCACTAAATCGACATCCGCCGGACCGGCCGTCACCACTACCGCGGCCAGGTGCGGGGGAAGAGCAGTGTAAGCAGTCGCCGTCGTTAATTGGTGCCGCTTCGTTAGCAGCTTTGTCTGGTCAGTTTGCAAATGGTCCTGTACGTAGTCAGTGAGGGGACCCCGCCCCACCAGTAAAATTGTGTCTGTCATTGTTCCACCTCGTTCCCTCTATTTTAGCATTTCACGCCAAGACTAAGTCGCGTTGCTGCCAAGCGTAAAGTTCGGGTTTGAATTATTTTGACTGTCGTTGTATGATTATATAGTAATATTCAGACTTAATCACGAACATTACCCGCAAAGGAGATTGTTATGGGCAATAAAATTGCGTCATTTTTTCACTTTCAAACGTTAGGGACTAATTTTCGAACCGAAACACTCGCCGGAATTACGACCTTCATTTCCATGGTTTACATCTTATTCGTCAATCCAGACGTCCTCGGCGCCACTGGAATGGATAAGGGCGCTGTTTTCACAGCGACCGCCCTCGCCACAGCTTTTGGTTGTATCTTAATGGGGGTCATTGCCAATTATCCGTTCGCATTATCAGCGGGGCTCGGAATTAACGCCTTCTTTGCCTACTCCGTCTGCATCGGCATGAAGGTTCCCTGGCAAACCGCAATGAGCGGGGTCTTAATCGCTTCGGTCCTTTTCATCATCCTCACGGCCCTGAAACTCCGCGAAAAGATTATCGATGCAATTCCAACCGATTTAAAGGCCGCTATTGGCGGGGGGATTGGCCTGTTCATCGCTTTTATTGGGTTTCATAACGGGGGACTGGTGGTGGCTAACAAAAGCACCCTGGTTAGTTTGGGCTCCCTGACAAATCCCCTCACGCTCCTAACCATTGCCGGGCTAATCATTACCCTCTTCCTCATGAGCGCAAGGGTCCCCGGGGCCATCTTCGTCGGCATGGTGATTTCATCCGTAATCGGAATGGCCACGGGGTTAATTAAGCTTCCGCACGCCCTTGTCGCCACCGTTCCCAGCATTAAGTCCACGTTCTTAGTAAGCCTGTTCAACTTAAATCAGATTAATACGCCAAAACTCTGCGTGGTCGTATTGACCTTCTTATTAGTAACCTTCTTTGATACGGCCGGCACCCTAATCGGACTCGCTGAACAAGCTGGTTACATGCGGGATAACCGCATGCCACGGGTCGGACGTGCTCTAGCAGCGGACTCCACGACCATGTTGTTTGGTTCGTTGCTCGGAACCTCGCCCATGAGTGTCTACGTAGAATCCTCAGCGGGGATTGCCGTGGGGGGCCGGTCCGGCTTTACCGCCATCGTTACTGGAATCATGTTTATCTTTGCCCTCTTCTTTTCTCCGCTTCTCGCGGTCATTACCAGTCAAATCACTGCGCCGGCTCTCATCATCGTCGGCGTGCTCATGGCAAAATCACTGGCCCAGGTCAATTGGAACCGGTTTGAACTAGCCGCCCCCGCCTTCTTGATTGCCGTGGGGATGCCCCTCACTTACAGTATCTCGGATGGGATTGCCTTCGGGTTTATAGCCTACCCAATCACCATGATTGCTGCTAAGCGGGGCAAGGAAGTTGGCTGGATGATGTACGCTCTCGCAATTGTCTTTCTGATTTTCTTCCTAATCCTCAAAAATTAAATTTTAGTAAAAAGTCCCGGTCCTCAGTCCGGGACTTTTTTATCCCCTCGAAAAATGCGCCTGTGATTGCTATAATAGGGGTATTGTCGTTAATTAAAGAAATTTTTTTATAGAAAGAACCCGTACTTAATGCCAAAATACTTACAAACAGTCAGAAACCGGCGCTCGCTGTGGCAACGAAGCTGGAAATGGTTGCTCGGGGGCGGGATCATCCTGGCTCTCGGATCTGGTGGGTTAGCCTACCAACTCCGAGAACCCGCGGTCAAACGCACTCCCAAAACCGTGCCGGTCACTAAAAACGCCCCCACCATCACGGCGGCAAATCCGATTCCGCTCAAAACCAGCGCCAAAGAAGCAATTGTGATTGATGCCCATACCGGTCAAATTCTAGGGGAGAAGCGTGCTCACCGCCAAGTGGGCATCGCGTCGGAAAGCAAGCTTTTGACAGCCAACGCGGTCTTAAAAGCAATCCGGGCAAAAAAAATTAGTTGGGCAACCATGGTCCCCATTACCAAAAAGTCGGACTGGTCCAAAAAGGATCCCAACGTCTATGCCCATTTAGACGTCCATGAGGGGCAAAGGCTTCCGGTCCGGACCCTGTTTAATGCGATGTACACGTTTTCGGCCAACGATGCTGCCTTTGCGTTAGCAGACTTTGTCAAACCCCCGCGCTTAACCCAACAACAAGCCCTCCAGAAGTGGGCCAAAGAACTGCGCTTAACCAACTCCCAGTGGTATAACGCCGCCGGCCAACTCAATCGCAACGCAGGAGCTTACGAAGTGCCCCACCAGAAGTTCACGGCGGAAAACCAAGCTAGTGTCGCCCAGATTGCTAAAGTAACCTACCAAAATCTCAAGCTCGATCCGGCAATGTCACAAGACTTTCAAGCCGACGAACTCGTTTATCATCCGACCGAACGGGAAACGCGGGCTAAACCAACTGAGTTTTCCCGGTTTCGGAAGGGAACCCGACCCTACCTCCACAACCCCCTAAACTTAACCTTTAAGAACTTCAAAACCGGCTCAACCCCCAAATACGGTGGGGGCGTGGCCGCGTTAATGAAAGATCAAGCTGGTCACGAACTGATTGTGGTCGTGAACGGGGCTGGCAACTACATTAGTCGGTTCCCCCGCTTTCAAACCAGCGTAACCGCGGCCACCCAAGTTCTAGAGCAAACCCAGCCAATGGAACTAAAAACGCACCAACGTATCCAAAATCTTTCCACCATTAAACACCCCCACGCCCAGTCCCGCAAACTGGAGCATCCGGGTATTTACTGGGCTTCAACTAAATTAATCCAAACTAAAAGAGTGAACTAATCGTTCACTCTTTTTTGGTGCGTTCGGCCAATAATTGCTGGCATGCCTGTAAATACCGTTGATCGTGTTCGGGATAAATCGGGTGCGTCCGCAGACAAGGCGCCAGCTTGGCATAGGGTGAGCAGGTTTTGCCCCGATATTCGGGCTGCCGCCAGCGGGAATCCGGGTGATAGCCCCGTCGTTCCATTTCATCCATCACTAGTTCGTGAAACTGAAACAACTTGTATGGGGAGTGGGTAAACACGTAGTTCACGGTTGCGTGCTTGCGGCCCCACCCGTTGCCCCGTAATGCGGCACATTCGCGGTGTTGTCCTAATAACTGTTGTCTTGGTAGTTTCTGAATCAAAGCTTCATGCCAAAGGCGCATGGTCGTCATCCTCCCATTCTTGCAGTAAGCGGCTCTGCAACAAGTACTCGACTTGGTACTGGTGGGCGAGCCGCAGTAACAATGAACCCACGTGATCATGAGCTGGCGTTAATTTCGCCAGGGCCGTTTGAAACTCGGCCCTTTCAGTTGAAGTCGCCACCCGTTTGAAATAGCCCCAGACGTGCTGATACGTGTTTCTAAGCGTCTTGTCGGTCGGGGTCAGTTCCCCAGCGGTCAATAACAGCTCATGGGCAATCACTGCTTTATCATCGTTCCACTGGTTATTGCGCGCCAACCGCCGCCAGGCATTGTACAAGTGTTGTGACCGAGCCATCACCCAGTATTTTTGGTACGCCCAGTCGGCTTGCCATTGTTCCACTGCATCCTCCCATCTAAAAACAAAACCGGAACCCCCTTGCAGGATGCCCGGTTTTCAATGTTTTAGTCAGATTCCAACTTCGAAGTTAAGCTGAACTTGTTAATCATCATGATTATGATAACAACCTTTCTAACTAAAAGCTAGTTTTTACAATGATAGGCGCCGTTCAAACCATTTAGATAGTAACGACAGACTGTAGTTCACAATGAAGTACAGCGCCGTAATCAATGCAAACATCGGAATCATGTAGTTCGGATTTTGTCCGTAGATAACCTGACTTCGAAACGTCATTTCCGTTAACACAATGGCCGTGGCTAGTGACGTATCCTTCACCAACGAGATAAACTGCGAAATCAACGGGGGAATCGAATTTTTCAATCCCTGGGGTAGCAAGATGTACCACAATGCTTCCCACTTAGTCATTCCCGTGGAGAGCGCTCCTTCTGATTGTCCTTTTCCCACCGACAGGAGTCCCCCCCGAATGATTTGAGAAATCATCGTGGATTCAAAGACGGACATGGCTACGACCGTAGCCGCAAAGGCATTTAGTTCTAACCCCAGTTTTGGCAACGCAAAGTAGGTAAAAAAGATTAGCAACAGTAACGGTAGGTTCCGAATCGTGTTAACCATCAACTGTAACGTCCGCGAGAAGTACGGTACTTCTTCGTACAAAACAACTCCGAATAAGGTTCCAAAAATAAAACTGATGATGATCGAAATCACGGAAACCCCAATTGTGATTCCTAGTCCCCCCAACAGGTAGTGGAGGTTCGTAGCACTAAAAGCAGCTAACATCATTAGTTACTCCCCCCTAACTTATTTTCGAGTTTTGTCATCACAACGGACAGCGGTCCCGTCAAAAGGAGGTAAAAAATTCCAATCACGATGTACGTGTTAAATGGATCCAGGTTGGCTCCAGAAATGACGTTCGCTTGATACATTAAATCTAACCCAGCCACAAAGGAAAGAATCGAGGAGTTTTTAATCAAGTTAATGAATTGGTTCCCTAAGGAAGGTAAGGCGAGTTTGAATCCCTGCGGAAGCACTACCTGCATCATGGCTTGCGTGTAGTTTAAGCCCAGCGCCCGGGCTCCTTCCATCTGACCAGGATCCACGGAGTTTACCCCACCCCGAATACATTCAGCAATAAAGGCCGAGGTATAGAGTGCCAGGGCAAGCGTTCCCGCCCAAAATCCGTTAATTTTAAGGACATGCGAAACCACTACGTAGAAAAACAACGTAATGACGAGCAGGGGGATGTTGCGAAAGAATTCCACCAAAGCTTTTCCGATCCCACGAATCAGCGGTTGGGGCGTCATTTCCATCAGTGCAAACACCGTGCCTAAGACCAGCGAGCCAATTAACCCGAGGATTGAAGCTCCAATCGTGTAGCCAAATCCGGTTAAAAGCGGTTGCCAGTTATCAGTCAAAATTTTAATTATCATTTCAGTAGTTCCCTCCAATCTAAGCCGGGAATGTTACCAAACCACTTTTTAATCAAGCGTTCGTATGTTCCGTTTTGGCGAATGGTCCCCAACGCTTGGTCGACTTCATGCTGTAACTGGGTTTGGCCCTTATCAACTGCCAATCCATATGGTTGGTTCGTAAAGGTGCCCCCGACCACCTGCACATTGGGACTCTGAGAAGAGAACCCATACAAGATGGCGTTATCAGTCGTCATGGCATCACCCTGACCGGATTGCAGGGCACTAAAGGCTTGGGAGTTATCTGGCATCGCAATCACCTTGGCTTGCGGTGCAAACTGCTTGGTGGTTTCTAAGGCCGTGGTTCCCATCACTCCAATGATGGTTGCATCGGGACGATTTAAGTCCCGAATGTTTTTAACCGGGGAGTCCCGTTTCACTAGCAACGACTGCCCCGCGGGAAAGTAGGGGGTCGAGAAATCAACGACTTTCGCCCGTTCCGGCGTAATCGTCATGGAAGCCGCTACGGCGTCCACCTGATGATTCTTTAATAGTTGAATCTTGGAGGACGTGGTCACCGGCGTAAATTCCGGTTTAATCTTGGTCCCCGTTTGCTTGGCAATTTGTGCCGTGATTGCGCGGGCAATATCCACGTCAAACCCTTCACTCTGCCCGGTTTTTGGACTAATCAATCCAAATAAGCGGGTGTCTGATTTTACGCCCCACCGCATTACGTGCGTCGTTTTCACAGTTTGTAAGCTATCAGTTTCTTGCGCCTGACTCCTTTGGTGATTTAAGCCCAGGATAATGGCTCCGACTAAAATCACCACAAGGACAATGGCCGCTATGAGCCCCACTCGGCGTTCGTGTAATTTACTCATTCACTGCACCTCATTTCCTAGTGATGTTCCACTTGCGACAAGAACTTCCGGGCTCGTTCCGTTTCTGGATGGTCGAAGAACTTGTCGGTGGGGGCATCCTCTAAAATTTGTCCATCGGCCATGAAAATAACGCGATCCGACACGGCCTTCGCAAAATCCATTTCGTGGGTCACCACTAGGGTGGTGTACGCGGGGTTCGCCGCAATTTCTTTCATAACGTCTAGCACGCTTCCCACCATTTCGGGGTCCAGCGCGGACGTTGGTTCATCAAACAGGATTGCCAGTGGGTTCATCGCCAACGACCGGGCAATCGCGATCCGTTGTTGTTGTCCTCCGGATAATTGGGAGGGATACTTATTAATTTGGTCTGCTAGTCCCACTCGTTCCAGTAGTCGTTCTGCTACTGCCCGATTTTCTTGATCGCCTCGTTTTAATACAATTTTGGGGGCTAACATGATGTTTTCTAAAATTGTTTTGTTATTGTAGAGGTTGAAGTGTTGGAACACCATTCCCACGTTTGTCCGTAACTTATTCAGGTTCGTCTTACTGCTAGCCACATCTTGACCATCAACCAGTAACTGTCCGGCTTCAACGGTTTCTAAGCCATTAATCGTCCGCAGTAGGGTAGATTTCCCAGATCCAGACGGACCGATCAGGACAACTGTTTCCCCGTCCTTGATTTCTAAGTTAATGTCATGCAACGCATGAAAGGAGCCATAGTACTTTTGGACATCCGTAAATTTAATCATGGTTTTCATGGTGATCCTCCTTTAGGCGTTCATCATTTATTTTGCTTAACTTTAAACATAGGCGTTTTGCCGGTAACTGCCTATCTTTGGTGTCACATTTTGTGACATACACACCAGGTTTCTAAGGAGCTTTTTTATGATAATCAATGCACCCCGTTGTCACTGGGCCCAATCAACCAATCAACAACTCGTTACGTACCACGATCAAGAGTGGGGCCAACCCGAATTCAATTCCCAACAACTCTTTGCGTTACTGTCCTTGGAACTCATGCAGGCTGGCCTTAGTTGGGCTACAGTGCTCAAAAAACGAACGGCGTTTGCGGACGCTTTGCAAAACTTTGATTACCACCAAGTGGCAACGATGGAGCCAGAGCTACCACAGCTCTGCCAAAACGCTGCCATCATCAGAAACCAGCGCAAGCTTACCGCTGTGATTAAGAACGCCCAGGCAATTGTGAAGTTAGAGGATGCGGGAACGACTTTCAGCGACTTTCTCTGGGATTTCGTTCATCACGAACCCATTATTCATGACGTTCCAACGCCTAGTGCCGTTCCAAAAACCATTCCCCTGACTGACCACGTTAGTCACGAACTCAAGCACCGGGGCTTTCAGTTTACCGGACCGGTCGTTTGTTACTCGCTCTTTCAAGCGGCGGGCTTGATTAATGATCACGAAAACCAGTGTCCGTTTAAAGAACACTAAAACAGCTAGTCACTTAGAAGTGACTAGCTGTTTTTACTTATTGGCACCGGCGCCGCTGACAGAGGACGATTAAGCCCGCCGCAAGGCCAACTAACCACTTGGCCCGAAGCTGATTGTGCTTAGGAACTGTCATTCGCGCTCATTCCTTTCTAAATTACAATAACGGTGATAACAACCGACTAAAGTGTTGCTTGAAGTTTAACCACCAGGATTCTTGGGCAAAAATTTGGTTGGTTTGTAACGTGCTTTCTAAAATGGCAGCCTGATAGATGGTTTCCATCCGGTTCGCGAGGTCCTTATCGTACACAAAGGCGTTACATTCAAAGTTTAGTTCAAAACTGCGGTAGTCCAAATTAGCTGAGCCAATCGAAACTAATTCATCATCAATTACCATTGTCTTCGCATGTAAGAAGCCATTGTTGTAAGCATAAACCTTAATCCCTAACTTCGTAAGTTGTTCCGTATAGTACTGCGTGGCTCGGTACACAAACGGATGATCGGGCATGTCAGGAGTAATAATCGTGATATCCACTCCGGACTTAACCGCAATTTTTAACGCATCTAACACGGATTCATCTGGAATGAGGTAGGGCGTCATGATTTTAACGGAGTGCTGTGCCATCCCAATCAACTTAATGTATCCCATTTTAATCTGTTCCATTGATGCAATCGGATCGCTAGCAACAATTTGCATCACAGCGGTCCCATCCGTCTTAAGCTCCGGATAATACTTTGCGATGGCATGAGCCTCATTCGGATCAATCTTATCCTGTTCATCAGTCGCATTCCAATCCAGAATAAAGCGGGATTGGAGCCCCCGCACGCCATGACCATGAATCCGCATCATACAGTCATACCAGTTCCCAAATTTCTTTTTTTGGCCTAAGTATTGATCACCAATGTTCATCCCACCAATGTAACCATACTCGCCATCAATGGTTACAATTTTGTGGTGGTCGCGGAAGTTCACCCGCATATCAATCAGGTTAAAGCGATTGTGCAAGAAGGGATAAGCGTGCCCCCCGGCTTCAATCAACGGCCGGAAAAACTTTTCATTGGTCCCCATCGAACCCCAAGCATCATAGATCACCCGGACATCCACTCCCTGCTTTGCTTTTTCGGTTAGGATATCCAAAGTTTGGTGCCCAATGTTATCGGCATAAAAGGTGTAAAATTCAATGTTAATCGAACTATGGGCGTTTTTAAAGTCCGTAAACAGTTGGTGCACAAAGTCGGTTCCCTTGGTGTAAACATCGACTTCATTGCTGCCTAACAACGGGGCGGTGGCTGTGTTCATGAACATTTCAATTTGTCCCCGCGCCCGGTTCAAAATTTGATAGTTTGGGGTTTGGTCAGCGGTATACTTGCCTAATTGCCGTTTTTGCTTGCTAATTAAGCTACTAACTTGTTTTTTGGTACTCCCAGATAACAATAACATCCGATTTTTCGGTAACCGGCGGCCAAAAAAGGCGTAAATGAAAAACCCCAGCACCGGGATAAACACGAGGACTAAGAACCAAGCCCACGTGGCAGCTATGTTTCTGGGTTGCCGAAAGACGGTAATGATGGCCGCAATCGTATTAATTAATAAGATTAGGCCAATAATTTCTAACACTAAAGACATCTGCGTTTCCTCCTTCTCTAATTACCTCTATCATACCTGATTTAAGCTGGAGTCGGGACTCTTTTTTGTAGTACCACTGGTGTCATCGCGAATTAAAACCCAATGTTGATTTAAACGTGTATTAAGCGTCAACATCCACCTAAGTGGGGTTTCAAAGATATTACACAACAGTGTATGATATCTTTATAAACAGAAAAGGAGATAGAATTATGATTACTACTAAAGATGTTAGTTTTAAAACCCGAGATTTAGGTAACTTAGAGTTACAGGGTCGCCTCTTCTTCCCGGAAAACTTTGACGAAAGTCAAAAACACCCAGCGATTGTGGTTAACCACCCCACTACCAGTGATTTTAACCAAACTGCTGGTAAAATTTACGCAACGAAACTGGCCCAAGCAGGTTGGTTAGCGCTTGCCTACGATTCTCCCTACCAAGGTCGTAGTGCGGGTGAACCCCACAACTCTGAAATTCCATACGCTCGGACCGTTGGGGTGCTCGCAGCCATTGATTACTTGGATACCCTTCCCTACGTTGATCCTGACCGGATCGGGGCCATGGGAATCTGTGGTGGTGGTGGCTTTACGCTGAACGCCGCTAAGTTCGATAAACGGATCAAGGCCGTTGCTGGTGTTTGTCCTGCCAACGTTGGTACAATCTATCGAGAAACGTTTGGTCAAAATGACAAAACGCTCATCGAAAACTTGGAAGCCATGGCTAAGCAACGGACTGCCGAAGCTCAAGGAGCTGAAGTTAAATACATCCCTGCTTTACCAGCTAGTCAAGAAGCCCGTAAGGAAGCTGGAATCGATGACATTGATATCGAACAGGCCGTTGATTACTACCTAACTCCTCGTGGTCAAGATGAATACGCTCCTAACCGGTACGTTTACAGTATGATCCCCATGATGCTGAATTTCGATCCGTTGACCTTAGCTGATAAATTAGCTACGCAACCGCTTGAAATCATCGTTGGGGGCGTTCCGGGAGCCTTTGGTTCCTACCGATTCGGTTACCAATACTACGATGCAGCTGCTACTAATGATAAGGAATTAGTTGTCTTACCAGGCGTTAGTCACTATGACCTTTACGACCAACCAGAACCAACTGACAAGGCCGTTGCAAAACTAAACGATTTCTTTGGCAAGCGCCTCTAAGCTGCCCCCTGTCGGCAACAAAAAAACTCAAGATTAAAATCTTGAGTTTTTTTTGTGTCTAAATTAGGTTTTCCCCGGGGTGCCTTATTGCAATGAGTCCCATGGAGGTAATACGATCGCGGGGGTTTGAAGTGCGGCTTGTTGGTCTGCTGTGAGGTACTGGCGGTGAACAACCACTTCGTATACGTAGTCGTCCATCCAGTTATCAGCCATGATGAAATAGCCCGCTTGCCCGACCTTTGCACCCCAACTATTCTCCACTTTCCACTTTTGGGGCACGCCGGCCCGCAAATCAACTCCCGTCAAGGTCATGGCGTGCGTCACTTCTGCTTCGTGGGTCCGTAGGCGATCGGCCTTTGATAGCGTTGTATCAACCCCGAATAGTTCATCTTGGCAGTATAGTTCACTATCCATGAGCCCCGCTTGGCGGTCCACTTGCTTTAAAACATCATTGCCAAACCAGACCGTTTCCTGATCCTGCAGTTGCGCAATGGCAGCTTGTTTGAGCGCCTGCATCGGGAGGTTGAGAAATTCGATGGGCACCCCCGCAATGACATTATCCTGGCTCGGTAAGGAGTACCGTTGGTAGTAGTCCTTATCCGGCGCATTACTCAGCACCACATAGTCATGGAGATCCACGCCAATGTACTTTTGGTAAAACGTGCGTGGCGTTAAGTTTTCGTCACAATGATACTGATGCTGATCGTCACGATACTCAAAATCAAAGTGCGCTGGAGGCACTCCGATGGCACTGGCCGTAATTTGGTAAACCGCCGTTAAACACTCCTGTTTGGTCGCTTCAATCGTCGCATCATCCGCCCCCTGGCGAACTAAGTTCCGTAACGTTAATCCATCCTTGCGCAATTTGCGATTTAAGAGGCCGGCCAATTCACTAGTCTTCGTTGTCACGGCGTTCTCTGGAAATGTTTCACGTGGAACCACTCCATATTTAGCAATTAACGCCGCGGCCATCGCCCACTGACCCCCATCATCGCCGGGGCGACTCAAATAAAAAGCAACTTCTCGATCTGACAGGGGGCGATCGGCGAGGGCAATCATGTGCGCATAGAACATGTTGGCCCGTTCAATTTTATCCCAGAAAAAAAGATAACTTTGTGATAACTCTAAATCTGGCACGTGATATTGAGCGGCCATCCGATGCCGGAGCGTATTGAGAATCGAAAATAACCAACACCGACCACTCTGCTTCTGGTTCGCAACCTTCCCCGTTTTAACCTCATCAGAGAAAACATTCGTTAATTTTTGCACTACCTGATCATTCTTGGCGGTTTGGTTAATCCCGTTACTATTTACGGCATTTGTCACAATTTGGTGGGCTGGCCAGGCTTCATAATGAGCCTGCATGGCTTTAATTTGATCCACTGAGAGCGGCTTTGCAAAATCCATGGAGAATCGCTTCCTTTCGTTTGTAGCCATTGTACGGATTTCTCAGCGCAAAGGCAATCAAAATCAATCGACCCGAAGTGCACCGGTGCTGCTTCGCGGTGCTGGCTAAAAAAGGACGGCCCGCACTTCTCAAGGACCGCCCTTGCTCAATTCAGTCAGGCTAGCTTTTCCATCCAACCTGATTCCTGCTGGTAATCTTTAACTAATGCTTCGTCTGCCGGGGTTTACGTAACCATTTCCAAGCTACGCCCCCGACTATTGCTAAGCCAATTAAACCAGCAACGCCCCAGAGAAAAATCCCATGCTGGTTCCGTTTGGAAGCCTGCTTCGCCGGCTGCTGCTTGGTAGCCTTTTTCTTTTTAGTTGCCTTCGTTTGTTGATCAGTTTGTTGCTGGTTGTTACTTGGCGCTTGCTGTTGGTTAGCTCCCTGTTTGGTTGACGCACGCTGCTTCTTTTCGCTAGTTGCTGAATTGTTAGCATGCGGTTGCGTTCCTTGGACGGCTTGCTCATTCTCGTGCTGAGAACTAGTTTGTGATCGCCCGTTCTCACCCGTAGCCTTTCCAGGCGCTGGGGTTTGTTTACTGGAATTACCAGTCGCAGTATACACAATCGTCATTTCGGAAACATCTGTAACCCCGTCGTCACCGCCAAACACCATCTCGGGCCCATTGTTATCATTTTGCCCGTTTTCAATTCGAAAATAGCTGTAGCCACTAATTGCGGGGACGTCAGCAACATACCTCGTTCCAGTTGCCCCCGTCGCCGTGGTAGCTGGACGAATCGACTTTCCAGTTTGATCTACATAATGAACAATAATTTTACCCTGGCTCACGTTCGTGGCCGCTTGCGAAATCATCGGATTAGCAACAGTGGGAATAAATCCAAGTGATCCAATCGTCGTAGCCAGCATAACAGTTGCAATTAATTTTTGCTTTTTCATTGGTAGTTCGTCCTCCTCACCCCAGATTATAGCACGCTTGCTAATCACTAAATCAGAATAATTATAACCATTCCCATTAAAATAAAAACCAGCCCACCAAAGTGAGCTGGTTTTCAGCGTTATTTTGCCTGATGATTAATGTTATTGCGGGCAGTGGCGTTGCTGCCAAATGGTAAGGTTTGTACCACTCCGATAATCTTATCCTTCGGGACAAAGCCCCAGTAACGACTATCGTTTGAGACCTTCCGGTTATCCCCTAGGACAAAGTATTTATCCTTGGGGACCTTCACTACGCCACGATCCTTCAACCAGTTGGGCGCCTGCGTTGAGAGGGAGTGGAGGTCCCAATTCCCCTTTTGCTGGGAATATTCGGTTCCCTCCGTTTGCGCGTCCTTACTGATGTAGGGTTGCTTAACGACTTGGTCATTTACGTATAGTTGGTTATTCTTAAATGCCACCGTATCGCCTGGCACCGCAATGACCCGCTTCACGTAGTCGGTTCCGGCCGTCCCCAACACCCGCTTTACTGCGCCGTCATTCGAAGCAGCGTTCGGATCCACGCCCGTCGCATTAAACACAATCACGCTCCCCGGTTTCGGCTTGGCTTGCCGCCACACCATAATCGTCTGCCGGTCATGCAGGTTAGGATCCATTGAAGGTCCACTCACCTTTGCCACCGTGAAAAAGGTTTGCTTAATCACCAGCGCAATGGCTAATCCCAATACAATTGGGATCACCCAGCTTAAAATTCCTTTAAAAGTTTTCATGTCTCTACTCCTTCAGTTTGATCACGCTGTTCCTATTTTATCATTTTAACGGCGATTTCGGTTTAAAAAGTTCTCCTTTTGCTGGGTAACCTCAGCGTTCAAAAAGCCCGCGGGACCGTGAGGCACCTCTGGCACAACGTGCACTTCCACCTGATCACTGCCAATTACCGTTGCGAGCTGAGCACCAAGGTTAATGGTTTGAATGTAGGGAACCACGCGGTCACCCGTCCCAGCGTACATTAATACCGGGACCATCTGCTGATTCAAATACGTAGCCGGATTGGCCTGCGCATTCAATTCCGGGACATCAACCGGCCGGTGCCACCCGAGCATAGCGCCCTCAAAGGAATCCGCTTCGCCAATTTCCGCAAACTTCGGTTCCTGCTTTAAAATGGCAAACTGGGCTTTCATGGCAGCTAAATCATATGGTCCGTAGGAAGCAATCACTCCGGTTACCCGGTCGCTAACCCCAAAATCGTTGCCAAAGTTACTCTGTAAGTGCCCGGAACCACTGGACGCTGCCACTAACATGGCCAGCTGTGCTCCGGACGACTCCCCCATAAGAAACACGTTGTGCGGATCAAACTGATATTCTGGAGCGTGCGCTTTAACCCACCGGACGACGGCTTTCAACTCATACACGGGCTGGGGAAAGGGGGCCATGTAACTTAGCGAGTAGTTTGGACTCACGATTGCATATCCCCGCTGGCGCAGAGCTAGTGCCCCCGCTAACTTCTGGGAACTTTTGGCACCAAAGTAGAGGCCCCCGCCGTGAATGTCAATAATAACTGGAAACGGAGCAGAACCCGTATCCGGCCAGTAAACGTCTAACTGGTGCCGGGCTCCCGCTGCGTAGGGAAGATCGACTTGTTTGCGGTTAATCGTTGCCGTATCGGCCGGCACAAAGTGGGCTGCGCGTTCAATAAACTTTTCCATTAATCTCACACTTTCATCTTACCGGATCAAGAAGTACGTTAATTTTAACGCACTTAGCTGATCCTTGGGGCCATTTCCGTTGGACCCTGGCAACCATCAACCTAAAAGCGTTGCATTAACCGGGCCATCAAGATGGTCAGGATTAATAAATCAGCAGAGCCCCCCAGACTCAGTCGCTGTGCGGCAAACTGCTCGGTCATTTGTTGTAAAGCGTTCCAATCTAACCGACCGGTGGTGTGTTTCACGTGTAACATTTCCTGGGCCTGGGTCTGAACCTTGCTAACAATGGCGGGGGTGCCGGCCCGTTTAATCAGATTACTATCCCGACTATTCGCGACAATCGCAAGCAGGGCCGTTAAAATCCGTTCTTGACGGCTGCCTGAACTAGTTAAGAAAGCAGGCAGCCCGTGCTGAAAGACCGTCGGAAACCCAGCTTCGGCCTCACCACGAATTCCGGTCGTACCGTACTGCAGGTACTGTCGTTCGCCAGCCGTTAGGGGCTGTTTGTGCTGTAAATTGGCAAAATCAGTTTGCACTAATCCAGCGGTCATTCCCCGAACGGTAGTAATAATTTCTGCTAACTGAACTCCCGTTCCTACTGATTTTGCCTGGGCCTGCCCACAGGCTGCCACCATGATTCCCAGCCCAAAGATGGCGCCCTTGTGAGTATTTACGTTGTTAGTCACGGTAAACATCCGCCGTTCGGCCGCCATACCGAGGGGGCGCAGGCTTGCCATTAACGCTGGTAACGAGGCCCCGGTAAAGGTTAAGCCGGTTTGAAAGCACTGCGCTAGGTAAGGTTGCAGGCTTACGGCACTATCGATAAACAAATAGACGTCCATGTCCTCATGTCCCCGATTATCAACGGGATCCACCAACCCCGGCTTGGGATGGGTCACGACCTCGTCTAAGAGGGACGCCACTGCGGTTTGACTAATGGATTCCGCATTCTGCTTCGCAATGGTCTCGGCAAGTATTGGCTCAGTCATCTCCAAAAACCTCCGCATAAACCCAGTTAAAGTAAGCCTGAAGCTCAGTGACAGAATGGGTGCGATTGCGACCACATTCTTTGGCAGGCCGGTCACAGAGAAAGCACCGGCGCGCTTGCTCGCCTAACTCCTGCCGCGCGTAATGCACCTGGGCCTGCGTGAGGACATCCGCATCAAACAATCTCCCGAGGGGCGGCTGATTTTCAAAGGCAACCGCCCGGCGCTTGGCCTCCCAGCCATCGATGGCAAAAACATAAAAGGCTTCTGTACCAGCAAGACCGGTAGTAACCACGGGCGCTTGCAGGCGGGCGATACCTTGAAACTGACGTTCTAACAGGCGCTGCCCCACTGTAAACAACCGCTGTAACGCTGCATTAGTTTTGATCGGACCGGGCACGTTGAGCTTTAGCGCCACCACCGTTCCGGTTGGAAACTTGGTCACCAACTGTTGTTGCTGCCGCGCTCTGTGGTCTTTACTTTGCAAGACCGCTGCAATTGTTTGGGGCGTGCCCGTTGCAAACAGATCTTTCATAGGTTCTCCTTCACTAGGGTTTCCCCTTACCAGCAAAAAAAGCGGGGCTGCTTGACAGGCTCCCGCTTTTTTGGACTAATTAGTCTTTTACTTCTTTAATGGCATCAATAATTGAACCATCCCGGTATTCAACTAACCCAACCGTGCGGTCAGTGAATTCGAGGTCAGCTTCTTGACCCACAATCTTTTGGGCCATGTCAGCTAATTCATCAATGGGGTAGAGGTTCAAGCCCGGCACCTGTTCTAGTTCCGCCTGTAACTCTGGTCGGTTCGGGTTCACAGCAATCCCGCGTTCCGTTACTAACACATCAATGGAACTGCCGGGCGTAACGGCCGTGCCCACGCTCTTCACTACCGAAGGAATCCGACCCCGAACTAGCGGAGCACAGATAATCGTTAACTTCGCAGTGGCCGCATCTTGGTGGCCACCAACGGCACCCCGGATCACGCCATCGGAACCGGTCAAGACGTTAACGTTAAAGTCCGTATCAATTTCTAACGCACTCAAGATGGAAACGTCTAGTTGATCAACCATGGCCCCCTTGTTGTCAGGGTCAGCGTACCACGAAGCGTCAATTTCTTGTTGGTTCAAGTTGTCCTTCATGGATTGGGCGGCCGTCTTATCAAAGTCTTGCACATCCATCAACTTATCGATTAACCCTTCTTCTAATAGGTCCACCATGGGCTTGGTAATTCCCCCTAATCCAAAGGAAGCGTGAATGTTCTGGTTCACCATTGCCGTCCGCAGGTACCGCGTTACCGCGAGGGCAGCACCTCCAGAACCAGTTTGGAAGGAGAAGCCGTCTTTAAAGTACGATGAGTTTGTGATTACATCACTAACTAAGTTCGCGATCTTCAAGTTCTTCGGATCCTTCGTGAACCGGGTTGCTCCGGAACCAATTTTGTCCGGGTCTCCCACTTGGTCTACTTCAACCACGTAATCAACCTGCGTTTGTTTAATTGAGGCCGGCGTGTTCGGGTAGTTCACAAGGTTATCCGTTAACAAGACTACCTTATTCGCATAGTTAGCATCCATCAGGGCATACCCGAGGGAACCAAAGGCTTCGTCGCCGTACATTCCGTTCGCATTTCCACACCGGTCGGCGTTTGGAACACCTAAAAAGGCTACGTCAATCTTAATGTCACCATTTTCAATGGCCCGGGCCCGACCACCGTGCGACCGAAAAATTACGGGATTTGGTAATAAACCGTGGGAAACTTGGTCCCCCAGCGTGCCCCGCATTCCGGAAGTTGTAATGTTAGTGACCGTCCCATTTTGAATGGCTTCGATGGCCACGTCATTCATGGCTCCGGTTAACGAAGATGGTGCTAACGTGAGGTCTTTGATCCCCTGGGCCATGATTTCCTTCATTACCGTGTTGAAGACAAAGTCCCCATTTCGGAAGTGGTGGTGAAAGGAAATCGTCATGCCATCTTGAACGTTATCGCGCACGATTTGCTTTAAATCGTTGGTAACCTTATCGTCTCCCGTTGATAACCGAACCTTAGGTGCCGTTCGTTGCACTTCGGGATGTCCGATTTCAGTCGTGGTAAATGGTTTAAAGTTTAATTTTTCTAATAAAGTACTAGGTAATTCACGCCCTAATTTATTTTCCAATGTAGTGACCCTCCTTGTCGACGATTCCAGAAGCCTTCGCTAATTTCATCACCCGTTCAGCACGTAATACCACCGGACGGTCAACCATTTGACCGTTCATTGCGATTACCCCGGAACCAGCTTGGTGAGCCCGTTCAATGGCCGCAATCACGTTTTGGGCGTTCTTCACTTCGGTTTCACTTGGTTCAAAGACCTTGTTAATCACCGGAATTTGCCGTGGGTTAATGACAGACTTACCGTCGTAACCCAGTTGGTGAATGAATTCGGTTTCTTCAATCAAGCCATCGACGTTATCGACGTTCGTGTAAACCGTATCGAAGGCCGCAATGTGGGCAGCCCGCGCTGCGTTAATAATCATGTTCCGAGCAAACTCAAGTTCTTTTCCACCTGGGTACCGGTGGGTTTGCATGTCCGTCGTGTAATCTTCAGCCGATAGTGCCACCCCAATCATCCGGTCTGAGGCCTTCGCAATTTGACTTACGTTTAAGACCCCTTCCGCACTTTCAATTGCCGCCATTACATGGGTAGTGCCTACGGGAATCCCGAATTGGGCTTCTGCATCCGCAACCAGTTTTTCGGTAGCTTCCACCATGCCAGCATTTTCAACCTTGGGAATCCGAATTACGTCAATCCCGGCTTTGACCATGGCCTTAATATCAGCCTGGTAGAACTCCGTGTCTAGGCCGTTGATCCGCACTACTAATTCAGTATCACCGTAATCAACGGTTTGTAAGGCTTCATAGACCAGAATCCGCGCTGAATCCTTTTCAGCTAAGGACACTGAATCTTCCAAGTCAAACATGATTGAATCGGCACCGTAAATTCCGGCATCCTTCAACATTCCCGCGTTGTTCCCGGGCACAAACATCATCGTTCGGCGTAAGCGATCTGGTTTAAATGTCATTAGAGTACCTCCCATGCTGGTTCGGCGTTTGTTCCGAGGGCCCGTTGTAAGGCGGTAATCGTCCGCGCTTTAATCACGCAGTCCAGGGCCCCCTGGTCAACTGCTTTAACGTTTACGTTTTGTAAGCCAAAGTCCGCCACTACGGCTGCAATGGTTTGTTTGATTTCTGCTCCAAACCGTTCTTGAACGTCTGAGGTCAAATCAATTTGCACCCCGTTTGTTCCCTTACTAACGGTAATTTGAATATCAGATGATTCCAACGTGCCATCCATGGCTGTTTGTTTAATTTCCATCAATCTTCATTCCTTTCCTAATCCGCTCTTGTAATGTTGCTTTGTGATTCGTAATGAACGTGGCGGTGGTTTCTGGAACTAAGGCGGATAAATCAGCTAACCGATCATCCTTAATTGCCAGCCGCACGTCCCGCGCAGAAATTACCTTCCCATTCGTTTGCTTGCGGGGAATAATTTTCACCTGCACCGTTTGGGGGAGGACCTTTTCTAACACCTCATTATAAACGTTCGTTGTTTCTGATTGGGGTTCCGTTCCCAGATAACGCGTCTTAATCGTTAACGCTGGTGCAATCCGTTCTTTAAAAATCAACGCATCGATGGTCGTCTGGTAGCGAACTCGATTCTTATCGGTCTTTAAAAAGTAGGCCGGAAAGGTCGCATAACTAACTAGGTAATCGCCACCGGCAACCACGTCAACATTCGGAAAGTCAGCTGTCCCCGCTTGCACCATTTCAAACCGTTCCTGGGTATTAAAGAGCGATTTGTCCGTACTAACGACAAAGACATAGACGTGTTGACTCTGCTTAGCGGCTTCCTCCACCAGGTACCGGTGTCCACGGGTAAATGGGTTGGCATTCATCACAATGGCTGAACTCGGTCCGGCAACCTTTGGAATCGCCGCTAAGTAATCGTGAATCGACGTCGGTCCGGTTTCAAGAAAAGCCGCATAATCACTGTGCACGATTTCTTGAAAGCCAACGTGCTGAAAGCTAGCTGCATACTGGGGCTTGGTAAACACGAATACGTGAAAAATACCTCGTTGCCCCAGGTTTGTCAGTAACGTTGACACGATCTGGTTGAAATAAGCTCCGTTGCCGTCCGCCGTGTGGCTGACCCCAATGTACTTCAGCACGTTTTCCGAGGCCGATCCCGTGGCCACCAACTGGTCTGCAACGAAGATCCCGATTGTCTCATCCACGGGATCCACTTCGTTCGCCGTAAAGTTCGCAATCCCCAGTCCCGCCAAGAACTGCCGCCACTGCTCAAATTCTGCCGGTTGCCGTAAGTTAATCTCCCTGATGTCTGTCTCCATGGTTGACCCCTACTGCTTTAAATTTTCGATGGCACTTGAAACGGTTTTAACAACCCCTGCCTCAAACACTCCTGGCACAATTTCATCCGCGGTTGGCGTTTCAATCATGCCGGCAATGGCCCGCGCAACTACCTCTTCGATGCTAAATGTCACCTGTTTTACCCCACTGGCGAGCAAGCCCTTGAATAAGCCTGGGAAAACCAAAATGTTATTAACCTGGTTCGGGTATTTGCTAGAACCAGTCGCTACTACGGCAGCTCCAGCTTGTTTAGCAACGTCTGGATCAATTTCTGGTACTGGATTAGCGAGCGCAAAGATAATCGGATCCTGCGCCATACGCCGTACTTGGTCGGCACTCAAAACGTCCGCCACGGACAGTCCAATAAAGACATCTTGACCATCAATCACGTCATCGAGCGTTGCTCCAGCCGTCCCGCTTAATTCTTGGGCTAAGCCGGTTTGGTAAGCATTGTAGTTGGAACTGTCTGGGTGCACTACGCCATCAACGTCCACGAGGGTGATGTGCTTGATTCCAACGGCCTTTAGTAACTTTGCCGTGGCAATTCCAGAGGCTCCGGCTCCATTAACCACCACCTTCAGGTCCGTCAGGGACTTTTTAACGACCTTAGCGGCGTTAATTAAGCCTGCCAGGATCACGATGGCAGTTCCTTCTTGATCATCATGGTAGACCGGAATGTCTAGTTCCTGACTTAACCGTTCTTCCAGTTCAAAACACTTCGGAGCAGCAATGTCTTCAAGGTGAATCCCCGCAAATGATTGCGAAATTGCCTTTAGATGGGCCGCAATTTGATCCGCACTATCCTGCTCAACTGCGAGTGGCAGGGCATTCACATTCGCTAAATCTTTATACAACAAGGATTTCCCTTCTACTACGGGCAACCCAGCCCCACCCCCGATGTTTCCCAGTCCGAGGACCGCAGAACCATCGGTGACCACGGCAACCAACTTCCCACTCATGGTGTAAACATCCTTGAGGTTTGGGTCCTTTTCAATGGCTTTGGACACCTGCGCTACCCCTGGTGTATAGGCGAGCGCTAGCTCTTCTTTATTATCGACGGGGAATTCCCCTTCGATACCTAAGACTCCAGTATGTGCTTTGTGTATTTGAAATACATCTTCTGCCATGGAAGTCCTCCATTCTCATTCAATATTTAGTAACAATTCAATTGCTATTATACCCACTTTGTGAGCGATTTTCCAAACTGAATTCCGCGGGTAAACTTGTTAAGAATTTCACCAACTCCGCGTTAAAGCGCCGGGGTTGTTCCGCCATTACCAGATGACCGGCCTGACTAATCACGACGGCGGTCACGTGCTTTGACATTTCGGCCACCACTGCTCCCATTTCGGGCGCAAAAAACGGGGATTTTTGACCACTGACAATGAGCAGCGGGCACTCAAGGTGCGTGATAATGTCACGCCAATCCTGAGTTGCGTGATCAATTAACAGGGGATAGTTCAACTCCGCATCATAAGGATCCTGCTTTTTTAACCTTTGTAACTTAGTAAACAAAGTTTCATCAAAATTCGTATAGGTCGCCTTACCAAGCGGTCGCTTTAAGACTTCGTGAAAGTCCTCCCAGGTCAGATCCTTAAACCCCCACTGCCAGTTGGCATCATTAATCATTTTGGGACTTTGATCCACATCAACGACCGCTCGAACGTTTTGCGCCCCGTATAACGATAGGTACGCTAGCATGGTGGACGCCCCCATCGAGTTCCCCATTAAAACGGGGCGGGTTAACTGTAATTGTGCAATTAATTCGAACAGATCAGCAGCGTGCCGACTAATCCGTAAGCCCTTGCTTGTGTGTTCCGACTGGCCCTGGTTGCGGGCGTCAACGTTGATGACCCGATAGTGGTGTGCCACTAAGGTCGTAATCGTGGCTTCCCAGTATTCCTTATAGGCCCCAATCCCCGATAGGATTACCACCGGGGGGTCACTTGGTTCGCCCTGGTCATCATAAACTAACTCCACGTGGTCATTGGTATAAAACTTCATGTTGCACTCCCTTTCGAACATTGCGCTTATTCGTTTCTATCATAACAAAAAAGCCCCAGCACCCGCTGAGACTAATGGTTATTGGTTTTTGGGGCTTATTGGGTTTTTGCAATCCGCCCCTGTTGAATGTAGACCCCTAGAATGGCAATGTCCGAAGGATTAACCCCACTAATCCGTGCTGCTTGGGCAATCGTGGTTGGTTGAATCTCCTTCAGCTTTTGCTTACCCTCAGTGGCAATCCCATCGATGGCATCGTAGTCAATGTTAGCCGGAATCTTTTTGGCTTCCATCCGTTTTAACTTTGCAACCCGGTCTTCTTCTTTTTTAATGTAACCGGCGTACTTAATTCGAATGGAGACCTGTTCAATCACTTCGGGGGTTAGTTCCGTGGGTGCGGCCGGGATAAATTCAAGCAGCTTGTGGTAATCAACGTACGGGCGCCGAAGGAACTGCGCTGCTCCAATTCCGTCTTGGAGTGGCTTATCCCCGTGGGCGGTCACAAACTCATTGACCGCGGCACTTGGTTTAATGCGTAACTGGTCTAAGCGCTTAATTTCAGCATCAATTGCCGTCCGTTTTGCTACAAAGGCTTCGTACCGTTGGTCGTCAATCAACCCTAACTCATGACCGAGGGGCGTCAGGCGGAGATCCGCGTTGTCATTTCGTAACAAGAGCCGGTACTCTGCCCGACTGGTCAGGAGCCGATACGGTTCGTTAGTGCCCTTCGTTACCAAATCATCCAGCATCACGCCGATGTAAGCATCTGAGCGTTGTAAAACTACCGGGTCCCGTCCCTGTAACTTCCGCGCGGCGTTAATTCCGGCCATCAACCCTTGAGCAGCTGCTTCTTCGTAGCCGGAGGTTCCGTTCGTTTGCCCCGCCGTAAACAGTCCGTTAATTTGCTTACTTTCCATGCTCGGTTTCATCTGTTGGGGCGGAATCACATCGTACTCAATCGCATACCCCGGGCGCATCATCTGGGCCTGTTCTAAGCCCTTGATGGTATGCAACATCTCCTGTTGCACTTCCTCTGGAATGGAGGTCGACATGCCGTCGACGTACCATTCAGCGGTCCGCCGCCCTTCTGGTTCCAAAAAGACCTGGTGGCGGTCCTTATCCGCAAACCGAACCACTTTATCTTCGATTGACGGACAGTACCGGGGCCCAACGGAATCAATAACCCCGTTAAACATAGGGGCCCGGTCGAGATTATCCCGCACCAACTGATGGGTCGTTGGATTCGTGTAGGTTAGCCAACAAGAAACCTGTTCACTCCGGGGCAGGTAGTCCTGATTGGACGTTAGAAAGCTAAAGTGATGTGGTTGTTCATCGCCAGGTTGTTCTTCCAGTTCCGAGTAGTCAATCGTATTTCCATTGACCCGCGGAGGGGTACCGGTTTTAAAGCGTTCAAAGTGAAAGCCCTTACGTTCCAAGTTTTCGGAGAGTTTAATTGATGGAAGCGTGTTATTTGGACCAGACGAATACCGCAGTTCTCCGATATAGATCTGACCTCGTGCTGAGGTCCCCGTCGCTAAGACCACGGCGCCCGCTCGATAAATCGCTCCCGTATTAGTTACTACACCCGTGACCGTCCCGTCGTCTACTAACAAATCATCAACGACGGCCTGGCGTAACGTCAAGTTGGGTTCGTTTTCAATGGTTTGTTTCATGGCTTCGTGGTACGCATGTTTATCGGCCTGTGCGCGCAAGGCTTGCACGGCAGGTCCCTTCCGGGTGTTTAACAACCGCATCTGAATGTAGGTTTTATCAATGTTTTTGCCCATTTCTCCCCCGAGGGCATCGATTTCCCGGACAACCGTCCCCTTGGCCGGACCTCCCACTGAGGGGTTACATGGCATAAAGGCTACCATCTCGAGACTAATCGTTAGTAACAGCGTGGTTTGGCCCATCCGAGCAGCTGCCAGGGCTGCTTCACACCCCGCATGACCAGCTCCCACTACTACTACGTCATAGGAACCTGCTTCGTAACGTTGCTGCACGTCGGTTGCTTGGATCACAGGTTTTTGTGTCATGAGTTTTTCCTCCTATCAACGTTTGTTTCATGTGAAACAGCGTTATTTTCCAATACAAAATTGTTCAAAGAGCTGATCCATTAATTCTTCGTCATAGTTATCCCCGGTAATTTCTCCGAGAAGTTCCCACGCCCGTTGTAAGTCAATCTGGGCAATGTCAACCGGCAAGCCAGCGGTGAGACCGCTAATTACGGTGGTTAACGCGTCTAGTGCTTGTTGCAACAAACTGATGTGGCGCGCATTTGTAACCATGACATCCGTTTGTTGCCGGCTAATACCGTCGATAAAGAACAGCTTCGCAATGATGGTTTCGAGTGGTTTTGTCCCATCTTCCGTCACCGTAGAGGTTTTAATCACCGCCGTTTGCTCATCATCCGGAAGGTCGGCAGGGGTGATGCGGGCGGGCAGATCCGTTTTGTTCAACAGGATAATCCGCTTTGTGTGCGCCGTCGCATCCAATAATTCCTGGTCGGCAGCCGTCAACGGTTCACTCGCATTTAAGACCACTAAGACCAAATCGGCTTGTTCAATCGCGGCCCGGGAGCGTTCCACCCCAATTTTTTCCACCTGATCAGTGGTTTCATGAATGCCGGCGGTATCAATTAAATGGAGTGGGACCCCAGCTACGTTCACATATTCATCTAGGACATCACGAGTCGTACCGGGAACGTCGGTTACAATCGCTTTTTCCTCGTGCAGTAACCGGTTTAACAAACTCGATTTCCCCACGTTCGGCCGCCCAACAATCGCCGTATTTAATCCATCGCGAAGCACCTTACCCTGCTCAGCAGTGGCTAACAACGACTGAATTTTTGCTTTAATTGCTTCAGAGCGCTCTAACATTAACTGACTGGTAACCTCTTCTGCCCCATCGTATTCAGGATAATCAATGTTAACCTCAACGTTTGCTAAGATGTCGACGATGGCCTGACGCAACTTTTTAATCACGGCCGACAAATTACCATCCAGCTGGTTTAACGCGGCCTTGCGAGCCGCATCCGTCTTGGCTTCAATCAGATCCATCACCGCTTCTGATTGCGACAAATCAATCCGACCGTTTAAAAAGGCGCGTTTGGTAAATTCACCGGGTTCCGCCAGGCGGGCGCCGTTACGCAGCACGAGTTGTAAAATCTGGTTCGTCACTTGCAACCCCCCGTGACAGTTAATCTCCACGACGTCCTCACAGGTGTAGGTTTTGGGGGCCCGCATTACAGACACCATCACTTCGTCAATCTCGCGTTGTTTGGCCTGCGGGTCCACGATATGGCCATAGTTAATCGTATCCGTGGCGACCCGACTGAGGTCTTTGCCCCGGTAAATTTGCTGGGCAATCGCCAGCGCCTCGCTACCGCTTAACCGGACAATCGCAATTCCCCCAACCCCAGGGGGCGTTGAAATCGCAGCAATCGTATCATAATCAGTTGTCATTAATGGCATCGTGGTTCTCCTTTCTGGAGGCTTCTCCCCCTTGCTTTACCAGTTCATTCAGACACAAAAAAAGTACCCACCCCAACCGCACAGCGAATTAGGATAAAATACTTTCACTACTTTATCGACTAGCTTTCATTAATTTAATTATAGCGGGCGGGCGCCCATTGTCAATTTAAAGCTACTTAGGGGCAATCACGACTTCCCGATTCGGTTCATTCCCGACCGAATACGTAATTAACCCATCAAAATCCTCTAACGCCATGTGAATTTGTTTGCGTTCAAACGCTGGCATGGCGTCTAAATGGACTGGTTGCCCCGTCGATTGCACGTTACGAGCCGTTTTGCGAGCTAGGTCCGTTAAAATCTGTTCCCGGCGTTCCCGGTAGTTAGCCGTATCCAAACTAACCTCGACGTAGTTAACCCCGTGGTTCGTTAAATAAAATTCACAAAGTTGCTGGAGCGCGTTAATGGTACGCCCGTGCTTTCCAATTAACAGCCCCTCTTTCTCGGTTTCGCAGTTAATGTAAACGTGTTTACTGTTGGGCATTTCAACCTCTAAGGTGGCGTTAATGTCCATTTCATGTAGAACGTTTTGCAAGTACTGACCCAGTTCCTTAACAACGGCGAAGTTGCGCTCAAACCGGTCTGGACTTGGTTGGTGAGCGGGTTGCTTCGTGGGATCGGTATCCCGCTTGGCGGGTTGGGACTTCGCTGCTTGGTTTACGGGGCGGGGCGTAACTAAGACGCGTGCTGGTTGTTTAAACAAGCCGAAAAAGCCCGCCGTTGGTTGTTGTAAAATTTCGATATTTGCTTCGTTTTTAGTAAGGTTTAATGCCATTAAACCGGCGTTAATGGCTGCTTCTAGAGTTGTGCCTTCGTATTTTGGCATGTTCGTTATCTCCTAGTTAATAATTGACCCCTGCTAGCATAGCACAAACTCCCACGCGGAGTAATCACTTTCGGCAATTTAATCGACCAAATTTTACACAACTAACTATTTTAGCTAAAAAAAGGGAACGAAGCCGCGGCTTCGTTCCCTTTTTACTTGGTTTATCGTTTCCGATGACTCTTTTTGGCGCGTTTCATGGCTTTTTGAATTTCCCGGTCGTGTTGCCGCTGTGCCCGTTGCTTTTCAGTGCGTTCTCGTTGCAACTTCCAGGGATTTTGCAAAATCAAGGCTTGCACCACTTGAAAGGCGTTCGTAACCACCCAGTACAGTGACAAGGCCGATGGCACGTTCAAGGCGGTAAAGAAAATTACGAGTGGCATTACCACCGTCATGATCATCGTGGTTCCGTTTGTCTCTGGTTGCGACTTCATCGCTAACCACGAACTCAGGAAGGTGAAGACCGCTGCTAGAATCGGCAAAATAAAGTACGGATCCCGACTCCCTAGTTGGAGCCAGAGGAAGTGGCCCGTTTTCAATGCTGGTGTCCGCCAAATGGCTTGGTAGAGAGCAAAGATAATTGGCAACTGCACAATTAACGGAAGCATGCTGGCAAAGGGATGAACCCCGTTTTCCTTATAGAGCTCCTTTTGCGCTGCCTGCAACTTCATCATGGTTTCAGTATCACGAGAGGAATACTTCTTTTGCAAAGCCTTGAGTTGGGGTTGCAACTCGTTCATTTCCTTCATGTTTTTGGTTTGATAGACCATGAGGGGCAGGATTAAAATCCGGATCACAATGGTAAACAGAATAATCCCGATTCCGTAGTTATTATTAAAGGCTTTGGATAACCAAATAATCGCTCTGGAGAAATTATAAACAATCAAGCCATCCCAAATCCCCGTACTATGACTGTTTACGGGTGCATTGCTACAAGCCGTCAACATTAATCCTAAGCTCGCCACTAGCAGGGTAGTGGCAATTTTTTTCCACTTTTTCACTTTTCTTCCTCACAATCATCCGGATTCAATAGTTTCGCTAACTTCAAAACGTGAGTCAAACTTGCTTTGACCTCCGCCATCGATAAACCATCCGCCCGTGGGCGGGCAATCACCAGAAAATCAACGTCCGAACGCAACTGGGGCTTTAACTCCGTGAGCGTTTGGCGAACCCGGCGCTTAACCCAGTTGCGATGAACGGCGTTGCCGATCTTTTTCCCAACTGAGATGCCAACCCGAAAATGGGGCTGTCCCGGTTTCTCTAATTGATAAATGACAAACTGGCGGTTAGCAACCGACCGGTGCGCATCAAAAACTTGTTGAAACTCGGCTTCCTTTTTTACTCGATATGATTTTCTCATCCGTGCATTCGTCTCCAATAATCATATTTTACATAATAAAAAAGGCCACCGACTGGTCAGTGGTCTATGCAGATAATACTTTTCTACCTTTTTGACGGCGACGTGCTAAAACTTTACGGCCGTTTTTAGTATTCATACGTGCCCGGAAACCATGAACCCGGTTACGGTGACGTTTCTTAGGTTGGTAAGTTCTTTTCATTACGAACCCTCCTTACTGTTTAATTAACATTCGCATTTTAAGTAATACTAATCGTACTTCTTTCCAATGATAACACAAAACCCGTGACGCGCAAATAGCAATTTTTGTAACCGCACCTAACGTTCTGTGGATTTTTAAAAAAGTTTCATACGTTCCCCCTGTGAATTGCTGTGGATAACCTCAAAGAAGATCCACAAGCTTTTCCGAAATAAATCCACAAATAAACCACCTGTTTAAAATTTTATCCACAAGCTGTTGATAAATTAAAATAAAGGCTTAAAACATTGTTGTAACGGCGAAAAGTTATTAACAGCTAGCTGTGATTTTTCAGCATATTTTAGTTATCCACCAAGTTATCAACATACCTGTGGAAAAGTTATAAACTAGCTGTGAAACATTTATACACAGGTTTAATAACCCTGTGGAAAACTATGAAACAGCGTGCTAGAATACGGCTATGTTTTTATCAGAGGAGGTTCGCATTAC